>NZ_FOOY01000041.1 GCF_900113325.1 Sporolactobacillus nakayamae | reverse complement strand
GGACACCCTTGCCTTTGGCTAACAGTTCCTACTGCCAAGCCTGTAGCGGACTTTCACCGCCTAGCTGTCGTCCATGCCGGGCGCACGTAAAAAAAAACAGCCGTTTGCCCAACGACTGTTCGTTCAGGTGGAAATCAACAAACCATACGCTTCTAAATATATAAAAGTACAGGATGCTTAATTACTGCTTTTTCGACCGAAAATGTTTTTGAGAGCACGTTTAACAACTTGAAAGAACGTCAGTGACCGAACCATTCGTTCCGGCTTAACGTATTTGCGTATCTCACGTAAAACTTTTTTCGGATGCTTTGAAGAAAACGTGTACGTTCCGTTTTTCTTCGTTCGTAGTGCATAGCGGGGGATCCACTTCCCCTTAAACATCACGGAAGCAACGACATAATCCACTTCTTCCCAGGGAATGCGGATGTATTTCTGCGCATTTCGGTCGTTATAAAACTCAAAGGCATTGTCTCCGATCATAATTTTGCCGTAATCGGTTAGTCCCCCGTAAGAAGTGGCATTGCTTACAAAATCGACTTTTGTGTTTAGTGATTCAACCATTTTCTTTGCTTCACTTCCCTTCGTTCATTTTCTCATTATACTTGTCTTCCATCGATTAAGCTTCACCACAAAATTGCATCAGAAAAAACGAGCAAGCCGGTCCCATAGTCAAGACACTTCTTTAGTGTACAAAAATGCCCAGGCTAGAATTAAATCAAAAAACGCCCAGGCAAGTTCTTTACACTTACATCAAGTGGATTAAGTGGAAAACGACACCAATCACGAATAAGCCAAGAATAATAATGATTGGAGAAACTTTCTTCTTAAGCAGCCACATGCAAAGAAGGGTTAACGCCAATGCAGCTAAACCGGGAATTAAGCTATCCAAGTTGTTTTGTAACGTCGTTACTTTTTGTGCTGCCAATGAAAGACCGGAGGCTTGCTGTTCCAACGCTGATTTAATCCCCTCCGCTCCGGACGGCAAATTGCTCCAATCAATATAAGCACCTTTGTCGAGTTTAACTGAAGATACAACGGGTGTGAATTTTATCGATACCCAGCGGTTAACTAATGAGCCAAGGATGAACATACCAAGTATTGATGCGCCTTTAGTAATGTCCTGAAGTAATCCACCGGACAAGTCTTCGGTAATTTTAGAGCCGGCTTTGTAACCGAATTCTTGTGTATACCACATGAATGCCATACGAATAATATTCCATGCAACGAAATAAATAATTGGTCCAAGAATGTTACCGGTCATCGCAAGAGAAGCGGCTAACGCGCCAAGGATTGGTTTAACCGTGAACCAGAAAACCGGATCACCGATACCTGCGAGCGGACCCATCATACCGACTTTAACCCCTTGAATGGCTACATCGTCAACCGGAGCCCCATTCGCGCGTTCTTCTTCAAGCGCTAAAGTGACACCAATAATCGGTGAAGCTACATAAGGGTGCGTATTAAAGAACTCTAGGTGACGTTTTAGTGCAGCCGAACGAGCGTCCTTAGATTTGTATAATTTTTTGATTGCGGGAATCATTGAATAGGCCCAACCACCGTTTTGCATACGTTCATAGTTCCATGAACCTTGAAGGAACGTTGAACGCCACCAAACAGAAATTCGATCTTTTTTGGATAATTTCAATTCTTGTGCCATTTTTTGTCAGCCTCCTTCTTAGTAATTATCAATAATATCGCCTAGTGGATCACCGGTGTTTGAGTTGCCGCCATTACCTGAGCCGCCTTGTTTGGAAAGGGCCAGATAGATAAGTGCAAGCGCAACACCGATCGCACCAAGGCCGATCAATGTGATTTGTGTCACCGTTGCAAGTACGAAACCAATGGCGAAGAATGGCCATACTTCTTTTGTAGCCATCATGTTAATAACCATGGCATAACCAACGGCTACGACCATGCCCCCGCCGATTGCCAAACCGTCTGTCAGCCAAAGCGGCATTGATGCAAGCAAGCCTCTCACCGGACCGGCACCGATCGCTAAGATCAATGCAGCAGGGATGGCAATACGTACCCCTTGCATGCAGATCGCGATGATGTGCCATAGTTCAACTTTTTTGAAGTTGCCTTCTTTAGCTGCGGCATCCATAAAATGTACAAAAGCGGTCGCAATTGTACGGCAGATGATGGTTAATAATAAACCTGCAACGGCAAGCGGAACGGCAATCGCGATTGCAGAAGATACACCGGCACTGCCCTGCCCGCCAAGAACTAAAATAATTGCGGATGCAATGGATGCGAGTGCAGCGTCAGGCGCTACAGCGGCACCGATATTTGCCCAACCGAGAGCAATCATTTGTAACGTACCGCCTAAGATCAGACATGGTACTAAGTTTCCTGTAACGAGACCGATTAACGTACAAGCGATTACGGGTTGGTGGAAATGAAATTCATCCAAGATTCCTTCCATACCAGCTAGAAATGCGACGATAATGACTAATACAATTTGAATAATGTTTAAATCCATGATTATCGTTCCTCCGTTTCTCCTGATCATTTAGATTATCTTAATCTGTTTAACTCATCTTGAGCTTTCTTGATAATTTCGTCCATGTCACCTTTTGAATCATTTGGAACTTTACGTACATCGAACTTTATACCATCTTTTTTTAACTTAACAAAAGTATCAATATCATCTTGGCTAAAGGCGAGCACCTTGTTCGGTTGAACTTTACCTGGTGAATGTGCCATAGAACCAACGTTGATTGTATCCAATGGAACGCCGCCTTTAACTGCTCTAAACGCATCCTGTGGATTTTCGAAAAGAAGTAATGCGCGTTGACCGCCGAAGTGCTGATCATCGTTTGCAAGCTTGATCATTTGATCAACAGGAATAACATGTGCTTTAACGCCTGGCGGAGCAGCTTGTTGGATCAATTTCTTACGCAGGTCATCCTTGGCTACTGTGTCAGACACAACGATAATCCGTGTCGGCTGTGTCGCCTTTGTCCAAGCGGTCGCTATTTGACCGTGTAGCAAACGAGAGTCAATACGCGCTAACACGTATTTAAATTTGCCAGGGGCACCTGTGTTTAATTTTTGAGCGGGAGCTGCAGCAGCTGCTTTCTCCGTCTCTAATTCTTCAGGTCTTATTTTGACCCCTTCTTTAGCTGTGACCGAAATATGCGCGGCAATTTCACGTGCTGTGTTCATTGATAAACGTGAAGCATACGCTTCGATCACCATCGGTAAGTTCATACCCGCAACGATTGCCCATTTGTCTTTGTGCGCTTCAAATAAGCTGTTGATTTGATTAAAAGGAGTTCCACCCCAAAGATCGACTAAGAACAGAACTTCTTCTGGATCATCGAAGGATGCAATCGCTTTATTCATTTTCGCCTTAACGTCATTGGGACCTTCGTTGGGCATTAAGGTAACCGTTTTGACATTCTCCTGCGCTCCAAAAATCATGGATCCGGATTGGAAAATGCCCTCGGCGAAATTGCCGTGGCTTGCTAGGATAATACCTACCATTGGTTCATACCTCCTATTATCAATAGTTTTACTTTAGCAAATGACTAAAGCACCCGGTTATGTTATCGCTTTCAAAATAATTAAAGCAACCTACCGGATCGATTCGCTGTGCCGAAACCTTCTCACCCCCTTCATGTTTATGGGGATGCACGGTAAAGTAGAGCAGAACGTTTAGAAATCAATCGATCTACACCAAACCTTTTTCGGAAAGTGATTTCCAAAGATTTTTTGAACTATCACTGGAAACTTTGCGGACATCAAGCTTAATACCGTGGTCATGAAACCACTTGAAAGCTTCCACATCAGCTACATTAACAGCGATCGCATCGGTAACCATGACCCGCGTCGTATCAAAACTGATCGCCCCAATATTAACCGAATCAATCGTTATGCCGCCTTCGACAATACGTCTTGCATCAACAGGGTCCTCAACCAGAATCATCGGTTTTAAAATGTCGAAACGCGGATCATGATAGATTCTTATCATTTTCTCCACCGTGATGACATTTGCTCTGATTCCAGGAGGTGCAGCCTGCACGATTAAGGTCTTGCGTGTCTGATCGTTCGCCACACGATCGGACACAACTAAGATGCGATTAACATTGATGGCTTTCGCCCAATTCGTTGTCACTTGACCATGCAGCAAGCGACTGTCAATACGTAATAAACGCACATCCATCGTCATGAACATCCACCACCATTGTTTGTGCGACTAAAACAACTAATCATACCTCTACCTTTTCCGAGCAGATCATCCACGCACATTCATGCATTCGTAGTTTCTGATTACTCTGTCACACATTCATGATTTGAGTTTCAAGCCATGAAAAAGGTCAAAAGTATTCAAAGAATACTACACCACATGATAAGCAATTTACATGCCACTTTTTGTGTATCGCATTCAATGCCCGGTATAACAGCCTTTCTTCACTATTAAGAAAAACAATTGATACAAATAAAATGTGTATCAATTGTTTTGTGTATCGTTTTTTTCTTTTTCTGTCTTAAATAAGGCGACAATATAATACACTTCCGAATCTGAAAGATTAATATTAAGTGTTTCATGCAGAACCTCATTCGCCTGTTTAACAATCGGATACAATTTCTCTGTTCTGACATTCGATCGTTTCTGTTCATCAACACTCATTTCTGAGCGGGTCAAATAACGCTCAATCGCTCCAGCAATATGCATGATCAAACTAATTTTGAATGCATTTGACATTTTAGACTTGCTGCGATGCTGAATAAAATCGCAATAATTCCACAATACTTTTACAATTTTAGCGGGATTAATGAATGTGAAGTACTGCCCCAAATAGTTCTGACTCATTTCTTCCGTTAATAAATCCGAATGTTCCAGATCCTCTGCTTCATGTGCTGTATGATTATTTATTTTTTCAACCAAACCAATAAAACTCTCTCCACCGCCCTGCAATAAATTTTCTAATGAAACAAATGGAGCAGCAACTTCAGGTTTCACAACGCCGGTCGTGGCCACGATTTGATAGTTTTGCTGGATCTTGGCAATTTGTTCGTTCATAGTCACGACTGAGACTGTGATCACTCTGATATCGTCAATCAAATTGTCGACTAATATCTTATCCAGCAGATCCTTAATTCGTCGAGCTGTTCCCTCGCCAGTTGAACAAATTGCAATAATCGCCTTCTCTCTTTGATTTGATATTGTCTGAACATAATTCTTTTTTCTATGAACCTTTTCAATCGTTTGTGCATAGCCGTCAAATTGACGCAATTCCCGATATACTGTTTTAAGATCACTATCGATCAGCGCTGTTTTACGGGCTGCTTCGAGTACCATCGCTGTAGTCACCATATCAATCGTTTTGACATGAACATTCGTTTTCTCGGTCAGTTTACTGCTAAATGTGTTAAGAGATCCCATATCGACCAATAGTAAAACCCCGTTGCCCTGATCAATTTTTTTAACTTGCTCGGCAATACCATCCAACGCGACTTTAGGACTCATTTCAAGCGGCATATCGTAGGCAGCAATATTATCTACGGACAGCAATTGCGAAACAACGTGAACCATTGAGGATGCGGTACTGTTGCCATGGGCTGCTACAACGATTCCAACTTTCCCGGTTTTAGGTTCTGATTTTAAAGATACAAAAAGGATCGCCATGTAATAAACTTCAGATTCAGGAATAGGAAAATGATAATGATCCTCGATCAAGTCTTTAACATGTTCAGCAATCTTGAGTTCAGCTGGATAATCATGGACCATTGAAATCAAATCAGCCGGAATAGTGCGTAACGGTTTTCCTGACTGGACGCGTTTAATAAAAGAACTGATGTGCAGGCTCATCGCATAAATGAAGTTATCTCGGACCGGATAACTCTCTCTTTCCTGAAGCAGCAGTTGGATCCGTTTTGTTAAATCAATAATCTCTTGATCAACGATCTCATTCAAACTGCTGACGTTTCTTTCCAACTTCCCTTGACGATAAAAAGATTTTAAATGCAGATTGATATCGGTCATAATGAAGTTATTGATCGCTGCTTGATCCAATCCTTCATCTTTCAGCAGCGCAGCTTTATCACCAATGATTTCATACAGATTATATGGCAGTTCATAACTGTCACTATCGGGCAGACCACGCTCAGCATCAGGCTTGATCACCATCGTGGGTTCGAGCAATCGACTCAGGTTCCCCAATTCTTGCCGATTGTTCGCCAAGTTGGAAAGTCCATCTTTGATATTAGGCGGCAGCTGGCTAAAAATCAGGGTTATTTCATTTTTATTACGCATGCTATTCAAAAAACCTTGGGCACATACTAATTGAATATTCGATTTTAACTGCCCAACATTTCCGTATGTGACACTTCCCAGCAAAGCTTGGACAACATCTTCACTTAAACGAATATTTTTATGGATCCGATTCGCTTCAAGCGTTAATAATTGTTCTAATAACTGCAACTTTTCACGTGCACTTCTTTGGTTAAAATCGGTCAGTTGAATGATGATCGGGATACGACGGACAAAAGTCTGCAGCAATGAACTTTTCGGGTCTTCAGTCGTTGCGTAAACCAGTCTGACGTCTGCATGATGCACTTTGGCAGTTTCACCTAAGCGGCTGTATGTTCCATGATCCATAAAATAAAAAATCATTTCTTGTCCCTCAGGCGGCAGACGATGGACTTCATCAAGAAAAAGCATGCCGCCATCAGCTTCCTGAATCAGGCCATCTTTATCAGCGTTAGCACCGGTAAAAGCCCCTTTGACGTAGCCAAACAGATGCGACATCAATAACTGCGGATTGTGTGCGTAATCCGCACAATTGAATGTGGTAAATCCCTTTTTGGAAATGATCTCCCTATCCAATGCAAAATGGTACATTTTATTAGCAAAATACGTCTTACCGGATCCTGTCGGACCAATGATCAGTGTGTTCAGTCCATGCGGCGGATAAAGCAATGCCGCTTTGGCCTGCTCGACTTGATTCTTTAGACTGTCGCGACTGCCAATCATGTTATCAAAAACATCCACTTTGTTCTTCTTTGCAGTCGACTTCATTTTAATGCTTTGATTACGGATACGAGCATCTCCCGCGAACCCAATGTTGGGTTTCTGCTCCAGCATAAATCCACGTTCCCCTTCTTCACTATTCATGAAATAGTGAACGGGTCGGCCATTTGTCTTCTTTACTTTTCCCTCTCTGACAAGCTGATTTAACACATTGCTCACATTCGGACGAAGCACACCGATCGCTTCGGATAGTTCGCTCGTTGTAATACCTTGATCCATGCTAAGCGCGCATTTTTCCAGATAGGTTAAAACTTTTTCACGACGTGTCATTATAATCCCTCCTTTTTTAACTCTATTGTGTATCGACAGTGTATCACAGGTTGAAAAAGTAAGCGAATTCATCACCTAAAATTCAGGATTTATTTTGACATCCGATTGCCTGCACGCATCGAGTTAATCACCATCGCATAAGCGAACCGCAATGCTTATAATTACTTGACATTTTTTATTAGTTACTTATAATTGCTTATATAAGATAATTCTTAAATGTTATTTGGGACTTACTATCACCATCGTGACTCATTAAAATTGCAAGACTGACAAACGATATGAAAATCTAGGTTGCGCACAAATGAACTAATTACTGGCGTAAGAAAATAAAACGAATTCCTCCAAATAGAAAGAGGTGGCGCATCATTTACCAAGAAGAACGGCTTGTCGCTATTCTAGACTATTTGCAAAAAGCGCGTACGATGTCCGTTGCTGACATTTGCCAACGTTACACGATCTCACGAGATACGGCCCGTCGCGATATTGTTAAGCTTGTGAACCAAGGAGCTGCAACTCGGACACATGGAGGCATTGCCCTTCCGGATTTAGGCAACAAGATCCTAGCGTATCGTGACCGGCTGCAAACGTATTCTGAAGAAAAAATGCGCATTGGTAAAAAAGCAGTTTCCTATTTAAATACAGATGGCTGTTATTTTCTAAATGCGTCAACCACCATTTCCTGCATGGCAAGGCAAATAGATGCACAGGTCAGCGTCTTTACGCAATCACTCGACGTTGCAGAATTGTTGTCTCAACAACAGAATGCAACCGTCCATTTACTTGGCGGGAAATTGAACCATGAAAATCGTTTTTTCTTTTCTATGGAAAGTGCGCGGCAGATTGAGCAAATTCAATTTGACGGTGTTTTTCTCGGTACAGCAGCAATAGCGGAAGATGGTATTTACTATGAGGATGAAGAAGATGCATGGATCAGCAGGCTTGCAGCTGAACGCTCCGAATGCACAATTATCCTTGCCGATCACAAGAAGTTTGATAACCGAAGCAGGTTCAAAGCCTTTGATTGGGATACCGTGGATGTGCTGATTACAGATCGCACTCTGCCTCAACCAATCCATACATTAATGGAGACACACGGCATCCAACTCATCCTTGCCAATTAATCGTTAATGGAAGCAACTAAAAGGAGATGTAAAACTATGCCCATTCACTTGATTTTCAGTGACATCGATGGTACATTAATCAATTCAAATCATGTCATCACGGAAAAAACGATTCAAGCAATCAAAGGATGTGCAGAGCAATCTATTCCCTTCATCCTGGTATCGGCGCGGATGCCGAGTGGGATTATCCCTTTGCAACAGCAACTCGGTTCATCGGATCCGATTATTTGTTATAGCGGCGCGCTCATCGTCGATACGCACAATGTCTTTTCCGATAATAAGGTCTTGTTGTCGACCACAATGAACCCGCTAACCGCACAATTTGTTTATCAGAAAATATGCAAGTGTTTTCCTAAAATCAGTTTTTCAGCATACAGCTTCGACCGCTGGCTTGTCCCGGAACGTATTGATCCCTGGATCGCTCAAGAACAAGCGATTGCCCGAACACCAGCCTATGCCTGTGCCTTTCACGATCAAACTTTCGATGAATTACCGCCTATTCATAAACTACTCTGCATGGGAGATCCGGCGGATATTGATCAACTTCAGGAAACTTTGGGCAAGTTAAACCTAGATGCTGAATTTTACAAATCAAAACCTACTTATTTGGAAATCATGGCCAGGAACGTGAGCAAGGCACGTGCATTGCGGGAAATCATGGATCGCTATCACATTGACCAGAAGGACACACTCGCATTTGGCGACAACTTCAATGACGTCGCGATGCTTCGATTTGCTGGAATTGGTGTCGCGATGGACAACGCCCCGACACAAGTCAAGGGTGCGGCAGATTTTGTGACTTTATCTAATGATCAGGATGGCATTAAAGCAGCTTTGGAACGATTGGGCGTACTGAAAGTCAACTAAATGCCCGCTCATTAAGCGAGTTCTTCTTTTTTCATTTCCTGTGACAAAATCATAGTTCCATTGATTAATGTTAACAAAAAGGTCACAACTTAGGTGTAAGCGTTTACACATGTTATTATATAATTAACGTGTGCTCAAGAATACTTTGTTCAATTAGTCGACCATTTAAATGAGGAGATGAACGACATGGAAGCAGTAGTAGAAGGAAGTAAGTATGGATCTGCTTGGGATGGATTTGTTGACGGAATTTGGAGTAATGAAATTAACGTTCGCGATTTCATCATGAAAAATATACATGGATATACGAACGACGAATCATTCCTTGCCGGACCAACAAAAAATACGGAACTTCTTTGGAAACAAGTAATGGACCTTTCCGATCAAGAACGGAAGAACGGCGGTGTTCTCGACATGGACACCGAGATCATTTCAACCGTTACCTCTCATCAGCCGGGTTACTTGAATAAACAACTAGAGAAAATAGTCGGTGTGCAAACCGACGCGCCTTTCAAACGTGCGCTGATGCCTTTTGGAGGAATCCGAATGGCAAAGCAGGCATGCGAATCCTATGGATACAAATTAGATGATAAAGTAAACCATTTCTTCACAGAATATAGAAAAACACATAACCAAGGCGTCTTTGATGCCTACACCGATGAAATGAAATTAGCACGCCACGTCGGCATTATTACCGGACTTCCGGACGCATACGGACGCGGACGAATTATCGGAGACTATCGCCGTGTTGCCTTGTACGGCATCGATTTTCTGATTGAGCAAAAGAAAATCGATAAACAAAACACAAGCAGTACAATGAGTGAAGAAGTCATTCGCCTGCGTGAAGAATTATCTGAACAAATTAATGCGCTGCAAGATATTAAAAAAATGGCCGCAAGCTATGGCTTCGATATTTCCAAACCGGCAACAAATGCCCGCGAAGCGTTCCAATGGCTGTACTTCGGTTATTTGGCTGCAGTTAAAGAACAAAATGGTGCCGCTATGAGCCTCGGCAGAACATCATCGTTCCTTGATATTTATATTGAGCGTGACCTTGCGAACCATGTGCTTACTGAAGAAGAAGTTCAGGAATTGGTTGATCACTTCATCATGAAGCTTCGTCTTGTTAAGTTCGCACGTACACCAGATTACAATGAATTATTCAGTGGAGATCCGACTTGGGTAACCGAATCTATCGGCGGCATGTCTGTTGACGGACGCACCCTCGTCACAAAGAACTCGTTCCGCTTCTTGCATACTCTGGAAAATCTCGGACCAGCTCCGGAGCCGAACCTAACCGTACTTTGGTCGAAACAGCTGCCGAAAGCATTCAAAGAATATTGCGCGAAGATCTCCATTAAAACGAGCGCGATTCAATACGAAAATGATGACCTGATGCGCGTTCAATATGGAGACGATTACGGCATTGCTTGCTGCGTATCCGCAATGCGGATCGGAAAACAGATGCAATTCTTCGGCGCACGTGCCAACCTCGCTAAAACACTGCTTTACGCGATCAATGGCGGTGTGGATGAAGTCAAGAAGGTTCAAGTAGCTCCGGCTCTTTCGCCAATTACAAGCGATATTCTGGACTACGATGAAGTTATGGTGAAATTCGACCGGATGATGGATTGGCTGTCCGATCTTTACATCAATACGCTCAACGTCATCCACTTTATGCACGATAAATATTCCTATGAGCGCAGTGAAATGGCCCTTCATGACACGCATATTCTGCGCACGATGGCAACGGGAATTGCCGGACTTAGCGTTGCCGCCGATTCACTAAGCGCCATCAAATACGCGAAAGTCCATGTTCAGCGCGATGAAGACGGCATCGCAGTCGGCTTCACTATCGATGGTGATTTTCCTAAATATGGGAACAATGATGATCGCGTAGATTCTATTGCGGTAGATCTCGTTGAACGGTTCATGGGCAAACTAAGAAAAGTCAGCACTTATCGTGATTCTGTACCTACTTTGTCCATTTTGACCATCACATCGAATGTCGTTTACGGCAAAAAGACCGGCAGCACCCCAGACGGCCGACTTCATGGCGAAGCATTTGCGCCAGGAGCGAACCCAATGCATGGACGGGACAGCAAAGGAGCACTTGCTTCCCTGTCGTCAGTTGCTAAACTGCCTTATCGCTATTCTTTAGATGGTATTTCCAATACATTCTCCATTGTCCCACAAGCGCTTGGCAAAGATGACAGCGTTCGTAGTACAAATTTGGATGCGATGCTTGACGGTTATGCGGTTAAAGGGGGTCATCATATTAATATCAATGTGTTCAACCGTGAGACGCTGATTGATGCGATGGATCATCCTGAAAAGTATCCGCAGCTGACCATCCGTGTTTCCGGATATGCCGTCAACTTTATCAAACTGACTCGTGAGCAACAGTTGGAAGTCGTTCATCGGACCTTCCACAAATCAATTTGAATCAATCCAAAATGGATGTCTGGTTAGGAAAGGAGGGAATCGTCAATGGTCCTTGGCAATATTCATTCCATTGAATCGTTCGGAACAGTTGATGGACCTGGCATTCGATTTGTCGTCTTCACTCAAGGCTGCCCGCTCCGATGCAAATACTGTCACAACGTTGACACTCGAGCAATCGGTACGGGCAAGCAAATCAGCGTCGATGAGATTATCCATGAGCTGAAAGACTACTTGCCGTTTATCCAATCGTCAGGCGGCGGAATTACAGTCAGCGGTGGCGAAGCGTTGCTTCAAATGCCTTTTCTCATCGAGCTATTCAAGGCGTGCAAATCAATCGGAGTTCATACGGCGCTCGACACATCCGGATGCTGTTATGTCGATGCTCCCTTCTTTCACAAGCAGTTTGATGAATTGGCGAAGTACACCGATCTGGTACTTTTAGACATTAAGGAAATTAACTCGGAACGGCACAAATGGCTGACCGGTCAACCAAATGAACACATACTGGCATTTGCCAACGTGTTATCAAAAAAACAAATCCCGGTCTGGATCAGACATGTGCTTGTACCTACAGTTACCGATTCTGAAGAAGACTTGAGTGCACTCGGCGCCTTCATCAACACGCTGAATAATGTGGAGCGCGTCGAAATACTGCCCTATCATCAAATGGGCGTCTACAAATGGGAAGCCATGGGACTTGACTATCCGCTCAAAGGCATTGAATCGCCAACGGATGCAGAAGTGAAACGTGCCGCCCAATTGATCCAGCAAAATATTAGAGAACCAATCGTCACAATCCCGCAATAAAAAAAAAAGCGCTTCGCAGGAAATTCTGCGAAGCGCTTTTTCTATGTGCGCCCGGCATGGACGACAGCTAGGCGGTGAAAGTCCGCTACAGGCTTGGCAGTAGGAACTGTTAGCCAAAGGCAAGGGTGTCCATCGTGAGGTGGAATCTGAAGGAAGCCGGAGGCAAACTTCTGGGCTGATGAACAAGAACTGCATACTAAGGCTGAATAGAGACGGATAAGCCTGCGTAACAAGGTGAAGTCCAATACTGCCCGAATCTCAAATAGTATATGCAGCAGCCACATGGAAGGAAAGCGGTCGTTCTTACCCGGGGAGGTCTTACAAGGGTTCCCGACAAGAGGGAAGGCATTTCCCACA
>NZ_FOOY01000040.1:12964-13492 GCF_900113325.1 Sporolactobacillus nakayamae | reverse complement strand
GTCTGGCGGTCATAGCGAAGAGGTCACACCCGTTCCCATCCCGAACACGGTCGTTAAGCTCTTCTGTGCCGATGGTAATTGGGGGCTGTCCCCCTGTGAGAGTAGGTCACTGCCAGGCAAATGAAAAACACGTATTTCTCATTTTCGAGAGATGCGTGTTTTTGTGTGAAAAAAAGTTTTTAATTGAATATTTCTTTGCTTAGAGAAGAGTAGCAAGGAAATACACTGTTGCATAGTGGACGGAAGAAGCGCAGTAAACCTATAAGAGAAGGGAGTTGACCGCGCGAATATTGAAGTTCAACCTAACGAGTGAAAAGTTGAACCGAACACGATCAAAGTCGAACCCAAGAGGGGAGAAGTCGAACCGAAGACCCAAAGTTGAACCGAACCATCGGAAAGTTGAACCGAACACGATCAAAGTCGAACCCAAGAGAGGAGAATTCCCAAACTCGTAACGAGCCGCGAAAAAGTCGTAACGAATGACTTCAAAATCGTAACGAACTCACAGAAAATCGTAGCGAATTCCCA
>NZ_FOOY01000040.1:0-12674 GCF_900113325.1 Sporolactobacillus nakayamae | reverse complement strand
GAACCACGAAAAAATCGTAACGAAAGAGCTCAAAATCGTAACGAACTCATCGAAAGTAGTAGCGAATTCCCAAACTCGTAACGAACCGCGAAAAAATCGTAACGAACGAGCCCAAACTCGTAACGAATTTGCTGCGCGCTTCGTCTTTACTGCGCAACATTTCGTATAATGTGTCTCGAAATATGACAGAGCCCACCGGAAGTGAAAAAAGAATTTGTTGCGCAATTATGGTACACTTAAAGTATATTTGGGTCATGTTGCCAGTACTTATCAAAATTGTTATTTTGGCATAAAACCAATGAAAAGGTGAATGTTATGCATCAGTGGACCACATCTTCTCCTGAAGAAACCATGCATTTTTCAGAACGAATGGCTGCTTATTTACAACCGGGCGATGTTTTGACTTTATCGGGGGATCTCGGAGCGGGTAAGACTATTTTTACCAAAGGTCTCGCCAAGGGACTTGGCATTCATGAGATGGTTAATAGTCCGACTTTTACTATTGTTAAGGAATATCATAGCGGGCGTTTGCCCCTTTACCATATGGATGTGTACCGGATTAGCGACGAGGAAGATATTGGTATTGACGATTATTTTGAACAGGATGGGGTAACTGTGATCGAGTGGGCCGAAAATATTCCATCATGGCTACCGGATGATGTCTTGTCCGTAGTTATTGAGCGTGCAGGCGAGCACGAGCGAACGATCACGTGCAAGACAAGTGGAGACAGGTCTGAGCGTATAAATGAGGAGATATCGAACGATGAACGTGCTAGCGATTGATTCATCTAATTTAGTAATGGGTGTTGCCGTGACGACGGGGCGGAAAGTGCTTGGCGAATTAACGACAAACAGCCGCAAAAATCATTCGGAGCGGTTGATGCCTGCTATTGCGCAGATACTCAATGCCGTTGGACTGAAGCCGGCGGACCTCGACCGTATTGTCGTCGCTGAAGGACCAGGTTCTTATACAGGTCTGCGCATTGGTACGACGATCGCCAAGATGATGGCCTGGACTTTGAAGAAGGAATTGGTCGGGGTATCCAGCCTAGAAGTCGTTGCCCAGAACGGACGCGGATTTGACGGCTATATCGCGCCGTTCTTTGATGCGCGGCGTGGGCAAGTATTTGCCGGCCTCTATGAAAACAAGGGCCGGGAAATTGTCCGAACAGCTCCGGACCAGTTGTTGATGATTAAAGATTGGATTACTGAGCTTCGTAAACTGGATAAACCTGTGCTTTTTTTAAGTAATGATATGGAAAAATGGTGTGATCTGCTATGTTCGGAGTCGTACGCGACGCTTGGTGAAAGCACTCAAAATGTTCCGAGAGCCGCAGAACTTGCGCGAATTGGCGCACAAAAAGAACCGGTTTCAGATATTCACCATTTTCTGCCGGTGTACCTTCGCTTAGCTGAGGCAGAAGCGAAGTGGCTGGCCAAACAGGAGCGATAAACATGCCGGAGCTAGGTTCAGTAATTATTCGAGCGATGACCGCGGAGGATATAGATCAGGTTATGGTCGTGGAGTGCAGCGCCTTCGATGTTCCGTGGTCTAGGCAGGCATTTGAAAATGAGATTAACACCAATCAGTTTGCCACATATTTTGTCGCGGAGCTTGCCGAAAAAATAATCGGTTACTGCGGCGTGTGGGTCATCGTTGACGAAGCCCATATCACCAACTTGGCAGTACTCGACGGTTATCGCGGCTTGAAGGTTGGTGAATCACTTTTGCGCCAGGTAATGCTCTATGCAATCTCGCGGCATGCGCACTCGATGAGCTTGGAGGTAAGAGTGAGCAACGCGATCGCGCAAAACCTCTATCGTAAGGTGGGCTTTCGCAATGGCGGTATCCGCAAGAACTACTATTCAAATAATGGGGAAGATGCGCTTGTCATGTGGGTGAGACTATGAAAATAGATGTGAATCAAAATACAATGATCTTGGCAATAGAAACAAGTTGCGATGAAACCGCAGCGGCTGTGGTAGAGAATGGAACCGTGATCCGCTCAAACGCTGTTGCTACTCAGATTGATATTCATCGGCGGTTTGGGGGGGTTGTTCCTGAAGTAGCCTCACGCCATCATGTGGATCAGATAACGGTTGTCTGTGAGGAAGCCATGAACAAGTCCGGTTTGGAATGGAAGGACCTGGACGCAATTGCAGTGACGCAGGGGCCTGGGCTGATTGGAGCATTGCTTGTCGGTGTGAACGGAGCAAAGGCCTTGGCGTATGCACATGACCTTCCACTGGTTCCGGTTCACCATATTACCGGTCATATTTATGCGAATCGATTTGTTCATGAACTTAAGTTTCCATTAATCGCACTTGTGGTATCAGGAGGCCATACTGAGCTTGTCTACATGAAAGAACATGGCTCGTATGAAGTTATCGGTACAACGCGCGACGACGCGGCTGGAGAAGCGTTCGATAAAGTGGCACGGACCCTTGGGTTGCCGTACCCTGGTGGCCCGGAAATCGACCATCTGGCAAAGGAAGGGGCACCTGTCATTGATTTTCCACGAGCATGGCTCGAAGAAGGGTCGCTCGATTTTAGCTTTAGCGGGTTGAAATCTGCTGTCATCAACTATATTCATAATGAAAAGCAACGCGGGCATGAACTTAACCCTGCAGATATCGCAGCCAGCTTTCAGCAAAGCGTCAGTGATGTACTTGTCAAGAAAACGATGATTGCGGCTGAACGTGTCCATGCAAAACAAATTCTTGTTGCGGGTGGTGTCTCGGCGAACAGCAAGATTAGATCTGAGATCGAAAAAGCAGCGAGTACACGAGGCATTCCGTTGATCATTCCACCGCTTTCTTTGTGCACGGACAATGCGGCGATGATCGCGGCATCGGGCACGATCGGATTTTTGAAAGGTATGCGAGCGGACTTGTCTTTAAATGGGAAAGCAAACTTATCCATAGAAGATTTTTGATTAATAAATAACAAAAAGGAACGGATGTGCGGAATGTTGTCCGCTCTCCGTTCCTTTTTGTTTGTCCACAGAACCACTTGATCATTTGAATGGAAAAGAAATGTTATCCACATGTGCATAATGTTTCGACGCATAAACGAATCAAGGCACTTATTCACATATTCTGTGAATAAGTGCCTTAATCAACTGAATAAATTGGGGATAACTATGCGCATCTGTGGATATGTGGGCAGATTTTGTGGATAACCGTTCTTAATCAAAATCATCAAGTTCAAGTTGAGCGGTTTCCCAATCCTCCATCAGTTTTGCGAGATGAGCCTCTTCTTGCTCAAGCTGCACCTGAATATCCCTTGATTTTTTCGTATCATTAAAGACTTCAGGCAAGAGAAGAGATTGTTGATCGCTATCGATCTGCTTTTCCAAGGAACTGATGTCTGATTCGGTTTGTTCGATAAATCGAGTAAGCTGACGTTTTTTCTTTTTCTGCTCTTTTTCTTTTAAAAATTGTTCTTTGCCGTCTCCGATGATTACCTCATTGTTTTGAGCTGTCACCGGTTGAGCTTCTAGTTCGGCGATTTGTTCCTGCTCTGTTTTCTTGTCGATGTAGTAATCATAGTCGCCAAGATACTCTGTAATGCCTTCGCGTGAAAGCTCGAATACTCGGTTGGCAATATTATTAATAAAATAGCGGTCATGGGAGACAAAGAGAATTGTCCCTGGATAGTCGATCAGCGCGCCTTCCAAAACCTCTTTACTGTCTAAGTCAAGATGATTGGTTGGTTCGTCAAGAATCAGTAAATTGTCATGACGCATCATCAGCTTGGCAAGCATGAGTCGCGCCTTCTCACCGCCGCTTAACTGGGCGACAATCTTGGCAGCATCGTCTCCTGAGAAAAGGAATCCGCCAAGAACCGTTCGTATGTCGTTTTCCGGTTTCAGTGGATAATCATCCCATAGCTCATTAAGCACCGTTTTGGTGAGATTCAGGCTCTTTTGCTCCTGATCGTAATAACCGGCACTGACTTGGCTTCCGAACCGCACGTCTCCAGAGCGTAGGGTGGATCCTCCGGCGATCGCTTTTAAGAGTGTTGATTTGCCAATGCCGTTCGGTCCGACAAGCGCAACACGATCACCGCGACTAATCTGAAAACTGAGATCAGCAATCATCGGAGCCTGATGGCCGTAGCCCACATCAAGATGAGAAACCGCAAGCACGTCACGCCCGCTTTGCTGGTCAATGCTGAACGAAAAGGTCGCGGACTTGGCGTCGCCCATCGGCCTGTCCAGAAGCTCCATTTTCTCCAGCTGTTTACGTCTGCTTTGCGCGCGTTTGGTTGTCGAAGCACGGACAATATTTTTTTGAACAAAATCCTTGAGTTTCGCGACTTCTTTTTGCTGCTTATCAAACATTTTCATTTCACTTTCAAATTCTGCCGCCCGCAAGTCAAGATAATGTGAATAATTACCGGTGTATTTACGAACTTTATGTCTTGCGATCTCATAAACCTTAGTCGCGACTTTATCGAGAAAGTAGCGGTCATGGGACACGACAAGTACGCTGCCGCTGTAGCGTTGCAGATAACCTTCCAGCCATGAAAGTGTCTCAATATCAAGATGGTTTGTTGGTTCGTCAAGAATCAATAGATCGGGTTTAATGAGCAAAAGTTTGCCGAGTGCGAGCTGTGTTTTCTGTCCCCCGGATAAATTGCTGACAGGTGTATCATCGGGAAATCCGCCGAAATTCAAACCGTTCAGTACGCTCCGTGTTTCCGCCTGGTAGGTGAAGCCGCCTTTTGCCCGGAAGTCTGCCTGCATTGTGTCATAGGTCTTGAGCAGCTGATCATAGTCCCTAGGATTCGAGAAGCTGCCGGGATCAGCCATCTGTTCCTCCATCGCGCGCATCTTATTTTCAAGCGCAATCAGCGGTGTAAATACAGAGAGCAATTCATCGTAAATCCCGCGTGTTGAGTTAAGTGTCGCGTTCTGCGGCAGATAGCCCATTTTGCGATCTTTAGGCATAATGACTTCGCCGCTGTCCGCGCTCATTTCACCGGCAATTATTTTCAACAGCGTTGATTTTCCCGCACCATTGCGGCCAACGAGCGCGACACGTTCACCGAGCTTTACTTCTATGGATATATTGGATAGAACAAGATCGGTGATAAAAGATTTACTGATCTCATTTGTTTGCAAGAGCAACACTGGTCTTCACCTCAAGGAATTTAGAAATCAAATTTGAATTTCGGGCAACAGGCAAATAAGAATTCGTTTGCGTGTCACTCTAAGCATAGATATGTTTATTGTAGCGTATTCGCTTTTTGTTCAGCAACTGCGAGCTCTGGAAAAATATAGGGAAAATGAATTCGATGCAGATTAGATTGTGAACTATTTAACAAAAGTGATAATGAATATAGTATAGTGAAATGAGACACTCAGATAAATTAGATGAACGAGAACAGTCTTGGAAAATGGGGGGAGACCCGGTCATGGCGAATCAAAATGTACCTCAAGCGACGGCTGAACGGCTACCGCTTTATTACCGAACGTTGCAACGTTTGGTCACTATAGGGAAAACGCGTATTTCATCTTCGGAGTTCGGGGATCTTTTACAGATTGATTCAACGACAATTCGTAAAGACTTTTCCTATTTTGGCGCGCTAGGAAGGAAAGGGTATGGCTATGATACCCAGTATTTAATGGATTTTCTGAGAAAAACGCTTTATCAGGACGAACTGTCAAAAGTCGTGCTGATTGGTGTTGGGCATTTGGGAACTGCGCTGCTCAACCATAACTTTCAAAAGAATAATAATACTAAGATTGTGAAAGCATACGACGTTGACCCTAAAAAGATCGGCACGGAGGTCAGCGGCACCAAGATTTATGCGATGAATGAGCTCGCAACAGATGACAATAGCGATATAACAGCCGCAATCCTGACTGTTCCGGTCGCCCACGCTCAGGAAGCGGCGGAAATGGCACTCGCCTCGGGCATTCACGGTTTTTTAAATTTTTCTCCTACTGTCCTTTCCTTGCCATCGCATGCTTATGTCCGTCATGTGGATATGACGGTTGAATTACAGGCGCTCATTTATTTTCTTAATCATTCGATGGAAGAAAGGAATTCTGATTGATTAAGTGGTAAAATACAGATGCGCTACTTGGAGCGATAAAGAAACAACACGTACGCGGCGTACGCGTTACTTCGCGGCGCCGCTGTGCTTTAAAGATAAGGTGGAATGCAGGAATGATCCAATTAAAATCACAGAATGAGATTGCTGAGATGAAAAAATCCGGTCAGCTGCTTGCCCGGGCGCACCAGCATATTAAATCAATGATTCGTCCCGGAGTGACAACTTGGGAGATTGAGGAATTTGTTAACGAATTTCTTGAAAAGCATGGCGCGATCCCTGAAGAAAAAGGGTTTCAAGGCTATAAATATGCGACCTGTGCTTCGGTCAATGATGAAATTTGCCACGGATTTCCAAACAAGAAACCATTGAAAAACGGCGACATCGTTACGATTGATATGGTCGTTAACCTGAACGGCGCGATGTCTGATTCGGCATGGAGCTATGCGGTTGGCGAGATCTCCGAGGAGGCGCAGCATCTGCTGAAGACAACAGAAGAGTCGCTTTTTGAGGGGATTAAGCAAGCGGTAGTCGGCAAACGCTTAGGCGATATCGGCTATGCCATTCAAAAATACGCCGAAGATCGCGGACTCAGCGTTGTTCGTGAGTTTGTCGGTCACGGCATTGGACCGACGATGCATGAAGATCCGCCTGTCGCGCACTATGGCCGGCAAGGACGTGGTCTCCGTCTTAGGGAAGGCATGACGATCACGATTGAACCGATGCTGAACATCGGCGACTGGCGTTCAAAGGTTGATGACAACGGTTGGACGGCGCGCACGATTGACGGCTCGCTTTCCGCACAATACGAACACACATTGGCGATTACGAAAAACGGTCCGGAGATCCTGACCGCGCTTGATGAAAAATAAAATTTTACAGACAAAGAAGAGCGGAGACTTGCTGCGTCATCAGCAAAATCTCCGCTCTTTCTCTAATAATCGTATTTAAAAAAGCAGATGAATCCAGCCGGTTGTATTTGGCATACGGACATTCAGACTAATCAGGATTACGATCGTATTCATTGCAGCGTGCATAAACATCGTGACCCAGATCCGGCCTGTTTTATGGTAGGCGTAGCAAAGGAAGAATCCGATGGCTAAATAAGTGAGCAGGTGGCTGAAATCGAAATGAAAAGCTGCGAAAATGAGCGAACTGATCAGAGCGGCAAAGAAGAAGCCGATTTTCTTTTTCATACTGCCGAAAAAGATTTTGCGAAAGACGATTTCTTCCAGCAGCGGTCCGATAATGCTGACCGCTATAATGAACAGTGGCGCATTGCGAGTTATGTCGACAATTTTCTGTGTATGCTCAGAAGCAAGCGGTTGGCCGAGAATGAGACTGTTGATAATCGTGGCGGCAATCTGAAGTACATAGAGGATAAAAATACCGCATATCGCCCACGCGATCGATTCGCCAATGGAAGCAACCGAACGGCGTTCCATTCTGCGTTCGGGAATAAGAAGCAGAGAAACAATTATTAAAGTGGTGAAAAAAACGGCTGTATAAGTGTCAGCATAAGCAGTACCCTGCCTTGGGAAACCGGGAATTAACGGGGAAATAAAGCAGGCAAGATAGGCGAGAACAATCAGGATATACCGTAAAACCAAAATCAAACACCTCATATCAATTAGTATAGGTTCAGATCAATTGTGAAAAGCTGAAGGCATTGTATTTGTGTTATAAACGTCTCGGTTCAAAATAGTAGCTATCTCATTTTACCATAGCTGATAGTCATTATCTCTTAATCACTTTTAGCACCAGTTGTTGTTTCCTATATATTTTAGGTTAAAAACTTGCAAATCCATTTGGAATTGATTATTATATTAAATGGATTAGCACTCAGGCGAACTGAGTGCTAACAAAGGTACTTAACTTAACATTTTTAAGGAGGGTATTTCAACATGTTAAAGCCATTAGGTGATCGTATTGTGATCGAACCACAGGAAAAAGAAGAAACAACAGCAAGCGGTATCGTACTTCCTGATTCCGCAAAGGAAAAACCGCAGGAAGGCCGCGTCATTGCCGTTGGTGCCGGCAAGGTATCCGATAAAGGCGAGCGCATCGCTTTGGATGTAAAAGAAGGAGAAAAAGTAATCTTTTCAAAATATGCAGGTACTGAAGTAAAATATGACGGCAATACGTATCTCGTTGTTCGTCAGGACGACATTCTAGCTGTTATTGACTAAACTTCCGATGTTCTTCTAACCAGAAGATCCTCAGATCGAATTTATTTAGGAGGGACAATTCACAATGGCAAAAGATATTAAATTTGGTGAAGAAGCACGCCGCTCGATGCTTCGCGGCGTAGACGTTTTGGCAGATGCGGTTAAAGTAACGCTTGGACCGAAAGGCCGTAACGTTGTACTGGACAAAAAATACGGTTCACCACTCATCACAAATGACGGTGTGACCATCGCGAAAGAAATCGAACTTGAAGATAAATTCGAAAACATGGGTGCGCGTCTTGTATCTGAAGTTGCAAGCAAGACGAACGATGTTGCAGGTGACGGTACGACAACCGCTACGGTTCTTGCTCAATCGATGATCCGTGAAGGATTGAAGAACGTCGCATCAGGCGCAAACCCGATGGGCATTCGCCGCGGAATTGAAAAAGCAACTCAAGCTGCTGTTGAAGGCTTGAAAGAAATTTCAAAACCGATCGAAGGCAAAGCGTCGATCGCGCAAGTTGCCGCTATTTCAGCCGATGATGAAAAAGTCGGCGAACTGATTGCAGAAGCAATGGAAAAGGTCGGCAACGACGGCGTTGTTACACTTGAAGAATCCAAAGGCTTTGTTACGGAACTTGATGTTGTCGAAGGTATGCAATTTGATCGCGGTTATGCTTCTGCATACATGGTTACGGATCAGGACAAAATGGAAGCCGTTCTTGAAAATCCATACATCTTGATTACTGATAAGAAGATCGGCAACATCCAAGAAATCCTGCCTGTTCTTGAGAAAGTGGTACAACAAGGCAAAGCAATGCTGATCATCGCTGAAGACGTTGAAGGCGAAGCGCTTGCTACTCTTGTACTGAACAAACTGCGCGGCACGTTCAATGTTGTCGCTGTTAAGGCTCCTGGCTTTGGCGACCGCAGGAAGGCAATGCTTGAAGACATCGCCGTGCTGACCGGTGGACAGGTCGTTACAAGCGATCTTGGCCTTGAATTGAAGGAAACAACGATTGATCAACTCGGAACAGCTGCGAGAGTTATCGTGACTAAAGACAACACGACGATCGTTGAAGGCGCTGGCGAATCCGACAAAATCGGTGCACGCGTTGGCCAAATCAAAGCACAATTGGAAGAAACAACTTCTGATTTCGATAAAGAAAAACTGCAAGAACGTCTAGCTAAACTATCCGGCGGCGTAGCTGTTATCAAAGTCGGAGCCGCTACGGAAACCGAATTGAAAGAACGTAAGCTGCGCATTGAAGATGCCCTGAACTCGACACGTGCCGCTGTTCAGGAAGGTATCGTTGCCGGCGGCGGTACTGCTCTTGCCAACGTGATCAAGAACGTTGAGGCAGTTGTTGCTGAAGGCGATGAAAAGACCGGTGTCAACATCGTCGTTCGCGCACTTGAAGAACCTGTTCGCCAAATCGGTGAAAACGCTGGTCTCGAAGGCTCTGTCATCGTTGAAAAACTGAAATCCCAGAAACCTGGCATCGGCTATGACGCTGCCAAGGATCAATGGGTAGACATGATTGCTTCCGGTATCGTTGACCCAACGAAGGTTACACGTTCCGCACTGCAAAACGCAGCTTCCGTATCCGCAATGCTGCTGACGACTGAAGCGGTTGTTGCCGACAAGCCTGAAGATCATCCGGAACCACAGATGCCAGCAGGTCCTGGCGGTATGGGCGGCATGATGTAATAAATTGCTGAATCCCTTATATACCAAGGGTTTTAAGCGATTAATGTAATTCTATGTGCCATAAATTGATTTTTAAAGAAAATTAGAGGTTTCTCAATCGATTTCCAATTCGATGAGAGACCTCTTTTTCGCATCCTGTGTGGTCATTTGTCTTTATCTGCTGTATCTTCAACAAGATGCTTAAAGTGCTTCGACCAAAGATTTTATGAATACATACCCAAACCCAGTAATACAACACCTGCGCCAGTAGATACATCATTTATTTATAGTTTTTAATGCTGGCCTGCTGACAGTGGTTTCGCCAAGTATTCGAGAAGGCTGGCGTATTGATCTCATTGTGAACAAGTGCTTAATTAATTTGAAAATATTAGAAGTCTACAAATACGTAGGCTTCCCTTTTAATTAACGTCCTATTTTATAATTATAGTCAGCACCGTTATATTGATAACTGTAATTATGTTTTATTTTTTTCTTTGTATAAACATTAAAATATCCCATGCTATAGTATGTAAGTCTCTATTGCAATATTGAACATTTTTGTTAGTATCTAAATAAAGACCCCTTTTAGGGTCTGTGCCAAAAAGGGCAATAAAAAAATACCTTACGTTTAACCAACGAAAATTGGGCCTCGCCCGTGGTTAAGCAGCTTCGGTACATCTATTTTATACCACAAAAAAGAACTTTATGCAAATTAACCTTTCTAAGGGACTGGCATTTATGAGTGAACAAGTAGATGTTTTTTTTGATGAGAGTGGCAAAGATAAAAATCAAGTGTCCTTGATGGGCGCTCTATTGATGCCGCATAATTACTATACATGTGACGATATTGTTACTATAAATAATGAATTAAAACAAAATAAATTCAGACTGCATTTCACTGATTTTTCAAAAGATAGCCAAGTCCCTTTGCATAGAGCGATTCGTTCTGTTTTTCAAAAACCGGATTACGTAAAACTTAATGTAGTAGCTTTTAAAAAAAATGATCACATTTCTAGACATCATTTTTTATCTAATAAAGGTGTTGTCTCTAAAATGATTTATGCTAAAATTCCCGAAAGAGTGCTGTATGGAGTATTAAGACACTATGGAAATTTTACAGAGGTTGAAGCTAAGCTAATGATCGAAGAATGTTCGCAATACATTAACGAAGATTTGGCCAAAAGAGTAAAAGAGCAATTAAATGTCCATTCACTGTATAGAAATGAGCATTTTTATATTAATCAGGCAGGTCTTTATCCAAAAAATAAAGAAATTGGAATTGAAATGACGGATGCCTTGTTGGGCATTATTAGAACAATTATTGAAAACAAAGATGCAAAGAGTAAAACGCTACGTCTAAAGAAAAAATTTATTGCCAGAAATCTTGTCTATCTAAAGCCAGTGTTAGAAAATGTGAATTATTATGAACTGAACGGTCATTCTTCACTGGAAAACAAAAATTTTTCTCCATACATTAACTTATTCCTATCTAAATTTGACAGTGAATCGGCTGTTGAAAATGAAAAGAGGTAAAGTCAGTAACCATAACTTTCTTCCACCATTGACCATTCATAATGTCTTTAAAATCGTATTTCCATCCGAGATAATGAATGAGGGAGAATGTTTTTTCAGTTAATAGATATAAACGAATGGTGAGGAGCTAATGTTATATGCTTTTGCTGATCAGCGTTCTTTTTTTGTTGAGTAGTGCGTCAATGACTTTTGCTATTCAGGCTCTTTATCAATTGGTATTTAAAGAAAAATACACATCACTATCCGACTTCTGCGATCGAACTGAGCTTGCATGGATACCCTCAATTTTATTTGTTTTATCGTTAGTGACCTTCATCGTCTATTTTGCAAATCGGTAATAAGAAAAATAAATCATACTTACCAGTTAATATAAGTGAAAGTTTGGGGACGTTGAAATAACGGTTAAATGCCGTTGTTTCTCAGGCTTTTTTCATAAGTAAAGAAATTGTGTGATTTTTGGTCACGCAAAAGACAGTGCATCAAACGCGCAGATGCGAGACGCCTGCGGGACAGCGAGCCAAGAGAGACCCCGCAGGCACTACGGTATAAGCTGAGGAGGCTCTCGGATCGCCCGCGGCAAGCGAGCAATCGGAGCGTACACAAAAATCAGGATGGTTTAAGGGCCAAGCACAGCCCGGTTTTTCTCATTCTCTGCAATTGATGAATTCAGCCGTTTCGGCACTAGAATGCTAGTGCGCAAAATAAAACGATAAATAGATAAAGTATTGATTGACCGAGCGCGATTGTCTTAGCGTATGAGCGCCACATCTTGAGTGCACATAAGGTGATGCTGAAGCAAATAAGCAGAACTTTGATCCAAACATATCCACGAAACAACACGAGCAGGAGCAGTGTGAGTATAAACGACCAGATGAATGATGATCAAGTCCTTTTTTATGTGTAAATTCATCTCAGCTGGAATAGGGCGTTAGTTTTGGTAAATAGATGTCACTTTCGATTTTTGATTCTGTTTTTGGAGCTTCTGTGCCTTCCACTCCGCATAATTTGTCATGTCCAAATAACGGCGGCCCTCCAGCCATTTTTCATTCATTTCCATGAGGACAGAACCCATGAGGCGGATCACAGACTCCCGGTTGGGGAATATCCGGATGACGCGCTCCCTGCGGCGGAATTCCTCATTCAGGCGCTCCATCCCGTTGGTCGTGCGCAGACGGTGCCTGTAGGCTTCAGGAAAGGGAAGCACAGCCGTCACGTCATC
>NZ_FOOY01000022.1 GCF_900113325.1 Sporolactobacillus nakayamae | reverse complement strand
TTACAATTCATCTCACCATCACTGGCATGATTGTTCCTGTGGGAAATGCCTTCCCTCTTGTCGGGAACCCTTGTAAGACCTCCCCGGGTAAGAACGACCGCTTTCCTTCCATGTGGCTGCTGCATATACTGTTTGAGATTCGGGCAGTATTGGACTTCACCTTGTTACGCAGGCTTATCCGTCTCTATTCAGCCTTAGTATGCAGTTCTTGTTCATCAGCCCAGAAGTTTGCCTCCGGCTTCCTTCAGATTCCACCTCACGATGGACACCCTTGCCTTTGGCTAACAGTTCCTACTGCCAAGCCTGTAGCGGACTTTCACCGCCTAGCTGTCGTCCATGCCGGGCGCACGCAAAAAAGGCATGAAACAACGCGATTCGTCATTTCATGCCTTTCATAAAAATTAACTTCACTAATTGCTATCTATCGCTCCTTGCTTTAGAACCCGCCGATCACATCAGTATCAAGTGACTTCAGGATCTTCGTCACCAGATTCAACGTTGATACGTAATCTTCAAAAGCAACGTAACAATATGGAGTATGTGCATAGCACACCGGGATGCCGACAACTACTGTCGGCGCACCTTGATAGAGATTAATCACAGCGCCGTCATTGCCGCCGCCCGTTCGTACTGCGCGTTGCGCTTTGATTCCCGCTTGTTTTGCCGTGTCCAAACAATACTTTTGGAATCTTGGATTGACGATAATCGATGTATCAAGATCACGCAACATCGGACCTCTTCTCAATCCGGTCTGAATCAAGTAGTCCGGTGTAAACGTGTCATCAGCCGGTGGCCCCTCAAAGACAATCGACAAATCCGGTTGAATTTTTTTAACCGCAACTTGCGCTCCTCGTTCACCAACCTCTTTCGATCAATCCACAAACTAGAATTCATCTTTATTTAATTCTAGTTTTTTACATCGTTCACGCTCCTAGTTCCTTTGTCATTTCGATAGTGCTTGTCGCCTTCATTCCTAAAGCTTTCATCACTTTTTCAATTTTTTCTGTGATTGCCCCAAAGTATTCATTTCTTTCATCTCTAGACACCTGGGCTTCACTATCCTGAAGTCGTTTCGCTAACTCATTTTGCGGAAAATTCCTACTGGCGAGCCTGTAGCGGATTTTGCCACCGAGTTGTCACTCATGCCGGGCGCACTAATAGTAAAATTAACCTATATGTTAATCTTTATGATTCGCACTTTATTTTGCCAACAACCGTTCTGATCCCGCGTATGTAATAAAAAACTTTCCTCATGGAATTGGAGAAAAGTTAGTTTCAACATCAAAAATTTCATGGCATCTACCCAAGCATAACATCCCGATTCACTAAATTGGCCGGTTTTTCATTTTTGCTCAATCGCTGTACGAGTTGTTCCAAGGTAGTCTTCCGTGCATCATAAAAGGAATCTTCGGAGACAAAGGCTGAGTGCGGGGTAATGATCGTATTTTCTAAAGCAAATAACGGACTGTTTTCCCTCGCTTCATCTTCAATGACATCAACCGCTGCGGCTTTGATTTCTCCTGCTTTTAATGCTTTTGCCAGTGCCGCCTCATCAACGACCTTACCGCGCGCGGTGTTAACCAGAAAGGCATCCTTTTTCATCAGCTTCAATTCTCGTTCGGAAATGAGATGTGTGGTCGATTCCAGAAGCGGACAGTGCAGCGACAGAATATCGGATTGAGTCAGTAACTCCTCAAATGTTTCGGCTTTATAGACGCCGTATTCTCTTAAGAAGGCCCCTGTTTTTGTCGGAGCATAGGCAAGGATCTTCACCTTCAGCGCGTGAAGCATCGGTATCATCGCTTTGGGAATGCTTCCGAAGAAATAGAGTCCAACAGTTTTGCCTGTCAGCCGGTGTGTCTTATAGCCATATAACGGATCCCATTTTCCCTGTCGCACCAACCGATCGAGTAGTGTGATTTTTCGGGTCAGATCAATCATCAGCCCAACCGTATGAAGCGCCACTTCCTCCGAACAAAAACCCGGACAGTTGGTCACACACACGCCAAAATCAGTCGCTGCTTCGACATCAACGTTATCGACACCGATCGCTTGAAGTGCAATTATTTTCAAATTCGGCAATTGCTCCATAATTTCCCGGGTAATTTGCTGATATTCGACAACAACCCCATCTACCTCTTTCGCATAGTGAGCAAACGACTGTACGCTGTCATAATCTTTGATTTCAATCAATTCTAGATCCTCAATCCCCCACTCACGCAACAAATTATGTTCATAATCCAAGGTATCGTCGATGTTATAGTAAAGGACTTTCTTTTGCGCCATAACCTCAGGTCCTCTCATTGAGCGTAAAGTTGATCCAGAACAGATTCGATAATCGCAATGCCCTGATCAATCTCATCGTTGGTCACATTAAGCGGCGTAGCAAATCGCATGCCATTATGGTGTACACCACATGAAAGAGTCAGTAATCTATTTTTCAGACAAGCTGCTCTGACTGCTTCCAATAAATCTCCGGCCGGACTGCCATCCGGATGGGAGAATTCAATTGCCAGCATTAGGCCCAGTCCACGAACATCGGAAATGCAACTGTATTTCTTCTGCAGCCGAACTAATCTGTTTCTTAAGTACGCGCCTTCCTCATTCACGTGCTCCAGCAGACACGATTGTTTGAATTCATCCAATACTGCCAAAGCCGCAGCCGCACAAATCGGATTGCCGCCAAAAGTGGTGCCATGCATGCCCGATCGCCATTCAGCCATAATCACTTGCGTTGAAATGACCGCACTCATCGGCAGACCGCCGGCAATCGCTTTTCCTACCGTCATAATATCCGGCACCACGTCAAAATGTTCACTGGCAAACATCTTCCCCGTTCGTCCGTAACCGGATTGAATTTCATCCATAATCAGCAGAATGCCGTACTGATCGCAGCGTTCGCGAATTTCCTGTACGAATGCCTTCGAAGGAACAACATAACCACCTTCCCCTTGAACAGGCTCCATAATAATCGCGGCTACCTGATCAGGCGCCACGAGATTCTGAAAAAGCCGGTCAAGTTCATTCAAGCAATACTCTGTTCTTTGCTCCTCATTGAAACCCTTAGGACATAAATCCGTCGAAGGATATGCCGTAAAGTAAACCGAACCGACCATAGGCTCATAATACTTGCGATAGTACGCGTTCGAGCCGGTTACAGATAGTGCTCCGAACGAACGTCCATGAAAAGAGCCTTGGAACGCAATAATCGCCGGTCTTTTTGTATAAGCCTTCGCCAGCTTCAACGCACCATCTATTGCTTCCGCTCCCCCATTGGAGAAAAATACCGAATTCAACTCACCCGGCGTCACCTCGGCCAGCCGTTTCGCAAGTTCAAGCGTCGTCGGATAATTAACCACATTAAACGATGCCGTGATCAGCTTTCCCGCCTGCGTTTTTATGGCCTCAACAACCTTCGGATGGCAGTGACCCAGTGCGTTAACTGCAATCCCCTGAACAAAATCCAGATACCGATCACCCTTACTGTCGGTCAAATAGCATCCCTTGCCACTGATCGCAATCAAATCCGTCGCCTTGGCAAGCGCAGGACTTAAATAGGGCTGATAATCCTCGAATTTCATGCGTAATCCCCCCACGAATGGGACTAAACGTTTGCCCATTGATGACAAATCCCGTTTTATATAAAGTATTGGCGTGTTGGGATAATATGCTAAATTTTTTGATAAAATAGAAAAGTGTGTTGCTCATAGGTATCCTTGTTCCGCGAAGCTGTAGGCGGTAACAAAATGCAGCTGTTTTCTCTCACGCAAACCTAGGGCGGCTTGTGATCTATAACATTATTTTTATCTGTTTAATCGCCTTCCACACAAAGAAGCGATCCAAGCCTGCTAGAACAAACAATAGGCTCAGATCACTTCGCTTCTTTTTTATCTTAGGTATTTGCGATTTATACGGCAGCATCACAAACTACGCGTGGATGACCTCCGCTCACACAATTCCACCTGCAATTACAAGGATTCCTTAACCACTTTGCGTTCGAATGGGTCAGAGCTGATACCTTCATCGACAACCTTTTTCGCCCATTCTTTGGCTGAGAAGAGTGAGTGATCACGGTAATTGCCGCAGCTTTCAATCGTTGTTCCTTGAACGTCATCCCAAGTCGATTCATTCGCGATAAATTCAAGAGAACCCTTCAGCGCTTTGGCAACGTCAATCGGATCATGTTCTCCCCAAAGAATCAAATGAAATCCCGTGCGGCAGCCGAACGGCGAGCAGTCAATCACACCTTCCAGCCGATCACGCAGCAGGCTGGCCAGCATGTGTTCAATCGTATGCAGCCCTGCTGTAGGAATCGCATTTTCATTGGGCTGTACAAACCGCAAATCATAATTTTGAATGACATCGCCCTTTGGTCCTTTTTGTGTCGCAATTAATCGGACATATGGGGCCTTAACTTTCGTATGATCAAGTGTAAAACTTTCAACCTTTGCCATAATCACAATCGCCTCGCTTTTTGTATTTTCGTGATGACTCCTTACCATTTTATCAGCACCGAACTATTAATTGCATGATAAAAGAAAGTTATGTTTCTTTTAGAGTCTGTTCAAAAAGGAGGACAAAAAGAGCCGAGAAGATCAAGGAAGCGCAGTTTCGAGCTACCCGCGCGTACTTTCACAGGATGTGATGACTTCAACGTTGTGCACAGGACGTGCACGTTTAGTTGAAGTTCCCCTGCTGGTACGTGAGGAGCGGAGAAACAAGCTGACACAGAACTTTCGCAGGATGCGGTGACTTCTGCGTTGTGTACAGGACGTACACGTTTCTAGCAGAAGATCCTCAGTACCTTTTTCCCGGACTTTTTGAACACCCTCTTTTAATACTTAAACGCTGGGACATAAACCCCATTGTAAAGCTTCTTAATTTTATTTGCGACCGATGCCGTATGATAAGCATCGACCACTTTCTTATATGTGTTGTTATTCTTGTCAGCTGTACGCGCAACAATGACGTTAATCCATGGTTTATTGTTCGGATCATTCAGATCAGGTTTAATGCGATAAATAGAGTCAGTGACAGGATTCATTTTATTATCAATAATAAAGTTGCTGTTTGTAATGCCCGCCGCAAAATCCGGAAGCAGGCTCGGAATTTTGGCTGGATCTACTTCAACAATCTTCACATTCTTTTTGTTTTCCGTAATATCCTTCACAGCAGGTGAGTACCCTTTACTTGGATCAAGCTTGATCAGTCCCGCACTCTCCAGAACCTTAAGGGCGCGGCCAGCATTGGTGACATTGTTCGGAATCGCAATTTTATCTCCGCTTTTAATTTGTTTGAGACTTTTAATCTTTTTTGAATAGACATTTAAAGGAACAATATACGACTCACCGATGACGGTAAATTTATAACCTTTTTGTTTTATTTCCTGATTTAAGAACGCATGATGCTGGAATGCAGTTAAATCCAGTTCTTTATTAGACTCAGATTGATTGGCAATGATACCGTCAGTGAACTTGACCAGCTTCACCTGGATGTTGTCCTTCTTCAAATTCTTATTAACCTGCTCCCAGATCGGATCATCACTGTTTCCGACAACCCCCACCTTCACTTCTTTGACTTTATTTGAGTTAGCACCCGACGACGATGAACCGCAAGCCGCAAGAACCAGGACAAAACTGAGAATGAGGATAAAACTGCTGAATTTAGTAATCTTTTTCATGAGAAACGCCTCCTAATGTGTGGTTTTTTTTGAAATAAATGTGCCTAGTATTTGAACGATGCTGACAAAAATGAGTAAAACAATAATGGACACATACGTTGCATCTAGCTGATTTTGCTGATAGCCGTAACGAATAGCGAAATCACCAATCCCGCCGCCTCCAACAACACCGACAATCGCAGTAAGTCCGATCAAACTGATCACCGTGATTGTCGTCACCCGCACAATAGATGAAATGCCTTCTTTTAAGTAGACGGAAACGATAATTTGAAAAGATGATAAGCCCATAGCGATCCCTGATTCGATCAGTCCGTCATCCACCTCGCTCAAAGCAGATTCAATCTGTCTCGAGAAAAAAGGAGTAATTCCGACAATGAGCGGAAAAAGGGTTCCCTGAACGCCGACAGCAGTTCCAGAAATCAAACGGGTAAGCGGAATCAGAGCGGCAATGAGAATAATGAATGGGATTGAACGGAACAGATTGATTAATTTATCAAACAGGTTAAAGACAAAAGAATTCGCTAGAATGCCGCCCTTTCTTGTAGAAATGAGCACAATGCCGATAATCAGGCTGAGTACAAAAGAAATCACCCCTGATACAAAGACCATTTGCAGTGTTTGAATGATTGAGAGATAAAATTCATCCATGACTTGAGAGACATTCGGAAGCAAGAATTGCAACACGTTATCCATGATTCAACACCTCGACAGCAACATGTCTTTGTTTCACGTACTCAAGCGCACGATCAATAGCCGACTTCTGACCACTCAAAATAACAATGAGTCCGCCGAGCGGATTGCCGCTCAAAATTTGAATGTCGCCAAACACAATATTGGCGTCAACATGAAACGTTCTCGAAATATAGGAGATTAGCGGCTCTGAGACGCTGCTTGTCGTATAGCTTATTTTAAGCAGCAATTGTCCCGGCTGCAGCTGCACAACGGGAGACTGCGTTTCAATTAATGCCTTCACACTACCAAGCGCAGATGTTGTTTCAATGAATGACCGCGTCAGCTCCTGCTGCGGATTAGAGAAGACAGAATAAACATCGCCATGTTCAATGATCTTCCCCTTGTCGAGGACTGAGACCTTCTGGCATATCTCCTTGACCACAGACATTTCGTGCGTAATCACCACGATCGTTAAGCCGAGTTCCTTATTCAATTTTTTCAAGAGATAAAGGATCGATTTCGTTGTTTTCGGATCCAAAGCGCTTGTCGCTTCATCGCACAAAAGTATTTTCGGATGGTTTACTAGGGCTCGTGCAATGGCTACCCGCTGTTTCTGCCCACCGGACAGCTGTGAGGGATAGGCATCTCGTTTGTCCGGCAAATCAACAAGTTCCAGTAATTCGGTAATCCGTTTATTAATCTGCTGCTTTGACAATCCACTATGTTTTAGAGGAAGCGCTATATTGCCAAAAACAGTTCGAGACGGCATAAGATTGAATTGCTGAAAAATCATACCGATTTTCCTACGGATCGCTCTTAGTTCCCGCGATTTTAACCCGACAATATTTTGCCCTTCGAAAAAGATGCTGCCTTCATTTGCTTTTTCGATCCCATTAAAGCAACGGACAAGCGTTGATTTTCCGGCACCGCTGTAGCCGATGATACCGAAGATCTCGCCCGTTTCTATGGAGAGATTGACATCTTTTAGTACAGAGTGCGCTTTTTTATCAACAGTAAAGGTTTTAACTACATGTTCGGTACGTATGATTTCCGACGTCACCGGTTAGCGCCTCCTTTCATATATTTTCTAGTAGGATTACTTGGTTTTAAGACCTAGTTATTCCTTTCTGCAGAGTCAGCCGTATACTTATCAAGCTGCCTAATGGCTTCAAGAACCGAATCCTCCGTCACTTTAAAAGGGAGCAAATGAATGGTTTTATCCGGACTGACTGCATAAGCAGCTAACTGACGAATATCTTCCTCAGAACGTTTATTAAGATGCAAATCCTGTAAACTTGCCGGCAGCTTCAGACGACGGTAAAACGGCAACAGGCGATGGATTTCATCCCACTTTTTTTCAAGCGCTAACTGGACCATAATGCCATAAGCCACTTTTACTCCATGCAGCAGATGCACCGTTTCTGGAAAATAAGTGAGCGCATCATGTATGGAATGCGCCGCAGTCGCGCGTCCATAGGCATCTCCAAAACCGCCGACCAAACCACCCGCGATAATGTTCGTTTCCATGACAAGCTGCCAGGCGTCCGATAAAACGCCCTGCTTCATATCCTCAACCGCCTGCGCGCCGTGATTCAAAGGAATATCTCGGCAGATTTTGGCCGACTCGCGGGCGTACAAAAGCGAAAGATGATTGGTACCGACATGTGTCAGCAAGCTATCGGACTCATACCATTTCGCCAATGTATCGGCAATTCCCGCGATAAAATAATCCAAAGGCGAATCCAAAATCACTCTTGGCTCGATAAGAACAAGGCTGGACTGTCTCGGATAGAGTTCATGCCCAATCGAAATTCCGTTATCCTTATAAAGAACGCTGAGTGCCGACCATGCGGCACAGTTGCTTGCCATCGTCGGCAGGATCACAAGTTGAATTCCGCCCGATTTAACCGCTGCAGCTTTCGCCGTATCGATGACCTTTCCCCCGCCGATTCCAATGACCAGATCAATCCTCGATCTGTGAATCTCTTCAATGACTCGAGCAATCTCTTTGTGCGAACATTCACCGCCAAACGTCATGTCGAACACATCAAAGCCTGCCTGAGCTAGATCTGGGAAATACGGTGCCGCCTTTTGCCATGACTTGATGCCATGAAGAATTAGAATCCGTGTGGCAGACAATGCTTCGAGAAATTCCGGCAGATAATCATAGGCACCTTCTTCAGAACTATACTGCTGGGGTCCGACTCTGGAAACCACGTGAAAAGACATTGCTTTGAACTCCTTTAATAACAAAATGATAACACCGGTCTTTAATTCATGGTCATACCGCCAGTTACATTGATTGCTTGACCAGTCATATAGGAAGAAAGCGGACTAGCCAAAAACAGAGCAACATTTGCCACATCAGATGGAAGCGCCGTTCTTCCCAGCGGTACTTGCGAGCAATCTTCCTGATAGATCTGTTCCGGTGTCATAGTTCTGAGCTTGGCACCGTCAATCCGCTCCCGATGCTTCATACTTGTTTCGACAATGCCCGGACAGATTGCATTGACCAGAATCTGTTGATGTGCCAGCTCGACTGCCATGACCTTCGTGAATCCGAGTACCGCATGCTTTGATGAACAATAATTTCCCATGCAGCGGTAGCCGTTCTTGCCAGCCTGTGACGCAATATTAATGATCCTCCCTTCAATCCCATGCTCATTCATCTGACGGGCAACCGCTTGTGATACAAGAAAAGTTCCTTTAGCGTTGACATCCATAACGCGGTCCCAATCTTCTTCCTTAATGTCCACAGCATAATCCATCGTCGAGATGCCCGCGCTGTTCACGACAACATTTATTGGTGCTCCCAGAAGATCAGCAGCTGTCTTCACCGCTTGGTTGACATCCTTCTTATCCGTCACATCCAATTTGAGATGCACCAAACGACCGGATTTTCGTTCCGCTTTTTGTTCAAAAGCGACATCAGCGACAGCCACCGCGGCACCGGCCTCGAGAAAGAGGTCGGCAATCCCCTTGCCGATCCCAGAACCGCCTCCGGTAACGAATACATTTTGACCTGTTAAATCTATCTTTATCATCCTACACTCTCAATCTCCCAACCTATTAAAATAAGTGCAACGCATCAATTCGTCTGACCGCCTCCGCCAGCACGTCTTCACTGTGTACGAGACTGATCCTTATAAAGTCGTTGCCATTATTCCCGAATCCAATCCCCGGAGCCGTCACAATGTGTGCTTCGCGAAACAACATATCCGAGAAAGACTGACTGTTGTATCCTGCAGGTACCTTTAGCCAGGCAAAAAATGTGCCTGGCGGAGAAGCAACAGTCCAACCGATTCGACTTAACCCACCGATGAGCACATCACGCCTCCGTTGATAGATGTGAACCAGCTCGCGTGCACACTCTTGCGATGATTGCAGCGCGCATGCCGCGGCATCTTGAACCGCACCGAACACCGTGCTGCAGGCATGCATTTGAAAGTGATTCAATGCCTTGATAACTGAAGCATTGCCCACAGCAAACCCGAATCGCCAGCCTGCCATATTATATGTTTTCGATAGAGTATATACTTCGACCGCAACGCTCTTTGCTTGTTCAATTTGGAGCAGACTCAGCGGCTTATTATGATCAAATCCAAGTGAAGCATAGGCAAAGTCATTAACAACCGGAATGCGATGTGTCTGGGCAAAATCAATTGTTTTTCGAAAGAAATCCTTCGTTGCCAGTGCACCGGTCGGATTGTTCGGATAATTGAGCATAAGGAGCCGCGCGTTTTGCAGCACATCGTCCGGAATACTTCGATAATCAGGAAGATATCGATTCGACTCCTCAAGCGGCATAGCATAGGTTCTTGCCTGCGAGAGCATGGCCGAAGAATAATAGATCGGATAACAAGGATCCGTAATCAGCATATAATCGTCCGGATTAAGCAGCGCTTGCGGGATCCCGGTGATGCCGATATGCGCGCCATGGAAAACAGCAACCTCATTGACCGGATCCAATGTGACTCCATATTCCTTTTTATAAAAATCAGCAATTGCCAATCGTACCTTTTCTTTTCCGAGAAATGGGGGATAAGCATGATTTTCCGGCTGATCCACCGCCGACTTTAACGAAGCTACAATGTGTTCCGGAGTCGGCAGATCGGGATTCCCCTTAGATAAATTAATGAACGGTGCCCCTGTCTTTTCAATAGCAGCCAATTTATTATCCAACTGGCCAAAAAAATTAACAGGCAGCTTCCGAACGCGTTCGGAAGGCTTAAAATCAACCAAAGCCGCACCTCCTCCGACGATCCATGATTAGTGTTCATCCCCTTTCTGAATACCAAAAACCAATGGTGCCAGCTGTTCCAGATGCCTGGCATCTATGGCATCAAAGTGATTCACTAATGGGCTGTCTAAATCCAAAACGCCAAAGAATCGATTACTGTCCGGTTCAAAAACAGGAACGACAATCTCTGATTTTGAACGCTGATCACACGCAATATGACCAGGGAACTGATGAACATCCGGGACAATTTCCGTCTTTTTCGTAAAAGCTACCTTACCGCACACGCCTTTCTGAAGAGGAATATGCATGCAAGCAACCCTGCCCTGAAACGGTCCAAGAATTAATTCATCATTCTTCCATCGGTAAAAGGTCGTTCCGTTTAGCCCGGGAACCTTTTCAAAAATAAGAGAGACCATATTACTCATGTTCGCAACCAAATCAAATTCTTGATCAAACAGGGCTCGCATTTGTTGCATTAAATCATGATACACTTTCTCCTTGTCCATGCCGATCGTCCCATCTGTCTCTAATTAACACCGATGAAAATACAAAATTATTTTTCTTGTTTATGAATCATTTCTTCATTTTTTATTTTTCCTATATACAAACTATGATTTAATGATCACATATTTTGTCCTTGGGTAAAAAAACCTCTGTTGCATCACCCCTTAATCTAATTGAGAAATAAAAAAATTGCCCCCATGAGATAAGGAGACAATTTTATTAAACTCGCAATGAATTGAGTCAATTGGTCTCTTATCTTTCAGAATAAATCTGCAGGAATTAACACCATGCGTTCATGCGCTGGTTGTTGGGTTTCATTGGGCCGGTCCCTCCACCACTCTTGATAAGAAGATGACTATTTAATTATCAAAGTAATTGTATGAGGATTATTGTATATTAAATAAATCCTAACCGCAACATTTTTTATCACTCCCAATGTTTTCCTGAAAGTATCAAATCAAAATATGTTTTTATCATCTAAGTTTCAAGAAATCAATAACAGCCAAGTTTAGGATTGAAAAACTCTGTTCCGGCTCGCCGAACTGGTATCGGGTCACAAGGGTATTCTTCGTTATATTCATACTGCTTTATCTAATGGGATTCCCTTGAAAGTGGTTTTGTGCAGAATCGAAACTAAGCTGCGAAAGTTGAGTTATATAAGTGAGAAAAAGGAAAACCCCCATTTCTCAAATAGGGGGGGTCATCGAGTATTCATTTTTTGTAATCTAATTCATACCGCTTCTATCCTACCGCCAATATAAGTTCGGAGTCGCAATTACAACTTCTGCTTGATTTTGAATAACCACACTTTCATTTGGCATGACTAGGAGGCTACAACCTTGATTCACATTTTCATCATTGATGGTTAATTGACCTTTAATCACTGTAATTGATTGCGAGATTCGTTCGGTATTTTGGTAATTCCCTTTAATAATTGTTCGTTTGATGTCATAGGGATATTCCGTTTGAGTATTATCAAGCGAAAATTCTGTTCGTTTAACACGATTGTATGGTTGCAGTGCTTCGATCGCCTTTTCCAAATGGAGTTCTCTTTTTTCACCATCTTGATCAATTCGATTATAATCGAAGAACCGATACGTAATATCTGTGGATTGCTGAATTTCATAGACAAGTGCGCCTTTTGTTAGAGCGTGAAGTGTCCCTGATGGGATAAACAACAGATCATGTAATTGAATTTTACACCTGTCAACGACATCATTATATTTCCCTTCTTTCATCTTCTCTTTTATCTTATTTTTATCATTAATTTTGGAACCAGCATACAACCAGCCATCTATTGGCGCTTCAATAAAGTACCAAGACTCACTTTTCCCATAAAGTTGACTCTCTACCCTATTTGCATATTCGTCCGGCGGATGTACCTGAATACTGAGTGCTTCATCAGCAGCTGTCATTGACACAATAATCGGATAAGTTTCACCATTTCTAAGTCCAAAAAGATTCGGTTGTTCTTTTATAACGCTATTTAGATCCCTACCAATAAATCGGCCATTCTTTATGTTGTTACTGATTTCATCAGTGGCACTGACGGAATAAACTGATCCAATTCGATCAATTTTTTTATCCCCACTAAATTGATGCAATCGTTTCGTTCCCCAAATTCTTCTTTTTGAAATAGGTTCCAGAAGCAGCATAAACGTTCTCCTCTTTTATTAAATAGTGCCCATCCTAATTGGATAGGCGTATGTCGAACCATTATTATCAAAAGACGCCAACGATAACTCCTACTGCAACAATAGCCGACAGGATAAGAATTACTTTAGTCGGCGACATCCGTTTTGACGAAATAAGCCACCATGATAGCAATACCATAGATAACGGAAGAATCTGTGGGAAAATGCCGTCTAATAACTTTTGTAAAGGCTCTGAAGCAGTACCCATTGGTATTTTTAGTGGTGTCTTTAAGACAATCAATGAAGCGGCTAATCCACCAACTACCATAATTCCTACTACATTAAATGCATCCGTGATGCGCTTTGCATCCTCGCCAACGATGGTATCAATCGCACTTACCCCTAACTTGTAACCGCTTTTAAAAGAAAGATAAGATATCGTCGGTCCAATGATACCGTATGCAATCATATAGAATATTGGCCCCAGTGCGTTTCCTCCTGTTGCAAGTCCCATCGCGATCGATAAAAGTATCGGAACAATTATTCCTTGAATTAATGAATCTCCAATTCCGGCAATCGGACCCATTAATGAGGTTTTAATATTGGTCGGCATTTCTTCCGGAACGTTTTTTCCCTGTGCTATCTGCTCTTCAAGCGATGCAACAATCCCGTTAATCAACTGTCCAGTTTGCGGTTCTGTATTATAAAATTGAGAATGTCTGAGAAGTAGCCTGCGAGCTGCTTCTGGTTTATTCTTATAATATTTCCGTATAAACGGAATATAGGACCAAGCCCATGCATGTGCCTGTATCTTTTCGTAGCTCATCGAAGATAAGTGTGTGAATCCCCATCTTAACCAGATCTGCCGTAATTCTTTACTTTTTAAAGAGACATTATCCGATGCATCCTTCATAATTTCCACCCCATTTCAGCTCATTTAGAAAAGATCCTCATCTTCGAACACGTCTTCATCAGCTCGCTTTCTGTTCATTTCGACTGATTCTGGTCCTCCGACTGGAGCTACAATGGATTTTCGACTCGCTAGAAATACAAGATAAGCAACCAATGCCGATATGAACACCAAGGCGATCATATGCAAGCCAGCAAAAGCAAGTAAAACAAATCCTGCAAAGAAGAAAATCAAATGTGCTTTATTTTTGATTACTATATTCATCAGCATCGCGATACCTAATGCAGGCAGAACACCACCAAGAACAGATATAATATCAGTTACAACATGTGGAATATTTGCCAGCAACCAGTCAACTAATCCTTTTCCAAAATATACTGCTAAGAATATCGGAACGGATCGAAGGAGGAATGTCGAAATTTGGGGGTAGATCAAATGATTCAGTGTAATTCCCCGAGTATTAAGCGTCTCCGCAGCTTTTTCCGCACGTGCATTCCAGTAGGAATAAAAAGCCATACGCAAGTTATAAAAAATTAAACCGAAAGTTTGACCAACAAGGATCGATAGTGCCACGGCTACACCTGGATCTTTAGTTGTTGCCATGGCCAAGCCTATGCCGCCATAACCTGCATAGGTAATTTCGCTGTTTGTCGCACCACCAGTAGATAAATTAGCAATAAAAACCGCCTGCACTGCAAGCCCGCAGAGGACACCTGCTTTTACATCTCCAAAAGCCAACCCAACAAGCAGTCCTGCTACTAACGGCCTGCCAACGATATAAAAACCACCGGTCATTCCAAATAGCCAAGGTGATTCAATGGCTCCAAGATAGCAAAAGACTCCAGTCAAAATCGCTGCTAGTAAAAGCGCGTAATCCATAGCGCTCCCCTCCTCGTCATTTAACTTTTTATTTCAAAGCGTCAAACTTTTTTTTCAGTACTTTCCATGATTTCGGATCATCGTCGGGAAGAAGTTGAAATAAAACCTGAACACCATGTTCTTCTAGATAATTAAATGCTTGATAATCTTGCTCATCTATTGCAACAGTTCTACCAAGCACTTTTGCACCTTTACGAGTATTCATAGGTCCAATATTTAACTCTTTACCTATATAAACGCCTTTTTCCACAAGCCTAGCCATTGTTTGTGGCGAATTACTAATTAAAAAATAAAATTTATCGGATTCCACTGCCTTTTTTATTTTCTCCGGTGCTTGCTCCACCGTATAAACACCAAGCTTGATATCGCCTGCTGCAGCCTTCAGTACTTTTTTTCGAAGTGCATCATTGGCAATATCATCACCAACAGCTAAAATACCATAAACTGGCCTAGCTTTTGACCATCTTGTAGTCGTTTGACCATGAATCACACGGTCATCTACTCTAGCTAAGGAAATCGTCATTATTGCAGCACCCCTTTCACAAGATCAAAAGTCTAATTCATCTAACTCATTACTCTCATCCAAAACTTCCCCAACATTCTCAATCCCCGAACTCACCGCTATTTTTCCTAATTGTTGCAAGCTTTGTACTGAATTTAACGACATACCCGTTTCAATAACCATAGGTAAATTCATCCCATAGACCACGTTCACCAATTGCTTGTGACTTAAATAATATTTGTAGCTTTCGTTGAAGGGAGTCCCACCTTTCATATCGCACAGAATCAAAACTTGATCATCAAGAGTCAATTCATTTAATAATTCATTCAACTTATTGGAGAAAGATCTGATTCCCGCATCTGTTAAAGCCAAAGCGTAAATGTTATTTGATTTACCCGCTACCATGTGAAAACTATTCAATAACCCTGTGCAAAATTCTCCGTGAGATGTTAGCAAAATTTTCAACAAAGTCACCTCCTATCTATACATATAATTCAATAAAAAAATATGTCCTTATTTATTTAAAATAGTTAAGCTGTTTACACCACTATAGTAGTTGTTTATGTAAACGCTGTCAATAGTGATTTTACTAATTACCTTCAAACTATTTATTGACACATACAGTTTAAGGATATATATTATATGTAATGACATATGGAGGTGTTGGTTATGACTCAATATTCGCTTGATACGCTAAGTCGATTCATTGATCACACGAATCTGAAACCGGATGCAGCAAAAGAGGATATGGAAAAGTTATGTAAAGAAGCAATGAAGTATCACTTCAAAATGGTCGCTATAAATCAGACACAGACCAAGCTTTGCGCGTCCCTTTTAAAAGGCACTGATGTTCATGTAGGAGCTGCGATTAGCTTTCCACTTGGTCAAACGACAATTGAGGCCAAGATTGCGGAAACAAAAGATGCGCTTAAAAACGGAGCGGACGAAATTGATTATGTCATTAATATTTCGGAATTGAAGAACAAAAACTACGATTATATCAAAGAAGAAATGTCGCAAATTGTGTCTGTTTGCCGTGATCATCATGCAATCTCTAAGGTGATTTTTGAAAACGCTTATCTGACCAAAGACGAGATCATTAAGCTCGCAGAAATAGCTAAGATTGTTAAACCCGACTTCATTAAAACATCAACGGGATTCGGTCCGAGTGGCGCAACGGTTGAGGACGTCCGACTTATGAAACAGACGGTCGGATCATCTGTTAAAGTGAAAGCGGCAGGTGGAATCCGCGATGCACAAACATTTATTGAGATGATTAAAAACGGAGCGGAACGTATTGGCTGCAGTGCAAGTATCCGAATCATTAAAGAGATTAAAGAACAAATGGACGCAGCAGGAAAAGACGTAATTGACGTATAATCGTTCGCTTGAAAATGAGCACCGTAAAACGAAGCATTGTGATTTTCACAATGCTTCGTTTTTCACTGATTATGGATTATCCTGAGTAGTATTTGAGATCTCAAATACAAAAGAATTCAAGTCTCCTCTATACTTAGAGATCGAATATTCAACAGGAATATGTTGATCAGAATAACCAATCGTATGGAAATAGAAAATCGGGTCATCAGCATCGATATCAAGTAAAGCCCCTACAGTCTCACCTGCTTTGAGAACCTCCAATTTTCTTTTTACTGAACGAACAGGATAACCTTGCTTAGCTAGCGCGCTGTATAATTGTTGTTTTGAGAAATCAACATCCATGAGATCCTTTAACTGTTTGGCAGGTAAATAGGTAGTCACGAGCACAATAGGATCTTCCTGTGCAAATCGCAACCGAATTAGCTTTTGAACGTTTTCTCCCTCTTTGATTTCAAGATTTTCTGCGACTTCCTCGCTTGCTGGCTCCGTCTTAAAGGCCATTACCGTTGTCTTAGGATCAAGTCCTTTTCGATCCATTTCTGTAGTGTAACTTTCAATGATGTGCGTAAATTCTTGATTGATTTTTCTTCGTTGAACAATCGTACCTTTTCTTTTTTTTCTTTGTAAATATCCTTCATTAACCAGAGCCTGAATGGATTGACGAATAGTAGGACGACTGACACCATAAGATTCTGCAAGTTCAATCTCCTTTGGAATCAGTTGGTTTTCTTTATAAAACCCGGAACGGATCTTTTGCAGCAAATCCTCTCTTATCTGAAGATGCATAGGCTTTTTCGAACTGGAGTCAATCGTCATACTTGCACACACTTCTTTCTATGTCGATTTACTAATCAAGTTTATGTACTTACATTTTAACATAATGATTAGTTAATGATATGCATTCGAAGTGATCCCGTCCCTTGTCAAATGTGCTGCAATACCCTTTCCAATTCCTTATCCTGCTCCTGTAATGACTGCTGTACCCTTTATTCAAGTGCTTTTCCCCAAATCCCACAAAAATTGACAGCTCCCGCACAGTCGTAAAATTTTATATACACACCCTACGTTTCCATATATAATTAAATAGGATAATCCCAATACAATCATTAAAGGAGGAATGAACGAAATGAACGAGGAACTCCAGTTAATTCTCACAGAAATGCGACACGGATTTAAAGAAATCAACCAGAAATTTGAGGCCATTGACCAGAGATTTGAGGCCGTTGATCAAAAGTTCGATGGAATGAATGAACGCCTCGATCGAATTGAGAGGAAAGTAGATGGCATTCAAAAACAAGTTGTTAAAAATTCAGAAGCGATCACCAACCTAAATGGGAAAGTTGATAAACAAGCAACGATTCTAACTACCCTTTCCGTACGATCGATCGCCCATGAAGGTGAAATAAGAAACCTAAAGCAAGCCCGCTAATATAAGCCGAATAATCCTTAGCTACTCCTATACGATTCGTTTGCTCCATGTGTACCCCTTTTGATTCTTGAAGATCGCAAAACTATATACAGATCAAGCCCACTCTGCTATCTATAATCCAATAACGGACAGACAATTCGCCTTTTGGATCGGAAAGCCTACTCCTTTTCTTATCGAGCCTATTTGAACCATCTTTTTCTATCTACATCTTGATTCATAAGCCCATCATTCACTTATTTCGCACTCAGGATAGATTCCCGCTTCAAAATGGCAGATTTTCGTCATCTTCTTCATCAGCATCATATCTTTCAAAATCCAAATCAAAAATTTCAAAATCGTTCCCAAATACATCCCGTAAGCGAGTCGGCATTGTTTCTGCCAACGATAGGAGTTCAGGGGAAAAGTGTTCTTCATGTTTGCTGTTCTTCTTCGCTTTTCTGCGGGAACAGTCTTTACAGATATGATTTCGATGCCCTTTCCCCGAAAATTTTTCATTGGCCCGTGTTCTTCCGCATATTCTGCAATAGTGCCCCATGTTTAAATTCCCTCCACTATGAAACTATTTTCTTCCGCTGCTTCACGAATCATTCATCTTCATTAATTAAATCTGATTGCCTTTCTAGAAGATGAAACCAAACTTATTATATAATATATTGAGACAGTAATAAGATTTTGCTACTAGTGCACGTATCTAAGATTTTGATTAATTGTAATGCTTTTTTTTAAAAAGTGAAATGATGCGTCCAATAAAATAGAGTGTTGCTTTAACTGACGACGAAGTTGCCCGGCTTGTCGATCAAGGGGCAATTTACCACACCCGATGCCCGCATCAAGTTACATTCGTTGTATCCTAAACGCACGATGCACTAGGTAGCTAATTAGTGACGAGAGGAATTGGTTTCCGTGTACTGGGATAATATTAACGAGCAAGAGAAAAGAATTCAAAAGGTAATACAAAATTTGAAAACTGAATCTGATATACAGGATGCATGGTTGTCACACACTCAACACGTTGTTGCGTTCCCTTTTAAGGCCAAAGTTGTCGAATCACAAGAGCCGGATTCAATAATTCAAGAAGGTGACGTGCTAAACGTACACATGTTGGATTTCATTGACGACAAATATGGTATCATCGCAAATTCAAGGCTGAGCAGGAAGAAAATTCTTATTCCACTATGTGAATTAGATGCTGTCGCTTTAAATGAAGAAGGAAAGAATGCGATCATGGATTATGCAACATGGTTTGCAAATCGATGATTTATTTCAAAATAAATAGTGATAGGAGTATCGAAATGGACAAGCTAGAAGAATATCGGAAATATAGAAAGGAACTTGTCTCTTTGCACTCCAAAATTTTAAAGTTAAGCAGCATCAATTTCAAGCAGTCTGTTACACTTTTGGACATCCTTGAAGGAAAAGATATTGTGCTTGAATCCGGCATTGAAAAGGATGCTATTCTTGATTTCAATGTTTATCGGAAAATAAAAAATGAGCAGAATGCAGCATCTCTATACAGGGAACAAGAAAATGAAACAAACGAGAAAGAGGCGATACTATTAAGCGCGATGGAGAAAGCAGACGGTCTGCTTTATGAAATTGTCAAAATCAATAAAGAAAAAAACAGTATTCTCCTAAAGGAAGCAGAAAATGATACTGAAGCTGTCGAGGTCATCGATGTGGGCTTAAGTGAAACACTAAACAAGAATACACTCATATTTGCACGGCTGATTCATCTCAGTCAATTTAGTCTGACCTCCGGTATGGAATTTCTCTTTTTAAAAGAACATAAACACTATTTAAAACAAAGAAGCCGCAAGCTAATGAAGAAAATAAACAGCGGCAACATCTCGGATGACCGTTTCATTGCCTACTTTAAGCTTAATCGAACAGATGGATTACCGGCATTCACTCAAGAGATCACATAAATTTATAATGTGGACGTATTGATCGTCCGGTAATCGAGGGTTATTCCAGATCTTTTCTTTTAAAAAATTATCCTCAACACGAAACGTCCACCTGCTTCGACAAGTGGACGTTTTTATATAATCGTTCATTCATTCCCTTGCTCTTCATTTCCCGCAGCACTTCTTAAAGTTCTTGCCGCTTTCATGATCTGTTTTCTCGTAAACGGATAGTCCTCCACATCCGGCCGCATGAGATATTCTTCAACAATTTTTCCCGCATCGAAAACCCGGTTGTCTTGAAAACCATAAGTGGAACGACGTGCTTGTCCGTAGAAACCACAGGCAAAGACCATCACATTCATAAAATCAGATCGATCAATGCGCTACCCAGCAAGCGTTTCAATCTTATTCACCAGATGCCATGCATCCATCACCCCAAAGTTATGAAGCAGCCCATGTGCAAGTTGATCCACTCGGTATTGCGTTGAACACTCTTTTTCAGTTCACTGCCGTCCCTCTGTTCGTTTCCAAAGCTGCTTCTCTCTCCTATCCCGCAGCTTTTGCGTATGGTTCTTTGCATTTTCCATCGCATGCAGCACTGTTGCTCTTGTTTTCTTATCCATTACTTGTTAAAAAAGCCGAAAAGAATGAACAATCTTCGGCTTGTCTGTATATCTTGAGGTTGTGTATTTACTCCGGCATTCAAAAGATGTGACTGTACTCGATGAACCCTACGTCGATTAGTTACCTAGTTCTTTGAATGCCAATGCAAAGTTTCCTAGTGTCGCTGATCCGTTATCTTTAATTCGTGGCATTCTGATATAAGTCTTTAGATCCGGAACTTTGATGTAATTTTGGTTTAGTTCCGCAAAGTCGCGTCTGACTTTCTCTAGAAAAGCCTCACTGACCACGCCGCCGCCAAACACTATATTGTCCGGTCTAAGGATCATTGTTTGCTGAATAGCTGCTTGTGCGACATAGTACGACATAATATCCCAAACATGATGATCAATCGGAATATCTTTTCCTTTAAGACCCGTTCTGGCTTCAAATGTTGGGCCGGATGCTAAGCCTTCGAGACAATCTTTATGAAAGGGACAGATGCCTTGGAATTCCAAATCATCAGGATGTCGTTTGACATAGACATGCCCCATTTCAGTATGCCCGGCTGACCCTAGTATCGTTCCGTCTATTACGGCGCCACCGCCAACACCTGTTCCGATAGTTAGATAGACGAGAGATTGTATTTTTTCATTAAATAGTTGCGCCATAACGTATTCCCCGTATGCCGATCCATTAACATCGGTTGTAAAGAATATGGGAACAGTTAATTCCTTTTTGATCGGTCCTACAAAATCAACATTGCTCCACCCTTTCTTAGGGGTGTCGGTGATATATCCGTACAATTTGTTATTTTTTTGTATTTCGATTGGTCCGAAAGAGGCTATCGATAATGCAGCCAAATCCTTAAATGGTTTGAAAAAGTTGATCACCTTAGTGAACGTGGTCCCTGGATCTGTCGTAGGGATCGATACTTTTTCAAGCACTCGATAGTCTTCATTTCCTACGGCGCACACAAACTTAGTCCCGCCTGCTTCAATACTCCCTAATAACATAGCCCTTATCTCCTCTTCCTCATTGGTTCATAGCGCACCAAACATATGTTGAATTTGCCCGTATTGTTCCTTTTTCTTACTTTTTTTATCGTGATCTCTTGAAGACAACACTAGTGTACATTAACTGAATGAACCTAAGAACATTATGAAAGCGCAGTCAATCTTTGTCAAGGACAATAAAATCGAGAGAATGGCCGGCGAAGTTCACTAGTCCTGATACCCCCTCCTGTAATGGGTGCTTTCCGCAGTTTTCCCATCTTTTTTCGCGCGAGTTTCTTTTATAAGCAAACCCGACTGAAGCCAAATCAGTGTTTGCTTGTCATCAGCCTTTGAGCTATTCTTTCTAATGATGAATCTGATTCCTCATGGGTTATTAGGAGCGTTGCCTAGGGTTAAACGTCACGCACTTTGGGTATTTTGGTTAGTGATGTAGATTAAAAAGGATGCCCATAATAATGGAAACAAAAACATTGAAACAGATTACATACCTTAGTCTCTGTGGCGGATTGATTCTATTTGTGCTCTTTTCTGCCAGCTTAGCAACAAGTATTGGCAACATGAAGCGAGTCACAATAGCAGAGGCTCAGACGCGCGCAAAACTGAACTGGAAAATTGACCAGATAAAGATGGGATCAAGTAGCGACATAACCGGATGGGCCTTTTACCCGGGAGAATCCATAAAAGTTTACGGAACACATGTGCTTTTAAAAGATTCAGAATCAGAACAATTTTATCAAATCCCTACAAAGATGGTGATCAGAGCGGATTTAAACAAACAGTACCCGTCATCCCATGACTATTCATCCGGCGGTTTTTTTGCACGTGTAAAGATGAGTCAGCTTAAAGCTCCGCCGTCACACTATAAGCTGTATCTTTCGTACACGACCAACGACAGGCGGACGATTGTCGTGAAAACAAACCTTCGATTGCCAAATGCAGGGAGCGAAAAGTAATGAGAAAAGTAAGTCGGCAGCTGAATGATTCCCATTACATGCCGTTCCTGTACTTCATTCTGTTCTCTCTTGTGATCCACTTTCCAATGACACTGAACTACAGCGATGATGCTCGATTTAAAGTCATTCTAAAGAATAATGACCTCTTTCAGTGGTTGCATGCGCGCTATTTCACTTGGACATCCAGGGTCCTGCTTGAAGCGGTAATGGTACCTGTGCTTCATGCCGGTGATTGGCTCTGGAAATGGATTGATGTGCTCATGATCGCAGTATTTGTACTCGCGCTCTCAAAACTCTTTGTAAAAAGCCGCTTCGCTGCGTGCAACTGGTTGATCATCCTGCTTTTTCTGCTTATTCCTGTACGCGCATTTAACAGTGCAGGTTGGGCAGCCACCACCTGCAATTATCTTTGGCCAATGACCATGGGACTGATCGCATTGCTTCCATTGAAAAAACTGCTGAATGGACAGAGACTGCCCTACTATGCGTACATCATCTGCATTCCGGCACTGATTTACGCAGCAAACCAAGAGCAGCTATGCGTTGCCTTGCTGATTGTCTTTGGCGCATTTATTGTCTTCTTCGCTTTTCAGCATCGGTTTTACCTATTTCCAGTCATCCAATTTCTGATCACCATGGCCAGCTTTATTTTCATTGCCAGCTCACCTGGAAATCATGCACGATTAATGGTACAGGTCGTCCGATCCAACCATCATTTCTTTATGCTGTCCGTAGCGAATAAACTTGAGATTGGCGCCTTTTCATCGACCTTGAACCATTTCATCTTCACTTTCGACCCAATCTTTCTTATTTTGTGCATCCTAATCACCGCAGCAGTGTACGCAAAAAATCGTGATCCATTCTTGCGCATGATAAGCATCCTCCCGTTATTCTGTACGCTTGCCTTCGGTGCATTGCGTCCAGTAACGAAAACACTGTTTCCACAACTCGCTCATGTCCTCTATGATGTTCGCGTGATCCCATATGGCTACGTGCAGCTGGAAAATGTCTGGGCGTTAAAGAGCTACCTGCCTCTAGCCATCTTAGGACTTGTATGTCTGTGCATCCTGCTTTCATTGCTTTACCTCTTTAGTGATCTGCGGACGTTTCTCTTTGCTGCACTCGTTCTTTTCGCAGGTTTAATGTCGCGCATCGTCATTGGATTCACACCAAGTGCCTGGGGATCCGGAGTCCGAGCCTTCTTCTTCATGTATGTTTCACTTATTATTGTCATTCTTTTAGTCTTTCAAGAACTACTTCGTCTCGATAAGAAGCATTTTCCGCAAAACGTTCTTATCTTCACAGCACTCTATACGGGGCTTACAGTCCTAAACGGGTACTTACTGCATGGCTGAGCACCCATCGTTCGAACCTGAGTGCTATGCCTTCTCAGATGCCGCACCACTTTCCCGGCTACCCTAAAAGGGCGGCTCATTTTTCCTTTATTTTACATTTGACCTCTTCTCCACTTGTTAAGAAAAACAGGGCAAAAAGCACCCGGTCCTTAATCTCCAACCATGTGTGATGGACTCGTGTCTTTTCGGTGCTGAATCGTTACTCCGATTGCTCGCTTGCCGCGGGCGCACCGCGAGCCTCCTCAGACAAACAGAAATCTACGGGGTCTCGCTGGCACCTGATCCCGCAGGCGCCAAAGCATCTCCGCTTTGATTCTTGGCCAAGACACTGGTTTATTGGTTTGAAAACAGGGCAAAATCATGTACTTTCTTTATCTATAAGAAAAGCGGAGAGAATTAGGATACCATTCTCTCCGCTTTTTGTTTTCTGGCTCTCTATTTTCTTGTACAGGCAAGTCTTCCGAATAGTAACGCTCACTCAAGTCTTTTATCATTATTGATTGCTGCACTTCGCGCGCGCTGCGATCAATCCGAGTTCCACTGCACCGTATAATCCAGCGTTTTGCTTGAAATGTGAGCGTACCAGTTTCGGCGGATAGGGCACGCACTGCTTCAGGCGTTCTTCGATTACTGCTCGAAGCAGAGAAAACGACGCGGCCATCCCGCCTCCAACGACAATTTTCTGCGGGTTCCAGAAGATTGAAAGATTGGCAATTTGATAGCCAATCTCGCTCAGCGCTTCATCAACGAACGCGCGATATTCTTCGTTTTTCTTTGCCAGGTCAAAAACTTCTTTCGTTGTTAATGGGGTTCCAAAGTGTTCCGTCGCACGTCGGGCAATACCAGATCCGCTCGCAAACTCTTCAAATGACGCATGTCCGGATTGATACGTCTTGTTATCCTTTCGATTCTGCATTAAGTAAGCAATTTCCCCGGATGCACCATTGTGTCCGCGCATGACTTGATCACCATAAGTCATGCTCACAGAAACACCGGTCCCTAAATTGACGTATAATCCGTAGTCCGTATTCGCCAACTCACCGCGATGTAGTTCGGCAAGCGCCGCTGCTTTTACATCGTTTTCCATACGCACCGGTACATGGAATGCAGCAGTCATAATCGCGCAAAGATTCACTTTCTCCATCCCATACAAATTTGGCGCTAATTCGATCTGATCCTTGGTGACCACACCACACATACCGATACCGATGCCCACGAGATGCGTTTCCTCACGACTTGCCAGCAAATCTTGTCCACAAGCGATTACCGTCCTTAGAAAATCCATTCCGCCGCTTTTCACCGATCCAACCTGATTCTCAGCCAACACATGCCCATTGTGATCTGATAAAGCAACGGCAACCTTGGTCCCGCCAAAGTCAAAAGCTAAAACACCATCCATCTGTCCGAACCACCTTCAAAAATTAGATCTCTTTATTTGTCTCAACAATAACCGGTTTACTGAACGGCCAATCTTGATGTTTCCGTGCCCAGAATAGATAAATGATCGCACCGATCACGGTCCAAACAACAGCTAAACCGATCGCCGACCAACCCGAAGAATAGAACACAAAGGCCCAACCAATAAATGCGAGAATGCTTGGCAGCGGATAAAGCCATTGTTTATAAGGCCGTTTTAAATCCGGACGGCGCTTGCGAAGAACGGTCAGCGCCACAATCTGTCCCATGAATTGGATCACGATCGTCAGTGCCATCAACGCATTGATAATCGTCGTCAGATCGAAGAAGCAGCAAATCGCCATGATAGCGCCTAGAATGAGCAGCGACACGTTTGGAAAATGATACTTTGGATGCAGTTTCGCAAAAGGCTTGAAAAACAATCCATCTTTCGCCGCATTGTAAGGGAGACGCGATGCACCCAGCAAGCCATTGAAGACCGAAGCAAAGCAGGTCCATACGATCAAAATCGTAATTATGACTGCGCCTGGCGTTCCCCAAATGCGTTCCATAAACAAAGTTCCGATATTACCGCTCTTCATCGCCTCTTGCCACGGAACAACACCAATAATGCCAATATTCATTAAAAGATCGATAAGTGCAACGAGCAAAATCGATAAGGTCACGACCCGAGGAAGCGTACGTCCCGGATCCTTCACTTCATCACCGAGATAGCAGCTTGTAAAATAGCCGAGATAATCATAAATCGAAAGCAACATCCCTGCACCAAGTCCGGTAAAAAATGAGGCAGGTTCAAATGCATTTTTTGGAAAATCGAAAGCCAGACTTGGATTGAAATGCATGAGTGCGGTTCCGATGATTAGCACAACGGTCAGAATCATTCCGCCCCACAGGATCGTCGAAATTTTAGCGACCGAATTAATGCGCCGATAAAGTAAGATCACCGTCAACACCGTCACACCAACAGCTATAAACTTCGTTTCAAGCGGTGTACTATGTGGAAAAAAGTAGCTTAGGTAGTTAGCCAAGCCGATCGCTCCGGTCGACATCAAATGCGGTTTTGAATCATCAAGCTTGTCTTGAACAAACATATCTTTTTCATAAATCATTTTGAACCTTAATTAAGTTACGCGGCCGGAATAAAATAAGCGGAGATTTTCCGCTTATTTTACTACTGGCGCTTGTTTCACAGGTAAATAAGGGTAATTTTTCCGCTTATGCGCAGAAAAACCCTCCTTTTTCACGTTTTTCGATTCGATAAGCGGAATTTTTCCGTCTATTTAAGCAATTTTATCGTTCATTTTCAAAATAAACGGAATTTCTCCGTCTATTTCTCAGATGGGGCGCTTACCTGATCGCCCAATCGGGTCTCATGACCTTATCGTCGTACCGCTAAGGCAAAACGATAAACTTTCTTACCAGTGTTAAAAAAAAACGTCAAACGAGCCGGATCCAAAAGATCCGGCTCGTTTGACGTCTTAATCAATCGCATATTAGTCAATGAAAACGTTCAACCCCATCATCATTGACGTTTTGTCCCATACGAGCCACACGAGGACACCTGCTCATGATTGTGCAAGCATCCGTTCAAGCGCTAAGACAGCATCACGCGCAACCGCATCAGGGACAGAGATGATATTGTCCGGTGTGCCTGCCGCAATCTGCGCCAGTGACCAGACAAAGTGCGGCAGGTCGATGCGATTCATCGTCAGACACGCACACATCATCGGATTCAGTGAACGAATGTGCAAATGCGGATGACTGTGCTTCAGACGATTCACCAGATTCATCTCCGTACCGATCGCCCAGTGCGACCCGTTCGGTGCATGATCAATTACATCAATAATATATTTGGTTGATCCGGCAAAATCCGCCTGACGTACAACCTCATAGTCACATTCGGGATGAACAAGAATCTGCACATCCGGATCCTCACGCCGGCAGTCGGCAATGTTCTCTGCGGTAAACCGTTCATGCACCGTACAGAAGCCCTTCCAAAGAATGACCTGTGTATGCTCGCCTGCATCGCCTTCAAAGCTTTCCCGCACCGGATCCCAGACCACCATATCGTTCAGCGGAATACCAAGCTGAACGCCGGTGTTGCGTCCCAAATGCTGATCGGGAAGAAAGAGAATTCGTTGCTTCTGCGTCAGCGCCCATTGCATCATTTTTCCCGCGTTGGACGAAGTCAGCGTTGCCCCGCCATGCCTGCCGCAAAACGCTTTGATTTCCGCAGTCGAGTTGATATAAGTCATTGGAAGGATACTATCGCCGAACCGCGTCTGCAAATGGTCCCACGCACGCTCAAGCTGGTGAATCGTCGCCATATCGGCCATCGCGCAGCCCGCCCGGCGATCAGGCAAAATGACCTTCTGCCTTTGATCTGTGAGTATGTCGGCCGTTTCCGCCATAAAGTGAACCCCACAAAAAATAATATAGTCCGCTTCTTTTTTGGCAGCTGCAAGCTGTGCCAGCCGAAGTGAATCACCGCGATCATCCGCAAATTGAATCACTTCATCGCGCTGATAGTGATGGCCGGGAATATAGATCCGTGAACCGAGCTGTTCTTTGAGTCGCCATCCTTCTTCGGTCAATACATCTTTAGATGCATTCCGATAGGTCTCCGGAATTTGCGTCTGTTTTAAAAAGGTTTCTGCCAAACCCACTGTTCACTCACTCCTTCCCTTTTGATTATTGATTATCCATGTGTAAATTAAAGCTGATGTCGAGCGCTTTGACCGAATGGGTCAGGCAGCCAAGTGAAATATAGTCCGCGCCGCATCCGGCATAATCCTTCAATGTCGTTAAATCAATGCCGCCGGATACTTCCGTGACGATGGTGTCCGGGACTTCCTGAACATACATGCGAATCTCACTCGGCGAACAATTATCAAACATAATGATGTCTGCTCTTGCCTGAACAGCCTCCCTGACGGTCTCAAGCGATGTCGTCTCGACCTCAATTTTCACTGTATGGCCAAGCTCGGTACGAACCTTCTGTACGGCGCGGCTGATTGATCCAGAATGCACAATATGATTATCCTTGATCATGACCGCGTCATAGAGACCAAACCGGTGGTTAAAGCCGCCGCCGATCTTTACTGCATATTTTTCAAACAGGCGCAGACCGGGCGTCGTCTTTCTCGTATCACAGATTCGTGTTCCGCTGCCCTTCATGAGGTCCGCTGCTGCAGACGTCATAGTTGCAATCCCGCTCATATGCTGCAGCAAATTAAGCAGCACACGTTCAGCACTGAGCAACGTGCGCACCGGACCGCTGACCGTCAGCAGATCAACACCTGCCTGAACATGATCGCCTTCGGAAACGTGAAAATGAATGGTAATTTCCGGGTCGAGCAGCCTGTAGCCCTCGATCAATACCGGCAGTCCGCAGATGGTTCCCGCCGCTTTCGCAGTAAACGTACCGACGGCCGTGTCTTCAAGGGCAAAAATTGTTTCACTGGTTAAATCCTGGTGACCAATGTCCTCATTGTAAAAAGCTTCGAGCGCTTGACGTACTTTAATTTTGTTCAACAGGAGTCACCTCGCGCAGGATGTTTTTTGTCCGCCAAGCTTCAATTTCCTCCGGATAATCAATCCGTGTATGGCCACCGCGGCTTTCAGTGCGTTCCAATGCTGAGGTGGCAATCAGCCAAGCAACGGTCAGCATGTTCAGTCTCTCCAGTTCGTCCTTCGTGCCGTCCAGCCGTTCCGAGCGGTTAAAGTCAATTTTCCAAGAACGGCACCAATCGAGCGCTGTGGTGAGCGACTGCTTGGTACGCCAAATCCCGACATGCGCGAACATCATCTTCTGAATTTCTTTTTTGGCAGGGAGCGCCGGCACCGGCTTGATGCCTGGTTCAACAGCACTATCCTCCACAGGAACCGCTGTTTCGTTCATTATGCTGGAAGCAGCTGTCCCCGCATAAGTGATCGCTTCAAGCAGTGAATGACTGGCGATTCGGTTGGCTCCGTGTACCCCGGTGCATGCGCACTCGCCAACGGCATACAGCCCGGGCAACGTTGTGCGTCCCTCATGATCCGTCTCGATTCCGCCCATAAGAAAATGGGCGCCGGGCGCAACCGGAATCCTTCCTTTTGCTATATCGACACCGGCCTCGCGGCAAAGCCCGGTAATGGTTGGAAAATGGTCGGAAAAATGGTCGATCATTGATATATCCAGATAAACTTTTTTGACCTGACCGGTCTTCTGCGCTTTAAACAGAATCCTAGACACCACATCGCGAGGCGCCAGGTCTTCGAGTGGGTGCTTCCCGGCAAGAAGCCGATTGCCATCCTGATCGATCAGCTTCGCACCCTCGCCGCGAACGGCCTCAGAAACCAGCCCGTAAGCGTGGTTGTTCTCTATCAGCAAAGTCGGATGGAACTGAACAAACTCCATATCTTTGAGCGTGGCACCGGCCCGATAAGCAAGGGCCAGCCCATCACCGGTTACTGCAGGGTCTGCAGAAGTCGGCGCGTAAAGCTGACCGCATCCGCCGGTCGCAAGCACGATATTCTGCGCTCGATAAAGAACCGTTTCTCCTGACGGATCCTTGGCAAGAGCGCCGACACAGCGGCCGTTTCGAACCATCAATTCGACGACCTGCGTCTGTTCATGAATGACGACCTGCTGCTCGACGTAGCGCTTAACAAAGGTCGTTAGCTCGCGACCGGTCGCGTCGCCGTGCGCGTGCAGGACGCGAGCGGCAGAATGCCCACCCTCTCTTGCCAGCAAAATAGTCCCGTTTCGATCACGGTCAAACTTCATGCCCAATCGAATCAGCTCATCCACTTGAACTTTGCTTTCTCGTGCAAGATAAGCAGTCTCATCGACATCATTGTGATAGCGTCCTGCCCTCAATGCATCTTCCAGCTGCCGATGCCAGTCATCATCCGGAGCGTATGCCGCCGCGATCCCGCCTTGAGCAAGAAAGGAATTGCTTGCCTGCCATTCCCTTTTTGTCAGGACAATCACTCGCTTCTCTTTCATGAGCTTCGCTGCTGTGTAAAGCGCAGCCAGTCCGCTTCCAATAATAACGATATCTGATTGAAATGTTTTCAATTGTTTACACCTGTCTTTACACTTGTCTTGACAACTATATTGTCACATTATTAAACTTACAGCAAGTAGGAAAACACATATTGTTAAAAATTTACTAAGGATAACGGTTTACCGAAGTTATTTAACGAAAACAGCAGCATGATAACTACCATTTTTTCAACAAAAAAAAAATGTCGCAAAGCCTCTGACGGACAAAAAATAAAAGCTTAGCACTAAAAGGAGCGCAGTACCGATGATTTATCTTGACTATGCAGCGACAACACCCATGTCTTCAAGAGCTCTGAAAACTTATACAGATGTCGCTCAGCACTGTTTCGGCAACACCAACAGCCCACATGACTTTGGTGACGCGGCAGACCGACTACTCGCTTCTTGTCGAGAACAAATCGCCCGCCATCTCCACGTTGAAGCAAACACCATTTTCTTTACTTCCGGAGGCTCGGACAGCAACTTGCTGGCGATTGACGGCATAGCGCATGCCCGAAAGAACAAAGGAAATCATTTAATTTATGTACAGGGACAGCATTCATCCGTTGTGCTTGCCTTTGAAAAACTGCGCGAGGAAGGTTTCTTAGTCACTGAACTGAAGCGCCGCGCGGATGGCGAAGTGGATCCGTCAACAATTGAACAGGCGCTCAGAGAAGACACAATTCTTGTCAGTGTTGACCATGTCAATAACGAAATGGGGAGCATTAATAATATAAACACAATCGGCAAGCTGCTGTTCAGCAAAAAAATTGCCTTCCACTGTGATGCCGTACAGTCCTATGGAAAATTGCCGATCGATGCCGAAGCGGCGCATATTACCGCTTTGTCAGCCACCGCCCATAAAATCTACGGACCCAAAGGAGTTGGACTCTGCTACGTGCATCCGCGCGAAGCTTTTCAACCGCAGCTGCCCGGGGCACCTAAGCAGGGGCTTAGCCCAGGTACCGTCAATCTTCCCGGCATAGCCGCCTTCGTTACGGCATCCAAGGTAGCTTGCCAGCAGGCTGAAGCAATGCTTGGCCATGTCACTGATTTGCGACAACAGTTCATTGCCGGCATTCAAAAGAAAGGCATTTCTTTTAGTGTTGAAGAATCCGCGCATCATCAACTGCCGCATATTCTCGCACTCCGCATTCCCGGCATTGAAGGGCAGCAGATCATGCTCGCCGCCAATCAGCGCGGCTTGTCGATTGCCACAGGAAGCGCCTGCAGCAGCACAGCGCATCAGCCTTCCCCGACGCTGCTGTCGATCGGCCGTTCCGCTGAAGAAGCGCGGGAGCTTGTGCGCCTGTCTTTCGGCGAAACAACAACAAAAGAAGAACTGGATCAAGCGATTGATTTATTTGCCGCAGCTGTTTCAGAGGTGCAGGCGGCCACGCGGGTGTAAGAGGCGCATGCTAACAACCGAATTGAGCATTTACCTCACAATCTGCCGCAGAGACAAGGATCATTACGGCCGATCCTCTTTCTCCTCACTCAGACTCACGCCGCGTACGTCCACCGGGGTTGAAAAAACAATTTGCGTATTCGTTTTGCCGAACCGCTGAAGCAAATTAATAAATGAATCCAGTAGTTCCGTACTTTCGAAAATCACCTTAATCACCATCGAGAACTCGCCGGACACACAGTCACATTCAAGGACATTGGGAATTGATTCAATATATTTATAGAAATCCAATTTGTCTTTAGGATCGACTTTGACATGAACATAGGCTTTTATGTGGTAGCCGGCTTTCTTATAATCAATCAATGTATAATAATTTTTGATAAGGCCTAATTGTTCCAGATGATGCATTCGGGCGGAGATGGTTGGTGGAGAGATGTAGCATTCCTGTGCCAGCGCTTTAAGGGACACGCGCGCATTTTGCTGGAGCCGATTAATAATCTTCCGATCTATAGAATCCATTCCGATACGTTCCTCCTTCTTCTGTCGACTTTCATTATAGGCAACTTCTGAAAGAATGCAAAAATAGTTGTTAGATTACATGACACGCACATTTTGTTTTTGTTATATTTTTTAACTCAATAAATTATTTAATTAAGAATCCGGGCGAAAAAAATTTTTATCGAACGAGTTGTTCGAAAGTCGTCGCCTTTTCATTCATTTCGGATTATCTTAGTCGTATCCAGTAAACAAGGAGGAATCATCACCCCTATGAGAACGGAAACAGACGCACTCGGCACAAAAGAAATCCCGCAAGCCGCCTATTATGGTATCCATTCGCTGCGCGCGAAAGAAAATTTCAGTGTGGCTGCAGAAACGATCGATTCAGAACTGATTCATGGACTTGCCCTGATAAAGAAAGCTGCCGCAATCGTCAACCATGAAGAGGGTTCACTCAGCAAAGAAAAAGCCACGGCGATCAGTCGCGCTTGTGATGAAATCCTTGACGGAAAATTTGATCAAGAGTTTATTGCGCCCGCCATTCAAGGAAGTGCAGGCACATCAATAAATATGAATGCCAACGAGGTCATCGCCAATCGCGCCATCGAACTGCTTGGCGGAGCGAAAGGCGACTACACCCTTGTGCATCCCAATGACGACATCAACCGCTGCCAATCAACAAACGATGTCTTTCCATCCGCAAGCAAGCTTGCCCTGTTGCGGCTGAGCAAACGCCTTGCCCTGGAAATCGATCAATTTCTAGATAACTTGGTACAAAAAGCAGACGAGCTGCAAGATGTCGTCAAACTCGGGCGGACGCAGCTGCAAGATGCACTGCCCACAACAGTTGGCAATACATTTCAGGCATTTGCATCGGCAATCGCTCGCAATCTTAATGAACTTAATCACAGCCGCGATGCATTAAAAACGTTAAATCTCGGCGGAACCGCCATCGGTACAACCGTCAACGCTTCCGAGTACTATGTCCGCCGGATCGTTCCCGAAGTCAGCAAACAATTTGGCCGACTGCTCTACCAAGCAGACAACTTAATTGATGCAACCCAGCATGTTGATGCGTTTATCCAGCTCTCCCATGCCTATAAATTATTAGCTGTCACACTGTCTAAGATGGCCAGCGACCTCCGCCTGCTCTCCAGCGGCCCGCAATTCGGCTTTAACGAACTCTTTCTGCCCAAAAAACAAGCCGGTTCATCGATCATGCCCGGCAAAGTCAATCCCGTCATCCCTGAATTAGTCAATCAAGTCGCGTTCCAAGTCATCGGCTTCGACACAACCAACACGCTTGCCGCTGAAGCCGGGCAACTGGAACTCAATGCATTCGAACCCATTATCGTGCGCAACTTAATCACCGCATCCAGGCTGCTGCAAAAAACATTACGAACGTTCCGAATCAACTGTATCAGCGGCATACAAGCCAATAGCGCGCAATGCGCGAAAGAAGCGAATCAATGCGCCATTCTCGCAACCGCATTGACCCCCTATATCGGGTACAGCAAAACATGCAAGCTGGTCAAACAATCACTGGAAATGGACATACCCATCCAAACATTAGCTGCACAACTGCCCGATGTGCCGGATTCAGTGATAAAACTGCTTGATCCTAAAACAATGATACCATTTTACGAAACTCAAGAGGTAAAAGCGAATTGAATTGATTTTTCTGTTAGGTCGTATAGAGCAGCCCTTAAAATAAGACAGCGAACACTGCGTGCAATTCTGCAGAAAACGATGCCCTTCATAAAAAAAGTTATGTATTTTCTCGGCAATTGCCATCCGGATTGGAAACGAATGGTGAATGCCGAGATTTTTTATTTAGTCGAAGATGCCACGTAAGAAATGATCTTAAGATGAATAACCGTGCGTTCCACTTCACGTTTTGTTACACTTACCGAATCGTATATCCGTTCAGTAAAAACAAAGTTTTCAAGTAAAAAGATCCCGCACTTTTCAAATGCATCATGAATCATTGTTTCTAATCGTTCCATTGAATCTGTTCAACTGTATGGTATTTTCACAAAGCCTTCCTCTTTATCAGAAATCTTTTCGTTATATAAATTACTGGAGAGTGAAAAATTCTGTGTAAATAATACAAAAGGATAGTCTCCTGGGTATCTGAATTCCTTGATCAGCCAATCCTCTGATATAGGCTCCTGCTTCAATGGGAGGGATTTTTTGTGCATAATTCAGGAAGAACAGTAAGCCTCATGTTTTGATAGATTGAATTGAATGAATTTGATTTTGCTTTTGACCAAATTTAAAAATTCTCTACTTCACAAGCAGATGACTTGTCGGAAAGTGGTGTCTGTGTTAAAGTAAATCCGAAATCAATCGTGCACGATTGAAACAGTTGTATGACTGGGGGGCTCAGCAACGATTCCGGTTAATGAATCCATCAGATTAGATAATCAGCTTTGTTTTGCGGTTTATAATGCGAATCGCCTGTTTAACAAATTCTATCAGCTTGCACTCGCACCCTTTCATCTGACGTACGCTCAGTATGTTGTCCTGCTGGCACTCTGGGAAGAAGATGAGCTGATGCTGCATACACTCGGTCGAAGACTGCACTTGGAAAGCAACACGCTAACGCCGCTTCTCAAACGTTTGGAAAGCACTGGTTGGCTTGTGCGCCGGCGGTCACCTGAAGACAAAAGGCAGTTGTTCGTTCACCTGACGGATTTTGGACGACGAAAACAATCCGAAGTCCTTCAGGCAGTGCAAAACTGCGGTCAACAAACGGACCTAACCGAAGATCAGTACAGACTCTATCTGAAAAAGATTCAAGATCTGAACGCAGCATTAAGAAAATCGATTACGGACATAGTAGCAGAACATTGAATGCCTTTGGCCATATAATTTACAAATAAAGGGATGATCGAAAATGAGTATTTATGAATTTACTGTCAAAGATTTGAATGAAAACTCAGTATCATTGGCTAATTACAAAGGAAAAGTACTGTTGATCGTCAATACGGCGACACAATGCGGATTTACCCCTCAATATGAAGGGATTCAGAAACTGTATGAAAAATATCAACCAGAGGGTTTCGAAATTCTTGATTTCCCGTGTGATCAGTTTGGGCATCAGGCGCCGGGAACAAATGAGGAAATCAATCAATTCTGCTCCATGCGCTATCATACGACTTTCCCCAGATTTGCCCGAATTGACGTCAATGGCGAACATGCCGACCCACTCTACACCTATCTGAAATCACAGAAGGGCGGCATACTCAGCTCCAATATCAAATGGAATTTCACAAAATTCCTGATTGATCGTTCCGGGGCAGTCGTTCAGCGCTACGCAGCCACAGTGAAACCGGAAAAAATCGCTGATGATATCGAACGTCTACTGAAACAGCCGATCAACAGCTGAATCAAAAAAATGGCATAAAAACAGGACGGATTAGTAAAGAATAGACACCCTTGCCTTCATCCGACTGACTCCGGAGAACCCTTTTCTCAATGGATTAAAGGATTGTATGGGCGTCATTAGCTGGGTAAATCATCACGCTGATAAATTGAGAATCTATAAGAATGATATTTCATTAGTTCGTGATAGTGCAGAAGGTAATTTAGCCATTGTGTGCGCACTTAATGACTCAGCTAAGCAAATAACACAAGTCAGTTCTATTTACGGAGCACTTGATCTAATCAATCCCAGTCAAACATTTTATCACTGGAATTTATCATCCTACCCGATGAATAGGTCACAAAAAGCCTATATTACCTCTATAATTAGGCTTTAGAAAATTGACGGAGATATGTCGAATGCCACATCTAAAAAAGAACGACAGCCTAACAGATCCCAATATTTGTCCATTGTATTCGGATCGATTAGCCAGTCTCTCATCACTTACGTTAATCGAAAATGAATTTGACTATATCAGAATTTGCAATGATGTATTTTGTCAATTGGTAAAATAATCCTGATATCCTGGTATCCTGGTATCCCGTTAATTCAATTTGTTAGAATGGATCTTAGTTTCTTTGATCATCTTGGTGAGTATCCTCAGACAGAAGATTGCATCCACGAAATTGTGAATTTGGTCGTTTCGAAATAGAACAACTTACGCAACATGCCCTGATTAAATTTTTTATATTGCTGAACACTTATGTCATAAAGCGTCTAAATCCCTTACGTTCAACGGATTCAGACGCTTTATCAAATTTCGTAAGGGTAAGCACGGTATTTCGCTTAGCATGCAGGCGAATAAAATGCCCCGTCTCATTAAAGACGGAGCGGTCATTTTAAATTTAAAGGTTCCATTACCAAAGTTTCTGATGTTGTACACAAAAGATTCTAAAAATATGTTTAAGACTGAGGGTCAACCGTGTGATTCATATAGGAACTACCCTCAATTGACTCAATAGAATATGTGACCCGTGTTCCCAGTACCTTCATATTTGAAACTTGCACCGGATTATCGTCGACATCATATACGATCTTGTGAATATAGAACAGCGGCTCGTCAATTGAACAATTTAATTCCTCTTGTACCAACTTATCCGCAACAACAATGGAAATTTCTTTATACGATTTTGCAAGACACGTTTGATAATCTTGTTCCAATAATTTATAAGTTGACGATTTGTTATTGATTTTGTCAAATAACCCTGGAAACTTTTTTGCAGAATAAAAGGATTCATCGATCATATAGGGTGAACCACCATCAAGCAATACCCTTTTCAGATAAATAATCAGCTCATCAGCATCGATTTTCAGTTCACGCCTGATCCGTTCGTCAGGACTCTTATAACTTTTTTCAATAATAATTTTTCTTGGCCAGCGTCCGTTTTTATTTAGTGAATCAGTGAACCCATGAATAGAGTCTAAACGATCCTTAATTTTCACACTTTTGACAAAGGTTCCTTTACCCTGCTTCTTTTCTAGCAGGCCGTCCTTGCATAGATTATCAATAGCCTTTCGAACAGTAACCCTGCTTATACCAAATTTTTCCATTAACGTTTTCTCACTTGGTATTTTTTTTCCATAAGAATAGTCGCCACTAATAATATGGTTTCGGATTTCATTTTCCAGCTGTTCATATAATGGTTTTGGTATATCCGGGAGTACCATAAAATTCCACGCCCTAATTTTTTAGTATCATCCAGTTTATTTTACCACATTTGCCAATATAATCACCTGTACAAGGGACATACCACCGAATTATCCTCTTCTTCTATGGCTGAAGGACATAGTGTGTCCCACTAAGTTTCGACCAATTTGCTTTGCCATATTCTTCACGAGCATTTGTATTTTGATAACTTTGTATCGTGCGTGATTTCTCATATTCCGGATTGACTGTCGGTATCGCAGAGAGGAGACTCTGCGTATAAGGATGTTGGGCATGATGAAAGATCTCATCAGATGTTCCAATTTCGACAAGGTGCCCTAGATGCATCACACCAATACGATCAGAAAGATAACGTACCATAGACAGATCGTGCGCGATAAATAGATAGGCGGTTCCCGTCTCCTCCTGAATATCTTTCATCAAATTCACGATCTGGGCCTGAATCGAAACATCTAAGGCAGAAATCGGCTCATCAGCAATAACCAGCGGAGGTTCCATGATCAATGCTCTTGCAATCCCCACACGCTGTCTCTGCCCGCCCGATAGATCCTGTGGATAGCAATAAGCATAATCCTCGGAGAGACCCACTTTGCGAAGCATCTGAAATACTATATTCTTACGTTCTTTGTCAGAGCATCCAATATGGTGAATTTTCAGGCCGATCTCAATACTTTTCAGCACGGTTCGTCGTGGATTTAACGATGCCATCGGATCTTGAAAAATCATCTGGATTTTGGAACGCAACCAGCGTTGTGTCTGCTTACTCAAATTTCCTGATAAGTCTTTACCAAGAAAGTTAATATCACCTTGAGTTGGCGTTTCCAAACGAATAATTGAACGACCTGTCGTTGACTTTCCGCTACCTGACTCCCCTACAAGCCCGAAAGTTTCCCCAGGATATATACAAAAAGATACCCCATCAACGGCTTTATTAATCTGTTTGTGACCGGTTACGTAATATTTCTTTAAGCTGCGGACAGTCAATATTGGCTTTGCATTTTCCTTAGCCATTTCTATTTTCCTCCTTCATCAAGTCAATCCGTTTACGAAGAGACTCAGGAATGCGAATCTGCGGCGCCTTAGGATGAAGAAGCCAAGTTGCAGCGAAGTGATGATCATTTACTTTAAAAAATGGCGGTTCCATGCGAAAGTCAATGTTTAAAGCATAACGATTCCGCTCTGCAAATTGATCGCCTTTTACATCCCCGATCATCCGTTTCGGTGTTCCTGGTATGGAGGCTAGCCTTTCTTGCAAATAGGCCATATCCGGAGTGGACTCCAAAAGTCCCCAAGTATAAGGATGACGGGGGTCATAGAAGATATCATTACACGTTCCATATTCCACTATTTTCCCTGCATACATCACGTACACTTGATCTGCGATTCTAGATACAACGCCAAGATCATGCGTAATAAAGATAACGGACAAGTTGCGTGCTTTTTGAATTTTTTTAATTAAATCGAGTATCTTGGATTGAATCGTCACATCAAGTGCTGTAGTCGGTTCATCACAAATTAACAGATCCGGTTCACAAGAAATAGCGATCGCAATGACGATGCGTTGTCTCATCCCCCCTGAAAGTTGATAGGGATAAGCATTCATGACCGCCTTAATATTTTTTATTCCAACCGTCTCCAAAAGCTGATGCACTTGTTCTACCGCGGCCTTTAGTTTTATCTTTTTATGTGCAAAAATAGCTTCCAGAATTTGTTTGCCTATTTTCATAGTCGGATCCAGTGAAGTCATCGGATCTTGGAATATCATCGCAATTTTTTTACCCTTTATCTCTCTTTGCATATGTTTATTAGATAGCTTAAGCAAATCGATTGGTACGATTTCGTTATCCCTTTTGTTGTTAAAAACAATTGATCCACTTTCTATTTTTTCGTTCTTACTCAAAATGCGCATGATGGTCTTTACTGTAACTGATTTACCACTTCCTGATTCGCCAACAATCGCAATGGTCTTTCCACGTACAACATCTATAGTAACGCCTCTTAAGGCGCGCACACGACCAGAGAAACTTTTGAACGATATCGCTAAATTATTGATGCTAAGAATTATGTCCTCATGAGTCATGACTTCCCCACCTCCAAATTATTTCTCGTTAATTTCTGGATCGATGGCATCACGCAGTCCATCTGCAAACAAATTAAAGCTCAACATCAATAATACAAGTAGGATAATCGGGAAGAAGATCATGAACGGATAACTCATCGCTGAACTGAATCCATCATTAATCATCGATCCCAGGGATGCATAAGGCTCAGGTACGCCTAAACCAATAAAAGCCAGAAAAGCTTCAAGAAAAATAGCACTTGGAATTGAGAACATAAACGTTGTAATAATCGGACCTATTAAATTGGGCAAGATTTCCTTCAAGATGATCGTAACTGTCGACTCGCCAATCGTGTAAGCAGCCATCACGAATTCCTGTTCTTTAATTTTCAACACTTGGGCGCGAATAATTCGGGACATATTAATCCATCCCGTCAATATCATGGCCACAATAATACTGGATAGGCCCGGCTTTAGAACAACTAGTAAAAGCGTTACGACAATAATCGTCGGAACAATGCTGAGGACTTCCGTAATGCGCTGCATAGCAAGGTCGACCCGTCCACCATAATAGCCTGAAATCATCCCATAAATGACGCCAATCAGCAAATCAATTAGCATCGCCAGGCAAGCAATATAGAGCGATAATCTTGTCCCAGTTGCACAGCGTACCCATATATCACGCCCTAAATTATCCGTACCGAAATAATGGTAACGCGTACTGACCGCATCACTATAGCCATTAAATATCCCTATTTTTTCCAAAAGTGGGATACGCGGTGATAAGTTTGTTTCATCCGGACGAACACCTGTTGACGAATATGGGCTAAAGATAGGCGCAAATAGAGCAAAGAGCACAATCAATAAAATAACAACAAAGCTGGCGACTGCCCATTTGTTTGAAATAAATCCGCTCCAGACGCGTTTGATATAAGGAATATGTTTATTGTTTGAAGACAGTTCCATTCTTTGTTTATTTGCCAATTGAAAATCATTATCTAATAATGAATCATTTTGGATTAGCATGGGTGTCATTTCCCCCTTTTTGCAATTCGAATACGCGGATCGATCAGTCCGTACAAGAGATCGACAAAAAACATCGTTCCAATAAACATCAAGCTATAGATGAAGCTTATTCCGATGACTACATTATAGTCATTGGCTTGTATAGCATTTATATAGAGACTGCCCATGCCTGGAATAGAAAAGGCCTTCTCAATAACCAAACTCCCCGCCATTAAATCAACGGTCAAAGGTGCAAGGACGGTAATAATCGGGATCATCGCATTGCGAATAATATGTCTGCACACAAGTTGGAAACGTGTAATGCCTTTAGCATCAGCAAGTCGTATATAATCTTTCTCCATTACTTCAATCATTTCAGAACGTGAATACCTTGCAATACTTGCCAAAGTAAAGAAGCATAATGAAAGGGTTGGTAATATTGTTGATCTAAATGCCTCACTTGAACTATAGAGCAACGGAAACAGATTATATTTATAAGAGAAAATATAGGAGAAACATAGTGCAAGAACAAAGCTAGGGACGCTGACGCCAAGGATGGAGATACCTGTAGCCATCGAGTCAAAGAAACTGTTCTTACGTAATGCGGCAACGAACCCAAGCACAATGCCAATAAGCGAACCTACCACTGATGCTTGTAAGCCAATCTGAACAGAAATTGGCAATGTATGTGAGATCATGTTCGTAACTGTGGCATTTGTTTGTAAGGAATAGGAAACACCTAGATTACCAGTGAGCATTTGTTTCACATAAATTAGAAATCTTTCCGCAAGTGGTCTGTCCAGCCCGTACTCATGATAAAGAATTTTAAGCTGTTCATGAGACATTTTTGTATCATTGAACGGAGACCCAGGCATAAAATTCAACATCAAGAATAAGATGAAAAGGATAATAAAAAGAGTAATTAATGATAGAATCGTTCTTTTCCCTATATAGCGGATCATATGAATCACTTCCATTCTTAAATGCTCTAACTAAAGATAAAGTTTTTCACGAATAATCCGTGAAAAACTTTATAAATGCCTAAACTCAACTTACTATTTTGTCATTTGATGTATACATATTTGAAAAAGAGTGGAACACCACATGAATGATTAATAAAATTGTGCACCTTACTATTTAACAGGTATGCATTGGCTGTTTGATAGAGTGGAACACTCGTTGCAGAATCCATCAGGATATTCTCTGCCTTAATTAATGCATTCCACCGAACTTCAGACTTATTCACAAAGATCGTATTCGCTTGATTATATAAAGAGTCGAACGTTTTATCTGACCAAGCGCCATAGTTACTTACCATATTAGTCGTATACATGCTTAAGATAGCCGTCGGGTCCGCATAATCTGGTGCCCAGCGTGTCAAGGCTACTTGATAAGTGAAGTTTTGCATTTTGGCAAGTCGTGTTTTTTTAAGCATCGTTTGAAGATTCACATTCAGGTCCGGAAGCGTCTTCTCAATTTGTGATTTAATATAAGCCGCAACATTCCCCATATTATCTTCATCCTTACCATAGATGAGCGTAAAGCTTCTCAAGTTGGTTTCTTTCTTTGCCTTATTCCAATATTTTTTCGCAAGGTTTGGATTATAGGAATAAGGATTATTCGTCTGATCAGCAAAATCTTTATGATCCGTCGGCGAATAGGCGAAGCCTTTAGGTACAACCGATTCAGCTGGAACAGAACCATCTTTCAGAATTTTCTGTGTCAGTTCTTTGCTATCAATACTATAAGCAATCGCCTTTCGTAAATCCTTATTATCAAGTCCTTTAATCTTGCTATTGAACATTAAATACCAGTTGAAAGCACCAATATCTGTTCTAAAGTCCTTGCTGCTTTTATTCTGATTCACAAGGTTACCGGTCAGTGCTGCGTAGTCCACATCCCCATTCTTATACGCCATTACCGCTCGTTGAGTATCCGAAATTAGTTTAAGTTCAATCTTTTTTACTTTAACATTTTTCTTGTTGTAGTAGTTCTGATTCTTTGCGAGTGTGATTGAATTATCGCCGTTTTTCCAATTCTTAATTACGTAAGGACCATTATAAATCAAGTTCTTTGATGTCATCGAAAATTTCTTACCCTGAGCCTTGTAGAACTTCTCATTAATCGGAGCAAAGGAAGCGAAAGACAATAAGCTCGACATGAATGGAACAGGGCGGTTCAACTTAAGAACCAGTGTTTTTTCTCCTTCGGCGTAAACGCCTAAAGTCTTCGGGTCCTTCTTTCCTGCAATAATTGCGTCCGCATTTTTGATTTGTGCTTCGCTCAATTCAAAGCTAAAGCCAGATGCAAGTTTCGGATCAACCACTCGTCTCCAGGCAAACACAAAGTCACTCGCTGTAACTGGGGCTCCGTTCGACCATTTGGCATCCTTTCGAATTGTATATATCAGTGTTTTTCCGTTATCCTTTTTTGTCACTTTTTCCGCCATCGCTAATTGTGGCTTATTGTTCGGAGAAACTGTATAAAGTCCTTCATTCACATTGCCGACAACTATTGTCGATGATGTGTCATAGCTTAGAGCCGGATCCAATGAATCAATCGATGTGGGCTGCTGGAGCTTTAGCGTCTCACTATTGATCTTATCCTCTCCATTTGATGATGAACAGGCCACTAATGATAGAATGATAGATACACCAATTACAGAAAATAGTAATAATTCCATCGTCTTTTTCACTTTCGACAACATTTTTGGATCTCCCCCTTGTGTTTTGTCACAGTTACCACTGATATTAGGATATTTTAAAACGTATTAAATTTATTGAGTAAAATTTAACATTTCAAAAAAACAAAGTCAAATATATTTTCAGAAAAAAATAAAATTAAAATATAATATAGTGTTATTTTTACTATATTATCAGCATTTTTAAAGAAATTAATTTACAAATAATAAATTAAACATTGTAAAATAATTAAATTGATTTATAATTCATACGTAGTAATACGTTTTAATACGTTTTATTGAATCTACCGATTTGGAGGAATGAAAATGAAAGATTGCTACAGAGATCAAATCTCAGCTGCCATTGATGCTTTAAAGAAGAAAAAAACGATTAATCACTTCTACTTTGTCGCATGCGGAGGTTCCAAAGCGTTCTTGCAAGTCGCCAGCTATATCTTCGACAAAGAGATTGAAACTCCAAGCAGTATCTATTCGGCTAATGATTTTAATTATCGATCACCCAAAGCTTTAAATGAAAATTCCATCGTGATTACCTGCTCACATTCTGGAACAACTCCTGAGACTGTAGAAGCAACCCGAATCAGTCGCCAAAAGGGTGCGCTCACGATCGCGTTATCCAATCAACAGGATTCTCCATTATGGCAGGCAGCAGAGTTTCCTATTCAATATGAATGGGGACCCGAAGTTGATGTGAGTGATTTGAACAAGGGTATTCTTTACGGGCTTATTTTCAGTATTCTAAATACGCTTAATCCATGCGAGAAATACGAACACGCCATCCAGGCAGTCGATCAACTTAACACTTGGACGGTAAATGCTAAGGAGAAATTTGCCGAACGCACAAAAACATGGGCTAAAGAACTTAAGCGTGAATCGCTCATCTATACAATGGGTAATGGGGCAAATGAAGGCGAATGTTACTCCTTTTCCATCTGCTGGATGATGGAAATGCAGTGGATCAATTCTTCATTCATCCATTCCGGCGAATATTTTCACGGACCATTTGAAATTACGGACTTTGATGTGCCATTCCTGATCGTCAAAACACTTGGTAACAATCGTAAGCTCGATGACCGTGCTTATAATTTCTGCTCTAAATTCAGTGAAAAAGTCTACCTCGTTGATGCAGAGGAGCTTGACCTTACAGGGCTCGATGAATCACTGAAAGAATATTTTGCAACACCTATTTTGGCCGCCGTACTAAGACAACTCGTTGAAGCTCTCGCCTTTGAACGCGGTCATTCATTGAGCGTCCGGCGCTATATGTGGCAAATGAAGTATTAATGCCCCTAAACCGGTGGTATTCTATTGAAAAGATCAATTTTTAATAGATACCAATCATGCATTTAATTGCTCCAAGGGAGGAGGATTCCAACAATGGAAGCGAAACGTTTAATTGCCATTGGAGATAACGTAACAGACTGCTATGTTGAGAAACAGATCTATTATCCCGGTGGCAATGCTGTGAATGTCGCCGTCAATGCACGTAGAGACGGCTTTGATCATGTCGCGTATATCGGCATCTTTGGCAATGACAGCCACGCTGCACATATCAAAGATGCGCTGACAAAAGAAGACATTGACTTTCATTTGTCACGACAAGTCTACACCCATACAGCTCAGCCAATTGTAACCATTGATAATCATGGAGATCGTTTATTTAAAGCGGGACCGTTTCGAAGCGCACAACATTTATTTAAAATTTGCTTAACATCGGACGAACTTGAGCAACTTGCCAATTTCTCTGTTTGCCATACGAGTTGCTATTCACATTTGGAAAATGAGTTGCCAAATATTAGTTCTCGATGTGCTCTATCATTCGATTTCTCAACAAACTATGAAATAAGCTACTTAAAGAAAGTGTGTCCTTATCTTACTTTCGCCTTTTTCTCAACATCTGATTTAACTTCCGATCAAACCAAACAATTGCAGGAAACCTGTCATCAATTAGGTACTCAATTCATTTGCTGCACGAAAGGTGAACAAGGAAGCACACTTTACGATGGGACTCATTTCTACCATCAAGGAATTAAATCTGTAGATATTGTGGACACAATGGGTGCTGGAGATTCTTTTATCGCTGGATTTGTCACTGCCTTCGTTGCAAAGAATATGACTCTTTCGCAATCGCTTGATTTTGCAGCATCAGCAGCGGCACAAACGTGTACGATTGACGGCGGCTTCGGCTATCCGCACCCCTTCTCAGACGATACGCTTGTCTGAGAAACAAGTTTTTTTTGCAAGACTTCCCCTTTTATATAGATTAACGTTATCAGCTCTGTGTCTATCACGAGCTGATTTTTTTAATTATCTACTGAATGACTTCGCCTTCAAATTCCACGCACAATAGACACCCTTGCTTTTAGCTACCAGTTCCTACTACCAAACCTGTAGCGGACTTTCACTGCCTAGCTATCGTCCATGCTGAGCGCACGCAAAAAAAAGCTGACTGCATCGCGCAATCAGCTTTTTTTCGCTTCAAATTTCTTTTTTAGATGATTATTCTTCGGTTGTGTCAAGCTTTTTCCCCATACCGAAGGACCCCTCAACCAGGCACTGTTGCGCTGAGAAATCAGCGGCCAACTCCAGTGCCTTTGTTATCGCTTCTTTCTTGCCGGCAGCATTGCCAAGCTCCTTATAATAGTGAACTAGGAAGCAAGTGATGAAAGCATCTCCGGCTCCCATGGTATCTAGAGCTTTAATATAATGGGCCGACTGACGATAACAGTGACCTTCTGTAAAAAGGAAGGCACCGTTTTCGCCTTGAGTACAGAGCACACACTCGCAGCCGTAACCGGAAACGCGTGAAGCTAGGTTTTTCAGTTCGTCCTCAGTCAAATGACTACATGAAAAACAAGCGATATCAATGTACTTGGCGACGCGCTTAATATCTTCTTCCGTAAATTCGCTGGAGAAATCATAAGAAATTGGAATACCTAGTTGGTGAATCGATGGGAGCGCATCATCAGAAAAACCATTGATATTGCAATGAATCAAATCAAAGGTTTTTAAATAGTCCACATCTTTGTTAGAAATCGTTAAGCCATATTGGCTTAGGACGCCGCCGCGATTGCTTCCCAGGAAAATCCGATCGCCGTCTTTGAGCGTTACTCTGGCATAGCCGTTTTCGCCTTCATAAGTGCGGCAGTGGGAGAGGTCCACCCCGTAAGCCTCAGCGGATGACTGGACATGTTCAGCAATCTGATCCGTTCCAAAAGCGCCGAGAAAAGCGGATTCGAACCCAAGCTTTCTCGCGAATACCGCGAAATTCAAGGCATTGCCGCCGGGATACATCGTCTGTCTCGATTCATAGATATCAACGACATTATCGCCAAGTCCTAAAAAACGCACATCTGAAACCTTCTTCCATTTGAGATTTAATGTGGTTCTTTTTAGAATCACTCGTCATTCTGGTCTTCGATTACGAAGCTAACCCGATTCACATCATAGTACATCAGTGAATGATAGACTGCTGTGTTGTATTGGTTAAACGCCGTTTTGTCTAGCTGGTAAACGGGCGCGCTGACGTTACAGTTTAAGTAATTGGCGGTTTTTTCACTTGCAAGCAAAACGTTCAACACCTTATAAGCATTTTTTAAGGTTACACCATATTTTTCTTGCAAGACTTCATGGGTTGAAACACGATCATCGATATACGCTTCCAAACCATTAAAACGCATGATTGGATAGCTATTCACCTCATAGCCAAGTGGAACGTCTTTAATATAGAGAATTCGGCATAGTTCCAATACTTCACTGTCTGGCGGGATCGATAGACGTTTCGCAATAAATGGAGAACAAGGCTTGATCATTTTTTCAACGATCTTACGCTCCGGCTTCTGGCCTGTCTCTTTCATATACTCTGTGTAACCCTCTGCCGAAATTAAGCTTCGCTTGATCTTCCCTCTTTTTACAAAGGTGCCTTTCCCCTGTTTGCGAACGAGGTAACCACTATCCACCATATCCTGTAGAGATCGTCTGATTGTAATGCGGCTGACCGCGTATTTTTCACACAGCTCTGCTTCAGAGGGTAACCGTGAGCCTTCCGTATACGTGTCGTTGTGAATATCCTCAATGATCTTTCTTTTGACTTGGATATAGAGTGGATATAGGTTATCTTTGTTTAGCATCATCTGACTTCCAATCATTTAATAGTTTGAACGAACCTATTCTATAATGATAGCGCATAACTCATCGCTGTACACCTTTTTGTATCAGATAGTCAAACTTCGTATTTTAATAGAAAAGATCACCGGCCCGATCAGAAATGAGGAACGCGATGATCCTAATAAATACAGTTTATTGTCTATCGGCAATGGTATTTCCGTGAAGATGCGCCGACTTCTGTTTTTGCAGAAAATTAATACGACATCTTCCACATATATCTTCTTTTTGTCAACGGGTGCTTGCGGGCAATCGCTAATTGTTCTGCAAAAACACGAAGCACACCTTCGATTAAAATAGGATTGAAATAATCAATGACATCTTCGGCGATATAATTGAACAACCCGAAATCCTTTGCATCGACTACTGTTGTTTGCGCATCGAAACGATTTAGGAATTCCAAGGCCCGTGAATCCATTGGACGCGTGCTGCCCTCGTTCATCAGTAACAGGAATGGTTTATCTTTTTCAACGATTTCAAAAGGACCGTGGAAGAATTCACCATCACTGAATGAGCTAGAATTGATCCATTGCATCTCAAGCAGCAGACAAATGGAGAAGGAATAGGCGACTTCTGTTGTCGCTCCACTGCCCATGACATAAATGACCGGAGCATCCTTGTAGGCTTCACCAAACTTTTTCGCCTGAGGAAGCAATGATTCTGTCGCGTCATCGATCACATCATAAATTTTCCCTAAACCTTCGATGAAATGATCGTAGGCATCGTACCCTTCGAAAGTGTTCAAAATTTCTACTGCCAGCGTCAATACTTTGGTCATTTTTGATACCTTAGCCGAATAGCTCTCATGAAATCCGTGCGTTACCACATAGTCTGCATCTTTCGTCAAAGGCGATTGAGGTTCATGAGTCACTGCAATCGTGTGCGCACCAAGTGATTTCGCAAGGCTCGTTGCCTGAACGGTTTCCGGAGTGGTCCCGCCCAGCGAGCACGTAATCACGATACTGTGTTCGCCAACTGCAGCAGGCGTATCGTAGTTAAATTCATTCGCTGTAAAATGACCGGCAATCAGCTTCTTTGCATTCTTTCGCAGAAAGTAGAAGCCCGGATAGAGATCCGCTTTTGATCCTCCGCATCCTACAAAATAGACACTGCTAATTTCACTTTGCTTGCTCTGAATGGATTGAATGATTTGATTAAGTTCCAACGATTTTTCCTCCCAAGAATTACAATTAGTTAATGAAGAATTTTAGACAGAAAATTTTGCGTGCGTGCATGTTGCGGATGGCGAAACAATTCCTCCGGCGTATTTTCTTCGACGATTTGGCCGCCATCCATGAAGATAATCCGATCACCAACTTCTTTGGCAAACCCCATCTCGTGGGTGACGATCACCATGGTCATGCCCTCTTTAGCCAAGTCTTTAATAACGGCCAGAACCTCGCTTACCATTTCGGGATCCAACGCCGATGTCGGTTCGTCAAACAGCATCGCAGTCGGCTGCATCGCCAGTGCCCGCGCAATTGCAATTCTTTGCTGCTGGCCGCCGGAGAGGGTAATTGGATAAACATCCTTTTTTTCTCTCAATCCAACTTTACTCAGTAAATCCATGCCCTGCTGTTCTGCATCACCCCTTTTCATTTTTCTCACACGGATGGGCGCATGACAGATATTCTTAATCACCGTTTTATGAGGAAAGAGGTTAAATTGCTGGAAAACCATGCCCATTTTTTCCCTGACTTGATCAATGTTGACTTTCCGATCCGTAATATCCTGCCCATCAATAATGATCGACCCCTGAGTCGGTGTTTCCAGCAAATTGAGACAGCGCAATAGTGTACTTTTTCCGGAACCGGAAGGACCGATAATGACAATCACTTCACCGTCATGAATCGTACAGTTTATATCACTCAGCACTTCATGACTATTAAAGGACTTGTACAAATGTTTAACGGTGATCACTGCTTTTTAACCTCCTTTCAACGAACGTGAGCAATCTTGTCAACGTTAAGGTCAGAACAAGATAGATCAAGGAACACACGATAATGGGTTCAAGTCCAAGGGCGGTTGTTCCGCGTACCGTGGTTGTCTCATACATGAGCTCGGCGATCCCGATCACGGACACCAGGGATGAATCTTTAATGTTGCCGATAAACTGATTGCCAAGAGCCGGCAGAATGTTTTTAAAAGCTTGCGGAAGAATAATGTCAAGCATTGTCCTTCTGCTGTTCATTCCAAGACTTCTTGCGGCTTCTGACTGACCATAGGGCACCGCTTCAATCCCTGAGCGCATCGTTTCCGAGATATAAGCCGAGGCATGGATCGTAAGCGCAATAGCCCCCGTTGTAAAATCGGGAATATTAAGTTGGAGAAGCATGGGCAAGCCAACATAGACAAGATACACTTGCGCAAGTAATGGAGTCCCTCTGATAAATTCAACGTAAGCAATACTGATCCAGCGAACCACTTTAATTTTGGAACGTCTCATTAAAGTTAATAGGACTCCTAAAATCGTACCGGCAATCACTGAAATAATTGCCAGCAATACAGTTACATACGCCCCTTGTAAAAAGAAGCTGTAGTATGATCCCAAAAAAGAGAAATTCAAGAATTCCAACCCCAATCCCAATTATTGGAATTATATAAATACTGAAAAGACACTTTCGTACGGCTCATTATTTGACGAGTGTAATCTCTTGTTTATTCCTTAACATACTTCACTTGTTCGATAATCCATTTTTCATACTGCCCTTTGTATTTCGTGATCGCGGTGTTTACCGCATCCTTCAAATCTTTGCTTGAGTGATTCGGCATTGCGATCGCTGCACCGGCAGTATCGTCATTGTATTTTAAATTTGTTTGCGCAAGCGACGGATTCGCTCGAATGAGCAGTTCAGCTGTTGGCACGTCAACAAGCATGGCATCGGCCTTATTATGGGCAACAGCAAGCGCCAAGTCATTCGATTTTCCGAATAGTTTTAAATGGGCTTTTGGAAAATACTTTTGAGTAACCGCCTGCTGAGTCGAGGAATTAATCGTAGCCACTGTCGCATTTTTCAATGCGGAAGGCTTCGCGTATTTACTCAATTCACTTTTCTTTACAACAAACACATTGGTGCTTTTATAGTAGACTTTTGAAAAATCCGCTGCTTTCTCACGTTCCGGTGTCGGACTCATTGCAGAAACGATCATATCTATTTTTCCACTCTGCAAAGCCGGCAGCAATCCATCAAAGTCCATGTCCTTAATCTCGTATTTAACATCCATTTGCTTTGCGATGCGCTTCACCAGTTCAAGATCGGCACCTTTAAGCTCATTTTTGCCGTTGTTACTGTAATGAAATTCATACGGTGGAGTCGCTGCACTGAGGCCAACAACAAGTGTTCCCTTCGCCTTGATCTTTTCCAAACCCGTCTTCTTGTCCCCATTGCTTCCACAAGCAGCTAGCGAGAACATCATAATGAACACAAAAGACAATGCTGAAATGATTTTAAATACCCTTTTCCCCAACTCAATACATCTCCTTTAACGATAGATTTATATCAACTCATTTTGAATAGTGAGATAATATCAATACGTATTATAATGTTATATCCTTCAATGACTAAATGATATATTCAAAATATTTAAATGTCAATATAATATTTTAATATATCTTAACATTGTGTCATACTATCTGACATAAAAAACTAGCAAATGATTGATAGATCAATCATTTGCAGGGCTGTACAATCCACGAAAAAAAATTCCGATCCCTGATCCGAAAACAGCAAAACAAGCGAATGGACACTTTTAAAAAATGATCCACCAGACCTAGCAGGCCACACATCAGGATGCTCGTTCTATCCGAGATGCCCGATTGCAAAAGACTACTGCAAAAACCATGATCCGGAATTGGTCAAGCTTTCTGAAGATCATGAGGCCGCTTGTTTCTATCCGATGAGTCAAGAGACGCATTAAATAACGCAGCTACTGATTTTGCATCGCAAAATACGTCACGAATACTAAATTGCAATTAGGACACACATTCGATAAAAAAAATCAAATGAGAATTAACATGAAACCGACCGGATGTACAGGGTGAAAGATGGTGACAAATAAAGAAAGCAAAAATCGACCAGCTGGCATAACGTATGCTTAGCTAGTCGATTTCTTTTGTAAAATAAATTGATAGGACAATGGCTGCTCATCGGCTATCACGGTGTAGTACCAACATAATAATTTTCAATTTCTGATGAACTCTTGTTTAACGAACCAAAAAACGAAACATGCACTTGTAATTGCGGCATTGCAAATGAGTCAAGTCGGTCGATTTCAAGCTGGAATCGACATTGGTGATCAATTACTTTGGTGACAAATTCACTATAAAATGCCGGAACAAATCCTAACATTACCCCATCACACAGTCTAATTTTTACTGCAAATGGATCATATTTATTTTCAGGATCCTTCTCAAGCAACAATTTATTTTTAAAAGAAAGATCATGAACCGCTCCTGAATAATAGTGTCTTAAACCTGCAATGTAAAAGTTCAGCTTAAAGTTTCCATCATTGATCAGAATCGGGGAAACAAATTCATAGGTATCCGTAGCTAGTCTCCCTCCTGTTGCCTGAAGAAGATCCATATCATCAAAAGCTTTTGGTAGCCCTAATTTAATGAGTAATGATGAAAAATCTGGCCTTTTGGTATTAGGTATTCTTCTTAAAAACGGTCCAAATAATTTATCTGAAACGTAAAACTTTTTCAGATCATGAAATGCAATATGTGGGTAATATCCATTTGATAATGCATCTTTTAATCCACGATGCTTATTTGTCCGATCATATCCGATCATAATAGAAGATATAGTGACCGTTAGATTTGATTAAGTTACCCACATGATATCTCTGCCTAGTTTCCGCATTTTGCCAAATCAGCCAAAGCAAATTCAACTTAGACATGATCCGTCTCTCCTTTAAGCAAATCCAATAACCATTTTTTTCGATACACGAGTGGACGTTTTGTATAACAGATCATTTATTTCGTTCCTTCATTTCCCGCAACACTTCTTATATTTCTTGCCACTGCCACATGGGCAAGGATCATTGCGGCCGACCTTAGCATGGGTTACCGAGTTGCTGGTGGTCGGCAGTTGGGAACGAACGGGCGCAAGAGATTGACCCGGCACGGCTATCAGGTGTTCCTTTTCTTTCTGAAACAACTCATGTGGTGTATGCCCCTTTAGCACCCACTGACGTGTATGATTGTTAACCTCGGTTACTTCGGCCAGTAACTGCTGCACAAAATCAAACGAGGGAAATTCCATCTGCATCTGCAGAAATTGAATCACCTTTGTGGGGCTTGCATCCGATTGAATGATCGAGCTGATCTGCAACATGAGTTCGTCAATTTCTCCCTTAGGCAATTGATAATAGTCCAATAGGAGTTGGATTAATCGATTCATCTGCGGAGATCGCTCAACGTAACCTGGATCGGCGGCTTTCATGAGCTGATTTTTCGTAAACGGATAGTCCTCCACATCCGGGTGCATGAGGTATTCTTCAACAATCTTTTCTGCGTCAAAGGCTCTGCAATCGCGCATACCCGTAGCAGTTAGGCTTGCCTGTCCGTAAAAATCACAGGCGAAAGTCATCACACTCAGAAAATCATGGATACCAACGGAATGCCCAGTCAGCCTTTCAAGCTTATCCATAATGCGCCCTGTATCCATCACACCAAAGTAATGAAGCAGGCCGTGCGTTAATTGAATCCACTCTGTATTGCGGCGAACAACTTGCTGCAGCGCGTCGCCACCGCTTTCTTCAAAGATGCTGATTAACTCATGCGGCATAAAGAGAACCTTTTTATCTTCATAACTTCCGGGAAAGAGGATACTGTGCTTCATCAATGTCTCGATCTTCGAATCTGACAGTCCGCAATCAGCAATCATGCCTGAATGGCTCACGATGTCTTTAATCAGGGCAAACCTGCCTTGATCCAAGGTGTTGAGAACATTGTGAAATACTATAGGAATGCCACGGGACAGCTCTGAAGCCAATTCTGCTTTCTTAAGTGCACTAAGACCTTTAAATTGATAGGTTCTGCGTATCTCATCCAGCTTATCCTTTGTCAGTCTGCATAGCGCGTCAAAAAGGCTGCATGGAACATCAACCGGTTGCCACAGTCGCTTGTCTCTGCCTTCCCGCAACTTCTGCGTATATGCCTTCGCATTTTCCAGCGCATGCAGCAGTGCCTTCTCCGTTTTCTTATCAACTTTGTCACTCATTCAAATTTCCTCTTTTCAAAAGGGCAGATCCTCATCGTATGGTTCATCTGCGTCGTGTTTATTAAAATCACAATCATTAAGTGCAAGATTATCATCGCCAACGTTTTGCATGTGAGGCGGCATTGTGTCGATCAACGATTTAAGTTCAGCTGAAACAGCATCATTCTCATGCCTACTGTTTTTCATCGGTTTTTTGCGAGAACACTCTTTACAAATATGCTTTCTATGCCCTTTCCCTGAAAACTTTTCATTTGGTCGCGTTCGCCCGCAAATTCTGCAATAATGGCCCATATCTCAATCTTCCTTTCCAAGGATGCCATTTTTCTTGCTCAATAATGAAAATAAACCGTCACTTCATAATAGATTTCACCCTTCATTATATAATAGAATAGAACGAAAAATCTTTAATCCATTTAATAGCTAGTACGTAAAGAGAGGGAGGATGCTGTCAATTTAAACGATGAAGAAAAAAGTGTAATCACTGACTATACAACATGGTTTGCTAACCGATGAGGAAATTTCAGGTGAGCAAAAAATAACCATTGAGTTGACTGGAAAAACCAATAAAACCCCACAGTCCAAAGTGATCCGTGGGGTTTTAGTACCTGTTGAATTTTCTCATTTATTTAATCAAGCACTTTGTACAGCACCTTGAAATACCTTGACAAAAGAGGCTGCTCGCTCAGTAATGGTCTTAAAATCATTTGCTTCAACGAGCTTCTTATTAACTAATTCCCCGCCAATGCCTGCAGACGTTGCACCTGCTTTAATGAAATCTCCAAAATTTTCTACATTGACGCCCCCTACTGCCATCATTTCGATCTGTGACAACGGTCCTTTTAATTGCTTAATATAATTAGGTCCAAGCACACCGGCCGGGAAGACCTTCACAATACGTGCCCCGTTCTCCCATGCAGTAAGCGCTTCAGTTGGTGTCGTTACTCCTGGAACCGGAAGCACACTATAGCGTTGACATGTTTTGATCATCTCGACATTCAGGGTTGGCGAAAGGATAAACGATGCCCCTGATACGATCGCTACCTTTGCCGTTTCTGAATCGAGAACCGTCCCTGCGCCAATGAGCATGCGATCACTATACTTTTGTACAAGTTCCTGAATCATTTCCGCTGCTCCCGGTGTATTAAAAGTGACTTCAATCGTCGTGACACCACCTTCAAGCAGCGCATCGGCGATCTTGCACATCTTGTCTGACGTCGTCCCTCTGACAATTGCACAAATACCATTTTCTTTTATTTTCTGAAGCACCTCGTAATCGTTCATAATCAGCACCGACCCTTTCGTTCCTGATTTTTTACCATTCAGCGATGGTTCCATCATCGTTCCGCCATTTTGGATTTTGCCAATTGAGCCCCTCAAGACTGACTTGCTTCACCTTTTCTTCATCCATTTCCAGTCCCAGTCCTGGACCTTTGGGAATAGAAACATAACCGTTTTCATAGGTAAAAATCTCTTTGTTCTTAACGAAATCAAGCAAGTCGAATCCTCGATTATAATGAATGCCTAGGCTCTGTTCCTGAATGAATACATTTGGCGTACAAACGTCAAGTTGCAGCGTTGACGCTAATGCAACCGGTCCATAAGGCGCATGCGGGGCAACAGCCACATCAAAGGCCTCAGCCATTGCCGCAATTTTCTTCGCCTCAAGAATTCCTCCGGTCAGGGCAAGATCGGGTTGAACGATGTCTACGTAACCGTTCTTAAATACATCTTTGAAAGCCCAGCGCGTATAGAGCCGTTCACCCGTCGCAATGGGTATGGAAGTATGTGCAGAAATCTCTGCAAGTGCCTCATTATTCTCCGGAAGTACCGGTTCTTCGAGAAACATCGGTCGGTACGTTTCCAGTTCTGCTGCCAGCACTTTCGCCATTGCTTTATGGACACGCCCATGAAAATCCACACCGATTTCCAGATCATTGCCGACTGCTTTTCGGATCGAGTCCACACGCTCCAGCACGGCTTCAACCTTTTTATACGAATCTATATAGTGAAGTTCTTCAGTCGCATTCATTTTAACTGCTTTAAAGCCTTTCTCTTTCCGAATTAACGCTTCCTTTGCGACGTCACTTGGGCGGTCTCCGCCGATCCATGAATAAACCATAATTTTGTCTCTGGCTTTTCCGCCGAGAAATTCGTAGACCGGTAGATTATAGTATTTTCCTTTAATATCCCAGAGTGCCATTTCGATTCCTGATACAATTGTCATATCAATTGGTCCGCCGCGAAAGAAAAAACGATAGAGCAGCTGCCAGAGATCTTCGATTTGGCGAGGATCTTTGCCGATAATGTATTGCCCCATCTCCTTACAGCCTGCAGCTACGGTCTCTGTCCGTGTACCGGATACGAGTTCGCCCCAGCCACTGATACCCTCATCCGTATTTATTTTGACAAACAGCCATCTCGGTTTGACTTTATAAACGTCAATGGATGTGATTTTCATCACCGGTCACTCCCTATCTGCTCATGATTTATAGACAGTTGCACCACACCTCATCATTGTGATAGACGCTTAATTCACCAAAACCATAGGCTTCTGCTTTGGTCTGCTGTCCTTCACAGACGGATATCAATACATCGAATAGTCGGTCACCGCATACGTCTATACTCGCTTCGCCGCTCACAATTTCTGAACAGTCAAAATCAATATTGTCTTTCATTCGCTCAAAAGTAGTTTTGTTTCCTGTTACTTTTATGACCGGCATAATCGGATTGCCAATCGGCGTACCTCTGCCCGTTGTAAAGATACAAATTTGTGCGCCGCCGGCGGTCATGCCTGTAATCGACTCAATGTCATAGCCCGGTGTATCCATAATGACGAGACCTCTTTGTTTAGGCTGTTCGCCATACCGGACAACCTCATTGATCATTGTGGAACCGCCCTTGGAAATGCCTCCGAGCGCTTTCTCTTCGAGCGTGCTTAAACCACCTTTCATATTCCCCGGCGTCGGATTCGCACCACGTACATCAATGCCTAATTGAGAAAAATTAGATTCTAAACCATTGACTATGGTCAAAATATCTCTTTTCACGTGATCGTTGCGTGCCCGCTTGACAAGTAAATGCTCGGTTCCAATCAATTCTGTCGTTTCGCCAAGAATAACCGTTCCTCCAGCTTCGATGAGACGATCACTGCATTTGCCTAATGCAGGATTTGCGGAAAGACCTGAGGTTGCATCGGATCCGCCGCAATTCGTCGCGAGAATGAGCGAAGATAGATCCGTTTCCACGCGCGTTTGTTTCGACATCACTTCGGCCATTTCACGAATGATCCGAGCCCCTTTTTCCACTGCTTTCAATGTGCCGCCTTCTCCTTGAATGGTGATCACATGCACAGGTTTCGACGTAAGTCCTTTGATCTCTGTACATAACGACACAGGCCTCATCGTCTCGCATCCGAGACCGACAATGAGTGTGCCAAACACGTTTGGATTCAGTGCTAAACCAATTAACGAACGCTTCATTAGTTCAACACCTGTTCCAATTTGACCGCATCCTTTGGCATTTGCTGCAAAAACCGCGCCATGAACACGCTGTGCAATTAATCGGGCCGTTTCGTTCGCGCAGCCAACCGTCGAAAGTACAAGTAGTTTATTGCGAATACCATAGGTTCCGTCCGGACGTTTATAAGCGTTTATTTTCATGATTCATCACGCTCTCTAAGTTAAAGACATGCACCCACTGACCCTTTTTTATAAATTTTCCGGCGCGTCCGATCACTTCGCCATACTTGTTCACCGGTTGCATGGGCTGAATATCCTGAATTGCGATTTTGTGATAGACATCAATGGTTTCGCGCACGGTAATCTGGTCAATTTCGCTCTTATTATGGATAATCGTTACCCGATCTCCGGGCGCAACCGGACAAAGCAGTGTTGCGACGTGATCCTTACGATGAATGAGCAGCGCTTGTTTCTTATTCATGTTCGCCCTCCTTCACCGCAAGAGAACTGGGTTTGGTGGCGCGCTTCCTTGCAGTACAGCTAACACATTAGCAACCGCCGTATTCCCCATTCGCAGATTTGATTCAATTGTTGTACCGCCTAAATGCGGCGTGAGCAGAACATTGGGCAAATCAAACAATGGCAAATGGTTAGGCGGCTCGTAATCATAGACATCTGTAGCGTACCCTCTAATTTTTCCTTCTTTAAGTCCGGCGGTAAGCGCTTCGTAATCAACCAATTGACTGCGCGCTGTATTGACCAGTACGGCGCCATCCTTCATCAAAGCGATTTTTTCAGCATTGATCAGATTGCGTGTTCCATCATTAAGCGGCAGGTGTAAACTAATATAATCCGATTCGGCCAACACTTTTTCCAGAGAAGTATAGTGAACGCCAAGCGCTGCTGCTGCAGGATTTTCTTGAAGATCATATCCGAGCAGATTCATGCCAAAACCTTTGGCACGTTTCGCTGTCGCTGTACCAATTGTTCCGAGACCAACAATGCCCAAAGTCTTTTGGTAAAAACTAATGCCTGTCGGCTTGATCCAGTGATCTGCCTTTGTGTCCGCATTCGCTTGATAAAGTCCGCGGGCAATCATAATCATAAAACCGAAAGCAAGATCAGCCACTTCCTCCGCATTTGTTCCCGGCGCATAAGTCACAGCGATGCCCTGTGCATATGCTGCTTGAGCATCGATACCATCGACACCAACTCCGTGTTTGGCAATCACTTTCAGCTTGGGACAATGCTTAATAATATCGGCGGTTACCTTATCATTCCCAACGATAAGCGCATCCGCATCAGACGCAAAGTGCAGAAATTCCTCTTTTGTAAAGGGTCTGCCGAAAGGATTGGTCATCACCTCACAGTCATTAGCCACTAAGCGCTCTAGTGGTTCTTTGTTGATTTTTCCAAAAGTGACGGTTGTCGCTACAACTTTCCATTTTCCCATGATATCTTCCCGCCTTTCTCCTTTTATTTATCTATCGAAAACATCAAGACTCACCATTTTTCTTAAACCCAAGCTTAGCCAAGTATTTCGGCTGTTTGCGCAGCCAAGCTGCAATAAGAGTTAGTGCAATGACACCGACAAGAACAAAATAGTTCTGACCAACGTAATAAAAGATTCCGTGAAGTGGACGCATATCTGCACCAACCATGGCTGCCCCTGTATCCGGGAGCTTCATCCCTACTTTTTCTGTAATGGCGAAGAACTCCGGTGAAATGGCACTTGAAAAGTAAAGCGTAATCGCGATGTTGATCACATTAGTAATATACGAACAAATAATATTACCTCTGAAAATAGCAACCGTGGCAGAGGCTAGGAAAAACGGTGTAACGCCAAGATCTGCCAACATCAAGAATCGATTGCCCGGCAGAAAGAAAATAAGCGGAACAGTCGAGATCATGCCGAGCAAACCAACAGTAATCACATCAGGATGACCAATAGTTAAGGCACCATCCATACCAAAATTAATTTGCCGCTTCACACCTTTCTTTGTCAGCAGTGTCCGAACTTTATCATTCAACACAGCAAAACCTTCGAGCAATGCTGCAGTCGCTTTTGGATACAGATAAATGAATGCACCTGTTCCGACACCGAGTGTCAGAATGCCGCTCCATGTTTCCATCGCGCCGAGATTGCGAAACCACGCAATAAATCCAATCAACACAGCCACCAAAAAGCCGATAACCACCGAATCGCCGAAAATGCCGAACTTCTTGCGAATCGTTGTTGAATTCACTTGGATCTTCGTTAATCCAATTCGTTCAAACACCCATTTCAGTAAAAACGCAACAGGAGCGCCGCCTTGCGCGCTGGCATGTGGGAACGAGATGCCCGGTAATTTAAAATGTGCTTGAAAGGCGGGTGCGGTAATATCAGCAAGAACAAGCAGAAAGATTTCAACAGCAACAGAAGTCAGAATTCCTGCAATCAGACTGCCGGTCACAAAGTAAACCATGCTTCCGATAAATGCCCAATGCCAGAAATTCCAAATATCGAGATCCAGAGTATCCGTCAATTTGAGCCACAACAGAATCAGATTAACAACAATGCCCAGCGGAATGATTAACGCCCCAATCGTTGTCGAATAACCTAACGCTGCGAGCAGCGCCCATCCGGTATCCACATACGGTAGTTGAAACCCATTCGACGTCACCATTTCCGAGACCGCTTTACCCATCAAGCCGAGAAAGTACGGATTAAGGATCGACACTAATCCATTCAAACCAATTCCGATGAAAATAGCTGAACGGAACGCCTTCGTGGGTTTGACACGCAAACATAATTCAAAAATAAAAATAATAATTGGTAACAGGATCGCAGCACCAAACGTACTCATGACTTGTTGAAAACCGGACATGGTGATCCCCCCTACTTCTTCTTGTTAATAATTTCCGCAATTTGTTCAAACGCTTGTTCTCGGCCAATCCCGGTCAGAAAAGGCACACCACTTAAAATGGGAATATCCGACTCAATATCAAGCTCCATACCTGCTGTTGAAATAATAAAATCAAAATCGCCCGCTTCAATGGTCATAGCTGCATCGGCAACACGTCCTTGCGAAAAGTCCGCTTGAATATCCAATTCTTCAAATGCTTCACGCAGCGCCACCAAAGCAATAGTTGACGTCGCCACACCATCTGCACAGAGCACCAATACCTTTACACTCATCCCATCAAATCCCTTCTTATGTTCATTTATTGGAATTGAATTTCTTAACTTCTAAAATCGCTGAAAATAAAGACTCTTGATCGTTTGCATCAATTAATTTTTTGATCAGCGCATCATTTTGAATGATCGATGCGAGCTGCTTCAATGCCAAAAGTTGATCTTCTGGCTTGTTGAGCGCCAGCATGAAAACAAGATTTACCGGAACGATCGTTTTAAGATCTTCCATGCTTTTGAACAGCACCGGCTCTTTCAATGTCGCAACGGCAATAGCCGGCGTAATGACATGTTCCAAATCAGTATGCGGCAGTGCACACCCAAATTGAGTCAACTTTAAACCTGTTGGAAAATGAGCTTCTCGATCAAGCACCCCTTGAAGAAAGGTTTGCTTGACACAGCCCGCATCTTGCAATGCGGTAAACATAAAACGAAATAATTCTTCATGAGTGTCAACCCGAATATTAGGGAAGACCAACTTCTTCTTTACAAGCTCCAAGATTTCCATAGATGTCATCTCCCTTCTGTGAACAGGCCCTCAAAAATGTAGCGCTTACATATTTTTGTTATATAACACATACACCTTTGATTGGCTGTGTAAATCATAACAAGTCGCTTCTTCAACATTCCATACTCTGAACGATGTGCCTTTTTCAACATTTCATCCTTTTATGATAAAAACAAGCTAATCTTGGTGAGGAGTGATCCTATGAGTCAACCACGTCACATGCAACTTATCCGCTTCTTGTTAGAACAGAACACGTTTATTTCCGCAAAGAAAATAGCAGATTCACTACATGTCTCAACGCGTACCATTTACAACGATATAAACGATCAGGACTTTAAAATGTTGCTAAAAGGGGGGACGATCGAAAAGCGGCAACATGAAGGCATAAAAATAAACGTAACTGAGTTGCAGAAGAGCAAGATCTATCAGACACTTGAGCAAAATAACGAAATGGCGATCAACAGCCAGAACATGGATGAATTAAACCATCTTTTGTTTCTTTTGATGGCACAAACGCAGCCGGTGAGCATCGATTCAGTAGCCGCACAACTTTTTCGATCCCGATCAACTGTAGGTGTGCTGCTGGAACAAGCAGACAAATGGCTGAATACTTATCATGTAACGATTAATAGTATAAGGAATCGCGGCATTCTTCTTTCAGGAGATGAGCGAAGTATTCGCCTTGCGTATAAGGATTTATGTTTCTATTCATGGAAATGTTCGGTCACGACAACAGGTTCTGCACACACCAATGATCGTGAACTTTTTAAGGAGCACCTCTCACGTATTTTTTCGGTAACAATCGTTAGCGAGGCGGCCGCCGCAGTCGAAATGTCCGAAACTAGTTTGAATGAGCGCTATACCGAACTTGACTTCATGCGAATGATTGCCTTACTCTGCATTTTAGTTCAAAGAGTCCAATTAGGTAAAAGGATTGGATGCGCGCATGCATTCGGAAAAAATCTTCGAGAAAAACTTGTGGCGCAACTGATTAAGCTGCACCTAGAATCAACGTTGCATGCACTCATTTCGCAAGAGGAACTCAATGAGATAACCTATTATATTTTAACAACACGACGAAATTGCGAATCGCTGACACATAAAGTCTCATTACATTCCAAAAAATTGATTGATAAATTTACCAAGATTCTTAGCATGAGTCTGTCTGTCGACCTGAACACCGACCAAGAACTTAAATTAAACTTGGCTAATCATTTGTACCCTGCAATAAAACGCATGCATTACGGAATAAAAATTGATAACCCGCTTCTCGATCAAATTAAATATGAGTATACCAATATCTACATTGCAGTTATGACTTCAATAGAGGAAATTGAGAAAAACGAAGCTATTGCCTTTGATGAAAATGAACTCGGCTACATCTGCCTGCACATTGTTGCCGCCATCAATAGATCCGCTAATAAGCGGGGTATCCATACTTGTCTCGTTTGTGATGGCGGTCTCAGTATCGAATCGTTTCTCAAAAGCAAGGTGGAACATCAATTTAAAGAACTATCTGTTGACGCATGTATGACCTATGATATCTTCCAAACCATACGCTCTGAATCGTTTGATCTGATTCTTAATGCTTCTGGTCGGCCAGTTCCCAATCCCGAAAAAACCGTGCACATCCATTCGCTCCTGAACGAGATGGATCAGGCATCTATACGTTCTTGGATTCTCCAAGAAGAATATCAGAAAATCGTGCGTCATGACGCAAGTATCAGAAAGCATATCCTCTTCTTCAAAGATCACGTCAACAACAAACAAGCGCTGATCAAGAAATACGGAAAATTTCTTGAAATTGAAGGCTTTGTCCGGAGGGGATTTATTCAATCAGTCATTGACCGCGAAAAACGCGCGTCAACCGCACTCGCGCGAGGGATTGCCGTTCCTCATGGATCAAAAGAACTGGTGAAGCAATCCGTCATCCTCGCTGTATTACTTGATAAGCCTATACTTTGGGATCAACAAACTATAGACCTAATTTTTATGATTGCCATCAACGCACATGACACCGAAAACTATCACTATTTTTTTGAGAAACTCTTTTATATAATCTCAGATCGCACGCTTATAGAAAAAATGAAACATATCTCTCAGGCTGAAGAAATGGAGCAGCTTATATTCGCTGACGATCAGGGGCATGAATTGCCAAGTGAGCACAATAAAAGTTCTATTAAGAAGAAAAGAGATCAATCAACTTCTCATTAGAAACTCGTAAATGATTTATGTCACTGAAATCGTTCAGTTTTTGTCTATTTATTCAAAGTAATATAAAAAGAAAGATGATTAGATCCTCAATCAGACATTCACCATTAATTAGCTTTGGAGCCGAAAGGAGAGAAAGTCATTGTTAGCCAAATTATCGTCCGAATCAAAACAAGAAATCATTTCGAAGTTACAAAGTGACAACAAACAACTTGACCTCCAGATACTTGCGATAAAAAATGAACTGTGCCGTATTCATGTTCACTATGAGGAAGATATGAAAAGACTTCAAACCATACAAGAACACATCGACCTTTTTGATAACGCTGAAGAATACATCTGAATGTCCATTTAATAGAAGGACAGGAAAAAACATTCACCCTTATGCACGAATTGGAAAAGAATTGAATCTTCCATCTCATATTCTTGCTCGATGCAGACAATGGGTTTGTCCCTAATCAATCGCCATATCGAGTAGGAGGAGATAATTTCTCCGACCTCTCACACCACCGTACGTACGGGTCCGTATACGGCGGTTCAATAGCTTAAGTGTGCATGCTCGAACAGATGGACTAGATTTTTGAGTCCCACCTGTTCGAGTATTTTGTTTGTGATCGACCGATGTAAGATATGGCTACAGGCGATGCGCCAGTAGCCTTTTCGTGTATTCGCCCATTCCCATGCTTTTGGTTTTGGAACGTTAAGTTTCATGAGACTTTTATATCTCGTCTTGACTTTCTTCCAACGTTTCCAAATGATCTGGCGAATTCTTCGCCGGAGCCACTGA
>NZ_FOOY01000037.1 GCF_900113325.1 Sporolactobacillus nakayamae | reverse complement strand
TTTTCGTTCATAAGATCCATAGCAATTTGAATTTATCAGGGGTTAAACCCTTTTTAAATCACGCTTGGCTTTTGTTTAGTTTTCAAGGAACATTCATATACATTTTATTTAATAATGGTGGGCCTGAGTGGACTCGAACCACCGACCTCACGCTTATCAGGCGTGCGCTCTAACCAGCTGAGCTACAGGCCCATTATGAAAATGGAGCGGGTGATGGGAATCGAACCCACGACCAGAGCTTGGAAGGCTCTTGTTTTACCACTAAACTACACCCGCATATATGGTCGGGAAGACAGGATTTGAACCTGCGACCCTCTGGTCCCAAACCAGATGCTCTACCAAGCTGAGCCACTTCCCGACAATGGTGCGCCCTAGAGAAGTCGAATCCCCAACCTTCTGATCCGTAGTCAGACGCTCTATCCAATTGAGCTAAGGGCGCAAAAAATAATATGGTGCGGTCGAGAGGACTCGAACCTCCACGAAGTTGCCTCCACTAGCCCCTCAAGCTAGCGCGTCTGCCATTCCGCCACGACCGCATATTAAATTATAAAATGGTGCGGGTGAAGGGACTCGAACCCCCACGTTGGAAAACACTAGATCCTAAATCTAGCGCGTCTGCCAATTCCGCCACACCCGCTAAAAAAATGAGCCACGAAGGATTTGAACCTTCGACCCTCTGATTAAAAGTCAGATGCTCTACCCCTGAGCTAGTGGCTCATGTGGCTGGCCCAGCTGGATTCGAACCAGCGCATGACGGCACCAAAAGCCGTTGCCTTACCGCTTGGCCATGGGCCAAAAACAACTATGTATGCAAACACACACTGTTTTTGTCATACCTTGCCTAGATGGCGGATCCGATCGGACTTGAACCGAAAGCTTCTATACGGCAAATTCGTATCAGCTGCCGCATCACGGATCCTCATAATTATTAAAAATATTAATGGTGACCCGTACGGGATTCGAACCCATGAACCCACCGTGAAAGGGTGGTGTCTTAACCGCTTGACGAACGGGCCATAAAATGGCGGAGAAGGAGGGATTCGAACCCTCGCACGATTTACACCGTCTACTCCCTTAGCAGGGGAGCCCCTTCAGCCAACTTGGGTACTTCTCCATGGCTCCACAGGTAGGATTCGAACCTACGACCGATCGGTTAACAGCCGATTGCTCTACCACTGAGCTACTGTGGAATAAGTGGCTCAAAAACAGAAGCATATGCTATTCTACACTGTGTCTACTCATTTGTCAACAGTATTGTAAAAGTCACAATCGCTCGTCCTTTTGACGACTTAAATAATTTAACACAGAATCAATATCTTCGTCAACCCTTTTTTAAATCTTATTTGAAATGATTCATTCGTGTTTGGCTGATCAAGCGAATTGAGCCGCCACAAACGCCGCAAACATAACGTTTCGTATCCAATTTTCTTTTCCTGATGAAGCTCGTCCCACATGCCTCACACTGATAATGGTAGCGAATGCCCGAGCAGGCGCGCATACTCGGGATCGCTTCACAAAAACGTGATCCGCCGACCTTCTCAAGCAACAAGCGAAAATCAGAATCTCGATGGCGATATCCCTTGCCGCATAGATGAAGATGATAGTGACATAATTCATGTTTAATTATCTTAACAAATGCGTCCATGCCAAAATAGTGCAGCTGATGCATGTTAAATTCAAGCCGATGTGAGTTCAGCAGATAGCGTCCTCCAGTTGTCCGAAGACGCGAATTGAAGATCGCCTCATGGCAAAATGGGCGATGAAAGCTTTCCAAAGACACCTGTTCAACAAGTTTCTGAAGTTCGTCAGTAGTCATGAACTCACCTCCACATGTCTGTTAACCTTTGCTGCTTTCCTTCGGAGCTACCATGGTCAAAGAAATTCTTCCCTTTTCTATATCAATTTGTTCTACCCAGACTGTCACAATCTCTCCGACACGAACAACATCGAGCGGGTGTCTGACGAAGCGTGCAGCAAGTTTTGACAGATGGACCAATCCATCTTGTTTCACACCAATATCGACAAAGGCTCCAAAGTCCACGACGTTGCGAACTGTTCCTTCTAACCGCATGCCTGGTCTCAAGTCTTCCATTTTTAATACATCAGTCTTCAGCAGCGGCTTTTTCAGATCGTCGCGAGGATCGCGGCCGGGACGGATTAGTGCTTCAATAACGTCGCTCAAGGTAGGCACACCAATCGAAAGCTCTACTGCTGTTTGCGCGACATCCAAAGCCTTTAGCTTATCGATTAAAGTGCTTGTACCGATCGCGTCAATCCCGCAACCGGCTTTCTGTAATAGTTTACCTGCCACATCATAGCTTTCCGGGTGGATCGCTGTATTATCCAGCGGATTCATCCCGCCGCCGATTCGTAAAAATCCCGCCGCCTGTTCAAAGGCACGCGCGCCCAATCTGGGAACCTCTTTAAGCTGGGTGCGGCTCTCATATCTGCCGCGTTTCTCTCGTTCAGCGACAACGTTTCCAGCCACTGTCTTAGACAGCCCCGCTACGTATTGGAGCAGTTGCGTTGAAGCAGTATTGACATTAACACCCACTTGATTGACAACTGTCTCCACAACAAACTGAAGCGATTTAGCAAGAGCGCGCTGTGACACGTCATGTTGATATTCGCCTACGCCAACGGACTTCGGATCCACTTTTACGAGTTCCGCAAGTGGGTCTTGAAGGCGCCTTGCAATGGACACAGCACTTCGCTCCTCAACATGCAGGTCAGGAAACTCCTCTCGAGCAAGTTTCGATGCAGAATAGACACTTGCGCCCGCCTCATTAACGATCATATAAAATAGTTTTCGATCGGACACCTGCTTCAGCGTTTCAGCAATGAAAGACTCGGTCTCACGTGAGGCAGTACCGTTGCCAATCGCGATAATGTCGACATGATAGCGGTCAAGCAAATTCAAAACCGTCCGCCTCGCTCCGTCCGTATCTGATTTAGGAGGTGTCGGATAAATTAGTGAGATGTCCAGAACCTTTCCGGTCGGATCGACAACGGCAAGCTTGCATCCTGTTCGATATGCGGGATCTACACCGAGCACCGTTCGTTCCTTCAACGGTGATTGAAGAAGCAGTCCGCGAAGGTTTTCTGAAAAAATATGGATCGCCTGTTGTTCCGCCTTTTCAGTCAGCATTTGTCTTAGTTCGCGTTCAACAGCAGGCGCAATTAGCCGCCGATAAGCATCCGCAGCGCAGTCGTTCAAAAGTTCCCTTGCTGTCGTCTTTTTTCCGGGATTCAATGCCCGCTCAATCGAAAGAAGGATCGCTTCTTCAGGAGCCCCAATAGAAACTTTTAGAATATCCTCTTTTTCACCGCGATTAATCGCTAAGATTCGATGAGGTACTATTCTCTGTATTCGTTCTTCATATGTGTAATAATTTGCATACACTTTCTTCTCATCTAACTCCGGATGCTTCGCTTGGATCCGAATCGTCCCTTTCTCGGCGGTTCGGTTTCGCGCAAACGCCCGTAATTCGGCTCGTTCCGCTACACGTTCCGCAAGAATATCCTGCGCGCCTTGCAGCGCATCCTGCACCGAATCCACTTGACGCTCTGCAGAAACATAGTGTTCCGCTTCATGTTCAATCGACCCGACCGGAAACTGCACAAGCCAATCAGCAAGGGGTTCAAGCCCCTTTTCTTTTGCGATTGTCGCGCGCGTACGCCGTTTCTGCCGGTAAGGAAGGTAGAGATCCTCCACTTCCTGCAGAATCATCGCGCGTTTAATCTTCTGTCTGAGGGCATCCGTCAGTTTGCCCTGCTCCTCAATGCGATTGATCACTTCGTCTTTTCGTTTATCTAATTGCTTGCTATATGTATATGATTCGTGTATTTTCTCAATCTGAACTTCATCAAGCCCGCCTGTCATCTCTTTCCGGTAGCGAGCAATAAAAGGTATGGTATTGTCTGCTTCCAAGAGCTGAACCGTGCGCCTGACTTGCGGCGCGCCGATATTCAGTTCCTTTGCTATATGTAAAATGACTTCTTCCATTATAATCGTCCCCTTCACGTTTATCATATCAGAAAACGCATCGGTACGTCCGAACCTTTTGGCTAGCAAAAACAAGAAAACATGCCTGTTTCAAAATGATGCGCCCGGTGCAGACTTTCATATCAAGAGTTATGATGAGTTCTTTGATCGCGTGCACCTGTGCGTTCGATTAAATGCGTTTATCGGTCTTTTTCGTGTATTTATCGGTCTCTTTGATGAGTTTATCGGTCTGTTTCACGTATTTATCGGTCTCTTCTACAAATTTATCGGTCTCTTTAAGAACAAAATGGCTAACGCGATTCAATCGCGTCGTCCCTAGTGTAGCTATATCACTGGGGATTTTTTCTCGCTGAACTGTTTCCTGATGTCTTCTCGATAAGATTCAGGAAACAGGTCGGAATAAATTTTCCAAAATCCATCAAAATGGTCTTTAAGGATCTTTTTGATAATTCCGCTGCCTGGTTTCGCCATGTCCCGCTCCCTCTAAAGTTCTACAAATAATTTCCTAGACAAATAAAAACAGCTCGTCCCGTACCGAGCTGCTGAATACCATTTTCTAATAGTAACTGGATATGCCAATCTCATCTTTTTGAGGAAGATTGGCTCTCAGCTTGCGCAACGCGTTTCTCTGCAGCCGTGATACATGCATTTGCGAGATGCCCAGTCGTACGCCTGTTTCCTTCTGGCTTAAATTTTCAAAATAAGTACACATCAAAATGTCTTTCTCACGTTGCGAGAGTACCTGAAACGCCTTAGTTAAAATCAATTTTTTATGCACTTGCTCATAGCCGCTGTCCTGCTTCCCGACTACATCCAGCAGGGTCATGGCCGCGCCTTCTGAATCCCCGTCAATGCGCGAATCCACGGATAACGCATTGTATCCCCCAGCCATTTCCATGGTTTCAAGCACAATTTCCTCAGTTTCGCCTATCGCTTCCGCAATTTCTTCTATATTAGGCGAACGTTGCAATTGGCGCGTTAGTGTTTCGGTCGCCTTTCGAATCTTCGGGCTGAGCTCTTTAACACGTCTCGGCACATGGACACTCCACGTTTTATCCCTGATATATCGCTTTATTTCACCAACAATAGTCGGAATGGCAAACGATTCGAAACTTCCGCCGACAGAGGGATCAAAACGTTTGATTGCGGCGATCAAGCCAATCATTCCAACCTGACATATATCTTGGCGGACATCACTGTTTTTCGCAAACTTATTGGCGAGCGCACCAACCATCCGTTCATAATGGAGAATTATCTTTGTCTGTAACTGTTCATCATCAGGATTCTTCTGAAATTCAGCAATCCATCTTTGAATTTCACTCTGTTGTTGAGACTTTGTTGGCAATACGTTCCACCCCGTCTCTGCTAAGAAACTTGATCATTCGGACAGCAACGCCGCATTCTGTGCTGATCGTTACTTGATCCATCAGCGCATTGATTAAAAAGAGTCCCAGCCCTCCCTCATTTACTTCATCAAGGTCCGCATAAGGATCAATCGGCTTAAGCTTTTGGAGCGCCTGACTGGCGTCAAAGCTCTCACCATTATGAATAACCGTAATCGTCAATGCATTCTCGCCGCATTCCATGACAATCTTGATCTGCCCGGTTTCCATTTGTTTATATCCATGACTGACCGCATTGGTGCATGCCTCCGATACCGCCACTTTGATGTCCTCAATCGCGTCAAACGAATAACCCATCCTGCTTGCCGCTCCGGAACTAGCAAGCCGCGCGACACTGACAAATTCGGGTTTTGCCGGTAGTGTAAGCCGAATCACATCTTTCGTTTCAGTCATCTGCATTCCCCTCGCTTGTTTGTGCCCTATTCAAAAGATCACTCAGTCCGGTAATCTCAAAAAGTCTTTTGATTCGTGGTGTCATTCCCGTAACGGAAAATCTGCATTGATGCTTGGACGCAGATTTTAACGCTGCGACAATCACGCCAAGCGCCGTGCTGTCCATATATTTTGTTGCATTTAAATCTAAAGTCAAATTTCCCCCATGGATCTCTGTCAGGGGAAGCAAGCCTTTCTTTAGCTCCGGTGCTGTGAAAACGTCGATTTCTCCTTCTACAGCGACAAGATACAGATTGTCGCCTTTCACTTCCCGCTCAATTGATATATTCATGCCCATCCTCCTGTACCCTATCATCTTTAATGCTTAATACCCTCTTGCTTCGTTCATCAAACTTAAAATTTCATCGCAATAAATGTAAAATCATCCGCAAACGAAAATTGCTGCATCTTTTTTAGTTCATACATCACGTGCCGCACAATGCGCGCGGCCGGCAAATGCATCGAACCGCGAATGAGTTCCACGACCTGTTTGCGTTCAATAAAATCATGATCTTTCCGGATCTCCGTTACCCCGTCAGTCAGGAGAAAGATCATATCGCCGGGATCAATCTTTCGGGAATACTCGCTGTACTGCGTATTCGGCGAAAGTCCGAGGGATAGTCCTCTTGCTTGAAGGTCGATAAAGTGATTCTCTTTTGCAGAATAATAGAATCCTGGTTCATGCCCCGCAGAAGCGTTTGAAAAGATATGCGTTACGGGATCATAGACACCATAAAACATGGTGATGAACATACTTGGATCTACATTACGTTCAACGACGCGGTTCAAGCTTGAAAGAATCGCCGATGGTGCTCCCGACTTATTTTCAGGGAGGCTGTCCATTGCATACTTAATCATCGACATACACATGGCCGCAGGAATGCCCTTCCCGACTATATCGGCAATTGTTACAGCAAGGCGCCCGTCGTCATTAACAATCCGGTAATAGTCCCCGCTCATCTTCTTCGCCGGCACGCTGACCGCACCGATATCGGCAAAGGCACAGCTTGGCAAATCGCTTTCAATCAGTGCTTTCTGTACCTCAGCGGCGACATCAATCTCCGTGTCCAACTGCTTTTGCCTATTCTTAAGTGCTTGATGCTCCCTGTATTCATTGCTGTAGCCCGACATCATTTTCATTAAGAAATTGAGGGATTGAAGCGTCGCTCTATCCGGATTTGCAAAGGTCTGCTCTAATGCGTCGTGATGCATCCCAACCAGTTCATCAGGAGACACATCCTGTTCATGCAAGAATTCGCTGAGTCGCTCAATTTCCTCAACACTAAATGTTGAATCCTGTGCGACATAACGCGCAAGTAAATCCCGGTACGCAGTCAGCCGTGGTTCATCTTCGATCATTCCCACTATTCCCGCTCCCTTCAAGTAGCCATTGATTAACACTTTTCTCAATTATGAAAATTATTAGTATAAACGTCGCTAAACTTCCAGGTTCTTTCTCGTTTTTGGTAGTACTCGATTCAAAGATATCGCTATCATTAATTATTTCATGTATCGCAGCTAATGGCAAAAAATACGAATGACAAATTTCATCACAAATTTCGGTCGTATCCGATTTGTCGAATGGCGCTTCCACTTCACTTCATTTCTGAGATGGGAACGATTGAAAATCAGTGCTCAGCGAGCGAAGATTCTCTCCACAAATAAACAGGTGCGCCTTCTCCGAAGTGAAGGCGCACCTGTTCCGTACCATTTTATAATAGCAATTCAAAAATCAATCAGGCTGAGACTGATTTGAATCGCTTTGTTGACTCGACTCATCATTTCTTCATCTAAATGCGTGATTTTATCCGTCAGCCGCTGCTTGTCAATGGTCCTGATCTGCTCGAGCAGGATAACCGAGTCGCGATCAAAGCCGTATCTTTTCGCATCGATTTCCACGTGAGTCGGCAATTTGGCTTTTTGAATTTGGGCAGTGATAGCCGCCACCACAACCGTTGGGCTAAAGCGATTGCCAATGTCGTTCTGGATAATCAAAACCGGGCGCACACCGCCCTGTTCCGAACCAACGACTGGTGAAAGATCAGCAAAATAGACGTCGCCGCGCTTAACAATCACTCGTTACACCCCGCTGACGGAGCGTTCCATAGTGACCTCTGCCTCCTCCTCAGCAAGAAAAGCCTCAGAAGCAATGTTAAGATTGATTTTAGCCATTTCCATGTAGCCCTGACGCATAATTTCACGGACATAGCCCCTGTTACGCTCACGCAGATACAATCTGATTGCGCGATGGAGAAATTCACTGCGGTTCATCTTGTCCCGACTCGCCATTCCATCTATCTCATTCAGTAAATGTTGCGGCAAACTCAGCATGATTTCTTTTAACTTTGATTCCGACATGCCTGCACCCCCACCACTTTCGCCAGAATATATCTTTTTTTGATCTAAAATTTATGTTACCATTTCAAAATTAGTTTGCAAAGCTATTTTCGCCAAAAATCGAGTATTTTTATGCCTAAATGTGAAATTTTTTTCATTTTATGGCATTTTTCCGCCTATCATTTTACATCCGCGCCGGAAAGAATCGGATTGCAGATCTCTATTTTTTTGCCGTTTTTCCAATATACTCTCGGAATACGAGGATGAACGGTGCAGGTGATTTCATAATTAATTGTCTGCAGCTGCCGAGCACGCGCGTCTGCTGTGATTTCCTTACCGCCGTTTTCTCCGATCAGGGTTACTTGCGTCCCTTCAGGATATGCGTGCGGAAGCCGGCACATGAACTGATCCATACAAATCCGTCCGACAATCGGACATCTTTGTCCGTCAATCAGAACATCGGTACCTGTCAGGCCCCTTAACCAGCCATCCGCGTAGCCGACCGGCACTGTACCGATCCATTCATCCTCTGTGGCCTGGTACGTTGCTCCATACCCGACAAATGATCCGGCCTCGACTTTTTTCACATAGGTCAAACGACTGTGCAGCGACAATACCCTTTTGAGTGGAAAAGGGAGCTGCCGCGTCATATCCGGAGACGGAGACAAACCGTACATGGCGATTCCATAGCGGACCATGTTAAATAAATGCCGCTTCTCCGCTGGATACTTCAAGGTCGTCGCACTGTTTCCGCAATGAATCACGGCCGGATTCAGACCAAGTTCATGGATCCAATCCACCATCATTTCAAAACGCGTGTACTGTTCATTAAAATAAGCTTCATCTTCCTGATCAGCAGTCGCAAAATGTGTAAACATGCCTTCGATCACAAAACGCTGATCAAGACCAACCTCGCGCACGAGCGCTGCGGTTTCTTCTTTATTTCGAACACCGATCCTGCCCATGCCCGTGTCGCAGGATACATGCAGAAATACCGGTTCTTCTTCTTTGTAAACGTTTCGTGCCTGTCTCACCCATTCCTGGTCGGATACGGTCAGAGTAATGTGTTCTTTAGCCGCAAGTCCTGCATGCTGAGGAGGGATTGGGGACAACACTAAAATCGGTGCTTCAATTCCTTGCTTGCGAAGCGCGAGCGCCTCATCAAACAAGGCGACCGCGAGCCATTCCGCCCCGCTTTCCAAAGCCGTACGCGCGACCTGCAAAGCACCGTGTCCATAACCGTTCGCTTTGACGACGGCCATTAGCGCCACGTCTTCAGGAATACGTTCTTTCATATTCCGCACATTGCTTGTCACTGCATCCAAATCAATATCCGCCCATGTCTCTCTATAAAAAGAAGTAGCTTCCATTGTTCCCTCGACCTTCCAATCTTTTAGAGAAGTTACCGTTGCCTTATTATCGGACGAAGAACGTTGCTATTCATTTCTTCTTGTTGCCCGAATTGGGGTTCATGAGTTTGACTCGCGTAATCCCTTTTATTCGACACGGTTTTCCCTTTCTATTTAATCACTTCTTAATAGAAAACGGAAGATCGTTTCCATGTAAAAAATTCATTCTGTTCCTAGGCTGCGCTGTCGAATAACGGTACACCTTGATTTCTCCAAGTCTATAGCAAAGATGATGGTCATTGACGTTCTAGTTCGGTGAACCGCAGGATATGCGTTCACAAGATGCGGCTTCAAATCATCAACCTTGTGCTTGAATTGACACTTCAGCTGCTCGCTTGCCGCGGGCGATCCGGAAGCCTCTTCAAACAGACAATTATCTGCGGGGTCTCCCTTGGCTCGCGATCAACAGAGACGCTCCCGCAGGCGTCTCGCGGTTTCGTGCCTCGAACGGACAAATTGATAAAATGCCGCTTAGCCCAGTATCTGCAGGACCAAATTGATTATCTTTCTTTCCCTTCAAAAAAAAAGAGCGCCCGATCGCAAGGAACGGGACGCCGGCACTTCGTGTTTATTTAGTTAACGTTCCATTGACAGACTGTGCGATGGTCATCAACTCGTTCTGAGTCAATTTGTCCGAAGCAAGATAATAGTCTGTTCCATTATGAGACCAAGAAAGTGATTTATTGCCAATAGAACCGATAGCAAAGCCGAGATTCTCAGGATTTCCTGTCGCAAGTGTAGGCACGCTGGATAAGGCTGTCTGGCTCTTCGTTTCAATGAGCGTGAATGGTTTCTTGCCAGCGTATTTCAGAACATAACGGTCACCAATCTGAGTGGATTCCGGTTTCACCGTCGCAAGTTTCGTTCCCGAAATTACTGCTGTCGGGTACAAAAGTTTAAGCGACGTTTTATTCTCAGCAGCAGTTGTCTGACTTTTTGAAATGCGGGCTGCCGTCATATTCTGCTTCACATCAAAAGTCTTGTCCGCAATCGACGGATTAACCTTAAAGGTTTTGAATTTCACCGAGACCACGACATTTTGATCCTTATCCTTGATCTGCACATTTTCCGGTGTCAGATCTTTTTTAAGAGAAATGCTTTGGTTCGCGAGCTGTGTCGTATTGTAGTTGGTTTTGGTTTTAAAGACGTAATGATTATCTTTTGCCGTGAATCCCGGATTCGGATCATTCAGAATGTCCTTCGCCAGCGAGTGATAGAGATAGGCTTGGCTTCGGTTATTCGGCCAGTCACTGTCAAAGCGATAACTCTTATTCAATTCGGGAGTCAGAACAAAGACGCCCTCTTTATTCTTCAAAATCATCTGTTTGTTTTCTTTCTTTCCGTCACTGAGTGCCACTTTGTAAAAGTTTGGCTTCTTATATGAAATGTTGACCTGATAGATTTGTTTCTTACCATTATGCTGAAAAGTCATAACCGCATCGGTCGTATAGCTGTTGATGTTCTCATAGCGCTTATTCAAATCATTGATAACATCTTTTTCCGATTTGGTGCCGCATCCGCTTAATAGTGCCATAATCAGGAACGCGCCAAGACATAATGCCGACCACTTTTTCATGTATCTCCAACCCCTTTGCCTCTATTCGGTGACAAAGGAGGGACAATTTACCTACCGGCTACCTATATCGCCGTAAAGCCTGTGCAGAACAGGAGGAATCGCGTCAATAACATCAGTCGCTAATACGTCGAGCAGAGAATGCGTGTGACCGACAAGATCATCTGCGACGGCTCCATGCAGATAGACCGCGTTGCACGCGGCATCCATCATCTGCTTGTGCTGCAGGAGAAACGCAAGCAGGATGCCGGTCAGAACATCCCCGGAACCGCCCTTGGCAAGTGCCGCGTTGCCCGTTGAATTGACCACCTGTCGTCCGTCGGGCGCGGTCACCAACGTATACTTGCCTTTTAGCACAAGATAGACATGATACTTTTCCGCGAACATTTTTGCGATCGTGAATCGATCACTTTCAATATCTTTTACAGACATGCCCATTAAAGCCGCCATCTCGCCCGAATGCGGCGACAATACCGCGGGAACGTTGCGTCGCCGAAGCAGATCCAGATGATTTTTCAGATGAAAAAGTCCGTCCGCGTCAATGACGCAAGGCATCGCACCGCTTTCTTCCACAATACGCCGAACGAGCAAGCCCACGTGATGCTCTCGTCCAAGACCGGGGCCAATGGCAACTCCGGTTAATCCTTCAAGGCTGATGGTGTCTCGTGACAGAAACATCGTCTCAGGCAGGCGTCCCGCGATGATCGGTTTGATCGAGTCAGGTACACTGACCTTTAGCAAACCGATACCTGAGCGCAACGCCGCCTTGGCCGAAAAAAAAGCAGCGCCCGGCATCTCGGCTGCGCCGGCAATCAATAATCCTTTTCCATGCGAGCCTTTATGCGAAAAAGGATCGCGCACCGGAAGAGTACGAACCACATCCGCCCGCGTCCGTACTTCACGCCGGACACCAGCTTTCCTATATGCCAACCTTGGGATACCGATCGGAAGCACGTGAACGGTACCGAAGCAGCGCGCGGCGTGCTCGACGAACTGAGCCAGCTTTGGACATTCCAGAGTCAGTGTCCGGTCGGCGATTACCGCTGGATGGGTAAAGGATTCGCCGCTGGCGGGAATACCGCTTGGAATGTCAATTGAAACCACTTGCGCCTTCGACTGATTGATCTGACTAATGACCGCACTATATTCGGGATAAGGCGCCCCATGAACACCGGTCCCAAGCAAGGCGTCCACAATCAGTTCTGCCTGTTCCAATTGTCTTCGAAAGCCTTCTTGATCATCTTTTACCTGCATAATCTTGCCGCCGCTCGCGAGATACGCCTTCATATGGTAAGCAGCATCACCGGTAATTTTCCCTGGGTCGGCCACCAGCCATGTACTCACGCAAACCTCACTGTCAAGCAGCAAGCGCGCAATGACAAATCCATCTCCGCCATTGTTCCCTTTGCCAATAACGACAGTAACTTGTTCTCCTGCTTTCAAATCCGGTTCGAGCGCCGCATAGACGGCTCGACCCGCGTTCTCCATAAGCACCGGTCCTCCCAGCCCGATATGCGCTATGGTGTACTGATCAATGTTCCGCATTTCTTCACGTGATACAACGTGCACAATAGTCCCTCCCAGCGTAGTAAACTATATGAGACAAGGTTGGTTAATATGCAGACTAGCATGACAAGCTTTCAATAATCACAAAGGCCGCTGCCGAATGCTCCGTGTGCGTGATCGACACATGGATCGTCTCATCTGTCAACGTACGGTCTTTAAGCAGCGGTTTCCCAAACGAATCGTAGCTAATCGTTAGATCCTGAAAAGATACAGTCTGTCCAATTCCGGTACCTCGAGCTTTCGCATAGGCTTCTTTCACCGAAAAGTGTCCTGCCAAATATTCCACTTTACGCTTATCGCCCAGTGTCTCAAACTGTTCGCGTTCACTCTGTGTTAAGACGCGGTTGATAAACGGAGCATGATGAATCTGTTTTGCTATTCGTTCCAGTTCAATGAGATCAACACCGATTCCTTTAATCATTCGTTATGCCCGCCTCGCCTCTTCTTAATCACGGTCAATTGTTTCCTATTTCTATCAAAATGGTTCACTGTGACAAAGCTATGTGTAAACATACTTCTTGAAGGATAAAATGATTACCAGAGTGTCGCTTGACGTTTCACATCATTACAGGGAGCGCTTTATTACTACCACTGATGTCTATTTTACCCTATACTTAGTACAAGATCATTCCTCAAGGGGGTACCATACTGCTTTGTTTATACGAAATGAACCGTTCAAACTCTTTTTAAAGCTCTATCCGGTCACCACAACCATCCTTGCCATCAATCTGTTGGTCTACCTAATGTTTGTCGTAACAGGGACATGGCAGCTTGCGCCGGAGTTCGCGTATCACGTGTTTGATTTCGCCGCAGGCTCGAATGATGCGATCCTGAACAATGGTGCGTGGTGGCAGTTGATCACACCGATTTTCTTGCATATAACATTCTCGCATATCTTATTCAACGCGTTTTCTCTCTTTATCTTTGGTCCTGCGCTTGAAACGATGCTGGGAAAAACACGTTTCGCGACTGTCTTCTTGGCGACAGGTGTGATCGCGAACATTGCCGCTCTTTTCCTTGAACCGGCAGGTTTCCGGCATTATGGAGCAAGCGGCGCCATTTTCGGCTTACTTGGTATTTTTATTTATCTCGTTATTTTTCAAAGAGACCGTATCTCGCGACAAGATCAAACGATTATCTTTGTCATCGTCCTCGTCAACCTGATCAGTTCATTTATTGGCGCAGATATTGATGTAATGGGACATTTGATCGGCTTTCTTTCAGGATTAGTACTTGCTCCTCTGCTTTTTTACACAAATAAGAAAGTATAAAAATTTAGAGGAATTTCGTGTAAGTGCAACTAAACCTCTGTCTGCGCCAAGGCTTGCCAATCGGCAAGTTTTCTTTACACTGATAAGAAAGTATAAAAAAATTAAAGATTCAAGGAAACGAGTGTAAGTGGTCCGAAAAAACGCCGCGTCCTGCGGCTCACCGGACACTAGGCCGTCCATGGCCGTCGCAACTAAGTCTTCGCCTTCGCCAGAGGCTTGGCGAAGCCAAGTTTTCTAACACTGATAAAAAAGTATAAAAAAATTAAAGATTCAAGGAAACGAGTGTAAGCGCAACTAAGTCTTCGCCTTCGCCAGAGGCTTGGCGAAGCCAAGTTTTCTAATAAAAGACCTGTTTAGTGGGGAACAGGTAGACTCTTATTTTTCTATGAAAAAGTTTGTTTTTTGTTCAAAAATTGTTCATAATAGTGAGAGTTATTATGATTAAAGATTTCCATTTTGAAAGGAGTTCCTCTTCATGGCATTCGTCATTACTTCAGCCTGCGAAAATGAAAAAGCAGGAGAGTGTATCGAAACATGTCCTGTAGATTGTATCGTAGAAGACCAGTTACAAATGTATATCGATCCCGATGTCTGCATTGACTGCGGCGCTTGCGAAGCGGTTTGCCCGGTCGAAGCAATCTATCCGGAAGATGAAGTACCGGAAAGTGAACAGAAATACATCCAGATCAACCGCGATTTCTTTAAATCAAAATCCTGATTCTAAGATACGAATCCCCCGCCTGCGTAACGCGCAGGCGGGGGATTTACTTTAAAGTAATCATTTTAACGGTTGCTATGCGGATGCCTTCATCCACCTGAACTTTCACGGAACGGCATCTTTTAATGATGCGGATAGGCGGAAACGACTTTCGCACTTTCAGTGATCGCCGTTAATATCGTTGCCCGCGCTTGTGTAGTCATTAGATTGGCTTTCGCGTACATATTTCCGGATTGCGCCCTGACATAATGAGGCTTGAGTCGATTCAGACTTAGCGCGTAGACATCGAGTCTGCACGTTTCGCAATGGCAAGAGATCAATAGATTTTCCCACTGCTTATCAAGAAGATCCTTTACGGCAGCTTCCATGACGTTATGTACAGCATTCATGGTGAGTCCTTCTTTCATATGACAAATCTTATGTTTTTATGTATTAAAAAATCATGCTGCTCTCTCTCTGAATCGTAGCACAGAACTAAAGCTTACTCAAGATCATTTGGAATAATTGCCCATTATCATTTTGGCGCAATTCATTGGTGTTACTCTAAAACGAAATAAAGACGGCACCCCTAAGCGGTGACGCCTTTATCTTAATAAGTGAACCCTTTCATTATTCGAGAATCTTGACTTTGACTGTCCGTCTGCCCCATTGCAAGGCAGTGGAGTTATTGTTAAAGAATACATCAATTTTCCGACCTTTAATCGCGCCGCCGGTATCTCCTGCAACCGCGTAGCCATAGCCTTCCACATAGAGTTTCGTTCCGAGTGGAATAACTGAGGGATCGACAGCAATCACCTTGGCATTCGGATTTTTCAACAGATTGATTCCGGTCGCGGTTGTTCCGGAACACCCCGTGCAGCGAGCTGTGTATGCTGTACTATTAGCATAAAATTCTTTAACTGCCGCAACCGTCTCCGATTTTCGGATCACCCGTGTTTTTTTGACCGGCTGACTGGTTGCCTGCTCGCTTGTGACCTGTGTCTGATTTTTTTTCGGAGTATCCGTTGGAGCGGCAGTTGCTATATTTTTCGGATGACGAAGCAATTTCTCGATACTTCTCCATGTCTTAGGACCAACAATTCCATCGGTTCGGATATTCGTTGCTTCTTGTAACGCGAGCACACTATTTTCAGTCCGCTCCCCAAAGTAACCGTCAACAGGAAGTGTCTTGAAACCTATCTCTTTTAACATTTCTTGAAGATAGGCGACTTCATTTCCATTGGAGCCTCTGGATAAAAGATCCATATTCTTATTAATGTATGCGATTAGTGCTGCTTTCGTCTGTTCCCCGACGATGCCATCGACTGTTAAGTTATTATTCTCTTGGAACTGCTTTACTGCTTTTTCCGTATTGCCGCTGAAATAGCCGGTGGACTTCGCAAGTGGATAATTGCCTGATGATTTTAAAATGGATTGAATTGTTTTCACTTCATCACAGCTCATGCCTTTATAGAGGACAGTGTTATCGTTCAAGTGCGCAGCCGCGAGCTGTGGCATCATAACGAATGTGGATGTGAATGTTGCCGCCACAGCAGCGCTTTTTGCAAGTGTGGTCCCGCTGTACATTGATGTCTCCTCCCATCGTTGATCTCTTCTTTACTACTATGAGAGCTCTTGGAGGAACATACTTTACATTTATATGACAGGACAGGACATTCATACATTCCTGTAAAAAAAGTGATCCTGTCTCGATTCGCTTTTGCACGAGAAGACCCTAGACTGGGTTCCGCTGCACTTGATTAGGCGACAACCATTTATGAACAATAAAAAACTGAGAAACACACGATGGGTTCTCAGCAAAATAGAAGCATACTTATTTTTTACTCGCGAGGGCTTTGTCGATCGCTTGTTTCAGTGCCTGATAATCTTGTCCACCATCAATCACCTGTTCATTAACAAAAATCATCGGCGTGCCCTGAACGCCAAGGGATTCAGCAATGGCGTTATCCTTGTCTACCTCAGACTGTCGCGATTTGGTGTCTAAAGCACTCTCAAACGCTTTACTATCAATGGAGGGCACAGTCTTCTTGGCAATATCTATGAGCAGTTTCTTCGTAACCCATTGCTCCTTTTCATTCTTTTGCGCGTCAAAGATCGCTTTATGGAACGCCCAGAACGCTTTCGGATTTTGATGATACACCTCTTCAGAAGCATTCGCAGCAAGAACAGATCCAGGGCCGAGAATTGTATAATTAATGTAATAGAAGCTGATCTTGCCGGTCTTCACGTACTCCTTATTGATTTTAGGAACCACTGTTTCTTCGAATTCCTTGCAATACGGACAGCGATAGTCGGAGAATTCGACTACCTTTACAGGCGCGTTGCTGCTGCCAATGAATGGTTGGTCTTGGTAGTCAATACGCGTCGCCTGCTCCGTCCGATGCGTTGGCTGCTTCTTTTTCGGTTTCGCCTCATTGCGATTCTGATTGCTTAGAATCATCATCACGATCGCTCCGATCAGCACAATCACAATGACGGAACTAAAAATAACAATCCTGCCTTTTTTCGCATCCTTTGTCTCATTAGAAGGACGTCCGTTATCTGACATTTTCTCACCTCTAGCACTTTATTGGCTGCTTGTCCTCGAATTTCTTATTGCATCTTCTATTATTTTCCGATTTCTTATAATCTGCCGACAGACGAGCGGCAACACCTTCGATACTTTATAATAACAGGTTGCCTGTCCATTCATCCAGTAAACCGTATTATTTATTTCCAAAATGCTTGAATTGAAGCCATTCATATGTAAAATGTTGCTATAATTACTTGTCGTGTTGACCATGCTGTTGTTGAAACGAGCTATATAATATAAGGACTTTAAATCATTAGGCAGGGCTATATTATGATGGAACAAATTCAATCTTTATTTTTTACATACGGGTATTTTTTTGTTTTCCTTTTTCTTTTTTGCGGGTTAATCGGCATTCCCGCAGCAGAAGAATCGTTTCTGCTTTTTGTCGGCGTCACCCTTTCACAGATTGCTTCTTCTGATTATCGACTGAGTCTTGCGCTCTGCATTCTTATGGCAGTACTTGGCGCATCATGTGGTATGATCAGCGCCTATTCCATCGGTTATTATATTGGCGAGCCATTCATGATGCGCTACGGAAAATACATCGGATTGACTGCAAAGCGTTGGAAGGTTGCCCAGCACCGATTTCAGCAGCACACGTTTCTAGCGATCATCGCCGGATATTTCATCCCCGGCATCCGGCAAATTAATCCTTATTTGGCTGGACTTAGCCGCGCGCGTTTCGCCTCATTTCTGCCCGCAACAATTATCGGAGCATCGATCTGGTCGTCTCTATTTCTTCTTCTCGGCTATTTCATGGGCAATCAAATTCATCGACTGCTTGGTCTTGGCTTATTCCATATCATCCTGGTCGGGGTTGTCCTTTTCATTGGATTCATTATTATTACCGTTGTCCAATTCAGGAAGAAGTGATGGGATAGAAAAAACGGCCATAACGGCCGTTTTTGCTTCACTATTATTGGAACAGAGATGCGATTGCGTTGAAAATTGCGGAGAAAAAGTCACCGATCGCTTTGAAAACTTTTGCTAGAAATCCTTTTGTCTCACCGGAATTTGCCAGTTGATTCACTTTGTCTTTCAACTGCTGCATCTGATTTCCAACTTGACCCCAATCAATGTGCAAGGTACGCATCTTATCGAAAAGATCAACCAGCTTCTGAATATCCGCGTCACTCAGCTTAACGTTGACCTGATTTGCAGCATCGCGAACCGCCTGCTCCACATCTGCTCTGGATTCGGGCTTGTTTTTAGCAAGGTTATTCTTAATCGCTGTCACAAGATCCGCAGCCTTCTCTTTGCCGACACCGTCTTTGTTGGCCAGCTCAGCAGTGGTCACAACTTCCTCATTGGCCACTTGTTTTTTTGCTTCGGGAATGACTTCCCCGGTCTTCGCTTCATAAGCTTTGATAAGACCGGTCAACGCGGCAGTACCCGAGACTGGAAAAGGAGCGGTCACGTAGACATCGGCATCCTTTACACCGGCAGTCGCCAATGCGTTAATGTACATATCCTTAGACACATACGTAATATTATGCGTGCTCGCGGTCAAGCCTGAACCTGATTTTCCAATGGTGATTTTCGACGAGCTGATCGCGCGCGTACCGATTTGAGCCTGAGAAAGGTATTTATCGAGATATTTATGTTCTTCACTGTTATTGACTGTAATAATTTGAGCTGTGTTAGAATTGACATCCATTTCGTTCAAAATGGACTGCCGCTGATCCGCTGTTAAATTTGCGCCAAGGGTTACCACAACATCTCCTGTGGCCGCATCAGCAGAAGCCTTTGTCGGCGCAAAAGCTGAGAGCGCGAGAATCCCAGCAAAAACAAGCATACTTGCTTTCCCAAATTTCATCATTTTGTTCCTTTCCGGGGTCCCGCCCCAATAGATGTACCTCTATTCTATTCACATGCGGCGTTCACTAGTTCAACGTTCATCATCAAGCAGCGAACGCAAACCGTCGGTTGAAAAAAGCCTGAATCATTGGTTCATTCAGGCGGCTTCTATGACATTTATGCGTGATGATTATTCCGCATCGGAAATTTCAAAGTCAATAGCCAGCGAGTCGATCATTCCGACTTCTTTCAAATAGGTCACACAAGCCTGATGTTCCGGCGAAGGTGTGTAGAATTCATGGTCTTCTTTGGAACGAAAACGTGTTGTCAGAGCCATCGAATAGCCCTTACCGCGTGTTGAATAGTTTTGTCCGGCCTGAATATCAATTATTCCGGGCAGCTTGTCGCTCAACGCGCGCAGCCTGCGTGCGCCTTCCTCTTTTTGCGCTTCCGTTGTTGTATCGCTGAATTTAAATAGTACAATGTGTTCAATCATTAGTAGCCCTCTTTTCAACGTGTCTCTAAACTCGTCCGTTCCTATAATAGCATTTTTTCACCCGTACGTGCTTCTTTTAAAGATCTTCACATAGATGAATGAAGGATTACATACAAGACGATATCATTCCTTATGTATGCGGTTTATAATGAACGGTAGACGTGTAAAGCGTAAGATTCGAGGTTAGACCGAACACTGCGAAATTTAGACCGAAAACTATGAAGTGAGACCGAATTCAACTGAGAGAGAAGTTCAACCGAAAGAGTGAAAAGTTAAACCGAACCCCTTGGAAGTTCAACCCAAGAGAGGAGAAGTTGAACCGAAGACCCGAAGTTGAACCGAACCATCGAAAAGTCGAACCGAACACGACCAAAGTTGAACCCAAGACAGGAAAAGTTGAACCGAAGGAAAATCGTAACGAAAGACATCAAAGTTGTAACGAAGACATCAAAAATCGTAACGAAATCATTGAAAGTAGTAACGAATTACCAGACTCGTAACGGACCGCGAAAAAATCGTAACGAAAGAGCTCAAAATCATAACGAACTCACAGAAAGTTGTAGCGAATTCCCAGACTCGTATCGAACCGAAGGAAAATCGTATCGAAGGACCTCAAAATCGTATCGAACTCACAGAA
>NZ_FOOY01000039.1 GCF_900113325.1 Sporolactobacillus nakayamae | reverse complement strand
TTTCCAAACAAAATAATCCTTTATAATGGAAGAATAGGTGATTCCTATCCAAATCCAAAAATAAAGGACTACGCATGGATAAGGATACACAATTCTCTTCATTTAAACAATGGTTACATCCAATTAATTTTCAACAACTTGACCAAACGGTCAAGGAAAAACAAAGCGATAAATACGTAAAAAAGCTGACAACTAAAGCCTATATCTTGCTTTTCTTATACGCACATCTTCACCAAGAAGACAGTCTGCATTCACTCTCAACTCGTGTTTTGGATGATAAGCTACAAGAAGCAATCGGCTTTTCGTCCATCAGTGCGGCTCAGTTATCCAGGAAAAATAATGCGGTCGATTCACAGCTTCTAGCGAACATCTTTCTTGAACTTGTTGCTAAAATCAAGAAAAAAAAGAAACCAGATCTCACGAATTCTCTTAAAATAGTGGATTCTACTACAGTCACGCTGAATTCAAATCAATTTCCATGGGCTCATTTTCGAAAAACGAAAAGCGGTGTCAAACTTCATCTTCGGTTGGCATTTATGGGTAAGGGACAAATATTCCCTGAAAAAGCCGTCATTACAACCGCTCAAGTTCATGATCGAACACAGTTAGACGTCCTTGTAGATGAAAAGAATGCCATGTATGTTTTCGACCGCGGCTACATTGATTATCAGGCATTTGATCGTTTCTCAGAAGAGGGAATGTTTTTCGTCTCTCGTTTGAAAAAGAATGCAGTGACTCAAGTGCTTCATTCTTATGATGTTCCAGAAGATAGCGGCATCATCACGGATCAAATGATCCGATTAGGTGACGTATTACACAGGGCAGACAACGCTTTTCGTTTAATTACCGTGCTAGATGATCAAGGAAAAACGATACGTATTGTGACGAATCGTTTTGATCTTGCTTCAACAGAGATTAGCGAAATCTATAAAGCCCGATGGGCTATTGAACTGTTCTTTAAATGGATCAAACAACATGTGCGTATCAAAAAGTTTTATGGAAAAAGCAAAGAAGCGATTCAAAACCAAATCTATCTTGCGCTGATTTATCACTGTTTGATGGTACTCATTCAACAGGAAACAGAGACAAAGCACTCACTGCTTCAACTTAACCGATGGTTAAAGGCATTGCTTTGGCAATCCGGCAAAAAACTGATTCAGCGTATTAAATTTCAAAAGAAACCAAAGGTTACCTAGAAAAAAGGTTCAGTCGCTGTTGTCTCTGAATTAATTGGATAATATTGTAAATATGGATAGGATCACCTCTTGAGTGGTTATTGAGTTTTTTGATTCAGGAAGATCCAATCTAATTCTGAATATTCGTATATTTAAGGAACTAATTTTTATGCAACGCTAGTACCAGAAGATAGAAAAAGTTAAGCATGTGACTTCAGCGGAAAAAGTGATTTGGCTTTCATCAACACGCCTCACTCTTGGTAAAAAAATGGCGATCCCTCAATACTTCCAGAGCGTTGACGGTGCTGTACCTGAAAAAGATCTTGCCAAGGGCAGCCATTTGCCTGGAAACAATGAAATCGGGTTGAGCAAAGATGTTGCCAAACAGCTAACCAAAAAACCAACAAGCCTAATCGGTAAAACTGTAACATTCTCTGTTAATATGACAGATAAAAATCAAAAGCCAATTGTCATGCAGAAAAAATTAAAGATCTCAGCAATTTTTAACGGCAGCGCTCAAATGGGCATGCTCACTGCTGATTACGATACTGTGCAGACTATGTTTGAGAAACAAAAACTTACATTGAACGCAAATATGGCAACCATTAAAATCGACCAAATTGAGAACGTAAAAAGCGTCCAAAACCACTTTAAAAAGAATGGTTATACACCAAATGGTGCCGGCGCGTTTCTCGATTCTCTGAACCTGTACATCGCCATTGATTCTTATGTGCTTGCCGCAATCGCCGGCATTTCACTGCTTGTCTCAGCAATCATGATCATCGTCGTTCTGTACATCAGTGTCACGGAACGAACGAAAGAGATCGGTATTCTGCGCGCAATCGGTGCCCGGCGCAAGGACATTCGCCACCTGTTCTTCTCTGAAGCAAGTCTGCTCGGACTATTCGGCGGTGCCGTTGGTGTTGGTCTCGCATTCATCGCCGCGGCGATTGGCAACCATATTGCCAGGCCGCATATGCATGTGTCGATACTGAATATCACCCCGGGATTTGTACTGTTCGGTCTGATTGCCAGCATAGGTATCAGTGTCATTGCCGGACTTGCCCCTTCATCCAAAGCAGCTAATCTCGATCCGGTTGACTCATTGAGAAAATTTGATTAATTGATTCAAAAAATCCCCGAATAGTTGTACTCGGGGATTTTTTGAATTCACTTATGTTATAATATCTTCTCTTTGGAAAGAGTCACTGGGGTGAATAAAGAATGAAGATAACTGAAAAGAACTATCTTGTGAACGGACTGGCGTACTCCATCCGTTCCGCAGAGACAAAAGATGCATCACAACTTTCTGAAATCAGAGTCAAGATCGACGGTGAAACCGAAAATATGGACCGAGAGTCTGGTGAAGCCTTTATGGGCGAAGCAAAGTTTGTGCAGCTCATACTGGCAGATGGACATGCGGTGCGAAATCTCTTTTTGGTTGCCGTTGCTGATGATCAGATTGTCGGATACTCAAGATGTGAAGGCAGCATGTTAAAGCGGCTTGCGCATAAAGTGGAATTTGGCGTCTGTGTTCTAAGTGATTATTGGAAGCATCGTATAGGCACTAATCTGCTTACACAATCCATCTCTTGGGCAGAGCAACAAGGCATTAAGAAAATTACATTAAATGTTCTCGAAACCAATACAAAAGCGATTGCTTTGTATCAAAAGATGGGATTTAAAGTTGAGGGAATACTAAAGAAGGACAAAAAACTCTCAGACGGCAACTACTATAACACCATTGTCATGGGCAGAATTAAAGATTAGAAAACTTGGCTTTGCCAAGCCTCTGGCGAAGGCAAAGCCTTAGTTGCCCTTACACTCGTTTCCTTGAATCTTCTATATTTTATACTTTCTTATCAGTGCTAAAAAAACGGATCAATCGAATCCGTTTTTTTAGTGTTCAAACAATTATTTGATCTTTAGTATGGTCAGGATCTTTTGAATACCGAATCCGATGATGCTGTACACAATCAAGGCAAAGACGGCAGAAAGGTCGAGGCTGTGCGTGTTAAAAACAATGGGATGGAAAATACCTAGAAAGGGTTTAAGAATCGGTTCGCTCAAGCTATTAAGCAGATTAACGAACGGCGTCGGATTGGCACCAAAAAATTGGAGTAAGATGTAAAGGGCAATAACAACCTGAACAAATGTTAAAAGTATGCTGATCAATTTAGGAAACATTCCGGTATTTTTTCGTTTCACGTGTCCTCTTCCTTTCTTTACCACTCTCTACAGCTTGTCCGCTTGAGCGTTACTGCTATTCATGTTAAGGGATAATGGCATCTCCGTCAAATTGAAAAAAGCAACCCTATGTCATCCATTATGGACAATTAAGCCATTAATGTTAACTAAAAAATTAGGGTCATCAATTCCATAAGATTTTGTCTGCCGGGTCTCGGCTTTGCAGGAGAGGCAGATGATTTTGTCGATCGTTTACTATATCAGAGAAAAACATAAGGAGGTTTCGCCTTTTTACAGGTGAAACCTCCTCCATCAATGAACAAGACACATGATCAGTGAATTAATGCTTGAGACGCGCCTCAAGTGTTGCCTTCTCTGCTTCATAGCCAGGTTTGCCAAGCAGCGCGAACATATTCTTTTTGTACGCTTCAACACCTGGTTGATTGAATGGATTGACACCAAGCAAGTAGCCGCTAACTGCTACAGCCTTTTCAAAGAAGTAGATAAGGTAACCGAAGTGGTACGCAGTCAGTTCAGGGATTGTAACAACAAGCTGCGGAACTTGACCGTCCGTATGCGCGAGACGAACACCTTCAGCCGCTTTTTTGTTGACGAAATCCATCGTCTGATCCGCAAGGAAGTTCAGATTATCCAGGTTTTCTTTTTCCGCTTTGATTGTGACATTCTTTCTTGGTTCGCCAACAAGCACAGCTGTTTCAAACATCACGCGACGGCCTTCCTGTACGAATTGACCAAGTGAATGAAGATCCGTGCTGAAATCCGCAGATGAAGGATACAGGCCTTTGAAATCCTTGCCTTCACTTTCGCCAAACAACTGCTTCCACCATTCGGAGAAATAGTGCAGATGCGGTTCAAAATTAACGAGCATTTCAACAGTCTTGCCCTTATTATAAAGAACATTGCGCACTGCGGCATATTGATATGCGGCATTCTTGCTCAATTCCGGCTCGCTAAAATCGTTCTGGGCATCTCGAGCTCCGGTCATCAATTCATCAATATCAATACCGGATACAGCGATTGGCAGTAAGCCAACGGCAGTCAGTACAGAGAAGCGCCCGCCGACGTCATCGGGAATAACAAAGGATTCATAGCCTTCGTTGTCAGCCAGAGTCTTGAGCGCGCCCTTGGCTTTGTCCGTTGTCGCATAAATTCTTCCCTTGGCTTCTTCCTTGCCATATTTGTTCTCAAGAAATTCACGGAACACACGGAAAGCAATGGCCGGTTCCGTTGTTGTTCCTGACTTTGAAATAACGTTAACCGAAACATCTTTATCTTTAAGCACATCGAACAATTCATTCAGATAGGTTGAGCTGATGCTGTTGCCGGCAAAGAAAACTTGTGGCGATTTACGTTCTTCTTTTGGCAGCATGTTGTAGAATGAATGATTTAGCGTATCAATCACCGCGCGTGCGCCCAAATAAGATCCACCAATGCCAATGACAACCAATACATCAGAATCTGATTTAATTTTCTCAGCAGCCTTCTGAATTCTAGAAAATTCTTCCTTATCGTATGCAGTCGGGAGATCAAGCCAGCCAAGAAAATCATTGCCTGCTCCGGTTTTCTCATGAATCGCTTGATGAGCGGTAGCTACTTGCGCCGTCACATAGTCCAATTCATGCTGTGCAAAAAATGAAAGTGCATTGCTGTAATCAAAAGCGACTTTCTTGCTCATTTCATCGGCCTCCAATGTTTAAAATAATTCCTACTTAACTGTACAAGACCACCGCGGCAAATTCAAGTCATGATCCTCTTTTATTCATATAATCTGTAAACGATTTCACATCTCATTCACTTTTTGTTCAATAACGTTAAATGAATAGTTGTGGGAAAAAAAGCCATGCTAGTAAAGCACGCACATAAAAGGAGGTTCATTATGAGCGGTTTACAGAAAACATGTCTCGTACTACTTATCATTGGCGGTATTAACTGGGGTCTGATCGGATTCTTTCGCTTCGATCTTGTTGCCACTTTATTTGGTGGGGCTGGAAGCGCGCTCTCTCGTCTTGTATATGGCATTGTCGGACTCTGCTCCTTATATTGCCTGACCATTCTATTCCGGCCAAGTGAGCGTCTAGAGCGCGAAAGAGAAACGCAGACGCGCTAAGTCATTTATATTTGAAAAAGGATCCCCGCTACTGCAGTGGGGATCCTTTTATTCGCACTACTCATTCTATTTTTAAGCTTGAACTACTGATTGACTAGTCACATGCACTGTCTTTTCAATATAAATCTGATGCCAAAGCATGAACACGAGCACGGTCCAAATTTTACGGCTATTGTCCATTTTATTGTTGCAATGGTCGTCAAGCAGTTTGAATACATAAGATTTATTAATAAACGCGTCCGTATTGCTTTCGTGGATTATTTTTCTTGCCCAGTCGTACATTTCGTCTTTGAGCCAAAGACGAATGGGCACCGGGAAGCCAAGTTTCTTCCTGAACAGGATTGAATCTGGAACAATGCCGCGCATGGCCTCGCGGAAAGCATATTTCGTTGTACCTTCCCCCGTTTTCAACGCTTCAGGGAGGGTCCTGGCCACTTCGAACACTTCCTTGTCCAGAAATGGTACCCGCAGCTCCAGCGAATGGGCCATGGTCATCCGATCAGCGACAACGAGGATATCGCCGCGCAGCCACGTTGCAATATCAACAAGCTGCATCTGATCCAACTTATTATTTTCAGAGGCCTGTCTGTAAATCGGATTTGTAATATCTGTAAACGGTGCGTTTTCTGAAAAGGTTTTCAGCACAAATCTCTTTTCTTCTTCATTAAATATGAACGCATTGCCGACATAACGCTCAGATAGCGGAGTCGTCCCGCGAAGCAGATAACTTCGTCCTTTCACACCCTCCGGTAATTGACGAGCAAGCGCGTGGAGCATTTGTCTTCCCGGCTTCGGAATCTTCTCAAACCAGTTCAGAGCAATTGGCTCGCGATAAATATTATATCCACCGAACAGCTCATCGGAACCTTCGCCGGAGAGGACAACTTTCACATGCTTTCTCGCTTCACGAGAGACAAAATAATTCGGGATCGCCGCCGGATCAGCAAGCGGATTATCCATATGCCAGATAATTCTCGGCATCTCTTTCATACACATCTCAGGCGTGATCTCAAGCGCATAGTTCTCAACACCGAGTTTCTCCGCTGAATCTTTAGCGATATCTATTTCATTGTATCCCTTGCTCGCAAAGCCAACCGTAAATGTTTTAATATTTTCATTATACCGTTTCGCGAGAGCGACGATAGATGTGGAATCAATACCGCTGGATAGGAACGCCCCAACAGGCACATCACTTCTCATATGCATTTTCACTGAATCAATCAAGACATCCTGTATCTTCTTTTTTGCTTCGTCAATGGTTTGATTAACAGGCGCAAAGGTCGGCTTCCAGAATGCTTTGTTTTGTAGTGGTTCTCCACTTTTCTTCAGAAGATAATGTCCCGGTTCAAGACTTTTTATATTTTCCTCAAGTGTGTAGGGTTCAGGAACAAATTGGAAGGTTAGGTAGTATTGGAGGGCTTTCTCCGCAACCGGATTGCTGTCTTTACCGATCAGCATGCTTTTCATTTCGGAAGCGAAAAAGATACCGTCATCCTCCTCCATGTAGTAAAACGGCTTAATCCCGAAGTGGTCGCGAGCAGCAAAAAGTGTCTGTTCTTGTTTGTCCCAAATAATGAAAGCGAACATGCCGCGAAAATAATTCACGCATTCCACGCCGCGATCCGCATAAAGCGCAACAATGACTTCAGTGTCTGACGTTGTATTGAATGTATATCCTTTTTCAATCAATTCGTTGCGAAGTTCCACATAGTTATAAACTTCACCATTGAAAATGATGTAGTAACGTTCATTTTCATAAGGAAGCGGCTGATGTCCGCCTGCCAAATCAATAATGCTTAACCGACGAAAGGCAAGTTGTACCTGATTATCCGTATAATACCCCGCGTCGTCAGGTCCCCGATGATTGATGGTCTCCGCACGTACGGTCATCGCGTTCTGTTCATGATTACCAGGCTCTAGATTATGATCTTTTGCAATGTATCCGCAAAATCCGCACATAAAAAGTCTCCTTTCAGAGATGGCCGGTGGAAAAATCTCCACACATGAGCACTCTCTGCTTCATTCACTATAGTTTATATCCGATACTCTAGTTTATCATTCGCTCGGACAAAATCAAAGTAATGACAGCGTTTCACCCAATATGAATTTTGCCATCTTTCAGAGATCCCGGATTTATTCATCATCTGAATCTGTAAATAGTTCTTGAATGGAAATATCTAGAACGGTCGCCACTTTTGCGAGCGTCTCCGCACTGATCTTGCTGCGTCCACATTCCAAGTAATAATAACCGTTCGCACTTTGATAACCAATACGGTAAGCCATTTCCTGAAGCGACATTTTTGATTCTCTCAGTTTTTTTAATTTTTTTAAGTCAACAGTCAGCATCGATGATCGCCCCTTTTGCCTATTTGGTAATTTTATTCAAAATTATACCATTCTTCCCATGACTTTTTCAATATATTTTTCCTGTTTGGTAAATAAAGTACTAACAAAATGAGAACATGATAAAATTCTCTTTGTTTACCGTTCACACCAAACTATGGGAGGAACGCAACGGATGGAGAATACGCTAGGCAGCAGAATTCGCTTTCTGCGCGATGAGAAGAATCTATCTCAACTGGAAATGGCTCGTCAACTAAATATTTCCAATGCCCAGCTTAGCCGTTATGAATCAGGCGATCGCAAACCTGATCCGGACATGCTCGTGCAAATTGCTGATTATTTAAGCGTCTCCACAGATTACCTGCTTGGTCGAACGGAACGCATTAATGAAGTTCAGTCTTACTACGAGAGCATTGAAAACAAAGAGTTGCTAAAAAAAATAAAAGAGATTCCCGGACTTGATGAAGTGATCGCTCAAATGTGCGATCAACCGGAGAAAGCGGAGAAATTAATTAAGATCTGGGGACTTCTCTAGATAATGTGATTGCTGTTGCTGCCCTTCATTAAACAACGAAAAGAAATCCTGTCCTGTATTGATACCAACATTCCCACATAAATAAAAAAAGTGACGAAAAATCGGATCAATTTTTCGTCACTGCAGTGAGGTACTTATTTTTTTCAGATCAATGATGATGGCCATTGCCTTTCTTCATCATCGCCGGCATCATGAATAGGTGCATCAACGGGCAAATGAGAACAGCGGCAAGTATGAGCAAGCTGCTCGATCCCGAAAAACCTCCTGTTAAAAACAAACCGATGATCACGGCTATTGGGATGATGAAGCATAGTGCCATCATTCGGTTATGCATTTTCTGATGGTTACCATGATCCCCCTGTCCCTTACTTGCCTGTGCATGATCTTCATGATTGTGATTTCCACAGCAATTCATCAAAAATCCCTCCTTGAATCATTACTTATTTTTAAGTTGCTGAATTTCTTCCTGTAAAAGCTTATTCTGTTCCTTTAAGGCATTTACTTCACCAGGTGCGTTATGATGGCCTGAATGATCTTTTTCCGAATGGCCCCCTCTCATCATCATCAACATCATGGGGAGCATCATCAGGGGACAAGCAAGTAAAGCTAACCAACTCCAATCCATTAACCTCTTCCTCCTCTTCCTTCTTTATCTAAGAGTGTAACTTGCACTTATGTGGATTCTGTGTGGAAAGCATGTAGAATTTGAGTAATTCAAAAAAGCGCAAAAAAAAATAAGAGCACTATCTCTTATTTCTGTAGTGAAACCATAAAGAAAGGCTGACAAACAGAATCACTGGGCAGGCAACCCACATGCAAGCTTTAAAAAAGGTTCTTCCAAAAGAGAGGAGGCTCTCATGACCAAAAGCATTGGCAGAAAAGAGAAGACAGGTTAGCCCTATAATGATTAGAAATAGTGAAAAAAACCAATCAATTTTTTTCATGACTTCATCCCGTCCTTTCCTTGCTTTGTTTCATGAGAAAAAATCAATCTAAATGTGGTCCCTTTGCCCATTTCGCTGTCAACCTGCACCGTTCCCCCCTGCATGTCCACATACTTCTTCACGATAGACAAACCTAAACCTGTCCCGCCATATTCACGTGCCCTTGATTTTTCCACTCGATAAAATCGTTCGAAAATGTATGGCAATTCATCTTCGGGAATGCCAATACCAGTGTCAGAAACTGATAGAACAGTTGCCTCTTTTTGCTTTACCAATTGTACAACAACGTTGCCTTTCTCAGTATATTGGATGGCATTTTCCAATAGATTTAACAATACCTGTTCCATGCGCTTGTGATCTCCGCGAATGAGGGGAATAGAGTCATGCAAATCCGTTTGCAAACTTAGTCGTTTATTTTCCGCTTTAAGTTTCACTTTCTGAACAGCCGTTTGAACAATTTCTTTCAGATCCAGCCATTCCATTGATAATTTGAGCTGGCCTTCCTCCATTTTTGACAGGTCAAACAGATCACTGATCAAATGTTCGAGTCGGACGGACTCCTGATAAATAATTGAGAGGTACTGTTTTTTTTCTTTGTCCGAATCCACCAATCCATCTTTCAGAACTTTGGCATACCCTTGCAGGTAAGTTACCGGCGTTCGAAGTTCATGCGAAATAGTTGAGAAAAAAGCTCGTCGGGTGTCTCGATATCTTTGCAGGCTGGCTGCTAAATCATTAATAGAGTCCCCAAGCATACCAATTTCGTCACGGCTTCTGATCTGAAGACGTGCGTCCCAATTTCCTTTTGCCATTTTCTCAGTCATTTTCTGCATTTGAAGCAGCGGGATGGACAGAAGTTTACTCATGATTAGAATCATACCTAAGGCAAGTAAAAATGCGCCTAGTCCAGATAACATCAGCAAATTACGGAGTCGTTGTAAGGAATCGTCTATCTTTTTCATTGAAGCAACGATATAGATCGCAGGCCTTGTCGATTTACCCATCTTTATCGGTTTGCCAATCACATAAAAACGATTTCCATGGGCATCACTCGTTTGAAATTCTACAGGGTGACCTGCGAGTATCCGCCGGGTTTCACGTGCTCTGATAAGTGACAGATTCTGCTGTCTTTCTCCCGAAAGCGTCAGAATTTTTCCATCGACATTCACCCAGAAGACTTTCACATCTGAAAACTCAGCAAATGTCCGGATCATTAATTGGGAAGAAGTGTCACCAGATTCAGCCATCGTAGTAAAATGAGTAGCGATTTCCTGTGAGTCCTCTCTCATTTGCGTCTCATAAAAACTTGTGAATAGCTGATCTACAGCAAGACCAAGGGATACCAGAATCATAATCATCAGCACCATAATCGCTGCACCCAGTTTCAGTCCAATTCGATTGATGGTCATGATTTTTTGACCTCAGTATCAAATTTATAACCGACACCCCATGATGTCTGAATCGGGTTATAAGTGAGACCGGATTTTTTTAATTTTTCTCTAATATTTTTGATATGAATATCGACAACCCGGGCGTCCCCTTCAAAATCATAACCCCATATTTTTTCAATTAGCTGCTCCCTAGATAAAACGCGACCGCTGTTTATTGCCAGTGTGGCAAAGAGATCGAATTCTTTTTGTGTCAATTCAATCTGTTCATGATGAACAAAAACCTGACGTCCGTCTCTGTCAACAATCAGCGATGGAAAATTCAGAACATCGTTTTCCATTTGTTTCGATGAAACCGTTGATGCACGGCGGATCAAAGCATGAACACGAGCAATCAGTTCATCCGGATCAAAAGGTTTTGTTAAATAGTCATCCGCTCCAAGTTCCAGTCCCTGAACTTTCTCTTTGGTTTCACCTAAAGCAGTTAACATTAAGATGGGGACGGATTGTGTTTTCCGAATAGACTGACAAACCTGCCAGCCGTCCATATTAGGCATCATCACATCAAGAATAACAAGATCGAAGGATTGATTTTGAATTTTTAGCAGCGCTTCATGACCATCAGCGGCTTCAACAGTATCGAATCCTTCCTTTGACAAATAAATTCGCAACAAATTGCGCAGCTTCCAGTCATCATCAACCATTAAAACTTGTAATTTTTTCATCATGATCACCTTCTCTCATCATACAGTAAAAATTAAGAACCAAAAGGAAAAAGTCTGATTAAAAGGCAGCTTTTTTCTTTTTTAAAAGCCTTCTGTGGCCCATACATAATAAAATAATGCTTAAAACAATCAAACCCAAAATAAATAAAGCAGAATGCATGAAAAAGGTTTCAGGAAGGATGTTGATCACAGGGTCTGATGCCGGATCAAACAGCCAATAATTATTTCTAAAAAAGATCTGGTGGAACAGAATGAATACTGCATTAAAGTTCACAGCAAATGCCGCAAAAAGCAAAAGGATAAAAATGAGTAAAATAAGGTATGTCTTTTTCAGAACATCAATCACGCCTCGCTTTATGCTGCGGTACAGACCGGCTGTACTTATAATACCTGTCACGAATAAAAATACTTCAATAGAAGTAAAGATCTTTTTGACATCAGCAAAGTGAATTTGTCCTCGTTCTGAATAGGGCAAGGACGGAAGTCTGAATGATTGAGGCAGTGGATTGAAAAGGTATTGAATCATGTACTTATAGTTTTCCATAATTGTGTCTCTGCTGATTCCCGTCAGCCTGTCAATCCCAAGATAACCAATATCAAAATAATACAAGGGTACAAATAGCAACGTCAATATAATTGAAAGCGAGATAATAAACAGGGCAAAACTGATCGAGATGAGAATCTGAAATACTTTAATGTTTCTAATTTGCATATAAAAGCACATCCATATGAATTTTTTTGATTTGATCGTGCCGTCAGGAAAAAACTAAGCATCAGCCTAGAACTTTAACCAATCACATAAGCAACCTCTAAACTGGTGACTTTATTGTTTGTCATTGATTATTTGGGGGAGATATAATTCATCAGCGTGTTTTTATTATCCCTTCCGAAACTCCACATCCATTTGTTTTCACTCTTCTTTAGAACTGATTTTTTTAGAACAATTTTATTTTGCTTACAAAATTAGCAAATAGAATTGGTGGTTTGTTTTGTATCAAGAACACTGTCCTCCCTTCTCTACTGAAATCAGATTACACAATAAATGTGTCGAAACAATGTAAAATGAAGAATAGTTCTTTTGATATTTTCTAGACTAAGTTTCCAACGCTTTCCTCACGGTTTCGTGTAAGTGCAAAAAAAGTGCCTCTGACCCATAACGGGAGAGGCACTTCTTTGATCGATTAATTCTGCTCGACAACCTCGTAGCCTTGTTCTTCAACAGCTTCCTTTAAGTCGCTAAATTGGACTTTAGCTCCATCAAACTCAACAGCAGCTTTACCCGTTTCAAGATCTACTGAAACATTAGATACTCCATCCAGTTCGTTTAACGCATTTGTGACAGACATTTTACAGTGTCCGCAGTGCATGCCTTTTACATTTAGTGTTGTTTGTGCCATGATTTCAATCTCCTTTTATTTAGAAAGTTATTTTGAGACAACGTCCACCAATTCAAAATCATTGCTGGCCGACATCATTACAATTCTTTGCATTAACAGCTTTCTTCATTTTAATCTCCGCGAATTTTAAACATAAGTTTTTTCTTAATTTAGACTTTAACACGTTTCAGGCGCAAACTGTTCGCAACAACAGAGACTGAACTGAATGCCATGGCAGCGCCGGCTACCCAAGGCGCAAGCAGGCCGAGTGCGGCCACTGGAATGCCAACCGTATTATAGAACAGTGCCCAGAACAAGTTCTGACGAATGTTCCGCATCGTTTTCCGACTCAAATCAATCGCTTTTGGAATATGAAGCAGATCGCCACCGACCAATGTGATATCAGCTGCCTCAATTGCCACGTCTGTTCCAGTGCCAATTGCCATGCCGATATCTGCTGTAGCCAATGCCGGAGCGTCATTTATTCCATCACCAACCATGGCTACCTTCAGTCCCTTTTCTTGAAGAATTTTCACTTTAGCTGCTTTTTCCTCGGGAAGGACCTCGGAAAACACATGGTCAATGCCTGCCTGTCTGGCAATCGCCTGAGCCGTCCGCTCATTATCGCCCGTAATCATATACACCGAAAGACCACGTGTCTTTAATTCTTCAATGGCTTGCTTCGAAGAT
>NZ_FOOY01000035.1 GCF_900113325.1 Sporolactobacillus nakayamae | reverse complement strand
TTCTTTTTACTCTTAAAGCGAGGATGCTTGGCTTGTTTTTTAAAGAACCGGTCATAAGCCTTGGAAAGGTTCTTTAAGCTATTCTGTAAGGCAAACTTATCCGGCTCTTTGAGCCAAGGCAGCTCGGCTTTGAGCTGCGTCAGGGCTTTACTGCAGGTGTTATAGGTTAAGCCCTTCCCGGTTTGTTTATAGGTCTTTTCCCAACAGTCTAAAAAATGATTGTAGACAAACCGGCTGCATCCAATGGACTTATTGATTTGAACGGCTTGTTCTTCCGTAGGGAAAAGCCGAAACTTAAACGCCTTTTGGATGAGCACAGCCGTTCCTCCTTTTTTGTAAAAGATGGTTACCTTAAATATAGCACAAATGTTCGTTTTTTACAAAAGAAGGGCGTCCTTACTCATGACTGAAGTCACGAGTGTGCGGACGCAGGAAATCAAAAGACAAAAAGACGTTAAACGTATCAGAAAATACAGCTTTCGGCAGTTCGAACGAGAAGGATCCTGCGTGGGCTCAGTACTACGCGCATTTTAACAAGAATTATTCCGGCGTGTTCAAAAAAGTGGAGACCCAAAACAGCAAGACAGCATCTGCCGACACGCAGCAGCGAAGCGATAACCGTACAAAGTCCGCCACCAATTCCGGCTCCGGATATAGCGGGATCTGGTCCAATACAAAGAAGAACTTTAACGCATACTATAGAAACCAATTTACCGATCATGGTCCCACCGAACCCATACAAAATGTGACGATTGAGATGCCGGTCTATAATGTCGTGAGAATTTCAATAGAAAGCATCCTCGGCAATAGGCAGGCGCCAGCGACAATGAATCATACCGTTGCAATTGATCTCAAGGGCAGAGGCCAGTTTCACTTCGTCGACAGCTTTCATAACCAGGGCGGAATCGCTAAATTCCAATTAAAAGACAACAAGGTCTATTATGAGATACACTACTCAATCAAGCCGAAAAATCCGTCGATTCCTGAAGGCACGCATGTGCTCAGCCTGAGGAGAGGCGGGTAAATTGCGACACGGAGCAGTATTAAAATGAAAAAAATTATTCAGAGGTACACATGAAAGCGCCCTGTAATCCAAACAGACGCCCGATTAATTAGGCATAAAACTCAATCTAATCCGAAAAAACTGAACAATGTCGTGCAATAGGTTCTCGATCCGGGAACAGGCGCCTTGTACACACCAGTTTTTAAAGCAGCCACGAAACCGTACTTTGGTCTCGTGGCTGCTTCCTTATTGTTGCATCGCCAAGCCTATGTACGAAAACAGCTGCACGAAGACATAGGCGATTTGACTCGATCAAGTTTGTTTCTTGTTAGCCAAGTTTTAATACTTTAGAAAGGTTGGCATGTTAAAGGCACACCAGTCGAAACCATCTTGAAAAATGGCGAAGTCGTCCACAACCTGATAGGTCATGTGGCGAAACCGGCAAAATAAAGATACAAAAAGTAAGATTGCCTAAAATAGTAGAAAAATTATCAAAAATAATTAAAATGAATGAAAAAGTATATATTTCTAATTGTTATACATGTTATTTTCTTGAAAAAATCATGGTTTTACCTGAGCTAGGGGTACTGTTTAACTTTTCAAAACGCGCTTAGTAATGTATCATACATACAGAGTCAAAATACCCTCGTTAGCTGTTAGGGGTTATGTACATGCAAGAATGTTGTGAAATCATCGGACACCATGGAACAACTCAAGATATTGCTAAGAAGATAATGGAAACATCTTTTGTATCAGATCCACGGAAAATCGGATGGTTAGGAACAGGGAATTATTTTTATGATGATGATCCATTAATGGCTAAAAAGTATTCGCTGAAGAGGTTTAAGCATAGTATATCATGTGTATTAGAATGCCGAATTGTCATTCCAAAAGAATTGGAATTTGACGTTACAGATCCTAAAAGTGATGACACTTCTTTATTTCACAAGACTCGAAAGAAACTTATTGAAGAATTAATAAAAAAGAATAGATTAAATTTAACTACTAGAAACAGCAATGATTTTGATGGGAAAATTTATAATTTTATTTGTAATAACTCAACTTTCGCACCCTAATCTGGGCAGATAAACCTTGATATAGTTGGGTAAGCTTTCAATCCATTGTGTCAGTTGACAAGTAATCCATTTTTTTATTGACTTTTTTGTTTTTGTCAGGGCGTCATGAAGGATATCCATGAGCTGCGTCAGTGCTACAACCCAATCCAGTTCATTCATTTCGTCACAGAGTTCATAAAACATACCGCCAAGGGTTCGATTATCTGTACTGCAACGGTTTTGCCAAGACAGGAGAATAAACCTTGTAAAGACAATGGTTGTGTGGCTAATCAGCAGATCGTATGATCTGCCTTGGAACTCTTTTTGAAGCTTAAGAAATGACTTCGTTGCTTTAAAAAATAATTCAATGTCCCATCTCATGCCGTACGTACGAATGATTTCCCGTTCTGTAAGTGTGCAGTCGGTACTTAAGATGGCTAGCCATTCACTTTGTTTATTGCGGTTTTGAACGAACACAACTTTGACCGGGACTCCATTAGCCATTGTGGTACGAATAGAGCGTAAAATTTCTTTGTGACTGGTTACGGGCTTTGACAGTCGATACAGTGTTTTTAATCCAACCCATTGAGAGCCTACTCGATAGCGCTGATTCGTTGGTTTCACCATACCAATAACATCGATACCTTGATCGGTCAAAGCCTTGATCAAAGGTTGTTGGGTAAACCAGCTGTCCATCAGAACATAGGACGCATCAATTCCGTTCGACAAGGCTCGTTTAACCATGCCAGGTATTTGTTCAGGAGCTGTTTGTAAAGCTTCAATTCGTCGTTTATAGCCGGAACAACGCTTATCAATCGTCGAATCGATATCATTAATTTTTGCCTTTTCTTTGCTTGAACTAAGGAGTGAAAAATCAATAGGCAGGAACGTTGATCCGTCTGACCATCCTAATGTCAGCATACGAAATCCTTTGTAGTGTCTTCTCTTGGCATGGTCAAAACAACGAGCCAAAAGTTCGACGCGTTTACTGCGGTCGCGATAAAAAGATGAATCATCCAGAATGAGTACTTTAGTGTGGCAGGCGCTCGTCAAACGGCTGACTTTCATAATTGTGAATACGCTTAATGCAGTCAGGAAGCGGCGCCAGGCAAACTTCGGGTAGTTTAAAAAACGATAAACAGCATCCTTGCCTGGTAAGTCATCTGCTTTATTACTCTCCAGTAAACGATACCAATTTCTTTGGGTAAAGATCAGACGAAAAATAAGCTGAAAAAGATAACCACTGGAAAAGCCGAAGGCTTTTTGAATTCCTGCCTGACGTAAATGTTTTAGAATCTTCAACTCATCAAATTTTGCTTTTATTTCTAATGGTAGTTGATTATTCTTACAGTTTTTCGCTATCATATAGAGGGCACCTCTTCTGTTTGGTAGTGTATTTCTTCAAAATCACTATACCAAAAATTGAGGTGTCTTTCTATTTTGTCAAGGAGTGTAATGAATAGGCCACAAAACACGTTATATCAAGGGCTGTTTCGGATTTTTACTCTGCGAAAGTTGAGTAATAAAAAAGGGTACCAACTAATTAGGGCATGTACTTTCTCTCCGCCTGAAAACGAACAAGATCTGAGAATACCAATATCACGAGTACCTAACGGAATAGAGTTGTGTTTAAAACATGGCTCATACGTTAAAGATAAACATATTATCGAAGTAGATGAGGAGGCCACATCATGAGAGATATAGACAAGGAAATAAATGACATGTTTGATGGCATGAGTCGTCAGAACTTAATTGATGATTTAAGAGATGCAGGGTTTGACGTTAGCGAGGGTGAAGGAAAAGTTATTTACACTGATGAGATAGCACATGAGATACCTGTGATACAAAGCGAACTTAGCGAATACAGCAACTTTAATGCATCTTTCAAAGTTCAAAAAGGCAAATCAAACGTAAAAATTGCAGGCATTACGTTTATCTATGCAGCAAACGATAACGGTGAGGATGCTGCATAAATGAAATCTATTCTATCATTTGATAACTACGAAGTAATCGAAACATCCTATCGTTTTAATCCCGGATTTAAGAGTGTCGGAGAGGAACAAATAATTCCGGATTTTACTCTGAAAATTGTTTATGCAAATAAGAAAAAAGAGCAAGCAATCCTCGATTTGGGATTAGAAATGGGAGATTTTGAGCTTAAAAAAAATTCATTTTATGTAAAAGCTCGTATCATTGGCAATTTCTCGCTTGAGCATGATGATGCATTAGATGATCGTGCAAGAGCCTCTTTTTTTAAAGCAAATGCTGCAGCAATATTATTTCCGTATATGAGATCTTTAGTATCTGATTTAACATCAAAAGGAAGCAGTTCTTCAGTTTTGGTGTTGCCTACAATGAACATTGTACGATTCCTACAAGAAAATCAAGGAATACAAGAAGTACTTTTGGACGATGGAGATTCTGAAGCTGAAGAAAAGAAATCATCTGAGGAAACAAAAGAGTGATTTGTAAAATTTGGTCCTGAAAAGGCCACGATCCGGAACCACGGCCTCGTGGCTTTTCCTCATCCCGTATAACTAATTCTCTCCACCTAGATAACGAATTGCAATGGGCGACTACTTGGTAACAGAAAATTTCAGGGGTGGCGCGCAACTTTGCAGAAGAACATGACGCACATTCCCGCCCTCAATCACAAATGCAAAGGCTACCTCACGGCAGCTTCTTAACTGTAACTTCAATATCAAAAACCGCGACCCAACAGCCGAGTCGCGGTTTATCATCATAGTCAAATACTTATCCCGTATAAATCTCCCCGTCCGGATAGCGGATGTCTACATGGGAGCGCTTGGTTACGGAGAAGGCTAGGGTCAGCGGGCCGACCTTGCCGAAGAACATCACGCACATGATCACAATTTTGCCAAAAGCGGAGAGGTGGGCGGTCGCGCCGATCGACTCGCCCGCCGTACCGAAAGCTGAGATCACTTCAAACAGAATCACAACAAACGGCTGATTCTCAGACAGACAGAGCAGGAACACAGCAAGCAGGACGACAATCACTGAAATTGAGATGATCGACACCGCCCGCACAATAACCTGATGGTTGACCGTGCGCTTGTTGATCACAACCTCACGCCGTCCTTTCAAGAAGGTGAACACCTGCGCGATGATGATCATAAACGTCGTCAACTTGATACCGCCGCTTGTTGATGTACTGCCTGCGCCAATGAACATCATCAGCATGGTGAGCAGCAATGAGGCTTGACTCAGTCCGGCAGGATCAATCGTCGTCAGTCCGGCCGTTCGCGGCGATATGCCTTGGAAGAACGCTGCCCAGAATTTGTTGCCGATGCTGAGTGGTCCCAAGGTATGAGGATTCGCATACTCAATAATGAAAATAGCGAGCACACCAATCACATTAATTATCAACGTCCCGGTGATCATCACCTGAGCGTGAAGCGAGAGCTTGTGATAGCGATGCGTGGACAGTAGCTCGGCAAGTACCGTGAATCCGATACCGCCAAGCGTAATCATCATGATCATCGTCAGATTCACAATCGGATCACCGATATATTGGCTCATGCTGCCGGGAAAAAGCGAAAATCCGGCCTGATTGAATCCGCTGATCGAATGAAAGAGCCCATAATAAAGCCCTTTGCCCCAGCCAAATTCAGGCACAAACCGGAACGCGAGGAAGAACGTGCCGATCAGCTCAATCACAAAGGAAAAAATTAAAATCCAGCTGACCAGTCGGATCACGCCGCCAATCGACGGTACATTCAGCGCTTCCTGCATCAACTGCCTCTGCCGAATCGAAACCTTCTTGCCCAGCAAGATAACAAAAAATACGGCAAACGCCATAACGCCGATACCACCAACCTGAATCAGCAGCATCAGAACGATCTGTCCGAAAAAGGTAAACGTCTGGCCGGTCTCAAAGGGAGACAAGCCTGTAACTGTCGAAGCAGATGTTGATAGAAATAAAGCATCCAACCACGAAATCGGATGCACGGTGGAAATCGGCAGCTTCAGCAGCAAGGTCCCGATCACAATAATGATAAACAGCAAAATGGACAGAAAGAGCGGCGGGCTGAATCGGAACGGCTTGAGGTCAAGCGCGGAAAGTATTTTCTTCGTGGATTGCATCATATCAAATTCCCTGCCTTCACTAGGAGGAATGCCTGAAAAAATTAATCAGACGCCCTCTTTTTCAAACCGTTCCAGATCCTCGCTCTTTCCGATAATCAGCAGCACATCATCGCGCTCAAGCTTCAATTCACCAATGTTGCGGACAATGACCGTACGGTTACGGCGGATCGCGATCACGTTGCATCCGTAATGCGCGCGCACATCGATTTCCATGATCGACTTCCCAATCAGCCGATCCGTCACTTCGATTTCAATAATACTGTAGTCCTTGGACAGCTCGATGTAATCAAGAATCTTATTCGCCGTCGCCAGGTGCGCGATCCGATAGCCGATCTCAACTTCGGGACGGATGATCTTGTCCGCGCCGAGCTTCCTCAGAATTTTCTCGTGATAGTCATTCTGAGCCTTCGCCCAAATCTCCTTCACGCCCGACTCCTTCAGCAGCAGCGTCGTCAGGATGCTCGCCTGAATGTTGCGCCCGATCGCGACAATTACATGATCGAAATTGCGGATCCCGAGCGCTTGCAACACCTTCTCATCCGTCGAATCCGCCTGCACCGCCTGCGTCACCACATCTGAGTAATCATTCACTTTATCTAAATCAATATCGATCGCCAGAACCTCGCAGCCCATATTGCTCAGCTCAATGCTGACACTTGAGCCCAGCTGGCCGAGACCGATGACAGCAAATTGTTTGTTCATTAGAATCTTCCTTTATGTAGGATGCACCAACAGAGGGGAAATACCCCGGAAATAGTCCGAAAAAACCATAAAAGTCACATTTACTTTATTTGAAAGAACGGTCAATGTCAAATACCTCCGGGACGCCAGAACATCGTCAATCAGCCTACCCGAACCATAAAATACAAAAATACTTTCCGACAAAATTCGAGAATCGAAACGAATCAGTATAAAGGATGCAGGACAGAATACTAGCGTGTTGGTCCATTTTTCGGCGTCAAACAACGGAGAACAGGCCCCAAGAAATGACGAAAGCGGACACTATTCCCCACCACGCGAGCCCACTCGCCGACAAGGAATTCCGCATAGAAAGCGAGAAGAGAATCATACATTCAATTCGGAACATAAAGGAGAACATCAATTATGACCATATACACGTTTTATCATGAATCCGATGGCAAGCGGACAATCTCTGACGCATATAACAAACCGATCGCAACGATACAAGCGGAAAGCATTGAGCAGGCAGCAGAACAGTTCAGTGAGAAATACGCGCTGAAACTTGTTGACTTCGAATCACTACTGCAAGGCGACTATCGTGTCTACACAAGGACGACGCGACCACTATGGAAGCGCCATGAGCAGATTTATTATGTCAAATCCGAGGTATGACAGTTCAAACGCACAATGTATAAGAATCATAGGGGAAATCGCCTAAGTTCACGCAACAAACGACAAAATAGAACACATTCAGCACATCACTCTGAAACATTCTTGTAAACAAAACGTAAATAGAGAGCAACATAATGTAATAAAAGCCTATCTAGTCAACTTCTATGACTTTCTTCCCATATCTCCCTCTTTTCATAAAAATTAAATATGCTATAATGCTTATAGCTTGACGAGCCAAAAAATGTCGAGTTTTAGCTTCACAGCGCATATGAATAGTGTATAATGAGAGAATCTTGAGTTCACAATCCTTTCCATTAAGTTAATTTTAATAGAAATAGCATAGAATGTCCTCATTACTTAGCGAGACAACATCCCAGAGACTTCACGACAAACATACAGAGTATGTCTCCACTTTCCAGGGGGTTTTTTGATGAAAAAAGTCAGAAAAGCAGTTATTCCAGCCGCAGGGTTAGGCACTCGGTTCTTACCGGCGACAAAGGCATTGCCAAAGGAAATGCTTCCCATTGTCAATAAGCCGACGATCCAGTATATTGTTGAGGAAGCCGTTCAAGCGGGTATTGAAGATATTATTATCGTTACCGGCAAAGGCAAACGCGCAATTGAAGATCACTTCGATATTGCATACGAATTGGAACAGAATTTGATTCAGAAAAATAAATTAGACTTACTTGAAAAAGTACGTGAGCCATCCAGAATTGATATTCACTACATTCGGCAAAAGTCGCCGCAGGGTCTGGGTCACGCCGTTTGGTGCGCCCGCAAGTTCATTGGTGACGAACCATTTGCCGTCCTACTCGGTGACGATATTGTTCAGGCGGAGACGCCCTGCATCAAGCAATTGATGGATCAATATGAAAAAACAAGCTGCTCCTGCATCGGCGTCAAAGAAGTTCCGAAAAATCAAACGCACCGTTATGGTATTATTGATCCGAAGGCACAGGACGGCCGCCTGTTCGATGTACGCAAGTTCGTTGAAAAGCCGGAAAGCAATCCACCGTCCAACATGGCCATCATCGGTCGCTACGTGCTGACTCCGGAGATCTTTGACTTCCTCGACAAGAAGGAAATCGGAGCCGGAGGAGAAATTCAGCTGACAGACGCAATTCAGAAATTGAACGAATTGCAAGGCGTTTACGCGTATCAGTTTGAAGGCAAACGGTATGACGTTGGTGAAACACTTGGCTTTGTATTGACGAACATCGAGATGGCACTGCAAGACAAGAGCATTCAAAAGGATGTTCTTAAGGGCATTGAACGAATTCTTCATGAAAATAAATTGCCACTAGAGTGACAAATCAAGCAAGATTGAAATACTAAGTGCATTTTATGATGATTGTGAGGGAGTCAAATGAAAATAGCGGTTATAGGAACCGGCTATGTTGGACTTGTAACAGGTGTTGCACTATCGGAAATAGGTCATGTAGTAACCTGTATTGATGTTGATCCAAGTAAAGTTGAAAAATTGAGTAAGGGTATTCCAACCATATATGAGCCAGGTCTTGAAGAATTGATTAAAAAGAATATCAGCTCAGGAAATCTGCACTTTACATCTGAACATCAAAATGGACTGCCTGATGCGGAGGTTGTGTATATTGCGGTTGGAACACCGCAGCGTGCAGATGGTGCAGCAAATCTTGACTATGTCGAACAAGCTGCCTTAGATATTGCTGCTAACATTAAACAAAACATCATCGTTGTCATAAAAAGCACGGTTCCAGTTGGTACAAATTTCCATATTAAGAATTTGATCAATCAACACACGACAAATGGTGTTCATGTAAAAATAGCCTCAAACCCTGAATTTCTACGTGAAGGTTCGGCAGTTAAGGATACTTTTCACGGTGATCGAATTGTGATCGGTACAGAGGATGAAGAATCAGCTGAAATCTTAGCACAAATCAATGAACCTTTTGATACACCAATTATTAAGACAGATATTTCTAGTGCGGAAATGATCAAATACTCTTCGAATGCTTTTCTTGCCACGAAGATTAGTTTTATCAATGAAATTGCTAATCTATGCGAGTCCATGGGAGCAAATGTTGAAGAAGTTGCAAAAGGAATGGGACTAGATCATCGAATTGGTCCCGATTTCTTGAAAGCAGGGATTGGTTATGGCGGTTCATGCTTTCCAAAGGACACAAATGCATTGGTCCAATTGGCAGGTAATGCAAATCATGAATTTAATCTTTTAAAATCTGTTATTGAAGTAAATAACAATCAGCAAGTTCTATTACTTGATAAAATTTTGAACCGCTTTGGCAACATACAAGGGAAGCGAGTCGCAGTCCTAGGACTAGCATTCAAACCAAACACGGATGATTTGCGAGAATCACCCGCTCTTGTCATGATTCCAAAATTGGTATCGCTGGGCGTCAGTGTGATTGCTTATGATCCAATTGCAGTCAACAATGCTAGGAAACAGTTAGGGACTGAAATCAGCTATACCGAAGATCTTACCGAAGCACTCAAAAATGCTGATTTTACAGTGATCATCACCGATTGGCCTGAAGTTAAGAAAGCAGATCTTTCAACCTACAATCAGTTAATGAAAGAACCAATTGTGTTTGACGGTCGCAACTGCTATGACTTGGATGAAGTGAAAAAAGCTACGATGGAGTACTATTCAATTGGGCGCCCGGATCAGGCACCCGAATTAATTAGTTAATGAACATATTCATTTGGAAAAACTTGACTGTTTTTTTGTAACAGACTTCCACTGAGAAAATGGAGGAACAAACAATGGCTCTATCAAGAACAGAGTTAGAGACACACTATATGGAACCAACAAAATATATAAAATCAAATAGACTTATTGTGGATGACAACAGGGCCTATTTATTTTTCAAACGATTTATCGATATGTTTGGCGCTCTGGTAGGTCTTGTTCTGTTATCTCCGCTTTTTCTTGTTGTGTCAATCCTTATTAAAGTAGAAGATCCTAGAGGTGGAATCTTTTTCAAACAGGTTCGTGTTGGAAAAAACGGAAAAGAATTCAATATCTATAAGTTCAGATCAATGGTATCCAATGCAGAACAATTGCTAGAGGGGCTACTTGATAAGAATGAAACAACGGGTGCAATGTTCAAAATGAAAGATGATCCAAGAATTACGCATATCGGTCATTTCATTCGTAAAACCAGTATTGATGAATTGCCTCAACTTTTAAATGTTCTCAAGGGAGATATGAGCCTTGTTGGCCCACGCCCGCCTCTTCCACGTGAGGTTGATGAATATTCTGATTATGATATGCAGAGACTACTTGTGACGCCAGGGTGCACAGGTCTTTGGCAGATTAGTGGGAGGAGTAATGTTGGTTTTAACCAAATGGTCGAATATGATTTGGAATACATTAGAAATCGAACGCTTTTAAAAGATATAATGATTATGCTGAAAACTGTAGTTCAATTGATATGGTCTAGGGGAGCTTATTAATAAGCTCCCTATATTAGGATTGAGCAGAAAAGAGTGAAAACGTTGATTCAAAAGTGTCTGATTTATGTGACCCCCCATAATTGGTATGATCATGTGTTGACGGGTCAAATAAATCGGCCCTTGAAATTTGCAGAACAGTTTTACAATCATAATTTGTTTTCCAATTTGCTAATTGTCAATAGGCTTCGTCCTAGTCGGATTTTTTTTATAAAAGAATCATGTCGTCAATTGTTAATTAAAGGCGTTCTTTTTAATTTGTTCTTTGATAAAAAAAATCAAGTTTATTATATGGAACATTGTATACCCTTTGGTAAGTTAGAGGAAACTATATTGCCGTGGATTATTAAATATATTCTTAAAAAAATAAAACAAAAAAATTATTTTTTATGGGTTTGCGATCCAAAATCTGCAGGTCTTATGTTAAAACTAAAATCGATTAATAACTTGTTTGACGCGTATGATGATTGGAGTCTTTCACCTTTCTATAATAAAAAGAAAAGACATATGAAATATATAAATCGTGGCTATCTTATTGCAAAAAATAATGCCAAACTTATTATTACTAATACGATTCATATGAAGGAAAAGTTGTTGACTAAAACAAACAAAATTGAGCTTATTAGTAATACTTCCTCTTTAAAAATTGAAGATAAAGATACTAATCAACACAATGATAATAAAATTGTTGGCTACATTGGCAATATCCATGAAAGATTAGATTTAGATTTAATAAAATCAATTGCAGAACATTTTCCAAATGTTAAATTTATATTTATTGGGAAAAATAATTATCAATCCAATTATTTTGAAAAACTAGTTAATAATTGTTCAAACATAGATTTTATTGGACCTAGGGATTATAAAGAAATTCCAAGTTATATTGAAAAGTTCGATGTAGGCATTGTTCCTCATCTTGTTAATGAATACACATTATCTCAGGATTCCATGAAAATATATGATTATCTCGCATATGGCAAACCTATTGTTGCAACAAAAATTCCTCCAGCAGATATTCTTGCTGAAATAATATATGTTGGAAATACAAAAAAACAATTTATTGAAAAATTAGATCAGGCCTTATGTGAAAATAATGATGAGTTGAAAAATAGGCGGCTGATATTCATGAAAAAAAATACATGGAGAAAAAAAGCCGAATATATATGTAAGTTGTTGGAGGATTAAAATGAACTTAACTGTTTGTATCGTAACTTGGAACAGTCAAAAATATATGAGAAGATGCTTGAGATGTTTACGTGAACAAACAATGAAAGATTTTGAATTGCTTATAATCGATAATGCTTCATTTGATAAAACACTTGATATCATTCAACAGGAATATCCAACAGCAAATATTGTGAAAAACGATAAAAACTTAGGGTTTTGTGGTGGGCATAATCTGGGGATCAACTTATCTAAAGGTGATTTTTATATGCCGCTTAATCCAGATGTTTTTATTGAGAAAAATTTTTTGGAAAATATGCTATTAGCAATAAAAAGTGAAAAAAGAATTGGCATGATATCTGGCAAATTGCTTCGTTTTAATCCCGTAAAAAATGAAAAAACTGATATTGTTGATTCAACAGGTATTTATTTTATGAAAAATAGGCGAAGTTTGGATAGAGGTGCTGAAGAAAAGGATATTGGACAATACAATAATAAAGAATATGTATTTGGTGCTTCTGGAGCTGCACCTTTATACAATAAACAAATGTTAAACGATATTAAAATTAATAATGAGTATTTTCTAGAGTATTTTTTTGCATATCGTGAAGATGTTGACTTAGCATGGAGAGCACAACATCGAAATTGGAAATGTATCTATTGTCCTTCGGCCGTTGCTTTTCATGTAAGGCATAATACGCCTCTAAAAAGAAGTGAAATGTCCGTTGCAGTAAATATGCATTCAGTAAAAAACAGGTTGCTTTTGGAATTGCAAAATGAAACCTGGTATGCTTTGCTGAGAGATGGTATTTTCATTGTTCCCTATGATCTAATGATATTTATTGCTGTTTTGTTTAAAGAAAGAACGTCACTTCCTGCATTTAAATTCATTGTTAAAAATTTCAGAAAGATTATGTGGATTAGAAGGCAAATTATGAATAGAAACCTTATAGATAACAGAAAAATGATTCAGTGGTTTGGAAGAAAGAAATCAATACCTATTCAACAATAAACTTGAGAAATATATTGAGTAACAGAATGTAAAATAATTGAGGTGCACAAAGTGGTAGATGTATTTATTATCGGTTCGAAAGGAATACCAGCAAAATATGGCGGTTTTGAAACTTTCGTTGATCAATTAACAAAACAGAAAATGAGCAGTGATATAAAATACCATGTTGCTTGCTTAGCAGACAATAATCAGGAATTTACTTATAACAATGTAAGATGTTTTAATGTTAATGTACCCGAAATTGGGAGTGCAAAAGCAATAATTTATGATCTAAAAAGTTTAAAAAGATGTATAAACTACATCAAAGAGAAACAGTTACAAAATAGCATTGTTTATGTGCTAGCATGTCGAATCGGTCCGTTTATTGGAAGTTATAAGAAGTCGCTTATTCGTTTAGGAGCAAAATTGATTGTCAACCCTGATGGACATGAGTGGTTAAGAAGCAAATGGAGTAAACCCGTAAGGACTTATTGGAAATTATCTGAACGTTTAATGGTCAAAAATGCCGATCTTCTAATTTGTGACTCTAAAGGAATTGAGGATTATATACATAAGGAATATGGAAACTATAATCCAAAAACAAAGTTTATTGCTTATGGGGCAGATATTGACAATAGTTCGAATCAATCAATTGACATAAAATTCAACTATTGGTTGAGTGAGCATCAAATAAAGGTTATGGACTATTACTTAATTGTGGGCCGTTTTGTACCAGAAAATAATTATGAGCTAATGATCCGAGAATTCATGAAATCGAAAACAAGCAAATCATTGGTGATTATATCTAATGTTAGTAAAAATTCTTTTTACGAAAAATTGTTAAATGTGACCCATTTTAATCAAGATCCTAGAATCAAATTCGTTGGAACCGTTTATGATAAACCGATTTTACAAAAGGTGAGGGAATTTGCTTTTGGCTATTTACATGGTCATGAGGTAGGGGGGACAAATCCTTCTTTACTAGAAGCATTGGCATCTACTAAAGTTAATTTGTTGTTGGATGTTATTTTTAATATAGAAGTGGGGAAAGATTGTGCTGTCTATTTTAATAAACAACCGAGTAATCTTGCAGAGTTAATTAACCGAATTGATATGCTTACTCCTCAGGATATAGAGAATTTTGGTGCGAAGGCAAAAAGAAGAATTGAATGTAATTATTCTTGGAATTTTATTGTAAGTGAATATGAAAACCTATTTTTGAAAATAAATAATTCAGAGCAAAATTTTATGAATCTAAAATAAGGCGTGATTCAATTGAATTTTAACGTAAATTTAATTAAAGGATCGTACATTATTGTTTTTGTTACATATATGTTGGATTACCTAGAACTGCCCATTCCAACTAATATAATAAAACGATGTGCACTGCTTTTGCTTCTTTTTACGCTTTTGTATACATACAGAAATGAAATCCGTAATAAGCTAATTCCTAAACCTAAAACTATTTATTTTTTTATTTTTTTCAATATATTAGGAATAGTTACATCCATGTTAACGTCATTAACATTACCAAGCTTGTTGACACTAATTGGCCTAGACATTTATTTTATAGTGTATTTTATTAGTTCATATCATTTAAGCATAAGCAAAAATAGTATTATTCAATATAATAATATAGTTATTTTTAGCATTTTAGTAATGTGTATTTTTTCTTTCACGTTTAACTTATCACTTACAGTTAGTCAATTTAGTACCCAATATTATGGGAGAACAAGAATTTATGGGATTTTTCAAGAGCCAAATCTGCTTGCAGCGGTATGTTTTGTTGCTTTAGTGGCCAATTTAATTAATTTTAGATTGACCAACAACAAGTATAAAAAGATTATGTATGTTGCAATCTCAATCTTATTTTTATCATTTCTCATACTAAGTGACTCAAGAGGAGCTCTTTTTAATTTTATTTTGTTTGTGGTTATGCATAGTTTGATGAGTATCTATTTCAAACTTTCAAATAAAAACAAAAAAAAATTCACCATTATTTCCTTGCTAACCGTGATTGCCTTTGTAGCAATCGTTGCTTTTTATATAAAAAATCAAATATTTTCGTCTTTTAATAATTTCAATGTATTTACGAGTGGCCGGATAGGCAATTGGATTTATATTTTTGATGCAATATATAAGAATCCTGTGTACTTTATTTTTGGAAAAGGTTTGTCCTCTGGAGATCAAGGAGCCCTATTTCATATTGGTAGAACTTCAGACAATGGTTATTTAATTTGGTTATTTCAAGCGGGAATAGTTAGTTTGATCCTTGTATTTGTCATGATCGTGAATATGTTTAGAAATATAATGAAGAAGCCATTTTTCAGTATAATTGCTTTACCGCTACTGATAAGTTTCTTAGTTTACGCATCAATCGAAAACTTCTTATTAAGTTTTGGACATATAGTACCTTTTTATTGTTGGACAATATGTTTTATTGCATTCCATGCAAAAAGGAATTATCTATTATAAATAGTAGAGTTATTTTCATAACAATAAAACTGTTAATACTCTATGGACTAAAAAACAGAGGGTGTTCCTAAGTATTTAAGTGGACATTTAGCGCTTTTTTATACAAAAAAGCTATTTACCTGCAATTTCATGGAAAGCTAGCTGAGCTATTCAGCCAGCCGCAAATATTGTGAAAAACTCAAAAGGAGTAACCTATGTTTAATGCAACAGTATGGATGAATCCAAAGGTTAATAAGGATAATAAGTATAATGAATTATTGTCAAATGCAATTGAAAGAGAAGGAATTAGAGTAAAAGACTTTAGCAAAAATAATATTTGGAAAATTAAGTCTAAAGACATTGTACATTTTCATTGGATTGCAGGTTATTATCAATCAAATAATCGTATCTCGATGTTAATAAGATCACTCAAGTTATTATTGTTCCTCAACCTTTTAAGGTTGAGGGGTATTAAGATTGTTTGGACTGTGCATAATGTATATCCACATGAATATAAATGGAAAAATATCGAAAAAATTATTAGGAAAATGTTTATTCAGAAATGCAATAAATTATTCGTTGCTTCAGTATCAATCAAACAGACAGTAATAGATGAATTTAAAGTTAATCCAAGTAAAATAGAAGTCATCCTTCATGGGCACTATAAAAATGCTTATCCAATACAGAATGTGGATTATCGGAGAAAATATAGTATTCCTTCGGATAAAATAGTTTTTCTATTTGTTGGCGCAATTAGGGAATATAAAAATGTATCTCAACTATTAGAGGCTTTTACAAAATTAGACAGGCCAAATGTGCATCTAATAATTGCTGGAAAAGTCTTTGACGATATGAGATTAATAGCTGAGACATTTCCTAAAAGAAATGATATTACTTATGATCTAAGATTTATCCCAGATAATGAATTGGCAGACTTGATCAATATTAGTGAGTACATTGTACTTCCCTATAAAAATATTACTACCTCTGGTACAGCAATATTGTCTGTATCATTAAGGAAAAAAATCATTGTTCCAGATACCTCATTTATGAAAGAATATTTTTCGAGTGATGTCTCTATAATGTATGATGAGGATAATTTAGAAGGACTATTTAACGCATTAAAAAAATGTTCGTTACAGAAGAGTGAGAATGCAATATCAGAAAAAGCATATATAAGTTTTTTACAGAAACTTGATTGGAAAGTTATTGGAAAAAGAATGAAAAAGATCTATTCTGAAATTTAAATGATAATAAACTAGAAGCGTTTATTGAATCATTTAATTCAATTCAGTAAGGCTATGGCCTCAAGATAAGAATTTGTCCCATGAGTAGACTGAGAAACTTGTTCCTGTTGGCGTATATGTAATGATTGCGAGGTATATATTTTGAAAAAATTTATTTACGATTGTTATATAGCTATTCTCAATTTTGTAGTGCCTCTAATTCCAGTGCAAAATTTAAGAAAATTAATTTATAAAATTGGTAAAATGAAAATAGGTAAAAATACTACCATTTTAAGACCAGTTTACCTATATGCTCCTAGTAGAATCCAAATAGGAGATTATTGCGCAATTAATGATCATGTCGTATTAGATGGCAGGGGAAAGTTAATAATAAACGATAATGTAAATATTTCTCCTTATGTCAAAATCTATACTGCAGAACATGATGTAAATAGTATGGATTTTCATTACACGGCTGGGATAACAACAATTAATAAATTTGCATGGGTGAGCACAGGTTCTATTCTTTTGCCAGGTATTTCAGTTGGAGAAGGAGCAGTCATAGCTGCAGGAGCAGTCGTAACAAAGGATATTAATCCATATGATATTGTTGGCGGAGTACCGGCAAAAGTCATTGGCCATCGAAATAAAAATTTAAACTATCGTCCTAATTTCACCAAACGTTGGAACTAATCCTCACTATTCAAGGTTCTGCAAAGTTCACTTGAAAATAATTTACAAATAGAGGAGTACATAAGTGAATTTAATAAGAATAATTAAAAATGCCCTGTATTTGCTATTTGGAAATATCGGTGTAAGAGTAATAACTGTTTTATCCATAATTTTTCTTACTCGTCTCATTGGACCAGACGAATATGGGATTTTTTCAATAGCAATTGCGATTACCAGTATAGCTGTTTATTGCGCCGATTTAGGGTTGACTGCAACTTTTATTAGGGACGCAAATAAAAAAAACTCAGATATAAGTCAATTGCTAAGTACTTATATAATAATTAGAATTCTCTTGTCCTTTGGCGTAGCCATACTTGCCTATATCTTGCTCCATGTTTTCTATAAAGATCAACCATATCTAATGTTCATCATTAATGGGATCCTTTATCCAAGTTTGCTAGGGACAGTTTTTCAAGGTGCGGCTACTGCGTACTTTCAATCAAAAGAGCGCATGTTTTTAAGCTCATTAATAGTAGTCATACAAGGGATTCTCTCATCTTCTGTAATATTTATTGCAGTATTTTTTAGATGGAAACTTACTGTATTAGCTCCGGTATATGGATGTACCAACCTGATAACAGGGTTAATAGCATTAGTATTATTATTAAACTGTGCGTCCATTAAAAAGGGTTGGAACACAAGTTTATTTAAGCAATTAGTTGCCTTTTCTATAAATGGACTAATTATAATGATGTTGCCCCAATTAGGTCCGATTATTCTTGAAAAAGTTGCATCACTTAATTCAGTAGGATTTTTTTCTGTGGCTTATAAAATTCCATCTGTTTTGTATCAAGTCCCAGGTGTGGTAGCAACAGCTTTTTTCCCCAGATTGTTTGCTCTTGGGAATAATCAACTCCTAAAAGAGCATAGAAATCTTTCGATTATCGAATTAAAACTTATGTCGTTTACTGGTATGTGTATATCTTTGCCATTTATTATTAATCCAGAATTTTGGATTTCCTTGCTATTTGGTGAAAAATGGTTGCCAGCAAGTGGTGCATTAATGTCTTTGTCGTATATGATTGTTCTTCAATCTATTAATTTTCCGCTTGCAGATTATTTGACAACGCGGAACCAGCAATATAAAAGAATGCTAATAATGGCTGTTGGATTATTAACAGCTGTCATTAGTTATACAATACTAGGAAAATATTTTGGTTTATTAGGGGGGGCTTTTTCTCCAATTATTATTGAAACGAGTTTACTTCTCGGATTCTGTATTATAATTAAAAATAGCTTATTATTCTTATGGGATGGTATAAGGTATAATGTATTAGCTTTTATAATATGTCGATTGTTAGCATTTCTTATTCCTATTGGTAATTTTCTCTTTGGGCATATTTTAATTACTATATTTTTTATTTTTCTAGTACTTGTAATGGATCGGAACTTGTTTATCAAAGTTAAAGAAATTTTTATTAAGAGAGTATTACATTCTAATTAGATAATTAAATTGTTACGGAGGAGTGTTTTTTTTGAAGGGCATAATCCTTGCAGGTGGTAGTGGAACAAGGCTTTATCCAATTACTCGATCTATTTCAAAACAGTTAGTACCAATTTATGATAAGCCAATGATTTACTATCCTTTATCGATACTTATGCTTGCCGGAATTAAAGATATTTTAATCATTTCAACACCAAAGGATACACCAAGATTTAAGGAATTACTTGGTGATGGATCTGACTGGGGAATTCATCTGGAATATAAGGTACAACCAAGCCCAGATGGCTTAGCACAAGCGTTTATCTTGGGAGAAGAATTTATTGGTGATGACCATGTTGCATTGATTTTGGGGGACAATATTTTCTATGGCCATGGATTTACTAATATTCTCGAGAAAGCAGCATCACAAGAAGTTGGAGCGACTGTTTTTGGCTATAATGTTAAGGATCCAGAACGCTTTGGTGTCGTTGCATTTGATGAAACAGGTAAAGTAACTTCTATTGAAGAAAAACCTGAGATCCCAAAATCGAGTTATGCTGTGACCGGTCTTTATTTCTATGATAATAGTGTTGTGGATATTGCAAAAAACATCAAGCCTTCTGCTCGTGGAGAACTTGAAATCACCTCAATAAATGAAGAATACCTGAAACAAGGTACATTAAGTGTTGAATTACTTGGTCGAGGCTTTGCATGGTTGGATACAGGAACTCATGAATCTCTGCTAGAGGCTTCACAATTTATTCAGACCGTAGAGAATCGTCAGAGTTTAAAGGTTGCATGCTTAGAAGAAATTGCTTATCGAAAGGGTTATATTGACTCTGATAAGCTCTACCAACTCGCTCAACCATTGAAGAAAAATGGCTATGGTCAGTACCTCCTTGGTCTTCTGAAAGATCGCATTTAAACTATATCATTGATGGTAGGTGTTCATTTTGTCAAAAGTTAAAGTTACCGATACGTTTTTACAAGGTGTTAAAATCATTGAGCCCAAAGCTTTTGGTGATAATCGAGGCTATTTCATGGAAAGCTATAATGCTGAAGAATTAGCTGAAAATGGAATACATACAAAGTTTATTCAAGACAATCAATCACTTTCAAGTGAACCAGGTGTTATACGAGGATTACACTATCAATTGAACCCTAAATGTCAGACCAAGCTACTTCGTGCGCTTAACGGAGCAATTTATGACGTGGTTGTTGATATTCGCAAAGGATCACCAACCTTCGGCAAATGGGGCGGCTTTATTCTTAGTGAATACAACAAACGTCAATTGCTGATTCCAAAGGGTTTTGCACATGGCTTTTGTACATTGACTCCTAATTTCAACGTCTTATATAAGGTTGATGAATACTACGCACCTGAATTTGATCGTGGCATTATGTGGAATGATCCGGCGCTTGGCATTGATTGGCCGGTCAGCAATCCAATTCTTTCTGAGAAGGACAAAAACCATCCACTATTGAAAGATGCGGAAATCAACTTTGAATTTGGAGCTGAAGACTAATGAAATTACTCGTAACAGGTGGCGCCGGATTTATCGGCAGCAACTTTGTACATCATATGATTAAGTTCCATCCGGAAGATACAATTGTCAATTATGATTTGTTAACCTATGCGGGCAATCTTGAGAACTTAAAGGACATTGAAGGCCATCCGAATTACCACTTTGTTCGTGGTAATATCTGCAATCGTGAGCTTGTCGACTATGTCATTGATCAATTTGACATCGACACAGTTGTAAACTTTGCGGCAGAGTCCCATGTTGACCGCAGTATTACAGAACCTGATCTTTTTGTGAAGTCAAATGTACTTGGCACGCAAACATTACTTGATGTAGCGAAAAGTAAGAACATTAATAAATACCTCCAAATTTCAACGGATGAAGTTTATGGTTCGTTGGGTGCGGACGGCTACTTTACGGAAACGACACCGCTTGCACCAAACAGCCCTTATTCCTCAAGTAAAGCATCTGCTGATCTGATGGTACGTGCATACTATGAAACCTTTGGCATGAACGTCAACATTACACGCTGCTCAAACAACTATGGCCCATACCACTTCCCAGAAAAACTAATTCCACTCGTTGTAACGAATGCTTTGGAAGGTAAAGAATTGCCTGTTTATGGTGACGGCAAGAACATTCGTGATTGGCTGTATGTTGAAGATCATTGTGCAGCAATTGATCTCGTGCTTCACAAGGGCAAGCCTGGAGAAATTTATAATGTTGGCGGACATAATGAGAAGTGCAATATTGATATTGTTGAACTCATTGTTGATACACTGGGCAAATCACGTGATTTAATTAAGCACGTGTCAGATCGTTTGGGACATGATCGTCGGTATGCCATTGATCCGACAAAGATTGAAACGGAACTTGGCTGGAAACCACAGTTTAACTTCGATTCCGGCATTAAAGAAACAATTCAATGGTATCTGGATCATGAAGACTGGTGGCGCAAGATCAAGTCAGGCGAATATATGGACTACTACAAGATGCAATATGGAGCGAAAAGCTATGTCAAGTAAGGTACTTGTAACAGGTGGACATGGACAGCTGGGTACTGAGCTTACACTGATGCTTCAAGAAAAAGGGCTTGAAGCGTTTGGACTTGGCCATCAAGAATTGGATATCACAGATTTAGATCATGTACGCAAGGTTTTTAACGAAATCAAACCGGATGTGGTTTGCCATACGGCTGCCTATACAGCTGTGGATAAGGCTGAATCTGATCGCAACGGTGCATTTCTCGTCAACGCTTATGGAACGCGTAATGTCGCAATTGTTGCCGAAGAAATTGGTGCCAAATTGGTCTATGTTAGCACAGATTATGTGTTCAACGGTGAAAAAGAAGGAGCGTACTGTGAATTCGATACGCCTTCACCACTTGGCGTTTATGGTCAATCAAAATACGCTGGTGAACAGTTCGTTCATGACTTTCACTCAAAATTCTTTATCGCAAGAACATCATGGGTTTATGGACAGTATGGCGGCAACTTTGTGAAGACCATGCTGAAGTTAGCTGAAACTCATGACCAAGTGAAAGTGGTTAATGATCAAAGAGGTTGTCCAACGTATACGAGGGATCTGGCTGAAAAGATTATTGAATTGTTCCAGACGGATAATTACGGTGTTTATCATCTATCTAACTCAGGCAGCTGCACTTGGTATGAATTTGCAAAAGAGATCTTTGAGATTAAAGGGATTAATATTAAAGTCAATCCATGTACGACGGAGGAGTTTCCAAGACCTGCGAAGCGGCCGAAGAATTCGGAGTTTGAGCATATGGCTCTGAGATTGAATGGGTTTAAAGATATTGTTAAATGGCAGGATTCGCTAAAAACCTATCTGCTAGATTAACATAGATATTGCGATGATTAATGGTGAAGTTGATTTGGTTAATCAACTTCATTTTTTACGTGCGCCCGGCATGGACGACAGCTAGGCGGTGAAAGTCCGCTACAGGCTTGGCAGTAGGAACTGTTAGCCAAAGGCAAGGGTGTCCA
>NZ_FOOY01000031.1 GCF_900113325.1 Sporolactobacillus nakayamae | reverse complement strand
ACAATCGGGACAAAGATACCCGAGATACTGTCAGCGAGCCGCTGGATCGGTGCTTTTGATCCCTGGGCTTCCTCAACAATCTTGACAATCCCGGCAAGTGCCGTATCTTTCCCTACTTTTTCAGCCTTCATGGTCAGCGTTCCATTTGCATTCACCGTTGCGCCGATTACTTTGTCATCTTTTCCTTTTTCGACAGGGATGGATTCACCAGTAATCATTGATTCGTCAACAGAAGAACGGCCGTTGACAACGATACCATCTACAGGTATTTTTTCTCCAGGTTTGACACGTAACAAATCACCGACAGCAACCTGATCGATCGGTACTTTTCGTTCCTTCCCGTCCTCAATGATTGTCGCCTCTTTGGCCTGCAGTCCCATCAGTTCAGTAATCGCCGCAGTCGTCCGCCTTTTTGCACGTGATTCAAAATATTTACCCAACAGGACAAGCGTAATTAAAATCGCACTCGTTTCAAAATACAGCTCAGGATTGGTGAGTCCGCCGAACTGATAACGGAGTGTCTCGAACGCGCTATAAAAGTAAGCAGCACTCGTACCCAGTGCAACCAGAACATCCATATTGGCACTCTTATTTAATAGAGCCTTTGTACCACTGATATAAAACTGGCCGCCAATGTAGAACTGCACAATACCAGCCAAGATGAGCTGGAACCATGGATTCATCAGCAACTGAGGGATCGGTAGGGCTGTGTTAAAGGGCAAGTGTGCAATCATGGTGTAAAGCAGTGGTAGCGAAAGAACAGTGGACAAGATTAGTTTCTGAAGCTTTCTTCTGAGCTCCTTCTCTTTTGCGTCCGTTGCCTGTTCTTGTTTCGGAACAGCCTCGTATCCAAGTCTTTTGACTTGATTGTAAATTGCATTTGGCTCCGTAATCCCTGGCTGAAAGATTACAGTCCCAGATTCAGTCGCCAGATTAACCTGGACTGATACGACACCAGTCATACGGCTCAATCCTTTTTCAATTCGCGCAGCACATGAGGCACAAGTCATTCCGAGAATATCAGCATCCAATCTCTGCGTCCGTACACCGTAACCCAGCTTTTCAATCTTTTGGACAATGTCCGTGGGTCTTGCCTTTTCCTCATTGATGGTCACCTTCGCTTTTTCCAATGCGAGGTTGACATTCGCTTCGACGCCATCCATCTTATTGAGCGATTTTTCAATCCTTGTAGAGCAAGAAGCACAGGTCATCCCTGTAATTCCAATCTGTATAGCCTTTGAACTCATTCATCTCATCCCCTTATATCCGTTCGTCCAGAAGTCAACGTGAACATCCAGAATAAATTGTTTGTAATTGTTCCGATTAAAGAATTAGGTTGGCAGCTCTTTCCATCTCCTTTCAACGTCATTATACCCACCAGGGGTATATGAATCAAACGATAAAATTGGTATCTGTTCTACTCATTCGTGAGATTCTTTTATCATTAAATGAAAACCACTGCCTATCTTTTCGTCTCATCCATTCTAATGAACAGATGTGTAGATTTTGTTAGGTTATGAAAAATGTCATATCTTTTTTGAGATCATTCGAAAACAAGCACGAGCAGAAAGAGAAATCAGTGAAACATCAGACTTCCTTCTTCCTTCTGTTCTAAGGAATGATACAATCTCTGCCTTTATATTAAAGCATCAACACCTATAAATTTCTTACCCGTAACTGTCCCTAGACACATTGAATTATTTTATGGTGTTTTTGAAATCTTCACAGTTTCTCCACATTTGTCTTCTACACTTGAGTAAACCAAATGAGGAGAGTGCATACATGAAAAAACTTCTATTCGTCGCGGTTGCAGTATTTACATTACTCATCATTTCTGCATGTTCTGCGGCTACAGAAAATAGTAACAAAACGTCCAATAAGCAATCAGCTGCTTCAGAATCACCCAAAATATTAAAGGGTCCGAATGTTACACTTGTCGCCGAAAAAGGTGCACAAAAGCTGAGTAGCGGCGTTACGGTTCCGGTCTGGACATTTAATGGATCGGCACCAGGTCCGGAAATCCGTGTAGAGAAGGGTCAAAAAGTACGTGTCACCTTAAAAAATGAGCTTCCTGCTTCCATTTCCATTCACTGGCACGGTTATCCCGTTCCCAATAAGATGGATGGTATTCCGGGTGTCACACAAGACGCAGTAGCTCCGGGAAAGAGCTTCACTTATGAATTTATTGCAGATAAAGCCGGCACTTATTGGTATCACTCACATCAAGATTCAGTGAATCAGGTGGACCGGGGGTTATATGGTTCCTTCATTGTTGAAGATCCTGCAGAAAAATATGATAAGGATTATACGTTGATGTTGGATGAATGGGTAACGGATAAAGGTCAGATCAATAGTCAAATAAAAACAATGACTCCAGGGTCACAAAGTAAAAAAAACAGCAAAGGCTCCGGAATGGGTAGCATGCCTGGCATGGATATGAGTGGTTCAGATAATGGCAGCTCAAGTGACGGAAATATAGATATGGGCAACATGAATATGTCCGGAAATATGATGAAAGATAATATGAGCATGTATGACTTGTATACCATCAATGGAAAAAGCGGAAATTTAGTAAAACCGTTGGCCGTGACAAAAGGAGATAAGGTCCGACTGCGCTTCATTAATGCCGGCTACCTCCCACACAATATTCATATCCATGGTCACAGTATCAAGATCATCGCAACCGACGGGCAACCTGTGAATAATCCTCAAGCAATTAAGAACAAGGTTATTTCCATCGCACCCGGAGAACGGTATGATGTTTCCTTTGTCGCTGACAATCCGGGAAAATGGTATGTCGAGGATCATGGCACAGCAAAGGGTACAGACGGAATGAAGGCATTGATTGACTATGAAGGCAGCAAGACTATAACTGACCAACCAAATGCAAACACACAATTACCGGCAATTAATCTTGCGAACTATGGGACGAACGCAAATCCTGAGTTCACCTTAAATCAAAAATACGACGTCGCCTATACGATGAATCTCAATGCGGGTATGAACGAGAACGGGATGGTTTATACGATCAACGGAAAAACGTTCCCGAAGACGGAACCGATAAAAGTAAAATCAGGTGACCGTGTTAAAATTAAGCTAGTTAACCGCGACATGATGAATAATCATCCAATGCATTTGCATGGCCAATTCTTCCAATTGTTAAGTAAAGATGGCAAACCTGTAACAGGTTCACCCATCTACAAAGATACGTTGAATGTCAAACCAGGCGAAACTTATGAAGTTGCATTCCTGGCTGACAATCCAGGTCATTGGATGTTCCATTGTCATGATCTTCATCATGCAAACGCAGGTATGGTAACTGAAGTGACCTATACAGATTTTCACCCAAGTTATGCGCCTGGATCTTCAAGCAGCAATAAACCAGAATAAAATTTTTAGAAGCCTAAAAATCATGTTAAAATAGGATTAAGGATGGTGATTGATCATGATGGGGTGGAATGGCGGCATGATGAATGGTTACGTTATCGGTATGGGATTTATCGGATGGCTTGTTCAATTAGCTCTGTTCATCGCTGTAATCTATTTGGCGTTTGTCCTGATCAAAAGAGTGAATAACAAATCAGAAGACACTAATCGCTATGAATTAATTTTGAAAGAACGATTTGCTCGAGGTGACATCACAGAAGAAGAATACAACAAGATGAAAAAGGTCTTGCACGACTGATTCTCAGTATCTTTTTTGTTCATGCGGCTTATTGAATCCGACCAAACGATCCAATATGCCGCAAATCAGCATTAGCTTTTGTTCAAATAAATAAAGAAGCTGTATCTGTGTCGAAAAATTGACTCATGAGACAGCTTCTTTCTTATGAATGACGCGTACTTCTTGACGCACGCAATACAGATGTTTTTTTAATTATCCTCTATCATTTTCCATGCTGTGGATCTTTAATTGAGTCTTCAAACATGGCGATATATTTATCAGGCCGCCAATCCGTTCCCTCAACAGATGGATTATCTTTGAACAAAAATCGCGTAGCCAGGGAAAGATCAATGGTTGCTGTAAAAATCTCGGATTCATCAGCCACTTCATCTGTAAATTTATGGCCTGCAAAATAGTAAGGTTCCCATGTCTTTCTGCTTGGGCCGATGATGCTGCTGCCGCCCCAGAATTCATTATAAAGATCAACCCCGCCTAAATTCGACGATGCGATATAAATCCCTTCACGAATGACGCCCGCCTCCAGCGTGGTCGTACCCAAACCTTTTCCATGGCATTTAGCAAGCGCGGTACTATTTATATAAAGACGGCAGCCCTTAGATGCGTAGTAGCGCATCAGTTCCGGGAAACAGTAGGTGTCATAGCAAATAGCACATCCGATTGGGCCCCATGGAGTTTCTAATATGAACGGTTTATCTCCGCGTTTTGCCCAATTAGGTTCAGGAGCTGGTAAATGCATCTTGCGATAAGAGCCGACTAATCCTTCGGGAGAGAAAATAGCCAAGGAGTTATAGAGAGTTGACGGGTTTGAGGCGTCTCTTTCCGGCATGCCGAACACTGCATAGATACCATATTGCTGGGTTAATTTTTCAATCTCGTCCGTCGCCTCACCCGGAATCGTTTCTGACAGCTTGAATTGCATTTTTTCTTCAAGCGGCTTTTCTGCCTCATCATCATAACCCGTTAAGGCCATTTCCGGAAAAACAATAAAATCACTACCCCTTTTGGCAGCACTCTCGATGTAGCCCTTGATGCGGTTTAGGTTCTTTTCTTTGTCCCCCCACACAGCGTTAAAGGTAACAACAGACAAATTCATGACATCCTTGACCACACAATCTCTTCCCTTCAGATTAAATTTAGTTGTTTCGGTTTTAAATACGTGTTTATACTATCACTGAATTCATAAATGTCAAATTATTTTACAAAATTGCGTCATATTACCTAACTTCAGGATTAATGAATGGCGCTTTCATCCTAAATGAAGCGGATTGAAAATGCTCAGGATAAGCGGAAGGGTCGCCCCCAACACCCTTGTTCCATCGCTATGTGTCTCTCTGGGCAAATAATAATCCCTTTAAATTGATTAATTTCCGTCAATCAATTCAAAGGGAAAAAATGTATTTTTTTCAACTCATTAAAGCAAGTTCAACTTGCCCTTTTTCAATACAAGTCTGACACCGCCAAGCATGAGCAGATAACGGTCATCAATGACTTTCTTCATGGCAGCTGCTGGTTTGCCGGTAAGCTTGTGATCGAGTACGACACCAATCGCTTGTTTTTCGCCAAGTGAGGCAACAGTACCCTTAGGTTTGTAAACAAAGCCTTCAGTTGCTTCGCCTTTAAGTAAGTGTTTAACATTCTTAGCCAAATTTTCTGCTTCTTGGATGGCAATTTGAGCCGTTGGCGGATATGGCCGTTCAGCATTCGGAGGAAAGACAACGGCAACATCACCAATTGCAAAAATATGATCATCTTCAGGCGAACGAAGATCTTCGGTGACCTGAATCTTGCCACGATTGGTTTCAAAACCCGATTCGGCAGGAATATGGTTGGCCTTTACACCGCCGGTCCAAACAACTGTGCCCGCTTGAATTTCTTCAAGTTCTTCGCTGTCTTTTTTCTGAACTTTAACACCCTCGGAAGTCGCTTCCTTGATAAAGGTACTCAGTTTGAATTCAACATTCTTGCCCTCAAGATACTTTTGTGCGTAGTTTGCAAGCTCGCGATCAAATGGAGGCAGAACAAACGGCATACCCTCAACATCGACAATCCGTACCTTTTTAGGATCAATATCATATTCCTTGCAAAGCGCAGGGATACGGTCAACAAGCTCACCAAGAAATTCAACGCCGCTCAAGCCCGCGCCGCCGACAACAATCGTCAGATCACTGTCTTTGGCATCCGGGTCGCTCGTGTAGCTGGCAAATTTATATTCAATGTGTTCACGAATCTTACGTGCTGTGTTCACACTGCGGATCGCAAACGCATTTTCATCTAATCCTTTAATACCAAATGTGTTCGATTCGAAACCTAGCGCGATAACAAGATAATCATAATCGATTTCACCATTTTTAAGGAGTACTTTGTGGTTTGCGCGATCAATTGACTGTACCGAATCTTGTACAAAATTTACGCGTTTCGTGTTAACCACGTTCTTAATCAACATTCTCGTCCGGTCATGATGAATCGTTCCCGCCGCAGCTTCATGCAGCCAGGTTGTTTGATAATGATAATTATGTTTGTTAACGAGCGTAATATCCGCATCTTCAGCACTTAGTTCTTTTGTGAGGCGTACGGTTGCCATCATGCCACCGTATCCGGCACCTAAGATCACAATTTTCGGCTTACTCATAGTAGTTCACAGCCACCTTTTTCTTTTTATAAATAATAGATGAAGAAAGTAACGCAATGTTTGTTTGCCGACAGACTACACAGTTCCGTTTCCGCATGATGTACGGTTTCGAATCTGCACAAACAAACTTTCAGGGATTAATTCATTTTCCCTATTAATAATATGTCTTTTTTGTTAACATTTCAAGAACAATTTGTGTCAAATGAACTTTGTAAAAACAAATGGGAAAAAAATAATCTTAGGACATAACAAAGGCACCTGAATGATCAGATGCCGCTCGCTTGCTTATCACCAAGTGACAACTTCTATGAATAATTAATTCGAGGTCCGAGTTCAGGAACTATGCCCCAAGACGTAATTGAGTTCATCTACTGTCAGAAAAGGATCTTCAGATGAACTAAATTGTCCTTCTTTTTGAATCGTGAGCCATCTTTCTAGGAGTTGATTATATCGAGGCAATGTAGGAAAATGTGCATTCAGATCCTCTAATTTCTTATTTTTAATCAGATCTTTTACTTCATTAAATCGATCATATTTATTAATCAAACATTTGGCAAAAGCGTAATGCGACGCTTCGTTACTACCATCGAACCCACTAAAGACAACTTCACTTTCATCAATTTTATTCTTATCATCTTCAGACAACTGTTGATAGCTCGCATTTAGATTTCTAAACATACTTAGGACATGAACTACTTTTGTTTCAACATCCTCATCTATGTTATCGTTTACATAGCTAAAATAATCATTATAAATATAAGGATATCCATTGATTAATGCATCAATGATGCCATCAAACTCAGCCGTTGAATGGGTATCCAATTTTCTTAAAATAATATATTGATTGGCTAAAATGAGGCGTTCTGTTTTTGACAGCTTTATTCGTTCCATAGTTTAACATCTCCATTCTTTCAGGATATAACTAATCATTCAACAAAACATGAGATAATCCTGCTTCAAACTAAATGCTCTGTTAAAAGATTATGTTGCTGGTCACTATCGTTTAACATCACCATACAAAAAGAAAAAGCCCCCTTTAGTGAGATCAGTCAACTAAACAGGCGCTTAAAAAGACAACCACGAGTTTTCACATTACCTAGTGAACTAAATGAATTGGCCTTGTTAAACCATTCCAATTATTTTGTCATGAACACCGTCGATTTTTACGTGTCCTATATCGAATCAACAATCACATTGTTTCGCAGGTTGTCCTTCATTGCCTGCGGTCTTGAACGAATGGCCACAACCGCAAGATGAGATCGCGTTCGGGTTGTCAATCGTGAATCCGCCGCCATCTAAATTTTGTTTAAAATCAATGGTCACTCCGTCAAGCATTGGCGCGCTGTTCTGGTCGACAACCACTTTAAAGCCTTGACCTTCAAACGCTTGATCGCCATCAATCATCTTATCATCAAATCCCATACCGTATGTCAGTCCGGAGCACCCGCCACCACCGACACCAACACGGAGGAATAGATTTTCTCCAGGTTCGCTTTCAATCATTTCCTTGACACGAAAGCTAGCCGCATCGGTCAACGTAATATTCATTTCATTCAGCTCCTTTTATGATTTAGTATCATTATATCCTGTTGTGACCTCAATCACAATCAAACACCTTTTCATCTTTGAAAGTAAACACCGTCACAAATTGTTTTCGCTTCTCCGGTCATCAGCACATGATTGCTTTCCGACTGCCACTCAATTGTTAAATCGCCGCCTTCAAGATGTACTGTTACCGGCACATCCTTTGCGACGCGTTTTTCAAGTATCGATGCAACAACAGAAGCACAAGCACCGGTTCCGCATGCCTGAGTGATCCCTGATCCACGTTCCCACACGCGATAATTCACTTCATGATCCGATAATTTTTCGACAAAGCCCACATTCACCCCATTTGGAAACAGCGGATATGTATCGGCGAGTAGCGCGCCTAATTTGTGGATCGGCGCTTCAGCAATAGCGTCAACAAAAAACAGTGCATGCGGATTTCCCATGGATACGGCTGTAAATGCATAATCCTCACCATCAACGGTCAACTGTTCGCGAATGACCGGCTGTCCGCCTAAAGGTCCTGCGACGGGGATCTGTGCGCGTTCAAGAATCGGTTCACCCATATCAACCGTAACCTCCTCAACGCTCCCTTCTCGAAGGTGTACCGTTGCCTGCTTATTGCCGGATAATGTTTCAATCGCAAACTGCCGCGAATCAACAAGTTGATGCTCATAGGCATATTTCGCCACACAGCGAAGTCCATTTCCGCAGTTCATCGCTTCCGAACCGTCTTTATTAAAGATTCGCATGCGCACATCAGCCTTTTTTGAAGGCAGGATGAGGATTAGACCATCCGATCCAATTCCTTTATATGGATCGGACACCTGATGTGATAATGCGGGAAAAGATTCAATGGATGACAAATCCCGTGTGATTCCATCCAGATAGATATAACAATTTCCAAGTCCATGCATTTTCGTAAATGAAATTTTCTGTTCCAAAGTAATCGCTCCAGTTCCGCGCGTGCCGCTCAATTAGTTAGTCACATGTTAACGCAACGCTTGAGTTGCCCAGATGTAATCTTGATCCATATTTTCGATCACGATTTTCTCATGGCAGCAGGGCATCACAAGATGTGCTTTAATCCCTTCAAAAGCGCCTTCAACCGCTTCTTTTTTTATCGAAAGCAATACAGGTGATTCGTGGCAGAATGGACATTCTTCAAAATAAAGATCATTTGCCACCCGTTCATATGGCCAGCTGTGATGAAAATCAAGCATAAGCAACCTCTCCCATATATTAGATATAACCTTCAGTAAACATCGATTTGGGTTTACTCACGTAGATCGTTTTCGTTTAACGATCTTCCTCTAGAAGCCGCATCCCTTTGCTGATACAAAATTGGGCAATGGGTTTGAGCGAAATGAAACCTTCCCCAAGTATTTGATCGCCCGACACGACCAACGGATAAAAATAGTCGTTGGCTAATAGTTTATCGCAATACTGTCGGTCTTTTTCTGTTTCCGGTTTATAAATATCAATGTAACGAATCGCAATCGTTCCGTCAAACTTCCGCGCCAGCGCAGCTTGCAGCCATTCCGCAGTTGCTTTCGCCGGTGGTGCCTGTACGCAGCTCGCGCAGACGGCTTCCGCTCCGTAAACAGTAAGTTCCAATCTGTTCACCTCAAAAATCATTGAATTTATTAACTAATATAGCAAATTCACGCGTCGGCGTCACTGATTTACTGTTGCGTGATTATTTTTTTTGCGTGAAGCATCCTTGATTTTATCAAACATATAAATAGATTTTCGGCTATAAAAAAGATATAATGTACCTAAATGCGACAGTGAAGGAGTGTGTGTATGTATAATCAAGTCGAAGAAGTGCTGGATAAGCTTCGTCCTTATCTGCTGCGCGACGGTGGAGATGTTGAACTGCTTAACGTCGAGGATGGTATCGTACGCGTTCGGCTGCTGGGCGCATGCGGCAATTGTCCGAGCTCGACGCTCACGTTGAAGGCGGGTATTGAACGGGCGCTCGTAGAAAATGTTCCCGGAATCAAAGAACTTGAACAAGTCTTTTAAATAGAACAGGCGAAGCCAAACACCACCCCAAATTAGCGGGTGGTGTTTTTATCATGAGATGCGCGTCAGCCATTCCGGGGCATAGAACCTTCCATTGTAGCGGTTGGCTATATAGGTGAGCAATCGTTCAGTGTCTTCAGCGCTTTCTTCACCTTTGCGTAAAATGAATTCAAGTTCGCGCTGATCAGAGGCGTTCGAATCAAAGAAATAGCGCTCGCAGCACTCGACGAATGCGAGTGGGTAGAGAAGTCGACTATACAATTTACCAATCGCCTGTTCACTCAACGGAAATCGTGATTCATAATCATCCAAAAATTGCTCCGCCGCTTGTTGGGGATCGCTTCCCGAACATCGCCAAGCGAGTACGCGAAGTCCTTCTGCCAAATCTCTTGATCGGTCATCCACCACCCATTCGGCGGGATTTTCAAGAGCCGACCTTTCGTAGTTTGCAAAGCGATAGTGGCTGATGCAAAGTGGTTCCTCGTTCGGAAAATTAATGGATTCATCCACAGTCATCTGGATCGCATTCTCCCCGCAGCCTAAAAAATAGGGGAAGTTATCCAAAAATTCCTGTTCAAAGACTGAATGCTGTCTTTCTGTTCGGCTTATAGCGTATTTTTTCTCCAACGCGTCAAGACGACTCTCGAAGTCACTTGCTCTTGAACGCTCCGGGGTCTCTGGAAATGCTCTTGGATCCACACCTGTTGTCTGCGCATGCAGTTCCGCCAGCATCGCCCCCGCAGAATAGTCTACGCGCTCCTTTGATTCCGGAAATACCATCAAAGCCCAAGATTCACCGTTTACTTCAGTGTCGTATCGCCCCTCATGATTCCGCAACATACGGCAGACGGGTAACCCTCTGTCAGCCGATAAATAATCTGCCCATTGCGCCAATTGTTCCAAGTTTTGATGGTAAAATTGACGGACTGGATGAAAAAAGAGCCTTCGTGATCCATCTATCCCATGCAAATCATAATCTTGAGCTGCCACTGAACGCCAATCAGGCGTATTCATTCCACTCGCCTCCAATCGCATGTCAGCATTCCGCCATTCTCTATTCATTCTATCGATCACTCACTCATTTAATAACCAGACCATCTCTTTGTAAAATAAAAAGAGGCCCGTCATTTAGACGTGGCCGTATTGGTACATAGCATTTTAGAAAATCCATTCACTAAGTGATTTTAGCGAGTAAGTCGGCTGAATTGATTTCGATTTTAACGTCTCTTCCGAAGTAACGCCTGTGTGCACAATAAGTGTGTCGAGACCTCCATTGATCCCTGCCATAATATCCGTGTCGTAATTATCGCCGATCATTAACGTACGCTGCTTTGTCGTTCCCAATTTTTTAAGGGCAAGTTCAATAATTATCGACTCCGGTTTTCCAATGAAAATCGGCTTCACCCCTGTGGATACACTGATAACTGAGGTCAGCGCACCATTACCGGGAACAAGCCCTCGTTCATTAGGGAGCGCTACATCCGGATTTGTTGAAACAAACGTTGCGCCTGAACGGACGGCAAGGCATGCCTTCTCGTATTTCTCGTAGGTAATTTGCCGATCCATGCCAAAGGCGACAAAATCCGGATGTTCTTCCTCATAAACAAGACCCGCTTGCTCCATCGCTTGCTTCAAGCCTTGTTCGCCAATATACAAAACCTTTGCGTTAGGCTTGCGCGATTTGATATAGCTCGCCGTAGCAATGCTTGTCGTCAGAACATCATCCGGCGTACATGGAATACCGAATCCGCTCAATTGATCAGCAACTGCATCTTTTGTTCGTGTTGAATTATTTGTTACGAATAAATAGCGCAACCCTTTTTCTTTTAATGTCTTTACAAAGGTTACCGCTTCAGGTATTTCTTCTTTCCCCCAATAAACCGTTCCATCAAGATCCAACAAAAAAGCATCGTACGTTCCCACCGTTATGTACCTCCATATACGTTCATCTGTGCAAAAAAATTTGCGTTCTCATTCATTAATTATCTGCTTTTGAGCAAACTAATAGTAAGCTTCACTGACTTCCATTGATTTGGAATGATGTGGCATGGAGCTCCATTTGATTTAACTATGGCTTCACTTGCCGTCTATTTTCTTCAAAACAAAATAGGCACAGCCGAAGCTGCAATATTCAATAATGTAATCAACGAGCGTTCCTATTTTCGTATCAAAGGTTGACTTAGGGTTATGGTTCTCATAGAAACCGCGAAGTCTCAGCTGCTCATAACCCCAGTCACCGACTATGTAATCGAACTTGTTCAGAATTTCACTGTAGCGTTTCATAAAAGCTTCCTCGTTCCAGCCATTCCGAACATCTTCAATAACTTCAAACTTATGATGTTCAACAGTAACAATCGAACCAGTCAATGGGATTACCTCCCCTCTAGATTGCACGAGGACACCTGCGTCAGACCTCTGCTTAAAGTTATAAAGTAAGTGTTAGTGGTTCACGTACTTCCCATTATAGCAGATCGCGCAGAGTTCGTGAAAAGGGCTTAAACTAAATCGTTCACATAAATTTTTTGATGAAAGGATCGTTGTTTAGAAATGTCAATACATTCTCGAATCATCCTTTGCTTTTTCATTGTATTCTTCACATCGGCGACTGCAGTATCTGCTGAAGAGTCTGCGAATACATTGGATCACGAACGAAAAACTTTATATTTAAAAACAGCTGCGCTCACCGGCATTCGTTGGAGCATCCTAGCCGGTTGCGACCAATACGAACGCAATATTAATGCCCTCATGCCTGGTCATTCGAAAACAGATCCGTTAATCAGTATTACGTTTTCAAAACGAATTTGGGTCGGGCCTCTGAATCCCGATCTGGATGATCAGAATCCAAAGACCATTGCGCTTTTTGGCGGTATTGGTAAAGATGGTGACGGTGATGGCCGTGCGAGTCTCGATCACGCCGAAGATCGCCTATTCACGTTTGCCGAACAGATCGCTTTGGACGGACCAGATGAAGAAAACACGCGAATAGGCATTTGGCGCTTCTATCAGAGAGGTAAAGCAGTGGACTTGATCGAAGATTTTGCCTGTCTTTTTGACCATGCGAAACCTGCTAAATTAAGGGAACACGCATTTCCGGTTCCATTAAACTACAATTATGATTACGCGTCAACCTGGGGCGCGAAACGCGGCTGGGGAGGCAACCGAATCCATGAGGGCACAGATATTTTCGCAGATTATGGCACCCCGGTCCGATCAACCGCTTATGGTGTTATCGAACTGATTGGCTGGAACAAATACGGGGGCTGGCGAATCGGAATTCGCGACTTACACGGCAACTACCATTATTTTGCTCACCTGAACGGATACGCGCCGGGTCTGCATGGCGGCGCAATCACAAAACCCGGACAAGTGATCGGCTATGTCGGCAGTTCAGGGTACGGACCCAAAGGGACAATGGGGAAATTTCCGCCTCATTTGCATTATGGACTCTATCGAGATAACGGACGGGCAGAATATTCCGTGGATCCTTATCCCGCTTTGCGGATATGGGAGCGCCAGGCAAATCAGAACTAAACAAGACAGATTCATCGGTCGCTCTCTTTTGGCGTTTTAATCGGAACAGCTGTAGAGATGCCCGAACCATTTGAACTGTAATAATAGGGAACACCCGGAGAGATTCCTTTGCCACCAAGCGTTATATGCTGAACGATCGTTTTTGTCTTAATATCAAACGGGACAATCACGTCAACCTTTACTTTGACATCAATATAGACTAAAAAAAGCGGATTATTAATGCCCACATTTTTGGAGCTTACTCTAACGTCGCTTTCCACGTTGCTCACGACGTCCATTTCAACAGGCACACGCGGACCGTAGTTACTGAGCAATGCGTTATTTAAAATTTGTCCCATAGGAATGTCCGCGATCAGAGCATCACCTTCATGATGTTTGCTATAGACCAGATCATCGTCGTGACCGTTCGTCAGAGATATCCGTCCTTTTTCAGCGGCTCTCAAGAACCATAAAATCCGATTCGAGATGATCCCTTTGAGGCGATTCACTTCCGTCGTATTCACTTCAAAACTACTAATTTTTTTCTCATCCGTGTAATGCGTGACAAATAATTTTGATGAATCTATTCTCGGTATCTCATTAGGATCATTTTTCTCGTTCACATTGCTTAACGCATTTTCTCCAATCCCATAATTAAGCGCGTAATTCGCAATTTGTTCGGTCTGAGTCAGCGCAATGCTCATCACTGCAGGTTTCATTTTCTCATTAACGGTCCAAACTGCAAGCGAAGTGCAGAGAATAAAAATAATAAGCGACACAAATAGAGTGTGTTTGATCGACATGTTCTTTCGTCTGTAGCGTCTGCTCGGCTTAAACATGACAACCCTCCTCCACATCATTTATATGACTGTGAAGGAGGGTTAAGTCATTCTTTCTTTGGAAAGGCATTACCTCCAGAACGTTTATCGTCCAGATGGTCTGTTCAAAGGAATCATGCCATCATCTTTAACGCGTCCACGCCGGTCGTACCCACATGGATACCGAGTTTTTCAGCTCCAACGGTAACTTCTGCCAATGGCGCGTGAAGCAAATCATCTAAGGTTCGAACACCAACCGCTTTCCCGGCAAGCACGTTCCGATCCGCCAATTTGTCATTAAGCAGCTGAACATCAAGTGCACCGCACATGATATAGCCGTTTTTCCCCGTAATCACCAGCAGAGTTGTTTTCGGCAAAGAAACACTGATCCCCTGATAGAGAGCACCGTCAATCGTAAAAGGTTGTGCGTCAATCATTTTAAAGCCTCCTTCTTCGTTTATCTTATGGAGAAGTTGGGCGAAAAGTGACTCACATTAGCACTCACTCAATTGGCTTAATCGCCAAGCAAGCAAATCACGTAAGGTTTCGGGTAAGTAAAAACGGTGTTGCGCCTTAACAATCGGAGGAAGAAATGAACCTAAGGTAAACATGTCGATTGTACCCACGCTATATCGTTTAATAGGGTCAATCGGCTGTCCATCAATTCGAACATTCACCACTTCTTCCGCGCTTGTATCATAAGTCAGGTAGCTGAAAACGAGTCGTCCAAGCAGCTTTCCGCGAAACCCGAACCCTTTTAGCTCATAGGTTTGAAATTCTTTTCTCAAACCGATCTGTATCATTTCAATGATTTCCTTTCCCGTCACCTCAACACGGCACGGATTGATCGGATGAGGGCATGTGCGATGCACGGTATATCGGGTAAGCGGTCCTTTATTCAGATCATCCAAAATAACGCCCGCGTTGACGAGACCGATATCCGCGTCGCACCATTGGCGAAGTGCATCGGCCATTAGCTGAGTAAGCTCACAGTTCGCAAACCAGTCTACCGGAAAATTGTGATCGAGCACGGCTACTACATCTTGCATAGCAGCAATGCCGCGTTCAGTCAAATGGTTCACTTCTGCATCCGCGACATGATCGGACGGTTCGCGCAGCGTGATGAGATCCGCCCCTTTATGAATGATCCGGCCACTTTGCTCATCGTATTCAACGACAACATGGCCAGCATAGCGGAGATATTTTCCGCCCTGAGCAATCAGAGTGTCTGAGACCAGTTCTCCCTGTTCCAACACATGATGCGTGTGTGCGCCGATGATCACATCAATGCCTGCGACCTCGCGCGCGACCCGTTCATCAAACGGCAATCCGACATGCGACATGAGAACCAATACATCAACCTGTCCACGGAGCTGTTGCATTATTTTTTTTAATTCAGTATAAGGATCTTTGATTTCCCAGCCTAACTGATTGTAAAAATGAGGAAAAGAGGCGGTAAGCCCAATGAGTCCAACCTTCACGCCGTGCATCTCCTGTATCGCATAAGGAGAACACCAATCCGGACGCAATCCAGTTTGCTGATCATACAGGTTAGCGAGCACAACCTTAAATCGCCGTGTAAGATATGCCGCGCCGAGTTGCTCTTTTGTAAACGTAATGCCTTCATTGTTGCCAATGGTCACATAATCATAATCCGCGTCGTTTAGCAATTGCACATTACCCGTACCGAGCAAGCCCTCAGTAAGCGGGTTGAAGCGATCCATATGATCACCCAGATCAAGGGTTAGGAACGGTTCTCCTAGTTCAGTCAGTCGCTTTCGTTCCTGGTTCAGATAGCTTACAAGGCAGCCCCATGAGTCAAAATGGCTGTGGATATCATTTGTATGTAAAAAATGGAGTGGTATCAAACAAAAGCCTCCTAGTCGTAAACAAAGGATCAATCATAAAAACATATACTGTTCAGACTGAACATATCTATTTTATTCCCTTTTGCTTCAATCCTGTCAAGGCAGGACGAATTAATCCCGATATTTTTTACGTAAAAAACACAAAACCTTTCAACCCGCCAAAAAGACGAATTGAAAGGTTTGTTGTGGTTCTTTTGATCTGAGATCGGATTAACCAATCGATCCTTCCATGTTGTATTTAATCAGACGGTTCATCTCGACCGCGTACTCCATTGGAAGTTCTTTTGTAAATGGTTCAATAAAGCCCATAACAATCATTTCCGTCGCTTCTTGTTCGGTCAAACCGCGGCTCATCAAATAGAACAGCTGCTCTTCGGAAACTTTGGAAACCTTCGCTTCATGCTCCATTGAAATGTCCTTATTCAATACTTCGTTATAAGGAATCGTATCCGATGTCGATTTATCATCCATAATTAAGGTATCACATTCAATATGGGAACGGGAATTCTTCGCATTCGGTGCAAAATGAACTTTACCGCGATAGGTCACATTCCCGCCATTCTTGGCGATTGACTTCGAGATGATCGTTGACGATGTATTCGGAGCCAAATGGATCATCTTTGAACCGGAGTCCTGATTTTGTCCTTTGCCGCCAATCGCGATGGTCAGCGTGCTTCCACGAGAACCTTCTCCCTTTAATACAACAGACGGATATTTCATCGTCACCGCAGATCCGATATTGCCATCCACCCATTCCATGGTCGCGTGTTCTTCGCAGATGGCACGCTGAGTAACAAGATTATACACGTTGTTCGCCCAGTTTTGAATTGTGGTATAGCGGCAATAGGCGTCTTTACAGACATAAATTTCAACAATACCGCTATGCAGCGAGCTGCTCGAATAGACAGGGGCGGTACAGCCTTCTACGTAATGTACAGAGGCGCCTTGGTCTACGATAATCAGTGTACGTTCAAACTGACCCATGCTCTCTGAGTTAATACGGAAGTAAGCCTGAAGCGGCGTTTTGCAAACAACACCCTTCGGAATATAAACGAAGGATCCGCCGGACCAGCATGCCGCGTTCAGCGCGGAAAATTTATTGTCGGCAAAAGATATCACTCGCCCAAAGTACTGTTTAAACAAGGCTTCATGCTTCTGAAGGGCAGAATCTGTATCAAGGAAAATGACACCGTCTTTTTCAAGTTCTTCCTTCATGCTATGGTAAACCACTTCAGATTCGTATTGCGCGGAGACACCTGCCAGATATTTGCGCTCTGCCTCCGGAATTCCTAATTTATCAAACGTATCCTTGATTTCACTTGGCACTTCATCCCATGTACGGCCTTGATTTTCAACCGGCTTAACATAGTAAGTCAGGTCATCAAAATTCAGACCGTTCAGATCGGCACCCCATTGCGGCATCGGTCGTTTATAGAAATGATGCAACCCTTTCAAGCGATAGTTCAACATCCATTCCGGTTCATTTTTCTTCTTGGAAATTTCGCGGACAATATCTTCCGTCAAGCCTCGTTTTGTCCGGAACACAGATACATCTTTTTCGCTGAACCCATATTTATATTCATCAATTTCAGGCAGCTGCTGTTCTGTAGCCATTGCGGCATTCCTCCTTTTTCTTAACATGCTCGGTCGAGATTATCCGTTTCGCTATTAATCACAGGTGTGTACTGTTACATTCATCAGTCAGAAGTAATCATTTTTTTAAAATAAGTTTACCACAATTCACAAAAATGTTGATTATTGTGGGCTTTTTTCTGGATCAGCCTCACGAAGCGCTTTTTCAACAGCTTTCCATGCCAAGGTCGCACATTTGATTCGAGCAGGATACTGCGAGACACCGTGAAGGGCTTCAGCGTCACCAAGATCCAAGTCGTCATTATGCTCATGACCTTGAACCATTTCTGAAAAGTCAAAAGTGAGCTGATGAATTTGATCGACTTTCAATCCTTTAATTGCCTCAGTCATCATTGAAGCAGAGGATTGACTGATGGCACATCCGGTTCCTGAATATTTCACGTCAACAACCTTATTATCTTCTATTTCAAGAGACACCTGAATTTTATCACCGCATGAAGGATTGTTCATGTTTACGGTCACGCAGTGATCTCCTTCAAGCACGCCTCGGTTTCGCGGTTTTTTGTAATGATCCATAATGACCGAACGGTACAGCTGGTCAAGATTATTAAACAACATGTCCGAAGAACTCCTTCGTTTCTTTAATTCCTTTGGCCAAAGCTTCAATTTCATCCTCAGAATTGTAGAAATAGAAACTTGCGCGAACAGTGGATTCGCATTTTAAGCAACTCATCAGCGGCTGAGCGCAGTGATGACCCGCTCGTACTGCAATTCCCTCTGAATCCAGAGCGGTCGACACATCATGCGGATGCACGCCATCGATATTAAAAGAGACGAGACCCGAGCGTTTGTGCGGACCATATAAGGTGACTCCGTCAATTTCCGAGAGCAAGTCATATGCGCGCCCGGTTAACTGTTCCTCATAATTCTGAATTGTATCCATACCGACATTTTGTAAATAGTCAATAGCCGCGCCAAGACCTATTGCTCCGGCAATATGCGGTGTACCCGCTTCGAGCTTCCAAGGCAGTTCCGCCCAAGTCGCACTTTGGAATCCTACTTCGTCAATCATTTCGCCGCCGGTTTCAATCGGCTCCATCGCTTCAAGCAGGGCTTGTTTGCCATAGAGCACTCCGATACCTGTTGGACCAAGCATCTTATGGCCGGAAAAAGCGAAAAAATCGGCATCCATATCTTGAACGTCTACAGTCATATGCGGCGTGCTCTGCGCACCGTCCACAACCATGATCGCGCCATGCGCGTGAGCGATCGCCGCAATCTCTTTCACCGGATTGACGGTGCCGAGTACATTGGACACTTCTGTGACCGATACAATTTTCACGCGATCTGTAACGGCTTTCCTCACCTTATCAAGATCCAAAGTGCCGTCTTCTTCCATTGGGAAATAACGAAGAACAGCTCCGGTCTTTTTGGCAACTTGCTGCCATGGAATCAGGTTGGCATGATGCTCCATCGGTGTGATCAAAATCTCGTCTCCCTCACCGAGACGTGCCAATCCATATCCATAGGCAATGAGATTAAGACTCTGAGTCGTACCCATTGTATAAATAATTTCCTTCTCGCTCTTCGCATTGATAAAGCTGCGGATTTTCTCACGCGCCTCTTCGTAGCGATCCGTCGCGATCGTGCCCAACGTGTGCACACCGCGATGGACATTGGAATTATAGTGTTCATAGTAGTTAACCATTGTCTGAATAACAGATGACGGTTTCTGTGATGTCGCCGAATTATCCAGATAGACCAATTTGTGTCCGTTGACCTGTTGATTCAAAATTGGAAAGTCGCGACGAATTGATTCAATATTCATTAGCCAACTTTCCTTTCAATTAAGGTTGCCAGCTGCACGCGGACGCCTTCAATAGGGAGCAGATCAACGATTGGTGCGAGGAATCCCTCGACAATCAGTTTTTCTGCCGTCTCCTGTTTGATCCCGCGGCTCATTAAGTAATACAGCTGATCCGGATCGACACGGCCCACAGATGCCGCATGTCCCGCGATGACGTCATATTCATCGATTAGCAGAATCGGGTTCGCATCGCCGCGTGCTTCGTCGCTGAGCATCAGAACACGCTGCGTCTGCTCACCATCGGCACCCGACGCGCCATGTTCAATTTTTGTACGCGCGTTAAAGATTGAGTTCGACGCGTCTTTTTGCGCCGCGCGAACCAGCAGTTGACTCTTTGTCGCCTTGCCCACATGGCGCACATAATTGTCAAAATTCTGTTTCTGCGACCCGCTTCCGATGCTTACCGCTTTAATATCTGCGGCAGCTCCGTCGCCTTCAAGATTTGTCGCATTTTCCGACAGCGTATTCCCATCGTTCATCTGTCCAAGCGCCCATTGAATACGCCCGTCCTTGGCAACTTCGGCTTGCCGGCTTACATAGGTAACAAACTGATCAGAAAATTCGTCAACAGCACCAAATTTCACTTGGGCATTCTCGCCAACGACAACTTCGTTGACGATATTAGCTGCTCCGTCAGTTGCTGAGACATCAGACAAATAGCTCTCCACAAAAGTAACCGAACTGCTCTGCTCCGCAACAACAATCGTGTGTGCAACAAGGCCGACAGACGGAGCGTCTTGATAGTAAACCGCCTGAATCGGATCGGATATCACAACATTCTTTGGAACATAAAGGAAAGAACCACCATTTACAAGAGCGGCATTTACTGCCGTCAATTGGTGTTTCTCAATTGGCGTCGTCTTAAAATAATAGTTCGCAAGCAAATCGCTATGATCGCGAATCGCAGTAGCAAGGTCAGTATAAATAACCCCTTGATCGATAAGCTCCTTTGATAGATGGTGATAAACCGCGGAACTGTTTACGTGGATAAGCACATTACCTGCTTTCTCACCCTTTTTCATCAGCCCGCGCACCGCACTTGGGAGCTCGCTCAATTGACAAGAGTCAGTGCTTTCGGTTTGATAGGTAAAGTCTGTGAAATTCCAGTCTGCGATTCGGGTCTTCTCAGGCTTTGGAAGCGGCAGCTCTTCGGCCAGAGTTAAACCCTTCAAACGTATCGTTGAGAACCATTTCGGTTCGTTTCTATTTTCAGCATAGTTTGTTACGGCTTCCGCGTCGAACGGAAGATTTTTCAGCTGCATGGACATCGTCACCCCTCCTTACGATCTCGATTATTAGGCTTCAACCGTTTCATCATCAGTGATACCAAGTTCGGCTTTCATTCCGTCATAGCCTTCTTTTTCAAGCTGCAGCGCAAGTTCCGGTCCACCGGTCTTTACGATACGCCCCTGCATCATGATGTGGACTTTATCTGGTTTAATATAGTTCAGGAGTCGTTGGTAGTGTGTAATAATCAAACAGCCGAAATTTTCCGAACGCATCGAGTTGACGCCCTTAGCCACCCACTTCAGAGCGTCGATATCCAAGCCGGAATCAATTTCATCAAGAATTGCGAATTTCGGTTCGAGCATCATTAATTGAAGAATTTCGTTACGCTTCTTCTCACCGCCGGAGAAGCCTTCGTTTACATAGCGTTCTGCAAACGATTGATCCATTTCCAACATCTGCATCTTCTTATCCAGAGTTTTAATGAATTTCATCAATGGGATCTCATTTCCTTCACCGCGTCTGCCATTGATAGCCGTTCTCAAAAAGTCGGCATTGCTGACCCCGCTTACTTCACTTGGATACTGCATTGCAAGAAACATGCCCGCACGCGCGCGTTCATCGACCGCCATATCAAGCAGATTCTCGTTGCCCAGAAACGCTTGTCCTGAAGTGACTTCATATTTAGGATGCCCCATAAGCGCAGATGCGACCGTTGATTTTCCGGTTCCGTTTGGTCCCATTAAGGCATGAATCTCTCCGCCTTTCATATCAAGATCAAAGCCCTTGACAATGGACTTGCCTTCAACCGAAACGTGAAGGTCGTTTATTTTCAATTCTGGTACAGTCATCTCAAAACCTCCAGTAAAAAAAGTCTATTTGCGGATTGAAATCCGTTCTCAATCTATTCTCATTATCATCTTATATCAGATGTAAATAGATAGCAACCAAAAGGATACGCTTATTACTATGATAAAAGTATGTATCCGTATTATACCGCTAATTATACGAATCATAATAGAAAATCAGGTAAAAAATGCGAGGATATTGTGCATCGTTTCGGTTCGTTTGGCCAACCAAGCGAATCATTTGTGTCTTTTCAAAATAAAAATCGCTCAAGCAGTTTCTGCTGAGCGATTTTCATTAGTTCTGAATTTTATCATTCAGAGACAGGAAGGACGGCGCCTTTATACTTTTCGTTAATAAATGTTTGAATTTCTTTTGAGTGGAGCACGCTCACTAATTCCTTAATTGCTTTTTTATTTTGATCGCCTTTTCGTACAGCGATAATGTTCGCATACGGAGAGGATGCTCCTTCAAGAATCAACGCATCTTTCTTTGGCTGAAGCTTCGCTTGAAGGGCAAAGTTTGTATTAATCGCATACAAATCTGCCGCGCTGTTCACATAGGCTTTTGGCAGAATGGCCGGATCGATCGGCTGCAAGAATTTTAGATGTTTGATATTATCAAAATCCGTATATTTTCCGTTTTTCTGAGCGAGTGTAGCAGAAATTGGATCAATACCGGATTTAATTTTCAATAGTCCTTTTGACTGTAGGAGTAGCAAAATCCGTCCTTGTTCCGACTTGTTATTGCTGATTTGTACCGTTGCTCCATCTTTTACCGCATCAACACTCTTGAATTTCTTTGAATAAATGCCAAATGGTTCGATATGAATTTTGCCGGCATTAACCAAATCCGTCTTGTTTTGCTTATTATAGAGATCAAGGAATGGGATATGTTGGAAATAATTTGCATCCAATTGTTTTGATGCGAGTGCTTTGTTTGGCAGTACATAGTCCTGGAATACTTTTACCTTCAAGGTAATGCCTTTCTTTTTAAGCAAAGGTGCTGCTTTCTTTAGTATTTCAGCGTGAGGCACTGCCGACGCACCGACAGTAATTGTTTGATTTTTCTCTGACTTCCCTGTTGATTGACCGCATGCGGTCAGAATCAGAGTGAAAGCAAGAACTACCGCAAGTATGATTGATTTTTTCATTTTAACTCCCCCAAGTTTTGTTTGATTGATTTTTGTTGCCATCATTTGTATTATGTTTCGGCTTTTATACCGTCTATCTCTTGTCAACGCGGCGAGTAATATAATCGCCAACATACTGAATGATAAAGACAATCACTAGAATAATGACAGTTGCAACGAGTGTAATCGTGTTATTATTCGCTTGAAAGCCTTCATTATACGCAATCGTACCCAGTCCGCCCGCGCCGACGACACCGGCCATTGCCGTGTTGCCGATCAGTGCGATCAATGTGACCGTCATCCCGGAAGTTAGGGCAGGAATTGCTTCAGGAAGAAGTACTTTCCAGACAATTTGCCACTTCGTTGCGCCCATTGCTTGAGCTGCTTCAATCACTCCCTTGTCCACTTCTCTTAATCCGATCTCAACCAGCCTCGCATAAAACGGTGCTGCGCCAATAATAATTGATGGCAATGCCGCACTCGCTCCGATCATGGTCCCGATAATGATCACCGTAAGCGGGATTAGTAGGATGATTAGGATAATGAACGGAATGGAACGAAAGACATTGACGAAAGCCGCGATCAGACCATAAACCGTAGCGTTTTCGAGCAGTCCGTCTTTCGCTGTTAAATAAAGCAACAATCCCAAGATAATCCCAAGAAAAAAGGTAAAAAATCCAGAAATAATCGTCATATAAAGGGTTTGACCGGTTGACAGCCACATACTTGGCCAGTCAACATTTTGTATCCATTCACTCATTTGCTCTCGAACACCTCGATTGTTACGCGCTCCGAGCGAAGATCATTAACGACCGAGCGAATCGTCTCGGGCGGTCCTTGAATCGAAACGAGCGTCTTTTCTGCTTGACTCTCCTGCTCGGACTGCCGGCCGAGTACGTTAACTGAAAGAAACTTATTGCCAAGCAACTGTGATAGTTTTTTCTGCAGAAGTGGTTTCTTCGCAGCAGAGAGTGACAGAATGATTTTCTCAGAAAAATCAGCGCGTTCCGGATTCTGATGGATACCGACAAATTCTTGAGTAATGGTTTGCAGCGGCTGCGCGAATACATCATCGACGCTTCCTTCCTCAACAATTCTCCCTTTATCAAGCACGGCAACTCGATCACAAATTTTTCGTATCACAGCCATTTCATGGGTGATCAAGATGATGGTGAGACCAAGTGTCTTGTTGATCTTCGACAGAAGTGAGAGAATTGAATCTGTCGTTTTGGGATCTAGTGCCGAGGTCGCCTCATCACAGAGAAGAACCTTTGGATTATTGGCTAACGCGCGGGCAATACCGACCCTTTGTTTTTGACCCCCGCTTAGTTCAGCCGGGTACGCGGATTCCTTTCCTTCAAGCCCAACCATTTGAATAAGCTCGGAAATACGTTCATCCCTTTGTTTCTTCTTCATTTTTGTTAATTCTAAGGGAAACGCAATATTCTGAGCCACCGTTCTCGACCACAGTAAATTAAAGTGTTGGAAAATCATACCGATCGTTCTCCGCTCTTCACGCAGCTGACGCTCGTTAAAGTCAGTCAGATGTCTTCCCTCGATCATGATCGTTCCCGATGTCGGTTTTTCCAGCAGGTTGATTAGTCGTATCAACGTACTCTTTCCAGCACCGCTGTAGCCGATAATACCGAATATTTCCCCCTCTTTAATTTCAAGGTTAACATCGGACAGTGCGTGGACTGCACCATGTTCTGTTTGGAACGTTTTCTTGATATTGCTTAATTGAATCAAATCTGTCACCACTTTCAAAAAAATCCGAGAAGCGATAATTGTTTTTTCCGATATTTTTAATCGTATTAATGTCCTCTTTAAACTTTTTTACACTCATCCTCCTCCATTTATAATTTTACTCAATAAAAAAACCCACCTTGAGAGAGGAGGGATTCACCTCTCTCATCTGTCAGAAAACATACGTTTCTGAAGGAATTAGCACCTTGATTGTAACGACTACAATCAGGTTGCCGGGCATCATCGGGCCAGTCCCTCCGCCACTCTGGATAAGAGTTTCTTCTATTCGATTGAGTGATAACAATTTACCATCCTATGACAAGAATGTCAAACCTTTTTTTGTGTAAGAAAAACCGGGCAAAAAGCGCGCGGCCCTTACTTCCGCAGGATACGATGGATTTCGTGTTGCATACAGGACATATGCGTGCTTAGCGAAAGATCCATTTCCATTACACTTAGCGAAAGTTCCTTGCATACGAAAGCTCCTTTGCTCCAAATGCGGTTTTGAATCATCAAACTTGTCTTGAACAAACAGTTCTATTTCACACTGGTAGGAACGTATAAGAAAACATTTAAAGGAAACGAGTGTAAGCGGTCCGAAAAAACGCCGCGTCCTGCGGCTCACCGGACACTAGGCCGTCCATGGCCGTCGCAACTAAGTCTTCGCCTTCGCCAGAGGCTTGGCGAAGCCAAGTTTTCTAACACTGATAAAAAAGTATAAAAAAATTAAAGATTCAAGGAAACGAGTGTAAGCGCAACTAAGTCTTCGCCTTCGCCAGAGGCTTGGCGAAGCCAAGTTTTCTAATAAATCATTTGGGTTCCTTAATTAAGTAACAAGTAAAATAAGCGGAGATTTTCCGGTTATATGCATCCTGACGCTTGGTTCACAGGTAAATAAGGGTAATTTTTCCGCTTATGCACGGAAAAAACCTCCATTTTCACGCTTTTCGATTCGATAGGCGGAATTTCTCCGTCTATTCAAGCGATTTTTTCGTTTATTTTCTAATTAAGCGGAATTTTTCCGTTTATTTCTCGGATTGGGGAGCTTACCTGATCGCCCAATCGAACCTTATGACCTTGCTCGGTCGCTCTAAACGTTCTTTACTTGCTAAAAAAGATCCAAACAGATTTCCGTCTGCTTGGATCTTCTAATCCGGTCTCATGCATAGCCTGCCACGCGGCTGTTCCAATAATGATAACTGCTGTCTTGTCTACTCTGTATCGGTTCAACGCTTTGAAATGGATCTCGAAATAGCGGTTGAGCCTGTCTCCCATTGAACGACGCCTGCTCACTATGAATCTGAGATTTCATTTGACCTGCTGATTCTTTTAATAAAGCGTTCCATGGCAAAGAAACAGATTCCGACACTTCCCGCATTTTCTCCGCGGATAGCCGTCTCGCATCTTCAAGAGAGAGTGTTTTTCCGTATGCATTCGCCCGCAAATAGAGCAGATATTTTCCTGCGGACAACCCGCGCATTTCAGCAGCCCTCTTTCGTTCAACAGATGTACGCAACCATTCAACACCGCTGCCGTTCGCCTGAAGCAGCTGTTTTGCTCCACTGTTGAAGGCAGTAATCAACCCCTGGGTAAATTCGGTTCGTTGCTTACGACTGATTTGATCAGTAAGTACAGTCGTAATCAGGCAAAGTGACCGTTTATCCGTAATCCGCTCATCCCCAAGCTTCGAAAGCAATGCAGAGCTGAGGTCTGAGAAGGTCATATTTTGAAAAACAGATGTCTCACTGATAATCTGTTTAGCCTCATTGTTTAGCGGTTGAACAGAAATTACATGCATATTACGGTCAACGCTCGCCTCTATACTTGCTTTTAAATCAATATAAACGTAAGCAGCAACAGGACCGGAAGGCGCGTATGTGCTATTCGATAACGGAATAAAGCAAAGGACTGAAACCCCCAGTGCAATGATTGGTGTCAGAAACGATCTGGGAAGAAGATAAAATTGGTGGGCAAGGTGTTCTGAAAATACCGTCTGTCCAATGGAGAGATTCGCCGTACGTCTGAGCCTGACCGACTTAAAGTCGCCTTCGTTGGTCAGAATGATCGCGCGCCGCCCCTTTTTGGACACGAGTACACCCTGATTAATCAGTTTTCTCCCCTCCCTTTCTCTGTCATTAAACCGTTTCTAATTCCGGTTCAATATATGACTTTAGTGCACTGAATCCGCCGATGTAGATCAGCGACAATGCTATTATATACTTTCGATTCCTTTCGATCGTTTTGCGGCTACACGACACAAATTGTAACAAATCTTTTATCGGCAACTGCTTTTTTTTCTTTAAATAGCTCACTAATTCCTTACGTTCAACTAAACGTTTTGCTGATACTTTTGCGTTTTCACGCGCGTCCGCATGCTTTGGACAGTGCTTGCTGAGAACATCAAAGGTTATGCCGTATTCCAAGAGAAGCAACTGATAGCTCTCTATTTGCTCCATGCGCTCATTAATCCGGCGCTGTTCCTCAAAATGATCAATGGCCGCCTGCTGCTCGATGAAACTTTCTTCCATGGTGTTCTCATCAGAAGGTTTCGTCTGATCCAAATAGATGTGGCGCATCTGACGCGATTCTTTACGAATAAAATCAATGATTCTTCGGCGAATAACCATGTCCGCGAAAGTCAGGAACTTGCTTCCCTGTCCCTTTTGGTATTGGTTAATCGCTTCGTTGAAAGCGACTAAACCGACACTGAATTCATCCATTGTCTGATCGATAAAACGATTGCATACTTTAGAAACAACCTTTTTAATGAAAGGCTGGTAGGATTCAATAATTGAGTTTCTAAGGGTTTCATCGCCCTGCTGTACCTGAAAAATGTTCATTTCAAGCGAAATATTAAACGCTCCGCTTAATGTTAGCTGGTTTGCGCTCATCAAAACTCTCACCTCTCGCTTTGATCTTTCAGAATCTGTATCAAGAAAAAATAGTTTCTTGAACAAAATCTGTGATTAACCTTTTTCTTAACATAACATGTCCAAATGAAATGAATAACTATTGTCAAAAACTTTTGTTAATGTCCGAGTTTGAGAGAAATTTGTCAATAAAAAAGCCTTGTCTCTTTTATACCATGCCTTCCCGCTCTAAATAAAGCGACAATCTGGTAACAAAAAGATGACAAGGGTTGTTATGTTTGATGAGCGACTTATCTATTTCTTATTTTCCTTGTGTCTGACGTCATTATCCGATTAATTTTTCATAGGCTGCCGCATCAAGTAAATCACCATACGCAGCTTCGTCAACGGAATCGAGTTCAATCATCCACGCTTTTTCATAAGGGGACTCATTAACAAATTCAGGCGAATCTTCCAAATCTTCGTTGATTTCGGAAACAGTGCCGCTAATTGGGGCATATAATTCGGAAACCGTTTTAACAGACTCAACACTGCCAAACGAATCGCCGGCATTCAATTCCGCTCCGACATCTGGCAATTCCACAAAAACAATGTCTCCAAGTTCTTTTTGAGCGAATTCTGTGATGCCAATGCGAACCTTGCCGTCCGCTTCTTTCTTAACCCATTCATGATCTTTCGAGTAGAGCAAATCTGTAGGTACACTCATTATTTGGCCTCCGTTTTCAGTACTGACTAGTGCCTTTCGTCTTGAAGATACTTCTATTATAACGTAAAAATTGGAAGAAAAAACAGTCGAACTTTATGTGTTCAAAAATTACTCTGCCCATTCTTCTTTAAATGTCTCTTCACTAAAACCGACCGTCGCTTTCTCTTCGTCAAAAACAATTGGCCGTTTTATCAGCATACCATCCGCAGCAAGCCATTCCAGCCATTTCTCTTCCGGCTCATTCTTCTTTTTATTCTTAAAATCACCTACACGATAATGTTGACCGCTCGTGTTGAAAAATTTGTCCATCGGAACACCGCTTTGGTCAATCAGTCGTCTCAACATATCTCGAGTAGGCGGATGCTCGGCAATATTAATTTCCTTATAAGGTATGGCGTGTTCGTCCAACCACTTTTTTGCTTTTCGGCAAGTGCCACATGGCGGATAACTATACATCGTCAGCAAGTTCTTCATCCCTTCGTTTCAACATCAATCATCCCATTTTATTATACCCATCTCTATGCAGCATACAAAGGGACATACCATGGTTGAGCAAAATTTTTTTTGAATGTCCGGACATAATAAAAAGGAGCACCGCCACCATAAAAAAACAGGAGTGTGAAGAACACATGAATATGCAGCAGCAGGGCGGTCAGGCTTCAATGAATTTCGCTCAACCACCAGCGATTTTATCCACTAAAGACTTTCTGTACATTGAAGACATGCTGTCTTGGAACCTTGAGATTATCAAAAAGGCACACGCTTATGCGGCGATGTGTCAAGATCAAGATGTGATTCAGGCGATGAACCGAACATGTCAGCTCCACATACGTCATTATCAGAGCATTCTCAATCACTTGGGCAAACATGTTCAAGCGACAACAATGGCAGGAGGTATGTCGTGATGATGGAAAAACAACCGGTTCAATCGATGCAGATTCAGAACACGGAAACGCAAGTTCCTAAGACACCGCAAATGAACGATCGTGATTATTTAAATGATGTGCTCCTCACTGAAAAATATCTCTGCACATCGTATGTTCATGCGCTTCAAGAAGCAAGTCATCAAGCGCTTTATCAGGATACAAAAACAGTATTCGATCAGACCGCCGACCATCAACGCGATTTATTCAACCTGATGTTCAATAAAGGTTGGTATAAGCTGGAATCAGAAGAACCACAAAAGATTCAGCAAACGCTGCAGCAATTTACTCAGTATGCCCAACAGCAATTTCCTAAATAAAAAAATTTAATTTTACCATTCTTTACGTCATCCTGGTTTTCAGGGTGACGTTTTTTTACGTGCGCCCGGCATGGACGACAGCTAGGCGGTGAAAGTCCGCTACAGGCTTGGCAGTAGGAACTGTTAGCCAAAGGCAAGGGTGTCCA
>NZ_FOOY01000033.1 GCF_900113325.1 Sporolactobacillus nakayamae | reverse complement strand
CAAGCACAGGCGAGAACCTTCACAGTGAAGAACCTGGCGGTAAAAGGCTATATAGATGCACCGAAGCAGAATGAAAGTTTACAAGGAACGAGTGAAGTTCGCGGCTGGTATCTAAGTGGTAGCGATGTGTCGAAAATCGAAGTCTATGTGGATGGGAAATATCAGGGAAAGGCGAGTTACGGATTGTCACGGTCTGATATCCAGAGAGCTTATCCGGAATACGAAAACGGTAGTGCAGGTTATAAATACAATCTGAACACAAAAGTATTAACGACCGGAAAGCATACACTCACGATTAAGGAAACAGGAGTGAATGGAGAAACGCAAACACAAGCGAGAATCTTCACGGTGAAGAACTTGGGTGCATTGGGTAATATTGAAGTACCGCAACTAAATGAGACGCTTCAAGGTATAAGTGAGATAAGAGGCTGGTACCTCAGCGGAAGCGGTATAAAAAGAATTGAAATATATGTGGATGAAACTTATAAAGGACAAGCCAATTTTGGAATATCACGGCCAGATGTAATGAACGCATATTCACAATATCATGAAAACAATTCAGGATATCAATATTATTTGCAGACGTCTGAATTAAGTGCCGGTCGCCACACATTAATTGTAAAAGCCATTAGTTTAAATGGTGAAACAAAAACAACTAATAGAACAATTTATATTAGTAAACTACCAGGTGGTGCACTAAAAAAAGGGATCGACATCTCACATCATCAAAATGATAATGGCAAAATTAATTTTGATGCCATAAGAGAATCTGGTGTTAGTTTCGTAATTGTCAAGGCAAGTGAAGGAACCGATGTTAAGGATTCGAACTTTGAAGAGAATATTAATGATGCAAGGAATGCAGGGTTAGAAGTACATGCATACCACTATTTTCACTCAACAGGAAGTGATAGTGATGCTAAAAAAGAAGCTGACCTATTTGCATCACAGTTAAAAAAAGTGAACTTTAACGGTTATGCATTTATTGATGTCGAAATAAATGGATCAAAGGGTACTAATGTTACCAATAGAATCACTATTTTTCTAAATGAACTAAAAAAACAGAGAATTACCAAAATAGGTGTATACTCATATAAAAGCTATTTAAACAATTATGTAAACTTAGATCAATTAAAGAAAAATTTTCCAGGATTAATTGTATGGGTTGCTGCATATCATGATATAAACCTTGGTCCACAATTTACAACTGATTTATGGCAATATTCGAGTTCTGGAAATGTGCCAGGAATTGTTGGATCTGTTGATATGGATTTTGCATATAACTTTCGCTTTTAGTTTATAAAATATTAACAAAGATAGATATATGTAATTAGTTGTATAAGCTATGTGGATTAGATATCAATCGGGCTCAATCGAGCTCGATTGTTTTTTTGTATTTATGCGCTCTCATCTCAAATAAGTCGATGAATTTTCTATTTATTTTATAAAATTGCAGAAAACACGGATGCATGAAAATGAATTTATGTTATAATCATAGGTGATTCTTAGGACATGATTCTAAAGACTTACGTAAATCCAATTTTTACAAAAATAATCGTAAAAGAATAAGGCATTGTTATAAGAATTTTAACGTGTACGGTCGATTAGCTTCTGAAGATTTTTACCTCGTTTAGCCATTTCTGTTTTCTTCTTTTCATTTTTCTAAAACGCCAATGTTGTTTTGGTTTAGACAATTCGATAGGTGGTGAGTTGGAAAACATTACAGGTTTCCTTTTGCTTGCAGGTATGTGTACGTTATTAAGTGGGGGATCCATAATTTTATTTAAAAACTATAGAGAAACGATTGTGAGCTGCCGGCATGCGTGAATGGATTATGATTGTCATGTAGGCTCAACTTGGATTTTTCAGCATTTTAGGGGGAGTATGAATGAGTCGCTTTTTATTTTATTTGGAATACGATGGAAAACGAACGGTATCCAACACGTATGAGGCACCGGTTGATGTGGTTAAAGCGGACGGGGTGCTTGGCGCAATTTCTTTATTCGCTGAAAAAAATAAGTTGAAAAAAGTGAGAAACGAGGGTCTTGAGAATGGTAATTATCGCGCTTTTTTCATTAAAAAAGCGCACTTCGGTCGTTCAAGGGAGCTTGTCTATTTTATTCAGGTAGATGTCAGAGAGTAACATGCAACTAAACATATAAGCTTAAGCAATGAAAGGTGGTTCGCCTCAACGAGAGGTGAGCCACCTTTCTCTTGGTGCGCCCGGCATGGGTGACAACTCGGCGGTGTAAGTCCGCTACAGGCCTGGCAGTAGGAACTGTTAGCTAAAGGCAAGGGTGTCCACTGTGAGGTGGAATCTGGAGGAAGCCGGAGGCAAACTCCTGAGGTGACGAACAGAAACTGGATACAAAGGCTGAATGGGGATGGATAAGCCTGCCAAACAAGGTGAAGTCCGATACTGTCCGAATCTCTTACAGTAAATCCAGCATCTACATGGGAGGAAAGTTGTCATTCTTACCCGGGGAGATCTTACCGGGGTTCCCGACAAGAGGGAAGACATTTCCCACAGGAACAATCATGCCAGTGATGGTGAGATGAATTGTAAGAAGTCAGCAGAAGCCATAGTAGTCCACCAGGACGAAGGGCTGAACAATAGCAATCTTGGAAACAGCGGAGGTGTGACTTATGCGACAACCACAGACAACATCAAAAGATGACTATTTATCGAAGAATAGGGTGGAACCCGAAGGTACGATAGAAGTGTGCAGTATGACTCACGGCGAAACTGAAGGGAGAGATGGTGTACAAAACCTTTTGAACAAGGTAACCGGCCGGCAGAACCTCAACCAAGCCTATAAGAAAGTAAAGGCGAACAGGGGATCAGCCGGGATCGATGGAATGACTGTCGATGAACTTCTTCCCTTTCTTATGCGTAACAGGGATAAGCTCATTCAACAAATCAGAGATGGCTCGTATGAGCCTCAACCGGTAAAGCGTGTGGAAATTCCCAAACCCGACGGATCAAAACGAAAACTGGGGATTCCGAGTGTGTGTGATCGCTTCATTCAACAGGCGATACTCCAAGTGATTGAACGGATCTTTGATCCAACATTCTCAGACAATAGTTTCGGATTCCGCTCCAAACGTAGTGCCCACGACGCGCTGAAACGCGCCAAGACTTACTATGAGGAAGGATACAGATACGTGGTCGATCTTGATCTGAAATCCTACTTTGATACGGTGAATCATGATAAGTTGATGTACTGTGTGGAAAAACGGATCAAGGATAAAAGGGTTCTCCGGCTTATTCGCAAGTTCTTGCGAAGTGGTGTAGTCAATCATGGAAAGGTTAATCCGACTGAAGAAGGAGTTCCGCAAGGAGGTCCACTCTCACCAATTCTAGGAAATATCTATCTCGATCAACTGGATAAAGAATTGGAACGAAGAGGACATCAATTCGTCCGCTACGCTGATGACAGCAACATCTACGTCAAGAGTCGAAAAGCGGGAGAACGGGTCATGAGAAGTATCACCACGTTTCTCGAAAAGAAACTGAAACTAACAGTCAATCACGAGAAAACCCAGGTTGGCAGTCCTACCAAACTCAAATTTCTTGGATTCTGTCTGTATACGACCAAGCAGGGAACTGGATTTCGCCTACATGTAAAGTTGAAAAAGCGCCTTGAGCGAAAACTCAAACAACTGACAAAAAGGAGCCGAAGCGGTAACATCCGTGAAATCATTAAAGAAATTAATGAAGTAACCATCGGGTGGATCAACTACTACGGAATCAGTTATATGAAGAACTATATTCGGCATATTGATCAGTGGCTCCGGCGCAGAATTCGGCAGATCATCTGGAAACGTTGGAAGAAAGTCAAGACGAGATATAAAAGTCTCATGAAACTTAACGTTCCAAAACCAAAAGCATGGGAATGGGCAAATACACGAAAAGGCTACTGGCGCATTGCCTGTAGCCATATCTTACATCGATCGATTACAAATAAAATACTCGAACAGGTGGGTTTAAAGAATCTTACTCATCTGTTCGAGCATGTACACTCAAGCTATTGAACCGCCGTATACGGATCCGTACGTACGGTGGTGTGAGAGGTCGGAAACCGAAGGTTTCCTCCTACTCGATTGCTAAACATCATATGGGATCGTAACGATAATAAGGTATATGGAAAATCGGGAGGTTGTATGATGGAAATTACACTGTGCCAATCCATTGCGCTGCAGGACCATTCAGTGCATCTGTCTTTGTATAAGACAATCGAATCCAACTTTTTACCGCATCGAGGTGATTTTGTTTCAGACAGTGCTTTCCCGGCGCCTTATGAACACGAGATCGAGAAAACGGTCATTAATTACGAGTGTCGGCTTTGCTCCGTTTATTTTGCACCGATTCACTTGGAAGTGGGCGAAGATCTGAAATCACATCTGAAACAGTTCAAAAAGCATGGATGGATCGACCAGCTCTTCAAAAGTCGCCTCTAATCAATTTTCAACAGTAGTGCAACTCTCATAGTGAGTCCCTCACAACATGCTCCTGCTGCAGGATATGCGTGAGGTGGTTGATTGCTTTCTGCACATGGCGATAGTAGGTGGCACGGCTCATTTGGCACGCTTCTGCAGCCGCAAGCGTATTATCCGGATAAGGAAGAACCCCACTCTTCAGAAGCATGCGGTCTTCATCAGATAGAATCGATGAGTCGTTGAAGATGACTTCGATTAAATGCTGACGTAATTCTTGCACATTCGTGATCTCTGCAAAATAAATCAGGTAAGGTTGCAGATCGGCAGGACTTCTTAGCAGCTTGAGAATTCTGCGAACAACGGATTCGGTCAGCATTGCGTGAGTGACCGCTAGCGATAGAGAATGACGCGCCCCTAAGAGAAAAGACATCGCCCAGTTCCCGAATTGGTTATTTCTTAAATCTAATTCAAGCACATCCGCTTTAGCCCATGATGTGTCACAGTCTCTTGACTTAGTCGGTCGCTTCGTAAAACCAATTTGCTCTAGGAAATCTTTCAGATGGGCATTCGTTGCTACGAGAATCGCGCGTGAGCCTTCTCCGAGCAGTGACAGTCGATCAAGCGAGAGCAGACCGACGAGTTCCTCCTGAGAATAATTCGGCAGGTGATCGGCAGCAGCCCCCAGCACGGTATAGTAGGTGTCCGCGCGCTCCAGACTGCAGGATAATTCTTCTTCTGAGAAACATTCGGCCATTTCTGCAGGGAAATACTTCTTCAAGATTCGACCGGTCAGCTGATGCACAAGTACGGCAATAAACATCCCGATCGGTTTGCCTGCGTCATTACGAAGAACAACAATGCTCTCCGGCGCTTTATTAATAAGTTCTTCGACTAGCCCGTAGTAAGGCGCACTTTGCCATGAATCAACGCTATAGGCGCACCATAGATCAAGAAGCGTGTACAGAGCTGGAAGATCTTCAATGGGAGCAGACTCAAGCGGAGATGTGCTGGTTGTGCCGGAAAAGTCAGCATATAATCGGTTCAGTGGCAGCCCGTCTTTACATAAGTTTAGCAACTGAGCGGCAATTGGCCGCCGATCCCCTTTTTTCGTATTACTGAGCTGATGATACAACAGCTTAGCTGCTTTCGTCCTCAGAGATTTCAAACGTTCAGGTTCACGCAGCTTCAGGTCGCTGAGCAAATGTGCCCGGGCAATATCATGGATGGCAAGACCTTCCGGAAGAAGACGAATAAATGACAGCTGCAGAAGCGATAGATAGTGCGTGCGTGTTACTGAATGCCCAATAATAAGAGAAATTGTTTCCTGATTGGCGTATTGCAGAATCGTAAGCACGTCAACCATGGGCTGGAGCTCCGGTGCTGTTAGTTCTCGGAGCACTTTCGCGCTTATTTTCTGTGAGATCAATTGATACTCCTGATCCGATAGCTGCTCATGCATCAACCAGGAATCCGTGAGCAGTGCTAGAGCTAGAGGGAGTCCCCCGGAAATCCGTATGATTTTATGAATCAACTCCGGCTTCATCGTCCCATATGATTGGGTGTAAGTGACCGTCTCCTCATATGTGAATTCCCGCAGAGGCATTTCAATGATTTTCCGATCAAGCTTAGGATGAATCCGCCATTCTTCCATCAGCGACAAGCGTGAAGCGAGAATGACAGCAACACAGTTGTCAGGAAGATGGGGCAGGAAATCATTGATAAATAAACGTTCAATCAGTTTGAGCTGTTCAAAGTGATCAACGCTTATGATGATTCGGTGATCAGGATCAACATGGTGCAAAGCCTCAATTGGATTCGTATAATCCCCCGTATTCATAAAGGCAAGCTGAAAAGAGGCGGAAAGATAGTCGATGAATCCGGTCGGTGTTTTGAGACAGGCACCGCCATCAAGAGAAATTACCCGTGCGTGATCATTCATCGCTATTTGTGCCAGTTCCATAAGCAGAGAACTCTTTCCCATGCCGCCAATTCCAGAGATATAGAACAGACGGAAAGGTGCCTCGGGGTTACTCAACCACTTTCTGAAGTTCGCCAATTCTTCTTCTCTACCAGTAAAATGATGATATCGATTCATCTGGTTGTTTAGCTCTTCACTATTCATGTCATGACACCCCCGCAAACAGCAAGTTCCAATTAAAGTATGAAAAGAATGAGACAAACTTGATAATGCGAGAACATCGTCCCATGGTATTCTATAAGTGTGACAATTATCATAGTATAAAAATCAATTTCACATGAAAGGAACAAATAATGAATACGTATCTGTTCTATATCGAATACGATGGTCGCAAAACTGTGTCACATGGATACGACGTGCCGGTCGAGACGATGGTTGCTGACTCAATTAATCATGCCGCACGTCAATTTGCTGAGAAAAATAAAGTGAAAAAGGTCAAACTGGATCAACTCGATGAAAAAGATTACCGCGTTTTTTTTGAAAAAAAGAGTTTATTGGTAAAGCCGCAGGAGCTTGTTTATTTCGTTCAGGTTAATTATTAACAAACGATTAAGATTATGTAATGAACTACATAATTCATTGAAATATGCTATAATATTTCTTGTTAATTTGAATCCTATGTCATGAATCTATAGACTTGGATTCGCAGAAATGAATAATTTCTCCCATTTTAACATTAACTGACAAATCTGTACCATTTCTGAACAAAATTTAGGAATTTTGGTACGTTCCCATCATTTTTCACACGTGTTGCCTCGCAATTGGCACTAATTTCCGCATTTGCTATGAAACTGTTACGTTGGTAAATGGAATTCTATGATATAATTTATTAGAATTTATCGGAAATTGTTGAACGATTCAGCGACTAATCTACTTTGCGAGGGATATCATGGAAGAAACAATCAGCCTTAAAGATATTTTTGCTACATTGAGGAAGCGTTTGGTTTTAATCGTGACGATTACACTTTTGGCAGTTATGGTCAGCGCCGGAGTCACCTTCTTTCTGATGACGCCAAAGTACGATGCCTCAACTCAGATTTTGGTTAATCAATCGAATACAAACAACACAAGTCTCTATCAAACGAATTCGGTTCAGACGAATGTGCAGCTGGTTAACACGTACAGTGTGATTATCAATAATCCTTCAGTACTAAATCTGGTCAATAAGAAATTAAATCTTGATATGTCTGCCGGTGAATTAAAAGGCATGCTCACCGTAAGTACGGAACAGAATTCCCAAGTATTTACGCTCACAGCGGAAACGGACAGTCCTGCGCAATCAGCAAAAATTGTTAATGGTGTTGCGTCAGCGTTCAAATCACAGGTTCAAAAAGTAATGAATGTCGATAACGTCAGTATCTTGTCACCGGCGAATGTCGCTTCGAGCATCAATCCTGTTAAGCCAAAAGCAAATATTAATCTAGCAATCGCATTTGTTGTCGGATTGATGGTGTCGGTTGGTTTGGCATTCTTGCTTGAATATATGGACAATACCATTAAGACGGAAGAAGATATTGAAAAGATTCTTGATCTCCCGGTTCTTGGCGTGATCTCAGAAATTAAAGATAGTCGCGAACCAAGCAATGCTCATTCACGATCAGCAGCACATACGACCGGACGTCATCAAGCGAGGGGAGCTGGCCGAGTTGAGACGAAATAAACAAAGCCTTTCGAAACAGCGGCATTTAATTGCCTTCTATAAACCGAAATCGACAACAGCAGAGCAATTTCGTACGATTCGAAGCAATGTGGACTTTTCTCAAGTTGATTCAGAATTGAAAACGATCATGCTGACCTCGTCAGGACCTGGTGAAGGAAAATCAACATCCTCTGCCAATCTTGCGGTGGTCATGGCACAGCAGGGCAAGAGAGTGCTCCTGATTGATGCCGATCTTCGCAAACCGACGATGCATTACACATTCCGTCTCTCAAATACGGAAGGCTTAACAACGTTGCTTCGAAAACTGACAACCTTTGATGACTCAGTCAAGAAAACGGAAGTTGATAATCTATTTGTTTTAACAAGCGGTCCGATTCCGCCGAACCCGGCTGAACTTTTAAGTTCTGTCGGCATGGCAAGCTTTATCAAGCATGCATTAACGCTGTTTGATACGGTGATCATTGATACACCACCGATTCTCGCGGTTACTGATGCCCAAGTACTTGCCAACCTTTGTGATGGAGCAATCTTGGTTGTCCGAAGCGGTGTCGCTGAAAAGGAAGCAGCGCTCAAAGCGAAGGATTTGTTGACCAAAGCAAAGGCTCGAATTCTTGGTGTCATTCTGAATGCTAAACCGATCAATAAGGGCAGCGACTACTATTACTACAACTATTATGGCAATGATTAATAGACTTGAGTTGATTTAAAGAGAAAGGAGCGTCGGTGCAATTGATTGACATCCATTGCCATATACTACCCGGAATAGACGATGGTGCGCAAGATGAACAGGTGTCATTGAACATGGCGAAGCAAGCAGTCGCCGAGGGCATCACTCAGATTGTCGCAACACCGCATCATAAGAACAGGCATTGGGATAATCCCAAACCTGAAATACTGACACGTGTTCAAAAGATAAATCAGCTTTTTGAACAAAATCAGATTGGCCTACGGGTGCTTCCCGGACAGGAACCGAGAATTTTCGGTGAAATGGCCACTGAAGGTGCATCGCAAGAATTACTGACCGTTAATAATAACAAAAAGTACATCCTCATTGAGTTTCCGACACATCATGTCCCGAGATACGCGCAGCAGCTGTTCTTTGATCTGCAAGTGCAAGGCGTAACACCGGTCATTGTCCATCCGGAAAAGAACGAAGAAATCGTTCAACATCCCAACATGCTCTATCAATTCATTGCCGATGGCGCTCTGTCTCAAGTGACGGCAGCCAGCCTGATTGGTAAAAACGGCCGATCGGCTAAAAAACTAACCTTACAATTTATTGAAAACAATCTCTCACAGTTTGTGGCTTCAGACGCACACAACATCACCGCGCGACCATTCTATATGCAAGAAGCATTCCTGAATTTAAAGAAACAATTTGGAAGAGATTTAGCCAACCTATTTAGAGAAAATGCGGAACTGTTAATTAGCGGCGAACTCGTCAACCGAGAAGAGCCAATTGAAATAAAAGAGAAAAAATTTCTAGACATCTTTTAATTCAGGGGGAATTAGAAATGAGAATTGCGGTTATTGGTACCGGCTATGTTGGGCTGGTCACGGGTGTCGCACTTTCGGAAATCGGTCATCATGTGACCTGCATTGATGTGGATCCTTCAAAAGTAGAAACGTTGAGCAATGGAATTCCAACGATCTATGAGCCTGGTCTCGAAGCATTGATGAAAAAGAATACGGCGGCTGGACGCTTAGCCTTTACTGCAGTGCATAGTGAAGGACTTAGCGAAGCAGCGGTTGTTTATATTGCGGTAGGAACCCCAAAGCGTGCAGACGGCTCAGCCAATCTGGACTACGTTGAATCTGCTGCAAAAGACATCGCACGCAACATTACGCAGAACGTGATCGTTGTTATTAAAAGCACGGTTCCTGTAGGAACAAACTTCCATATTTTAAATGTCATTAATACGAACACGAAACCAGGTATTCAAGTAAAAATCGCTTCCAACCCAGAATTTCTTAGAGAAGGATCAGCAGTTAAAGATACTTTTCACGGTGACCGCATTGTCATTGGTGCGGAAGATGAAGCAACGGCAGATATCTTGGCGGAAATCAATGCACCATTTAATATGCCTATTCTAAAAACGGATATTTCAAGCGCCGAAATGATCAAATACGCATCGAATGCGTTCCTTGCGACGAAGATCAGCTTCATTAATGAAATCGCAAATATCTGTGAATCCCTTGGTGCCAATGTTGAAGAAGTAGCAAAGGGCATGGGCTTTGACCACCGCATCGGACCGGACTTCTTAAAGGCGGGTATAGGTTATGGCGGATCATGCTTCCCCAAAGATACCAATGCCCTTGTCCAGCTTGCTGGAAATAATCACCATGATTTTAATTTGTTAAAATCGGTTATAGAAGTCAATAACAATCAACAAATCCTGTTGATCGACAAAATCCTCTCACGGTTCGGCAGTCTTGCAGGGAAACGGGTTGCAGTTCTGGGCCTTGCTTTCAAACCGCACACCGATGATCTCAGAGAATCACCGGCGCTGGTCATGATCCCTAAGCTGGCAGAGCTCGGTGCAGACATCATTGCTTATGATCCCATTGCCATTGGTAACGCGAAGAAGCAGATCAAAGAAGCGATTGCGTACACTGAAGACCTGCCATCAGCATTACAAAATGCCGATTTTGCAGTAATCATCACCGACTGGCCGGATGTGAAAAAGATTAATCTCTCAGCATATAACCAACTCATGAACGATCCCATTGTGTTTGACGGACGTAATTGCTACAGCCTGGATGCTGTAAAGCAAGAAACCATCGAGTACTATTCAATCGGTCGCCCGGATTAATCATCTGAATTAATTAGCTGAGCTGAGAGGAGAACAGAATACATGAAAAAAGTGAGAAAAGCAATCATTCCGGCAGCAGGTCTAGGGACAAGGTTCCTGCCGGCGACAAAAGCATTACCTAAAGAAATGCTCCCAATTGTGAATAAACCAACAATCCAATATATCGTTGAAGAAGCGGTCAATGCGGGTATGGAAGAAATTATTATTGTGACCGGCAAAGGAAAACGAGCAATTGAAGATCACTTTGACAATGCTTACGAACTGGAACAAAATCTGGAACGCAAGGGAAAATTAGATCTGCTCGAAAGGGTTCGCGAATCTTCCAAAATTGACATCCATTACATAAGACAAAAATCGCCAAAAGGTCTTGGACACGCCGTTTGGTGCGCACGCAAATTTATTCGAGACGAACCGTTTGCCGTTCTCCTAGGTGATGATATCGTACAAAATGAAAAGCCATGTATTCAGCAGCTTGCGGAACAGTATGAGAAAACAGGCTGCTCGGCAATCGGTGTTCAAAGAGTGCCTTACGAGCAAACTCAGCGATACGGCATCATCGATCCAGAAGGCCAAAACGGACGACTATATAATGTAAAGCAATTCGTCGAAAAGCCAAAGGAAAATCCGCCATCAAACCTGGCAATCATCGGTCGCTACGTACTCACACCGGAAATCTTTGCATTTCTTGAAAAGCAAGAACTCGGTGCAGGCGGCGAAATCCAACTGACCGATGCGATCCAAAAGCTGAACGAATTTCAGGGTGTCTACGCCTACGCGTTTGAAGGTAAACGCTATGATGTCGGTGAAACCTTGGGCTTTGTCCTAACCAATATCGAAATGGCGTTAAAAAACAAAGATTTACAGCAAGATGTATTAACCGGTCTTCATGAAATACTAAAAACAATGAAATTACCTTTAGCGTAAGGGTGATGACTATGGCTATTTCTAAAATAAATACAAATGAGCAAACTAGCTACAATTTAAATATCGGTAATCGTGTAGAAGATTTACACATTCTATATAAAGAAAAAAGAGTTTATCTGATTACGAAAAGATTAATCGATATTTTTGGAGCAGTAATTGGCTTGTTAATCAGCTCACCATTATTTGCTGTTATTGCTTTACTCTATTTGTTTGGTGATCAAAAAGGACCAGTTTTCTTTCAACAAAAAAGAATAGGGAAAAATGGTGCATTGTTTCCTATCTATAAGTTTAGATCAATGGTTATTAATGCTGACAGAAAACTTAAATCCAATCAAGAATTATATCAGAAGTATTTAAAAAATAGTTATAAACTTGAACCCAATGAAGATCCGAGAATCACCAATATTGGTAGATTCTTAAGGAAAACTAGTCTTGATGAACTGCCACAACTAATCAATGTGTTAAAAGGTGAAATGAGTTTGGTAGGTCCGAGACCAATTGTAGAAGAAGAATTAAGAGAATATGGTGATTCTAGAACATTATTTTTATCGGTAAAACCTGGTTTAACAGGATATTGGCAGGCTTATGGGCGTAGTACTGTCGGTTATCCGAAACGAGCCGAACTTGAACTCTATTACATTTATAATAAATCTCTAGTATTTGATGTGAAAATTCTTATAGTAACAGTATATTCAGTTTTAAAACACAGAGGCGCCTATTAATTCAATCTAAAGGGAAAATTGCTTATGAAAAAAAATAGTATTTATTGTTAATTATTTTTACCCTGATTTGGCATCCGTTGGTCAATTAATGACAGATTTATGTGAAGAATTGCAGAATGACTTTGAAATAATAGTTATTGCTGCACAACCTAGTTATGCTGGTGAAAGAGTTAATACGAAGAAAAAATTTGTCTATAGAAAAATATAAAAAGGTATTACAGGAAACATAACTAAGTTAATAATTATGTGTATACTGCTTCAGTTTTTTGGTAAAAGTGATTTGGTAAATTGTGAATTAATAGTTTAGAGTCTTTTCATTACATAGGGGGCATAATAGTGAAAAATAAAACAGCACTCATTACCGGAATCACGGGTCAAGACGGATCATATCTTACTGAATTTTTACTGAAAAAAGGATACGAAGTGCATGGTATCATTAGGCGCGCAAGCACGTTCAATACAATGCGAATTGATCATCTTTTTAATGACCCTGAAATCGGGAACAAGAGTCTTTTCCTTCATCATGGTGATTTGACAGATTCAAGCAATATCAACCGTTTGATTGAAAAGATAGAGCCTGATGAAATTTATAATCTAGCTGCACAGAGTCATGTACAGGTCTCGTTTGAAGTTCCTGAATACACAGCAGAAACCGATGCAATTGGTACCTTAAGAATCTTGGATGCCATTAGAAAATCAGGAATTAATACTAAGTACTATCAGGCGTCAACATCAGAGTTGTTTGGCGGACTACCTGGGACGGCTCCACAAAGTGAAAAGACCCCGTTCTATCCAAAAAGTCCGTATGGTGCTGCCAAATTATATGCGTACTGGATTACTGTCAATTACAGAGAGTCTTACGATTTGTTTGCATGCAATGGCATTTTGTTTAATCACGAATCTCCTCGTCGCGGTGAAACCTTTGTTACACGTAAAATCACACGTGCTGTTGCATCGATTATTGCTGGCAAACAAGAAAAACTAAGCCTTGGCAACTTGGATGCGAAACGTGACTGGGGCTTTGCCGGTGATTATGTCGAAGGTATGTGGATGATTCTCCAACAAGAAAAGCCAAAGGATTTTGTGCTGGCAACTGGTGAGACTCATACTGTTCGTGAATTTGTTGAACTTTCATTTAAAGAAGTTGGTATTAAAATTCAATGGGATGGCAGCGGAGTAGATGAAAAAGGTTATGATGCCGAAACAGGTAAACTGCTTGTAGATGTTAATCCGCGCTATTTCCGTCCGGCTGAAGTGGAATTGCTTTGGGGAGATCCTTCAAAAGTAGAACACGAAATTGGTTGGGAGCGAAAAGTAAGTTTCCCAGAATTGGTTCATATGATGGTAGATGGTGATTTGAAATTAATCTATGGTAAGACAATTGAGGAATATCTAACAGCGACAATCTAAGAAATATATTGAGGAGAGCGAATATGGGTATGGAGAAAGATTCAAAAATTTATGTAGCAGGTCATCACGGACTTGTTGGATCAAACATTATGAAACGACTGCAAGAAAAGGGTTATACAAATGTAATTGGAAAGACTCGGCAGGAACTAGATCTTACAAATCAGGAAGCTGTGAACTCTTTTTTTGAAATTGAAAAACCTGAATACGTTGTTCTTGCCGCAGCCAAGGTTGGGGGAATTCTCGCTAACAATACTTATCCAGCGGATTTTATCATGAAGAACCTGCAGATTCAGGCTAATGTGATTGATGCAGCCTATAGACTAGGAGTTAAGAAACTACTCTTTTTAGGTAGCTCGTGTATCTATCCGCGTATGTGCACACAACCGATTAAAGAAGAATATCTACTTACCGGTGAACTTGAAAAAACAAATGAAGCCTATGCACTTGCTAAAATATCTGGTTTGAAGATGTGCTACTACTATAAGAAACAATTTGATGCAAACTTTATTAGCGTGATGCCTACTAATCTATATGGGCCTGGCGATAATTTTGGTTTGACTAATTCCCATGTACTCCCGGCATTAATGAGGAAGATGCATGAAGCTAAAGTAGCCGATGCAGAAACGGTTGAAATATGGGGTACAGGAAAGGCATTGCGTGAATTCTTATATATTGAAGACATGGCAGACGGTTGTATCTTTCTGCTCGAGAACTATGATGGTGCTGATTTTGTCAATTTGGGAACTGGAAAAGAACTTTCAATCCGTGAACTCGCTGAATTAATTAAAGAAGTAGTCGGATTTGATGGAAAACTCCGTTTTAATACTGACAAACCTGATGGTACGCCAAGAAAGCTTCTCGACGTATCAAAAATGGAAGCATTGGGATGGAAATATAAAGTGGATCTAGAAGAAGGGATAAAAAGAACATACAAGTGGTTTTTAAGAAACCAACAAAACTTAGTAATTAAATAATTTGAGTAGTGTTTTTTGTTGAAAAAATTTTATACTTTTATTTCATTCAATTGGAGGTGGCTATGAAAATTTATTTAGATACCTTAATCTTTTCAAAACAAAAGTTCGGAGGGGTATCAGTTTACTGGTACGAATTAATAAAAAGAATGATAAATAATAATTTGGAATTGGTATTGATATCTGTTCCCAAAGGTTATATTAATAATTAATATAAATCATTGAATTTAACCCATGTAAAACAAATATCTGAACCAAATTTTTCTTTCCAAGTGTTGCGAAATTTACCACCAAGGATACCAAATAATAATATTTGCATTTTTCATTCAACATTTTTGAGGACATCAAGAAAGAAAAAGGTATAAAACTTAGTTACAATAAGGTGCTTATAAATCTATACAAATAGATCAAGCAAAGGATGTATTTTATGAAAGTAGCAATCGTTCACGAATGGTTTGTTTCATATGCGGGATCAGAAAAAGTTGTACAACAATTACTCGAAATTTTTCCGGAAGCAGATCTTTTTGCACTCGTTGATTTTTTACCTGAAGATAAAAGAGGATTTATTCAAAATAAAAAAGTAACAACCTCTTTTATTCAGAAGTTACCTTTTGCAAAAACGAAATATAGAAGTTACTTACCACTAATGCCCTTAGCCATTGAGCAACTAGACGTTTCTAAGTATGATGTTGTAATCTCAAGTTCGCATGCTGTTGCAAAAGGGGTTATTACTGGACCGAATCAGTTACATATTTCTTATGTCCATTCCCCAATTCGATATGCATGGGACTTGCAACATCAATATTTAAGAGAATCGGGATTAAACAAAGGTATAAAAGGATTGATAGCTCGTTATTTTTTGCATAAAATTCGAATATGGGATTATCGTACTGCAAACGGAGTAGACTTTTTTATTGCTAATTCTCAATTTATTTCGAAGCGTATATGGAAGGTATATAGGCGAAAATCCGATGTTATATATCCTCCAGTAAATATTGAAAGGTTCGAGTTGAAAACCAAAAAAGGGAACTACTATTTGACAGCTTCTAGAATGGTACCATATAAGAGGATTGATCTGATTGTGAAAGCATTTTCTAAACTGCCCTATAAGAAACTGTATGTAATTGGTAATGGTCCAGAGTTTAACAAGATACAAAAGAGTTCTGGATCAAATGTTATTTTACTTGGATATCAGAGTGACGAAGTTTTAACAAAATACATGCAAAATGCAAAAGCATTTGTATATGCAGCCGTAGAAGATTTTGGGATTACACCAGTGGAAGCGCAGGCATGTGGAACGCCAATCATTGCATATGGGGAAGGTGGTCTCAGAGAAACAATTAGGGAAATGGGAAATGAGAATCCAACTGGTGTTTTTTATAAAGAACAAACAGAGGAATCTTTAATTGAAGCTATTAATATATTTGAGGATAATTGTTCACTGTTTAATCCAATAAATTGTAGAAATAATGCTATATTGTTTTCGGAAAAAAAATTCAGAGAAAGATTTAGAAATTTTATAGAGAATCGATTGCAACAAAAATAGTATATGGAGAACAAAAGTATTAGGATATTTAGTTTTCGTAGTTTCTACAGAGGTAAAAAGTATGGACGGTTATCAAAAAAGTATTCACGCGATCTATGATATCAAGTATCACGTAATCTATGTGACAAAATACCACTATAAAGTATTGTGAGATCAGGTGGGTGTCCGGTTGTGAGAACTGATTCGACAGGGATGTGAAACCGGAGGGATCACAATCCTGCAGGGGAGCATAGGTAAGGTAAAGAGCATATTCATCTACTGATTTCGTGTCCACCAAGTCTAGCTCCGAGTAAAGTCATGCAGTATCTGAAAGGACGTTCATCTAGGTTATTACAGGATGAATTTCCAGAGTTGAAAAAGCGATACTGTGGTCAGCATTTATGGCCCAGAGGCTATTTTTGTACAACGGTCGGCGGGCACCATGACAGACGAAATCATCCGTACTATGCTGCCAACCAATCAAATAAAATCAAGACGACATGCTTAGAATTGATGACTGAGTTCAGTCAGAATTCAGTGTGCATTGAGCACAAGGCCTTTCAGAAGACTTCAGTCTTGAATGGAGAAAGATTCAAAAACTTACGTAACAGGATATCATGGACTAGTAGACTCAAATACTCTATTTTAATTAGAGGGATTTCTAAAAACTTAAAGATTGGTAGGAAAAATACGTGTGAGAATAGCAGTGATATTTACATGTTATAACAGATCGAAAAAAACACAGCAATGTATTAAAAAAATCAGGGAACAAGTGATTAATACAGTGTGTAAGCAAGTGCAATTCTACATTTGTGACGATGGATCAACTGATAATACAATAGCTAAGATTAAAGAGTTAGTTCCAGAGGCAACTATTATTACTGGTGGCAATCTGTATTGGTGCAAAGGAATGAATATAGCAATGCAGGCGGCATTTCAAGATAATAATGATTTTTATTTAATGATTAATGATGATGTAAATTTTTACCAAACAGCGTTGAGCACTATGATTAAATCCTACACTATTGCTGATCGAGTGTGCGGAATAGTTGGAACTACCAGATCAAGTAATAATGGAAGGATAACATATGGTGGAAGCAGATTTGTACGCAAATCACACATAGGAAGTAGTAATCTATTAAAGCCAAATGGAAAGCTTCAAGAATGTCACATTGCTAACTGGAATTGCTTTTTAGTTCCAAATGAGATATTAAAATCAGTAGGCCTAATTGATAATTACTATGAACATGCATATGGCGATTATGACTATTCACTAATGATGCGCAGAAATGGATATCCAATTTTTGTTGCAACTGAAGTTGTAGGAGAGTGTGAGCGTAATTCAATAATTGGCACACCATTAGACAAATCACTATCTAAATGGATAAGGTTATTAAAATTATTTTCCAAAAAAGAAAGACCGATAAAGTCTAATATACATTTCTATTATAAAAATTATCGATATAAAGGATTACTGTATTGTTTATTAAAGTACTGTGGAGCTATATTAAAAATATTATTTACTTAGCGAAAATAAACAGTTACTATCTGAATCTTCCGGTATCAATAGATTTTTATATTAAGATAAAAATGAGGGTGAGTCATGAAGATTTTGTTTGCAAGTCATACATTTATAGGTAGCACATTTGTTGTAGGCTCACATCACTTAGCAAATACATTTGCAAAAATGGGTCATGAGGTTCTTCACATAAGTACTCCAATTACACCACTACATGTTTTAAATATTAGAAATGACGAGATAAAAAAAAGATTTAAACTTTGCTTATCAAAAAACAAATATATCGGAAATCCTAAAAATATAGTCCCATTTAAACTTATTCCATCTAGATTCTTGTTATTTGACAATAAACTATTTAAATTAAAACTTAGGAGAATTTTGAAGAAAACTGAATTTCTCAGTATTGATGTTCTGTTTATTGATGAACCAACATTTTATCCAATATGCGATATTGTACATTGTAACTCCATAATTTATAGACCAACGGATATATACAGTAAAATGAGAAATAACATTAAATTAGACATTTTAGAGAAAAGAATCTTAAAAAAGTCTAGATCATTTATTGCAACATCAGAGCCAGTTTATAAACATATTAGAAATCTAAACAAATCAGTACAAGGGAAAATTATTGAAAATGGGGTTGATGTAAGTCATTTTATGCAAACATTTGATGTGCCAGATGCATACAAATCTATTAGTGGATTAAAAATAATATATGTTGGTGCACTAGATAAAAGAATTGATATCGATGCATTTCTTGTATTAGCTAGAAATTTTCCGAAAATAAGTATTATTGTAGTTGGACCTATCACAAAGGACAAAAGAGAAGTATTGCACAGATACAGTAACATATTTATATTAGGGTCAATAGATTATAAACTACTGCCTGCATATTTACAAAATGCCGATATTGGCTTGCTTCCACTTAATGATGATCCAAGTAATAATGGAAGAAGTCCTATGAAATTATATGAATATGCAGCTTCAGGGTTAATTCCCATTTCTAGATATACAGATGAATTATCAAGAAGAAATAGAAAACAACAATTTTTGTATCTATATAAAAATTATAATGAATTAATTTCATATATTAAGTTAGTACTAAATTTTGGTACTGATGAGTTACTTAGCCGTAAAATTGCATTAAAAAATATCTCTCAAAATAAATCTTGGAATAAAATTGCGATTTCAATAATAAAGGATTTGAGTGATCGATGTGAATAGGATAATTAATTTCATCCTAAAACCAAATGGAATTGTATTACTGACATCTATTGCAAGCCTATTAGTATGGTCATATCCAGATATTGGATTGAGAAGAGGATTTATTCAGAAGGAAAATTTCAACTCATTTTCACTATTATTAATAGGAAGTTGGTATCTTTCAATTTATATATTTTCTAATTTTGGATTTAATGTTGGGTTAAGAATAAAGCGAATAAACGCTTTGGACAGCGTTAATTTGAATAAATTTTATACACTTATTTCTATGCTAGCACATATTGGAGTACTGTACAGTTATGCTAATGTTTTAAGACAAGATCCTGCTATTTTTAATTCTGTAATCCAGGGACAAGCTAATCAATTAAAAAACATATTATATGAAGATTATTCTGTGGGAATAAATACATTGCGCTATTTATCAATACTAAGTGGGTCTATCTCGATATTTAATATTATTCATTTTAAAAAAGCAAAATTTATTAATATTTCGAATATAATCATGCTATTATTAACTTCACTGATGTCTTCACGGTTAGCAATAGTATTAACAATTATATTAGTAATATACTTATTATTTAAAAATAAATATCATTTTTCATTAAAGAAAGTAATAGTTATTTGTATGATCGCATTTATAGTGTTAACCATATTAAATAATTCACGGAATAAACAATTTTATATGCAAAATTATAATATAAATAATCCTATAATATCTAATTTATCTGAAATCAATACATATATTGGATCTCCATTTCAGGGAAGCGTGGGAGTGGCAAATAATATTGAAACTATTTTACCTTATGTTGATTATTCAACTTTTTTCAATTATCTAACTCCAACTTTTATCCCAATACATAGAGAGAGCAGTTTCTATAACATAAATTATAGACAGTTATTTGATCTGGATTCTTCATTGACGACTAATTCAACATTTCTTGATATCTTCACAAATTTAGGTTGGTTAGGTTATATACTGATTTCTATAGTATCCTTTTTGTTTTCATTGATAGCAGGTCATTTCTATAGATATTCTTCTATTGTGAGTATAATAGCGCCAATAATTACTTATTGTTTCGCTGAAATATGGAGAACATATATGTTTAATGTAGGAATTATCTGGACTCTAATAATATTTACAATTTTATGTGCAATTATGAGCAACAAAAAAACAATTCACACGAACAGACAATAACATCAATTCCAGAGAGGTTTTTTTATGAAGCCATTAATATGTATTGACATGCGAATGAAAAATAATTCTGGTATAGGAAGATATATTACCAATATTGTGGATTTTGTAATAAGAGATATGCAAAATGTTGAATTTTGCTTGTTAGGAGATAACGACAGTTTATATCAATATAAAGATTTTGCTAATGTAACAATTATAAAATGTAGTTCAAAAATTTACTCAATTAGCGAGCAAATTGAAATTATAAGAAAAATTCCTAAAAACACATTACTATTTTGGTCTCCACATTATAATATTCCACTGTTTTATCGCGGAAATTTATTAGTAACAATTCATGATCTATTTCATATTTCGATGAAAGAATATGTAAAAGGGTTTATTAAAAAAACATATGCTAAAGTTATGTTTAAAATGATAAGTAAAAAGGCAAATAAAATAATGGTAGTATCTAAATTTACAAAAGCAGAATTAATGAAATTTGTGTCTTATAAAAAGGAGGATATTATAATAACTTACAATGGAGTTGACCAGACATGGTTCCATTCAGAGGCTAAACCTGTGGATAATCCTCCGTATTTGTTGTACGTCGGGAACATTAAACCACATAAAAATTTAATAAAGTTGATTGAGGGATTTGAGATAATTAAACATAAAATTCCACATAATTTGATAATTGTTGGGAAAAAAGATGGCTTTATTACGGGCGATAGTAGAGTAAATGAGTTTGCATCAAAAAATATAAACAGAATTCAATTTACAGGATATGTCACTGATAAAGAATTAAATAAATTATTTAATAACGCTGATATTTTTGTGTTTCCCTCATTATATGAAGGATTTGGTTTGCCGCCGCTTGAGGCGATGGCAAAAGGAATTCCGGTAGCGGCATCAAATATTCCTCCGATTAAAGAAATCTGTGGTGATAATGCTATTTATTTTAATCCATACGATGAGTATAGCATTGCAAGAAGTATATATAAATTGATTAATAATCAAGATTTGAAAGAAAAGTTATCTATAGAAGGAAAAATCCATGCTGCTGAGTTTACATGGGCAAAAAGTGCAATAATTACGGAAAAAGTCATTGCAGATATTCTTTTAAAATCGCCAATTGATGGCACTTCAATGTGAAGTCGCTTCAAAACAGTCATCTCTTAATCTTTACAGATGTCAAACCGATTGCCTGAGGCAGCTTGCAAAAGTTTGATTTAGTATATTATGTTTTAAAGGAAACCAATGATTAATTGAGCAATATTGCAAGAGGATTAGGATCACTTTTGGATGGTTATTAGAAAAAATATATCTGTGCACTGAGGTGTTTTTTTAACATTATAGTTTTTCAACGTTAGAAAAATGTATTTGGAGTACAGTATAATTAAGGGGATAATTAATTGAATAATGATTTTTATATGTATTTCATAAAAAGCAAAGTGGAAAGTATTTATAAAAAGGTTACACATAATAGAATTAATCCAAAGAGAATTGCGGGTCGTAAAATATTAAGTGCTGACGAAGTTAATAAATTAATTTATGATAAAATTTTACACGGTCAATCTCTTTTTGTCGGTAGATATGGTGCTTCCGAAATGAACATCATAACTGAGTATATTAAGAGCAGAAGAATGAACAGAGACATAGATGTAAACTCTGTTATAGTAAAGAATTTGGTTATGCTTTCTGGTTTTTTCCCCAACAAATTAAGCGAGATTGAGAAATTTGCTCAATTAATGCTTCAAAGTGGAGAAAATGTGGATATTTTAGGACGTTGGTGGAATGGTTTTGAAGATTATGTTATTAAGCATTATGCTAAAGATGCTATGTTAACAGATCTTTTATATTTAGAGCCTTGGTTTCCTGGTGTAAAAGTGCCATGGACATTGGCACTTAAAGGAAAAAGGATTTTAGTAATTCACCCATTTAACAATACTATTGAGAAACAATATAAAAAAAGGTTATTACTTTTTTCTGATAAAAAAATACTTCCAGAATTTGAATTAATTACGCTACAAGCAGTTCAAACAGCGGCTGGATTGTCTGATAATAGATTCAAAACATGGTTCGATGCTTTGGATTATATGTTTAACGAATCTATGAAGACGGATTTTGATATTGCTATTGTGGGATGTGGAGCCTACGGTTTTCCATTGGCTCAAAAAATTAAGAACGTTGGGAAACAGGCGATTCATCTAGGAGGTGCAACGCAGCTCTTATTTGGGATTAAAGGGAGAAGATGGGAAGAAAATGATGAGTTCCAATATATTAGGAAACTTTTTAATGAAAATTGGGTTTACCCCAATAAAGAAGAAACGCCTATTTCAGCAAATAAAATAGAAAATAGTTGTTACTGGCGGTAAAAATTCACAGATATATTTGCTGGTTATAAAAAGGCTTGCTGATCAAATGAAGAGGTGAAAATATGATTTATGTTCGTGTAAATAGTGGCTTCGGCAACCAATTATTTCAATATGCGTGTGCTTATTCATTAGCAAAAAAAAATCATACAGGAGTTGTTATAGAAAAGTCAAGTTATGGACAAAATGGGAATCCCAAATTTGAATTGGATAGGCTTAATATTCGTACTATTAAAGATGTAAATCCTGTAAGAAAACAAGATCTATTAAGTCGAGTGATATTCAATAAAATTAGACTAAGAAAAAAAATAGGCTTTTTCACAAAAATAATAAAAGAGTCGAATGGTGCAACAAATTACGATGATAGCATTATGAAAAATGGAGATGGCATATGTCTTTTAGGTTACTTTCAAAGTGAAAAGTATTTTAAAGTTTATAGAGAAGATATTATTCAAATGTATCAACCTAATTTTAGGCTCAGTACATTCAGTATGAGGTGGAAAAAAGAAATCATAGCGTGTAATAGTGTAGCAATCCATGTTAGAAGGGGTGATTATGTTAGAATTGGTTGTACGCTAGATATGGATTATTATGACAATGCAATAAATATGATTAATAGCATATCAAATAATGTACATTTTTTTATTTTTTCTGATGATATTAATTTTGTAAAGAAGTATTTTTCAAAATTTAATTTACTTAAAATTTCATTTGTCGAGATAGATAAATCTGAGGGCAATAAAGATCTTAACGAATTCTATCTTATGTCATGCTGTAGGCATCAAATAATTGCCAACAGCACATTCAGCTGGTGGGCGGCGTGGTTGAATGAAAACTGTGGTAAGATTGTTATTGCGCCAAGAGTCGGAATTTGGAAAGGTGACTATTATCCCACAGAATGGATCCAAATCAAAGCGTAAAGGAAAAAAACATGGGTGACACAAAAATTAAATTTTTTAAAAATGTAAGTTGGCTCATGGGGGGTCAACTTATTAATATGGTTTTACAATTTATCGTTTCATTAGCAACTGCACGATATTTGGGACCGTCTAATTATGGTACTATTAATTATGTAAGTGCATATATAAGCTTTTTTTCGTCTGTCGCTTCTTTAGGCTTAGCAGTAGTTGTAATTAAAGAGATTTCCTCCGGTGTTGAAGATGAGAATGAAATAATTTGGACAAGCATTTTTATGAGATTAACAATTGCGTTTCTTTCAGCTATCAGTGTGATTGGATTAATGTTTGTTTTGAATCCAAATAATAAAATAATTGTTTTGATAGCTATTTTACAATCTCTTTCAATATTATTCAGTGCCTTTGATACAGCAAATTACTGGTTTCAAGCTAAACTCCTTTCAAAATATACAAGTATCTCAAGTTTAGTAGCATATATTGGTATGTCAATTTATCGAATATATCTGCTTGCCCATAATGCAAACATTTTATGGTTTGCTTTTTCTTTTTCAGTTGATTGTATTTTATTAGCAGCACTATTAATGCTTTTTTATATCAAAAAAGTTGGCTTTCATCCTATATTTTCCAAAAAACTATGTAAATCATTATTAATTCAGTCATATCATTACATGATAGCCGGATTAATTACTATAATATATTCCCAAATGGACAGAGTGTTATTAGGAACTATGCTTAATAAAAATGCAGTTGGTCTATATTCTGCTGCGCTTACAATAACAACTCTTTGGGGTATAATTCCAACAGCATTTATCCAGTCCGCTAGTACAATACTATTCAAGGCTGCAAACCAAAATAAAATATTATTTATGCAAAGATTAAAACAAGTATATGCAATAATACTTTGGTTAAATATTGTTTACTCAATCGGGGTGTCAATATTCGCGGAGTTAATTATTAGAATTTCATTCGGAAAGGATTATTCAGCTGCTGAGTCAACTTTAATTATCGTAGTATGGTACTATGGCATTTCTTGTTTGAGTTCAGTTACACAAGTATATTTATCCAGCGAGGGAAAAAATAAATATATTAATAAGTTCTGTATAGCTGGAGTAATATTTAATTTTATTCTAAATTGGCTATTAATACCTGTGTATGGAATTCTGGGTTCTGCTATCGCTACATTATTAACTCATATATTAATTCAGATTGTTATGCCAGTTTTCTATAAAGAAACTAGAGAGGTAGGAATTACTATTATAAAAGCAATATTTTTACGTGATATATTCGATGAAAAATTAAAAAAATATATATTTTCTTCATTTAAAAAATTCAAAAAATAGTATTAGCAGGAATAGATCTTCTTCATAAATTTCATTTAAAAATATATGGAGAACCTAAATCAATTAACGCACCTTTATAATAAAGTAATACAACACAATTGCTTACAAAGATATATGGAGGTGGACAATAGATTGAACAACTGTGTATTGCTACATAAAATACATCAAAAATATTTAAAATGGAAATGGCGAAAGAGAGCAATGATTTACAGACAAGCCGTATTAGATAGATATACATCTATGGCGGGAAATAATAAGATTAGCAGTGGTGCAATAGTTTTGAACACAAAACTTGGATACGGAAGTTATATTGGACAAAATTCTTTCATTAAAAATTCGACAATTGGAAATTATTCATGTATTGCTGGAAATGTATCAACTGTAGTGGGAAATCATCCATCATCAAAATTCGTTTCAATACACCCAGCTTTTTATTCTACTCGTCAACAAGCTGGATTTACTTATGTCCGCCAAACATTGTTTCAAGAAAATAATTATCTTGATATTGATAAGAAAATAGGTGTGTTTATTGGTAGCGATGTGTGGATTGGTGAAGGTGTGAAAATTTTGGAAGGGATAAAGATAGGCGATGGCGCAATTATAGCTACTGGTGCAGTTGTAACACGTAATGTTCCACCGTATGCTATATTTGGCGGAGTGCCAGCAAAATTATTAAAATATAGATTTTCTCCAGAAGAAATTAATTATTTACTAAAACTACAATGGTGGACAAAGGATGAGAAATGGATAAAACAGAATGCTAAATACTTTATTGATTGCAAGATTTTGATGGAAAAAATTAAAGAATGAGAATAAAGTATATTCGGTTACCGGATCTACACATGCTTACGTCTTTTATGAGTTTACTGTTTTCTACTTTTCAAAATATGTGTTAAAGCAGTTCAAGATGATCGAACCTCTGAAGTTTTTCAATGTATGGTGCGTTCAATTGGAGTTAAATAAGGCTGATTAACGCGCGTTTATCGGTTCGATTTTAGACATACTATTGTCAATCAGTAGAGTAAGCATTGTCTGAATGACTTGATTCTGAAATTTGATTAATACAAATAAATAGGTTAATAATAAAACATACAGCTGTTAATTTTTCGCGTATTACGAAATTTAAATGCGTAATAACAAAAAAATTAAGAGTTAGTAAATTTTTCGGCTATACACCTTATTGATTTATATAATCAATTTTATTAATAATCAAGATTTTGCAAAGAATTTTCAGAGTTAAACAAACTATATTGGGGTCAGTACTTATTGATCTAAAGATTTTTTGTGCAACGGCCGGGACTGCACTAGATGATATCATACGTAATACAGCTAGACCATAAAGTAAAAGAATCATGTTTGTGGGAAATTATGTATTTATAAGCAGTTGATCAATTGTATATTAATATTGATAAAATTTATTCACTAATTATTTCGAAATAATTGAACTACATTAAAAGAACATATTAGATTAGTGGTGACTATTATGGAATTTCTGCTCAAGGTTTATAGTAAAGTTAACAACGAAATAGTATCTTTTTTTGGAAGACTTAAATTAAAATTATTAGGTGTTGATTTTGGGGATAACTTAAAACTATTTGGTACACCAATAATATCATTAATAAAAGAATCCAAAATTATTATTGGAAATAATGTAGTTCTGTGTTCTTCAAGTAAAAATACATCTCTTGGTGTGAATCATCCAGTTAAATTAAAAACCCTTCGACCAAACTCAAGAATAGTATTATGCGATGATGTAGGAGTTAGTGGTGCAACAATTTGTGCTGCAAAATCTGTTTATATTGGTTATAGAACGATGCTTGGCGCTAACGTAATGGTTATTGATACAGATTTTCATCCAATATCTCCAAATAATAGACGATATAATCAAAATCCTGAGGACATTAAATCAAAGAGAGTGATTATTGGTAATGATGTGTTTATAGGGGCTAATACTATTATTCTCAAAGGTGTTACTATTGGAAACAATTCTGTAATTGGTGCAGGAAGTGTTGTAACATCAAGCATACCTGAAAATGTAATTGCAGCTGGAAACCCGTGTAAATTTATTTCAAGAATAAATACTAGCAAATAAATAAGATCTGTGAAGTAACATGAACTTGACAATATAAAGTCTACTTTTAAACTACCCATCTTTACATAAGCGTTAAATAATGGACACTTTCTCTTAATAACTCGAACATGTGATGATATTTCTATCAATTGAAGGATGTCCCATGACACGAGTAGAATACATGAGCACTATCAGAAACGAATACAAGATTTTGAGACCAGTGATTTAACAGATACAAAGTGCTGTGCAGATCAGGGCATTTCTTTTCTTTCAGGTCCGTTGTTAGCGACGAAAGTTAAGTCACAATTTCCCTGACACAAGTAGTTGAATGATTTTTGGTTTGATAATTCTACGAAGCACGAACTCTTTGTTACGACGGTCAACTCAATACCAAGAGATACTTTGCCTGTTTAAAAGAGGATATGAAAAATAGCAAATCGCAAACATATTTTCTGGGTGTCATCTTACCAATTTTATTCTTTACTTGGATCATTCAAGTTGGTAGGTAAATTTATTTAAATATATAAATGGCTATTAAAACTATTTGAACTCGTTTGCAGCGTAGTCTATCCATTATGTATTTACATTTGTCTTTTCTATCCTTTTTTCATTCTCATCTAAAAAGTAACTCTGTAATCGTAATAAATATTTCTATTATAATATTTTTAAATATATGTTCTATCAAATCACAGAAGTATTGTTTTTGGGTATTGTCAAGCGATGAGCAAGTGTTGACAGACTGTCCGTTTGTATAGTGTCTTTGAGCAGTAGTTATCAAAAATTGGCTTGATAAAAAATTTGATAATGTTAAATTTTCGTTCTAAGTGCAACATTTAATAAATAAAAGGACTCATAGTTGAGTCATCCTTTTAAACTTGGTCACCAATAAGCCAGTTTATCATCTGAATAATTCCCTTCCAGTAGAAGATATTATCAGTATGATTTGTAAAGCATTAAAGCACTATTTAATTATATGCATACCGCATACTTATCATCTAAAACCGTAATATAAGATCTTATGTAAGATTAAACAATTTTTTAGAAGGAAGATAATTAGACACGTTCTAAAAAAATAAGATGTTGATTGATAGGTAGCGTGTATAGGACAATACTTGATAAAATTATGATATGGTTCATTATATATATTTGAGGGGATTTGACATTGGAGAACAAAGCCTATAATAATGTACAGAATAGAGAATCAAGTTTTGAATTACTAAGAATACTTTGCATTTTTGGAATTATCACGATGCACATAGTTAGTATCATATATTCTAGTGTGACAGGTGTAAACTTAATATACGGAGTTTTTGTTAATAGTCTATTTAACACCTGTGTGTCAATTTTTGTTCTGATATCCGGATACTTTGGCGTAAAGTTAAATATCAAGAAATTGATATTTCTTGATATTATTGTGTGCGCCCGGCATGGACGACAGCTAGGCGGTGAAAGTCCGCTACAGGCTTGGCAGTAGGAACTGTTAGCCAAAGGCAAGGGTGTCCACCGTGAGGTGGAATCTGAAGGAAGCCGGAGGCAAACTTCTGGGCTGATGAACAAGAACTGCATACTAAGGCTGAATAGAGACGGATAAGCCTGCGCAACAAGGTGAAGTCCAATACTGCCCGAATCTCAAACAGTATATGCAGCAGCCACATGGAAGGAAAGCGGTCGTTCTTACCCGGGGAGGTCTTACAAGGGTTCCCGACAAGAGGGAAGGCATTTCCCACAGGAACAATCATG
>NZ_FOOY01000029.1 GCF_900113325.1 Sporolactobacillus nakayamae | reverse complement strand
TGTCGGGAACCCTTGTAAGACCTCCCCGGGTAAGAACGACCGCTTTCCTTCCATGTGGCTGCTGCATATACTGTTTGAGATTCGGGCAGTATTGGACTTCACCTTGTTACGCAGGCTTATCCGTCTCTATTCAGCCTTAGTATGCAGTTCTTGTTCATCAGCCCAGAAGTTTGCCTCCGGCTTCCTTCAGATTCCACCTCACGATGGACACCCTTGCCTTTGGCTAACAGTTCCTACTGCCAAGCCTGTAGCGGACTTTCACCGCCTAGCTGTCGTCCATGCCGGGCGCACATACAAAAAACCGGACGAGTAGACCCGTCCGGTTTTTTAACTAATCTAGTTAGTTCACGACATCATAGCCTTGATCTTCGACAGCATCCTTCATCTGGTCGAAGCCAACCTTTGCCTCATCATAGGAAACGTCGACTTTACCACTTGCCAAATCTACTTCTACTGCAGAGACACCTTCCAATTCATTCAAAGCGCCGCTCACCGCCATTTTGCAATGACCGCAGCTCATTCCTTTGACTTCCAATGTGCGTTCAGCCATGTTCTCACCTCCTCAAAAGAATGATCAGGTTAAACTTTCATCCGTTTGAGCCGCAAACTGTTTGCAACCACGGATACAGAGCTGAATGCCATAGCCGCACCTGCCACCCAAGGTGCGAGTAAGCCTAGCGCGGCAACCGGAATACCAACCGTGTTATAAAAGAGCGCCCAGAACAGATTCTGCCGAATGTTGCGCATCGTTTTCTTACTCAAATCAAGTGCCTTAGAAACATGCATCAGTTCACCGCCGACAAGTGTAATATCTGCCGCTTCTATCGCGACATCAGCACCAGTGCCGATCGCCATACCAATATCAGCCACAGCTAGAGCAGGGGCGTCATTAATCCCATCGCCAACCATTGCCACGCTAAGCCCTTGGCTCTGCAACTCCTGAACTTTTTTCGCCTTATCTTCCGGCAGTACTTCAGCAAACACATGATCAATGCCGACCTTTTTCGCAATCGCCTCCGCTGTTCGCTGATTGTCGCCGGTGACCATGTAGACACTGATTCCACGTGCTTTTAGTGCTTCAATCGCGGAAACAGATGAGTCTTTAATTGTATCCGCGACGGCGATCACGGCTTGAAGTTTTCCTCCGACAGCGACAAACATGACCGTCTTGCCATCCGATTCCAGATTTAGGCTGTCATCCAATGCTTGGTGAATACTAATGTCGTTCTGTTTCATCAGTCTTCTTGTGCCGATCAAAATTTGATTGCCGGATACCGAAGCTGTAATACCCAATCCGGTAAGTGTCTCAAAATGATCAACGTCTGGTAAATCGTCGTTTGAGTAAGCGGAAACAATGGCTTTTGCCAGAGGATGTTCACTGGCGCGTTCTGCGGCAGCTGCACATCTTAGCACTGCGTTTTTGTCCCAGTCGCCGAATAAAACGATATCGGTGACTTCCGGTTTTCCATTGGTAATCGTCCCCGTCTTATCAAACATAATGGATTGCAAATTCTGCGTTGTCTCCAGAAATTCGCCGCCCTTAAACAGAATCCCTTGTTCGGCTGCTTTTCCGGTGCCGACCATGATTGATGTTGGCGTCGCGAGTCCTAATGCACAGGGACAAGCGATGACCAGAACACTAATTGCCGCAGCAAGTGCCGCATTCCATTGGCCCGGTTGAATCGCGGCAAGCCAAACGGCGAAGACGAAGACGGCAATGACAATCACAATCGGCACAAAGATGCCTGAAATGCTGTCTGCAAGTCGCTGAATCGGCGCTTTTGAGCCCTGCGCCTCTTCAACAATACGCACAATTCCCGCCAATGCTGTATCCTTGCCTACCTTTTCGGCTTTCATGATAAATGATCCGGTCGTATTCACCGTTGCTCCGATCAACTTATCTTCAGGACGTTTCACTACTGGTAACGATTCACCAGTGATCATCGATTCATCGACCGCAGATTCTCCCTCAACAAGCACGCCGTCTACCGGAATTTTTTCACCCGGTCTGACACGTAGCAGATCACCGACATTAACTCGATCAATGGGCACAAGCTCTTCCGTGCCGTCTACGATCCGACTAGCTTCTTTAGCCTGTAAATCCATCAATTCCGTGATCGCAGCCGTGGTCTGCCGCTTCGCGCGCGTCTCCATATATTTGCCGAGCAGAACGAGCGTGATCAACACGGCACTTGTTTCAAAATAAAGATCCGGATGGTGAACACCCGCAAATTGATAGCGGAGCGTTTCAACTACACTGTAAAAATAAGCGGCACTTGTTCCGAGTGCTACCAGAACGTCCATATTCGCGCTTTTATTCATTAACGCCCGCGCGCCGCCGTTGTAAAATGGCCAGCCAATGTAAAATTGGACGACACTTGCCAGTGCAAACTGAAACCACGGATTCATCAGAAGCATGGGAACGGGACCATGATAGAACGGAAGATGCGTCACCATAGTCAGGAGCAAGGGCAGGGAAACGATTGCGGACAAGATCAGCTTATTCCGTTTCCCACGTATCTCTTTACTTTTCGCTTCATCCGGCGCATCATTTTTCAGCGCTGCTTTATAGCCGAGCTTGCGCACTTTTTCGAACACATCTTCAAGTTCAACAAATCCCGGCTGGTAGTGAACGGTCGCGGATTCCGTCGCCAGATTCACATTTGCGGACCTAATGCCGGGCAAACGATTCAGTCCTTTTTCGATCCGCGTGGCACAAGCCGCACAGGTCATTCCTGTAATTGCAAGATTCATACGCTCGCTTGTTACCCCATAGCCAAGCTTTTCAATTTCTCCAGTAATGTCATTCGGTTTAATTTGTTGATCGTCATAGTCTACTTTTGCCTTCTCCATCGCTAAATTCACATTAGCGGACACACCATCCATCCGGTTCAGCCCACGTTCAATTCGATTGGAGCAAGCGGCACAAGTCATGCCAGTAATGCCTATATGAGCAACCTTCTTCATAGCGTCTTCCCTTCCTTCTTCGCGCCCATCTATTTAAAATGCTTTAAGACCTTAAGCAGTTCATTAATCTGTTCTTCTCCATGTCCTTCTTCAACAGCTTTAGCGACGCATGACTTCGTATGACGTTCAAGTACAGAAAAGCCGATAGTTTGCAAGGCGGCCTGAACAGCAGAAAGCTGAATCAGGATATCGACACAATAACGATCATCTTCAATCATCTTTTCGATGCCGCGTACTTGACCCTCTACTCGCTTCAGGCGATTCATTATCTTCCTTTTTTCTTCAGAAGTTCGCGGTACCAGCGGCGCACGGTTAGCGGACACATCCGCACAATCAGACAACTTCTCGCCGCATGTACACTCATTTTTATGTTCTTCCATGAAATCGCCTCCCCAGATCTCATTATACCCTATAGGGGTATTAAATCAAATGATTCGTTTTTGAAAAGCAAACGGTAAAGTGGACCCCAAAAAAATGAACAAAAAACGGCGCAACTTCATCTGCGAAGTTGTGCCATATCCTGTTCACCGATTCGACATTCAAACAAACCCATTACACATTCGATCAGAGCTGCCCGTTATTTAGCAGGTTAGCCGATTATTTAGCAGGTTAGCTGATTATTCAACAGGTTAGCGAGTTATTTAGCAGGTTAGCTGATTATTCAACAGGTTAGCGAGTTATTTAGCAGGTTAGCGAGTTATTCAACAGGTTAGCTAGTTATTCAACAGGTTAGCTAGTTATTCAACAGGTTAGCTGATTATTCAACAGGTTAACGATTTATTTAGCAGGTTAGCCGGACGATTTTATACCCGCTTGGTTTCAGACACGTCGCTGGTTGTTTCATACGGTGACGCTTCATTGAAAGCAGCTTCCAGTTCGCGCGCGTACTCTTTCGTTTGCTGATCCGACCACTGTAACTGCTCAGCCATATAATCCGTCACCGGCTGCGCCCACTTTCTCGCCGATTGAATAGAGAAAAGCGTCATACCCGAGCGTCTCGTAAAATAGTCCACAGGTGAGAGGATCATTTCATGAGTCAACGCGTAGTGAACGGCAGCCAGCAGTGCAGGAGGCAGTTGATACTTTTTCGCCTCTTCTTGATTCATCTGAATATAACCAAAGAGTTCGCCTATATTCGTTCCATATTTCTTCGCAAGTTCTTCCGCTTCCTTTTCGGTCAAGCCAAGACCGATTCCTATCTGTTTTTGCTCCTGAACATAAGTCGCATAGTGCGTCGAACCGCCGAAGTGTCCGCCCGAGAGCTCAATGTGTGCTGTACGGCATGCTGGATACGTCTTTCCGCCTTCACGATGAAGCTGCGCTGCCACCTCATCAACGACGCGTTCAGCCATTTTTCGATACCCGGTCAACTTTCCTCCTGCTATGGAGATAAGCCCTGAACGTGAAATGAAAATTTCATCTTTTCGCGAGATCTCAGAAGGTGACTTCCCTTCTTCCTGAATCAACGGACGAACGCCGGCCCAACTCGATTCTACATCATCCGAGGTAAGATGAACGGAGGGGAACATGCCGTTAATCGCGTCAAGAATATAATCTCGGTCTTCAGCCGTCGGTTTCGGATCAATCGGCCAGCGCGAATACGTCGTATCTGTGGTTCCTGCGTAAACCTTCCCTTCGCGCGGGATGACAAAAAGCATTCGCTTGTCGCCATTAGTTGTGTCGAAGTACACCGACTGTTTCATTGGAAATCGCTTGCCATCGATCACAATGTGAACACCTTTAGTCAAATGCAGGTGCTTGCCTTTCTTCGAATGATCCCGCTCACGAATCGTATCAACCCAAGGACCCGCCGCGTTGACAATCTTTTTCGCAAAAATAGAGTATTCTTTTTTCGTCAGCCGATCTACAACACGCACACCGATCAATTTCTTCTTCTGGTTATAGATTAAGTCTTCCACTTTTGCGTAATTAACAGCGAGCGCGCCTCGATCCGATGCTTCTTTTATTACCTCAATGGTCAACCGCGCGTCATCCGTCCGGTACTCCACATAATAACCGCTCCCCTTCAGTCCTTCCTTTTTGAGCAGCGGTTCTTTGGCCAAGGTCTCTTTGCGGCTGAACATTACTCGGCGTTCTTCCTTTTTCACACCGGCGAGAAAATCATAGACTTTCAAGCCAAGCGACGTGGAAAAACGGCCAAAAGTGCCACCCTTGTAGATCGGCAGCATCATCTTTTCCGGCGTGGTCACATGAGGCGCATTTTCATAGACGATGGCGCGCTCTTTGCCAACCTCTGCAACAATTTTCACTTCAAACTGCTTCAAATAACGCAACCCGCCATGCACAAGCTTGGTTGACTTGCTTGATGTGCCGCCGGCGAAATCCTGCATATCCACCAAACCGACCTTTAACCCGCGGACTGTTGCATCAAGAGCGATCCCCGCTCCTGTTATTCCCCCGCCAATTATGAATAGATCCAGTGGATTGCCGGCCATTTTTTCCAAGTATTCATTTCTATTAAAAGTTGATAACATCCTATTCATTCCTCCATTTTCAAATTTATAGGCACTACTCGGCATTTCATCCATGTAGAAAAAGACCACAAATACACCTCCGAGCCATTTATTGATTGGCAGGTTGTGTACTGTGGTCTTCTCATTCACCCATGACCTGTGATTAACTTGTTTATGCCTTATTTAAAGGCTCTTGCTGCGTTTACAGCCTTTTTCCAACCCTGATAAAGTTCTTCACGCGTGTTGTCTTCTATTGCCACTTCGAACTTCTTTCCTACCTCCCATGCTTCCGCAAGCTCAGACTCGTTTTTCCAGAGACCGACGGCGAGTCCGGCGAGATAGGCCGCACCAAGAGCGGTAGTCTCACTGCTTGTCGGTCGTTCAACCTCAACACCAAGGATATCGCTTTGAAACTGCATCAGGAAATTGTTCATCGAAGCTCCGCCGTCGACGCGCAATTTTTTCAATGTAATTCCGGAATCTTCCTCCATGGCATTGAGTACATCCTTGGTTCGGTAGGCGAGTGACTCAAGCGTCGCGCGAATAAAATGTTCCTTGGTTGTGCCGCGCGTGATCCCGAAGGCGGCTCCGCGCACATCCGAATCCCAATACGGTGTACCCAGTCCAACAAAGGCCGGAACGAAGTACATGCCCTCGGTTGACACTACACGGCGCGCATATTCTTCACTTTCCTGTGAATAACGGAACATGCGCATGCCGTCACGAAGCCACTGAATCGCCGATCCGGCAACGAAAACGCTCCCTTCAAGCGCATAAGTAATCTTGCCGTTCAATCCCCAAGCGATTGTCGTCAGTAAACCGCTTTTCGAACGCACTGCCTGCTCGCCGGTATTCATCAGCATAAAACAGCCGGTTCCATACGTATTTTTCACCATACCTTTGTCGTAGCATGCCTGGCCGAAGAGCGCGGACTGCTGATCACCGGCAATCCCAGCAATCGGCACTTCCTCACCAAAAAAGTGGTAATCAATCGTTTTGGCATAGATCTCAGATGATGAGTGGACTTCAGGAAGCATGACCTTTGGAATTCCTAAGATGTCGAGCAGTTCGTCATCCCATTTCAAATCATAGATATTGTACATTAATGTTCGGGATGCATTCGAATAATCCGTAACATGTGCCTTTCCCCCAGATAGTTTCCAGACAAGCCATGTATCGATCGTTCCAAAAAGCAGATCTCCTTTTTCCGCCCTTTCACGCGCTCCTTCCACATGATCCAGAATCCATTTGACCTTGGTTCCTGCAAAATAAGGATCCAGAACCAAACCAGTCTTGTTCCGAAATTTATCTTCATACCCGGCCACTTTAAGTTCACGACAGATATCCGCCGTTTGCCTCGATTGCCACACAATCGCATGATAAATGGGATGACCTGTCTGACGATCCCACACAACCGTCGTCTCACGTTGATTGGTGATACCAATCCCGGCAATCTCCTTTGCATTGATTTCTCCGGTAAGCAATGAATCGGCAATCACGGATAAGATTGAGCCCCAAATCTCATTCGCATCTTGTTCTACCCATCCGGGTTGCGGGAAAAACTGTGTGAATTCCTTTTGAGCTATTTGTACGATCTTGCCTTGTTCATCGAAAATCATCGATCGTACACTGGTCGTTCCTTCATCAAGCGCCATAATGTATTTTCCCATAATTAAAAAACTCCTCTCAATTCACCTATAAAAATTAGTAATTATTTTCTAAAGAACTGCCGATTGCCTTGTTTGAATCCATCACTTTATGCTGCTTCTCAGTAATAAGAGCACCAATGATTACAACGAGTAGAACAACTGAACAAATCCAAAAGGCCGGTGTCATTTTTCCGAGGAAAAATGTTTGGTAGAAAAACGCGCCAAATACGCCGCCAAGAATCGGACCAGCAACTGGAATCCACGCGTATCCCCAGTTCGATCCGCCTTTGCCGTCGATTGGAAGCAACGCGTGAGCCAGTCGCGGCGCAAGGTCTCGTGCCGGATTAATTGCGTAACCGGTCGTTCCGCCAAGCGCCATACCGATCACAACGATCAAAAATCCGACAATGAGCGGATTCAATCCATGAGCGAATTCATTCGCACCGATCGCAAGAATGGCAACGACTAGAATAAAAGTACCAATTAGTTCACTAAGAAGGTTTGACCAACTTTGCTTGATAGCGGGTCCGGTGCAGAAAATTCCTAGTTTAACCGCCGGATCCTTGGTCTCGCGCCAATGTGGCAGATAGTGCAGATAAACGACACAAGCGCCGAGAAAACCGCCGATCATCTGCGCGGCGAGATACGCGGGCACATCCCTCCACGGAAATTCGCCAATCGCTGCAAGTCCGAGGGTGAGTGCCGGATTTAAATGCGCGCCGCTGAATTGGCCGACCGCATAGGCACCAATTGCCACCGCTAATCCCCAACCAAACGTAATGACGATCCATCCGGAGTTCTTTGCATAAGACTTCGTCAAATTGACACCGGCACAGACACCGTCTCCAAGTATGATTAATATCATTGTGCCGATTAATTCACCAAGAAACCCCGACATGACAACGACCACCCTTTTCCCTAATATTCAAGTCAACCATTGATTCAAGGAACCGCCACGTTCAGAGCAAAAAAAATCCACAACAACTGACAACGAGCTGCCGATACGCTCGTTATCTTGCGTGGATGGTCCAATCTCAGTATCCGTAGCAGTGCATTAACTTGATAGTTATATAGTAGCTGTTGATGTAAGCGCTGTCAATAAATTGTCACAAAAAATATAAATTTTGTTCACATGTACCTGATTTGAAACGAATACGCCAAGTTACACTCGTCCGAACAGCGATCGATCCCAGAGCTCTGCCCTCGATGTGGATATTGCCGCGGCTCCCGCATGGATTGCCCTTTTCATGTCACGAGTCGTTCGAATTAATCCGCCCGCGATCACCGGCACATGGACTTTGCCGCGTATCTCTTGAATTAATTCTGGAATTATTCCGGGCAGAACTTCTACCATATCCGGTTGTACTTGATCAAACAAGCGATAGCCCGTCTCCATTGAACGCGAATCAAGTAAGAACATCCGTTGAACGGTGACTAGCCCTCGTTTCTTTCCAATCTCAAGCATATTGCCTCGTGTTGAAATGATACCATACGGGCGTATACTTTGACACACAAACTCAGCACCAGCCAGGTCATTCTTCAATCCCTGAATTAAATCCGCGTGAACAAATACGTGTTTATGATTTTGTTTTCCCATCCGCACCATCGTCGTGATCAGCGAAAGACGACTATCCAATAGGATTAGATTGTGACATGGCTCGCTAAGTAAGCGTTCAAAGCTTTTCATGTTATTGGCCGCTGGAATCACTTGTTGACCATCAAGAATCATTAAATTCCCTCCCTACACCTATGAGACTCTAATCATTTGTATGGATAGCCACATTTTTTCATGATGCTTTACTCCTCAATGGACACGCAAAAAAGCAGCGAACGCTGCTGTTTTTGCTGAATCGAGGAGGGGGTATGGGGGAGTTGCTGCCAATTAAGAAATCGGCTCGGTTAGTCAATTCATACAGAGAGGGACTCCGCTTCTTATTCTGCGCCTGCTCAAACCCTGTTGATCTCCGGAAAACAAGCCCGTCATTTCAGAAGCCGTCAGTCGAACTTCGATGAACTAAGATCAGTTGATCTTGTCCTTTTAACGGATCGCTTGTTTTATAAACAAGGATAGCGTTAATTAATGTTTGAGCGCGCGACTGACGGTCAACCTTAATGGGTGCCAGCGATTATCCGTTGAGCAAGTGCCCGATGCTTCGTCATTACTCTCTGTACAAAGATCATAACCTGATTTCAAAATGGATGCAAAAGCATGTTTTACATAGTATAACGCTTACAATACGTCGAATCCATAAAAATAATAACGAACAATCATCCAAAAAAGCGGCTTTATACTATTTTTTACTATTTAGGCAAAAGTTTGAGGGGCTATAGTTGACCCGTTGACACTAGCTCCGATACAATTAAGTTAAACGTTTGCAAAATTGAGCGATGCAAAATCATTATTTTTTTAATGCCGGTTGGCTAGTTGGACATACTTTTAAGTGAAGTATAGTTCAGCATTAGTAAAGATGGGAGCGAATTAATGAATATCAAAGAAACTGATTTACCAGGTATCGGAAGAAAATTTGTACTGACAACAGACCAGGATGAGCGGGTTGTCGTCGTTATTCATGATGACGGACGCAGAGATGTGTACCATTACGCTGAAAATGACCATGATGAATGCATTTCATCGGTAAGTTTTACAGACTCTGAGGCGCGCCAGTTCGCCTCAATTATCGGCGGTATGGCATATAAACCGAAAGCGATGGAAACTGTGGAAGTCGCCTTAAATGATCTAATCATCGAATGGTACAAAGTACTTGGCGACGCACCGATTGCCGGTAAAACGATTGGTGAAGTCGGCATGCGGCAGAATTATAAAATTAACGTGATCGGGATTATTCACAAAGATCAGACCAAACAATTAAATCCGGGAGTGGACTCACGCGTTCTCACCGGAGACACCCTTGTTGTTTCGGGGGAACGCACTGATCTTAAGCGCGCATTTAACGAACTGTTCTCCCGAGGGAAAGAGGAATAAATGGATCATTTAGTCTTTGAGGTAGGTACAGCTCTTGTACTTGTTGCGATTGCGGCATTGATCGCAAATTGGCTCAACTTTTCCATTATTCCTTTCCTGATCCTCGTTGGTATGATTGTTGGTCCTCATGCCCCTCAATTCTGGATCGTCAACTTGAAATTCATTCACAGCGCCGAACTTATTGCATTTCTCGGGAGGATCGGTATTCTCTTTCTCCTTTTCTACCTTGGTTTGGAATTTTCAACCAGCAAGTTGATCCGGTCGGGCAAGTCCATACTCGTCGGCGGCTCGATCTATATTGGCATTAACTTAACGCTTGGGCTTCTCTATCCGACTGTTCTGGGGTTTCCGCTTAAGGAAACGTTGATTATTGCCGGGATCATCACCGTTTCATCAAGTGCGATTGTAGCCAAAGTTCTTGTTGATTTGCGACGTACCGGTAATTCGGAAACCGAGTTGATTTTGGGAATCATCATGTTCGAGGATATTTTTCTTGCCGTTTATCTTTCGGCCGTCTCCGGACTTGTGCTTGGGAAATCGCAATCGTTGGTCGGAACGCTGCTCTCGATCCTGCTCTCATTGGGCTACATGTTGCTGTTCTTCATTATCGCAAGAAAAGCAGCCCCTCTGCTTAACAAGCTGCTCAAAATTTCGTCTGATGAACTTTTTATCATTGTCATTTTCGCATCACTATTCTTTGTTGCCGGATTTTCGGAAACGATCCATGTTGCCGAAGCGATCGGTGCCCTCCTGCTTGGGCTTGTCTATTCAGAAACCAATCAGGCAGAGCGCATGGAGCATTTGGTCATTCCCTTCCGCAATTTCTTCGGAGCTATCTTTTTCTTCAGCTTCGGGCTTAGTATCGATCCGACGAAACTTGGCGGAGCGGTTTGGATTACCCTCGGCGCGGTATTGATCACAATCATCGGGAACTTTGTGGCAGGACTCATCGCCGGAAGGTTTGCCGGACTATCCTATAAGTCTTCAACGAACATCGGGCTGACCATTGTGTCTCGTGGTGAATTTTCCATCATAATGGCTAACCTTGGTATCGCCGGCGGGCTTATGACGATCTTACAGCCGTTTTCCGCGTTATACGTTTTGATTCTTGCGATTGTCGGGCCGATTTTGACGAAAGAATCCAAACACATATTCACTATAATGAACAAGATTTTCAAATGGCAGCCCGTAACTGCTCAAACAAGCAAAGCTGCAGCAAAAAAAAAGCGAGAGCGTTGAGTTTATTTCACCTCTGCATCGGCAGATAAGCAGAATGTTTTGATTTTTACTTGTGACTATTCATATAATAAAACTATGAACAACTTTTTCCGGCAGCATCTCACTTTGCCGGTTATACATAACGTTAAGCTTTGTCATTCAATGGTTCTCATTCATTTTTCGCTCCAGATTTTCTACGCATATACCTGAGTACCATCAACGGCAACGAAGATGAATGGGACAAAGCCTTCATTATTATGTACCTAAATTTTGAGAGGTGTGGTCCACAATTGGAAGCAGCAGAACAACTAAGTAATCCCCCGAAACAGAAACACAAAGGGTTAAAATTTTATCAGTACGTCATTCGCGCGTTACTGATCGCCATCGGAGTGACATTCGAAGCCATTTCACTTGAGGCATTTCTTGTGCCGAACAAAATTATCGATGGCGGCGTTGTCGGCATATCAATTATGATGGAACATCTTACCGGCTTTCCTCTTGGTGTGTTTCTTGTCATTATCAATATCCCTTTTTTCATCATTGGTTACAAGCAAATGGGGAAGACCTTTACAATCACATCTGCGTGCGGCGTAACGCTTCTCGCTTTTCTCACATCACTCTTCACGCCGATTCCTCGGTTCACCAACGATTTATTACTTGCCGCTGTTTTCGGCGGCATTATTATGGGTATCGGCGTTGGTTTGGTCATCCGTAATGGAGGATCTTCAGACGGAACGGAAATTCTTGCTGTGCTTTTCAACCAAAAATCTCCATTTTCCGTTGGTGAGATTGTACTTTTCGTCAACATTTTCATTCTTGGATCGGCAGGATTCGTGTTTGGCTGGAACTATGCGATGTATTCGCTTATCGCTTACTTCGTTGCTTTTAAGATGATTGACATCACAAGTGAAGGACTGGAATCATCAAAAGCCGTATGGATTATCAGCGACCAGCACGAAGAGATTGGCGACGCGCTGAATGACCGGCTTGGACGCGGAGTTACCTATTTGAATGGCGAAGGCGCGTATACAGGGGACAATAAGAATGTCATTTTCACTGTAATCAGCCGGCTTGAAGAAGCGAAAGTCAAGAATATAGTTGACTCAATTGATAAGAGTGCGTTCCTTGCCATCAGTGATATTCACGATGTAAAAGGCGGACGATTTAAAAAAAGAAGCATCCACTAAGTACAGATGCCCCACCTCTTTACATTCAGTTTATCTTTAAAACTATCGGAGTCCGCCTCGCGCGGCTTCGATTTTTCTTTCCCTTTTTTTCACAAGCATTTCCGAGGCGACCACCCATCCGGCATTAATGAACAGGAGCAGACTCGTGGAAAAGAACACATATTTGATACCGTAAATGGCTGCCATATGCCCGCCAAGCAGGGACCCGCCCAAAGTGCCAAGAAATTGGGCAGACTGGTTGTAACCGAACAATTGGCCGGTAATTGCCTCTGGAGCCATCTTTTTGACAATCGTGTTGATCGACGGCAGAATTCCTGCGGTCGCAAGTCCAAGCATAAAGCGCAAAACCGTCAGTTGCCATGCATTGGTAACGAACGCCTGCGGTATAAAGATCACACCGGTGAAGAGCAGTGCGTAAAGCAGGATGCGCCGCGGTCCGATCCGGTCGGAGAGTCTGCCAAGAATAGGCGCAGCGATGACACTGGCTAAGCCTGCGGCAGCAACCACAACGCCACTCATCAGTTCAAGATGCGCCGCTCCTGGGGAAAGGAGCTTCACGTACACAGTAATGATTGGCTGGATCGACATATTGGCAAGCTGCACCATAAACGTGGTGAGGAACATGGCTAAGAACAAACCGACATGCGGCGTCATGGCCCAAACTTGTTTGATGGACGGCTGTTTCTTTTGCGAAACAACCACCTTCTCCTTAACAAAGAATAAGGACGCTAGAAACGCGCACAGCAGCAGGACACTGGTATCAATGAAAACAAGCCGCATCCCCATATACTCGGAAAGCACACCGCCAACCAGTGGACCGATGAGTGATCCGCTGATCCCGCCCGTGGACAACATGCCTAGCGCCCAGCCCGAATGTGATTTCGGCGTCTGCGTGGCAACGAGTATGATTGAGGCAGGAATATAACCGGAAACCACGCCCATAATAAGACGCAGTCCAAACAGCTGATAAACATTCTGCGCAAAAGCCATCAGGAACACGATGAGACACATGCCTAAACTCGCTCGAAGCAGCATCGGTTTGCGCCCGTACTTATCGGCAAGCCGCCCCCATAGCGGGGAAACAAATGCGGATACCAAAAATGTCGCTCCGAAGATCAGCCCTGACCAGCTTTCAATAGCAGATGTTTCTGTTATTCCTAATTTTTCAATGTAAAGCGGCAGGAACGGAATGATCTGGCTCATTCCCGCCGCAGTGGCAAATGATCCGAACCAAACAACATATAAATTTCTCTTCCAAAGTGGCAAAGCCAATGAATACACCTTACTTTTGTTAAATTTCCCGATAGAAAATGCGCCTCGAACGTGGCGCATCGTTTACAGTTACTATATTAGTCTGTATTGCTCATTAATACCAATAGATATATTATTATAAATGTATAGCTTTGAAACTATTAATAAATGATTTTCCAAGGAGGACACAAGTCATGGAGCTGCTTCAATTAAAATATTTTCAAACCGTCGCCCGAACCGAACACATGACAAAAGCTGCGCAAGAACTTTCCATTGCGCAGCCTTCGCTCAGTCAAACAATTAAACGGCTTGAAGACGAGATCGGTGTTCCCCTTTTTGATCGCAAAGGCCGGCGAATCAAATTGAACCGGTACGGAAAAATCTTCTTGGAAAAGGCTGAACTCGCATTCTCCATCCTGCAGGAAGGCCGGCAGGAGGTCGTTGATTTAGCAAAATTAAATGAAGACAGCATCTCCATTGCCGTCATGCGTACACCAATTGTTCCAGAACTGCTCAGCAGTTTCCGAAAGCAGCACCCCTACGTTCGATTCCGCGTAAAACAGATTTCCCGATCGACGATTCAGCATCAGTTGGAAAATGGTGAAATCGATTTGTGCATCACGCCCTATCCACTGGAGCAGAATAAGCCGCTTCAGTCGCGCCTGCTTATGAATGATGAGATCTATCTGGTCGTTCCGAAGACGCACATTCTTGCTTCCAAAAAGAGTATCGATCTGCACGATATTGCTCATGAACCGTTTGTTTTAAAAGCAAACGGCGCATTTCGCGAGACTACCGATACCTATTGCCGTATGGCAGGTTTTCAGCCGGATATTGCCTTTGAAGTGGACGATTCCTTGTCCATTCGCGGACTCGTATCAGAAGGATTAGGCGTCGCCTTTTTCTCCTCGCTCACGTTGAGAACAGTCAAAGACGATTCCATCGTACCGCTCAGAATCAGTCATCCGCACTGCAACCGTACCATTAGCTTGGTGTGGAACAAAGATCGTTTCCATTCATCGATCGTCTCGGATTTCTATCAGTTTATCACGCAGTATTTTGAACACTTCAATCATGACTCGCCAATGATCCGATAGTTCAAGAGACTGTTTTAACCGCTTGATTTTGTTTATGCTGCTTCATACTCTTTCTCTGGCTAAGCCATCCGAAATAAAGCACAACCGCGATGGTGATGATCGCAACCGGCCATTCTGTCCATGCGACGAGATCTCCCAACCATTTAATGATAAACGGTTCGGCGAACAACATCCGAGCAGCCGTCATCGCGAGAATTCCGGATCCAACATAAATTAACCAAGAGAAACGATCCAATAGTTTCAAAATGATCGCGCTGCCGCCCATCAGAAGCGGGATGCTGATGAGCAGTCCGAAGATAACAAGCAGCGGATCATTCTGTGCTGCTCCGGCAACGGCAAGCACATTATCGAGTCCCATTAGAGCATCGGCAACAACAATCGTCTGAACAGCGCCCCACAAGCTTGTCTGTGCCTTGACCTCTTTCTTCGACTTCGATGATTCGGCCGGACTAAGCAGACGGTACGCGATCCAGATTAACAACAAGCCGCCGATAAAGTGAAGGCCGGGAACCATGAGCAAGTAAACAACCAAAATCGTGCACAGTGCACGCAGAATCACCGCACCGACTGTCCCATAAAGAATGGCTCGTCCCCGTTGATGATTTGGGAGACGGCGCGCGGCAAGCGCGATTACCACCGCATTGTCTCCTGCTAAAAACAAATCAATTCCGACAATAATAATTAAAGATGACCAAAATGCCATTGTAAATAGTTCCATAAACCAACAATCCTCCTATGAACCAAGACCAAATTTGAATAGGTAAAAGGCCGACATGAGGCATGTCGGCCGAAACATGGCGGTAATCGCCAAGGTCAATGTCTCGATTAAATCGATTCTTCAACAGGTACCGCTTTAGCTGATTGCTTGTGTCCTTGCTGGCTTCTCCACCCGAAGAAAATCACGGATATAACAATCAAAATGATAATCGGCCATTTTATCCACGACACGCCAGCGATCGCATCGTAGACAATATGATCGGCAAAAATCATTTTCCCGGATGTAAATGCAAGGATACCCGATCCTGCGTATGTGATCCAAGCATAGCGATCAACTAACTTCAAGAACAACGCGCTTCCGCCCATCACCAGCGGAATACTGATCAGCAAACCAATCACCACAAGTACATAGTTACCCGAGGCCGCTCCGCCAATAGCAAGCACGTTATCAAGTCCCATTAACGCATCAGCCATAATGATCGTGCGAATAGCTGCACCAAGGCTGGTCGTCGCAACAATTTTTTTGCTCTCCTTGTGATCCCGAAGTAAACTGTAGGCAATCCAAACGAGCAAAACGCCACCGATCAAATGCAAGCCCGGAACTTTAAGCAGCCAAACAACGGCCAGTGTGGCAACGATGCGAATAGCGAGCGCACCAAGTGTCCCATAAACGATCGCACGTTTTCGTTGATGATCCTGCAAACGCGCTGCTGCAAGTGCAATAACAATCGCATTGTCACCGGCCAAAATCAAATCAATACCAATGATCAGCAGTAGAGCGGTCAAGAACTCAAGCGAAAAGAAATCCATTCAATCATCCTCCTCAAATAGGGTTCTTCAATTTTGTAAAATAAAAACAGCCGCTCCGACAATGACCGGAAAGGCTGCGTATACATAAAAATACCTTTGCCTTTTCATCCGTCCGAGGCAAAGGTCTCGCCAACAGCACCTAGGCTGCCAGAGAAGCCGGGGATCTCTCCCGTAATGACGACTTTACTCTGCTGGCTACTCCCCTTTTACGAGGCTGATTCACTTGTTACTACTATTATATTATGAGGCTATTATTCTGTCAACGCGGACAGTATCCCATTATTTTGTAAACAAATGGTTTTGATAAGCATAGACCGCCGCTTGCGTGCGATCTGCAACATCCAGCTTGCTGAAGATACTGCTGACATGTGTTTTTACCGTCTTGATACCGATAAATAGAGTTGCTGCAATTTCCGCATTATTTTTGCCGTCAGCGATCAATCGCAGCACTTCTTTTTCTCTGGCGGTCAGCTGATCGAACGGCTGAGGACTCTTGCGCAATCCTGCCACAAGTTTTTGCGCGACTTTCCCATCAATCACTGTTTTGCCTCGATGCGCTTTATGAATGGCTTGGATGATTTCCTCCGAAGAAGCTGTTTTCAACAAATAGCTCATCGCCCCTGCTTCAATTGCCGGAAAAACTTGCTCATCGTCGTAAAAGCTCGTGAGAATGATGACTTTCATTAAGGGGGCTTTGGCCAGAATCTGTTTTGTTGCTTCGATACCATTGCCGTCTTCCATAATTAAGTCCATTAAAATCACTTCCGGACGCAATGATTCAAAGGAACGGACTGCTTGATTTCCACTAGAGGCTTCGCCGACAATCTCAATATTTTCCTCCGTTGAGAGATAGGCTTTCAGCCCTTTCCGGACCATGTCATGATCATCGACGATCATGATTTTAATTTTCTCTGTCATTTTCCTTAGCCTCCCTATGAATCGGCACACGTATATGAATGGATGTGCCTTCTCCTTCATGCGCCGTCAGCATAAAATGACCACCGATTTCTTCCGCACGTTCTTTCATCGTCTTTAATCCATATGAAGCTATTTTCTCTTGTTTCGGATCAAAGCCTTGGCCGTTGTCAAATATGGTAAGCGTCACAAGCTGATCCTTCTCATGCAAAGAAAGCACAACCTTTGTCGCTTCAGAATGTCTGAGCGCATTAGACAGCGCTTCTTGGCTAAGCCGGAAAAGATGATTTTCCACTCCCTTGGTGAGACCGGGAACAGGATGAATCGATGCTTCAAAATGAATCATCGTCTTTCCGTCTAATTCATGAATCAGCCGCTCCAAACCTTTATCAAGCGATTCATTATTCAGGCGTACCGGCCTAAGATGAAGCAGTAATGCTCTCATTTCTCCCTGCGCCTTGCGCGCAATATCCGATACGTCGGCGATATTTTCAGCCGCAAGATCAGGATTGCTGTGAATCGTCTTCTCTGCGGCCGACGCCAGCATCGACAGAGCGAACAACTGCTGGCTGACCGCGTCGTGCAAATCTCTGGCTAGGCGTTGTCTTTCCGCAGTAACCGCCTCATTTTTTATTTTTACATTCATCTGTACATTTTCATCAACGAGTCGTTGAAGCGATTTCACCTGTGTATCGATTTTATCAGCCAATTCGTTCAGTGATTGCTCCACATGGCTGATTGCGCCAACGTTTTCAACGTTCATTCTGGCTGATAATTTCCCCGCCGATAAGGTTTTAACGAACAGATCAATACTGTCTATGTGGTCGAGAAGAAGCCGATAGTCCTTCGTTAAAGCATTGGTTTCCAAAATAAACTGAGTGACAAAGCTTACTGTAAAGACAAACGCGCTCACTAGCAAGGACTGTTCAAACGGGAAGAAAAATGCGAAAATCTGCACGAATGTAAACAGTATAAGCGATGAAAAAAAACTGACAATCAATTGAAAGCGAGCTGTTCGAATTCGATAATTTTGCATCGATCACACCTGCACAATACTTAGATCAATGACCTGAAAATCAAACGTAAAATCAATTTTACGCGCCGCCTCATCATAGTTCGGTGTTTGATAGCTGATATTTCGCAGCACACCGCTCTGTTTGTCACCGCCTATTTTGGCGTCACCCACCTTCGCATGCACATGGACGCGGTAAGCCAGATCATCCGGCAGCGTAATCCGGATATTACCGACCCAGCCCGACAAAGTAATCGGAATCGTCTCTTCCGGAATAAATGCCTTGGTAAAATCAAACGTGTAGTCACCGATACGTACGCGTTCGTTCATCGGTTTTACCATCCAGTTTTCATGTTTAAACGTTGATTCATTGACAAATGTATAAGAATCTCTGTTATTTTTTGACGATTGTTCACTGTGGTGGTGCTCATTATCCCAGGAAAAATCAATGCTATGTCTATGATGCTTCTTCTTACTTCTTCTCCGTTCATCTGTAACTGAAACCGTAAAATTTTTTCCAAATAGCATGCCTAATCCAAAATAAATAATCAGGTAAGGCCATAGTTTCCAGAAATCATTCCATTGAAAAACCAACAAATCGGACTGACCGGCAAACAGCAGACTGCCATAAATCAAGAAGAACAAGCCCCAGAAAAAATGTGGTTTCTTCTTATCAAAAAGTGGAGCAATAATGAGCAAGGCCCCGAATAAAATCGGCAAAAATGGAAAATAAGCGCTAAAAATTGGCATCATTCCCTGGGAAATAAGATTGAGGCTGTCCAGCAGCCAATAGACACCGAGCAAAACCACCGCCAGAGCAACCAACAGTTTTCCAAAAGACATTTTGCCTCATCCTTTCTTCTCTATAAAAAGCCGCATGACATCAAGATCCTGACCAAGCTTATAGCTTAACTATACAGAGTAGCGCGTCACATTTCCATAGACTGCGAACGGTTTTTTACTCCGTCCCAAGTCTGAGTGAACCAGTCTAATATGTGAACAGAAGGTGACAATAAGTGTTCTGTTTATCGTTTTTCACGGAATAGGTTTATTATGAGTGCTGTAAGGGTAATTTTAAGATATGTTTGATGAAAGGGTGACTGACATGGACAAGAAAGTCCAAGCTTTAATTGATGGTTTAAATAAAGATCTTGCAGGTGAATATTCTGCGGTTATTCAGTACAACTATTATGCGACAACCGTATCCGGTTTGAATTACCAAATTCTCAAGCCTTTCTTTGAAGAAGAAATTCCTGACGAATTAGGACATGCCTCTTATCTTTCTGAAAAAATTGCCAACCTCGGCGGCGAACCAACTACAGTACCTGCCCCAGTTGCAAAAGTAAGTGACGCCAAAGCCATGCTTGAAGGGGCGCGTCAAGCAGAAGCCGATACACTGGAAAACTATCGTGAACGCCGCAGCCAAGCTCAGGAGCTCGGCATGATCGAATTGGTTGTTAAACTGGAAGACATGATCGCTGATGAACAGAATCATTTGGAAAAGCTAACAAAAACATTGACCGATCCTGTATTTGCTTGATAAAAAGCAAAAAAAAACGGAGTTGAGGAGAAATCCCCAACTCCGTTTTTTTATGCGGCACGCTGAATTCTTCGCTTTATATAGCTCTTTGAGAAAAACAAGCCGACTGCTGAACCCGCACAAATAAAAATCAGAAAAGCCGTAAACGAACGCGTGCCGAAGCCTGCCGCAAGACTAAGTACAACACTCTGCCCGATAAGCAGCCGGGTGGCAAGCTGAACGAATGGATCACGTTTCAATTGTTCAGCGAGCGGATACAAACCGGCAAGTGCCTGCGGAAAAGGATGGTTCCAAATGGGCAGAAGTTGTAATCCAGTTAAATAAACAACCGAAACAACGATAAAAACGGAAAAATAACCGATGTTGAGAAAATAAGCGAGCAAAGCACCGATCACAGTCAGGCGCATGTACATGCCTAAGTACTCATCCGAGCGTATAAATGTCTTGATGAAAATCTGAGCGAACACCGTTTTCTCTTCAAAACGGCGCACAGGGAACAAACTACTCAATAGGCGGCGTGCACGGGTTCGCCGCTTCAGCCGCGGAACATCGGTAAACAAATTGGCAAAACGAAGGAACTGCATTGCCTGCCGCTCATCGTTTTCAAGGATACGCGACCAGCGCAGCAATGCGTCCGCAGCTTGTCGGCGAAACAAAAACACTGCGACCAGGACCATGATTACAGCGCACGCGCCAATAACAATTAAGGTTTGACGACTGAGCACGAAGTAAATGAAGCAGAACGAAAGCGTGGTCCGTAAAAAACGAAGCGGCAGCGTATCCTCAATAAATTGTTCACGCCAACTACAATTGATATTCCATGCTTTTACTGCCAGCAATGCGGCAAAACCGGCAAAAAACATACCTGTTCCTAATCCGGTGGATTGAAAATAGAGCGGCGCGCAAATAATCCAAAGCACAAGCAAACCCACACTTTGCATCCAGAAACTATATCGTTTGCTTTTTCGAAAATAGTCGCCAAGTTCGGCTTCGGCAGGCAGAAGAAATACAAGATCAGCACGCTGGAAAAAGGTCCGAATCGGTGCATGGGCACAAACCAAAGCGAGTACGATGCTGGTCGCAAGTACTCCTGGAAAATTTGCCGGAAGCGTGTCGAGCCATTTTTTATAATAAAAGCCGCCAACTAAGATCATTGCATACACAAAGAACATCAGGCCGCTGTTCCGGCCAATCAAGTTCCAGTAGCGCAGCTGCATCTGAAAATTTTCCTTGCATCGCTTACTCCAAAGCGTGCTCATTCCATCCATTGCGTCTCGCCCCTTGCCACGGCCAGATAAATTTCATGAAGACTTGCCTTCGAATTGCCGAACTGACGGCGAATCTTCTCCAAAGTCCCCTGCACCGCAATTCGTCCTTCATGCAAAATAATGAAGCGGTCGCAATACTGCTCTGCAGTTGTCAGGATATGTGTGGACATTAGAATCGACGAACCTGACTTTTTCATATCAGTCATAAGATCGAGCAGCGATTGGATGCCGATCGGGTCCAAGCCGACGAAAGGCTCATCAACAATATACAGCTCCGGACGCACAAGAAACGCGCACATAATCATCACTTTTTGACGCATTCCTTTTGAGAAGTGAGTTGGAAACCAGTGCTTCTTCTTCTCCATGTTGAAAAGCTTCAGCAACTGCTCGCTTCGTTCTTTGTAGGTTTTCTGATCCAAGTGATAGGCCATTGCCGTCAGTTGCAAATGTTCCTCGAGCGTCAGCTGTTCATAGAGTTCCGGCATTTCAGGAACATAGGCCATGCTCTTTCGATAGCCGATCTTATCCTCGCGAATCGTCCGGCCACTGATACGTATTTCTCCCGAATAGGGTTCTAAAAGCCCAAGAATATGCTTAATCGTTGTACTTTTGCCTGCACCATTCAAACCGACAAGTCCCACAAGTTCGCCCGCGTTCATATCGAACGATACGTCATGGAGTACCGGTCGCTGGCGTGAATAACCGCCACTTAGCTGTTTCACAGATAGCACTGGATTCATAGCTCTCTAGCCTCTTTCATTTTTTGCTTTGAAGTGTAAACGTCTTAACCGCCGAAACAGTTTCATCTGTGTCAATGTACTGAATGGACACGCTGTCCCCAACCTTCAGAAAAACGCTGTATGGATTTTGCCCCGAAGACACGGTAAAGATTTTCTCGCTGCCCTTGATCATAAACTGAGTCACCGTCTGCCGTGATTCGCTATCTTGGTATTTGTATACCTGAGTCACAGCCCCTTCCAACTTCTTGATCAGCGCTTGATTGGTTGGGACCGTACTGTCGCCGCCAAGCTTCGTCGCCACGGCGTATTTATAGGTATCGAAAAGACTGCGCTTATCCGCCTCCGCACTGTAGACATTTTCATTCTTCGCATGAATCAGCATCAGCTCGCGAAGCACATCATTGCTGTCCATTAACGGGACAACCCATGTCTCCTGTCCATAAATCGTATAGAGGTTCGGAATGCCTGCCTCATACTTATTCTGCTTGAACGTCTTTTCCGCGACATTCATCGCTGATTTCCCATTAAGCAGACCGTTTGCCCCCGAATAATAGGTGATTTTCCCCGTCCGAGTATTGAGCATCGAATAGCCGACCATTGCGCCGCTTCCTGACTTCGGACGCGTAAAGTCCGTAAACCAGTTCAAATCAAGTGCGTGATCAAACACACCATTCACTTCATCGGAATGCGACCACTCCGTTGGGCGTTTGATATCTTCCTGAGCGAAGATCTTATTCCAAAAACCGTGGACGTTCTCTCCGTACCATGCATTCCACTGCTCAGCGACATTAGATGGAATCGCCTGATCGATAAATGCGGGAAGTTTATTCATTGGATAGCTGCGGATCTTTCCGGTTTTCGGATCGACAACAAACACACCCTTAATATTGGGAATCTGCCGCAACTTATTATAGTACCCATACGCTACGACATAATAAGGTTTTCCCGATTCATCCGGTTCGAAACTTGGGCGGAACAAAATAGGTGCTTTATTTTCGCTGCGCACAAGGCGTTTCAGATTCTCAGAGAAATAGGCAGAGGGTACATATCTCATCTCTTTTTTTACAAACGATGCGTTCGCGTTTTCATCCTCGGCACTCATCCTAATGTAACCGGGAATGCGATGGCTTTTCATCCATTTGAAGAAACCGCTATAGTCAACCGGCGTCACCCAATAAAGATGCCCGTCAATTTTTTGCAGTGATGTATGACCAAGTTCGTAATAGGATACATGTGCCAGCTCTCCGAGAATTTTCTCACTTTTATAACGCGCATACTTTTCCGGAACAACCGGAATATGCTGTTCATTCATCGATTGCGCATCACGTGTAACCACCGTTGTTTTTTCAGCAACGAAATTATATTTTGCCTTCGTCACCGTGAGAGGGTAAATGACATGCAGGTACCCGAAAAACAGAAGCAGCAACACGCCCGCCAGGAGATTGATCGAGATCAATCGCTCCTTCGCATAGAGTACATCAATAAGCAGAAAGATTCCCCAGAACAAAGACCCATAGCTTAAAAAAGCCTGCCAGGTGTGATCAATGAGACCAACATAAGACAACAGAAACAGGACAATTAATCCCGCAATCACGCGCGTCGCCTGAGCAAAAAGGAAGGTTCTGCTTTTGTACTTTTTCATCCACACAAAAGGATTTAAGGTTAATGCAAGTAAACTGAATAAGTAAATCATAAGTTCCCCCGTCTCTTATCTCACAGCAGTAACTTTTTTTCACTGCCGCAATCTCTTTCTTTATAGTGTAACTTAGTGAGCGCATTGCGCGCCATACAAGTAACTAAATTCACCATGCAGATCTTCAATCCCTTTATAAAATCAGTACAGAATGTGCTAAAATGGACAAAAAAGCAGACAAGGAAGGATGATTTTCATGTGTGAAGCGGCAGATTGCATTTTCTGCAAAATTATTAAAGGCGAAATTCCAGCGGCTAAGGTTTATGAGGATGACGATATCTTGGCTTTTCTCGATTTGGGACAAGTAACGGAGGGTCATACGCTGATCATTCCTAAAGTACATCAAAAAGACATTTTCACTCTTGATCCGAAGGTCGCAGAAAAACTGTTCAGCAAAGCACCTGTGATCGCCCAAGCGATTCAAAAAGCTTTTCACCCGGTGGGTATGAATCTGCTCAACAATAACAGCGAACTTGCCGGACAAAGTGTTTTCCATTTCCATCTCCATTTGATTCCACGCTACGGGGCGGACGACACGTTCTACTTCAGCTTCCAATCGCATATGGATGAGTACTCAAATGAAGCCCGCGCTGAGATCGCTCAGGCGATTGCAAAAGAAATCAATTAATTCGTTTATGTAAAAATTTCTGAATTTGAATTGAAATTTCCGTGTAACACGTGTATAGTATGAATACACCTTGCAGCAGGCCGTTGGGGCACTGCTGAAGGAAACATTAGCTCAGTTGAGGAGAGATCAGAATGAAACTTAAGAATTTGATTGTTGTCGCTTTATTGCTTGCTATTGGAACGGTGCTTCATGCCGTTGTTCCAGGGTTGCCTTTTGGAATGAAATCCGACTTTAGCCTTGTAATGCTTTTCTTTGCTCTTTATTTTTTTGCCGATATCAAGACCTTTCTCATTATCGGACTTGTTGATGGCATTTTAGCTGGATTGACTACATCGCTGCCCGGAGGATTTTTCCCAAATGTGATTGATAAATTAGTGACTTCAACGGTTGTATTCTTTGTCTTTTACTTATTTGCGCATTATTTTCAGGCAAAAGGAAAATATGTCTTCGGTGTTGTTCTCGCAGGACTCGGTACCATGCTTAGCGGGACCATTTTCCTGGCATCAGCAATCTTGATTGCAGGAATTCCTGCGGTAGCGTTCGGTGGGATGTTTATCAGCATGGTACTTCCGACCGCACTAGTCAATGCCGTACTGCTGGCGATCATTTATCCGATCATTGTTAAAATCGGCGAACGCAGCGGATTCTTCCATGCAGCTCCGAAACCAACGCTTCACTAAAAATAGTCTATTGAAATCTCCGATTCTAAACAGAATCGGAGATTTTTTGTTCGTCGACTATATGCTTTCAAGTGATAAGCGTGAACGTCTAGGGTATAATAGAAGTAATGACGAACGTATACTTTAGTTGAAGAGGTGAATGGAATGAGCAAATTTTTTTCGTACACAATCGGAGCGGTTGTCGGCGGTATTATCGGCGGCACCATCGTCCTTCTGACCACACCTAAGAAAGGTGAAGAAATCAGAAGCGACATTAAGGAAAAGGCAGCTTCAATCCAGCAGCCATTGAAGGACGCGGCAAACAGCTTGAGCCAGGTTAAAGATCGCGTCGTCGCATTAAAAGATGAGAGCGTACCGGTTCTCAAGTCTGCAGTCTCAGATATCGGTAATCTTCTTCAGGAATGGAAAGAGGATGTTCAGCCTTATCTGACGAAAATCAAGAACAATGTCGTTCAGTTGGAAGCTGCAAAGGAAAAGCTGACCAATAAATTGACAGAGAAATCGCCCGAGAAAAAACCTGGCGAAGAAGAAACACCGCCCTCACTATAAAAAAAGATCCCCACCTGTGTTTGTTCAGGCGGGGATCTTTTTTTATAGTTAAAAAGCCCAGACTCCGTTTCGGAAGACCGGCTCCCATTCACCGTTGGCATTTTCGCCATCAATGTCCAACTGATCGGAACCAATCATAAAATCGACATGGATCAAACTGACATTTGCTCCGTGCTTTTTTAGTTCCTCCGCAGACATATCCGTGCCCCCATCGAGACAGGTCGGGTACGCTTTACCGATCGCAAGATGACAGGACGCGTTTTCATCATACAAAGTCGTGAAGAAAACGAGCCCTGATTTTGAAATAGGTGAGTCATTGGGCACAAGCGCCACTTCGCCCAAGAAATGTGACCCTTCATCCGTATCGATCATATGATTGATAAGTTCTTCGCCTTCCTTAGCATTCACCCGAGTAATACGCCCGTCCTCAAAAGTGATTGAAAGCTTCTCAATCAATTTTCCACCATAAACAAGAGGACGCGTCGCCATGACCGTTCCATTAACACCATTTTTTAATGGCAAGGTATATACTTCTTCCGTTGGAATGTTTGGAACAAAGGTTGTACCGACGCTGTTCACCGCAGCACCGCCATCCCAATGGTAGTCGGGATCGAACGCGATTTCTAAGTCAGTCCCCGGAGCCTTATAATGCAGTTTTTTATATTTTTTCTTATTCAGAAATGCGACTTTCTCCGCTAGAGTCTTCTTATGATCCTCCCATGCTTGTACCGGATCATCACTATCAACGCGTGTCATTTTGAAAATAACATCCCATAGATCAGCGACTGCAAGCTCTCTTATTTTTCCAGGGAACAGCTTTTTCGCCCATTCGACTGTCGGATAGATCAAAATTGTCCAGCTGACTCGGTCAGACATGCGATAATCATAATATGTGTTTAGCGCGCGCCACATCGTCTCTTGGTCGAGTGCCGCTTTTTTCGGGTCGATCCCATCCATTAAGCCAATTCCCGTTGTGCGGATATCAATACATGCTGCGCCGCGTTTCACCAAATCTTCCAATTTAGTCGCTTTCCAGACCGGATACTCGCCAATCACTTCCTCAGAGGCATAGTTTAGCCGCAAATGATCAAGTTTATCATCCGTCCAATTAAAGTGCACACGTTTGGCTCCGGCTTCATATGCTTTCTCAGCTACAATACGAACAAGCTCGCCCGCGTCAATTGGTGCTTTAATCAATACCTCTTGCCCCTTCTGCACATTTGCGCCGACTTTGACCGCAAGTTCCGCATACTTCTCTAATTTTTGAGCAAAGGTTTTCAAATCGAATGCCTCCCATCTATGATTCACCTATAAAATCTGTTCGAAATTGAGCACAAAGGTTTTTGCCGATTATTCGGACATCATTCGTAAGATGTATTTTCCTACCAACTCTATTCTAACACTTGCTGTATGTATAAATGCAAGCGCTACCAGTAATAAAATTCAAAGCTTTATTACTTTTTCTGATGAACACTGAACGACACATCGTTGTTTGCCAAATCCATTGACTTCGCACGAAGATAAAGTCCCTTTTGAACCTGCACACTTGTCAAGTTAATATAAATTTGACGCTTATTTGGCTGAATCGCAACCCATTTTGGAAAATTAGAGCCGCTTTTTAAGAAACTAAGCACCTGCTTGTCCGGCAAAGGTATGCTTCCTAGTTTAACGTTGGTTTCCTTGAGTACGACATCCCCTTTATAAACGCTTGGGGTAAACGTAAGCGAAAAGGGAATCGCCGTGAAAAGGAGCTTATACTTACCGTTTAACACGAGTTGATCGTCAATATCAACATGGTAGCTTAGCCTCTTGTTTCCTTTTGCATCGATTTGATCGTTCACCATATTTTCCATCTGCTGTTTATTCGCCTGCACGGAAAAAATGGCTTGCCCCTTCGTGCGATCGGTTTGCGGTGTAGGTGTATCTGAGGCAGAGAAACCGTTTGTAATCATTATTAACACGATAAGCACTGCCAATACCTCAAGGCTAAGCAATGTTAGAAGTGCGATTTTCCAAAAATTCTTCTTTTTCTTGGGATAAGCTGCAGAAGTCACTATTCTTCTTCCTCCCCTTTGTATTCTCAATACATAACAGACATATGGACTGATTTTTATCCAAATTAAGACATGCTCCGTAATTTCCTTATTATAGCGCATTTCATGATTTGTGCGAAACGTGCAGATAAAGGTTCATTTTGGAGCCGTTATACGAAAATTTTGTAAAAAAAAACAGCGAACCATTCGGCAATACTCGACAATGAGGGTCCGTTTCAGTTAGAATGAACATTGTCGGTAAGCGGACAACCGCTAAGGGATGGACGAAAAACTTGTCCTTTGCGACGGATAACCGCACGCAGCTACGAAATACTGTTGTAATGTGGAACAATTTAAAATAGGAGTGGACATAGTGAAGAAACTGATGATGATTCTAGCCGCCGTTATCGTGCTCGCAAGCCTCGCAGCCTGCGGAAACGGCGGAGATAACGCCGCTGTTGTAAAAACGAAGAGCGGTAATATTACCAAAGAAGAATTCTACAACGAATTGAAGAAGACGAACGGAGAAGCGGTGCTTCAGAATTTGGTCTACGAAACGCTGCTCGAAAAGAAATACAATGTTTCTAAAAAAGCGGTTGACGCAAAATATGATCAGGTTCGCAAAACCTTCTCCACCGAAACACAGTTCGAACAGGCGTTGACTCAGAACAAGCTGACCAAGTCCCAATTCAGACGTCAGATCAAAGATTCACTGATGATGACGAAGGCACAGCAAACGGGCATCAAGGTTAACGACAAAGTGCTCAAGGATTACTATAATAAAAACAAGGTTACTTTAACTGAGTTAAAAGCGAGCCACATTCTCGTTAAAGAAAAGAAAACCGCGCAGTCGATTCAGAAACAATTGAAAGGCGGCGCAGACTTCGCTAAATTAGCGAAGAAGTATTCAACGGACCCCGGTTCAAAAGCGAAAGGCGGCGAACTCGGCTGGTTCAAACAATCAACGATGGTTCCTGAATTCAGCAACGCAGCGATGAAACTGAAGGTTGGTCAAATCAGCCCGCTCGTTTATTCAAGCACTGATGGCGGTTATCACATCATCAAGCTTGAAGGCAAGAAAGACGCTTATAACGATCTGAAGGCTTCCGTCAAAGAAGCATATCTTGCCAGCAAGGAAAAGTCTCAAGACGCAGTGATCAAAAAATTGATCAAAGACGCCGACGTTCAGGTTAAAGACAAATCCTTCAAAGATCTCTTTAACTCAACGTCAACAACTTCAACGACGACTCAGCAGTAATAGCGAGCACTTAAGAAGAACACGGATCGAAGAAACCTTTCGATCCGTGTTCTTCTATTATGCTTTGAGCCGTGCCAAATGTGGCAAGGCTCGAAGCCAAGAAAAACAATTACTCGTTTTCAATAATTGTTGCGAAAAATTGATAGGCGCTCACTTCTAATTGACCAAGACTCCCTTCAGGTAATTCTGGATGTGACTTGAGAGTCACGACGTATTCACGCTCTCCATTGGTCGAAATTTTATCCGTGGTACGAACCGTGGTGGTCATCCGATTGAAGAAAACAAATCCACCATGGCCACCGTTAAGCATAACAATAGCCGGACTGACATCTCTTTTTTCAGCGACCAGAGTGCTTCCCAAACTGTCTCTTCTCCAAATTTGGATGAGCGCAGGTACGTATTTGGAAATGGCGGCAAATAAGCTTATCCTATTTAACGGAATCACACCTAAAGGGCGCCATTCAATCGACGCATCAAGCCAGACACTGTCCATACTGCTTTTTCCGCCTATTTTAAGTTCACTGATCACGTGTTCTTCACAGAATGGAACAGTGCCGTCATGATGATTTTGTTTATCATTAATACGATCAGAGTTCACATGCTTTTTTCTTTTCTTATCACCATCTTTGTCCGATCCGAATTCAGCCCCCCCACTATTAGAATCATCGTTCACACGTATCACTTCCTTTTCTATTTACGGCTTATCTTATAGTTTATTTTTCTTTACGACCTTTGGCATGGACCGTTAACGGAAGGAATTCACACATTTTCACCTCAACTCTTTTTCAATAAAGTTGGCACGTTCTTAATCGCACAAAAATGACGAGATGAAGTTAAGCTCATCTCGTCGTTTATTAGTTAATTGATCTTCATCTGGGATCAGAAAGACTGCACGCGCCAATTAATTTTGGTTAAGAAAAACGGGGCAAAAAACGCCCGGTCCTTACTCTCCAGCCATGTGTTATTGGTTCGTGTCTTTATGATACTGAATCGTCGCTTCGGTTACTCGCTTGCCGCGGGCGCACCGCGAGCCTCCTCAAACAGGCAGGAATCTGCGGGGTCTCGCTGGCACGCTGGTCCCGCAGGCGTCTCGCACCTCCGCTTTGATTCTCGGCCAAAGAAAACATTTAAAGGAAACGAGTGTAAGCGGTCCGAAAAAACGCCGCGTCCTGCGGCTCATCGGACACTAGGCCGTCCATGGCCGTCGCAACTAAGTCTTCGCCTTCGCCAGGGGCTTGGCGAAGCCAAGTTTTCTAACACTGATAAAAAAGTATAAAAAAATTAAAGATTCAAGGAAACGAGTGTAAGCGCAACTAAGTCTTCGCCTTCGCCAGGGGCTTGGCGAAGCCAAGTTTTCTAATAAATCATTTTGATCCTTAATTCAGTAGCGAGTAAAATAAGCGGAGATTTTCCGGTTATATGCATCCTGACGCTTGTTTTACAGGTAAATAAGGGTAATTTTTCCGGTTAAGTACAGAAAAAGCCTCCATTTTCACGTTTTTCGAATCGATAAGCGGAATTTCTCCGTCTATTTAAGCTATTTTTTCGTTCATTCTCTAAATAAGCGGAATTTTTCCGCTTATTTCTCAGATTTGGCGCTTACCATTGCCCATCCGAATCTTATGACGCTTTTGATCCTTACAAAGACATTGTTTTGTTGATTGGATACAGGGCAAAATCTTATACTCCCTCGCAAAAAAAATCCGAAAGCCACTCAGGACATGGCTCTCGGATTTTTTTGACTTTGGCGCCGCTTTTTCTCAGCGCTGATTCGTTTCATATACACATTTCCTTGTTTCTGCACCCATTCTTCATCGACTTCTTTTTCTTGCTTAGAGAGGTTAAAGGCTTGGTAGCCGCTAAAAATGATTCCTGCGACCACTAGATATACCCACCAAGCAACGGTTTCCAGCTTGTTGATTATTGGATCGATCAAGCCGAATTGCTGCAACATGAAGAGAATAAAGAGTGTGGTGACAACAATTATCGAACGTTTGGCCTGCTTCATCTTTTCCGCCTCCTACTATGGAGCGTTTGTCCCTATTTTTGGTTCGCATTGTAACTTATGCAAGGGGACGGACAAATAGACCTTCATTAATCATTGTCTTTTACTGAGTGTCACGATTCATCATCTGAATCGACCGCGTCAAATGATGGACGATAGAGTGACCGGTTATTCATGGCAAAAATACGCTCCGAGAACTCGCCCGGACGCGTCTTCCGCACTGCACGTGTCATGACATTGATTTTCGCGTCCATATCGTCAAGGATATGAAGAATTTCTGCTTCCTTGAACATCGGCGGCTTCGGGCTGCCCCATTCCGGATTTTCATGGTGACTGAGCACCATATGCTTAAGCAGCAAAACTTCCTCTTTGTCGGCAATGCCAAGTTCATCGGCGATCTTGCCGATGTTATCGACCATGATCGAGATATGACCGAGAAGATTTCCAGACAAAGTGTAGCTAGTCGCTGTCACACCGGACAATTCTTCAAGCTTCCCCATATCATGAATGATAATACCGGCATACAACAAATCCTTGTCTATTTCAGGATACAAAGTAACAACCGCCTTCGCCATATCCAACATACAGCAGACATGGTAAGCAAGTCCGGAAAGAAAATTATGATGGATACTCACCGCTGCCGGATAGTCAAAAAAAGCTTGGTGATTCTTTTTCAAAAGCGCACGAGTCAAGCGCTGAATCACCGGATTTTTAATTTCAAATAAATAGTGGGTGATCTTTTCATTCAATTCGTCAATCGATAACGGAGCAGACATGACCAGATCTGCCTTATTGACAGCGTCATGTTCCGTGGCGGGGCGAATCGTTCGGATTTTAAACTGGTTTCTCCCTCTGAACGTGGTAATATCACCCTCTGCTCGCACAACGGCACCTGGCACGTAATTCGCCTCATCATCTGCTGTGCTGCCCCATAGTTTGGATTCAATATCTCCCGTCTTATCCTGTAAAAATATCGTAAGAAAAGGTTTGCCATTACTAGCTAATCCTTTGGTCACGCTCTTTATCAACAGGTATTCATGAACATGCTCGCCTTCTTTATAAAACGCGATTCCCTTCACCATGAACCCTTCCCTTCAAATAGCGCCGTTTTAAACGGCTGTCTGACTACCGATGACTAGACTGACTGTCGGACTGCGCGAGACAATTAGTCCTTCTTTCCTTTAATTCTATCAGTTTTTCTGTTCTTCTTCTTAGGCGGGGCCGGCAATGTCATTTGAAAAGCAACCCCATCCTTTAGATTCTCAACATAAATGACTCCATGATGATTATGAATGATTCGCTTCACAATTGCCAGTCCTAATCCGAATTGACCTTTCTCACCTTTTTGGAAAGGTTCAAACATGGCTTGTCGTTCGTTTTCTGGAATCCCCGGTCCGTCGTTCTTTACGCTAATCAACGATCGATACTTGCTCCGACCATCAGCATCCATCCATATGTTGCCCTTCGCATAACGCAGCGCATTTTCAAGCAGATTTTCCAATACTGTCTGCATTTGTTCCTGATCGGTGTAAATCACCGTATCTTCTCCGCTAATATGAATGTCAATATCCGAACGTTGCGTAATGAATCGTTCGCGCACAAGTCCTGCAAGGTCTCCAAACCGAACACGGGTGTAACGCATCTGTTTATCCCCAAGGGAATCAAAACGAGTAAAATAGAGCAGCTTGCGTGTTCTTTTCTCCATTTGTATCGATTCTTTAATAATAATATCCATGGAATCGTTAAGCCCGCCCACTGGATAAATGCCATCCTTAACGGATTGCGCGTAACTCTGAATAACCATGATCGGCGTTTTCAATTCATGGGACGCTTGTTGAAGAAATACTTTCTGCGATTGATCATATTTGATCAAATTGAGCCGCATCTCTTCAAATTGGGCGGAAAGCCGTTCAAATTCCACATCGCCCTTCCATTCAAACGGCTTTTCCCAATTCAAGCGCGAAATCTCTTTGAAGCGTTTGCCCAATACATCAAGCGGCCGTTTCAGATAGCGCGCCAGCCAGAATGCGAAAAACAGACTGAGGATGCTCGCCATCACGAACGTAAAGATGAGACGATTCCACAGGTTGTTTCTCAATTCATTATTATAAGTATCCCACATATAGGAAATCAAATAGCCGTCAATTGAATTAATTCGGCAACGTCTGGCAACAAAATAAAGTGTCGAACCATTATGCTTTAACTCGTAGCGGGCGAGATCGCTTTTCTGATTTTTAATCTGAGCCTGCATCTGTTTCATCACACTACGGTCTGCCGGCATATGTCCGCTTATCATTTGGAACTGACGATTGACCAATACTGTCCATATTGAACTTGTTCCACTTTTATCATGTTCTTTACCGCTTCCCGGATTATCGACCGTGAATTCCCCGGATTGTGATTCAAAGCGAAACAACTGCTGGACTTCAATCGTCCGGAACGTGTTTTCTTTAAGCGTGCTTTGTATGGAATACGGATAGACACTAATAATGATAAAACCGATCACGCACTCAAGAAAAGCGAAAGAGAGCCATATTCGTTTCGTCAACGTCATTTTGAGCGGCAATTTCATGAGACAATCCTATAACCAGAACCATAGACAGTTTCAAGCGACAGGCGTCCCATTTTCCGGCGGATACGTCGAACAACATCATCTACCGCGCGGTCGGAGCCGACATAATCCTGTCCCCACACTTCCGTCAAAATATCCTGACGTGATTTGGCTACATTGACATTTTCCACTAAATAGAGCAATACATCAAATTCTTTTGTGGTGAGTTCGATCAACTGGCTTTCTTCATCAAACACCTTGCGTCGAACGACGTCGAGCTGATATTTGGAGATAACCATTCGATTCTCGTGGATGCCGGCTCCGTATACGCGATGAAGCAATTTTTTGACACGGATAACGAGTTCTTTCGGTAGAAAAGGCTTAGCAAGGTAATCATCGCTTCCTAACTCGAGGCCAAGAATTTTGTCAAGATCCTGGTCTCTTGCTGAAATGAAAATAACCGGTTGCTCCGAATGATTCTCTTTAATTCTTTTGATCAGATCATAACCGGACATGCCCGGCAGCATAATGTCCAAGATCCACAAATGCACACCGTTGTGCATATAATCTAATGCATCTTCAGCAGTATGAAAAACCGAAACAGTCCATCCTTCATTCTCCATATAGGCTTTAAGAATGGAGGCTAAGCTTTCTTCATCTTCAACAAGATTAATTTTAAAAAGTGTTTCATTCATTATGAAATCATCCTTATACGATTCTATTGTTGACTCCTAAATTATAGCATGTGCGTCATCTTATTAAGATAATGAAACAAATTCCACAAAAAAACTAACTATGCGAAGCAGACGTGCGATCATCCGCGTGAAGACGCAACACCGCCTCGGGATGGGCGCGCTGAAAATCGTTATCGTGACAGGTCAGTATAATAACTTGTCGATTTTCCGCCACCTTTTCGAGCAATTCATACACTTTTTTTGATCGCGAGTGATCAAAATTCACAAATCCGTCATCGATAATCATCGGTAATGTTTCATAGCCGCTGAACACCTTCATCAGAGCTAAACGTAACGAAAGATACAGCTGCTCCGCTGTCCCGCGGCTTAGCCCAATCGCATGAATCCTTTGGCCGGCTGAATCTATTGCACTGAATCCGTCATCATCAAGTTGAATGCTTTCATAACGACCGTCTGTCATCATTTCGAAATAGGTTGCCGCATCATTTAATACACGCGGCAAACGCTGCTCTCGATATTGTTCTTTTGCCTCGCGGATTGCCCAGAGCGCGGTTTGAAAAGCCGCCCAATCCTTTGCTTTGATACCCGTATCATTTAATAGGGCATGGTAACGATCAAGCGTGTCGCGGTACGAGTCATTTTTCTCCAACGATGCACTCGTTGCGCGATCGCTTGCTAATTGATCACGAAGCTCTGTCAGCTTGAGTTCAACGACCGAAATTCGCTCTTTGAATTCTTGTTCAGATAAATTTTCCCACTGGTGACTGTCTAAATAAGCGACATATTCCTGCACTTGTTTTTCTGATCCGGTCAGCTCCAGCAGTTGCATGCGGCATGTTTCCATCTGCTTTTTAAGCACTCGTCGGCGTTCGTCTCGGTCTGCCGCAATAAAGAACTGTGCTTCATTGGCAACATTCGCCTCTTCAAGTAAGGACGTTTGTTCATGCTTGATCAACTCAATCCGATTCACAATCCGTTCTCTTTGCTTCTGATAGATTAGTCGCTGCTTATCCAAATCTTCGCGCCGACGGATCTCCTCGACCTCCTGCCGATAGCGCTGCTCCAAATAGTCAGCGTCTCCATCCTGAATTCCCAATTTCGCTGCCAATTTTCGAGTTTCATGTTTGAACTTTTCATGCGCCTTTCCTAACGCCTGCTGCCGATCAGAGAATGTATCCAACTTACGGCATATCTCCTGAGCATCGTTCACAAGACGAACCTTTTCTTCCGCGCCATTCAGATCATCAATGGGATAGCCTTGTTCTCTCAGCCATACCCTAATCTCTTCTTCCAGATTTCTGCCAGCGCGCGTATATGCTTCGTGACGTTCATTCAGGCGTCGTTCATCTGCACGAACCGCTCTTAATTGGTCCTCAAGCAAGGTTTGTTCAGCCGCAATCCGATCATCTTCAGAGCGCGCATGCACTTCTCCCTTCGAATTTCCGTCTGTGTGCGCTGTTGCGAAGAAGTAGAGGCTTGCACACATCCCCACGCCAAATAAGAACACAGGAACGCCCGCAAGCGGTGTTATGACAACGGCTGACAGAACAGTGAGTAAAAGTGTCACGCAGCCCGTTAGGATGGTCAGCGCCTGGAAGCGAACGGGACGTGCAGATGGGGCATCATGATGCCTCTTACCTCCCGTCGCCATACGTTTGAACGCACAATCCTTCAAACGCGACTCCAAATTTTTTGCTCGTTCCGAAATAGACTCCAGATCGCGTACACCATCACGCTGTTCATCCAAATTCTTCTTCCAGCAATTAATCTTTTCCTTGAGTTGATGACGCAAGGTTAATTCCGATGATGCCTGTCTAATTCTTTCAGGGGACCAGATTGATCCAAGTAAATCACAGAGCCTTTTTAAGTCCGCTTGCTGCTTGCGGCATTCCTCATCAATCCTTTGCCGCTCTTTTTGGTTCTGCACATCCGTAACCGCATCGTGAAAAAGCCGCTGAAGGGATCCCTCCAGCTCACGCCACTGTTCATTGGCATGGATCAATCGACGCGATTCATCGAGTTGACCAATCTGTTCGTCTGACTCAGCCAAGTCATTGTTCAGTGTAATCAGTCGTTTGCGCGTATCTTCATAGCGCTCTTGTCCGTTTTGCGGGAACGGCAAATCTTGCTCCAAATGTTGGTGTTCATGGTTCAAAGCCTGATAGGTGAGGATCAAAGGACGAGCGGCTGAAAACGCCGTCCACCATTGAAATTCATGCTGTATACTCTTTTTTTGAGCCTCAAGTTCTTCTAACTGTTTTTGGTTGTCCCGGATCTTTTGTTGGAGCTCCTGGTAGGAATCCAGCTTTTTTTCCCATTCCTTTAAATCTGCTGAACAAGCGTTAAGTTCTGTGAAAAGTCGGTTGATTTGCGGCTTTTTTCCGCTTTTCTTGAACAGTTCCGCACAATTTTTCTCCAACTTCTGTTCGAGGCTGCCCAGCTCCCCGCTGCCAATCATTCCTGCCCCAAGCAAAAGATCGTTCATGTCCGATGGATTCTTTTTGTCGATGTCCCGGAGCCCGTCTAAATCAAAACAGAAGACATTTTGGTAAAGAACTCTGTTGATGCCGCGAAGCAGCGCGTGTAAATCAGCTGCTCCACCTGTCGCCGAAACGAAGCGCATTTCTTCTTGATCAAAAAGGTTCCGTTCCACACGGTAGCTTTTTCCATCATCAGCCGTAAACGTGAGGGCGCCTCCAAGTGCGTCAGAACGATTTTTACCTTTCCATTTTTCAAGCGCTTTTTTTGAAGGAAAACCAAAAAGCTGGCCGAGAATAAAAGCCATAATCGTCGATTTCCCAGTTTCATTCTCTCCATAGATCATGACAATCGGAGTCTGTGGAAAGTCAATTTTCTTATCTTCAAAACGGCCAAATCGATGTATCGCAAGCGTGTTAATTTTCATAAGAGAAAGGTGATTTCATTTGAAATCCGCCACTCGCCTCCTCGGAATCATTTCAATCGTCTTCATTTGCGCTCGTTTCCTCCGCCATCAACGCTTCCACGAGTAATTGCTCGCTCTCATTGCGAATCTGGTCCCGATCTTTTGCGGACAACGGCTCAAGATATTTTCTTCCTGAGTGATGACTGTAAAGCGGCTCTACTGCCTTCAGAACGCTCCCTTCTTGTTCAATAAGCCGAAAAAGGTCACCAAGAAAGTGCGGACTGTTCACAATCTGATTCTTATCCCAGTGTTGCCGAAATGTGCATGTTCCGGGAACCAACCAGATAAAGTCGTTCGGTTCATCCTCATCCTCATTGCTCGTCTCAATTAATTCCCGTACAAGATTTTCAACGTCCAAATGAGGCATGCCCGGGTTAATAAAAGAAAAATAGAGACGGATAAAGGCACACTTATGCTTCTCCCGCACCCCTTCTTTAAAAGCGTTTATTGCTTCTTCAATATGATCGGCCGTCGCCATCCCCGAAAAATCAAGTTCCGCGCGCGTCCATTCAATCGCCTCCGTCGAAAGAAAACGAACATGGGCTCCGCTATGGTCCAGCTCGACAAGCGATGCGCCTTTCTGACCAAGTTCAGACTCCTTGAATGACAGTCCTTGCAAATCACCCGGATACCATATTGGCACAGGAGACGACAATTGTTGTCTTTTATGAATATGCCCCAGTGCCCAGTAATCAAAATTTTGCGCTTCAAGCTCACCGATCGAAAATGGCGCATAGTTGCTCTCGTCCGATCCCGAACGCTGCTCACCGTGAAGGATCGCAATGTGATAATCCGCTTTACCGCTCCGCAAATATTGTGAAATCATGTCTTGCTTAATCCATCTCCGGTGATAACTAAATCCATATAAATTGACAACCTGTCCATCGGCACACGTCAGAGAAGTGACGGACGGTTTCTCTGGGAATACGTGAACATTATCCGGAAGCCGCAGATGATTCCATTCTTTATTAAGAAAATCATGATTGCCGTATACTAGGAAAACGGGAATGGATGCATCGTGCAGGCGCCTCATTTCGCGGACAAACGCTCGCTGTGCTCTGATACTTCTATGGCTGTTGTCGAAAATATCACCGGCAATAATCATAAAATCGGGTTGTTCGTGCAAAGTGATTGTTACGAGTCGGGTAAGTGCGGCGAATGTGCTGTCCGCGGACCTACGCTGTAACGGTTCAGGCAAATGTGTGAGGCCATCAAATGGCCGGTCAAGATGCAGATCGGCAGTATGAATGAACCGGATCAAAATGCTTCCTCCTTCCGAACTCATCTATTTGTTTCATTTTACCATAACCGATCACACGTTCTCAATTGTCGGCCGATCCCCTATGTATAAAAACCATTGAAAGCAGCTTGGTTGAGCCGCTCTCAATGGTTTTTTTCTAAACAGTTAATGAACGCGAATTTGTTTTCTAAATACTTCTCGAACCATGTATGCTACTCCATCCATATCATTCGAGCGTGTAACCCAATCCGCTTTTGCTTTAACGTCCGCCGGGGCATTTCGCGTCGCCACGCCCAGTCCGCATTTTTCAATCATTTCTGTATCCTCAATACCGTCGCCGACAGCGACAATCTCATGAAGCGGAATACCGAGCTGCCCGGCAAAAAACAGCAGACCGTTGAACTTGGATGTACCTTGACGTACCAATGTCAGACTGTCCGGTGCGGTTCGCCAAGCGTCGATTGAAGGAAAATAATCACTCAACGCATGTTCAAGATCATCTACGACCTTCGTATCTTGAAGTTTCACTTTAACATCTGTTGCGCCCTCATAATTTTCAAGCAAATATTGGCTAAGCGAATCCACATAAGTCACCGGATAAAAAAGCGGTTCATTCATGCCGATCGTCATTTTTGCGATCAAATTTTTTTGATGCGGCCGATTGCTGATGGAAAGCCGTTCGTGCGACATTTGAATCTGACACGGGTACGTTTCCAAAAATTCAGCCAGCTGCATCAAAACACTGTGGTCAATCTTGCTCGTATAAACCGGATCATCCATAGATGACGATACAAACGCACCGCTATGCGTGATGATCGGTTTTGTTAGCCGCAATGCTCGGGCGACCTTTGCCGCTGAGTGGAAATGACGTTCTGACACCAATGTTACAATAACACCTTTTTTCTGTGCATACTGAATGGCATCCTTTGTCTGCCGATCAAGCCGATTATTGCTGCTTAACAGGGTTCCATCGATGTCCAGTGCAAGTAAGCGATATACCAAGGTTATCCCCCTCTTCGGAATCCATATCAGTACTTCATTCCTGTCAAAAGTTTATGTATGGATGCAAACAAATAGAACCAGGCATCTGTTTGTCCGGTTTGAAAAAGCAGGCAAAACAAGAAAAGAGAACAGCCGAAGCCGTTCTCTTCTTTATCTTTCGTACACATTGTTTCAAATTACTTTTGGTATCCGCCAAATTGAGACTGGGCTTGAGCTACCAGACGTTTTGTAATTTCTCCGCCAACAGAACCATTTGCTCTAGATGTTGTGTCCGGTCCTAGGTTAACGCCAAATTCACGTGCGATTTCTTCTTTCATTTGATCAACTGCTTGCTGTACACCTGGCACTACTAACTGATTTGAATTTGCCATGTGTTTCACCTCCCTTACGAGCTTTATTTTGCTCTGTAGTCGTTTTCTATATTCCAAAATCGAATTGGAAATTTATAGGTGGCAAAAGACTTTAAAGGAAGGTGATCTTCATTCATTAATTATACTTGCTTCAACTCACCGGTTTTGGGATCCATCACAAGACCAATCACCGGCGTATGTTCCGGTAAGAGCGGATGATTTTTCACAATCGACACACTCTTTTTCACTTCATTTTCAACGGATTGAAAGCCAGTCAGCCATTGTTTCAGATCTACTGTTACCTCTGCAAATTTCTGATCATCGAGACCACGATTTTTGATATCGTTAATCATTTTATCCGCAGTAAGGCCGTGCATACCGCAATCGGTGTGCCCAATGATGTAAACCGCTTCAGATTCGAGCTCATACAACGAGACAAGAATGCTTTTCATCGTGTTGCTGTATGGGGATTCCACCATTCCGCCTGCTGATTTAAGCATGATGGCATCGCCATTCTTCAGATTCAGCGCTTTTGGCAACAGCTCAATTAATCGGCAGTCCATACATGAGACAATGGTCATTTTCTTAATTGGCCGATTTGGCGCTTCATAAGGGCGATACGATTCATCCTTAACAAATTGTTCGTTATAAGCCAGTATCTCTTCAAGCTGTGACATATTTTCTTCCCCCAAGTCAAGTATAAACGTCACAGATAATCATAAAAGAAATCGAACAAGTAATCCAATAACTTGCTTATCATCAGCAAGTTCGATTTTGTCATCAGGTGAAGCATTATTTTATAATTTTCTTTATGTATCAAAAAGGAGCCGCCTCCCTAATGGGAAACGGCTCCTCCTAAAACGTTAATTACAGCTTAACAACGTTAGCTGCTTGAGGTCCACGGTTGCCTTCAACAACTTCGAATTCAACTGCTTGACCTTCGTCAAGAGTCTTGAATCCGTCAGTTTGGATAGCGCTGAAGTGAACGAATACATCGTTTTCGCCTGGAACTTCAATGAAGCCAAAACCTTTGTCGCTGTTAAACCATTTAACTGTACCTGTTTTCAAAAAGAAAACCTCCTAATAATAAGTGGATGTTCAAATGAATTTGAACGCACTTTGAAAATTTAATATATGCGTATGTTTTATCTGGCGTATCTTATCCCTGCGGCTACAGATTTAAATCCTTCACCGACCGGGGTCTTCCCGCAGAAATAAAAAATTCACATATTATAAAAAGTATCAATAAAAAAGTACAAACACATTGATAATCCTTTTATAACACGTGAATTATAAATGTTACCTTTTATCATACGTACATAATCATAAAATTAGACCTAACCAAAACGATCAAAAACAAAAACATTAATCGGCTTTTTTACGGCGCCGAAACAACGAAAGCCCTACCTCTCTTCCATCCTTACGGTTCCTCTGACCGAGCCAGTATGATTCAGCGCAAAGTTCAATCTGCTTTTCATACAATCTGTTGCCCAGTATTACCAAGTACACAATCGTATATTCATGAAAACCACAAATAATTTGTCATTCATATTAGGTCTACTTTAGTATAGAGCCTATTAATGAAAAAGTCAACTCATGAAGAAGCTGAACTCTTATTCAATTAATGAGGAATGTTTCAACAGAATTGTTAGTGGGTCGCAAAAACGTTCAGTATTTTTTCTAGATCATCAATTTTCCGTGCATACAGTAGCATTCTGCGCCTACTCGTATCGACAACCAGAACCCCGTCCTCTGACAAATTCATTTTTTTCACCTGATCATACTTTATGAATCCCAAACCATAGAAAAAGCCAGTCTTCTTAAATCGAGCTGTCGGCACTTTGACAAAGGTATTGTACAGCAAGGTCAGCACCAAAAGAATTAATGCGGTATTGATTACCGTGCTGCTCTCACCCCTAACATTATTTGAAATGTAGATAATGACAAGTAATGTCGCTAATATGAGTTGATCCAAATAATTCCGTTTTCTCAACCGTACCGACAATACTGTTTTCCCTTTCAGCAAGCGCACGATCAGATCATCAAAAAGAATATAAGCGAACAGACCGGCAAAAATAAGATACATCAGAGCAATTGTAAGTGTCATCTGCAATTCCCTCTTTCAATCATGACCTATTAATAAGTACATTCATTTTAACTCATTCAACTGGTTTATGAGACAGCTGCTTGATCATTAATCATCATAAAATTGAAAAAAACGCGGCAGATTCCGACTTGGTTCATCTCTGTCGATCATAATAGAAAACAGTAAGTCGATCTTTTTTAAAATTTTCATATAACTCAATTTTTGCAACTTGCTCGGCTTAGAAAATTGCCTTTGTTTTAATGAAAAGTAATTCCCATTGCAGCGAGGCCAGTGCCTAGGTTTTTTCTTAGCAATCCCGTGGTTGAAATTTCCATGTAAAATAGACCAACCTGAGGACTTAGTTTAGATTGAACGGTTAATCGTTTAACCGCTATCTGCCGCAATCCTTCAGCTAAATACATTAGCCGCCTTTCAAAATCTTTGTCTTTCTCAACATTATTTTTAAAAGCAATTAACACGTGTCGTTCATCATCTTGTATTTGTTCATCAAGGATAAGATCGTAGACTTTTTTTAGAAGTGCCTCTTCTTGGTCTTTCCGGCTCAATTTCTTGTTTATAGACATAAACCTTTATCCCTCTCTTTTATGGAAAGATATAACCCACCGGCAGTTGGACTTCCCCAAACGATGGCAATACCATGAAGGTGTATGAAAGCAAAGTAATTTATATTTTTACCCTTTTTCTAACTCACGAACGTAATCCATAACTCTCTCATCAGAGTATGCTTTGTTAAAGAATATATCGAGTAGGAGGAGATAATTTCTCCGACCTCTCACACCACCGTACGTACGGGTCCGTATACGGCGGTTCAATAGCTTAAGTGTGCATGCTCGAACAGATGGACTAGATTTTTGAGTCCCACCTGTTCGAGTATTTTGTTTGTGATCGACCGATGTAAGATATGGCTACAGGCGATGCGCCAGTAGCCTTTTCGTGTATTCGCCCATTCCCATGCTTTTGGTTTTGGAACGTTAAGTTTCATGAGACTTTTATATCTCGTCTTGACTTTCTTCCAACGTTTCCAAATGATCTGGCGAATTCTTCGCCGGAGCCACTGATCAATATGCTGAATATAGCTCT
>NZ_FOOY01000030.1 GCF_900113325.1 Sporolactobacillus nakayamae | reverse complement strand
TCAATTGAGGGCTGAATAAAAGCTAAGAACCGTCGGAACGACGGGGTTCGCCTGCTCAAAGAAATGAGCCGCTACCCAATGATAAGTCGTGTTGGGCAAGCTTATTGTTCGCAGGAACTTTTGATTGAGAGATCAGAAGCCCGCGACTTTAGTCGTGGGAGGTTCACTTTCAACTTATAGTTAACGACTCCGGTGTTCAATAGTATATGATCGATATCTTGGTCCGTTAGATTCGCGCAGTACTGAATATCAAAATTATTGAATGCCTTCCTGTACTCTTCTCTTTTGTTTAGTACAATTGACCAAGACAGACCTGCCTGCGCGCCTTCCAAGACGAGCAGTTCAAATATATAGCGGTCATCATGATTTGGCCTGCACCATTCAGTATCATGATAGAGGCGCATGAGTTCATTTGTCTTTGCCCATGAACAAGTAGATTCCATAATTTCTCCTTATTATTTGATTTCATCGACTGCTTTCTTACCGATTTAATCTTTATGACTGTAATGCCATTATAGTTCATTAAATATGACGACATATTGTCATATTTAATGAATAAGCGGTGTACTCTTTTGTTGCTATTCATTTGCATCAGCTCCACTCCCCTGATACCACTATTTTTACACAATTGATGCTGTACAACCCGGTTCGCAAAAATCATAATTGTTAGTAATCCATGCTCTGCCACTAAACACACGAAAACTGGAGGCTGTCAGTCAGATGGAACAGATTAAAGATAAGGTTGTTGTCATTACCGGCGCATCAAGCGGTATCGGCGAAGCCACTGCTCGAAAGCTTGCCAATGAAGGGGCCAAGCTCGTTCTCGGTGCGCGCCGTACGGAAAAACTTGATGCATTAGTTTCTGAACTCATCAACAATGGCGGAGACGCCTGTTATCAAAAAACAGATGTGACACGTAAAGAAGACGTTCAATCACTGATTAATCTTGCCGTTGAAAAATATGGTCGAATTGATGTGCTCTACAACAACGCAGGCCTGATGCCGCTGTCCCCACTTCGCGATTTGAAAGTTGATGAATGGGAACGTATGATTGATGTCAATATCAAGGGTGTCCTCTACGGAATTGCGGCCGCACTCCCAATTATGCGCAGCCAAAATTCAGGACATATTATCAATACCGATTCTGTTGCCGGTTTTGCCGTAAATCCGGGAGGATGGGCGGTTTACAGTGGAACCAAGTTTGCGGTTCGGGCCATTGCCGAAGGATTGCGGTTGGAAGAGTCTCCGTACAGCGGGATTCGTGTCACCGACATTTCGCCCGGAGCTGTTCAAACCGAGCTTCCAAGCACAATAACAGATCCAACACTCAAGAAACAGGTTGAAGAAAAAGAGAAATTCAACGGTATTAAGCCGGAAGCGATTGCCAACGCTGTCGCTTACGCAATCAGCCAACCGGACGATGTATCCATCAACGAAGTGATCATACGCCCAACCGCGCAGAGAAACTAATTTAACGCAGTGCCTCGCAATGCAAAATTAACCATCAAAAAGAATCGGAGGTATCCTTTGCGGATCGTCTTCGATTCTTTTTTCAACACTTAATTCAGCAGCATTTCCGACGTCATAACTAGTTAAGTGAATACGTTAGTTGCTTGGAAAGTTCAGGTTGTGCTTGCTGCACATAGACATCCGCACGCGAACTATTCTTCGGGATCTCAAATTCAGTTACATAGGTAAAATTAAGCCCGACAAGATCCTGGAGAAAGGCAGGCTGCTGCCAATCAACATGGTAGGCAATACTCGTTTGATTACTGTTATCAAAAAATGGTTCATTCTGATCGTTGGGTACATCAGATGGACGATAGGACCGTCTGGCAATGGATAAACGATGAGGTTCAAATTCCGGAACACTCGCCCATGTCTGTTTCGCGGTGCTGGATAGTGAACGAAACTCTTGCCTATAGTGAATGGCTATTGAACTCGGTTTCAAGTTTGCCGGGCTATAGTCTACCTGTTCGTCGCCGATCAGTGCAAATTTACGCTGTCCTTCGTAAATAAGCGTCAAACGAATACGCATGAACTGTGTTCGTTGAGGAAATTTGGAATGAAACGCTTCGTTAAGCGCGCGTTTATAGTCTTCTTTGGACAGGTATTGCTGATGATTCGATGTCATTTTCAAATAAATGTTATCTTGATCTGCCACTTGGCCGGTCATTTCAGTTAACTGTTTCATCTTTGATTTGCCCGCAAGCGAATCATTTGCAAACTGAACCCCCGTTGCATCTGAATGCTGCTGACTACGATCACCCGGGCGAAATGGTTGATCCTGAACTTGCAACGTTTCAGGGTCTGCGATCACAGCGGATTGATAAAGCTGATCCAGATATGTATAACCTGCGTAAACAAACAACAAAGCTATACTCACAGAAAACAAAATCAATAGCTTTCTATTAATTGGTAATCTCCCCCTTCATGCAGCCTGTATAGTGTATAATGATACCAAGTCATCATTAAAAAATCGAATTGGGGATGAGTTTGTGGGCTTTCGCCACTTGCTGGTCGCATTCATTTTTATATTCTTCCAATTTAATATTGCTTCAATCGATGTTCTGCCTGATGTCGTTGGCTATATTTTAGTTTTTATCGGCACAAATAGACTACTATCCTCTATTCAGAACGATCGGTTTATACGAGTAAAACATTCGAGCCTGCTCTTAATTCCTCTATCAGCATTAGACCTCTTCATCCGGCACTCCGCTGTTTTAAATGGTGTCATCAACAATGCTCAGACTAGCGGAAGAATCTTTTCACTCACTTTTTCTGCAGTAACAACCATTCTGCTTATCTACTGCGTCTATCACTTATGTAAAGGCATTGAGCAAGAGGCACAACGCATTGGGAACGCCGAACTCGCTTCAAAGGCGAATTGGACCGGTTGGCTCTTTTTGTCCTATAGTGTCGTCACATTTCTCATCATTACAACAGGAATCTTATTCACAAAAGATGCTTCAGGCACGATCAATCTTAATCAGACCGCGGGAGCCGTCCTCTTCGCCCTGCTCTTCCTCTATATGCTCACTACCGCCTTTCAATTATTTATTCTGCTAAACGAGACAAGAAAAGTGTTTGCTGCATCTCTAAACAAATAGGTGAACGCATCTATTTAGAATTCATATAAAAGGTACCACACCTGCTTCGCGAGCTGCCGAACTTCCCCAGCTCTTAGGATGTTTTGCTATCAATGTCAGAAAACAGCAAGGGGTAGAGGCTGTACAGTAGTTGGTGTCTGCGGGAAAAAAAACGAAGTCCTGCGGCACAAGATTTGCTCATATACGTCACCAAAGAACTCTCTGCTGTGACCACACGTCTGCGTGCTGAAGGCAAGTTCCTTTTCCTATTTTAATTAAAGTTTAGCGAGAACTCCTTTACTCCAAATGGTCGTTTTGAATCATCAAGCTTGTGCTTGAACAGACAGTTCTATTCCACACGGGTAGGAAAGTATAAGAAAACATTTAAAGGAAACGAGTGTAAGCGGTCCGAAAAAACGCCGCGTCCTGCGGCTCACCGGACACTAGGCCGTCCATGGCCGTCGCAACTAAGTCTTCGCCTTCGCCAGAGGCTTGGCGAAGCCAAGTTTTCTAACACTGATAAAAAAGTATAAAAAAATTAAAGATTCAAGGAAACGAGTGTAAGCGCAACTAAGTCTTCGCCTTCGCCAGAGGCTTGGCGAAGCCAAGTTTTCTAATAAATCATTTTGGTCCTTAATTAAGGAGCGAGGGAAATAAGCGGAGATTTTCCGGTTATTTCCCTCATGGCGCTTGTTTCACAGGTAAATAAGGGTAATTTTTCCGCTTATTCATGGAAAATCCCTCCCTTTTCACGTTTTTCGATCCGATAAGCGGAATTTCTCCGTCTATTTAAGCGATTTTTTCATTTATTTTCTAAATAAGCGGAATTTTTCCGTTTATTCTCGGATTAAGGCACTTACCTGATCGCCCAACCGGTCAGTACGAATTGGGAATTCGCACTTTATGACCTATCATCGTATCAGCAAAGTACAACGCTAAACTTTCTTTTCTTGTTAGGAAATGCCGTAAAAAAACGATCCGAAGGCGTTCGGATCGCTTTTTTGCTTCATTCTTCAACTTACCGACGAACATTCACTTCGTTCGCTGCTTCGGAAACCCACGCGGCATGCGCGTCGTCGGTGTCAAACGGGATGCTGCAATCAGCGCTGAGCAGAATGCCTTGATGTCCGTTTTCTTCGAGCAGACGCTTTGTCTCCGCCTGAATTTCTTCTTTGCTTCCTTTATAGAAGACACCGTTCTCCGTATTTTCAAAACCACCCATCACCGCGCGGCCGTCAAACAGTTTCTTTCCTTCTTTTAAGGAAACTTCTTCAACATAAGAAGCCCAGTGGAACGCTTTTACCGGATAGTTCGTATAGTCGCCTAAGCGATTCCGTTTGCCTTCAAAGCCGCAGATGTGAATCATGTTATAATCATGAACATCTTGCACTGCGCTCAGCAGTTTCACCTCGCTGGGCTGCACGAACTGCTGCCACTGCTTCGTACTAATGACTGAATCCTGCGGCTGCTGCACGCACAGATAGATGCCGTCAATCCCCGACTCCTTAATCAATTTGGTACTTAAAACAATCAGGTCATCGGCAAGAACAGCAAATGCATCAGCAATCGCCTGAGGATCTTCTCTTAAAAAGCGGTAAATCTTCTCGAAATCCTGTTCAAGGATCTCAAAACGCAAGCGCAACTGGTACCATGGCGAAAAAATATTGTAAAAGCTGCCGATTTCACCATTGTAGTGTGCAACGATTGCTTTAATCGCTGCAACTTGACGCGTAATCCATGGATCATTCGCATCAATGCGCTGAATCTTCTTCAGGTCTTCCGGCGTTTCAAATGTGTTGTCAATCACGCTGGGATGCAGGAAGAATCCGTCACTCATAATCTTTGTAAAATCAGGCTTATAGCGATCATAGAAACGTTGTTGCCGCGCAACAACGTCATCGATCACCGCCTGATCACGGTAGCCAAGCACTTGTTTCTTCTCATCAGACAGATAGTGATGCCAAAATCCGGCCAACACTTGGTCTGTCGGCTTATTATCGAGCGCATCGAGTAAAATCTGATGTTTGTTTTCTGTCACAACAGTCACTCCCTGTATTTTGCCTTATGCGAGACGCCATCCGCCATTGACATGGAGACTCTGACCGGTGATGTAACTTGAATCATCGGAAATCAGAAAAGCGATCGGTTTTGCAACTTCAGACGCTTGAGCCGCACGCTGCATTGGCACTTTTTTGCGGTACTTTTCAATGTTTTCCAGAAGACGCTCATGCGTCATTTCCGTATCCGTAATCCCCGGAACAACCGCATTAACACGTACATTTTTTGGCGCTCCTTCCAGCGCCAATGTCTTTGTCAAGCTGGTTACTGCACCCTTTGAGGCAGCATACGCATCGTAATTCGCGATTCCGTCAAAAGCATCGACAGACGTCACATTAACAATGCTGCCGAATCCTTGAGCGATCAGTTTCGGAAGCAGTGCCAGACTTGGGTACAGCGTTCCATAGAAGTTAACATCCATGATTTCCTTCCATGATTTATCATCATAGTCGAATACATCCGTCGTGTAGAAAATACCTGCCGAGTTGACCAACCCGTCAATACGCCCGGTTTTTGCATAGATTTCATCAAACACCTGCTGAACAGCTGCCTTATCGGTCAATTCCAATTGATAGGTTGTGCTTTGAACGCCTTCACGGCTTGTCTCGGCCTGTACCTTAGCCAGACGCTCCGCATTTCGGCCAATTAGATGCACGTTGTACCCTTTATCAGCTAGAGCAATCGCAGCTGCCCGGCCAATGCCGCTGCTTGCTCCGGTAACTATTACATGTTTCTCATCGCTTGCCATGCTGCTATCTGTCTCCTTCATTGATTCGGCTTAAATCACACAGCTTCATACGTTTGCTAAAATGTCCGTCAAGAACTTCTTTGTTCGTTCTTCAGAAGGATTCTCAAATATTTTTTTCGGATCGCCTTGTTCGACAATGTGCCCGTCTGCCATAAAGATCACACGATTGGACACATCACGGGCAAAACTCATCTGGTGCGTCACCACAACCATCGTTGTCCCTGAATTTGCCAAATCCTGCATGACTTTCAGCACTTCCCCGACAAGTTCCGGATCCAAGGCTGATGTCGGCTCATCAAAGAAAATAACCTCCGGATTCAGCGCAATCGCCCGAGCAATGCCGACGCGCTGCTGCTGTCCGCCGGAAAGCTGTGACGGATAGTGATTTTTACGATCCGAGAGCCCCACCCGCTCAAGTGCATCCAAAGCAATTTTCTCCGCTTCACTTTTCTTCACTTTGCGTGCAACGATTAAGCCTTCCGTAATGTTCTGCAAGGCCGTTTTATTGTTAAAAAGGTTATAGTTCTGAAAGACAAAGCCGACATTGCGTCGAATGGTATTGATGTCTTTTCCATTTAATTTCTCGAAATCTTTATCTACTCCGGCAAATGTAATATGCCCGCCATCAGCCGCTTCCAAAGTGGTTATTGTTCGTAATAACGTTGTCTTGCCGGAACCGCTGGGCCCAATAATCGAAATCACATCGCCCTTGTTCACATCAATGCTGATGCCCTTTAGAATTTCATTACCTTCATAGCCTTTCTTCAGGCCTTCAATTGTGAGCATTGTTGGTCCTCTCGCTTTCTGCTAAATCTGTTTTCACTACTAATTTCGGTTGCTTAATACTAAAAGGATTCCAGTTAAAGCCGGTTGTTCTCTTAGCTGATCGTCGATACTTGCTGAAATAACGCTCAAGCAGGTTGAAAATGATTTCCGCGCCGTAGCAGATAATCAGATAGTAAACCCAAACAACCAGGTAGGCTTCCAGAAAATTATAGTTAAAAGCCGCCTCCGTTTTCGCAATCGCAGTAATATCTTTAACAGACATGATGAAAGCCAAGGATGAATTCTTAATCAGGTAGAGCGTCGCGTTCGCGATATTAGGCAGCGCCGAGATGAGCGCCTGCGGCAATATGATTCGCCAAAAGGCCTGACGCGGCTGCATCCCGACCATCAACCCCGCTTCCATCTGTCCTTTATCAACCGTCTGCAACGCTGAGCGGAATACTTCCGTCAAGGTCGCAATACTGTTTAAAGTAAAGACGATGTACGCATAATAAATTGGATTAATGCTGAAGGCTGCCTTGCCGATCATCATATTTAACAGACTCGGAAACGCACTGTACACAATCAGAATCTGTGCGATAATCGGTGTACCTCGGACCAAGGACACATAGAATTTCACAATCAGTTCCAAGCCCTTGATCCGATAGATCCTGATTAATGCAAATAAGACACCGATCGGCAATGAAATCAGCAGCGCAACCAAGACAATCTGCAGTGTGACGGGAACACCTTGAATGGCTGTTTGGGCAACTTTTACCATGAAGTCTGTATTTAATGACATTTAAGCGGCCCCCTTAAACTGCAATCGTCTTTCTTTTTGCTTGATAGGATTTCTCCACTAGAGACACGCCTTTGTCAACTGCCAGTGAAATAACCCAATAAATCAACGCTAAAGCACAATACGTCTGCCAAGCATAGCCGCCCGAATTATTGGCGACAATCATTTGTGCCTTGGCGACCATGTCAACAACCCCGATAGTAAACGTCAATGCCCCTTCTTTGAGAAGATTAACAACTGAATTAGCGAAGTTGGGAAGTGCGACGACAAAGGCTTGCGGCAAAATGATTCGATAAAACGTTTGAAATGGCGTCATACCAACCATCAATCCAGCCTCCATCTGCCCTTTGGAAATCGACTCATGCGCCGAACGAAAAAGTTCAGAAGCCGGTGCTGAAAACAGAACAGTTAATGCAATAATGACAAAGTACATGCGGTTCCAGCCATCAATATTCGTATGGAACCAGTTGTTAAAAAGCATTGGCATGCCATAGTACACCACGAAAATCATGATAATTGACGGCGTTGCCCGAATCACACTCACGTAAACACGAGCAAGCACCCGCAATACAACCGACTCACTCATTTTTGCCGCTGCCAGCAGCAAACCAAGCAGACTGCCTAAGATAATTGATGATAACGAAACAATTAAGGTGATGTTAATGGCCGGCAGCAACTGACCCAAAAAATTGATAATTAGTTTGATATTATCCATTTACATACCCTCAACTTTTTGATTACTTAAATGGCTGATCGAGCAACTTGAAGTTATCCTGGCCAAAGTATTTCTCTGAGAGTTCTGATGCTTTTCCGGAATTAATAATCTTCTTAATTGCTTTGTCATAGGCTGCAGCGAATTCCTTCTGATCCTTATTAAAGAGCGGATACGTTTTGATACCGCCTAACGTAACGTAGGTCAGCTTGTCCTTCAAATCAGCATTGGCGCCGTTTTTCTTTTCTACAAGGGCTTCAAACATTGGACGGATTGCGAAGAATGCATCGTAACGGCCTTCGTTAACCCACTTCAAAGCATCGGAAACAACAAATGTATCGGCACTTCCCAGATCGATCTTCGGATCATTTTTCTTGTTGTAATCAGCGATGACCGCATATTGTCCGTTTTGCGGAGCAATGGGAACAAGCTTGCCTTTGTTTTTAGCCAGTTTCGCCAAACCGCCGAATTTATCCTTATCTTTTGTGCGCACAACAAAGCCGGAGTCACTCACACCGAAATAGTTCTTTGGAAAGAGATAGGTCTTCGCGCGGTCTGCTGTATAGAAAATATTCTTAACACCGACTTGGTACTTGCCGCTCTTAACACCGATTAATACGTCATCATCACTTGTACCGACATAGTCGAATTTATATTGAGGCAATTGCTTATCAATTTCACGCATGATCGCAACGTCATAGCCGTCGCCTTGCTTCTTGTCGTTTTGATACGTGATCGGAAAGTTCGTGGTCGCATAGGCTACTTTAATTACCTTTGGCTTGTCGGAACTTGCTGCTTTGTTGGAAGATGCCGACTTATTCGAACCCAATCCACCTAGAAAATAAATACCTCCAGCGACAATGACAACTGCCGCGATTACTCCGATGATGATCTTGTCTAACTTTTTCATGTTGCTCTCCCCTTTAAATAAATGAAAGTTTTATTTGGTCAAACGCTATGGTTTGTTGTTTTAATTGTTCGCCCGCACCGTCAAAATTCAATTGAACGATGTGGTTTTCCGAACCCTGTTTAAAAATCAATTGCCGATCTTGCAGCTGTATACGGTATTCGGCAGCTGCTTTTTCTGATTGACCATCAAGCAGTTGGCCCCAAATAGTGGCTGCTTTTTCCGGATCAGGTACATGGAAAACAGCTTGTCTCGCCAGCAAATCACCAGCAGGATGCGACACGATGAGTCCCTGATCTTTAAGTTTCTGCTCGCGCGTCTCATCACTGCCTTGCCATTGAATGAAAAACGGATAAGGCAAACCATCAATGGTGCCGTCAATGAAGAAAATTGACCAAGTGATCAGATGCCCTTGTTCGTCCAGACGTTTGCCGACCTCGATGTCTCCGGCAGGAACGCCAGCTTGTTTTAAACGTGCGTGTGTCGCTTCAATGTCCGATGTGCGGATTGCAAGAGTGTTGATCCGCTGCACGTTTTGCTCGTAATCGTGAACGGCGTCATACACAGCGGAAGCTCCTGCACGTGGAAAGTCCTTGGCACGTGCCTCATCATATACAGAGATTAATTCAATATAATTCAGACCAAAATAGCCCAATGCATTTTCGGTACCCCACTTTTCATGGCGCCCTCCACGAGCAAACACGATGCCGTGATCTCCGAAAAAGCGGGCAGCCTGATCGACATTTTGAACGTTGATCATCGTATGGTCCCAATTTAAAACAGCCATGTTTACTCCCCTTTTCCTAATTCTGTTGTCCTTCGGATCGCTGCGAGTACAGCATTTTGAACACCTGCTGCAAAGTCGCTTGCATCCAGTTCATGTTGCGCTGTGATGCCTACACCGCCTGCCGAGTTATTGATATCCAACAGTTCATAAGGGTGTTTTCCGGTAATCTCAAGCATTTTCGCTGCGCCCTGAAGGTTCTCCAGCGCGATTTCATTCGCTTGTTTTCTCGACAATCCGCCAAGCACGCCGGCATTGGTCAGTGCAAGATAGAAATTGTACACATAATTTGGTCCGGCAATCGCATAACCGGTATAACTATCAATTTGTTCTTCAGGAATATAGTCAACTTTTCCGAAGCTCCTCAGAAATTCATCCACGTCCGCTTGCTTTGCTGCTGCATTCAGCGCTGCTCCAGTAACTCCGAAGCCTGTGTCCGTTAGCGTGTTCGGAATAATACGAACGAGCGGATAATCCGGAGTTTCCAGTGCATGCTCCAATTGCTCGATCGTGACACCGGCAATGATCGAAACCAACGGCTTCTTCAGGCCGCTCGCGCCAATCCGTTTGGCAATTGCTGCCCAATCATCCTGCGGGCGAACGCCCAATAAGATAATGTCCGCATTTTCTAACGCTTCAGGTCGGAATTCTGTGTCTGCGGTCACGTGATAACTTTCCTCTAAGTAGTGAACTCGATTCGGGCTAATATCTACAACCTGTGTTGTATCCGCTGAAATCGCCTGATTCTTTAATGACGCACGAATGATCGCCTCAACCATTTGTCCGCCGCCAATAGCGTATAAAGACTTTGTCATATCCTTCTCCTCCATTTTGCAAAAAAAATCGTCTTAAAGCTGATTGGGCTTAGAGACGACGTATTCATCCATACTTTGTAATCGAAAATACTTTTTCACTCGTAAAGGGTGACTATCAAGTGAAATCAGCCTCAGTCAATTCGATACCAATGGATCTGCGCCGTACAAAGCCATTTAGATTCATACACATGAATTGGACACAACACATCAGCATCATTGAAACTAATTTCATCTCACACTCACCTCTGATCGCGATTTAGAACTGCAAAAACTATATACCCTATGGTAATAGTATGTTTTAAGGTTGTCAATGAATTATTCTTCCATTAACTTTGACATTCAATCTATTAGAAACCGCTTAACCCTAGTTGTCCCCCTTGATCATAGGTTGTTTGAGCTATGAGATCATTGATGTAAAAAAACATTTTACTAGATTGGAAATTTATCACAAATGGATTTTTTGAACGGATACTAGTTCAATGGCTCATTGCGCAGCGTTAACGGCTCATTGTTTTCCATTGTCGCGCGGTACAAACGGATGGTTCCGGTGGCCGGTTCAGAAGCGTCCGAATGAATCTCAAAATCTTTATTTAATGACAGCGTCCACACGGCTTGATCATCTCTCTTCAGCACAACAGCCAGAGTACCAAACTGAACGATACTGTCCCACTCAAATAATTCGGTCGTGCCAGCTTCAGTAACTGAAATGCCTTTTGTGTTGCTGATCACTAATGCGCCTCCACCCTGCCATTGTCCATGAATTTCCGCACCCACATAATAGTAAGATCTGCCCCCGCCGCGATCGCCGTACGTACCAATGAATTGCTGAATCTTATCATTTGCATCCGTGTACGTCAGAGCGGCACTATCATTCGCTAACCATTTAAGTTTATACCGATCATTCGCTCTATAGGGAAGGACCTGCTTAGGCCGACAAAAAATTCCATAGTAGCTCCGATAATAAATGGCTGCTCCGGTCGCCGGATTTTCTTTAACAACGAATACATGCTTCCAATCAGGCGATATGCTGGTTATGTTGTTGGTTTCCTGACTGTTTTCAACAAGCAGAACTCCATTCACAATGAAAAACAGAATGGCCGCGCCGGAAAGAATCCATATCATTTTTCGCGTGAGCACAAGTAAAAGCAAAAGAGACACTGTGATCCCCAAAAAACACAGGCAGTTAATAATGAAGAAGAGTTGATTATCGATATACTCTACTTGAAAAAAACGATGCATGACTAAATAGCCAATCTGCAAACCAAAAAAGCCGATGGCGAGCAATAATGAGCACCAGCCCAAGACCGTCGTCCATTTATTCCTGTTGATTTTCATCCGGCTGTACCTCCTCGGAAAAGGCCCATGTTCTACCATTATCCTTTGAAATGAATTTTCCTTTCACTTTTCCGCCTTTATAGTCGCCATTTGGGCCTTGGTTCACGAAAACGGCCAAGCGATTTCCTTCTCTTGTTGGAATTTCCGCTGTAACAAAGATCTTGAGATATTTTTGGGGCATTGTAAACACAGCCTTCGACCAGGACTTTCCTCCATCTTCTGTCACGTAAAGCTCCGGATTTTCAGGATTAATGGTTCCATAGGACAAAAATCCGCTAGATTCATTGACAAAACCGCCATCTGAAATTAACTGCGTAACCCCTGTAGAAGCGGTTTCCTTCCAGCCGCGTCCTCCATCCTGTGTTAAAAAGACTCTTGAACTTTCCTGAGACATCGTTCGATCACCAGATAAGATGACATAACCGAAGTGGTCACTAATAAAACCTATTTTTCTGAAGCGCAAGGCGGTAAAAGAGGTGGTCACAGTGGAATTGTGCCATGTTTTTCCCTGATCAAGGGAATAGGTGAGTACAATGCTTTTACTTTGCGGATCCGCGCCTTCTGAATGCAGGAATGCCGTTCGATATTTGGTTAGCAGATAGCTCCCGTCAATCAATTCCTGTTTATTTCCGTTGTATTCTCCGTCAAATAACTGATCTCGATCAACCGGAACCTTGACCCAGCTCTTCCCATTGTCGTAGGTTATATTTAGCTCACTTTTCTGTAACGTGTAGTTTATCGGGGCATTTGTGACGGGACGTAGCGGCACAGGCTGCAATTGTTTAGGCTTGTCCTGTGCACCAAACGCTTGACTGCGCACCGGTATGAAGCTGATCAGATTTTCGTAATTAACTAGAGTCATGATTAAGGCGATCATTATGAACCCGCATACACTAAGTACTATCGTTTTCAAAGAAAGGACTCCCTCTATTAATTTGTGGGGAATTTTGGAGATTTTCTTTCACAATACCAAAGGGGCGCAGACTATACAAATTCATGTCCTCGTTGACGGTAAGTAAACGATTGTCATTCGTTTAATTGATAATTGTAGTCATCATATACCTTGTAAATCCCGACTGTCCCGGAGCCGCCTTTTTCAAGAAGTTCTTTCGATTCTTCTCGAATGAGATAATAGTAGCCTCTTGAATCTTTTTTCTTATGCACATCCAGCGGTTCGAACTGAATATCCGAATCTTGCCCTTCTTTTAAATGGGTCTTCAATACATTAACTGCTTCATCCGCATTGGCTACGAACGTTTGACTGTTGGTTGCTGAATCATTTGACGCTGATCCTTCTTGACTTTCGCCCGACAATGCGCCTGTCGAAGAAACAGTTAAAGTTGAGCTTTCAATGGTCTTTTTTTGACTGGATGAAGATTCCGTGACAGAGGAACTATTGTATGAAGAGGATTTCTTTGAAGACGATTCTTGACTCGCTCGCGTGACTTTCTTCGCTGTCGAATCGGATGGTTTGGACTTTGTTTCATCGTTTGCATGATCTTGTCCACATCCCGTGATTAAAGCAATGATCGTAACACAAAGCACAAGTTTATTTATTTTTGTCATAGCAAGACACCTCCACATAGACCAGTAGCCTCGTTGCTATTTTAGCATAGCTCAGTTCTCTCTGTTCTGCTGAAAAAACCCCGTTTCCATAAAAGGTAACGATCCTAATTTAGTGACAACATTCGAGTCACCCCAGAGCAGGGATCTTTCATTGGTTCTCTAACAAACCCTTTGAGGGGCGATACGCTCTCTTGGGATTAGCAAAAGTCAGTTTTCTGCCAAACACTCAATTGATAAATGGATTACTCCCACCGTGATATAATTAGCATGGAATACAGCCTTAATCTAGATAAAAACCAGTGAGGTACAGTCATGCCAACACGAAGAATTCCCCTTTCCTGCACGGTGAACACGCGGGATCTAGGCGGTTATCTAACAAATGACGGCAGGATTACAGCGTTCGGAAGAATCATCCGCAGTGATGTACCGGAATCATTCAGCCCGGAAGATGCAGTGCTATTGAAAAATTTTGGCGTCACAACAGCGCTCGACTTCCGTTCAAAGCCGGAAATAGAGCGGTTGCCAAGCGCCTTTGAACGATCCGCCGACTTTAATTATTTTCATTGCCCATTTGCATTTGGCAATCGCAATCCTGCTTCGAAAGCCGAAGTCCCCTCGCTGTACGCAGAGATGCTTGCTGATTTCCCCGCGATCAAACGGATTCTCAGTATCATCATTCGGCAAAAAGGCGCCGTTTTCATCCATTGCTATGTCGGCAAAGACCGTACCGGTGTTGTAGCCGCACTGCTGCTTCTTATTGCCGGTGTCTGCATCAGTGATATTCTCGCAGACTATCAAATTTCCTATACCTATTTGCGGCTCAGAATACGCGAATTGCTGCATCAGCACCCGGAGATTCCAGATTTTACCGGTCGCTCCGATATGGAGTACATGGAAGCGACACTGAATCATTTCTTTGAAACATATGGTACGGTCCAAGACTATCTTCAGCAAGTTGGTATGCATCCGGATGAGATCACATCGTTGAAAAACAAGCTGTTCTGAGACGATGTAAGAGGGTTTCATGTAAAAGAAGCTAAAAAAAACGAGAGGAAATTTTTTATTCCTCCCGTTTTTTATTAGGTTGGCTTTTTCTCAAATGCCATAGTTCACCTTATTTTTTCGTATCTTTAACCGCATGGCGAATTTCTTTTTGATTTAAGCGTAAAACTTTCGGATTATAAAGTACTAAAGGAACGGCTTCCTCAACAACTTCACTAAATTTTAACCCGTACCAAATGGCCGGGGAAGTCGTGATATTTTGTAGAAAGATACGACCTCCGATCAATAAACGATCCCAGCGATTCATCTTTGGATCTGTCGCTAAATCCATTAACTGCTCCGTGGTGACAACAAATTTGAAATCACCGACACGCCTATTTTTAAGCGTTGTGTATTTAGGATATTGCGTATCAATGACTTTTTCATCAATAAGATCATTAACGATCTGCCGAACATAAATATTAACATGTTGTGAATTCTTAAAGCCCAGATAGAGCTGTACACTAATGATATTACGAGTACCCAGCATATCTACCGTATACTGGTTCTCATACGGGGCATCCGTTTCATTAACCGTTACAAACCAATACACTTTTGCCCGTTTCGGTCGCTTATCAAGAATTGAATACAGGACTTTCCGTTTAATGCTGTAATGTGGACCAATTTTGGTCATATAAACTAAGTTCGTACTATAAAGCGGCTCCGTGCTGTCCTTACTCAGTTGAACTAACTGTTTACGATAATCCAATAACGAAACATATTCACTTGTGCGTTCATAATTTTCACGCTGCTTGTTGCCGAAATACCAAACAACCATAACCGAAAGAATCAATAGTGTAATTAAAAGTGTCAAGTAGCCCCCATGGACAAACTTAACGAGGCTTGCCATCAGAAAGAGAACCTCAATCAAGCCAAAGAATAGAACCATCCCAAAAGCAACTGCTTGATTAAGCCTGCTCTTGATAAACGCAAACAGCAGCAAGGTGGTCATCAACATGGTTATGGTTATTGCTAACCCATAAGCGGCTTCCATATGCTGTGAGGTTTGAAATAACCAGACAATAATGAGTGTAATGATACACAAAAACCAATTAACAGTTGGAATATACATTTGACTCCGCGTGTTACTTGGACGTTTAATCAACATTCGAGGCAGAAACTTTAAGCCAATTGCTTCATTTACTAATGTATAACTGCCTGTAATCAACGCTTGCGAAGCAATGATTGCTGCCAAGGTCGCAAGCACGATGGCAAATAACCTTATTTGATCCGGAAGCATTTCATAAAAAGGATTAACATCAAGAAGATTACGATAAGCCGCACTCTGGTAATGACCGATCACCCACGCGCCTTGCCCCATATAGTTAAGCATCAGCATAAGCGACACAAAAGGCCAGCTGCCATAAATATTTTTCTTTCCAACATGGCCCATGTCCGAGTAAAGCGCCTCCGCTCCTGTCGTTGCCAAGAAGACACTGCCGAGAATAAAAATGCCTGCTTTATTGACCGGACTGAAGAGAAATTGAATCGCATAAACTGGAGATAGTGCTTTTAAAATTTCTAAATGGCTCAGCATATTCATAAAACCGAGAACACCGATAAAAACGAACCATAGAAGCATCATTGGCCCAAAGGACCGCCCGATTACCTCCGTTCCAAAGTGCTGAATCAAAAACAGGCCTAATAAGATCGCCGTCACAATGAGTACGACAACGAATTGATGATCACTAAATTCAAGTGGGCCAATATGCTGCCCTTTTAACCCTTCGATCGCTGATGTTACAGAAACAGCCGGTGTTAACGTTCCATCCGCTAAGAGCGCAGCGCCACCGATGAGTGCAGGAAAGGTCAGCCAACGGGCACGATTGCGAATTAAAGCATATAAAGCGAAAATGCCACCTTCATGATTATTATCTGCGCGCATCGCAATGAGGACATATTTTACTGTTGTAATGATCATAAGTGTCCAGAAAATTAATGAGATTGAGCCAATGATATAGTCGGGTACGGCATGCTGCATTTTCCCAGCATCCGAAATAATCGCATTCATCACGTACAATGGTGACGTACCAATGTCACCGTAGACAATCCCCAAAGTAACCAACATCCCGCCCATCGACAAGCGTTGGTTCATTTTACTATCCATTATTTAATTGATCTCCTCGCAAAAGTATTTTTTTCTGTACCAATCACGGGCACTTCATTAAAAAATGAAACGACAAAAAGACCACAGAGAATCATCCCCGCAGTCGAATTAATTTTCGATCATCAGTTCACACCCTCTCTCTTAACGCTTACGAAGTTAGCTGTCGGATTCGGACCATGAGAGTAGCCCGTCCTTACGTTGAAGGATTCACCCCAAGTGATGCCCAGCATCACAAAGTTGGTTCCCCCGCTCCTGACGGATTCAGCGAATAAAGAATGATTTAATTTTCGAGACTATTATATGCTTGGCAGTTCATGATGTAAAGAAGAACAATGCAGAGGATGTAGTCATTTCTGCCCCCAGTTTATATTATGGGTCTGATCGGAATCCTTTCAAGACTGCCTCTAACTGAAGACTGGTTGGCAATGGACGAATCACTGCGGCTGTTTGCATTGGGTTCGGACTCATTCTCAATCGGGTGATCACCTATGTCACCATAAGGTCGGAAAAAGGTAACTTGTGCCCGATCATTTGCACCGAATAAATCAAACGTTTGATTAAGACCAATCGTGATTAGAAAAACCGGGCAAAAAGCGCTTGGTCCTTAATTAAGTACCGCGGCCGGAGTAAAATAAGCGGAGATTTTCCGGTTATATGCATCATGACGCTTGTTTCACAGGTAAATAAGGGTAATTTTTCTGCTTATGCACGGAAAAAGCCTCTATTTTCACGTTTTTCGATTCGATAAGCGAAATTTTTCCGTTTATTTCTCAGATTGGGCGCTTACCTGATCGCCCAACCGAATCTTATGACCTTATCGTTGTACCGCCAAGGCAAAACGCTATACTTTCTTAACTTGTAAGAAAGACTAAATCCCTATGGATTCAGCCCAGTGTTGGATTAATGATGATTAAACGGGTTTTTCGAAAGTTCATTGTATCTTCCCCCACCTAACGGGGCAAAAAGTCCCCACTGATCGATCGCATTATAGGTTTGGATAATATGGCTTATAGACGGGATGGCTATAGTAAGGAGGTCTAACAGCAATAGTTGGGGTGGTCCAGCTATAATGTAAATAATCGAACGTTAATTCAGTTTCCACATTTTCCAATAAACGTGTGACCTGAGGCATAAATTCGACGCGCATCTTGTTGTCACCTCCTTCGTTTGTGAACAGGCAGCCAGCTTTTCTTCACATCAGAAGATGGCTAATCATAGCCTATGAAATGGAGGAGGCATTCGTTATGAATAATCAAAATGAGCATAACCCTCAGCATCATCACTCATTATCTACGGAAGAACTTGAGCAAATTCGTGCTTATCAAAAATGGTTTGAAGACAATAAAAAGCAAGATCCATATCCGCATTATCCTGTGTATGGAAAAATCACTCGATATGAAGAGGTACCCTTGACTCAACCGGAGCAAAGACAATTAAGACAACCTGGACTTGAAGATTTAATGGTTCCAAGACCCATTATTGAAAACCCCCATTATAAAGGAAGTGGCAAATTAAAAAATAAAGTGGCTCTTATTACTGGTGGTGACAGTGGAATGGGGGCAGCAGCAGCGATTGCTTTTGCAAAAGAAGAGGCAAATGTTGTGATTGCTTATTTAGATGAGCACGAAGACGCCCAACGAACAAAAAGAAGAATTGAAGCGTTTGGTCAAAGCTGTCTACTACTACCGGGAGATCTTCGAAAAAAAGAACAATGTGAGCACATTGTACACGAAACCATTAAAACCTTTGGGAAGCTAGATGTATTGTGTAATCATGTCGGGGTTCAGTTTCAGCAAAATGATCTTACTGATATTACGGACGAACAATTTGATGAAACTTTTAAATTGAATATTTATTCCCATTTTTATACAACAAGAGCTGCACTCCCCTACTTAAAAGGAGAAAGTTCAATTATTGGAACTGCCTCAGTGGTCGCGTACGCAGGTGAACCGTTATTAATTGATTATTCGGCTACAAAGGCAGCCATTGTTGGCTGGACCCGTTCTTTAGCAAAAAGCCTTGCCAAACGTCAGATTCGTGTCAATGCCATCGCACCTGGTCGTGTTTGGACTCCTCTTATTCCGGCGAGCTTTTCTTCTGATGTAAACGCCTTGCACGGAACGAATTTATTTAATCGCATGGCTCAACCATTCGAAGTCGCCCCTACCTTTGTTTATTTAGCATCCGATGATTCTCGGCATGTTACTGGGCAAGTTCTTCATGTAGATGGTGGAGAATCAACAAATTCCTAACTTTTTAAGGTTATCTATTAAAGATGGGGAAAAAGACTAATCCCACTCTTTTTTTATACCAAGGTGAGTCAGTGGCAGGGGCGATCATAACCGCCTGCACAATTTCATCAGAAAGATGAATCATTCCTGCCCGTTCAGGGGCAAGAGCCAAATGACGTTAATTATGTATACCTTGAGTGAATTATTGAACGATGATGAGACAGTTGAGTAATTTTACTGAGGATTCGAGTGAACGGGAAGATGACTAGAGACTATACTGCTTTAGCTTAGTGAATAGTTTCCTGTCCTTATGCACTCACTGTCCCTTTTCAGCACTATAGCATCGTGCTGAAGCGAGGGATCTTTTTTACTTCCGCCAAAAGGTCGTACACTCTTTTTTGTCGGCGATATTAAATGCAATCATTTTCTCAAGCAATTCATAATCAACCGGGCGATCCCACGGAAAGCGTATTAACATCTTGGTATGATCATAACCAGCCTGCACAATGTCAGCAGAAAAACGCTCAATCCCTGCAAGTTCGGGGGAGACGGCCAAATGTTTTTTAGATATGCTGAAACCAATAATAAAGGTTCCGTGATCAGTAAACATTGGCTGATTCCATTTAATCACCCGCGCCAAATGTGGAAATTTATTAGTTACCCATGTCAACACTTCTTCTGTTCGGGCTCGGTGCTGCGGGTTATCCATACGCGATAAATAGTCTGCAAAAACGTCCATGTTGTTCCCTCCTAAAAAATAGATTATACCCTTCAGGAACGTTCCTCAAACCATTGTTATTAAATCAATGATTCTGTATCCGAAAAACGAGAGGGATCGCCCCTCTCATTTTTCCAAATCCATTCACTGAATAAACTTCATCGGATCGACAGCGCCGTTATGCGGTGGCGGATTCCATTGTCCGTCATACAGTTCGAAGTGCAGATGCGAGCCGAACGATTCGCCTGTATTACCCATTCCGCCAATATCCTGTCCCTTAATCACCCGTTCTCCTGTTGCGACATGATAACTGTTTAAGTGCGCGTAAACGGTCGTAAATAATTTCCCATGGATTTTGTGTGAAATCATGACCGTGTTTCCGTAACTGGATGAATGATACGCTCGAAAAACAACACCGTCAGCAGCGGCTTTTACCGGTGTCTCCTCGCTATTGGCGATATCAATCCCGGGATGAAAACCGTTATCAAAGGAACGTTTGCCGAACCCGGAAGAGATATAGCCTTGGGCCGGTTTTATGAAATCTGCTTTACTGTCAGACAGATTTTCAAGCTCGGTTGATTGCCTGTTTAGCGCACGTGTTTGATCCTCAGCAATTTCTTTTTCTTCATCTTTTTCCATTTCTTTTTCTTTTATTTTCGATGCTTCTTCTTTCAATAACGCCAATTGACTGCGTTGATCTTTCTCTTTTTTAAGAAGCTCAGTTTCCAGATTCTTTAATTCCGCCAAACGATTCTTCAACTGACTTTGTTCGTCAATAAGCGCCTGTTGATTTGCTGCCCGGTCCGCCTTGTCTTTCTTTTGATCGTTCAACATGTTTTGATCGTTTTCCGAGATTGTTTTTAAAGCAAATACTCGATCTATGAAATTACCAAAACTCTCTGAACCAAGCAGAACGTCAAGATAGTTCACGGATCCTTCATTGACGTACATCGTTCGAATCCGCTTTTTCAATAACTTATCTCTGCTGTCGATCTGCTTGTCCAATCGATTGATTTCTTCCTTCATCCACTTCGATTTTTCACGGCTTTCGGCGAGTTTATCTTGTTTGGTATCCACCGCCGTTTTAATCTTCTTCACTTGATGATCCGAAGCCTTAAGCTGGTTAATCACCGCATCCTGTTGTCGCTGATTCTCAGAAGGCTGCTGACCTTGTGCTGCATGTGCTTCGGGGATGCCATAGCCCATGAATAAGGAAAGCACCAGTCCCAACGCTGCTGTATGTATGTATTTTCGATTCATGATCCCTTTCCCCTCTAGTATTCTTCTATTTATATCGCTTCAGGCGAATACCCTTAGCATGATTTATAGTCACATCATAACAACATAATGTGACACAACAAGACATGATTCGATAACAATATAATGACAAAACTATAACATCTATCTCGTAAAGAGTATTCAACTATAATAGGATCATAGATATTAATGGAGGTAAACACGTTGGCACGTGAAGAATTAGATAAGCTCACCGAGGGGTACATACACGATCAGGAATCAGTTTATCATACTTGGTTTATTAATAATGAAGACCGTCTCAAGGCCTTCCGCACCATCAAAAAGGGACTTAAAAAGGTCATTAGTGAAATTGAAGCACGCACCTTTGGAAATGATTTCAAGGGATCGAGCTTGGAGACCGTTGTTACGGCGATATCGGAGCAAAAACAAATTTTCGCAGGGGCGGCACATCCGTTTTTCTGGAAACCGAAGCTCCGAATCCCAGATATTTATGAGAACTCTGAAAACCAAATGGCTTTTGGAAGATTTCTTAATGCTTGTCTGCACGCCACCAATGCTAAACAGATTTTTGACGAGATTGTGAAACTCGATCAATTAAAAATTAAAGGTTTGGGCCCGGCGGTTGCCACTATTATTTATTTTCTTCACCCCACCCTGTTTCCGCCTTTCAATACAGCAATTGTTCGCGGGTTCAATACACTATTCCATAAAAAGCTTAAGCTCGGTTCCTGGATGGCTTACCTTGAAATGAGAGAGGATATCCTGGCGACAAATCAACAGTCAAGCTTATCCAAAGATTTAGGTGCTTTTGCCGGTTTACTGTTTGAGATTGGCTCTGGCCGGCTCATTCTGCCCGAAAATAGTGACGAGGTTCTGGCGGCGGAAAATGAAAAACGGTTAAAAGCAGTGAAAAAAAGACATTCTCAAGTCCTTGATGACCAAATTGAGGAAAATGCACACAGTGAAATGCAATACCATTTAGCACGATTGGGACGCGCACTGGGCTATCATGTGTGGATCGCCCAAAACGACCATAAGCGAGAATACAACGGTAAAAAGCTCGGCGAATACTCGCTCTCCGCCCTGCCGCTCACGAATCTAAGCAAAAGCGTCTTTGATACTGTATCACTGATTGACGTGCTCTGGCTGAGTCAAAATGATCAGATTGTCAGCGGATTTGAAGTGGAAAAGAGTACCTCCATTTATTCAGGCATTCTCAGACTCTATGATTTATCGCTGTCTGTTGAGCAAACATGCAGACTTTTTTTGGTCGCTCCCAACAAACGTGAAAAAGAAATCAAAGCGCAATTAATGCGCCCATCATTCATTAAGGAACAATCCTTAAAATCCGCCATGTCCTATCTTTTATTTTCGGACTTGCAATGCGACTGTGACGCCATGTGCAAGTTCGGTACGGACATCAGAATCCTTGACCCGATTGCGCGATCGGTATGACTTTTGCTGATCAATCAGAAGCAGATCTTCTTATTGGCGGTGGATGTATCTTTGAAACTGCACGCCACCATTCATTGTTTGCTTCATTAGACGATTTGAACGAACTCAGATTATGCTAGAATAATAAACAAGGTATAGAACGGTTTAAAGGACGGTGTGTCACACCCTGTTCTCGTAGTGTCTCCTGTAGACGACAGAGAACAGAAGGAGGCGCTTTTTTGTTCCTATGTCTGTGATTGTGGCTGTAACCGGCATAATTGGTCTACTCTTTTTGGGTGGTCAGTTTTTGCTGGCATTGCTCAACTACATCACAAAGGACAAAAAATAATCCGTCCCACAAGCTGGCAGGCTAGAAGGCGGACTATCCTTTGTGATAATTAAGCTGTAAGGTGATGCGCTGCTCTTAAAGCAGCTTCTAGTGCCCAGGCAGTTATCTGTGTTAGAGCACAGGCAACTGCCGTTTTTATTATATACATCAATAAACAAAAGTAGACGCAAAATCCATATGCTTAATCTACTCGATCAAAGCAACTATATATCGTAAGTGAAATATTACTTTAATCCTATTATAAAGTCTACCATTAAAAATGTGAAGCACACGAACATAGTGCGTCTAATACCTAGTAACACTCTAATACTAACATGCAATTTACACAGCATAATTTGATAAGATCTTATTATCGGACAGATAACCATCCTTTGAAAATATCATCGTCTTTTATATTGAAATATGCTTTGGTAAAGCGTATGAATTCTTTTGAATCAACTTCTTTATATTGATAAAAATGGTAATATGCATTTAAAAATTTCTCTGCCTCTTTTTGTCCGCCGCGATGTTTAAACAGTTTAAAAAGCGCTGAACTCGCTTTTCCATAAATATAGGTACTCCTTAGGGTTGGAGGATACTGATCCAACGGCAGATTCACCGGATACTTGTTATATTCTTTAACTATTTTGTCAATGTACGTGTAATCAATGGCTTTCTTTGATCGGTAAATGTTTAACAGTCCTTGTGCAAAAGTAACCATGCCTTCGTCCAGCCATCCGTCATGATACGGATCATTGCTGACGACCCCATAGAACCATTGGTGGGCAATTTCGTGATCAACCTCCCATTTAAGTCCTTTAAGATCTAACGGGCCATTACGCAAATAACCTGCTGTAACTATTCCCGGATACTCCATTCCCATTTCGCCTAGGACGATGTCAAGTTGATGGCGTGGATAGCGCCCCATTTTACGCTCATAATAGGTGAATGCCGAAGCCGCCTCAGTTCTTATTTCCTCACACTCTTCTTTATTGATGCTAAAAATACGAATCATTGTATCGTCTACTTTAACAGTTGTCACGTAGGGTGATTTTAGCAAGGCGATAAAGACTTCTTTTGATTTTTTCACTGAAAAAGAGCCTTTGCTTTTGCTAGGAAAAATGTCTTCCTCGCTCGTTGAGGTCATCGTGTATTCTTTCGGAATATCGTAAACAACTTTGAAGTCACTGAATGTCGTATGATACGTTTCACTATTAATAAATTGGTATGGCGCAGCATTCCAAGTGTGATTTCGATAGGTTGCGATCATCGGATAGAATTCTGCTAAATAAAAATTGCCATTCCTTTGTGTGAATCGTTTTCCTCCTTTAGGAACCGTGAAATCGTATGAAAAGTATACTTTAGCCTTTCTCCCAGGAGATAAATTCTTTTTTAATGGAATGTTCAATGTATCTTTAATTAAGCGGTGTGAATTGGAATAACCATTCACTTTTATAGTATTAATATGGTTGGTTGCTGGTTGGTCGACATCAGGATCATTTTTCTTTGTAAACATATTAGGTATAAAATAAAACACCAGTTTGTCCCATGAATCTGAGGATGTATTTTTGATTTCTACCATTGCGTTCACATGAAAAGTACCATTCTTTTTCATGGAAAGGTGAATCGTATAATCACTTTGATTCCCTGCAGGAACACTTTTCGGTACAAAGACTTGTTGCATCTTCTTCGTGTTGTTCTCTTGTATTTCATTGGCAGGCTGTAAATGGATTGGCTTTCCAATCTCAAAAATTAAGAGCGTCACGATGAACACAGTAAGAATTGCTCCGATCATGATAAGCTTTTTCTTCAAATCCAGTCACCTCTCGTATACGCCTGTTAGAGTTACTATTCAAGATTCAAAGAAAAAAGTCCTTCGGCGATTGTGTCAGATCATGTCGGGTGAAAAAATATAAAGACGACGTTCACCATTAATTTGCGTGCATTTGCCAATCACGCTATCATGAGGGCAGAACAGCAATCGGGACAAGTCTCTCAATGTTTCGCAATAGGCAATGAAAGGATTTATTAGAAATGACGGATTTTCAAAAGCTGAAAGAACAGCTGATCACATATAGCAAGAAAATGGGCGTGGACAAGATCGGCTTCACGACGGCCGATCCGTTCACCGAACTCAAGGCTCGGCTCTACCAGCAGCGGGAACTCGGTTATCAGTCCGGATTTGAGGAGAAGGATATCGAAAAGAGGACTGAGCCGTCTCTGCTCATGGACGGCGCGCAGTCGATTGTCTCGATCGCCATGGCGTACCCGAAAAAAATGGCCGAGCGCCCGGCAAACACGAAGGGCCAGCGTCGCGGCGCTTTTGCCCGAGTCTCATGGGGACAGGACTACCATATGATTCTTCGCAAAGCACTGGAAAAGCTTGGTGACTTTCTGGTTGACACCACCCCCGGTGCTCGATACAAAAGTATGGTCGACACTGGAGAACTGTCAGACCGTGCAGTGGCTGAACGTGCCGGCATCGGCTGGGCAGGAAAAAGCACCAACCTGATTACGGAGGAATTCGGATCGTATGTTTATCTCGGCGAAATGCTGACCAATATTCCCTTTCCTCCAGACAAACCAGCCACTGACCTGTGTGGCGACTGCACAATTTGTATCGACCATTGTCCGACCGGTGCACTGGTTCAAGGTGGACAACTCAACAGTCAGAAATGCATCGCCTATCTTACGCAGACCAAACAGGAACTGCCGGAACCCTACAAAAAAGCAATCGGCAACCGTATTTACGGCTGCGATACCTGTCAGCAAGTCTGTCCATACAATCGCGATGTGGATAGTCATTTTCATGAGGAGATGGAAGCGGATCCTGAACTTGCCCGTCCGCTGCTCATACCGCTGCTCTCACTGTCTAATCGCGATTTCAAAGAGACATTCGGCGAACTGTCAGGCTCTTGGCGGGGAAAAAAGCCCATTCAGCGCAATGCGATTGTCGCGCTCGGCAATTATAAAGATGTGAGTGCCGCGCCGGAACTGCTTCGTCTGCTCGATGAAGACCCGCGTCCCGTAATCCGCCGCACGGTCACTTGGGCGCTTCAGAAAATGTGGGATCGATTTGACCCCAACATGCGCGTGCAAGTCGTTCAATCTTTAGAAAATCTGCTTGTAAAAGAAGATGATGAAAAAGTCTTCCAGTGGATCAAAGAAAAACTGGATGCTGAAAAAGGTAACTGCTGTTAATAATCATCACAGAAATCAAACACAGGGAGTAATCATCAATGCCGGATAAGCGAAAGCAATATATCTATGTGTTACGTTTAATTCCTGCTCTATTGGATGAAGCAAATTGGACAAAAAGCGAAAATGATGTGGTTGAACAGCACTTTTCGAGATTACAAGAGCTGCTAAAAAAGGGCATGCTCATCCTCGCCGGAAAAACAGAAGGTTTGGATGCAAAGACGTTCGGCATTGTTATTTTAGAGACTTCTTCGTTCGAAGAAGCACAAACACTCATGCAAACCGATCCAGCTGTTGCAGCCGGAATCATGACCGCCGAACTTTATCCTTACCGCGTCGCTCTGATGCGGTCCCATGCATCCGATTAAGAAAGAAATCCAATACTCCGAAAAGCTGGTGAAGTCATCCTGTCCGACCAACTTTTTTTCCATATTCATTATTGTAACAGTAGATCGTTTGCTAATAAGGAGCGTCCACCGCGCAAAATAGACCGTACATTGTCCCACCATGAACTCATTCTTTTTACCGGCGGTTCCGGAACGATCGCCATTGATAAGCGACACTATTCAATAAAAAAAGGCATGCTTTGCTACATCAGCCCCGGGCTCCATCATACATTTGAACCCGAAGCGGGACCCGGCGGTTTTTTATCGGTTCATTTCAGCTGCGCGGAGGTGGAATGGAGTCAAAACCAGTGGACAATCCATGAAGGCATGAAACAGCTGATGAAGAAAACGGGAAAACAATTAATGGATTCCTACGAGGTAGAAGCGTCGTTTCGACGTTTGACTACATGCTGGAACGAAAAAAAACCCGGATACCCCTTTGCCGCACGGACCCTGCTGCAACAACTGTTCCTAGCCATTGCAGACAATGTCAGGAAACAAAATCAGAATTTCGCAAGTTCGCTGAAGGTGGAGCGAATTGTCGACTATATGCAAAGAAATCTGTCTAAGCACATTACTTTAGAAGAGTTAGCAGAGCTCGTCCAATTGTCCTCAACATACCTGACTAGGATTTTCAAAGAAAGCACCGGTTACTCGGTTATTGCCTATTTTAACCAGATGAAAATCGACAAAGCTAAGGAACTGCTTCTTGACGGCGATCACAAGGTCAAGGACGTTGCGCATCTGCTTGGTTTTGCTGATGAATTTTATTTTAGTCGGCTATTTAAACGATCAGAAGGGATAAGTCCAATCGACTATTACAGCAAAAATGTCCATGGATAACAGGATCAACCATGGATCAGCAGCCAATCTACGTTTAAACTATTGGGTGTAATTATTCATCCTATATTTGAATCTCGGAGACTCGGATCATGCCGATTTGGAAAAGAAATTTAGTGGTATGCTGGTTTGGCATGTTTGCGACAGGGATTGGCATGAGTCAAATTGCACCGGTGCTGCCGCTGTACATCAGACATCTTGGGATTCATCAAGAGGCAGCAATTGCTCAACTATCCGGCATTGCTTTTGGCAGTACTTTTATTTTATCGGCCATTTTTTCACCAATTTGGGGATCGGTGGCCGATAAATTTGGGCGAAAGCCTATGGGCAATTGTGATCGGCTGTATGGGGTTTGCCCCCAATGTTGCCGTACTGATTGGGCTTCGTCTTCTGCAAGGCGTGATCACCGGTTACAGCACAGCCTGTACGACGCTGATCGCTACGCAAACGGATCAGGAACATGCCGGATGGGCGCTGGGCACTTTGTCGACCGCCAACATAGCCGGTTCGCTTCTCGGTCCGCTCATCGGCGGATTTCTTAGTGAGCATTTTGGATTGCAAAATGTGTTTTTCATGACTGGTGCACTGATGATGGTTTCCTTTTTTACCACGCTTTTCTTCGTCAAGGAATCGTTCCAGCGAACCGATAAAAAAGTTCGTCATGCCAAAGACATTTGGAATCAAATTCCGGAAAAAGGGTTGACCGTTACTCTGTTTGTTACCGCATTTATCTTAACCATCGCTTTATATTCCGTTGAACCAATTGTGACGGTGTTCATGGGACATCTGACAAACAGCAGCCATCTCGCACTGCTGTCTGGGCTTGCTTTTTCAGCGTCGGGGCTCGCAAATATTATCGCCGCGCCGCGCTTAGGAAAGCTGTCCGATCAGATTGGCGCACATAAGGTCATGGTGATTGCGCTTTTTACGGCAGGCCTGCTTTTTATCCCGCAAGCTTTTGTCACCGCGCCATGGCAATTGATCGTACTTCGATTTCTGTTCGGGCTTACTGCCGGCGGGTTAATGCCTTCCGTGAATATTATGATTCGAAAAATTACCCCGGCTGCACTGACAGGCCGCGTATTTGGTTTTAGTATGTCCGCGATGTATTTAGGTGTTTTCGGTGGATCTATTTTTGGCGGCCAGATTGCCGCATGGTTAAGTATTCGTGCAGTATTTTTTGTCACTGCCGCACTGCTGCTCGTGAATGGCTTGTGGGTTTATTGGCGCGTCTACCGGCAAATCGCCACGCGGCCTAGTCGAGCACAGCATATAGGATGAGGAGCGATGAAAATGAATAAAGATAAAACAGCTTTAGTCGTTATTGACCTGCAGAATGGGATTGTGAACAGCCAACGTGCCCCATACACAGGTGCACAAGTTGTGGAAAAGACAACAAAACTGGTGAACGCATTTTCGAAAAACGGGTTTAGGTATTGCATTAATTAATGATTCAGCAAAACACATACGAGATGATGTTGTCTATAAACCGCTCTTCGGAACAAATCAACACGCCTATCAAATGTCTTTTGCCTGGAAAAAAGAAAATCACGCGCCAATTGTCGAAGGGTTTCTGCACGTGATGCAACAGCTTTATCCAAGAATTAAGGATTGATTACCTTACCGTCACAATGGCTTACGCATTCAATCGGCGAACAGATTTTCCACCCGGTTTTTTATTGGTTAGGTAGACGCCAAGAACAACCACGAGACCACCGATGATCTGAAAAAGATTGATTCCATTCCCTAAGAGAATACTGAGGATCGCGGTAAACACCGTAATCAAATTCAGAAAGATGCCGGCGTAACTTGATCCCACTATAGGTACGCCGATATTCCAGAATAATAGTGAACCCACAGATGGGAAGAGTGCTAGATAGAGAATACCGGTGGCCGTTGCAGGAGTAAATGACCAGTTGAAATTTGAATACATGAAAAACGGCAGCATCACCAACACGCTGAGGGCTACAGTAACAGCAGTTGCTCCGATAGGTGGTAAGCCTTTAATTCGATTGCTGAGCAGCGTATAAAAGGTCCATGAAATGATCACCACGAGCATGAAGAGATCCCCTGCATTGTAATCAATCGCAAACACATGCAGAAGATTGCCATGGGTAAGCACTAGAAGCACACCAACCAGCGATACAATCAAACCTAGAACATTGACTTTACTTAATTTTTCCTTTAATAACCATACTGCAAAGATGGCAATCATGGCCGGATTGACTGAATTAATTAAAGCTGCGTCCAGTGAGGTCGTAAAATAAAGAGCTTCATAGAGTAAAAGATTATAGCCAATGATACCGAGTATGGAAAGAACGAGTAATAGCTTCCACTCCTTAAAAATAGCTTTCCAATCCGGTCTCTCAATGAGCTGCGCAAGCGGAAAAAGAATAACCGCCGCGATCAGCCAACGTAAAAAATTGATTTGAATCGGTTCCATTTCACCAATCACAAATTTACCGCAGATATAATTACCCGCCCAGAAAAGATTCGCAAAAATAAGCAAAACAACAGCGGTTGATTTCCGCAAGATACGCACCTCCTAGATCTATTGATCATCATAAACACAAGGCGATATTTTATCAAAAACTCTGTCTACTCAATGCTTGCCCTTTGTACTTATATGCTTCAATTTTGCATAGACAACGCTTTGTAGTTTCCATGTGGATTTATTGCTAGCAGTAAGCGTTTTTTGTCGGCATGCTAATCATGTCGGACTGGGCAATAAATAGGACTAAACTGAAAGAAAAGACTGCCTGTAGAATCTCAACCATTGTTTTTAAACCTTATCGTTAAAAGATAGGCCAAAATAATAGAAACTACGATTAGGAAAATGCTAATTAGAAAAGATCCTGGAGTTGAATAAAATGCGTTTGAAATATACCTAGCCAAATAGAGCATAAAAAGGAAATTAATTATGTATTGGATCCACCATACTATTTTTTCGATCATATAGAGACATCTCCCTTCCCCATTGCTTCTGTGTATTTCCATCTCAGAGCACTTGATAAAAACAGGACCATTGATTTAGCATGATTCTGCTATATCACTGTACTCATCCCCTGCATGGTTACTGATACACATGCAAAATAACTTTAGATACAAACTCTGCAAGTCCCGGTGACTTTTGGTCCAACGCTTCTTTGTGAACCAAATACGCCCGTCCGATTTTGCGAAAGGATTGATCATCACAGGGAATCCATATTATATTTATCAGTTCTCTATAAGCATTAACCGCTGCTTCTGCCGCCAGACTCTCTGGCCCATCAATCATGGCTTCACGAAATTTTTGTATGACCTCTGCACTAAGAGAAACGAGTTCACCAAAATCCGTGTTCATTACATTTGAAGCATTTTTCACAATGGAGATGCTGCCCGGAAATATGCCGCTTTTCACCAATGGAAGAAAAAAACCGCTTTCCATTAACGCTCGGATTTCCTTTGCGTAGGTTTTCATTGTTGCTTTAATTCTATTTTGATCAAAATCCCTGAGCATCGAAAGATCAAATTCATCATTTAATATACGGTCAATGGACACGATCATCTTTTCTAATTGAGCTTTTTTTTCCAAAAGAATATGTTTATGCTGCCGCATGATTTCTTTTTCCATTTCTCTTGGACTTTCAAGCAACAATCGAATATCGTCAAGGGAAATGCCAAGCTCTTTATAAAAGAGGATGCTCCATAAGCGGCGCAAGCTTTCGTCATCATATTGGCGGTAACCCGATTTTTTCACCGCGCTGGGCGGTAACAATCCAATTTCATCATAATATTGTAAGGTTCGGCGACTTACGCCGGAAAGTTTACTCACTTCTTTGACGCTTTTCATTACATTTTCCTCCTTGCCAAAGTTTTTCAAAAGGCCCTTGACTCGAACGCAACGTTACAGTTTATATTCTCATTATACGTGAACGCGGCATTTTTTAAAGCAATAAATCGAGCAGCAAAAATGGCGCATATAATGAGGAGGCATTATTTACGATGAAGAAGAATGAAAAAGCGTTAAAACTTGAGCCAATTCCAAAGAATATCATGAACATTGCTTGGATTTTAGTACTTGGAGCGATTATGCCGCTCCTTGATTCAACAACGGTCAACATTGCCATCAAGCACTTGAGTCATGATTTCAGTGTCGAACTTGATTTGATTCAATGGGTCATTACAGGTTATGTGTTAGCTATGGCCATTTCAGTGCCGCTTGCCGGTTGGGCTGTTCAACGGTTCAACGGTAAATGGTTAATGATTGGTGCCAATCTATTATTCTTAGCTGCTTCGATTGCTTCGGGATTCAGCTGGAGTATCCATTCATTGATTATTTTCCGAGTTATTCAAGGTGTCGGCGCCGGCTTTATTATGACATTGGTAACTGCTTTAGCTGTTGAAATTGCTGGAAAAAATCAAATGGGACGTATGATGTCGACCGTTGGTATCCCAATGATCTTGGGTCCAATCCTTGGCCCAGTTATTGGAGCCATAATTGTCCAATTCTTATCATGGCGTTACATTTTCTTCGTCAATGTTCCAATTGGTATCCTTGCTATCCTGTTGATGATTTTGAAGCTGCCTCACTTCACACCCGCGAACCGAAAAGCTAAATTCGACTTTATTGGTATTATTTTATTGGGCACCGCTGCTGCAGCCTTGATTTATGGGATTACTAAAGCAGCAAAAAGTTCTTCATTTAACAACAGCACGACAATTGCTTATATTGCTGCCGGAGCCGCAATTTTAGTCGGCTACATGAGTTATGCTGCTGTCAAAAAGGAGCAAGCAATTCTCCAATTACACTTGTTCAAATCAAAAAATTTCAGTGCTGTCATGATTGGCTTATTTCTTGCAGGGATTGCTACCAACGGTCCCATGTTGTTATTACCTTTGTTTTTTCAAAACATTAAAGGCTTCTCAGTATTGAGCACCGGATTGATCTTGATTCCGCAAGGTGTCGGTATGTTAGTTGCCCGCCCATTAATTGGCAAGCTAACTGATAAATTGGGCGCACGTCATGTTGTCTTGGTAAGTTTAGCATTAGCCATCGTTGGTACGATTCCATTTGTATTCATCAATGAAACATCTTCACTCATTGTTGTGAGTATCGTCTTGTTTGTTCGTGGTATGGGTATCGGTGGTGTCACCCTGCCAATGATGACGGATGCATATACGGGTATGATTAAACAAGAAATTGCACAAGCCAGTGTCGGAACTCGGCTCATGCAAAATATTGGCGGCGCGTTTGGCTCAGCAGTCATTGCAACGGTTGTCAGCCTGCCAATCCAAGGTAAAGCACCAACGACCCCACTCATGACTACTGCTTACCACAATGGTTTCATGTTAGCCTTGATCCTTAGTTTGGTGTTGCTTATTCCCACTTTGTTCTTAACAAACAAGAAATCTCAGAAGTAAACATGTAAAGGATATCGTTTACTTGAAAGGGATATTATATGGCATCACCATGATGAATTATTAGTTGAAAAAATTAGTAAATACAAATAAAGTGGTTTACTCATGCAATAATTTCTTTGTTCGCCCATAGATTGCAGGCAAAAATAGTTCTTTACTGCTTATAATTGAAGAAAATACATTGCATAGTTGACGGAAGATGCGCAGTAAACCTATAAGAGAAGGAGTTGACCCGAATATTGAAGTTCAACGAGGGAAAAGTTGAACCGAACACGATCAAAGTCGAACCCAAGAGAGGAGAAGTTGAACCCAATCCCCGAAGTTGAACCGAACCATAGTTGAGCCAGTATAATTGTGTAAAAGGGATAGTTGATATGGAGCAGTTGTCGGATTGAGAAAGGTGTTTTCTTGGAGGGGGCCGGCCCCCTCCAAGAAAACACTCGGACACTCGTCTCCCTCTGAATCTTCCATTTTCATCATAGAAAATGAGCCATAGCCCATTATCTCAGTTAGAATAGAGTTGACCAAAACCATATTCAAGGAGAGATAAAAGGTTGGCTCAATTACAGATTACTCTAGATGAAAAGATTCTGCATCAATTATTTTTTGGCAATACTCACGAATCGGGTGTCAAGGCTCTTTTGGAATCGATACTCAATCAGGTCCTTCAGGCCCAGG
>NZ_FOOY01000034.1 GCF_900113325.1 Sporolactobacillus nakayamae | reverse complement strand
CTTTCAACCCTGCACCATGTGGTGCAGGGGATCATTCGGTATTAGCTGCGGTTTCCCACAGTTATCCCAATCTGACAGGCAGGTTACCCACGTGTTACTCACCCATCCGCCGCTCACATCCGGGAGCAAGCTCCCTTCAATGCGCTCGACTTGCATGTATTAGGCACGCCGCCAGCGTTCGTCCTGAGCCAGGATCAAACTCTCCAAAAAGTGTCTTGCTTTATAACACAGTTTTGTTTCAGTTCCAAAGGAGCGGATCTTCCGCTAAAGTCATGCACGTCCTGTGCATAACGCGGAAGTCACCACATCCTGTGGAAGTTCGTTCATAAGATCCATAGCAATTTGAATTTATCAGGGGTTAAACCCTTTTTAAATCACGCTTGGCTTTTGTTTAGTTTTCAAGGAACATTCTTCGTTGCATCATTCCTAACAGCAACCTTTAAATAATAACATGTCTCCATCAGGAAGTCAATACTTTTTTTCGTCGTGTTTCAGCGACAAGAAATATCTTAACACGTATGAAATATCTCGTCAACACATTTTTTTGTCGTGATAAAACCCAGTAAGTTACATCATAAATGGAAAGCAAAAAACAATTTGGATCCCGTCTAAAGACGGTGGGTATAGATCCCGTTTTCGGAAACCAAATGAAGGACAGTCGCTGTCAAACTGAGCTACCCTTTTTTTACTATAAGAAAATTTAAAATTCAGCGGAGTATAGTATAAGCGCAACTAAGTCTTCGCCTTTGCCAGAGGCTTGGCGAAGACAAGTTTTCTAATGTTTACGAAAAGATGGATTAATCCTTCGAAAGACGCTGTCACTAAAGTCTTAATGCTTGAGTGACCTTCATCGGTAAAACTTGTGCGAGCCATCGCAATTAGGCATTTTCTTTGAATGACCGCAAACACAATCCATTAATCCTTTGCCGTTAAGAATTCTCTCCATCGACTTTTCAATCCGTGACACGCGCGTTGCCGACCGTTTAGCATTAGAAAAATAAAGAAAATAAGCTTTTTGCCGTCCTGCCGTCAACGCATCAAAAGCTGTCTTCAGCTCCGGCATTTCATCAAACTTGCTTTTCAGTTCTTCAGGAATACCGACATCCGGACGCTCTTTAACCTCTACGGTTAAACCCGCCTTTTCAACCTCAATCGCTTCACGAATATAAGCTTTCAAGATAGCTTCCATTTCAATGATTTTCTGAACATTGGTGAAGCGAATCTGGCGTGCCGCCTGAACATTCTCCGTCTGCTGAACAAGAATACCCTGCGCATCCTTCAACAACGCACCTTTATGTAACAGCAGCGCGCAATAATCTTTAAACCCGTGAATCAACACAACATTTTTCCCATTAAAAGTGTAACACGGATGCATCCACTTAAAATCTTCAGTCAGCCCGCAGTCAAGCACCATCGCCCGGAGCCGCTCATAGCATTCCATCCACTTGCTTGGCTTCTGTAAAAATTCATCAACCCTTGGGTTCGTTTTGTCATCGGTCATCGAGGAACACCTTTCTGTTCAATAATTCAGGGAACGAGCCGTCAAAATGAATAACTATAAAAGTGAGCGTATCATAGGTGCGGTCAGATGGTAAACAACTTTGTCTTTTTCTGGTACATTCATTGGCGTTCGGGGGTTAAAATAATGGCGTTGGTGGTACATTTATTGGCGCGTCAGTAGTTATGAAACAAGAATACGCAATCCCATATACTTTTACCGATACTGTCTTCTTTGTGTTGCCATTAATAACTCCCTATTTGTCCCTATATCAATGTTCATGATCTCCACATCAAAGGCTTTAAAACAAGCAGATCCTCATGATTTGCCCGTGATCGCTTTTAACACCGCATCATTTCCTATTCGTTTTATCCTGGCTTGATTTCTGCACTCAAATATCTTGTGACCAATTTTCATGTTATAAAAGCTGGCTTTCACTTCAAATTCCTTTAATAATTCTTTTTTGCTAATTAGCTCCACATTCATCCCTCTTAGACTGGCTAATTTAAAAAAATAGGCAGATTTATTCCGGTATGACGAATTCACCATCCTTGATTCTTTTCAATAAGTCTTTCGCTTGATATGCAGCATCAGGAAAATCATTTCTTAATCTTTCAGAATCAGCCGCTACTTCTAAAGCCTCTATTACTCTGCCTGCTTCAATGATTCGGTGCAAGAAACTGACCCTTGTTCAAGTACCGCTTTCGTCTTTATCAGGTCCTTCACCATTATTATAGATTTCTTCAATTAATTTTGTTTTTTTATTGCGGTCGCGCAATTCATCAATTCTTCTTAAGAATGCTTCCATATAAAGAGTGACAAACCAAAGCCCCGCGGAACGATATGCGTTAATAAACTGTTTTTTAAACATTTGTTTTTTCATAAATAGTACCTTAACCTTTCTTACCGGATTCATCTGAATAGTACTTGTTATCCCAAATAAACATTCTCATTGTGCCACTCCAAGTAATGCCGATCTGGAAGTTGATCACCGCATTCAGTAACAACAGCCAATTTGCTGCCGTGAAAGGCATAATACTCTTTGCCATTGCCGAAATTTTCTTTTATATGATGACTCACTGCTACCGTTAGAGAATCATCGAGGGTGATATAACCACGGTCAAACAAAGTGTGAAAATCGCTTCTCAAGTTCTGCAGCGGACTTCCACCGCCTAGCTGTCATCAATGCCTGGCGGACTGAAAAAACCGGCCATTGGCCGGTTTTTTCTGTGCTCCTATATATATTTTTTGCATCCTATACATCTTCACTTGCTCCATTATATTAATCTGTTACTCGCTGTACCTGCTTTGTCCGCTTCTCCAAGGGGTTTTTCCAGAAGCCGATAATCAGACCGGAGATCACAGCACCGATTAGAATCGCAGTGATAAACAAAAATGGTTGATTGCTCAGGGCAACTACGAAGATACCGCCATGCGGTGCTGGAATGTTGACGTTCCATAATTGCGTCAGAGCACCCGCGGTCGCTGAACCGACAATGCTTGATGCGATAATCCGCAGAGGATCGGACGCAGCGAACGGAATGGCACCTTCAGTAATAAAAGATAGCCCAAGAACATAGTTCGTGATTCCTGCTTTACGCTCTTCTTCATTAAATTTCGCTTTGAAGAAAGTTGTAGCTAGAGCGATCGCAAGCGGGGGAACCATGCCGCCAGCCATTACTGCGGCCATCATCAACCCACCGTTTGACGCGCCACTGGTAAATACGCCGATCGCAAAAGTATAAGCTGCTTTGTTTACAGGGCCGCCCATATCAACAGCTTGCATTCCGCCAAGGACAAGGCCAAGCAATACAGCGTTCCCCGTGCCGAGATGACTCAGTGCGCCGATCATGCCCGTATTGATCCATGTAAAGATTGGATCGAGAATGTAATACATGAGACCGCCGGTAATAAGTAAACCGAACACTGGATAAATTAGAATTGCTTTCAAACCGTTTAGCGTTTTGGGAAGGCCGGTAAATACTTTTTTCAGGAGGATAATGACCCATCCGGCCAAAAATCCGGCAGCAAGGCCGCCAAGAAATCCGGCGTTCGCTGAGTAGGCCATAAATCCTCCGACAACACCGGGCATTAAGGCGGGACGGTCGCCGACGCTGACGGCGATATAGCCGGCCAAAATCGCAATCAGAAAGTGAAAGGCACCGGTTTGTCCGCCGGCAACTGCACTCAGCATTTGATACACTGTATTGTCCTTGCCTAAATGTTCAAACATGAAGGAGATGGCGAGTAAAATACCACCACCGACAACAAAGGGGAGCATATGAGAAATACCGTTCATCAGGTCTTTATATATTCTGCTCCAAACGCTGTTTGCACTGTCTGTTTCAGTAAAGCTCGCGCCGCTTTCTGCATGGTACACCGGTGCCTGACCATTCAATACTTTTGAAATCAATTCTTCCGGTTTGCGGATACCATCGCTGACTGGCGTCTGCAGTACCTTCTTGTTGTCAAAGCGGGCCATCTCCACTGTTTTGTCCGCTGCTACAATGACTCCGGCCGCGCGTGCGATTTCATCGCGGGTGAGCACATGCTTCGCACCGTCAGCGCCATTTGTTTCAACTCGGATCGAAACACCCATCTCTTCGGCTTTTTTCTTCAATGCATCTTCTGCCATATAGGTATGGGCGATGCCTGTGGGGCATGCGGTGACCGCAACGACAAAATTTTCATTGGCTGTCACTTCCGAAGCCGTCTGGGAAGCTTCCTTCTTTTCCACTTCTTCTTTTTCAGCCTGCTTTTCGTCAAATAACTGAGCAACTTCTGCCGGTGTCTCGGCTTGTTTCACTTTAGCGACAAACGCCTCATCGATCAGCAATCTAGAGAGCGCTGCCAATGTTTGTAAATGAACATTGGCTGCTCCCTCCGGTGCGGCAATCATAAAGAAGAGATTAGAGGGTTTGCCGTCAAGCGCTTTGTAATCAATGCCCTTCTTGCTACGTCCGAACACAACAGTTGCCTTGTTGACCGCTTTGGTTTTCGCATGCGGCATAGCAATACCGTTATCGATTCCGGTACTCGATTCCACCTCTCTCTTCAGAATCATTTCTTTGAAGAGCTTTGGATCATTGATCCTCCCGTTCTTCTCCAGGCTGGCGACGAGCTCGTCAATGGCGTCGTCTTTTGTTGTCGCCTGCATATCCATCACCATTGCATGCTCAATCATCAGATTGGTAATCTTCATTTTGTATTCACTCCTCATGTTCTTAGATGACAGCGTCATCGAATCGTGCAGATGGTGACAATTAATGCTCTATAAAAATAAAATAAATTGAGTTTTTCAACAGCCATGCATCAGACAACGGCATTAGTTTTATACTTTATCCTCCCACCCATAGATAACAGGGTAAGTTACTTTCGGCAAGGATTTCAAATACGGAACACTGTCACGATTGAAACCGATTACATTTAATGTTGATATAAAATGAAACTATTAATCGACTTTCTCAGAGCCATTATTTTAACAGGCGTGAGCGATCAAACGGATACTTCATTCTCCATTGATTTCGAACGTTTGTTAAGATATCCATGCTATCTACCGACAATGCAAATTCGCCGTCATCATGTCCTTGGTCAATATATCTTTGCATGCCTTGAACTTCGTATTGCAGGGCAAGTGATGTATCTCCAGCAGTGATCACTTCATGTGTTTCAGTATGCGCGGCTTCTGTGGCTCGCGGGTAATTCGATATTTCAATACATCCCTTGGTGCCCGAAATCACTCCGCGTTTAGGCTGTTTGGCACACATTGACAGGGCCATAACAGCTAGTTGATCATCTGGATTTTTTAAGATGATGCCCAATTGTTCATCTACACCTGCTTCAAAATAGTTAACTGTTGTCAGAACATTTGGCTACGCTTTCAAAAATGAATGTGCGAAGGCTGTGGCAAAACCGCCAATATCGAGTAGCGCGCCACCCGCTAAATCCTTATTATTAAGGAAGCGATTTTTAGCATCGTAATCTTTTAAACTGCCGGAATTGACCCGCTCTTTTACTTTTTTATACAGCGGCATGTGTAATAACCGTTAAGCACTCGGTCACAATCAATCCTTTTTCATCAGCAAGTTGCTTAACATGATTTAATTGTAGAGAATTAACTGTTATTGTTTTCTCAGAGAAAACATGTTTGTTTGCCTGCAGGGCCTTGATATATCTACATTAGAATCTTTAAGTAAATCCGGATTAGAGAATGTGTGCTAACTATTTTTCTTTTTGCTAAATGCTTGTAGTGCTGCTTCATTCACATCGGTTCATCCGCCATTTCATGTGCAATCCATACGGTGCCAGTCATGGCCCAGTTATACTTTTCACCTTTTTCATCATTATTGACCCTTTTTTCTGAGTCTGCCCAAATGGTTTGCGATACTCAATCTTTAAAGAATGTTCGATCGAGAGCCTCACTTCCTCGCTGTTCAAAATGAAAATAAATTTAACTTTTAAATACATATTGTAACTATTTTTAATATAATCAATCAAATATTTTTTGTCAATAGAAATCTGCGACTCATAAAATTGTCACAAACACTCCGAATCTTACTGTCACTGACGCCACTGTTCAGCAGCCGGACAGTCGCAATAATCGAATAGTGATCTAAAGTTTACGTCCACCAAAATCAAAAGATCTTTCAAGGGGCAACACCAAATCGAAACGGTGGTGAATTACATGTGGTCGATCCGCCAGAAGGATTTCCCGTCCCTACAATGCCGGAAATTCCGATTGAACACAGTCCTGAATTAACGGATTTACATGCTTAAATGCCGGTAAGGCCACTCAAGCAGCCGTGAACAAGCTCTATAAATGATCTGGTCAACTTTCCTGTTCGTATAAGGATACTTTTAAATGATTGCATTAACTCGCGCGAACTGTGTAAAATAAAATTAGATCAAGGCAAAATAAATCCGCCAGTGCAGTGAACACTGACGGGATGGCAATATCCGCGTAGAGCGGATGCAGTGCTTCATCAACATAGCGTATTTCATACGATCCGTCTCAGCTCACGCCAGAGCATATGAGGCGGATTATTTCTTTCTGTCTGACAGCATCAAAATAAGCACTCCAAAACTAATCATAAGTGTCATTGCTTCAACACTGTCATTGGCGCCGCCCCCTTTCTGAGGGTGTCACCGCATCCGCTCATATATGCATCATCTATTGCCTGTCCGTAATTGTATAAGGGAATTTTTTATTACGCCGACGATGCAGTTGAATTTACATGTACCAAAAAAAGTCAGCACTCTGACTGATTCAAAGTACTGACTTTTCCAATCCTCAGCGTTGATTTTTCAATCCGTGAACTACGCGTTACCCATCGTTTCGCATTAGAAAAATTATGAATTTTTTTGCCGTCCTGACGTCAACGCTGCAATCTGCTTATTTAACAACAACGAGCAGCATTTGGAAGGCGGTCTCTGCATAGAGTGCATGCGGCGCCCCGGCTGGCATAAGCAGGCTCTCGCCTTCGGAAACGTTAAAATCTTCGCCGTCCAGCGTTATTCTAGCATGGCCGCTGAGCAGATAGACGAGCGCGTCACCGGTTGCTTTATGTGCACTGATAGACTCATCCTTGTCCAGTGAGAACAGTGTCATCCCAACATGGGGCTGCTGAACCAGGGTCTTGCTGACAACAAGATGGCTGTTGATTGGAATTTCTTTCTTCAGATCCAGTACCTTTTTTGCGGTTAAATTTTTAATAAAGTCTGACATAGATATGCCTCACTTTCTGCTGCACACAGCAATATACTTTAAATTCTTACCCGTCTGGTTAAAGAAATGAAACATTTGGCGGAACATCGTCCGATTCTCTTTCTTTAATCCATTTTTGATTATTTTCATTGCGCCAAATATGCCTTCGTCCCGAATCATTCCGCGAGGCGAGAGTAGCGTCATCGCGCCATATTTTGTCGTTACATTCGCGAAGCCTGCCTGACGAAAGAGCTGTTCCCAGTTCTCCACCGACAGAGGCTCAACGCGCACATTGATCGTCTCTCGCAGTTTTTCTAATAGTTGTTCCATTTGCAGCTCCTGGAACGATACATCGTGGGTTAGCAAGACACCTCCCGGCTTCAATACGCGATAATATTCCTGAACTGCCTTGAGTTTCGCCGCTTTAGGCAGCATCGTCATCATCGCCTCATTAATCACGACATCAAAGCTTTGATCGGCAAAAGGCAGATTCGTTGCATTAGCGTACTGAACAGATACGTACTTTTCAACACCGGCTTTGCGTATATTGGCCTCCGCTTTCTTCAATGCCTTGCGATCTAAATCAACACCAACAACCGAGCAATGATAGGTTTGAGCGACCTCGACAGCTGTTGTCCCCATATTACACGCTACTTCCAGAATCTTTTTCCCTTCGGAAAGATTCGCTTGCTTATAAAGCCAGTGTGTGGCTTCAATGCCGCCCGGACGTAACCGTTTTTTCCCGAGACGCGCCAAGAAACGATGTCCTGCTTCTTTATGGACCATGAAGGTACCTCCATAATAAGTAAGATGAGATCAAATGATAGTGATAATCATTTTCAACTATTATTATAAAATGATTCTATAAATAAAACATTGATCTAGATCAATTAATGAAGGCCCTTGTACGTTCGTTTTGGCACCCAGCACACCGACAAAAGATGTCCTGGCGCAGTGGACAATGAGTTCGCACCTCCTTTGAACCGGTAATGGATGGAAAATGACAGTATGCGAATAAAAAAAGCAAGCCCTTCTTATGAGAATGAATGCTGACAATACTTTTAAATGATTGCATTAACTCGCGCGAACTGTGTAAAATAAAATTAGATCAAGGCAAAATAAATCCGCCAGTGCAGTGAACACTGACGGGATGGCAATATCCGCGTAGAGCGGAGCGATGCTGAAATTTCATAACCATAACGGGATAATCCGTCTCAACTCGGGCTAGAGCATATGAGACGGATTAGTTCTTTCTGTCTGACAGCATCAAGATAAGCATGCCAAAACGAATCATAAGTGTCATCGCTTGAACTACTGTCATTGGCTGCGCTCGGGATCTCTCAATAAATAATCCGTATTTTATTTGTTCGAATCTGCTCAATAAAGGATTGGTTTGAAAAAGCTTTTTCCTTTGTGATGATTTCTTCTATCCCACTAATTCGCTCACGATAAAGTACTTTTCTGTTCGGATCTCGATAATAACGACATAGGCTTTCGATATCTTGGATACTCTCATTTTCTCTGATGACCGATGCCAGCATCACATCAGAACTGAGAAATCCGATATTGCCTTGATTCGCGAGTTGTTCTTCAAAGCGAGGGCTCGTGAGAAAGTAATAATAGCCTAGCTTATACAAATCTCGATCTTCACTAATGAATCGAACATGGCATGTTGGTTTGATTAGCTGAATGATTTGTGAGAGCCAAATCAACGAATACTCGCCCTTATTTTTGGCATTCTTTTGAAAAAAACGGTGATAAATAGCGATGATGTCCTCTGCTCTGCTTTGCTGTTTTAACTCGTTATGCAATGCGTTTATCGGTTTGAATACGTGCACAGCCGTCTTCTTCAACCAACGATTGACCTGATGCTCATTTTCAAAGACCTTTCTGAGTAAACCGGGAAATAGTTCTTCATTAATGATCATGAGCAACGGAAGTTCTTTAAAGTATTGCTGATAGCCGGCGTTCTTTTCATGTTTCGTCTCACTAATAATCGTTTGAGTGAGACAGATCGGATGATGCCGTGTAAAATAGTGCTGGATAAATTTCGTACCTGTTTGATCAAATATGAATTGATGATGGGACAGGGCCACAGTATCATAGAAAAAAAAGAAGGATTCTTCCTGAATCACTTTATAAATATCCTCAATATCTCTAATGATCATTGATCAAATTCCTTAGTTCGTTGATTTTTTGCTCAATACTTTTCAATGACTTGTCATTTTCTTCGTTTGTGAACTCAGGAAGCATATACCGATTATTATGCATTAATTCCTTAACTGATCGAAGGTCAATTGTTTTGCTCATTTCCACTGATGCTGTATCTAAGCCCATTCGTTGAAAAGCAGCATGAAAATCATTCTTTTTTTCAAACCGCCCGACCAATTCTCTTAAATTAATGAGCCGGAGCTCATACAAACGGATCAGCACCGCTTTATATGGAGCCTGGAAATGATACATTGTATAATAAATCGTGTCTTCTTTGCTCTCTGATGCAAGAGAGGAATAAAATTCTTCAACGTCATTCTCAGGCAAAAGCATCAACGAAGCAAAATAATCCGCTCGCCTTTCCTCGTTCTCTATGTCAATATCTGTTTTCAGAAAATGTATTCTTCCTCCTAGAACCCGGACAGTATCCGTGTGACGTCCAAAGGTAAGGAAATGATAGAGTTCATGGAACAGTACGAAATTCTGATAGACTCGCGGCTGATTGGTATTGATAAAGCATATATTCTTCGTACTTTCTCCTCTAAAGAAAACAAAACCGCCTAAGGAAGTGTCGTTAATAGGAGCCTCGATCATAAATCCATTTTCTTTGATCCATTTCTTTGCTCCATCAATGCGGTTCCAACCTCTAGGATGTTCTTTTTCAAGATACGTTTGAAGGATTTTCGATACCCCGTCATTGATACTTCGATTTGCCGCCAAAATATGATCCAAATCCTGAGTTTTTAACTCTGGCATACTATTCCTCCAATCGATCCACGTAAGGTTTATGATCATAAATATCAATCAGCTCACACAGTGTGAAAATGAGCCCTAGTTCCTTCTTTCCTTCCTGGCTGATCGAACCCAATGAGTACATCACGGATTGTTCATCATCAATCTCCGGCTGATATGAAAAGTTTTCTTCAATAAAGAAGGTGTTCCTTTTATTGAGTACTTTTGCCAAATCGACGGCAAACTGCTCCACATTCTGATATTTGCCACTTAATTGTTTATAAATGGTTTGCGGTTGTTTTCCTAACAAATCCGCCAAATAATCCTTACGATATCCTTCGCCATCAATAAATTGGTTAATCCGCTTCAAAATCGTTTCTTTGCTAATCGTCTTGGCCATTTTCATCACTTCCTTCCATTTTTATTATACAGCTTAGTATATAATTAATACATATTTTAACTACATATATGGATTTTTATAGTATAAAGTCTAGAATTCATCCCGTTACATATATTAATTATATATAATGAGATCTATGAAGAAGCTTATTATATCGTTTTTATATAAATAGAGAAAATATATTACTAACGATAATAAAGTTAATCACAGTCCTAATGTGCTTTGTCATGACTCGAATTCAAAGCCTAACCTATGTTTGCATTAAATCGCACGACCTGTGTTATTTTTTTCTGTCTGACAGCATTAAGATAAGCACCCCAAAACGGATCATTAATGTTACCGCGCGCAAAAAATCAGCGCTGATGTCCAAATGTTCACTCCTTGCCTCATTCTGCTCAGCGCTCTTCCTTCCCCATTCGAAAAAATTTTCACCCTATTTTTGCAGGGCACAAAAAAATAATAAATCAGGGTTGCGCATTAAAGAAAACGGATGTATATTGCATGGGTGAATTAGAGTTTCCCTATGTAAACTTTAATTCCACAAAGAAAAAACAAATTCATCTAAGCAAGAGAGGAGCTGATCGATTGATCACTTGAGACGTTCATGTTTTCTGGTCTTAAAGAGCTTATGTTCATGATAAGAATTACGCGCGTTGGATTGAATTTTTACCGTGACCATAATTTCTTTAGACAGAAGGTGCAGGAAAATAATTGGGGAACTCGCCATGAGCAGCCGAAGGGCTATGGGCAGATTTCTAAAAATTTATGAGAGGTATGAACGAATGACTGAACTGGAACATGCGATGAAAAAAACAAAGCCGCATAAACTGATTAAGTATGCGAACGGACCAAGCCTTGAGGAAATTAACAGTACGGTAGCCGTTCCAAAAAACGGCAGCTTCTGGCGGACACTGGCAGCATTCTCCGGTCCCGGTGCCCTGGTAGCTGTCGGCTACATGGATCCTGGAAACTGGGTCACGTCGATTGGCGGCGGTGCACAATATGGTTACCTGCTTATTTCCGTTATCCTGATTTCGAGTTTGATTGCGATGCTGCTGCAGTACATGGCTGCGAAACTGGGTATTGTCACGCGAATGGATTTGGCTTAAGCTACCCGTGCCCATACAGGGAAGGCACTTGGCGTGATTCTGTGGCTGACCACCGAGGCGGCCATCTGTGCCACCGATATTGCTGAAGTCATTGGTGGTGCGATTGCCCTTCAGTTGTTGTTTCACATCCCGCTTGTCGTCGGTGTTTCACTGACCGTACTCGACGTACTTCTCCTGCTTTTACTGACGAAACTCGGCTTCAGAAAAATTGAAGCGATTGTCATTACGTTAATCTCCGTTATCTTACTTGTCTTCCTCTATGAAGTGATCATTTCTGAAAGAATTACACTGCACGGGGGTTTTTAAGCGTCATCGCTTCAAATACTGTCATTGGCTGCACCCACTTTCACAAGGCTGTCATCGCATCCGCTCATATGTATCTTCTATTGCCTGTCTGTAATTATATCACGGAATGTACGTTTGGGTCTTAAAGTGATCAATTATTGAAATAAAACAAAAACATTATATCCAAATTTATCCAATAAAATCAATTCAATAGAAACAACCAGATCAGTTATGGTTAGAAGTGATCGCTGATTCAAGTCCGGTTGGAGTCTCTCTCATAAAATGTTGATGCATCTTTTATTGTTAAAGCAGATTATAGTATCCTTACTTCAATAAACTAGTGAATCTGCCTTAACTCCATTCATTCCACCCCTTGCGCTTAAAAATAATGGTAAATTTATCTATCCATCTGATTTCGGCATTAAACTTGTCTCTAATTCATATTGCTTAGATTATTTATATATTATAAAATAAATTTTGCACAAAAAAAGAATTTTCAGGCTTGATAAAATAGATTTTCAAAATAAGTGAAGGGATTGATTTCTATGCAAACGATCGAGGATGTAAAAAAATCGGGAATTCATGCGGTGAGAGACTACGTGAGTGAGGTTTTTGAAACGGTAAAACACCGCAACCCTTTTGAATGTGAATTTCATCAGGCTGTTGAGGAAGTTTTCAACTCCCTCATCCCTGTATTCGAAAAACATCCAATCTATATGGAACAAGGCATTTTAGAAAGAATTGTGGAACCAGAAAGAGTGATTTCTTTCCGCGTCCCTTGGGTAGATGATAACGGTAAAGTTCAAGTAAACCGTGGGTTCCGCGTTCAATTTAACAGTGCAATTGGACCATACAAAGGCGGACTTCGCTTCCACCCATCTGTTAATGCCAGCATTGTTAAATTTCTAGGCTTTGAGCAAATTTTGAAAAACTCCTTAACTGGCCAGCCAATCGGCGGTGGTAAAGGCGGCTCTGACTTTGATCCTAAGGGTAAATCTGATGGTGAAATCATGCGTTTCTGCCAAGCCTTTATGCAAGAGCTATATCGTCATATCGGACCTGATGTCGATGTTCCTGCAGGAGATATCGGTGCAGGGGGCAGAGAAATTGGTTTCCTATTTGGTATGTACAAGAAGCTTCGCGGCAATAATGAACCAGGCGTACTTACCGGTAAAGGACTTACTTACGGCGGAAGCTTAGCAAGAACAGAAGCAACCGGCTATGGTGCTGTTTATTTTGTTGAAGAAATGCTGAAGGATAAAGGTCTAAGCTTCAAAGGAAGTACCGTCGTTGTTTCCGGATCAGGAAATGTTTCCATTTATGCAATTGAAAAAGCGCAACAGCTCGGCGCTAAAGTTATTGCCTGCAGTGATTCTAACGGTTATATCTATGATGAAAACGGCTTAAATGTTGAAACGATTAAGCAAATTAAAGAGGTTGAGCGTAAGAGAATTTACGAATACGTCAATTATCATCCACAAGCACAATACTTTGAAGGGTGCTCAGGCATTTGGTCCATTCCATGTGATATTGCCCTTCCTTGTGCAACACAAAATGAAATTGATGTAAACTCTGCAAAAATTTTGGTATCAAATGGGGTTAAGGCAATTGGTGAAGGGGCTAACATGCCATCCTCTCTTGAAGCAGTGAATGTATTCTTAAACAGTGAAGTACTATTTGCACCAGCGAAAGCTGCAAATGCTGGCGGTGTTGCGGTTTCAGCTCTAGAAATGGCTCAAAACAGTGCAAGACTTTCTTGGTCATTTGAAGAAGTTGACAGCAAGCTTCATGAAATTATGGTTAACATTTACCGTAACAGCGTAAAGGCTGCTGAAGAATACGGCTACCCTGGCAACTTAGTAGTTGGGGCAAATATCGCCGGATTTACAAAAGTAGCTGATGCGATGGTTGCACAAGGTTTAATTTAATAAGTCTCCTAAAAAAATCTCCTGAAAAGGAGATTTTTTTATTTCAATCATTTCCTCTTGGAGCAAGGCAGTACACATGAATTCGTGGGAAAACTGCATGAAAGACAGGAAAAGGATAGAAAAAATAGACAGCGTCAGGGTGATAATGCCCCGAGCAAGCAGCACTAATCATAAAAAACCGAGCCGCGATGCTTAAATCTCGGCTTGTCTTTATGCCTATGCGGAAGAAAAATATAATGGTATGACTGTTTTTCACCTTACAGACCATATCCTCTAATTTCATATTATGAACTGCAATAAATAAATCGAGTGCGAGCCGTTTGTTATATTTTGGCCTTCAATTGAAAGTCTTTTTTTTTGACTGTAATATAATCACTTTTGCATATTCAAATTTCCTCAGAATAAAATCATATCCGGTATAAATGAAAAGAGGTGTATATTTATGGGGTATATGGATAATTACGAAAGGGATGCCTACGGGATCGTAGCCTTTTGGTTGCGAAGTAATTTAGAGCATGGTCAATTTTTTGATAGGGAAATCAGTCATCATGAATTGGAATTAGCCCGTGTAAACCAAAGTATGGTTCAGAATTTGGCAGGGATATGGCAGAGGGCGGAACAGAAGCAGGGAGATCTTACTATTCTGGTTAATGAATCGCAACAAGCAATCAGTGAATTTCAAAATTTTCTTACCCTTGGCATGGGTAAGGCTTTACGATGTCAAGTGATTGTTTCGGCACCAGTAGCGCTTATGGATCATATGATTCGAGAAGCCGAGGAGTCCAATAATGTGTTTAATTTAATGAAAAGTGGCGGTCACGTTCTCGTATCGGATTCAGTCTTACACGAAAGCTCGTTTTGGTTGAGACAAATGGCTGATCATCTTGCCTTTGTACAGCATTATTTAGATCCAACAAATTATGAACTGCAAGATAAGGTACGGGGAATGACACATAAGTTTGAACGACTTTTTCTTCAAGCTAACGCTCTAAATACAATAGTACGAAAACCACGCACTGAGATGTTACCCGTTTTAAACGCTTTTCGGCAAATGGTTATCTCCGAAACAAAGGATCTAGAAAAATTCAAATTAGAATTAGATGCACTCATCAAGCAGTGTGCCGCGATTACCACTGCACCACCGGATTTATTAGAACATCTTGCCCGAGAAGCTCACCACCTCTGGAGAAATTTAGAGGAAGGAATGATATCCTAACGCTATTTCGGAGATGATCCATTGCCTGAGCAGACTCCAAAGGGACTTGAAGGATTCTGAACCGGTGAATCAGTTGACTATCTGGTTATCCAACCTCCCTGAGCACTGCAGGAGAACCTTTGATTGTCTCAAATAAAAGGTAAACGCATCTCCACCTGAAATCAGGTGGAGATGCTCTTCTGTTCCGTACAATCGGTGCTCAGATTCATTTCACAGCGCAGCAACAGCCAAACAATTGCATTAAATGATATGAACTGTGTATAATAGTATTAAATCAAGGCAAAATAAATCCGCCAGTGCTTGAACACTGACGGGATGGCAATATCCGCGTAGAGCGGATGCAGTGCTTCATCAACATAGCGTATTTCACTACGATCCGCTTCAGCTCCTGCAAGAGCATATGAAGCGGATTATTTCTTTCTGTCTGACAGCATCAAGATAAGCACTCCAAAACTGATCATAAGTGTCATCGCTTCAAATACTGTCATTGGCCGCACCCCCTTTCACAAGGGTGTCACCGCATCCGCTCATATGCATCTTCTATTGCCTGTCCGTAATTATATCACGGAATGTACGTTCGTTTCTTAAAATGATCAATTATTATGTCAATCTTTTTAGGCCCGGTTTTTTCTGCCGCTGCCAATTCATCCAGCCTCACACACATGCACATTGAATAGATTTTTCAAGCATCATTCTTTGAGATGTTCTCTAACCCCGCTCAAATACTCAGAATCTCTTTAATTTCTTGTTCGGACATCCGTGACAGTGATTGATCACCGGATTCAACGACCGTTTCAATTAAGTCCTTTTTCTTTTGTTGCAGTTCATGTATTTTTTCTTCAATCGTGCCTTGAGTGAGCATGCGGACCACTTGCACGACGTTGCGCTGACCAATGCGGTGCGCCCTGCCAATCGCCTGATCCTCGACCGCCGGGTTCCACCACAAGTCATAAAGGATTACCGTATCGGCGCCGGTCAGATTGAGCCCCGTGTTACCCGCCTTTAATGAGAGCAGGAATACAGCGTTCTCCCCTTGGTTGAACTGGTCAACCATGTCGACGCGTTCTTTTGCCGGAGTCTGCCCATCAAGGTAGAAGAAGTTCAGTCCTTTCTCTTCTAAGGCCGTACGGATGATCGCCAGCATGCTGGTAAATTGTGAAAAAATAAGGATACGACGGCCGTTCTCAAGATAATCGGAGATCATTTCAAGCAGCTGATCCAGCTTGCCGGATTCTCCATGATAGTCTTCCACAAAGAGAGCAGGATGGCAGCAAATTTGCCGGAGACGCGTGAGCCCTGCAAGGATCTTGATCCGGCTCTTCTGAAATCCTTCATTTTCAAGGGAATCCTTTGTTTCTTTTTGAATTTTTTCAAGGTATGCCAGATAAAGCCCTTTCTGATCTTTTGTCAGTTCGGAGCTTTGAATCGTTTCAATTTTATCCGGAAGTTCCGATAAAACGTCCTTCTTCACGCGGCGAAGCAAGAACGGCCGGATCATGCGCGCAATTTTTTCTTCGTCCATCTTTTTAAAATCTGAAAGCTTCGGGAAGAATCCGGGTAAAAGTGTCTGGAAAATCGACCAAAGCTCATCAATCGAATTCTCAATCGGTGTTCCGCTCAACGCAAACCGGTTCCCTGCCTTAATTTTGCGAACGGCTTTAGCTGTCTTTGTGTTGAAATTCTTGATTGTCTGCGCTTCGTCAAGGATCAGTGTACTGAATTTTTCATTCTCATAAGCGTCGATGTCCTGCCGCAGCGTTGGGTACGATGTGATCCAGATATCGGGTTTCTGTTCTTGTTCAAGCAATGCCTGCCGTTCCAGCACTGTTCCGGATGCAACGACAGCCTCCAGATCCGGCGCAAATTTTGTCAGTTCGTTCTTCCAGTTGTAAATCAGTGATGCCGGTGTGACAATCAATACCGGTGGAACATCGGACTTCGTTTCCTTTTCCGATAAAAGAAACGCAACACTTTGTACCGTCTTGCCTAACCCCATCTCGTCGGCTAAAATGCCGCCAAGGCCGTAATTCCCCAATGTTTTCATCCATTGGTAGCCGTAATATTGATAGTCTCTGAGCTCGGCGTGAAGCGAATCGGGCAACTCAAATTCAATCAGTTCCGGGTTTTTCAGTCGGTTCAAAAAGCGCCTGAATCCCTTGCCAAAGCCAATGGATGCGTGCTTTTCACCAAGGATTAAGTCAATTTGTCCGCCGCGATAAATCGGCACGTTCAGTTGATTATCCTTAAGTTCTTTCTTTGATACGTTCAGTTCATCCAGCATCTGTCTGACGGACGCAAACGCCTCATCTTCCAAAGGGACAAAGGTGCCGCTCGGGAGGCGATAATAGCGCTTCTTTTCAACAAGTGATTGAAGAATGTTCTGAATCTCGCCTTCCTCGATTCCATCAAGTTGAAAGCGGACATCGAGCCAATTCTCGCCGGAATCCGTATCAATCTTCGCAAATGGAGTCTTTTGATCCGGCATCAAAAGCCCTCGCACCGAATTGGTCAGCAAAATTTCCGCAACGTTTTCTAGTTCCGGGAGTTCCCCATATAAAAATTCGTAGATGTTCTCCTCTCCCTCGGCGTAGAGCCGTTTGCCGCTGATTTTAAGCGAAGAGGATTCAAGAATATCCATAATTGCTTGTTCCTTTTCCGCATCGCGAATAAAGATCTGATCATCCGCCCCGGCACCTTCATCCTGTTCAAAAGGTTTCACAACCGCTTGACCATAATGATATTCGAGCTGAACAGTCAATTGGTCGTCTTCACGATCAACCAGTAGTTTCGCGTGCAGCGGATGCCATGCGATGCGCTCAGAAACCGTATCGGCAATCGTCAGTTCACTGATCTTTTTCAAAGCGGGTGCCGCGTGGGAAAGAAACGGCTCAATCTGATCTTTTCTAATCGGCAGTGCGGTGATTCCGGAGCGGCTGACAATCGAGAAGAGTTCACCAACCAACCCTCGCTGATCGGAAGAAAGGTGATATAATTCTCCATTTTTTAAAAGATAACCATATTGATCGAGATACTCAGCATCGTCCAAATCGGACAGATCCACCTCATAGTCGCCTTGTGCACGCTCATTGAGATGAAGCGCAAATGGACGTTCATGTTCATGTACAATGATCTGACTACCGCCCAATAAGCCGTTGTCAAAATTTAAGGAGCAGGATTGGAGCTTGTTCAGGAGTTTCGGAAACAGCATCGGCGGTATAATGAATTGGCGCTCGTCGACAGCTGAGTAGCTTCCGGTATACGCGTTCTGCATCATCCTGTAATTTCTATAGCTCATCTGCTGCCCGAGCATTTCAATAACCGCCTGATCTTCAGGCGTGAACCCATGTTCTGAGGGTATATATGTAAACTTTTTCGTAAACGTGTACGGAACTTGTTTTATCGCTGCATGGATAAAATCCCTGATATTCTTGACAACATAAAGTCTTTTGGTTCCGGTCTTCATCTGCAAAGTCAGCCAGGATGAATGAAGGCCAAGCGACCATTCGATTTGCATCGCCTGTTTCCGGTCGACATGCCGCCGATCATATTCCTTCTGCTGAACGCGTGAAAACGTATCAATCAATTGGCCCGTTAACATCTCGCTGGAACGAGCGGTCTCATGATAGTTCGGTACGTGCCGCCCTTCTGCTTGCCCTTCTTTTATTTCCAGAAGAACAGCCGCCACATGCTTACAAGGGGATGAAAATTGCTCGGCAGCCGGACAGTCGCAGTCATAGTATAGCGAACGTCCTTCAAAGTGTACACTGACGTGATATAGATCATTCCCCTCAATTTCAGCTTGCCACGTATCGGTATCCGTGTCAAAATAAAGACTTTCCACATATCCATCGAGATAATAGCTATAGCCACGTTGATAGATTGTCGGGGAAAAATAGTTTTTTATTATCTTTTCTGTTAATTGAACCATAAGTACCTACACACACCTGTTCGCTTCATTTATCGTGCGACGTTTTCGTCGTTTCGTCTGAATCAATAAATCAATGGTGCACAAAGCACGCCAAACGGAATAGTCGGAGATCTCCATAGGCATTGATTTTTATAAACTTTTTACATATCCTTCTCAAAAACGTATCAACTAACGTAACTATAACAAAATTAAATGCGGAGTGATAGGACACAGTTTTTAATAAAGGCATTTGCGAGACATCGGGTAAACAAAAAATACAAAAAAACTAGAGATACCTAAGAATCGTTGATTTCCTCTGAATTGCCTGCCTGTTTCAACATTCTAATGCGCATTATTAAAAGGATTCATTCATTCCTTCTCATCTGAACCAATATCAGCTGTGCACAAATTGTCTTGGACGATGGTGCATCAGAAAATGTCTGAATTGTTTCCATACAAGTACAGCCAAAATAGGGATTAATAAGCCCATCAGGCATTTTAACAGCCAATGATTAGGCAGGCCCATGATTTCCGGCAGGTCAAAAAGCGCTCGATGCCAAAACATAATCAGCACCGTGTGACGTCCCCAAAACACAAGCCAATGAAATAATTTAAGTTCACTTATTATTTGTGAAACTAATATAACCCCGAGGCATAGAACAAGCGGTGTAATTAATGCCAACCCCGTATGATTTAAATTATCTGATTTCAGATATAATGTGAAATTGATTTTCCGTGTCACTTGGTCATGGATGAGAAGCATATAAAAAATGCCGATAGACAAAAGAGTAATGTATTTATGAGAAATGGTCTGAAGCAATTTGAACCCGTAGTATCCGGCCAGCATATAAGTGGTAGTAATCAATACAACCTGGACGTCCCATGGGAAATAAGGGTGCCCTAAGAACTCCGGCTGTTGATGAATTGTTCCAATGGCGAACAGAGTCAAGCTGATGATCCATTGCAAAATCGCAGGACGCACCCAAGAAATTAAAATGATGACAACGATCAATGTGAGAATATAGACATTGATGAACCAAAAAATACTTAAGTAATTATTTAAGGTTCGTCCGCCGTAAAGCAACCGTACAAAATAGAATGCCGTGTACGACCAGTCCTGATTACGGACAAAGTGACTGAGCATAATTAATAAGCTGCCCATTAGAAGATAGGAAACGATTAATGGCTTGCAGCGACGAGATAAGAATTGACGAATTGCTTCCCAATTACGAGCAAGCGGTTTTAAAAAAAATCCACCGATAATAAAGAACAACGGCATATGCCACCAATAAATGGCATCATAAACGAGATCAAAAGAACGTATATCCCGCTCGGAATCAATGGCGTGCCCGAACACAACTGCAATGATTCCCAGCGCCTTTGCTATATCTACCCATGTAATCCGCTGCTTAGTAGTTGACCCCATGTGAACGATCACCTTTCATCCTATATGCATTTCCATCTCGAGTTGAACATCAATTAAAATGGAAACTATTACTGAAAAAACGCCTCGCAAATGATTAGTCTAGCACGATTTGTCTATTTTGAAAGATGGTTTCACAAAGTTTAATCTAAATGTAAAAATGATGTTCGACTCTTCGTTTTATCGCGATTAATTTATGGATACATTGGACGTTCATCCCCCGGTTCATAAAGTGTATATTGCCATGGCAATATACATAAAGAACATTTCCTATAAATTCACCGAGAACGATGATTGGATCCCGACTATTTGTTCTATTTCTCTTTGCTCCCCGCATATATTAAGGCGAGGTGATCCATATGCCCGATACAGAAGATATTTGCAAACAATTTGCAGCCGTATTTAACGCACAACCAAAATTTGAAAATGGTGTTTGTTCCGTTCCACTCCACCGTTCATTCAATGTAACCATTCAGGGTAAAAAAAGTTCAAGCATTGTTCCCGCCAGTGTAACCTTCGAATCGCTTGATGAGTCTGGCAATGCGATTAATCTGGCTGAAATAGCCCTTCTTGAAGAAGAAGTACCAAATTTCATATGGGCACTGGCACAGAACGGAATGATCATAAGTGCCCTCCATAATCACTGGATTTTCACACAACCGAATCTCCTGTACGTGCACGCACAATCAATGGAACCGCCTTTGAATTTTGCAAATAAGCTCCGAAACTGCTTTACCTATTTGAGCAGTGCTCCAGTCTCATAATGAATCGAGCAGCGGATCATTTGACTATTATCTTTGTTGGGATAAGCTCGCACATCGCATTAGGATCATCCCTTTTAAAAGTAGATTCTCTACTCTCATCCTCAAATCGCAGGACGTTTTCGCTGCTTGCTATCGGTATCCCATGTTAATAACCGGTAACTCCCTAATGTTTTGCTTAGAATAAAGAGTACACTCCATATAGCTTTCACTCAGAAATATTGAAAGCCTTGATCCACTCACTTCTACCGCCGCATTTAGTACAGAGCCTTTATTTTACTATCGTTTTCGAATTTCCCTAAAAACAAAAAAGCCCAGAAACGTTGATTTAACAACATTTCCGAGCAATTTCTGATCTCTTATCGGTGCCCGATAAGACTTAAGTATACCGGTGGTCGGGGTCGAACCGACACTCCCGAAGGAACATGATTTTGAGTCATGCGCGTCTGCCAATTCCGCCACACCGGCACAATAAAAAATAATGGCAGTAGAAGTAAGTAAATGGAGGCGACACCCGGAATCGAACCGGGGATAAGGGTTTTGCAGACCCGTGCCTTACCGCTTGGCTATGCCGCCATATAATGGAGCGGAAGACGGGATTCAAACCCGCGACCCCCACCATGGCAAGGTGATGTTCTATCACTGAACTACTTCCGCATATAACTGGCCCAGCTGGATTCGAACCAGCGCATGACGGCACCAAAAACCGTTGCCTTACCGCTTGGCTATGGGCCAAAATTTATGGGGCGGATAGTGGGGATCGAACCCACGCATGCCGGAACCACAATCCGGTGTGTTAACCACTTCACCATAACCGCCATAATATTGCTTAAAACAAAACTCCGGAAAAATGTCTGTCAAATCTCTTCGTCAGCTTATTTTCCCCTGCTTTAAACATTATTTTAAAGCAACAGGGGTAGTAGGAATTGAACCCACACTGGAGGTTTTGGAGACCTCTGTTCTACCTTTAAACTATACCCCTATACTATGTAAATGGAGGGAGAAGGATTCGAACCTTCGAACCTTCGAACCCGTAGGGAACGGATTTACAGTCCGTCGCGTTTAGCCTCTTCGCTATCCCTCCATAATAGTTAAAATAAGGAATAAATACTGGGCATCTATTGATTATAATAAAAATGATGCCGATCAGAGGACTTGAACCCCCAACCTACTGATTACAAGTCAGTTGCTCTACCAATTGAGCTAGATCGGCACGAACAAATGGTGGCTCGAGGCGGAATCGAACCACCGACACGAGGATTTTCAGTCCTCTGCTCTACCGACTGAGCTACCGAGCCATTATGTAAAAATAAAAAGATAATGCATTATGTGATCAGCCAATTGCTGAAATAAACAAAATAAAATGGCGGATCCGAGCGGATTTGAACCGCCGATCTCCTGCGTGACAGGCAGGCATGTTAACCCCTACACCACGGATCCACAATTGCGGGGGCAGGATTTGAACCTACGACCTTCGGGTTATGAGCCCGACGAGCTACCAGACTGCTCCACCCCGCGATAATATGGTGGAGGATATAGGGCTCGAACCTATGACCCTCTGCTTGTAAGGCAGACGCTCTCCCAGCTGAGCTAATCCTCCATATAATTTTGTACAAGCCATTAAAAACACCACTATATTCTACTACATGGCTTATAAAAAATCAAGTAAAACAATGACCCGTACGGGATTCGAACCCATGAACCCACCGTGAAAGGGTGGTGTCTTAACCGCTTGACGAACGGGCCAAAAGCAATTGTCGTAACATCTCGCTGCCGACTTTTAAAATATTATCACCAATCGAAACAAATTGCAAGTGTTTTTTATAATTAATTTTTCAAAAAGACAACTTCTTTAGTATAACCGATTTACGTTAAAAAACAAAATCAAACATTATGTATCCATGGATATAGTTTCAGCAAGCTGCTCAACATTAAGTTCAGAAGTATCCAAAGGTATTGGTCTGTATAAATTGATTTCTCTACACATGGGCTGTACGCGTAAATAATTATGGTCATCAATAACACAATAGTCCTTTCCATTAGCGTGGACAACCTCGCCCTTATGATAATGGGATTTTTTACAATTAATTATCAAATCGTCTATCTTATACCATGTTGACCGCCTTCGATCTAAAAATTTTATAATAATCATCTTCCGCTCCACCATCAAACCCCCAATTCAAAAATAATTGTCAGAAGGATTCGTTCAAGGATTCTTGGATGATTCGGAGTTATCGCCACCTTTAATGAAAAAGGTATGTATTTTTCCGTATCAAAAGTATAATTTATTTTAATGAATCGCGATTTCTGACCTGTAAAATTATTTGCCGCTGTCTGTATTCATTTAGGCGCGGCTACTAGACTTTTTGCCATCACTCTATTACTAGTGGCCGTTTTTCTGTAACAGCCCATACACACTCAATATTATAGTTAATTACATTTCTCAATTGATCCATTTGATCAAGCGATTCAACAAGTTTCCCATTATCACTCTTTATCGACCATAGTAAACGTATCGTGTTATTAATATCCTTATTAGCCAAGCAAACCGAGCTGTTTATATTGTTAAAAGAATCATTGGCTTGTTCAACTAATTTCAGCCCTTTATTCACTTCCCAAAATCCTTTGTTCATCGATTCAATTAAAAAGTTTGTTTTTGTTTGCGCTTCTGAGAGAGTTATTTCTATTTGCTTTGTTGAATGGACTATCCGCTCCGAAAAATTCCTAATTTCATCGCTAAAGACGGCGAAACTCCCTGCCTCTTGATCACTACCGCCCGCTTTAAACGAAACGCTTAAAGTAAGTGCCAGTATCTTTTTGCTACTATCACGAATCAAGTGATTCATTCCTCTGATCACATTAATTTGATCGTTTGATTCATCCAATGCCTTGTCAATTTCCCTCAAGGAACTCATAATCATCTTAATTTGCCATGTGACTTGACCCAATAATCGCTTTCCAAACATGTCTGTTGCAACCCTATAATCGCAGTGATTAACAGAATTAGGGACGTTCTCAGTAATTATGTTCACTTGTTTATAAATAAGCTCTGCATTTTGGCACATGTGTTCCAATTGATGCGTGATTCCATCTGTACTTTTTGATATTTTTTCCATTAGTGGAACGATTTCATCGAGTATTGCCTTTTTTCTTTTTGCTAAGGTAATGAGATTTTCTGAAGTTACTGCCTGTTCAGCTGATCTGCTTTTTAAATGAAGCAAATCAATTACAAATTTGTTATAAATTGTTGCTAACAGCTGCACCTTTTTACACTCCTTTGTCACATTTTTTCTCCGCTTACGCTTATTTGATACAAAATTATAGTTAAATCCGAGTAAAAATTATCGCTCTTACATCATTAATGTCATCCCCTAATTCACGAAAGCAGGCTACGTTATCGCCAGAACGTAGCCTGCTTATGAGATAGTAATAAAAGCGCCTACAATAAGCGCTTTATTTCGTTTAGAATATGGTTTATTTATAAATGAAGGGCAGGGAGAAATGTGGCAAGCATACCCATTAAGGATCCAAAAAAAATCAAGGAAATCTTTGAAGCGTTAGCTACACGTCAAAAAGGTGACGTATATACACTCTATTTTGAATTCGCACTTTCTACGGCACTAAGAGTATCGGATATCCTCTCTCTTCGAAAAAAAAACATACGAAACGGCTATGTCCATGTAAAAACAATGAAGACCGGTCTGGAACGCGTCATCATATTAAACGACAGCTGCCGCACGCGGATGGATAGCTATTTGAAAACAAAAAAAGATGAGGATCTCATATTTCCATTTAAAAGACAGTGGGTTCATAAACTATTAAAATGGGCAGCTGACTTCGCGGGACTTGATGCTCAATATATTAGCTGCCACACGACTCGAAAAACAGCGGCATGGCGTTTTTATATAGACAGCAATCATGATATTATGAAAACAATGTATCTATTGGGACACAAATCGCCAAAAGAAACACGTTTTTACCTTGGAATTAATGACGAGGAGGTCAACCACCAACTAATAAGCGTATCCTGGCGATGAGACCCAATCGTTTTACAGAAGCGGAGCAGTACTTTCAGTAGCAATCTACGACATCTACTTTAAAATTGTATTTGTGTTACCGATGTAAACCATGGCTAACTAAAGGGTCTCATTAATTTATTGCAGTGACAGTCTTATACCATTAGGCAAGGCTTCTTGCACCTATAGCTACGTTCTGGCGATAACGTAGCGAGTAAAATGCATAGTTACTACAGTATAAACGTTCTTCATTAGTTAACTCACTGGAAAATTCAGTAACAAATCATTTAATATACTTAGCAAAAAACTCACAGACTTCTTGAAAACGTCTGTGAGTTTTTCGACAGTTTAGTTGTTTATTTTCAACCAATTATTGAGTAAAAATCCGCTCAACACGTATTACGGGAAGACTCATTATTGAGCCACTTTTTCAACTGAGCACACACCGTCTTCAATACCCACTCGCCAATTGGGTTAATTAATCCGGTTTGCTCGTCAAACTCGATGAATACACCGGACGGTATGACCCCTAATTCTGTATGTCTCCATCTGAAGCAGCGCTTCATCACTGACAGCGTGATCCGTCTTTGAACACATCTGAGGCTGATAAACAACGCTCAATTCATTTTTCCTCAATGCATATATAGCCTCATCTGCAGCTTGTCCTTCATTTCGTCGGTGCACAAGTGCATTGTGGTTCTTTTCTTTGCTTTTCACTTCATACATGGCCATATCGGCGCTTTTAACCAAGGTCCCAGTATCTTCTCCATCACCAAGGGCATAAAGCAATGCCTGCACTCGCTAAATCGGATACTATCTGCATTAAAAAAGCCACAAAAAATAGTGACCAGAACAATTGGTTTTTATCGCCGACCAGTGGCTTTCGCGTTGCATACAGGACGTATACGTAATTGGCGAAAGCTCCATTTCCCTTACATTTAGCGAAAGCTCCTCTGCTGTTTGCGATCGTTCTTTTTCCTATTTTAAAGTTTAGATACAAAACTCCTTTAAGTCGAAAGCTCCTTTGCTTCAAATGCGTTTTTGAATCATCAAGCTTGTCTTGAACAAACAGTTTCTTTTCATGAATCATTTTGGTCCATAATTAAGTAACGCGTAAAATAAGCGGAGATTTTCCGGTTATATGCATCCTGCCGCTTGTTTCACAGGTACATAAGGGTAATTTTTCCGCTTATGCACAGAAAAACCCTCAATTTTCACGTTTTTCGGTTTCGATAAGCGGAATTTCTCCGTCTATTTAAGCAATTTTTTCATTAATTTTGTAATTAAGCGGAATTTTTCCGCTTATTTCTCAGATTGGGCGCTTACCTGATCGCCCAACCGAATCTTATGGCCTTATCGTCGTACCAGCAAGGCAAAACTCCATACTTTCTTAACGTGTAATAAAACACCCGGAAATGCCTTAAAATGGCTACTTCCGGGTGTTTGCGTATGGGTAATGATTATGTATCAACGGAGAGCGAGGGATTCGAACCCTCGAGACGGCTCAATAACCGTCTACACGATTTCCAATCGTGCTCCTTCGGCCACTCGGACAGCTCTCCAAAAAGGCTTCATAGCATTTTATCATTCAGATCACTTTGCTCCACCACGATATAAACACTATGGAGTGATCTACCGACAAATGCCATGAAGCACAATCAATATTAATATATTGCCTGGCAGTGACCTACTCTCACAGGGGGACAGCCCCCAATTACCATCGGCACAGAAGAGCTTAACGACCGTGTTCGGGATGGGAACGGGTGTGACCTCTTCGCTATGACCGCCAGACGAACCGGCTCACATGAGCCTTCAAAACCGGTAACAAAAGTTGCGTTGTCAAGTAAAACATCCAAAGTTCTGGGTTAAGCCCTCGACCGATTAGTATCTGTCCGCTTCACACGTCACCGTGCTTCCACTCCAGACCTATCAACCTCATCATCTCTAAGGGGTCTTACTGATTTAAAATCATGGGAAATCTCATCTTGAAGGGGGCTTCATGCTTAG
>NZ_FOOY01000028.1 GCF_900113325.1 Sporolactobacillus nakayamae | reverse complement strand
GATTCTTTTTACTCTTAAAGCGAGGATGCTTGGCTTGTTTTTTAAAGAATCGGCCATAAGCAGTGGAAAGGTTCTTTAAACTGTTCTGCAAGGCAAACTTATCTGGTTCTTTGAGCCATGGTAACGCGTGTTTTAGTTGTGTCAAGGCTTTACTGCAGGTGTTATAGGTTAAGCCCTTACCGGTTTGTTGATACGTCTTTTCCCAAGAATCTAAAAAATGATTATAGACAAACCGGCTGCATCCGATGGATTTATTGATCAGAACGGCTTGTTCTTCCGTAGGGAAAAGCCGAAATTTAAACGCTTTTTGGATGATCACAGCCGTTCCTCCTCGTCTGCAAAAATAGTATCTTTATTATAGCGTGTATGTTCGCTTTTTGTAAAAAAAGAGCGTCCTTACTCATGACTGAAGTCACGAGTGTGCGGACGCAGGAAATCAATCGCCTCATTCTTTAACAAAAGCATTATTTGATGTGCATCAAGCATTCCTTGAGCGGTTAGTCCCCTTGTTCGTTCATTTCGATCATTTTTCGGTGATTCACCATGCCGAACCATATAAACAACTGTTTTCATCTTAGCCTCGCATTTTGTGGTTGACCTAGTTTAGAAATCATACGTTCGACAATCGCTTCGGAGGTCAATAATCCCTCCTGTTTTTCAATTAAGATTTAACCGATTCTTCCTGTTCGGCTTGATACGCGGCAATTGCTTCCATAAACGCTTGTCCGTATTTTTCCAACTTCTGCTGACCGACACCTTTAATCATTAGGAAATCGTGATCGTTCGCCGGGAGTCGCGCACTCATCTCGCGCAATGACTGATCGGAGAAAATGATATATGGCGGAACAAATTCTTTTTGCGCCAGTTCTTTGCGCACCTGTTTCAATGATTCGAAGAGCGCATCGTCCACGGCTAAACGTTCCGCGCGCACGCGTCCTTTTTTGAGGACCTTTGCCTCGCCCTTAAGCACCGGCAGCGACCGTTCGCTCAGGGCAAGGACCGGGAAAGCACCGCCCTGCTGCATCAAATATTGCTCAGCAGTCAGAAAATCGATAAATTCACTGATTTGCTTCTGCGTCTGTTCCTTCATAATGCCATAGGTTGGAAGCTGATTGAGCCGGAATGACAAGACCTTCTGATCCGCCGCACCGGCAAGTACCTTGGCAACCATTGTTTTACCGTACCGCTCACGGAGCCTTTTTACACAGGACAGCACTTTTTGCGCGTCGACGGTCACATCCGATTTGTCGCGTGTGTCCAGACAATTGCCGCAATGTCCGCACGGCTCGGGATTCCGCTCACCAAAATAGCGCAGGATATAGCCTTGAAGACAGGTTTCCGTATGGCAGTAACCGATCATTTGATCCAATTTATGGTACTCTGCCTTCTTCAGTGCGTCATCCATTTCAGACTGATCAATAAAAAACTTCTGCAGCCGAATATCCTGCGGCGCAAACAAAAGAATACAGTCACTTTTTTCGCCGTCACGTCCCGCGCGCCCCGCCTCCTGGTAATAGGCTTCTATGTTGCGCGGCATATTGTAGTGAATCACAAAGCGGACATTCGATTTATTGATCCCCATTCCAAAGGCGTTGGTCGCGACAAGAACCGTCAAGTCATCGTAAAGGAACCGTTCCTGACTGGAGGCGCGCTCCTGTTCAGAAAGACCAGCGTGGTAGCGCCCAACAGCGAGCCCATTCTGCGCGAGCCTGGCGTAAAGCCGATCTACCTCCTTACGCGTCGCCGCATAAACAATCCCCGGCTGATCGCGGTTCGTCTTCAAATAATCAAGCAAAAAGGTATCCGCGTTCTGCCCACGAATCACCTGAAAGTTCAAATTTTCACGTGCAAAACCCGTTGCCACCACTCCGTCAGCCGCAATTCCCAGCAACTGGCGAATATCTGCTGTTACGTTCGGTGTGGCTGTTGCCGTCAGAGCAACAACCGTAGGCTTCTGTTCAAATCGAGTGATCATCGCTGGTATGGATCGATAACTCGGCCGGAAATCATGCCCCCACTGCGAGATGCAGTGCGCCTCATCAATGGCGATGAGTGATACACGCATGCGTTCCAGAGCACGAACAAAATCCGGAACTTCTAATCGTTCCGGCGCAATGTAGACCAGCGTATACTCGCCCCTTGACGAAGCAGCGAGCCGTTCTTTCCCTTCCGAAAAACTCAATGAACTGTTTATGTAAGTTGCGTGAATGCCCGCGTTTTCAAGCGCGTCGACCTGATCCTTCATCAAGGAAATGAGCGGCGAGATCACGAGTGTCACTCCTGAAAAAAGCAGTGCCGGAATCTGATAACAGAGCGATTTTCCGCCACCGGTCGGCATGATGCCGACCGTATCCTGACCATCCATCAACCGAGAGATGATTTGATCCTGCCCTTTTCGAAATTGATCATAGCCAAAATATTTTTTAAGCGCTTGATGAGCTGCGTCGACCATCAATGAAACCACCTTTTCGTCCAATAAAAACTAGTTTAAGTTTATCATAAAAAGAAGCGACAAAAAGACATGTTTGCGCATTGAAGGTCTGACCTATGATTAACTGCACTATAATGAAATGACCCATTTATGTATGATGTGCCCCTTCCGCTTCGCTCACAGCTCAATATCCGCCTGAGCTCGTGTATCCGCACGGAGCACATTGTGCATCATGCGCAGCGCATAATCATTGTCCTCTTCAACGTTCGACGCGCAGCAGTCCTTAGGAACAATAAGCTTGTAATCCCGCATGTACGCATCGTTCGCTGTAAAGAGCACACAAATATTCCCGGCAACGCCGGTAAGAATGAGCGTTTCGGCTCCCAGATCGTGTAAAAGTGCGTGAAGCGGTGTCGCGAAGAATCCGGAATGCTTCGGTTTAATAATGAAATAATCGGAGGAAGCAGGAAGAATTTGACGAACAACTGACGCTCCCGGCCCCTTCATCGCTTCGCTGATCAGGTAATCGCGATCCGATTCCCATCTGCCCGAATTGTCATTGACAAAGATGATGGGGATGGTTGATTGCCGCGCGCGAGCAATCAAATCGGCAAGTGGCCCAACCATTTGTCTCATTTCATTCAGTAAAAGATCCGCTCGACTGAACTGAAGCGGATTGATCATATCAATGATGAGCAATACCTTGTCACTTTTCACAACATCGCCCTCCTCTGCCCATTCATTATTGCCAAACAGGGTAGACGGCATTCGAGCTTGTCCTCATCGAAATTAATGAAACAAAATCCTTCCTGATTCATATGCTGATGTTAGCGAAACATTCAAGAGGAGGAATGGATGATGGACAACAAAGACCATCAAAAACCTGAGCAGCCGGTAAGGAGAAATTTAATGAACGATCTTGACGCGTTTTTCCAGAGCAATCCTTTTGGTGATGTGCTCAAATCGATTGATGATTTCTTCAGCAATCACTCATTCGCCGGATTTCCGGTCAGGCTCTATGACACCAAGAATGAATGGGTGGTTGAAGCTGAGCTGCCTGGAGCTGATCGTAAAAATATTCACATCGAACTCCTTGGCGATAAGGTGAAGATCGCTGTGGAAAATGACCTGGAGATGGAGTCGCAGCATCAAGAAACCGGTGCGTACAGCCATGAACGCCGCTTTGATCATGCCGAACGCGTTGTGACTTTACCGTACACGATTGATCGGTCCCGCACTCAGGCTTCTTACATCAACGGGATTCTTAAAATCCACGGGCCAAAATCTCCAAAAATCGGCCACAATCTTTCCATTAATTAAAAAGAGAATCGGAGAAAATGATATTCCCGGTTCTCTTTTTTTGCTATTTTATTTGAAAGATGCGACGAATCGCTCTAGACGATCCAAACCGTCTTTCAAAAGATCCATTGAGTATGCATAGGACAAGCGCAGGTAGCCTTCACCATAGGAAGAAAAAGCGCTGCCCGGAACCGCCGCGAGACGTTCCTTGTCAAGCAGCCGCAAAGCGAATTCCTCGGATGACAAACCGAATTTTTTAATGGACGGGAACACGTAAAATGCGCCTGACGGGCGTACCACATCAATTCCCATAGCCTCAAGACGGCTGATCACATAATCCAAGCGTTCTTTATACGCTTGCCGCATCGGTTCTGCGTCATCCTTCCCCACAGTTAACGCTTCAATAGCCGCATACTGGGTAATACTTGTGATGCACGAGATGCCGTATTGATGCACTTTAATCAGTTGATCGGCAATCGGCTTGTCCGCCAAAATGTAACCCATACGCCAACCAGTCATCGCATGTGATTTGGACAGCCCATTGATGACCAGTGTTTTTTCCTTCATGCCTGGGAATGTCGCAATTGAAACATGCTGCTGTCCATAGGTGAGTTCACTGTAGATTTCATCTGAGATGACAAATATGGATTTATTTTTTAACACTTTGGCAATTGCTGCGACCTCTGCTTCGCTAAGCACACATCCGGTTGGATTCGATGGGTACGGAATCACAATCGCTTTCGTTTTTTCCGTCAGATGTTCGGCAATTTGCTGCGCAGTCATTTTAAAGTCCGTCTCTCGCGTGTCAATGTAAACAGGAACACCGCCGGCAAGTGTGATTGGTGCGGCGTAACCCGGATAGGCCGGGCCCGGAAGAATAACCTCGTCACCATCCTCGATCAGCGTACGAAAAGCAAGGTCAATGGCTTCGCTTGCGCCAACGGTCGTAATAATTTCCGATTCTGGTCCATAATGCAGATCATATTTTTCTGCAACATAATCAGCGATTGCTTGTCGCAATTCAAGTAAGCCCGCATTCGCCGTATACGTTGTTTTATTTTGGTTGATCGCAGCTTTTCCGGCATCTTTTACATGCTCCGGTGTGGCAAAATCCGGCTGACCGATCGTCAGCGATACTGCCCCCGGATAATCTTTAACTTTATTAAAAAATTTCCGGATGCCGCTGATCTGAATCGCGCGGACTCGTCCGTTCACTAATTGTTCCATAGATGACATAACATTCACACACTCCCCGTAAAATACAGAAAAAGCCCGCGCGTCTTGATTCACGCGAAGGCTTCGGTTTTCCTGACTGTTAATCAGTAACCACTGCTTTTTCTTCTATTTTTGTTTTCTCTTCTGACTCTGCTTTTACTTTTGTTTTTTTGACTTCTTTATTTTCAAATTTAATCTCTTGGGTCCATCCTAATTTATCTTCTATTTTCCCGGTTTGGATGCCCGTCAGTGTGTCATACAGTTTTTGCGACAGCTTGCCTGTTTTTCCATTGGCGACCTTAATCACATGATCTTCCCATTTTAAGAAACCAACGGGTGAAATAACGGCTGCTGTACCCGTGCCGAAAACTTCTTTAAGCTTCTGCTTTTCCGCCTTCTTAAACAATTTATTCACGGAAATTTTCTTTTCCTTGACGGTTACACCCCAATGTTTCAGCAATCCGATTACAGAATCACGGGTTACGCCAGGAAGAATGCTTCCGTTCAGTGCCGGTGTCCAGACCTCATCATCAATTTTGAAGAAAATGTTCATACTGCCGACTTCTTCAATATATTTATGTTCCACACCGTCCAGCCACAGCACCTGATCAAAGCCCAATTCTTCCGACTTGGTCTGTGCCTTCAAACTTGCTGCATAATTTCCCGACGTTTTCGCATAGCCGACGCCGCCTTTTACCGCGCGGACATATTCGTCTTCAACATAGATCTTTACCGGACTCATGGAATTACCAAAGTAGGATCCGACAGGGGACAGAATGATTAACAGTTTGTACGTTGCAGAGGGATGCACGCCGAGTGCAGGATCTGTGCCAATGATGAACGGCCGGATGTAGAGCGATTGCCCGGGTTCGGAAGGAATCCATTTCTCTTCAATTGCGACCAGTTTCTTGATCGCTTTAATCACGAATTTCTCATCAATCTTCGGGATGTTAAGCCGCGCGCATGACTGATTCATCCGTTCCATGTTCTTGTCCGGACGGAACAGCAAGACGCGCTTGTCTTCCGTTCGATATGCTTTTAAGCCTTCAAACACTTCCTGACCATAATGAAAAATTGTTGCGGCAGGATCAAGCGAAATCGGGCCATATGGAACAATTTTCGGATCATGCCATCCTTCTTCCAAAGAATAGTCCATCTCGAACATGTAATCGGTAAAATACTTGCCAAACCCCAGCTCGCCGGCATTAGGCTTCGTTTTCAATTGATCTGCTTTTTGAAACGCGATCGACTGCCCCATGTTTCGAATCCTCCTAAAATTTGTTTTCCTAGTTTGATTATAGCAATCCGTTTCGTAACGCGCTACAATCCCCAGACAAATCGTGCAAAAGCAGCGAGTTCCATACCAAATTTGTTCATTGTTTTTTATTATTGTTTATGTTTGTCTTCATTACTATTCGATGCTTTGTTGGATTTTCTTGAATGCTGTTTATTTATGTAAAAAGGGGTGCAATTAAAGTGTAAAAAAAGTAATTCAAAACCCTTCTCTTGTTGGGCTGATCCTGCTACAATGTTCTGGTTGACTTAGGAACGCACGTGAACACGTGACAACCTTCTTTATTATTCTTTATTTCTGAAAGGAGCGCCATACCATGCGCCAATTTACCTTTGCCTCTTGTGCTCTTTATTTTCTGACCGGACTGACTGCTATTTCAATCGGATCTGTGATGCCTGAACTGTTGAACTATTACCATGTTTCTTACACGATTGGCGGAAGGCTGATTTTCGTTGGCGCGATGGGATTTCTTGCAGGCGTTCTGCTCACTTCATACCTAAATCGCCATTTCCATCCGAAACCGCTCTTAACCATTGCCGCCCTTGTGATCGCCTTTGCCCAGTTCAGCATTCTAATGCTCCCGCCGTTTCCGCTGTTTATGGCTCTCTATTTCATTAACAGTGTTGGATCAGCCTCGATCGGCATTGTTGTCGCTACGATGTTCATTGAGGTATTTATCGGCAGACAAGCGGTTGCGATGAGTTATTTGGAAGTATCATTTGGGCTCGGCGCCTTCACCATGCCGCTGCTTGCAAGCTTCTTTATCGCACACGGCATCTGGCGTTACCTGTTTGTAGTCACCGCTGTACTCGCAGTCGTACTTGCCGTTGTTTGGACACGAATTTCCTACTCGAAACAAATGGTGGATACCAGCGAACCGCTAGATGCTTCCGGTTCAAGCGACGCTCAGCGACCGCTGAGCGCGCACTTGAAATGGATTGTGCTTGGACTGTTCGGTTTCATCGTATTCCTGTACGGCGGATTTGAAGGCAGTTTAAACAATTTCATGTCGTCGATTTTTATGCAGTATCTGAACCAAGCCGCGTATTACGCTTCAATCAGTGTCGGCATATTCTGGGGTGCAATGGTTATTGGGCGCGCGGCAACTGCAATAATCATCCGCAGGCTTACCTACAGTACCTACTTGCTGATGAGTATATGCGGCTCGATTGTTTCACTGCTTTTGTTTATTTTTCTAAAAAACGCATTGATGGGTTATGTCTTTGTCGGCACGCTGGGACTGATGATGTCCGGCATCTATTCCATCACGCTTGTCTATGCGAACTATTCCATTCCGAATAGCGCGCATTTGGTCACACCGGTCATCTCCGGATTGTCCGGACTGGGTGCCGCAATCTTTCCGGCATTTACGGGATTCGCTATCGACCGCTCCGGCATGACCGTAACCCTGTGGTATATCGTTGGCATCGCTATGACCTACCTGATCTTTTTGCTTGTCATTAATCGACTACGCAGCGGACGTCCTTTAAAAATCACCAAGCACTTACGACGCGCGTATTCCGATTTCGCGGCGCGACGCCCCCGTTTTCGTTTTAAATAATAATTATTAATATAAGCCCATTCGGAACGAATCCGCATGGGCTTTTTGGTGTGATGAAATTTCGTCAATCATTGCATCTCTTTGAACAATGAATAAACTAGGCGTATAGAGGTCAGGGGGGAGCGATCAATGAACGAGCAAATGCTGGAGGCAGAATACACATTAATCAACGCGCTGGGCACAATCAGCGCGGCAATCAGCGCAACCCCAAGTGTAGCAGTCCCCGAGCATCTAAAAAATGGACTCGGTATTACCGGCAATACGCTTCAGGCAGCCGGAAGCGCACTAGACGCAACTATAAACGACGGACTGGACGCGATCGGCGGTGGCACCCAAGCCTTTGGCAACTCACTGGTTATCTATGGATTAATCGCCCAATGTTCTGACGAAGAAAATCTCCGCACAATCACGATCGGCAACTCGCTTCAAGCGCTTGGCGGCTCCCTTTCGCTATATTCGGATCTGGAATCAGAAGAGCGGAACCGTGCTGTTGCCCTTTCCATCATCGGCAATCTTCTGCAAATTGCCGGCAACTCGCTCCAGGCTGTTTCTACCATTTTTCAATTGAATCAAACGGTTGCTGAAACAAAATCAGACCAAATTAACACAACAGGAAGCTGGGTGCAAGCCCTAGGCGCATCGCTGTCTTTTTTGGCTGCATTTGATCGAGTAGAGATTGATGGGGATGAGACATTTAGGTGAACCATCTAGGTTGGAAAAATTTAACATGCGAAAAAATTAAACGTTGATCAGCTTACTCTTTTTGTCTGCAACATGCTGAACAATTTTTCAAACACACACGGAACAGCATAAAACAGAATTACTGTAAAAAATCGACTATCTGCATTTCCAACAATAAATAACGCGTACAACGTTATATTTGCAAACACTTCCACGATTGCATAGGTTTTGACCTTTACTAAACGCGACGGTTCAACGTTAGCTAATTCAACCTGAGTGATGATTAACGTTAAACTCGATTTAAAGTTCCCAATAAATATATGTATTAACGCTACGATCTGAATAATTGCCAAGATAATGAATATCAAAATTAAAATATAGTTCAGTACTTCATGCATGAATATCCCTCTCTACCATTTTTCTATTAGCCTTTTACAATTTCCGTTCACTTGATTTTAAATGTAACAGTGTCGGTAGAAAAGCAAGGGCAATAAGGATAATCATAACAATATCCGGAATTCTCGTACCCGTTACACTGTTAAAACAGACCAGTGCAATCGCAAGCAGGACCAACGCCAAGTTAACATATTTTTTTAGAGAATTCCCCTTAAAATCAGGCGTGTAAATGATGAAAACCATCAGAAAGAAAGTTAAAAAAAAGATAACAAACATGCAGATGTCTTCCTCTCAATCTAAATTATCCAATCTTTTCAAAATCACTTTCCATGGCGAATTGGTGTTTTTGAGGTCAATAATTTAAATAACCCGTCATCATCGATGATATTTATTGCTACAACCTTGCCATTACTAGTGGTGTTTATATCCCCAATAATGGTTGCCGCATTTGTTTTGCCATTTTTGGTGTAGTCCACATCGAATTTGAATGTGTACTCTCCGAATTTAGCTTTCCGCACGTTGATCGGCATTGCTGCTTTCAATTGATAACCAGCCATGAATGCAGTTTGCAGCCAAGTGGTTCCTTGATTCGAATTTATGAAATCCTGAAGATACCTTTTCGCGATGAGGGACTTATACTTTCTTTTAAATAGGGAGTCAATGCTTGAGGATCTTTTGTCACCTGTATCTTATACAATTTCTTTTGTTCTTCATCTGGACCGGTGAATATACTTTTCAAAACAGTTCGGATTGTTTCTTCACTTTTACTATTATCATGCCGACTCGTGTCTCCACTTGAACAACCGACAACGAAAATCAATAAAGATGCTAAAATTGCCAATTTGAGTAAAACACTTTTCATGAATTAGATCCTCCTTGCTTTCAGAAAAAGTTAGATATGAAGAAAATTGGTGGATGTAATGGTAAAAAAAGCTGCATGTTGAATCTTAGGTGTGGGCAATAGCAGATGAACAGATCGGATCAAAAAAACATGGTTATCGCAGAAAAGATTTAAGCTGGGGTTCGGTTTATTGCTGTTTTTGTGATGGGTCTTACAGAATATCTTTCTAAATAATAGCATTATAGGCAATAATAAGTAAACTAATCAATGTAAGGTGATTCGATGAGTGAGCAATTGTATTTACACAGTCCTACACTTTATGAACTCGATTATCGGCAAAAAATACTCGCACAGCCGGACACGATGTCATACAACAAAGGCTACGACCTACAGCTTGACAATTATGATCAGAAAACCGGATGCATCGATTTTAAAAAAGACTATTGGGCAGGCTGGCATTCACGATGGTGCGGCCAAGCAACAAAGCGTTATTATGCGTATATCGTTCGAAAAGATGATCAGATGCCTATAGGTGATGCATCCCTGCGCTACGATGAAGAACAACAGGCATACTGTGTCAGTTTAGTTATCGAGGCCAAATATAGAGGTTATGGATATAGTGAAGAAGCGTTACGTTTACTGCTTGATCTGGCATTTAATCAGTTAGATGCAGAAAAGGTATACGATGATTTTCCTAACACAAGAGTACCGGCAGAAAAAGCATTTCACAAAGTGGGTTTCAAAAGAATTTCTAATGACATTGTCGAGCTGACCAAGGATGATTATTGTAGTAAAAATTAATCCAACCGGCACATAAAAAATACAGCTAATTTTTTACCCATGCAGACATTCCGTAATTCACCTACACAATTCATGACAAAGAAGTTTTTTCTGCTCTATAATTAAGGAAAATGACTACTGCGTAGTTGACGTGAGATGCGCAGTAAACCTATAAGAGAAGGAGTTGACCGTCTATTGAAGTTCAACCTAACGAGGGAAAAGTTGAACCGAACACGATCAAAGTCGAACCGAACGCGACCAAAGTCGAACCCAAGAGCGGAGAAGTCGAACCCAAGACCAAAAGTCCAACCTAACGAGTGAAAGTTAAACCCAATTCTTGGAAAATTCAACCTAAGAGAGAAAAAGTAGTAACGAATTCCTAGACTCGTATCGAACCGAAGGAAAATCGTAACGAAAGACCTCAAAATCGTAACGAACTCACAGAAAGTTGTAGCGAATTCCCTAACTCGTAACGAATTTGCTGCGCAGTCTGTCCTTATTGCGCAACAAAAACGTCCTTAGAAAACAACTTTATTATTCAGGAAAGAACCTATTGCTATACATTGGCATGTATCATTGTTGCCAGCGGAAATTGAATCCCTTGAAGATTCAATTTGCTCATTCTACTTTCTTACCTTGAGATATCGTTTCAGTTCTTCATAAAAATTTTCACGCGAGCCAAACATAATAATCACAACAAGTTTCCCATTTCCGTCTTCTTCAAGTCGATATGCGAGCTCGTAGTTTATCCCTTTGTTATACAAATCCAATGATTGATATCCGACTAGATCACCTTTTTTCGACTCACCAATCGATGGATCATGACGAATTGCGTCTACAGCATCTCTGATTTGCTTATAAAAGTGTTTGTCCTGTTTTCTAATTTTTTTTAGTGTTCGTCCAGCCTTTGGCTCAATTCTGACATTTAGCATCGATTTTAGTTATCTTCCTCTTCTTCAGGAAGTTTATCTAAGTATTCGTCCAAAGACATGTCTGGAGTCATGATCGGTACCTTTTTGGCTTCATTTGTTTTATCTTCGAGCATTTGTTTCAGCGCACTTGGAATCTGGCTTTTTAACCGTGAAAATTCTGTAATCAGCTTTTGCCCTGTAAGTCCTTGATGGACAAGATCACTTAATAGTTCTTCGCTGAAATCATATCCTTCGTACGGCTTACTGGGCTTAATAATAATTCGTTTACCTATAGGATCAAATTCCAGCAATGCTTCATTGGAAAGTCCCGCCTTTGCAAAAAGATCAGCCGGAATCGTCAGTTGGTGCTTGCTCGATATTCTAACTCGTCTTGGTTCTACTGAATCCACCATTTTTGACGTATGCTCCTTTGGTGTTGCCGTTGCTTCCATAGTATGCCACTCCCCTTCCCAAAGATACATGTTTTTTACATTTTTACATTTTTACATTTTTACATTTTTACTTTCTATATAAAGTTTAAGCCTTAACATCCTACTCGTCAATCTGAATGGCTAGATCTGCAAAACATCGTTCATGAAAAGTCTCGTCCATCTCTGTATAATAGAGACAACTTGTCGAAATGAGATGTGAGCATGATGAACCCATTAACCGAAGAGGCACACCGCCGCCTGATTGAGACTGCGCGTAAAAAAGAGGCGGCATCCTTGTATTTTCCGGATGCCTCTGTGCTTCATGTCTATTCAGGAATCGTCCAAAAAGAAAATGTATGGATCAGTGGCGACCGGATTGCCTATGTCGGTCCGGATGAACCGCTGATCTCAGAAAAAACAGAGATTTACCATTTAAAAGAGAACCAGGTGATGGTGCCCGCCTATATCGAACCCCATGCTCACCCGTTCCTGCTCTATAACCCGCTCACTTTAGGCACTTATCTGACAGAGAAAGGAACAATGATCTCGGTCAATGACAATAGTTTCGCATCTGGGCATTTAAACGAGGAACAAATGCGTGCCTTTGTTGAAGAACTGGATCAAACAGGACGCCACACATGGCTTTGGTGGGCTTATTTCGAAGAACATCGCCCCGCAACCCGCGCGCTGGAAAAGTGGCTGGATCACCCATATGTAATGCAGGGAGGCGAGCTCAGCCACTGGCTGCCGTTCAAATTGGGTTCTCCTGATTTGTATGAGAAACTTTTCGCAGTCAGGTACTCTGGAAAACGGATGGAAAGCCACCTGCCCGGCTCGTCGGTCACTACATTAAACCTGTTCGCGTCCGCCGGCGTTTCGGCCGACCACGAATCGATGACTGCGCGTGATGTTATCAATCGGCTGAATCTCGGCTACTACACGGCGATTCGTTATTCGTCAATCCGTCCTGATCTTCCGGAGATCATGTGTGGATTAGCGGAACAACCGGGATTTGATTTATCCAAATTAATGTTCACCAATGACGGTGCGTCACTGCCATTTTTAAATCGAGCAACACACGCGTCGATGATCAAGCTCGCGATGAAAAGCGGAATTTCGGCTCCGGACGCGTATCGCATGGCCACCTTGAATCCCGCTGTTTACTACCGCATGGATGACACCATCGGAAGCATCTCCCCAGGAAGAATTGCGGACATCAATATCATCGAACGATTGGATGATCCGGAACCGACAAGCGTGCTCTTTGAAGGAAAATGGCTTGTGCGTGATGGGGAAAAAGTGGCGAAACCAGCAAGCTTTGCATTCGAACCTTATTTCAATCAAGCGAATCTCGCACATTTGCCGGATGAATGTCCCATTCATGAGACGACGTCCACTGGTCTTGAACTCCAGAACAGCGTCATCACCCGCCCGTACAACTTTGACCCGAACAGCGCTTTAGCGGAAAACGAGTGTTATTTAACGTATCTTTGCCGGACAACAGGCGCGCATCTAAGCACGCGAATCAAGAACTTTTCGCATTCCCTCTGCGCACTTGCAAGCACTTATTGCGCCTCCGGGGATATTTTGATTATTGGACGAGACAGAAAGGCAATGGCGCATGCTTACCAAACGATCCGTAATGGGTTCCAGGGTATCACCGCGCAATTTGATGAAAGCGGCGCATTCTCGATTAATCTCGATCTACTTGGTGTCATGAGTAAAAAGTCGATTAACGCACTGAGTTCCGAGGCCGAGCAATTCATCGAACACATGAAAAAGAACGGATTCGCCTTTGACGATCCGTTCTTCTGCCTGTTTTTCCTGACCGAACTGCATCTTCCTTTTATTCGTCTTACGTCAAAAGGAATCATCGAGATCAAATCAAACGAGATTATCGCTCCAACAATTAATAGTTAATTTTTTCCAAATACAGTCCGCAGGCTTCGGCCATGCGGCCTGTTTGTATGCGTTCATTTGACGCAAGAATTTGCGGGATCGCGGCTGCGTCAATCGTGCCGAGTCCGACCTCGATCAATGTACCGACCATTTTCCGCGCCATGTTGTAGAGAAATCCGTCGCCTGTTAATCGAATGTCGATGAATCCATCATACGCATCAATCGTTATCGCAGAAATTGTCCGTGTCATCGACTTTTTCTTTGATTTTGCGTTCGCGTAAGCAGTAAAATCATGTGTACCAATGAATGCTTCACTTGCCTGCTTCATCAGTGCCACATCCAGATTTTCAGCAACATGCATGCTGTATTTTCTCATAAAGGGATTGCTGATCGATCCGTTCCAAATTTTATATAAATAGGTCTTTTCCTTCGCATTATAGCGAGCGTGAAAACGTTCGGGTACACGTGACACGTCAATCACGCTGATATCCTGAGGCAGCTGATGATTCAAGTGCGTATAAATATCTTCCTCAGTCAACAATTTCTTCGTTTTAAAATTAGCAACCTGGCCTAGCGCGTGAACACCGGCATCTGTTCTGCTGCAACCGACGATCTCAACTGGTTCGCCGGCGAGCATCGTAAGTGACTGTTCGATTTTTCCTTGAATCGTATTCTTATCATCGCCTAGCCGTTGCCATCCTTTATAGCGGCCGCCGTCATACTGAATTGTTAATTTATAATTGTTCATGTTTGCTCCCTCTGCGATTTCAATGGTAACCGGCTCTCATGCTCGGTCTTCCGCATTGTCCCCCAATATCAACCTCCTGTCAATTTTCCCCCATTAGCGTCCATTTCTAAGTAAGCTCTTTAATCGGAAAAGCCTATGAGTTGTGCTACAATATGGATGTTACTTTTGTCAAAACGGTGACAAATTAACCTATTTCTGAGAAAGCCAGGTGAACTTATGTCCTCAATTGAGTGGCAAAAAGTGAAAGACTATGAAGATATTCTCTTCGAAACCTATGAAGGAATTGCAAAAATTACAATTAACCGACCGCATGTCCGCAATGCGTTTACACCGAATACAGTTGTTGAAATGATCGATGCATTTGCTTGGGCACGTGATGATGCATCGATCGGCGTCATTATCCTTACCGGTGCCGGTACAAAAGCGTTCTGCTCCGGCGGCGATCAGAAGGTGCGCGGCAACGGCGGTTATGTTGGAAAAGACAATATTCCGCGCCTGAATGTTCTTGATCTGCAGCACTTGATTCGAATCATTCCAAAGCCGGTCATCGCGATGGTTGCCGGCTACGCGATTGGCGGCGGAAATGTGCTCCAGGTCGTGTGCGACTTAACGATCGCTGCGGATAACGCAATCTTTGGCCAAACAGGACCAAAAGTCGGCAGCTTTGACGCAGGCTACGGTGCAGGCTACTTAGCGCGCATTGTCGGTCACAAAAAAGCACGTGAAATTTGGTACTTGTGCCGCCAGTATAACGCGCAGCAGGCTTTGGACATGGGACTTGTCAACACGGTTGTGCCTCTCGACCAGCTTGAAGAAGAAACCGTTAAATGGGCGAGCGAAATGCTGTCGAAGAGTGCCACAGCACTCCGATTCCTCAAAGCGTCGTTTAATGCGGATACGGACGGACTCGCGGGTCTCCAACAATTCGGCGGAGACGCGACGCTGCTTTATTACACGACTGACGAAGCGAAAGAAGGACGCGACGCCTTTAAGGAGAAACGCGATCCTGATTTCAGCAGATTTCCTAAGTTCCCATGATCTCGGAAACAAATCCGGCTATGCCGCAGTGGCTTAGCCAACGCGCGCGGCTGACTCCAAATCGGATCGCGTTCGAAACGAAGGATGAGCAGCTCACATTCAATCAATTGCTCGCGCGCGTCCGTCAAGCTGCATCAGCGCTTCGGTCAGCTGGGATTCATCCTTCTGATCACGTCGCGTCGCTTCAAGGCAACACACTCGCCTGTGCCGTCACGGTCCACGCACTCATGATGCTCGGTGCAGTTATGGTGCCTCTGAATACCCGATTATCGGTGGACGAGCTTGCCGGACAAATTCAGGACAGCGACTGCCGACTGCTGATTACGGATCAAAAGTTTGAACAAAAAGCATCGCAAGCCATCGGACGAATCAACTGCGCGCTCATTCATACAGAAAAGTGGACAGACTGCGAACCTTCGCCGGATGACTTCGATAAAGAAATCCAATTAGGCAATCCATGTACGATTATCTTCACATCAGGTACAACCGGACATCCGAAAGGCGTCGTGCTCACCTATGGGAATCACTGGTGGAATGCGAATGCATCGTTAATTAATCTCGGCCTTTCACCCGATGACAAGTGGCTGTGCTGCGTGCCGCTTTTCCACGTCAGCGGTCTGTCCATTTTAATGAAAAGTGTGATTTACGGCATGCCAGTGTATCTGCAGAAAAAATTTTATCCGCAGGGCGTCAATCAGTTAATTATGGACGGCGGTATCACACATATCTCTGTCGTCGCTTCGATGCTGCAGCGAATGATGGACGCACTCGGCAATCAAAATACTTATCCAAAAACATTGCGCTGCATCTTGCTCGGCGGCGGGCCTGTGCCCAAGTCACTGCTTCAGCGTTGTCTCGATCAAGAGATGCCCATCTATCAAACGTACGGCATGAGCGAAACTGCCTCGCAAGCGGTCACCTTGCCGCCTGACTATATGCTTGAAAAAGCAGGTTCGGCCGGACAGCCGCTTTTTCCGCTCCAAGTTCGCATCTCAGGGGCAACACCCCATGAGCCTGGAGAAATTTTGATTAAAGGACCAACCGTCTTCAGTCATTATTTAAATAATCCTGAAGCGACGCGCGAGGCTTTTAACGGTGAATGGTTTCATTCAGGTGATATCGGTTATCTCGATGAGGACGGATTTCTGTTCGTACTGGATCGCCGCAAAGATCTGATCATTTCCGGTGGGGAAAATGTTTATCCTGCTGAAATCGAATCCGTTTTAAATGGTTGCGCGGGGATTTCTCGCGCAGGAGTCATTGGCATTCCGGATACGCAATGGGGACGCGTTCCCATTGCTTTCGTCAGCCTTAAAGAAGGCGCAAACTTTTCTGAAACGGAATTAATCAACAGCTGCAAGGAACATTTAGCATCATACAAAGTGCCGAAACGTATTTTCACTCTGCCGTCGTTGCCTGAGAACGCATCGCATAAGCTGCTCAGGCGCAAGCTTTACAAGGACTATGAGAAAATGAATCGCGTCAAATGAAAACCGGGGATAAGCCCGGTTTTTTTTCAAGTTAAGAAAAGTTATTTTGCCCCCTGGGTACGACGATAAGAGGATGATTCCCAATCTGAACTTATCGGTTGGACGATCAGGTAAGCGCTCAACTGATAAATAGACGGAAAAATTACCCTTAATTAGAAAATGAGCGAAAAAATAGCTTAAATAGACGGAGAAATTCCGCTTATCAAATCGAAAAACGCGAAAATGGAGGGCTTTGCTTTGCATAACCGGAAAAATTACCCTTATTTACCGGAAAAACAAGCCCCAGAATGCATATAACCGGAAAATATCCGCTTATTTTACTCGTTTAAAATTAAGTCTTGTATGCAATGCGAAAACCAGCGCGTCCTGTAGAAGTAAGGACCGGGCTTACCCGGTTTTTTTTTATTGTCTAGGAAATTATAAAATATCGACTTATGGATAATAACCAGCGCACCGCCTATATAGGTACCTCCTGCGTAACCCAGAAGAAGGGTGTACCTTTTTTATTTTGACGACGGGGGCTCTCTAACCGTTGTGTTCTCACGGACAATGACTTCTATCTCGGCATGACATACCGGGCAGCGTACTTTTTTTACTGCCCACTCGCTTGAACGATGCACACAGATCTCCGCACTGCTTTGATAACCATTATAATGGCGACATGCATCCATAATGATCCCTCCCTTCATTATCTGCTATACCCGCATTAATCGGATTTTCATGGACAACAGGTTTATTCCCAGCAGTTCTCTTTTAAATAACATAAATACGCCATTAATTCCGCTTATTTCCTTTAAAAAACATTTATCTAGGCGTGTTATACTTTTACTAGATTGACAAAATTGACTGTTGCACGAGTCTTCCAAAAAGACTCAAATACTGCCTCAGTATCAATGAAAGGTGAGACTTATTGGAAAAAAGACAACTCAATCCTCGAATTCTTACGATCTGGCGCCAAAGAGCGATCATGACAAACATCATTTTCTGGCTGGGCATTGGCGGATTCATCACAAGTATTCTATTTTTTGACTGGCCGCATTTCCTGTTCTATATTGCCGGCGCACTTGCCGCGCTCAACATTCTCCAACTGATCCTTTATGTATTTATTTTTCCAAGCATTAATTACCGAACCTTTTTCTATGAAATCAGACAAGAGGATCTGTTAATACAAAACGGGATTTTTATTATTACCCAAACCGTTATTCCGTTTACGCGCGTGCAAAATGTAGAGACCAGCCAAGGACCGCTGCTGCGCAAGCACCGCCTAACTGCCGTTTCTGTTACAACGGCGGCAGGTGAGCATGAAATTCCGGCTTTGGAAGAGTCCGACGCGCTCGCTCTTCGCGACCAGATAGCCGAGCTGATCAAGGAGAATCCTGCCAATGAAATCTAACGGCAAGCATCTCCATTTCTTCGCCATAATCAGTGATGCCGTCTCAACACTGTGGAGCATCATCGTTCCGCTTGGCTTTGGCTTTGCATGGGGGATGCGTCATCTCGGCCAAATTGCCGGCTATGCTCTTATCATTCTGCTTGTTATTATTGTCTTCAACTTTTTTAAATGGCTGCGATTCAAGTATGAGTTCATTGATGATCAATTTCATATTCGTTCAGGGGTTCTCGTGCGCAGCGACCGCTACATTCGCATTCAGAGAATTCAATCGGTGCAGATCAAAACAAATCTGCTACTTCGTCTGCTCGGCGTAGTTCAATTAAAATTCGACACCGCAGATCAAGCGTCCAAAGGCGACATGGTCCTCTCCGCGCTCAAGCTGGAGGAAGCGGAACGAATCAAGGCGGAAGTCAGCCGCGGAAAAACGCAGAAGTCGATCATCTTTGCTGTAGAAGACCCTACCGAAGCTCCAAAGGTCGTCGATGATTCACCAAAAAAAGTCTACGCGCTCTCCGGAAAACGGCTGCTTGCCGCCTCGCTGCTTACGTCCAAAGTCGGTGTCGTGCTTGCGGCAGTATTCGGTCTTTGGTCTCAAGCAGATGACTTTATACCCGACAGCATTCAAGGGCGATCATTAAGCTACCTGGAACACGCTTCGCTTGTCGGAATGGTCATCATCATTGGAATGGCTATTCTTATGCTCTGGTTTGTTTCTTTAGTCAGCGCGCTGCTTCGATGGGGGTTTTTCAAACTATCCATACATGAGGGAGAATGGCGCATCCACCGTGGTGTGTGGGAGACAAGTGACGAAACCTATAAAACCGATCGCGTTCAAGCGATACGTATCAAAGAACAATGGGTGCAACAATTGTTTGGGTGGTGTACGGTCTATGCCGATTGCAGCGGCAGTATTGATTTGGAGAAAAGTGATGGCGGATCGGTACTCGTCTTTCCGCTCCTTAGGAAAAAGGAATTGCCTGATTTTCTTGAAACGGCCATTCCCAGGTTTGCCGGGCCGATCAAGCACCATCCATTGCCCGTGCGCGGTACGCTCTATCGCATGATCCTTCCGGCACTTTTTTGGATTGCCCTATGCTGCACGCTTACTTGGCGCTTGGATTGGGGCAAGTACACACTTATTGCTTTGCCGTTCATTCTCGCCTATTTCTGGTTTAAAAATCGCTCAGAGGGCTGGGCACTCATGGACAAGCGGCTCATTGTTATTAATCGATGGCTGACAAAAACAACAACTATTACGAGAAGAAACCATATTCAATCGTTTGCAAAAAAACAGTCGCGTATCCAAAAGAAGCTTAATCTATCCACATGCGCGGCAACCATTCGCGCATCTACTGCGGAAAGCATTACGATTCGTCAGCTCGATGAACAGGATGCGGACAAGCTCCTTCAATGGTTTCGTAAGAAATAAAAACAGCTTGCGCTTCGATTAGCGCGAGCTGTTTTTCTCTTTTTCTAATGAAAGATCTGGCTCATCGATGGAAACTTGCCAATTGATCGGCGCTTCGCCAACCGATTCCAAGTACTGATTAGTCCGCGAAAATGGATGGCTGCCAAAGAAGCCGTGCCGAGCAGAGAACGGGCTTGGATGCGTCGATTTTATAATAAAGTGTTGCTTATTCGTAATCAGCTCTTCTTTTGCCTGAGCATTCCGGCCCCACAAAATGAACACGATCGGCTGCTCGCGATCATTAAGGTCACGGATCACAGCATCGGTAAATTGTTCCCAACCCATGCCTTTATGTGAATTCGCGGCGCCGCGCCGAACGGAAAGAACCGTGTTCAGAAGCAATACGCCTTGACGCGCCCATTCAATCAAGCATCCGTGTTTTGGAATCTCACAGCCAAGGTCATCCTTTAATTCTTTGAAAATATTTTGCAGCGACGGCGGCTGACGAACCCCTGGCATGACGGAAAAACTGAGGCCGTGCGCCTGTCCCGGTTCATGATAAGGATCCTGACCCAGAATTACTACTTTTACTTTTTCATAGGGGGTGTAGTTGAGCGCGTTAAAAAGATCATACATATCCGGATAAATGGTCTTACTTGAATACTCTTCCTTTAGAAAGCCGCGCAGCTTCTGATAATAATCCTTTTCGAATTCCGGCTTCAGCAAAGGATTCCAATCATTTTTCAAAATGTGCTTTTCCACGTTCGCGCACCTCTCTCATTTAGATGAATGGCAATCGCCAACTATTTTTTCTCAATAAACGATCTTCCAATTATGGTCAACGGTCGCTTTGATTACGTTCTTCTCGAGCACTTCGTTTGCGATCAGCTCTGTCACGTCAATCGGAATATCTTTGATGACCGTCTTGTTGCAGAACATGAAATAATCACCGCCGCCGACCGCTCGGTAATTGTTCATCACCACATCGTACAGTCCGTCCATTTTTACCGGAGCCCCATGATAGTCCAACTTCGTGATACGGTGTCCTGCCGAACGCGAAATATCGATAATATAGTCAATGCCTTCCCACATATCATAATTATAATGCTGAGGCTTCGGATTCGTAAACGCATCGCTGACCTCAATCGAATCGCCGGCATATGTTCTGAAATAAGACGCCGAGCGTTCAAGAGCATCAAGCATATCCCGTCCGCTGATTCGAAGCACACGCAACGTATTCGGATAAATATAGTTTGCGACGATATCTCGCATCGTGACATTAGCCGGCATTCCCGGAGACTCGTTATTGAAAAGAGCGGTGGAACTGATATCCGCGCCTGAGGCTTTCATTTGCAGACGATTGATAAATTCGATCAGCGGATGATCCTGCGTCCGCACCTTCATCGGATCATGCACAAGCATGTCGCCTTCGATCTTGCCAAGCGGCTGGTCAAGCCAAGTTTGCGCATCTTTTTCATACCCATCAACAGTTCGAAGCAACGCAACATCTGTCTCAACATCATTCACCGGAAGAAGCTCAGTCCTTCTGTTTATAATCCGCCAATTCCCCTGGGATTTTTCCAGTTCAAGCGTCACCTTGCCGAGATGTGTACCGTTGCAGCCCGGCTGGATCACAGCGATTCCGTTAATGGTTTCGCCTGCAATCAACCGGTGCTGATGCCCGGTAAGCAGTACATCGATACCCGGGACGTCCTGACAAATCCGATATGCCTGATTTTCACCTTTAAGCTCTTCAATCGCATCACCGGTTTCCAGATCGCGCCCGAATCCTCCATGGTACGACACTATAACAACATCTGCTTTTTTTTCATTTCTTAAGAACGGCACCCACTTGTTTGCCGTATCCACAGGATCTTCAAAATGCATCCCTTTAATATTTTCAGCTTTTTCCCAATTTGGCACATATTTTGTCGTCAATCCCAAGACTGCAGCACGCAATCCCTGGTCAAAATCCTTGATGATATACGGCTTGCCAAAGAACGGTTCACCTGTCGATTCATCGACAATATTGGCGGCAAGCCATGGGAAGTCGGAGGAAGTGACCACCCGATCGAGCACATCTCGCCCAAAATTAAATTCATGGTTGCCAAACACAGCGCAATCATAACCCAAGCTGTTTGCAACAACAGCCATCGGGTTGGGACGCGTGTGGTCAAACCGCGCGTAATAATAGAGAAGCGGTGTCCCCTGTGTCATATCGCCGTTATCAATCAACAGCGTATACGGATTGCCGGCACGCTCCTTACGAATGAGCGTAGCAATTTTTCCCATGCCAACATCTTTCGGGCTATTATCCGCATAATTAATTGGGTAAATACTTCCATGTACATCGCTTGTCTCCAAAATAACCAGTTTCATTGTCTCACCATTCACCTCATTCCTCTATCATACTAACATGCTATGCGGGTTTTGGGCGTTAAAAAATATCCCCCTATGCAAAGTCGTCAGAAAATGGGCTGGAAATTACATAATGATGTAATATTTTTGAAAACTTTGTCATATGCGGTGTTCTTTTGTGAAAAAAAGAATTATGATAAACACGGACATTGCCTGTCCAATTCAAACCCTCGGAGGCGATTATTTTTATGTTTAAAAAAAGTTTCGCTCTGTTTCTCGCACTTGGTCTCATTGTTGGCATTTTAGCAGGATGCGGAAACAGTAGCAGCTCTGCAGGAAAGTCCAAGTCATATGTACCTAAGAAACTAGTCATTGGATTTGTTCCTTCATCAAATGCAGACACACTAGAAGCAAAGGCGAAACCCCTCGGCGATCTTCTCTCTAAGAAACTTGGTATTCCGGTTAAAGTTCAAGTAACAACCGACTATAACGGTGTTATTGAAGCCATGGCTTCAAAGAAAATGGATATCGGATTCTTGCCTCCTACCAGCTATGTACTCGCACATGAAAAAGGGTACGCAGATGTTTTGCTGCAAGCGCAACGCTACGGCGTAAATCCTAAAGACGGTTCAAATACATCTGAAAAAGTAGACTACTACTATTCGGGTATGCTCGTCAGAAATGATTCGGGCATCAAGACAATCAAGGATTTGAAAGGTAAAAAGATTGGTTGGCAAGATGCTACTTCTACAGCAGGCTATGTATTCCCTGCCGTTGCAATGAAAAAAGCAGGAATCGATCCGCAGAAGGATGTTACCGGCGTAACTCTTCAAGGTCATGATAAAGGGGTATTGGCCGTTTTGAATAAAGATGTTGATGCAGCGCCGGTATTCGTTGACGCGCGCAATATTGTCAAGGCCGAAAACCCGAATGTATTCAAGGAAACACACTATCTCTTCCAAACGGAAAAAATTCCTAACGATACAATCAGTGTTCGTCCGGATATGTCGAAGAAATGGCAGAAAAAAATCTCCGATGCCTTCGTTTCGATCGGTAAAGACCCTGCAGGCGAAAAAGTCATCTACGCCATTTACAGCCATGTCGGTTATGCGCCTTCCAAGGATTCGAACTTTGATACTGTTCGTAAATACAACAAAGAAATCGGCGAATAAGTTACTAAACCAAAAATAACCTCGGTACCCGCTTATGCAGCTCACCGGGGTTATTTTTATATTCAATTCAAGATAGCAACTTAAACCAAGAGAAATGCACTATAACAGCAAGGTCAAAGACGGTTCATCGTTAATGACCTTTCTTTTGTCGTGATAAAAATCGTTTCGCTGCATAAAAAGCCACTGTTTCGAAGTAAAGACGGAGTGCGCAGCAAATTCGTTACGACTTTGCTGCGTCGTTCGATACGAGTTTGGGAATTCGCTACTACTTTCTGTGAGTTCGATACGATTTTGAGCTCCTTCGTTACGATTTTCCTTCGGTTCGTTACGAGTTTGAGAATTCGTTACAACTTTCTGTGAGTTCGATACGATTTTGAGGTCCTTCGTTACGATTTTCCTTCGGTTCGATACGAGTCTGGGAATTCGCTACGACTTTCTGTGAGTTCGATACGATTTTGAGGTCCTTCGTTACGATTTTCCTTCGGTTCGATACGAGTCTGGGAATTCGCTACAACTTTTTCGCTCTTGGGTTGGACTTTGGTCGCGTTCGGTTCGACTTTCCGATGGTTCGGTTCAACTTCGGGGATTGGGTTCAACTTCTCCTCTCTTGGGTTCGACTTTGATCGTGTTCGGTTCAACTTTTCCCTCGTTAGGTTGAACTTCAATATTCGGGTCAACTCCTTCTCTTATAGGTTTACTGCGCATCTTCCGTCTACTGCGCCACACTGTATTTTCTTTAGTTATAAAGAAACAAGGCATTATCCAGCAAACAACTTTTTTGTCATGAACTATTTAGAAAGTTTATACAGTTGCCGCACAAGTATACATCTATGCTCTTTAATCGTTTCTACGGAGGAATGAAACTTGGCGCTGCTGTGAGTAAACAATCAATGCGAAAAAGAGCCCTAGACAAGGGGCTCTCTTATAGCATCAAGGATTTTTAAGAGTTATATTATGATCACCGACATTTCGAAGGACAATATAATTTGGATTGACAAAATGAAAAGTAATCCGATATTGCATTGTTGGTGAGGCTTCAAACACAAACCGATGTCCTTTCATTTTCTGAACTCTTAATGACTTAGGATAAGGCCGACCTTTGACTAAAACCCTTATCGCATCATCTACGGTTTCTTGGACATCGGGCGGAAGTTTTTTGTAGGCTCTTTTGAAACGATTGGGTACATCTAATTGGTAGGCCAAGGAATCATTACTCGCTTTTCAAAAATTTAATAGCATCATCTACGTCAGTAAAAGAGTGAACGTGTCCATGCTCAATGTCCGAGTCTGCTTCTCTTTCAGCTTCCTGCCATTCTTTCGTCCAAAACCACATTTGATCTTTTGCAATCGTAATTACAGGCCGTAGAATAATTTTCCCACCCGCAACAGAAAATTCCAACTCATCATTTTCCTTTAGATCAAGCATTTTCCGTACTTCTTTAGGTATCGTTAATTGTCCTTTTTTCTTCAAAACTGATTTTGCAATAATCTTTTCGTCTGAGTGTTCAGTTTCCACGGTAGACACACCCCCATTAACATGGTTTAAGGTTGCTTCTGCCATTGTATGATTCCCCCTCTCAGATATTCCATACATTCGTACTATAATAAAGAATAACTTTCCTACTTTCACACTTATATACTATGACAGTAATTGCAAAATGTAAATAAACCAATGCACTGAATTGCAAAGACCATTTTAAGCAACCTAGAATTCATTACTGAAATGAATCAACGTCTAGGTGCTTCGCTATTTGTTTGAACTAATTTAACTTGTTTTATAGAACGTGCATTCTATAACCAAGCTATGAAAAGAGGTGAAATCATGACCTTTGAAAAGGCTTAAAGTACGCATCTACCCAAACGAAAAGTAGGAAAATAATTTTTCAAATTAACTTTGTGCGAAATAAAAATGCGTGAGTAAAAGAGACCATCAATTTTGCATCGTTCAAGCAAAAGTATAAGCGTTCATTCGTTACGACTTTTTCCCAGTTCGTTACGAGGTATCGGTTCTACTGTCCTATCAAAGAAACAGGTTGCTGCGCTTTATCCGTCCACGCAATACCGTATTGCTTATCTATTATTTATCGAACACAGCCATTAAACCAGCCGTTTACGGATCACTCCTGAGATCAGATCTATTATTGAGACCATAACGATAATGCCAAGCAAAATAACGCCGACACGATCCCAGCGGTGCGCGTTCAGTGCGAAAATGAGTGGAGCACCGATTCCGCCGGCGCCGACCATGCCGAGAATTGCGGCAGAGCGGACACTGATCTCAAAGCGATAGAGTGTGTACGAGAAAAACTGCGGCATAACCTGCGGAACAATCGCGAACCATAAAGTTTGAAATTTATTTGCGCCGCATGCGCGTAATGCTTCAGCAGCGCTAAAATCCATATCTTCAATTGATTCACCAAACAACTTTCCTAACATGCCGATTGAGTGAAAGCCGAGCGCGAGCACACCGGCAAAAGCGCCCAGACCAACGGCTTTAATAAACAGAAGCGCCATGATTAATTCTGGAAACACACGAATCGCGCTCAAAAATATCTTTCCTGCCGAGGAAATCATACGATAGCGGTTCATGTTTCTTGCTGCCCAGAACGCGAAAGGAACGCAAACGATCGCAGAGATAAATGTACCAAGTACGGCGATATTAAAGGTTTCAAGCAACGCGTGCAGTAAATCTTCACCGCCCGGCTGGCTGACATAACCCCAATCCGGATGAGACATTCCGGCAAAAATTGCTTTTGCTGCTTGCAAAGCGGTCGGTTTCAATTCGAAGTTTTTAAAGAATCCTGTAAATGCCCAAGCATAGATAATAAGAACAATAAGAGCAATCGTCCAATTTCTTAGACGCTTCATGAGCGGTTTTTTCATCGTTGCATTCATCATATCAGCTTCTCCCGGATTCTATTGCTGAGTCCGTCAATGATCAGGACAACAACAAAGGTATAAAGGATGATCGACATGACCCGGTCATATTGAAGAAAACCGAGTGTCCGGCTGAGATACAGCCCGATGCCACCAGCACCGACATAGCCGAGAATCGTTGCCGCGCGGACATTAATTTCAAAGCAGTAGAGGAAGTAGGACATATACGGGGCAACAACTTGCGGAATAACGCCAAGAAAAATCCACTGTACTTTATTTGCACCAACGGCGGTCATCGCTTCAAGCGGTCCGTTGTCAATTGCCTCGATCGACTCATAAGCGAGCTTAGCTATAACCCCAAAGGAAAAGACCGCTAAAGCGAAAATTCCGGAAACAAAACCAATGCCGAAGATCGGAACGAACAATGCCGCAAGAAGCAATTCGGGAATTGTCCTTATTAAGTTCATAACAAATCGAAAGGGAACGGCAATCCATCCGGTTTTAACAATATTTCGTGAAGCAAACAGAGCAAAAGGAATCGCCGCAATCCCGCCGAATGTCGTCCCAAGAACCGCCATCCGGATCGTCTCCAGCATGGCCGAGGTTACATAGTTAAAATAGCTCCAATCAGGCGGAAACATTTGTACAAGCAATGCACCCATATTCGATAGATTGGAGAAAAGTTCAACCAGCGACACGCCCGTCTGCTTCGAAGCACTCCAAATGATCAGAATAAAAAAGAGTATGATTAGACTTAACTTGAGTTTCGCCACTCTCCGTTTTGCTAGATTCACAGGCCACTCGCCTCCGCTCCTTGCTCTTTGCCGGAGCGTTGATAGATTTGATCGAACGTTTTATCAACCGCCTCATCTACAGGGCCGTCAAAGACGACTTCTCCGGCACGGATGCCGATAATACGCGTCGCGTACTTCTTCGCCAAATCTACGGAGTGCAAATTAACAACAGTCGTGATGCCTAATTCTTGATTCACATGCTGCAGGTCATCAAGAACCTGAACCGTTGTCACTGGGTCAAGGGACGCAACCGGTTCGTCAGCAAGAATGATGGTCGCTTCCTGAGCCAATGCACGGGCAATCGAGACACGCTGCTGCTGCCCACCGGAGAGTTCATCTGCTCGAGAATAGGCCTTCTCTTTAATATTCACGCGGTCCAGCGCCGACAATGCCAGTGCAACATCCGGTTTCGGCCATAGTCCCAGGATCGTCCTTAAGGTTGAATGGTAGCCTACCCTCCCCGACAAGACATTCTTCAAAACTGAGGAACGTTTTACGAGATTAAAATTTTGGAAGATCATGCCGATATCGCGCCTCATACGCAAGAGTTGCTTACCTTTTGCCTTCGTGATCGAATTTCCTTTAATCACAATTTCACCTTCAGTGATTTCATTCAGACGGTTAATTGAGCGTAACAGTGTCGATTTCCCGGCACCCGACAAACCGACGATAACAACAAATTCACCTTTTTCAATTGACAGATTGACATGCTTTAGTCCTTGAGTACCGTCTGGATATGTTTTCGATACATTCTTGAACTCGATCACTTTCTCCATATTGCTCGATCACTCACTTCCATTTTCATTTAGAACCGACAGAATATAATGACTATTCATGTCAAAATCATGATAATTATACGCAATGTACCTGATAAAATCTATGTTTTCATCCAGATTATACAAATTTTACAGACTTTTTAATTTTTTTATTATTCGTTTTATCGGCATTTCGACATTAAATCCTATATAATAAGAACTGAATTGTTCATTGGACAGCCTGCATGGAATAAGCAGTGCTGGAATATATTTGTGATTAGTTGACCCCGTCCCAGACCTTATGGAGGTGTATCTTTAAATGAATAGAAGCAAATTCAAGCTTTCCATTCTCTTCATCTTTTTTCTTGTCTCACTCCTCATGCTCTCATCCTGCGGCAGCAATCAGCCGACGGCAAAGGACCGTATGGAAGACTATGTCAAAGCGTGGCAAAAACAAGATTTTTCCAAAATGTACAGTCTTCTCTCAAAGAAATCACAAAAGAGCGTCAGCAAGACGGATTTTATTTCCCGATACAAGCGAATCTATGAAGGAATAGAGGCTGGAAAAGTAAAAGCGAGCGTTAAAGAAAACGCTAAAAAAGAAGGCACTGTACAGCTGAAAGCAACACTTGATACAGTGGCCGGACCGGTGAAATTCTCCCAATCGGTACAACTAAAAGAAGAGAAACGAAAAGAGAAACAGAATTGGTATATCAGCTGGAAACCGGGAATGATCCTTCCGGGAATGAAAGCTGATTCCAAAGTCCGCGTCGACACATTGTCAAGCACGCGCGGCGAGATTGTCGACCGCAACGGTAAACCTCTTGCGATAAATGGCTCAGCAGCACGCATTGATCTCATTCCCGGAAAAATGGGTACCGATAGCGAAAAGGCGCAGACCATTAATAAGTTGACGGATCTGCTCGGCGTCAGCAAAGAACAGATTGATCAAGCACTTGCCGCTTCTTGGGTTAAGGTAGACAGTCTTGTACCGATTACGACAATCGACGCGACAAAAACCGATCTCGTAAAGCAAGCAACTCAATTACCCGGTGTCGTTAAAACCAATGTCGAAAGCAGAGTGTACCCCGATAAAAATGCCAGTGCACATTTAACCGGATATGTTGGAAAAATGACTGCCGAACTTTTGAAGAAACACCAGAACGAAGGCTACAATGCCAACTCAGTCATTGGTAAGACAGGACTCGAACTGCTGTTTGAGAAGCAGCTTCGTCAACGCGACGGTGCTTCAATCATCCTACTTGATTCGGCCGGTGCCGAGGTCGGAACAATTGCCAAGAAAGCTCCGGTTAACGGTCAGAATATCCAACTGACTATTGACCGAAATGTTCAGGACGCGCTCTATAGCCAGCTCAAGAAGGATGCCGGAACCGGGGTAGCCATTGATCCAAGAAATGGCGATATTCTTGGTCTTGTCAGTGCTCCTGCCTACAATCCGAATGACTTTGTTCTCGGTATTTCGTCAAGCGCTTATAACAAGCTAAGCAATAACGCGAAGCAGCCGTTAATGAACCGTTTTACGTCAGCATCCGCACCCGGCTCCACATTTAAGCCATTGACGGCAGCGATTGCGTTGACTCATAAAGCAATTGATCCGCAGCAGCAGATCGCTATTAAAGGGACAAAGTGGCAGGCAAATAAATCGTGGGGCGATTACTACGTCACCCGCCTTGATCACGATCCTGAAGTAAATCTTGAAGAAGCCTTATTCCGCTCAGACAACATCTACTTCGCTCAGGCTGCGCTCAAGATCGGCGGCTCAACCTTTGCCGCGGACGCCAAGAAATTTGGTTTTGGTGAATCACTGCCGATACAGTATCCGATGCGCAAATCCACGATTTCAAACGATGGCAAGCTGGACAGTGATTCGCTTCTTGCCAACTCCGGTTACGGTCAGGGCCAGGTCAGCGTCAATCCGCTGCATTTGTCATTGATTTATTCTGCATTCGTTAATGACGGCAGCATGATCAAGCCGAGGCTGATCAAAACCAATGATCCGCCAACCTTCTGGAAGAAAAATGTCATGTCTGCCGATATCGCTCAATTGCTGAACAAGGATCTGATCCAAGTTATCGACAATCCTGCCGGAACAGCGCATGACGCGAAAATAAACGGCTTAACGATTGCGGGTAAAACCGGTACACCAGAATTCAAAAAGAAGCAAGGAAAATCCGGACGCGAAAACGGATGGTTTGTCGCCTACAATACAGACGATCCTCGATTGATGGTTACCATGATCGTCGAAAACACACAAAAACATGGTGGCAGCCACTATGTTACGCCGAAAGTAAAAAACGTTTTTGAAAAAGTGTTGAACAAATAATCATGATATGAGGTGTCTCAACAGTCGTTAGACTGCGGGACGCCTCTTTATGTGTGCGCAAATAAAAATAAAATTAGTTACCGGAGAAAGAGCCCATAATGACAACAGATGATGTTGCGCTGTAAAGACAAACGGCGAAGTATGTCCAGAACGGTGAAGGAAAGCAGAAACGCAAAGTTTAAAAAACAAACTCGAAAAAAGTAACGGCTAGCTGTGGAATACCTGAACCTACGGAAATGGATACCGAGCTCGAGCTTTATCCCGGCAGGTTGGGCCTTAATCAGGGAAATTTGGCCTTTTATCCGGGAAAAATCCTGGACCATCCCGGAAAACTGCGTCCTTATCCGGAAAATGGACGCCGAGCTCGAGCTTTATCCCGGCAAGTTGGGACTTAATCAGGGAAACTTGGCCTTTAATCCGGGAAAAATCTTGGACTATCCCGGAAAACTGTGGCCTTATCCGGAAATGGATACCGAGCTCGAGCTTTATCCCGGCAAGTTGGGACTTAATCAGGAAAACTTGGCCTTTAATCCGGGAAAAATCCTGGACTATCCCGGAAAACTGCGTCCTTATCCGGAAATGGACGCCGAGCCCGAGCTTTATCCCGGCAGGTTGGGCCTTAATCTTGTAATTTTTGCGCAACGTGTTGTTGCGCATCTCACGTCAGTTGCATAAAAATCCATTTCTTTAATCAACAAAAAAAACCGGACAGACTCCTCACTTTCGAGGTCCTGTCCGGTTTCTCTTTATTTTTGAAATCAGATCATTTTCGTTTTTACGTAGTCAAGCACTTCTTCAGCCGTATCGAGGTTGAGGAATGCTTCTTTGTGTTTTGCCAAGTCTTCCTTGGACAATTTCAGCAGCTGGCTTCTTGCCGGCAGGATTGATGTTGCGCTCATGCTGAATTCATCAAGACCAAGTGCGAGCAAGAGTGGAATCGCAGTTGCGTCACCGGCCATTTCACCGCACATACCTGCCCAGTGTCCTTCTTTGTGAGCTGCATCAATGATGTTGCTGACAAGGCGAAGAATGGACGGGTTACATGGCTGATACAGATAAGATACATGTTCGTTCATCCGGTCTGCAGCCATCGTATATTGAATGAGGTCGTTCGTGCCGATACTGAAGAAGTCAGCTTCTTTAGCAAAGCGATCAGCTGAAACTGCAGCAGCAGGAATTTCCATCATCATGCCGACCTGCAGATCATCCGATACCTTTGTTCCCGCGGCAACGAGCTTCTCTTTTTCTTCAAGGAGAATCGCTTTTGCCTGACGGAATTCGTCGATCGTCGCAATCATAGGGAACATGATCCGCAACTTGCCATAAGAACTTGCCCTCAGCAAAGCACGTAATTGTGTGCGGAAGATGTCCTGACGTTCCAAACATAGACGAATCGCACGGAAGCCAAGGAATGGGTTCATTTCTTCAGGAAGCGGAAGGTAAGAGAGCTTCTTGTCACCGCCGATATCGAGCGTACGGATAACAACCGGCTTGTTCTCCATCTTTTCAAGAACTTCTTTATAAGCGTCGAATTGTTCGTCTTCCGTTGGCAGCTTGTCACGGCCCATGTACAAGAATTCGGTACGATACAGACCAACAGCTTCACCGCCGTTGTTCAGCACACCGGTAACATCGCCCGGATTACCAATGTTCGCCCCAAGAATGACATGTGCGTCATCCTTTGTTTTCGTTGTTTCATGAACAAGCTTCTTCCATTCCTCTTGTTGCTCTTTATAGGCAGCTTGTTTTGCCTTGTATTCAGCAACTTCTGCTTCAGAAGGGTCAAGGATGACTTCGCCGTTCAATCCGTCAATAATAGCAAGTTGTCCCTCTTTAGCCTGTGCCATAACGGTTTTTGTTCCGACTACAGCAGGAATTTCCATCGAGCGGGACATGATTGCCGAGTGTGAGGTACGTCCGCCAATATCGGTTGCGAAGCCCTTAACATAGTTACGGTTCAATTGAGCCGTATCTGAAGGCGTCAAATCTTCGGCGATAATTACCGTTTCTTCAGTTATGCTCGCAGGGGATGTAAAGGAGACCCCGAGCAAGTGAGCCAGTAGACGTTTGGACACGTCGCGAACATCAGCGGCGCGTTCTCTCATGTAATCGTTATCTGTCATACTTTCAAACATTTGAATGAAGAAGCTTGATACATCGTCAAGCGCAGATTCCGCGCTCAAGCCTTCATCATCAATTTTGGAAGCAACTTGACCGACAAATTCCGGGTCGCTGAGGAACATCAGATGTGCGGCGAATACTTCAGCCTTGTCTTTCCCCAATTCTCTCTCAGCGGTTTCTTTAATCGTTGTCAATTCTTTTTTAGAAATTTCAAGTGCATCGTTAAGCTTTTTCTTCTCTGCTTCTTTATCGGCGACTGTACTTCTTTCGAAAGACAGATCCGGATTCTTCAGGATGAAAGTCTTGGCAATGGCAATACCTGCAGAAGCAGCAATACCTGTAATTTTTTCTGACATACTTTCGTTCACCCAACCCTTCAGATATAAAAATTCCACGAATCATTAAACTGCTTACGTCCTTGTAATTAAAGAGAATGCGACCACCTGCGTTAACACGCTCACTTGGGGTTTCATTTTGATGGAACGTTCCCTCTGATCACATTTAACGTAACACTCATATAGCCAAACGCTCCGCAACAGTCGTTTCAACGACCTGTTTTCCTCATTCAATAAATGTTAGGAAAACGTAACAGTTATTATTATATCAAGAGTTTTTTTAAATTGAAAGCGAGTACAATCATTATGCTTTAATTGTCATAATTTATTGTCATTCTTACTTTCTTCAAACGGCAATTTGGTCAGGCGTTTTTCTTATCCTCAAGCGGCTTTTTCCAAATACCGTAAAGAATGGCCGTAACAATGGTTCCGATAATAATCGCGAGTGCGTAAAGCAGCGGATTACCGTTGCTGACAAGCGGGATAACAAAGATACCGCCATGCGGTGTACGCAGACCGACGCCGAATAAAAGAGCCAACCCGCCGGCAAGCGCGGACCCGATTGCCGAGGACACCATAACGCGCAGTGGATCGGCAGCGCCAAACGGAATTGCACCTTCAGAAACGAACGCGGCGCCAAGTACGTAGGCTACCTTTCCTGCATCTCTCTGTGCGCGATTGAACTTATAAGGGAACAGTGTTGTTGCCAGTGCCATGCCAAGTGGCGGAACCATGCCGCCGGCCATTACGGCTGCCTGCGGATAAAAGTTACCCGCACTGATCATCGCAATCCCAAATGTAAAAGCGATTTTATTGAACGGGCCACCAAGATCGATCCCCATCATACAACCGAGGATCAGGCCAAGGAAGACCAGGTTTCCTGTACCCATGCCATTAAGCGTATGGGTCATCATCTCAACAAAGGCACTGATCGGCTGGTTAATCAAGAACATCAATGCGCCGGTAATAAAGATACCGAATACCGGGTAAATCAGGACTGGCTTTAAACCATCAAGCGATTGTGGCCATTTTTGAAATGCCCATTTGACCAGTTCAACAGCGTAACCTGCAAGGAATCCGGCAATGAGCCCGCCAAGGAATCCGGCGTTGCTTGTCAAAGCCATTAAACCGCCAACCATACCTGGAGCGAGGCCGGGGCGATCAGCAATACTCATCGCAATAAAACCGGCGAGGATTGGAATCATTAAATACATGGCATTGCCGCTTCCAATAAAGCTGAGTAATTCGGCGAAGCTATGAACATCAGTTACACTAGAAACCGGTCTGAGTTCAATGCCCATAATGGAAGCGATCATGTATGAAACAGCAATCAGAATACCGCCGCCGACAACAAATGGCAGCATATACGTAACACCGTTCATCAAGTTCTTATAAATATTGATTTTTTTCTCACCGGATCCGTCGTTTTCAGCAGTCTGGGACTTGGAATTGCTTCCATTACTTTGATAAACAGGTGCCTTTCCTTCCAAGACCTCGTTGATCAACGCCTCAGGTCTGCGAATACCATCCGTAACCGGCACTTGAACGAGCGGCTTGCCATTGAACGGTTCGACATCAATATTAATACTTGCCGCAACAATAATTCCTTTCGCCTTCGCAATTTCATCAGCCTGCAGCTTGTTTTTGATACCGGTTGAACCATTCGTCTGGACCTTAATCGACACGCCCATTTCTTTTGCCTTTTGCTTCAGCGCATCAGCCGCCATATAGGTATGAGCGATACCGGTCGGGCAACCCGTGACCGCTAAAATTTCATAGCCGTCCGTATTGCTTTCCGCAGCTTTTTTCTCTTCGGCAGCTACATTTTCACTTGTTTCTTCTTGTTGATCAAAGGCTGCGACAATTTCTTCCGGTGTCGCTGCGTTCATCAGTTTCTCACGGAAATCCGGTTTGATCAAAAAGGTCGACAGCGTCGATAGCGCTTCAAGGTGCGTCGCGTTTGCGCCGTCTGTAGCCGCGATCATGAAGAACAGATGCGCCGGCTGGCCATCCAGGGATTGGAAGTCGACGCCTTCCTTTGAACGTCCGAAAGCAATCGCAGCCTCTTTAACTGCCGCTGTTTTCGAGTGAGGGATCGCGACGCCGTCGCCAATACCCGTCGTACTTTGTTCCTCACGTTTATCAAGTGCCGCGCGGTATCCCGCGAGGTCATTCAGCTTGCCGGCCTTTTCCAGTGTCGCTGCCAGTTCATCTAACACGTCCTTTTTTGACGTGCTTTTTAAATCCAAATTAACGGTAGCTGCCGTTAACAGGTCCGTCACTTTCATTATGTCTTCCCATCCTCTCTTATTACCCAAGGGGTTCCCAGTTAGTTTCTATAAATGGCGGAGTCCTGACGGTTCACATTCATTCTTCCTCAACCATATTGAGATCTTCGATTCAGATATTGCTAATTTCAATCTGTGGTAACATTTCTTCAACTTTTTCTTTCGTACATAGATCTACAGAGAAAGCCGTTGCACTGCCCGATGCGGCGCCTTTTTGGAATGCTTTACGGAAATTGCCGCTTACCGCATATTCAGATAGGAATCCGCCCACTAGCGAATCACCTGCACCCACCGAATTTTTCAAGACACCTTTAGCCGGAGGAGCATACAGATATTCATCCTTATCTATGTAGATTGCGCCCTTACCACCCATCGAAACGATGACATGATCAATCCCTTTTTCAACAAGTTTCTTTCCATATGTTTTCACTTCATCAAAGCTGTCGATCGTAACGCCAAAATATTCACCCAGTTCATGGTGATTCGGTTTTACGAGAAACGGCTTTGCCTCAACGATCTCACGGAACGCCTTGCCGCTCGTGTCGACAACGACCTTAGCCCCGCTCGCACTTACGTGATCCATCATATCTTTGTAGATGGTTACAGGTAAAGTAGCCGGAACGCTGCCTGAGAGCACAAGAATATCGTCTGCTGTCAGTTTTTCCAGCTTCGCAAAAAGCGCGTTCAACTGTTCATCTGTAATTTGCGGTGCCACTCCGTTAATTTCTGTTTCCGTGTCGCTTTTCAGTTTGACATTAATACGGGTGTCGCCATCGACAGGAACGAAGTCGGCTTCGATTCCCTCTTCAGCCAGCTTTCCTTTAATAAATTCTCCTGTGAAACCACCGATAAATCCAAGACACTTGGATGTCTGTCCAAGATGTTTCAAAACTCTAGAGACATTAATCCCTTTGCCACCCGGCATTTTCCGGTCAGCTTTGACATGGTTCAATTCGCCGGCTTTGAAATTGTCCACTTGCAGAAAATAATCAATCGCCGGGTTCAGTGTACATGTATAGATCATGAGTGATCAGCTCCTAAGTAAGATTGTGTAATTATCATATCAGTGGTTTGTCAAAGCACCCAAATAGAGAGCGGATTCATTACCGAGATCGACTACTATTTTGTATTGTCTGCCGCTTGACACAGATCCATACAAAGAGAAAATGATCATCTCAGGGAATCGGTTGCATCTTTCAGAGCGCCAAAAATTCAGGACATAATAATACCCCTCAAGTTCTTAATTATAAAGTGAAAAACATTCATTATCAATCAAATAAATTCACAAATAGTCATTATATGAAGCTTTTTGACCGATTTATGAACGTAGCCACATAGAAAAGGCGGAGCACAACAGGCTCCACCTTAATCCTAACATTAAATTAACTTGTTTTCACAGAGCATAGGCCAAAATCCATAATGTTCCTGCAACAACAACAAAAGCGACATAGATACCAAAAAGAATGCCTATAAGCTGGTGTACCGGCTCGGTTCCCTCAGTCACATGCATGAACATAAACAGTTGAATGAACGCCTGAACTATTGCCAAACCGACAATAATGGTGATGGTGACAGGCACCGGCAACGATAGGCCAACTGCAATCCACAGCGCGAAAAATGTCAGCGCGAGAGACATGAACAATCCAATCACTTGTTTCCATGGGAAAGCGGCGTGTGTCTGCTTCGTTACCTGATTTTGATTTTCATTCATATTAAATCACCAACCCTGTCAAATAAACAGCTGTGAAGATGAAGATCCAAACAACATCAAGGAAATGCCAGTACAAACCGACCATGAACGCCTTACGAGCGGTTACCGGTGTAATACCACGCCGTGCCAGCTGCAGCAAGATACCAATGATCCACACAATACCAAGCGACACGTGACAGCCGTGTGTACCAAGCAAAACAAAGAATCCGGAAAGAAAGGCGCTTCGTGATAGTGGCGCTCCTTCGTGCACCGCATAGGTATAAAACTCATTTACTTCGAGTCCAACGAATACAAGTCCAAGCAGAATGGTTACGATCAGCCAGCCAATCAGGCCTTTCTTGTTATGACGACGCAGCTCAATGGTGCTCAGTCCACAAGTAAAACTGCTGACCAAAAGAACAATAGTTTCAGCCATAACCGGACCGATTTCAAACAAATCTTTTGCAGTTGGTCCGCCGGCCGTATGACTCTGCAACACAAGATATGTCCCGAATAGAGTACCGAACAACACCAATTCAGCTGCGAGGAAGATCCAGAAACCAACAATACGCAGATCTCCCTCTTCTGTCGAATATTCCAGCGGCATTTTGCTTCGATCTTTTTCATTCAAGCTAAGCAGTGAATGTGTCATTAGGATAACCTCCCCGTGCCGGCTTCGGTTCGTTTTATTTCATTCACTGAAATATAATGGTGGTCATCATAAACAAAGGAGCGAGCGATCATACAGATCACAATCCCGATCAAACCGGGAACAGCCATCCAATACCATTCGAACACGCAGCCAAACCCGGCAATAAACATGAACGTTGCCATGATAACCGGAATCCCCGTGTTATTCGGCATATGAATCGGTTCATATGGCTTAGCCGTTTTTGTCGTGAATACACCTTTGTCTTCCTTCATCGCCGCGAAAGCGTCACGCGTAGAAACTTCAGGAATATGAGCAAAATTATATTCAGCGGCAGGGGAAGCAGTCGCCCACTCCAAGGTGCGACCGCCCCATGGATCACCGGTTTTGTCTTTATTTCCATGAATCGCGCTCCAGACAATATTGTAGGCGATCAAGGCGAAGCCGACGCCCATACCCACAGCGCCAATCGTCATGACAACATTGATCGGTGTCCATCCGAGTCCGGCGGGATACGTGTACATACGACGTGTCATCCCCATCAGGCCAAGGAAATACATCGGCATGAAGCAGATATTAAAGGAGATCATGAAAATCCAGAATGACCATTTACCCTTCGTTTCATCCAGCATGTAACCGAACATTTTCGGCCACCAGTAATGCAGTCCGCAGAAAATACCAAATACAGTGCCCGCGATCAACGTACTGTGAAAATGCGCCACAAGGAAATAGCTGTTGTGGTATTGATAATCTGCCGGCGCCATCGCAAGCATGACGCCTGTAACCCCGCCAATGGTGAAGTTCGGGATAAATGCCAGCGCCCAAAGCATCGGCGTCGTAAATTGAATACGTCCTTTATTTAAGGTGAACAGCCAATTAAAAATTTTGACACCGGTTGGAATCGCGATAAGCATTGTTGAAATCGAGAAAAACGCGTTGACCGGAGCGGTATTGCCCATTGTGAAGAAATGGTGCAGCCAGGTAATAAAACTCAGCAGGGAGATCGCCACCATTGACCAAACCATGACCGCGTAGCCAAACAAAGTCTTATGTGCGAATGTAGCAATGACTTCAGAAAAAATTCCGAATACCGGTAAAAGAACAATATAGACTTCCGGGTGCCCCCAGAACCAGAACAAGTTGGCCCATAACATTGGAGACCCACCCGCCGCAATTGTGAAAAAGTGCGCGCCGAAAAGCCGATCAATGGTCATCAGCGCAAGAGCAACTGTAAAAGCCGGGAACGCGAAGACAACAATTACCGAAGTAATGAGAATCGACCACGTAAACATCGGCATTTTAAATAGCGTCATTCCCGGAGCACGCATTTTTAAAATTGTGACTAGGAAGTTAATCCCTGTTGCGAGCGAACCGATCCCGGAAATCTGCACGCCAAGTAAATAGTAGTTTTGCCCGACACCTGGATTCATTTCCGCACCAGCATAGGGCGCATAGCTTGACCATCCGGCATCCGGCGATCCGCCGATAACAAAGGACAGGTTAAATAGCATGGCTCCCATAAAGAACAGCCAAAAGCTGAGTGCGTTCAGAAATGGGTACGCGACATCGCGCGCGCCGATCTGCAGTGGCACCGCAATGTTCATTAATCCAAAAATAAAAGGCATGGCGACAAAGATAATCATAATGGTGCCATGTGTCGTGAACACTTGATTGTAATGCTCCGCATCGAGAAAATGCATATTGGGAAGCGTCAGTTGCGCGCGCATCATCAAGGCGTCAATACCGCCTCGGAAAAGCATTAATAAAGCCGCTAAGATATACATAATACCGATTTTTTTATGATCGACACTGGTCAACCATTCGTCCCACAGCCACTTCCATTTCTTAAAATAAGTTAGGACAGCAACAATACCGATCGAAACCAAGGCAATGGATGCGTCTGCCCCATAGATCATCGGATCGCCGGTAACAAAAAACCATCCCATAAACGATTTAATGGACTCAATCATTGTTATGTCCCCCTTTCCAGCTATCATCATCCATATTCATACCGTCCATAGAGGAGTCGGTATCAATGGATTCACCATTCATTAACGCTTTCATCTGCGCCTCATTCAAATTCTTCGAAACAATTTCCGGATAAGACGAAAAAGCTTGCGCTTTAACCGTGTCCGGTTTCAAAAGTTCCATATATTTTTCATGTGTTAATGCAGGTTTGTTATCTTTCACGTTGCGTGCCCAGCTGTCGAAATCATTTGCTTTCCTTGCCATAACGGTAAAAGTCATATGTGCAAATCCACGGCCGGAATAGTTCGAGCTTCTTCCCGTGTAATTACCGGGCTTATCAGCCTGCAACCATAATTTCATTGGCATATCTGTCATGGTATATTGCTGACCGCCCAGTTCTGGAACCCAAAATGCATTCATCGCATCATAGGCATGAAGACGAAATTTAACTGGAGTCCCCGCAGGAATCACAACATAATTAACCGTTTCTATTTTCTGATCAGGGTAACGGAACAACCATTTCCACTGAACAGATGTAACGTCAATTGTGAGCGTTTTTCCGGCGATTGCTGATGATGCCGCTGTCGCCTTAGGAGGATGATTCAATGTAAAAAGGGTCTTTACGGTTGGAACAGCTAATAGTACGCAAATAACGACCGGAACAATCATCCAAATGATTTCCAGTTTTCGATTTCCCGTATCATTAGGATCATAACCATCACCTTTTTTACGACCAAACCGGGCAAGTACATAAACAAATAGTATAAGAACAATAGCGAGAACCAAGCTCATCATAATTAACGACCAAATAATCAAATGATATTGTGATCTAGCCACTGGCCCCTGTGGATTCAGTACAGCAATTTTATCTGAACATCCGGTCAGCATCGAAATGACGCCTATGAGTAAAAATGGCTTTATAAGTGCCTTCAGATTCTTCATGCTCTCTCTTCCTCCCCTCTTTTTCTCTCATTCTCTTCACTCGTAAAGCAAACATTCACATTATAGCATAAACTTTTAATTATAACTTTATATTATCTAATCAAATACGGAATTTGTTACAATTTAGTGATAAAACGTAAATATAGCCATTATGTGCATTTTATTTCACTTATTGTTCACCGTTTATTCACATTATAAAAAGAATAGCAACAATAATAAAGCGTTTACACTTAATTTTGATTGTCAATTTACATTAGTCGATAGTTAGAGATTGATTCAAAACAATAACTGACTGCGGTTGGTCGTTTTTCGAGAGAACACAAAAAAGCCGGGCAAAAAGCGTCCGGTCCTTACTTCCGCAGAATGCGGTGACTTTCGCGTTGCATACAGGACATATGCGTGATTAGCGAAAGCTCCTTTTGCTCCAAATGCGGTTTTGAATCATCAACCTTGTCTTGAACAAACCGTTCTCTTTCATTAATCATTTTGATTCTTAATTCAGTATCGCGGCCGGAATAAAATAAGCGGAGATTTTCCGGTTATATGCATCCTGGCGCTTGTTTCATAGGTACATAAGGGTAATTTCTCCGCTTATGCACGGAAAAACCCTCTATTTTCACGTCTTTCGATGCGATAAGCGGAATTTCTCCGTCTATTTAAGCAATTTTTTCATTTATTTTCTAATTAAGCGGAATTTTTCCGTTTATTTTTCAGATTGGGCGCTAGCCTGATCACCAAATGGAATCTTATGATGCTTATCGTACCAGCAAGGCAAAACGCTATGCTTTCTTAAATTGCAAAAAAAAACCGGAACGAAATCAATCGTGTTCCGGCTCTTCTTTAATTCTTATTTCTGCTTGATTATACGAATGATCCTGGGATGTCCAATTGCTGCCCCGGATAAATTAATGTGGAGGATAGATTATTTGCCCGCATCAGTTGATTTACGGTAATTCCATGGAGCATCGCTATCTCCCACAGGCTGTCACCTTTTTTGACCTTATAGTCGCTTGCTGAAAGTGATGATGCTTTTTCTGACTTCGAGTTATATGAGGTCTGTTTAACAGTGACAGAAGATGATGACGGTGCAGAACCAGACAGTTTCAAACTTTGTCCCGGATAGATCACGTCAGATTTTAAACCATTGGCAGATTTCAAGGCGCTTACCGTGATTCCATTTTCACTCGCAATCTTCCACAGGCTGTCGCCGCTTCTAACTGTGTACGTCGTCGCGCTTGCGCTTGAAGAAGCGCTTGAATTATCCGGTGAGGAGGATGCCGAAGCGGCCGTTTGCGTCTTCGCAGGCGCAGTTCCTGAGAGCTTGAGTACTTGCCCAGGATAAATAGTATTCGATTTTAGTCCATTCAGAGATTTCAATTTAGAAACCGACATACCGTTATGATTGGCAATCAACCACAGGCTGTCGCCACTTTTCACTGTATAGGATGAAGCTGAAGTTGAAGCCGTTTTCTCTTGTGTTGCCGGCGACGCGGAATTAGAAGTCTGAGCAGGCGCTGACGCGTTTACCGCGCTTTCCGCCACCCGACGTGCAGTCTTGAATTTTGATTCCCAGTACGACTGAGAACCTCCACCGCTAAATACATTAGTTATATGTACACCAACTGTGATTTCCGAACTAATCATTTGCCCGTTGCCAATATAGATACCAACATGGTGGATTCCGCCGTCACCCGTTGTGTCAAAGAAAAGCAAATCGCCTGGCTGCACTTGACTTTTGGATACCTCGGTGCCGACTGTCGCCTGCGCTGCAGAATTTCTCGGCAATGAAACGTTTAACGCTTTACTGAAAATAAACTGCGTAAATGACGAGCAATCAAACTCGGATTCCGAAAAGGCAGCTGCGCCATATTTGTAGGGTTTGCCTTGATAGTTCATCGCTTGATTTACGACATCCTGGCCACTTGCCGCTAAAGCCTGCTGACTGGTCACCGATAATAAAAGTCCGCTCACAAGAGCAGTAGGCACAATCATTTTTTTCATGAAAACCGCCTCCAAATTATCTTTCTTCGTGATTGAACAATCCAAAATAAAACTGTGCGACGTGAGACTTTCCATTCAAATCCCGGGTGTAATTGTTTCTCTTATTTGATGTTGAATCGGATTCAGCTGTTCAATAAAGCGTTCAGCCGATAAAGGGCGGGCAAACAGATAGCCCTGTGCAAGCGCGCAATTTGTCTGTTTCAGGAACTGCACATGTTCTGGCGTCTCAACTCCTTCGGCGACCACTTGCAGGTCAAGTTCTTGGGCAAGCGCGACAATCATGCGGACGAGCGCTACATCATGATGATCATGGCGATTGCCGCGTATAAACGACTGATCAATTTTGAGCTGGCTCAAGGGCAATTGTTTCAAGTAATTTAACGAATTGTAGCCCGTCCCGAAATCATCAATGCTGATCCTTACACCCAACTCCTCCAACGCCTGCAATTTCTGTGACATCAAGAATAAGTCGGCGCCCGCAGTCTCCGTAATTTCGAGCTGCAAATGTTCCGCCATGAGTCCTGATTCTGTCAGAACCGATTGGACCAGACCAACCAAATTCTCTTGGAATAACTGTCTTGGCGATATATTCACCGAGACATCGAACGAATACCCCTGGTCGTTCCACTGCTTCGTTTGCCGGCAAGCCGTCCTCAGGACCCATTCACCGATTTCCTCAATCAGTCCCAATTCCTCCGCCATCGGAATAAAAACACCTGGAGATATAATGCCTCGAACAGGATGAATCCAACGAATCAGCGCCTCAGATCCAACAACTGCCCCCGCTCTAAGGTCAATTTGCGGTTGATAATGCAAGGTGAACTCGTTGCGTTTCACAGCGTGGCGCAGATCCATCTCCATCTCAAGACGTTTACGCAAGCCATTGATAATTCCCGGATTGTAAAATTCATATTTTCCCCTGCTGTTCTTCTTCGCATAGTGAATCGACGCGATGGCGCAATCAATCAGCTTGCCGCCATTGTCAGCGTCCTCCGGAAAGAAGCTGACGCCCATAGTAATTGTTTCGTACCATGGTGTGTCATGGATCCGGATCGGCGCTGTGAATGAGTTCATGATGCGCTTGATATGCATTTTTACATCTGCCCGCGTTCGGTTTTTGAATAGAATAGCGAATTCGTCACCCCTGTAATGGTAAACGCGCTCCCCTTCACATTCTTTCAGCCGTTTTGCCGCCTCTTGCAGCAGCCTGTCTCCGGCATCTCTACCAATAGTGTCGTTCACTCTGTTCATGCTGTCAATATCGACGAACACCAGGGCAAGCGATAGAGCAGGGTTTTCAAGTATCTCATGTTCCAATCGCTTGCGAAGCGCGAGACTGCCCGGAAGTTCCGTTACCGGGTCTATCAGGCTTTCTTTACGCTCATCGTTCTTAAAATAGGCACGTTCCTCAACATCTGCCGTTCCCACATAAACGGAGGAATTACGCTGTCCCATAGTCCTCTGACATTTGACAATCAAGGGCATCCTTGCTCCGTCTCCCCTTATGAGGACGAGCCGCTCATCCATTTCCAGAATGCGCCCTTCCCGCAAATCTTGGATGACCGTCGCGGTACCCTCAGCGTTCTGGAGAGAGACGACATCCTGCCACTTCATCTGCTTCAATGTTTCAGCAGAATATCCCGTCAATTCACAAAGGCGGTTGTTAACGTAAATAAATGAATCACCTTTTATGATATATGCTCCGATATGCAGGCTATCGGTTATTTTCCTTATGATTTTCTCGCTTTCCTCCTTGACGCGAAGTCCCTGGATGCGGAAAAACATCATCAGAGAAACAGCGCAAAGAAGAGTTGCCAAGATTGCGGCGACAATAATCAGCCACCCGCTATTAACAGACATTAAAGAAAGCACCTGCCTTCCAATCCATCCATCGCTAATCACTAATTAGCGACAATACTCTTCATCTTTTTATCGGTCTGTATGCCCCTCAATTTAATGAAATTTTGTAAATTTTTTTCGACACAAAGCATGGCAAACCCTATGTGACGGAAACCGGCAATGTCTAACATAGTTTTTTCAGCGGTGACTCATTATAATAGAAAGCAACAGGAATCATCATTTCAGAGGAGATGGCTTATGAGCTCAATTTATAAAGCGATGACGATTGCCGGGTCAGATACAAGCGGCGGTGCCGGCATGCAGGCAGATTTAAAAACGTTTCAGGAACTCGGGGTTTACGGAATGACCGCATTGACTTGTATCGTGACTATGGATCCTTATAAACATTGGTCGCATCGCGTGACCACATTAGACACAGACCTATTAAAGAAACAATTAGACACTATTGTCGTTGGTATTGGCGTTGACGCGCTGAAAACCGGAATGCTCGGCTCTCCGGAAATTATCAAAATCGCTTCGGACACGATTGAAAAAAATCATTTGGAGCGTACTGTGATCGATCCTGTAATGGTATGCAAAGGCGCTGAAGAAGAAATACAGCCGGAACTACAGCCGGAAAATACGGCGGCGATGCTCAAGCTGCTGATCCCTAAAGCCCTTGTCACTACGCCTAATCTGTATGAAGCGGCTAGACTGACAGGAATGCCGCGAATCACGACCATTGAGCAGATGAAGGAAGCGGCAGCAAAGATTGTCGCACTCGGCGCAAAAAATGCTTTGGTTAAAGGCGGCAGCAGATTGCCGGAAACAGATCAGGCAATCGACGTTCTCTATGATGGTAAGGACTTCCATATCATCGCTGACGAGCGCGTGGACACACCGAATATTCATGGAGCAGGCTGCACCTATGCGGCGGCAGTCACGGCCGGACTTGCCAAAGGAAAATCCGTTCTTGAGGCTGTCACAGTTGCTAAAGCATTTGTCACCGCCGGGATCCGAGCTTCGTTCAGTCTGAATCAGTACACCGGGCCGACCGATCATAGTGCTTACAAGAAGGAATTGGCCGCAAAAAGATAAGCCGAACATCCTGAGACTAAGACAGCAAACTTGAGAAATGCCCCATAGCAAAAAGAATCGCTCACAATGTGACGAGCGGTTCTTTTTTTGCGTGTTATGCCTTAAATGAGAAGCCGAGCGCGCGAAGCGGTCCTCGAGTGAAAATGAGAAAAATTCTCTGCGCCACTTCCTCTTCAGGGATACGCATGTGCTGTTCAAGCCACCAGCTGACCAACCCGATCATCGCTGAGGAAAGGAAAATTGGCAATATTTCAAGCATCAGCGGATCAACAGAACCATTTGGAAAGGCGAGCTGACGAACCTCGGCCTGAAACTTGTCTAAAAAACGCTTCTGCATTCGCTGGCGGAACATGGGAATACCTTCATTGAAAAACATTGCCTTAAAGAAGCGCGCATTCTTTTTGAAGTGGCGGAAAATACTCTGAATGAATGCAGTGATGCGCTCAGGAATTGCCTGTCCATCAAGAAAATAGTCATGGGGATGAAAATGATCGATTGTTTCAGAAAGTCCTTTTTCAATCACCATTTCCAGCAACTCATATTTATCCACATAGTGAAGATAAAAGGTGCCGCGACCAATCTTGGCCGCAGATGCAATATCCTTAATGGTCAGTACATTAAAGCTTTTCTCCTGCAACAAGTCAAGAAACGCAGATTGAATCGCTGCGCGCGTTTTCATGACTCGCAAATCGGTCGATTCGGATCCCATCATCTTGCCCCCACTTCGTTCTGCAACATTTTCATGTTCGTCTCGATAAATAATCGACGTTTTCAGCCGATGTGTTCAATAATGAGCATAAGAAAAACATTTGGCTATTGATCATTTGTTGTTTCCATTTTATCATAATTAGTGAACACAGTGTTCAATATCTTCATCTCATAAAGGATGTGATGACAGTGAGTTATCCTGTAAAAGGAGAGCATCTTCACAAACGGTACAAAAACCAGGTCGTACTGAACGATGTTTCACTCACGCTTCAAGAAGGTGAGATCTACGGTTTGATCGGTCCGTCCGGCGCCGGGAAAACGACGCTTGTCCGGATTTTGCTCGGCTTAGAAAAAGCGGACAGCGGAACAGTCGAGCTGTTTGAAAAACGACCGACTTTGAACGCCTTTCGGTCGCTTGGTTATATGGCTCAGTCCGACGCATTATATAACGAATTAAGTGCTTATCATAACCTTGAATTTTTTGCTTCCATCCAGGGGATGCACGGTAAGGAAAAAAAGCAGCGAATTGACGAAGTCGCCAAAGCGGTCGATTTGGATAAGGATCTTAAGAAAAATGTATCCAATTTTTCCGGAGGCATGAAGCGTCGCTTATCGCTTGCGGCGGCTCTTGTCCATAGTCCTCGTCTTTATCTGCTTGACGAACCTACCGTTGGGCTTGACCCGATGATCAGGCGCAAGCTTTGGACCCTTTTTCATTATCTGAAGGGAAAAGGTGCAACCATTATCGTGACCACTCATGTGATGGATGAGGTGGCCCAATGTGATCGAGTCGGACTTCTCAGTGAGGGGAAAATTATCGCTGAAGGCGCGCCTAAAGAACTGATCGAACACTATGGCGTCTCATCGGTTGAAGACATTTTTATCGTAAATGAAAAGGAGGCGGCAAAGAAATGAGAAATTTGTTTGCAATGGCGCGACGTATCATTCGACAAATTGTCAATGATAAGCGCACTTTAGCACTGCTGATTATCGCGCCGCTTCTGATTCTCACGCTCGTCTGGTATATCTTCGGCGCAAAAACGTCTGAACCAAATCTTGCAATTATTCACTATGAATCATCTGATTATCTCTCCGCATTTAAATCGAGCGACTACGATCGAATGAGTCCTCTTCAAGCGAGGCAAGCGTTGGCTGACAAGAAAATTGACGCCTACGTAGATTTGGAAAAGCCGGTTAAAGTGCATCTGGAAGGCAGCGACCCGTCGCGAAACGGTCTGGCCATGAACACGATTCAAAAGTCGATGCAGAAGATCCAACAAATGACTATTAAGAGAATGAAAAACGAACTCACCGGTGTGATTAAGGCGCAGCAAAAAGGCATTCAAGCGCAGCAGCAAACTCTGCGGCAAATGTCTGAGGCCATGCAGCGGTACGCGCCGGGAGCACTAGCTGCGATTATGCAGACAGCGCCAAAAACCGAACAACCGAAAGCACCGCAGGCAGCAGAAAAAGTCGCCCTGGACATCTCTTATCTTCATGGCAATGGTGATTTAAACACATTTGATGCCTTTGGTCCTGCTATGGTCGGGATATTCGTGTTCCTGTTCATTTTCATGATCGGCGGCGTGTCCTTCCTGCGCGAGCGGACAACCGGAACGTTGGACCGGCTGATGGCATCCCCAATAAAGAATTATCAGATCATCTGGGGTTATATGCTTGGGTTCGGTACCTTTGTTATCATTCAATCATTCGTACTCACCTGTTATATCATTTACGTCCTGAACATTTACACAATCGGACATCTGCTGGATGTTCTGATCATAGTGTTCATTCTGTCATTCAGCGCGTTGTCGCTTAGCATTTTACTATCAACCTTGGCGTCGAACGAACTGCAGATGTTCCAGTTCATCCCGATCGTTATTGTACCGCAAGTCTTTTTATCCGGGCTATTCCCGATCGACACCCTGCCCGGTTGGGTGCAGGCAATCGGCAAACTGATGCCGATTCACTATTCGACCGAGGCGCTGCGAGACATCATGATCCGCGGCATCGGGTTCTCCGGATGGTGGTTTGACGGGTTGATTTTGATCCTTTTCTCCATTATCTTCATCGTAATCAATGTTCTCGTCATCCGCCGCGCACGACCGGTGACTGATTAGCGAAAATTAATCAAAACCACCCGTGTGAACGGGTGGTTTGCTCTGCGGCTGAAAGCCTTTGTTACTGGCCAGCCCTTAAAAGGGCACCGAGGCGTCCGCCAACCGCACTACTTCCCCGGCACCCCTAAAGGGTGACTTCTACTTTTTCTTTTTTGAGCGTTTGACCTCTTCTCCGGTAAACGGATCAATATGTTCAAACATGCTTAGTTGCTCTGCGACTACATCCTCTTGTATCTGATTACGAATGTATTCTGCAATCACTTTCTTATTTCTTCCTACTGTATCCACATAATATCCCTTGCACCAAAATTTTCGATTTCCATATCGATATTTTAAGTTCGCATGTCGATCAAAGATCATTAAACTGCTTTTTCCTTTGAGATAGCCGATAAAAGATGCAACGCTTATCTTAGGCGGTATACTGACCATCATGTGAATGTGATCTTTACATGCTTGGGCTTCGATAATTTCTACACCTTTTCGTTCACTTAACTGTCTTAAAATCATGCCTATATCTTGTTTTAACTTTCCATAGATAATTTGTCTCCGATACTTTGGTGCAAAAACAACATGATACTTACAATTCCATTTTGTATGTGCTAAACTGTTAACATCAGATGGCATAAAAGAGTCTCCCTTTGGCTGATAAATTTGGTTGGCGAACCAAAATTTATCTTAACACGAAGTGAGGCTTTTTTTGATACATCGCTTGAAGCTCTCCGGAACCCTAGGCATAGCCTAGGGTTTTCAAAACATGAATAAAA
>NZ_FOOY01000026.1 GCF_900113325.1 Sporolactobacillus nakayamae | reverse complement strand
ATCAATTGGTGAAATGACCAAGAAACAAATGGATCTGTACAAAGAGCTTGGCGTGATGATCCCATCATAGGTATAAATTCACGGGAATGTAGGTTTAATGGAGCAAGATGCAAAACCCGCTCATTTAGCGTTATCTGTAGTTGAGCCATCCTATGAATCTCTCCTTTTAGGACTCTATTCTAACTGAGATCATGGGCTCCGGCTCATTTTCTATGGGAATATCAAGGCGAAGGTGCGATTCTGAATTTTTTTCAAAAGCATTAAAAGCTCCAGGATCTCAGCAAAGGGATCCTGGAGCAGTTTATTTATATCAGGCTTGATCCGTCGGCCGAATGACCACTTCGTTGATCGCCATTCGCCGAGGACTCGTCACGATGAAATGAACCGTATTCGCAATATCATCGGCTTGCAGTTCCTCAACCTTGCCAAACATCTTTTCGAATGCTTCATTTTCGCCAACTCGATGGTCAAAAAGTTCGGTTGCAGTTTTCCCTGGTTCAATAACTGTAAAGCGTATATGTTGGCGCGTATATTCTTGTCGCCAAGCTTCTGTAGCAGCAGTTACAGCAAATTTTGTTGCCGAATAAATCGCAACCTGAGAAGCCGCAAAACGCCCGGCAACTGAAGAAATATTGACAACATCACTGACTTTCCTGTCACTCTTTTCGGCACTCTCTTTTAGGTGCGGCAAAGCAGCTTTAGTCAGATACATTAGGCCACGAAGATTAACATTAACCATCGCATCCCAATCCTTCACCGGGGTTTCAATTGAATCTCCGTTAAGCATAACACCTGCAGCATTAACCAAAATATCCAGCGTGCCAAATTTATCAATCGTTTCGTTAACGACCCGGATTGCTTCATCACTGGACGTGAGATCCGCTTCGATGGGCAACGATTGCCCGTTTGCTTTCTCAATTTCAGTCGCTAAGTCATTTAATCTTTGCTTACGACGAGCGACCAGGACAACGTTACTTCCTGCCGCAGCTAAATTCTTAGCAATTGCTCGCCCGATTCCACTGGATGCTCCTGTAACGATTGCAACTGTCTTTTGTAAGTTTTCTACCATTCTAAAATCCTCTTTTCTTTTGTGAACTTAGTTCTTGATTGAATTCAACGTACACCTTAAAGTAAGGTTTAACGCAAGAGAAAAGTTTACTAGAGCGGAGGAACATGATGAACATCAATGAAGCGAGCCAAAAGACGGGATTGCCTAAATCAACGATACGTTACTATGAAAAACTTAATATCGTTCCACCGATTAAGCGCGATAAAAACGAAGTAAGAATATTCGAGGAAACAGATATCGAGTGGCTATTCTTTGCGAAACAAATGAGAGGAGCCAACGTCTCAATCAAAACCTTAGTGCACTATATCTCATTGTTCAAAGAAGGAGAGGGTTCCATTGAAAGCAGAATTGAACTACTCACTAACGAATTGCTAAAGCTTCAAGAACATATTTCCGGCTTACAAGCAGCCGAGCGCAGTTTAAGCGAAAAAATTGAAAAATATCGTACTCATGTGATTCCTGTTGAAAAAAAGTTAATTTAATGCGGCTAATCATTCTATGAAGAATCCGAGATGCTAAATTTATTCAGATTCATAACGACTTATTTTCCAGAATCATTTTGGACAGCTTCTCCCCCCATCCTTTTTCCTATTATGAGAAAGCATGATCGAGTTGACAAAGCAGCTATTGCGTATTACTATATAGTAGTAGTAAGTGATACTTCATACAAGTCATACTAAATAGCGAAGGTGATTATACTGGAAAACCTAACGGAAATGCTCAAGGGCGTGCTTGAAGGCTGTGTTCTTGAAATTATAAACCGCGGAGAAACCTACGGCTACGAAATCACACGGCGGCTGAACGCGCTCGGCTTCACCGATGTTGTGGAAGGAACGGTCTACACCATTTTGGTGCGGCTTGAGAAGAATAAGCTCGTAAATACAGAAAAAAAACGATCTGATGTGGGACCGCCGCGTAAGTTTTTCGTGCTCAATGACGCGGGGCGCGAGAAACTGCGGAGGTTCTGGGAAAAATGGACGTTCGTATCTTCAAAAATGAATGAGTTAAAGGAGAGAAAACAATGAATTTTTTGGAAAAGGTCACCGGCAGCGACATAACTAAAGAAATGAAATCCTTTGAATCACGAGCCAAAAAACTGCCGGCTGATTACCAAGCGGCATGGGAAGAAATTAAGAACAATCTTTGGTCGCACTCCGATTTCACCGGTCGCAACCTAATACCAATTCTTGATGGTGTGCTTGGTCTTCTCGAGGAGACGGCGGTGGACGGTCAAAGCGTTCAAGGGGTTTTGGGTGACGATATCAAAGGGTTCTGTTCAGCACTAGCCGGTGAAGAAGGAGCAAGGTCTTTTCGCGACAAATGGCGTCGGCAACTCAATAATACGATCGCCAAGAAATTAAGAAAGTAGAGGATAAAATGAGCATACAGGATATCATTCAAGGCAAAAAAGAGTGGCGGGCTCACATGGCACGTGTCAAAGTACTCCCGAAAGATTATCAGATTGTTTATAAAGAAATTCAAAAATATCTCTTTAAAGTCGGCCCTGTTGAACTTTCCGACAGTACGGGCTTACTTTCGGGAATTGTCGATCTATTTGAAGAAGGGGCATCCTTAGGGAAAGGTGTGCTCGAAGTAACCGGCAACGATGTCGCGACCTTTTGCGATGATCTGATCAAAGGTTCAAAAACAAACGCTGACATCTATGAGGAAACTGTTAATCAAGAAGTCAGCAAGGCGATGAAAAAGATTACTGACCCAAAAAAGTAAAAGGGGCGATCAGGATGGAAAAGGCAGTCCAAGTAATGGAGCTGCAAAAGTCCTATAAGATACTTCAAAAGGAGATTTTGCGGTAGATAAAAGCAGTATTTTCGCCCCCGTCATATCACACGCAGCATGGACACCATTCTCACAGTCACGATCATGCCGATTGCACGTTCGACTGCTCTTTGGGGGCACTGTCCCGTTCGCGGGAGCAAGTCAGTATATAGCATTGATTTAAGTCCCGGCATTTCTGGTGGCATAGGTACCTCATCTCAGCTTCTCAAAATCTTCTCCATTGGCTTGCCTTTCGCTAATTCGTCAACCAGTTTGTCAAGCCACCTGATTTTCTGCATGAGTGAGTCTTCGATTTCCTCGACACGATACCCACAAATCACCCCTTTGATTTTAGACGCATTGGGGTTGATTTGCGGCGCATCGGCGAAGAACGTTTCAAAATCAGCGTTCTTGTCAATTTGCTGCGCAAGACCTTTATCGTCATAACCCGTCAACCAGCAAATCACGGCATCTACATCGGCTTTGGATCGCCCTTTGCGCTCCGCCTTTTGAATGTAGAGCGGATAAACTCTCGAAAATGCCATTTTGTATACACGCTCGTTTTTCATAAAGTGTCACTCCCTTTACACACTCCATTGTGCGATGCCGATGATGCGTTCATCATCGATCGGCTTGTCGCGCGTAAGCTGAATTGCCCCTTCATAGGTCTTATTCCCTGCGATCCGCTCCGCAAACTCATTGGTAGCTTCAAGCATTGCAAAAGTGATCGTGTTCCGTGATTACTTTTATGGTGTCGCCAGCTTGCTTACCGATTTTCGTTAAAAAGACAACAATAGACCACAATCTTTGAATTGTAGCCTATTTTCAATTGGTAATATAGTCTAATAGCTTAAACATGACTTCCTTATTTTCTTTTGGAACGAGGTGGTTCAAAATATCGTCAGATGATTGTTTTAATAAAGATCCCTTTGTGTACTGGGCGTCGTTCACAACGATCTCACGTACGTCATCCGCTTGTGGTTCGAAATGAAACTGTAATCCTATAACTCGATGATTCATCACAAAGCCCTGATTTTCCAGCAAATCACTTGAAAATAGCAGCTCCGCTTCCTCTGGGATTTCGAACATTTCTTCATGCCAATGCAGCGCAACCAGTTTTTCTGGAAGATCAGGAACAGCATTACTTTTCAGGTATACCGGAGCCCAGCCTACTTCTTTTGCCGGTGCTTTTCCAATCGTGTACCCAAGAGTTTTTGCGATTTGTTGCGCCCCATAGCATGCTCCAAAAATTGGAACGTTCTGATCTAATAACTTTTGAATAAGCGTACGTTCATTCAAAATCCATTCATCGGAATCATTGGGACTCATGGGCCCTCCTAAAATGATAAGCATATCTGTCTGATCAGCAGCTGGCAGAACACCGTCAAACTGATAAGGGTGATAGACATACATCTCATGTCCTCTGCTTATCGACCAATCTTTAATAGAGCCTGGTCCTTCGCTCGGTGTATGTTGTAATACGTTTATTCGCATGTTCTTGCCTCCATTATGTTAAGTATAACAATCATTGAGCCGGAACTATTAGGTACAGTAGCTTATCAGAAAAAGAAATAGACTCGGGTATCAAGCAGCTATTATTACTTTTTCAAGGGACCATTCAATACCGCAGCGGGGATCGATCACCGTTTCGTTGCTGGTCAGCCCGACCTACTCCTCGTTCTGTACCGATTTGACCCGAAAGAAAGGTGAGCCGAGCAAGCGAGCCTGACAATTTGATCAAAGACCCGATTGCGTTCCCAGATCGTCTTTGTCTTGTTGCTGATCAAAGTGATCAAGCAAAGCACGCACTTCATTGGTTGACTTTGTGCTCATCAATTGATTTCTCAATTCACTTGCCCCGCGAAAACCACGGACATAGATCTTAAAAAAGCGATGGAGTGCAGTAAACGGACGCAGCTCTAATTCTTCCGAATACTGATCATAGAGATCCAGATGCAGCCTCAAGAGATCGAGCAGTTCCTGACTACTGTGCTCTTTCGGCTCTTTTTCAAAGGCAAATGGATTCGCAAAAATACCGCGACCAATCATTAGACCATCTACGCCATAGTGTTCAGCAAGCTTCAAGCCGGTTTGACGGTCAGACACATCGCCATTGATCGTCAAAAGTGTATGCGGTGCCACCTGATCGCGAAGTTTCATAATCTCCGGGATGAGTTCCCAGTGTGCATCTACCTTGCTCATTTCCTTTCGTGTACGCAGATGAATGGTAAGATTCGCAATGTCTTGCTTCAATACATGTGTCAACCAGTCCCGCCATTCGTCAACATCCGAGTAACCGAGCCTTGTCTTCACACTTACGGGCAGTCCCCCTGCCTTTGTCGCCTGAATTAAATCGGCTGCGACTTCGGGGCGCAGGATAAGGCCGCTTCCCTTTCCATTCGCCGTCACATTAGGCACCGGGCAGCCCATATTGATATCCACACCGCGAAACCCTTGCTTCGCCAGACCGATACTCATCTGCCGAAAGTGTTCCGGTTTATCCCCCCATATTTGGGCGACAAGCGGCTGTTCATCCTCCGTAAACGTTAAACGCCCACGCACACTTTGAATCCCCTCCGGATGACAATAACTATCCGTGTTTGTAAACTCTGTAAAAAACACATCAGGCCTAGCTGCCGCACTCACGACATGGCGGAAAACAACATCCGTCACCTCTTCCATCGGTGCCAGTATAAAAAAAGGTCGTGGTAAATCACGCCAAAAATTAGTATTCATCGTTAACTTCAAATCCTCACATTATGGGATACTCGTCCAGAATCTGTATCCCCAAGATTGCTTTCTTAACACTTATAGCATGATTAGGCAGTTTAAATCAAATGACATACATTTTGACTCTATAATTTTTAGAAGATGCGAAGGGAAAAGCAGAGGAGAAGTGCCAGCAGGGAGATTCGTAAAACAGAGGACATTTGCTCATTCCGTACTATGATTGCACACTGCAATACAATTGAATATAATTGTGATATAGGAGGTGTCTCAAGTGACAAGAACATCAAACGTTTTCGCCCGTATTGAACCTGAACTTAAGGAGCAGGCTGAGCAGGTTCTGAAGCAGCTCGGGATTCCCATGTCCAACGCGATCAGTCTTTTTCTGCGTCAGGTCGTGCTGCAGCGCGGGATCCCCTTCGATATAAAACTGCCCGAAAACAAGCCGCTCACTTTCGGATCGCTCGATGAAAAATCATTTAACGATGAAATTGAAAAAGGACTGGCCGATCTAAACGCTGGGAGAATTACATCGGCAGAGCGCGTAGCCGAGAAGATGAGGCGGGATTATGGGAAATGAGCAGTGGAAGATTGTATATACCGTGCATGCGGAACGAGATTTAAACAGCATTTACACGTATATCGCCATCTCACTGCTGAATCCTGAAATTGCGAGAAAACAAATTCAACGTATCATGAATGCGGCCTTAAAGCTGGATGAGATGCCGTTTCGTTTTTCCCTTTACGATAAAGAGACATGGCATAGCAAAGGTCTTCGTATCGTACCCGTGGATAACTATCTTGTCTTTTATCTGACCATGGAACCGCTGAAAACCGTGGCAATTGTCCGTATTATGTATAGCAGGCGTGATAATGAAGCGCAGCTGCGGTAAGGTTAAAAAACTGTAAAGGATAACTACGATGTGATCAAACGTATAAGGCGTGTGCATATGAACGCATTTCATTGCGAGTATCCATTCTGTATGCGTTTTAAAACTGATTCACGTTTTTTCCATGCAGTGGCGTCCACCTTACTATCCACAGCACTTCTTATCCTTTGTTCGTTGCCGCAAGGACAAGAATCATTTCGTCTGATTTTGTCACCTTTAATTGGCTGATTACTTGACTAGGTACATGTGCGCTACTCAGGATCTTTTTGTCAATGTATAGACCAATACGATCCTGATGCTTTTAAATCAAAAACATCAGCAGGCCACTTTCAATTTTTCGGTTGATCAATAGTTATCAAATATGTACGATAAATACACATTCATTGAGGTGATTGACCCATATGCGGCCTATCAATCGTCATTATGAAGCAAATAACAGACAACAAGTTTTCTTGAATACCTTTGCCGTGCCCAGCGCTAAAGGAAGGCAGCGTTCGGAGAATTTTAAATGGAGTACAGATACACTTTTCATATTTGTCGATGCATCCGAACTTAATTCCAGTGGCATTTTTGGGCTAGCCTCTTGTTTTGTAGGCCAAGGCGAAGTGATTGTTAAGTCAAGAAAGCATTATGCTCAGCTCTTCAAAAAACAGAATCCCTATGCTGAGTATGCAGCCATTTGGTTTGCAATTCAGACACTATTCGCAGTCATAAAACAAAAGTATCAAAAACCTGAACACGTACTCCTATTCAGCGACTTTGTTCATCCTGAAGACTTAACTATCTCCTCAGTCGAAAAAAATCGTTTGAATCCTATTATTGAGAAAATTATACTCTCAAAAAATACATTTCTCTCATCGTACCCACAAATAGAACTGACTTTTGAACTCATGACAAAGGAAATGAAACACCACAATCCCTATTACCGGGCGGCTCATAATGCCTCAAGAAAAGTGCTGCACTAAGATTAGAGCATTTCAATTAATTCATGTAAAATGTGCCTTATCAGAAGTAGAAATACAATAAGCAATTTCCATGTAAAAACATTATGTTCTCGTGCCTTAGAATAATCCTTCTTCTCTTCAAAGAAAAACAAATCTCCCCAGCCGATATAGCTCCAAGGATTGTCAGGAAAATCATGTACTGACATCTCAGTATCAAAAAAAGGTACCAATCAATGAAAACAGATCCATTGATGGTACCCTTCAGAGTGAAAATGGTATATGTCGTGTGACAAACAGTGCTTCAGCTTCGCAACATCTTCTTCGATCCGCTGTAACATTGCGTGTCATCTTCTGAATCAATCGGATCACTTGTTTGGCGAAGATTACTTTTATTGATTCGATCGTGCTTCATTTTCCGGAGTATTCCGTTTGCCAACTCCGGAAACATAATAGCTAGCGACGACGAGACAAAGGAAAATAATCCCGACAATCAGCGACAGACGTGTATCCGGATTGAACCACATCCCGATTAATACAACGATTAAAAAGACAATCGTCAAATAGTTTGAAAACGGCACAAGCGGCATTCTAAACGGATGTTTCTGCGACTCAGTTTCTTTTATTTTTCTGAACCTGAGATGGCTGATCAAGATGACAAACCAGGGAACCATCCCCGGAAGGACACTCGCACTGTAGACGTACACAAAAATTTTCGGCGGTGCGACAAAGTTCAGCACAACACCGATAGTAAGACCGATGAGCACAGCAATCGTGCCAAAAAGCGGCACTCCGTTCCCGGAGACTTTTTTGAAGCATTTGGGTGCCTGTCCGAATTCACCCAGCGTGTAGAGCATCCGTCCGGCACTGTAAATGCCGCTGTTGCACCCGGACATCGCTGCCGTAATGATGACAAAGTTAATGATCGCGGCTGCAGCGGTAATGCCGATTTTTGCGAACGTAATGACGAACGGGCTGCCTAGTTCATTAAGCTGATTCCACGGATAGACGGTGACAATCACAAAGATCGCGCCAATATAAAAAATAAGGACACGCCAGATGATGCTCTGAATCGCCCGGACAATTGTTTTTTCCGGATGCTTCGCTTCACCGGCAGTGATGCCGATCAGTTCAACCCCCTGGAAAGCTGCAACGACGAGCGACAGCGAAAAGAAAAAGCCTGTCCACCCTTTTGTAAAAAAACCGCCGTTTGCCCAGAGATTCGACAAACCGATCGCTCGTCCTCCATTTCCAAATCCGAAAAAGATCAGTCCGATTCCAGCAATAATCATCAAAATAATCGTAACCACCTTGATCATCGCAAACCAAAATTCAAATTCACCGAACGAACGGACAGAAACCAGGTTCGCCGTACCGAGAATGATCACAACCAGAACACTGGGAATCCAAGCCGGCGTCCCCGGAAACCAGAACTTCATGTAGGTTCCCACGGCGATCACTTCAGACATGCCGACGATAACCCATTGAAACCAGTTGCTCCACGCGGTCAGATAACCAGCGAGCGGATGAATAAACTCGCGTCCGAATGTCGCAAATGATCCGGTGCTCGGCTCAACGTATAACATCTCCCCCATCGCCCGCATAATGAAGAAAATAAACAATCCGCTGATCGCATAAGCAAGCAGCACGGACGGACCCGTCCACTGAATTGTACTCGCTGAGCCCATGAACAAACCAACGCCGATCGTTCCGCCCAGCGCAATCATCTGAATATGGCGCGCACTAAGGCCTCTCTTTAACTTCTCTCTCTTCACCTAACTTCACCTTCTGCTGAATACTTCTTTATTGATTGTGACAACACACAACGAATTCATTTTAACAATGATTCAAGGAAATGTCTCCCTGATGTAGAGATGAGCTTCCCTTTTCAGAATTTCCTGTCTCACCCGTTTGTAGTCCTTTCTACTCTGATCTTACTAAACTTACACATTCAGCATATGGGACAGAATGATTCATTTATTCACTCTCTTCATTCAGTCAATGACTACTGGAACAAGTCCTGACTCAATAATTTTAATGAAAGAATTCTTTACGATCTCATAGCTAATGGGTGAGTCACTTGGAAGAAACAATTGCACATTGCTCGTTCCTTCATAGTCCGCTTTAAAATAATCTTCATTAATTAGTTTTCTGCAAGTCTCAAGCAATTTAAAGTTCTTAACTGCTGAATAAGCATGGTCACTCTTTGAGCGTTCCTCAGCTACCTGTTTAAACAGCGGCCTGATTTTGTCACTGTTGAACCGATTTTTGTACATCTTATAGATCATGTGAAGATCATAAAGATGCCGCGAATTTCTCGTATATTTTCCATCGATAGAGTAATCACAGAGGGCAAATAGTTTATCGATAAACGTGCGTTCAATGCTTTGCACTTGTATACTAAACGCATTTATGTCATATTTTTCGATCAACACATCTTGGCGTTGCTCAATTAAATAGTCGAGAATGTAATTTGTCGCTTGCTTCACATCCGTGGGAAAAGATTTTAGCAGCACATAGGTCTCGACATAGTAACTTTTTGAAGATCTGCTCCTGTTACACTTGGGTAAGCAAATTGGTATCGATTGAAATCCATTCTACTTTTTATCTCGGCTTCATTCTCAAGACTCATGCCGATTTCATTTGCAGAATCAACAATCGCTTGTTTCAACTTGCGTTTTTCTGACCCAGTTGTTTCGATGTCCTGTTGAAAATTAAGATCAATATCTTCCGAAAAACGATGAATCAAGTGGTAACATTTGCTTAAAGATGTACCGCCCTTAAAAACAATTTGTGGATAGTTCGTCTTAATTCGTTCAAGCAGTAAAGATACATAATAATCCTTTTCAACAATGGAGCTTTTGAGCCCGGAATCCTCAGATACGGCGTTAATGACTTCCTCGAAAAGCTCTTTGTTTTGATGCAAGTTCATAAATCAAGTCACTCCTGTATATGGCCAGTTGGTCATGCTCTGAGTAGGCAGACAGATATCTTTTTATTTCTTCCCAGGAAATAGTTAGCCCCTGTAAATAATCGAAGCATTTGCCTATTGATTCTTCAAGTGGTCGTTCGCTGTAATCGTCAAACCTGCTAATCAGATCAAAAATTTGCAGCAATTTATAATTCCGAGCAGTAACCAATAGTTTGGGCTTCATCAAGAAAACGCTGCTTTTGCCATATATAACTTTTCTCGAACTCATTTTTTCCCTGTTGGTAACAATTTCATAGGCTAACGCGTTTTGGGTGGTTAATCCCAGTTCGTTCGCAAACGACAAGCCCGTCACGTACCCTATTCGATGATTCGCTGAGTCAAACAAGTATTTCTTTTTAATAACTGAGTCAAGACTTAATGAAGAACGAAATAACGGTTTTGGGTTCGGACGATAATAAATACCCGCTTTCAAAGCATAACGTGTAATGATCCCACTATCCGCTGCCTTTTTTAAATTTTGACGCAATGTATTTGGATTAATATTCAGTTTATCTCTGAGCTCTTCAGTCAAGATTGGCTCCTCATAGCCAAAATGACACTCCAGATATTTTTGAAAATCCATATCCGTTCACCTCTTCATTACCAGTATAACCGGTTATAACGTTTTTATAAAACAACATTATAATTATGTTACGTAATCCTACACTAATTTTCATCCTCAAATATGGTGAATGAAATTATCTTTTATGTAATCTAAAAGTAACCTAGGATAATCATAAAAAAATTCCCCCACTCAGCTAAAATAAACCCATAGATGATTCACTGGTCTGCTGTGGGGAGATGGGGATAACAATTATTTTGAACCTAAAGCAGGATATTTTATTAAAATACTTCAGAGAGGGGCGATCGCAAAGAGAGATTGCGGGAGAAACAGAAATTGACTCATTTGTTACCAACAATAAGCCACATCCATGTAAAACCAGTATGTTTATCGTTCTTCCTTTAACTCATCTAGCCTCTCTTTTATTGCGTCACTATCCATTTGATCCTTTGCAATGGCTAGACCCTTTTCATATAGATCTTGCGCCTTAGCATAATCTTTCTTTTGTTCAAAGAAAAACAAATCTCCCCAGCCGATATAGCCCCATGGATTGTTCGGAAAATCTTGCACCAACTTCTCAAACTCGGACTCAGCCTTCTCGTATTGGCCTAATTTAGCGTACGATTCCGCAATGGCACGCCGCATATTATGAACGATTAATTCATTTTCTTTGGGAAAATAGTTACAAAAATCACGACAATACTTTATTCTTTTTTCAAAATAAACAGGCTCATCCATACCCGCATTATGAAGTTCTGTTTCCAGATCCTGGCAAAAATTCTTAATAAAAAAACTGCCCTTATAATGCTTGTCCAGATAATCTAAATTTTGGAATTCAGGTTCGATTCTATCCTTTATTCCCTCCCAGACTGTCAACCATGTATCACATGCAGATGTTGAGTCATTTTCATCTACATACTCAAAACCCTTATCAATCAAGTCACCCATTTGTTCCATGGATAATTTTTTCGGTGGAGCCAATCTTTCCCACAAAATCCAGGCCGCCATCCAAGGGAAATCTTCATCTCTACCTCTTGCAGTAACCGTATAGTGATGGAACCAATTCTCCGTAAGATCTTCGGCAGAGTAGAACTTTTCGATATCTTTTAAAAAGGTTTCCTGTTTAAATGGAATACCAAATTTCCGTAACATGAGGATGATTTCATCGGTACTTAATTCGTTCACCTCTTCATAGGTAATAAACCTATTAACGGGATTCCTAACAATTTGTTTTGCCATCAATTGTTTATCTTTGTCCATACAGCATTTTTTGTATTTTTTACCGCTTCCGCAAGGGCATAAATCGTTCCTTCCAATTTTAGGCATGCTTTTTCTCCCCTTATACGATTACTATTACAAATTTAACTTTCATTTTCAAAATATAAAATTTTGTTGTCAGTTAGTATAATTCCCTGTCACTAAAAAGATAATCAAAGCTTTTCTTTTTCGGTTAAAATCGCAAAATTCATTACATCATCCTGCTCTATCAATTGCCCCATTTGATTCTCAATAAAGGTAAAATAACCGGTCGGTCCTAGATGTTTCGTCCAGTGTTTAATGGATTTTTCAATCCTTAACAGGCATTTTATCGGTATCATGAAGTATTTCTTAGTATCGAAAGAATTGGTTTCTTTCATTACTACTTCATGAACTTGTTCATTGGTAAAAGGATCAAACCCCATAAGCAGCCCATGCAATAATGCCTGATTTTCCGAAGTAGCATGACTACTAAAATCATACTCAACTTGTTTAATATATCCATTTACGGTAAGCAATGCCATTCGAATAGCGGTTAATGCTTGTCGACCTGAGCGATTAGATTCTTGACGATGGAGCTTCAGCATGTTGCCTTCCATTACCGAAAGAGGATATGCGTAATACTCTTCATGTCCTTTAGGAATCGTTCCGAAATCTTTCGCCATTCGAGTTGAAACTCTGTCTAATTTATAAGTGTCTACCATGATCTTCTTCATAAATTCTCCAAACTCCTTTACCTATCTAATTGATTTTCACTTCAATCTATTTTCTTTTCTCTTCTATGTACACCCATAATAAGCTTTTGCGAAATCACCCGCCTTCACCCTGCATTCCACCGTTCGAGTTAAAGTAACGTTTTTCAACCGAACACCCGTTTAGGATTTTTTGATTTAATAATAGCCATTTCTTTGCCTGTTTTCACCTGTTTATCACCGTTTTTTCGAAGTTAAACCAAAAATGTTGCACGATAGAAACAAGGGAAAACCGAAATAGGACAAGAGGTGGGCATGATACCTATATTTCCACAATCATTTTCTACTTCCGTCTTTGTTAAAGATCTTTCTTAGATGTACTTCTCCAGCAAATATAATTGCTGCTACTACTGCCAGAATTAAAAGCATAGGTATTATTGATTTATTCAATTTAGGCCAAATAACCTGAATAATACCTCCAATCAGTGCTAAAACAACTCCTCCTACTATAAATGTATTACTGCCGTACCTTTGGGCTTCTGCCCATGTATCCTTATTCTGCATAGCTAACCTTGAACGCCAACCATATATACTATTGATATTCTTTGGGGGAAACAGTTTAAATACCACCCCACCTAATAACGCAAAAATCAACCCAATCTCTATTAATGTCACTTGAATGCTCCTTTATCATCAATCTGTCACATGTTGCTTCACAACTTCTCCTAGGGCATCTTCCTATTGTTGTTGTGAAAAAGTTGGAGTGGTATGAATAATGATGCGTATGTATAAAATCGTCCCACGATTTGATAACTTTATCTTCATCACACAAATCAACTATTTCTATTTCTTCAAACTTCCTGTCTTCCACCGCACCCCATGCTTTTTTCAACATTGCAATAGCTTCTACATCACTTTTTGGTGCGCTATATCCAAAAATAGTAACCATTTTGGTTTATAGGTTTGTGATGCTTTTTCAAAAGTCTTTGCAATATACCAACGCATACAGCTTTCCACTGCGGTGTTTTGTGTTTCATTTGTTACATTCAATGCGATGCTTAATTTCTCGGACACATCTGCATCCACTGTAAAGGTCACGCTCTGGTTCGCTGTTTACTCTATAAAAAATTATATCAGTGATTTGTATTTTGTGAATATTAATAATCTAATTTATACTGACTCATCGCAATAAATATGAAGACACCCTGTATTTCAACAAGGTGTCAGATCCTAATAATATTTAGTTATTCAGTTCAATTTTCAACATCTATACTAATGCCTGACTTGAATTCCACCTCAATTTTGTCATCATGCACTGTAACTGTCCGCAGTAAACAATACTCGATCAAGTGCTGACGTTAACACAGCTCAGACCCTGCTTCACTCTTTTTTGACGGTTACCAGGAGAAAGTCCCACGGATCACAGAGTTTGTCGAGGCGTCATAATATGATGATGTCACCGCAGTGCTTTCCCTGCCCGAACCCTATCGCCGCCGTTTGCGGACAACCAATGGCATGGAACGCCTCGTGAAAAGGTGATTCGTAACTTTCCAAATCAGGATTTGGTCCTCCGTCCGATGGGGGCCATACTCATGGAGCAGAATTAAAAAGTGGCTGAGCAGCCGCCGTTCGCCAGATAATAGAAGTAATCAACAAAACTTCTTTCCTTTACGACTTAAGACGGGAGTTATAAAACGATGGCTGAAACCTACGCTATGAACTACATCGGGAATGAATTCCCGATGTAGTTCATAACTCGCACTCTTTATTGCCGTAATTTATCTAGTGATATCCTTAATCAAAAATTCAAATCAACATTCGAACATCAGCGATCATGCCGAATCGATTTTAAAAGAACGATTTGCCCGAGGCGAAATCATGGAAGATGAGTACAAAAAAATGAAAAAGATTTTACATGATTGATAATGAGATACTCTAAATATATGTTGAGGAAGAAAAGTTGCATGACTTTTCCTCCTCATTTTTTGTTTGCCTATATTTACCGATTCAGGAATTTTGGGGAGTTCTTCAGCCCCTACTTAAACTACTGATGTATCTTTTTAGAGTATGGGATAGGTTTGTACGTAACGAGGATTAGTATAATAGGGTGGTCTGGGTCCTATTAACGGCATTGGCCACGTGTGAGGGTTGTCATCATAGAGCATCTCTACTTTTTCATCTGAAAAATTCACGAGTAATAATTGGACTTCAGGACTATATTGAAACAAGCGAATAACCTCCTCTTAAATTTCTTAATACACCTTATTCAGCAACTTCCTATAAAGAGCCAGTACTTCTTTCATCAAGCTTTAAACAATTGTGGATTGGAACATGCACTGGGTACGCCCATCTAACATAATGTAAAAAAGTCATTTCTATTCATGTAAGGAGGATTCCAATGGAGCAGGATGAGCAAAAAAATCAGAAGGGAATCACCGATGGAAATTATCCAATGTATCCAAATTACGGGGTCATAACCCGCTATGAGGACATTCCGATTAATGTCCCTGAACAACGTCAACTTCGACAGCCTGGTTTTGAAAGACTGATGATCCCCCGGCCTATTATTGAAAATCCAGAGTATAGGGGAAGCGGGAAATTAACAGGGAAAGTTGCCCTCATCACAGGTGGGGACAGCGGGATCGGAGCAGCTGTAGCGATTGCGTTTGCTAAAGAAGGCGCAGATGTTGCTATTTCCTACTTTGATGAACATGAAGATGCAATCAGAACAAAAACACGGATCGAACAACTCGGCCAGCGCTGCATTTTATTGCCAGGTGATGTCCGAGACAAAAATCAATGTATTTCCATCGTGGAACAAACGATCCAATCATTCGGACGATTGGATATTCTAGTGAACCACGTGGGTATCCAGTTCCAGCAGCCAAGTTTACTCGATATTACTGACGAGCAATTCGATGACACCCTTAAAGTTAATATCTATTCTCATTTTTACACAACTCGAGCGGCGCTTCTCTATTTGAAACCAGGCAGCTCAATTATTAATACATCTTCGGTTACGGCTTTTAAAGGACCTTCACAATTGATTGATTACACATCAACGAAGGCAGCGAATATTGGCTTTACTCGTGCTTTGGCCAATAATCTTATAGGTAAGGGAATTCGGGTCAATGCTGTAGCACCAGGATCAACCTGGACTCCGCTCCAGCCGTCAACCTATTCTGCAGATCAGGTCGCTCTATTAGGTTCCGGTAATCCGATGCGGAGAATGGCCCAACCATTTGAGCTTGCGCCAGCGTACGTTTTTCTTGCCTCTGACGATTCCAGATTTGTTACTGGCCAAACCATTCACGTTAATGGTGGCGAGCTGACCTCATCATAAGATACGATTCAACCAGAAATTCCATTAAATAAGTTAATCATTTAGGGTACAACGGTAAGCGTCAAATAATCCCCACCTGTAACCAGATGGGGATTCGTTATATGATTTATTTAGCAGATGAGGGGACGCGACAATCTTCCGGGATGGTTGTTGACCGGAGAAGTTGTTCCATCAGATCCGTGGATGAAAAAGTCAAGACAGATACTTGAAGGTTCAATCCGTTTTCTTTCGCTGTCTCCACAACACTGTAGATAACCGCACTGGCCTGTGCAGAAGGGGTGCGGGATTTGACGCTTACCTGTGCTGAAAGCAAACAACTTTTTACCACTTTTTTTACTATATTTGTCGTGAACAACATAAACATTCTATAGAAGAAAATTATTTCTATAGAAGGTTGCCATGGATCAAAAGGATCAAAGTCACCCATTTAAACGATTTTAAAACGACTTTTATTCAGTCGTCCTCACGATGATTAAACATTTGATACCCATGACTTGCTTTTTGCAGTCTGTTATTAAGGAGATGAATGATGATTCTCTCTAAATTTGTAGACGAACTACCCATCCCACCTATTTTAAAACCTCGATGGAAAGATCAGTTCTATACTTATTACGAAGTAACTATGACTGAATTCCGTCAATCACTTCATCGTCAGTTAAATGACTCAACTGTTTGGGGGTACGAAGATGGCTATCCAGGGCCTACAATTGAAGTCGAACGTGGAGAAAAAGTGTTGATTAAATGGATGAACAATCTTCCTGATAAGCACCTTTTTCCAATCGATTATACGGTTCATGGTGCCCATCGGGACGTGCCTGATGTAAGAACAGTCGTGCACGTACACGGTGCTTGCGTTGAATGGGAAAGCGATGGCTACCCAGAGGCTTGGTTTACAAAGGGCTTCAAACACGTGGGCCCATATTTTAGAAAGCAAATATATCGATATGATAATTGCAATCATGCCTGCACGTTATGGTATCATGACCATACGCTCGGTATTACGCGGCTAAATATTTATGCAGGTTTAGCAGGATTCTATCTTATCAGAGAAAATCGGGAACGTTCATTGAATTTACCGAGTGGGAACTATGAGATTCCTCTTATGATACAAGATCGGACATTTAATAAGGATGGTTCGCTTTACTACCCGAAGCAACCAGAAAAACCGATTCCTGAATTAGAAACGTCGATTACTCCTGAATTTATTGGGGATACGATTCTAGTAAATGGTAAAGTATGGCCTTATTTAAAAGTGGAACCACGTAAATACCGCTTTAGGCTTTTAAACGCATCCAACACGCGTTTCTATAGGATTAAGCTTGATTCTGGACAACTTATGTATCAAATTGCGACTGATGGAGGGTTGTTGGACTATCCAATTGGTATCAAGGAAATCATGTTAGCCCCTGCAGAAAGGGCAGACGTGATCATTGATTTTACCAATTTAGAAGGGAAGAATATTATCATGACAAATGATGCCCCCGCTCCTTTTCCAAGGGGTGACAAACCGGATCCATCTACGGTTGGGCAAGTGATGCAATTTAGAGTAACTCTTCCTTTATCAAGTGTTGACACGAGTACAATTCCAGCTAATATAATACCTGTTCCAAAAATAAAAGAACAGTCAGTTTCGAGGATAAGATACCTAACATTAAATGATACTATGGATCAGTACGGTCGTGAATGGATGCTATTGGATCATAAACCATGGGCAGCACCCATATCAGAAAATCCAAAATTAGGGGCAACCGAGATATGGTACCTCATCAACGTAACTGGTAATTCACACCCAATTCATCTTCACTTAATTGATTTTCAAATACTTGACCGAAGAAATTTCGATGTTGATACGTTTAACAAGGAGAAGGTTATCGACTATACAGGTCCGGCAATGCCGCCGGAACCACAAGAACGAGGATGGAAAGATACCGTTCGAGCTAATCCGAAGCAAGTTACTCGAATCATCATGCAGTTCGGACCATTTACCGGGTTATATATATGGCACTGTCATATCTTGGAGCACGAGGATTATGAGATGATGAGACCTTATCGTATTATCCGATAATAATCGGTGACCTGTCAAAATTAACTTGAAACACCGGGATGGTACTTAATGTTATCCTAATTATTCACAATTTAACTTACCAATATTTTAAAAATATGATCTGGGGTTCAAGCTCCTAACTTTGCTAAAAGTCTTCAGAAAGTTGGTTGAAGGCAAAATCAAGGCAGGGCAAGTGATAGTAGAGAAAGGACCCCGAAATCGGAAAATTTTTTTCACGAAATCAGAGTCGGAATCGGAAATGTTTATTTTGATTCAGAAGTTTATTTTTTAGTTATACATTTACCGATGAAGTTGCACCATGCACTCGACATGCGAAATCACATAACTCTTATACAAATTAACAAAAGAATTTTGATAATCCAACCTTTTGGCGATATCTATCCCCATGAGGTATAAGCCGCCAGCGTCCTTTCACCTGGCTGCGTTTCAAACCAAAATTCAGACCCTTAACGAGCCCCGGAAACCCCTGGCAGCATAGTAGCTCTCTGCTCCATTGTGGTACACAAAGACAGTGTCGTAGCGACGATCACAAAAGATGGCCCCACCGAGTTTTCTAATATTAGAAGGTGTTTTCACCCAGCTCGATGTTTTATTGTCGAAATTTCCAAGTTTCTGCAGCTCCCGGTATTGTTCTTCCGTTAATATCTCAATACCCATGTCAGCAGCCATATCTAAAGCGTTGTTTTCTGGTTTGTGTGCTTTCCTTGATTCCAGTGCCTCACGGTCGTAAAAAAAACTTCTGCGACCTTTAGGGCTTTCCACTGAACAATCATAAAAAATGTATTCATCTGTCTTTATATCGTGACCAACAACATCCGGTTCACCGCCGGTTATTTCCATTTCATTGAGGGACCACAGTTTTTCAGTATTAGTTTCTAGCTTTGCTTGTACTTTAATCCATTCAAGTCCTTTATGACGATTCATGTTTTTCTCAAAACGGGCTTTCAATACACCGAGTATTTCTTCACGTTGTTCTGGTGACAACTTCCTTTTTTCATTATCCACTCCAGAGCTCCTCATTTCCTGTTGTTTAATTACAAATTCCTTTGTAGCAGTGCGACTATCTCAACATGGCTCGAGGGGACAGAATGATATTTCACTATTGCTTTTAGTGGTTAAATGATCAAAGAAAATTGTAAGATTTGATCATTTCATTCCTTGTCCATATTTCTTCGGTACGTTAATTTTATAGAGTTCCGCCCAACAGAAGAAGTTCTCCATTCCATCTTTTGTTGATCTTTAATTGTTGGTAATTCAATAGGCTATGTTACTGATTTTTAATCCTGATAGCCTATTATTACAAATAAATTATTCACTGGAGAAGCTTCTGTAATCCTCAATAGTGGCATGAACTACCTGGATTGATTTTCTCTTAGGATTGAACTGGTGAATCATCTTATTATCCTGACTTTCCCGGAATTTTATAACAATTTGTCCGAAAGTCCACATTAAGTATAGTTTCTTTGCTTAATGTCCCATTCTTTATAGTTGGTCTGTTCTGGCCAGTCTCTGAACTAAACCTGAAAACTTCAATGGTTCGGACCGATCCGTATGGTCGTCCCCCCTGCAGTTGATTCATATCAGTAGGTTTGTCGAATTAAAAACGCGTGAATATAATCCAGAAAATCTATCTGTGTCAATCTGGGATTGCCTCGCCATTCAAAATATTTTAATCCACTTAGTGTTTGAATTAATTTAGTATTTTTGAGTAATTCGGTGGTCAGAGATACTTTAGCCTGCTTAATCTTACTGCTCATTTCGGTAATTTGAGGATTTATAATTATGGTTCTGATTATCCCTAATAGCACATCAATCAGTTCCAAACCAATTTCACTATTTTTGGGCAACATTTCACAATCCTGTGCGTAAAATTTTTCTCCTCTGTACAACGATTGACTGTTAAGAGTTGAGATTAATGTCTCATCCAATTTTAATTTTTCATATTCCGTTGATTTATCGATAAAAATGTTAGCAACAATATGAGTCTCACTGCCGTAACCTCTAATTAGACCATAAATTAATCGTTCGGGAAATTTTGAATAAATTGCTATGTCCCTGTCTTGTTTTGTAAAGGATTGCTGGTCCTTTAGGAATCCATAATGATAATTAATGACATTAAACTTTATGTACTCTTCATATTGAATAAAAAGGTCAATTAACTCAACAATCTTTTCCTTAACGAATGAATTGCCATTGTAATTCTTCCAATGTATTTTAAACTGGTTAGCTCTCAAGGACTCGTTCATGCATTGTATTTCTTTTTGCTCATAGATTTTTTTAGGAATTGAAAGTGACCCTAAGAGATTAGGACGATCACTTTCCTTGCCGGATTCATCAAAAAACACATGTATTTCTTGAGTATGAAACGTATTGAACAAGTGACTCATACCTAAGCACCAATCCTTTCCCCTTGAAATTTAACACGAAACATGTTAAATTAATAATAACATATGGATAGTTAGAATCGTTCTTGCGTATAATATGAATTGCTCTCATTCAATTTGAGTGCGAGCGTTTTTGAAAAAGCAACTCATTCAACATGAATGCGTTGCTTTTTTGTTTTTATTTTAAGCCACTATTTACCTACTTCAAAAATATTTGCGTATTTATTCGACAAATGACTGGCTATAGGAATTCAATGTGAGCGTACTCCTCCATCAGATCATGAACATTATCAAGGTCATACTCCTGATTTTCAATACAAGCGATAATAACTTTATCCCCATCATCAGAGTCATTCAGCAAAAAACCCCTTGTTTTTAACAACCTTGCTGTTTCTTCCAGAGATAGTTCAAGTGCCAAAGCTATTTGAAACAACTTAGATTTTGAGGGATTAATACGTCGATTGAAAATATTACTTATGTATCCCTTCGTTAAATACGACCTCATTGCAAGTTGCTGCTGGGTCATTTCCTTAGCAGCTAAATGTTCGTTTAACATTTCAATCAACGTTTTTTGTTTTTTATTTTGTCTGCTGAATGAGGTTTCAAAATTACTTAGCCTAGAACGGCTAAGTGTATGACCAAAAAAAGGAGAGGGCTCTTCCCCTTTTAGACGTTCATAAAGTGTTTGGAGCTTTTCCTTAAAGTCTACTGTTCTCAAATAGATATTAATCTTACCCATGAAGTTCTCCTCGCAAAAGTATAGATATTATATACCACTTCTGGTACAAAATGTTATTGACTATAGTCAATGGATAACATTCGACGTATCGAATGTCAACATAAAATTGACAACCGGGAGGACTACCCCTCTATGACTATAGAAAGAATTTTCGATAACAGAGCCAACATTGCTGTGGAAGATTTATTGGGTGCAATCGTTGAGGATAAAATTGACACGCTTGTGAACGCGGCCTATTGTAAAGATAAGGTGAATTCCACTGACTCTTCTAACCGAGAAGGGGAAGTGGTGGCTTGACAAAACGATGTGCCGTTTATGTACGCGTATCAACTGATAAGGAGGAACAAAAAAAGTCACTAATAAACCAAAGAGAAATCTTCGAAAACTACATTGCGAATCGTGGTTGGGATCTTTTCAAAATCTATTCAGATGTGCAAAGTGGTACAAAGGCTACGAAGAGACCAGGTTTTCAGCAAATGTTGCGAGATGCGAAGAGTCATAAGTTTGACATTATCCTCGCAAAAGAATTATCCCGTCTTGCCCGAAATGGAGAATTATCTTATAGGGTCTTAAATAGTCTTCAAGAAAACAGTGGGATTGACATAATCACACTCGACGGAGCAATCAACTCATTAGAAAATCAGACTTCTATGTTTGGTTTATACGCGTGGGTTTATGAGAACGAATCACAAACGATGAGTCGGCGGATAAAATACTCATTTGAAGTAAAAGCACGGAATGGCGAGTTCAACGGATCAATCCCACCATATGGCTATACAATTGTTGATAAACAGTTAGTTTTGCGAAACGATTTTACTGTTGAAGTTGTACAGCGGATCTTCAAATGTTATATCGCAGGTCAAGGATTTGACCATATAGCGAGGCAATTGCTGAAAGAGAAGATTCCCACCTCATCTCAGGTAGCCCATAAAAAAAATGCGAGCTCCATTTGGCATGGATCAACCATTAAAGGTATTCTTTCCAATGAACATTATATCGGAAATCTTGTCCAACAACGTGAAACATCCATCAGTGTAACTTCTACGAAACGGAAAAAGAATGTCCCTGATAACGTGATTAGAGTGGAAGGAACACATGAAGCGATCATATCGAAGCAAAACTTCGATTTGGTTCAACAGCTTTTAGTTCAAAGATCCAGAGAGCATGCTCACTCGAAATATCACCTTTTTACGAGCATAGCGTTTTGTTCAGATTGTGGACGAGGCATGCATTATAAAAAAAACAGAAAAGGCTATGTGTGCGGTAGTTTCGATAAACACGGTCATACGCTTTGTTCCGATCATATTATTCGCGAATCTGATCTTGTTGACGTTATAACCAGCGATATCAAGGGTCTCTATACCCGCATCTCATCAAAGAAATTTCGAGACATTCTAGATAAACGTCTTCAGGCATCTGAATCAAAGCGTTTAAAACAAATTCAGCAATTAAAGAATAAAATTGAAACCTTATCAAAGGAAAAAAACGAAGCTCTTCGGTTGAAGATTCGAAGCGAAATTACTGATGAAGCTTACCAAGATCTTGTTGATGAGAACAACACAAATATTTCTCGTTTCATTGCAACCAAAGAAGAGTTAGAAAACGGTTCTACTAATCAAGTTAACGAACAACAATTAAACGAGTTGTTTAGAGAAATTGAGCATTTCATTAAACATCCAACTCTGAACGAAGAAATGCTTCACAGGTTAATCAAAAAAATAGAAATAAAAAAAGATGGTAGTCCGAGAATTTATTACCGATTCTCGGATCCCCATCTATCTTTTATATTTTTTCAAGCGACACACAACATTCAACGTGCATCGTCTGTGGGAACATATCGACTGGCTGCACCTTTTTCACTTGATACCCGCCTGCGGTGAGCAGCTTGAGGTCGCGGGCGAGTGTGGCTGGATTACAGGAAACATAGACAATCCGCTCCGGCTGCATGGCGAGCATCGTATCAAGAAGCGAGGCGTCGCAACCTTTGCGCGGTGGATCGACAACAATGACGTCAGGATCGATCCCTTGATCACGCCATGTTGGAATCACATCTTCCGACTTGCCGACCTCGAACGTGGCATTTGTGATTTTGTTGAGTTCGGCATTTTTCCGTGCATCCTCGATCGCTTCGGGTACGATCTCGACGCCATAGACATGTTTTGCTTCCTTGGCAAGAAACAGGGAAATCGTACCGATGCCGCAGTAGGCGTCAATCACGGTTTCTTTTCCGGTCAGTTCGGCGTACTCTAGTGCTTTGCCGTAGAGCACTTCGGTTTGGGTCGGGTTGACCTGGAAGAAGGAGCGCGCTGAGATGGCGAATGTGACATCGCCGATTTGATCATAGATGACATCGCGCCCCCAGAGTGTTTTGGTTGCGTCACCAAAAATCGCGTTGGTGCGCTTCGTATTAATATTTTGGGCAATCGATTTGATTTGCGGATAGTGTTCGGTCAGTCCTTTGATCAATGTCTTGCGGTGCGGCAGTTCATCGCCGCGCGTCACAAAAACAACCATGACCTCGCCGGTTTTCTTGCCGACACGGGCCATGACATGGCGCAGGACGCCGCGGTGCTTGGTTTCGTCATAGGGCATGATCTTGTTTTCTTCGGCGATATGTCTTGCAGTCTGTACGATTTCATCAATGAGCGGATCTGTGATCATGCAATGATCCATGGTGACGATCTCGTGGCTGCGTTTCTTGTAAAAACCAAAGGCGAACTTTCCATTTTGCTGGGCGACCGGAACCTGTATCTTGTTGCGATAACTCCATGGCTCGTCCATACCGAGAGTTGGTTCGACGGTGATGTCGGTCAAACCACCGATCCGCTCCAATGCGTTCTGGACGATCTCTCGCTTGTAGGCGAGCTGACCCTCTGCGCTAATATGTTGAATCGCGCAACCGCCACATTGTGGATAATACGGACATGGTGGTTCGGCACGACGGTCACTGGTCTCGGTCAGTTCAAGCAAACGGCCGTAACCGTAGCCTTTTTTCGTTTTGGTCACTTGAATTTTTGCTTTTTCTCCAGGCAATCCGCCGGGGATAAAGAGTGTATAGCCATCAACCTTAGCAACGCCGGCGCCGTCCTGGGTTAAGTCGGTGAACGTCACCTCAAGTTGTTGATTTTTCGCTACTGGTACATTGGATTCTGACATTTTTCGAACTCCTAATGGTCATATGGTTAGCCTGCATGCGCTGAATATGGGTGTTGCAGAATTTATCGGTCTGTTTCAACATTTTATCGGTCTGTTTTGGAAGAATATCGGTCTGTTCCGCGAATTTATCGGTCCGTTTCGTAGATTTATCGGTCTCTTTTTGCGTTTTATCGGTCCATTCCGGAAAATCTGCATGTCCTGCAGGTTCATCTCTTTATAAGATAGCGGTAAACACAGGGTAAAACAAGTGCTTCTCACCTCATACGAAATGCCATGAACCTCAAAAAGTTCATGGCACATTTTTGGTCTGAATGTCGCTTTATGATTGAAGCTGCTTGACATCCTGCTCGGACGCAAGGAGGTGCGCATCCTCGGTTTCTTTCGGCACCATAAGATGAAGATGGTGATAGAGATTGACGATCTCGCCAGGCAGATCGCCACCGTATTCGCCGTCAATATTGAGCTGCATTTTTTCTTCAGCTTCGATTTTGATCCGGCTCGCCTGTGCGTAGATGACTTTCGGATCTTTCATATGCTCACCGCGTGTCGCCATGGTTGCAAGGCGAATAAATTCGGCAAGATTTGCCGCCTTCAGAATAATTAGATCAAACAGGCCGTCATTCATCTTGGCATCCGGCGCTAATTTTTCAAATCCGCCGACCGAATTGCTGTTGGAGACGAGGAAAAGCATGATGTCGCCCTCAAAGGTGCGGTCGTCATAATCAATTTTGACTTTGATCGGCCGTATTGATGGGAGCATTTCGATGCCCTTAATAAAATAGGCTAATTGACCGATCATCGTTTTCAGTTTGCTTGGTACGTCGTAGGTCAGCTCCGTCAGCTTACCGCCGCCGGCAATGTTCACGAAATAACGGTCGTTGACTTTTCCAATATCAATGGGCATCTCATGACCGTCGCACAGCACATTGCAGGCTTTGACGATGTCACGCGGTATACCGATAGCCCGGGCAAAATCGTTGGTTGTACCTAAAGGCAAGATTCCGAGCTTCGGGCGGTAGTCCATCTCAGCAAGTCCGCTAATTACTTCATTAATGGTGCCGTCGCCGCCTGCCGCAACAACGAGATCGAATTTCCGTTTGACCGCTTTGCGTGCAGCCTTGGTTGCGTCCCCTTCCCTTTTGGTCGCATAGGCGGACGCTTCGTATCCCGCATCTTCAAGCCGGTCAAGGATATAGGCTATATTTTTTTTCGCAAGCTCCCGTCCTGACGTAGGATTATAAATGATTCTAGCCTTCTTCATGATTATCACCCAATCAATCTCTGTATAAAGATATTCGTGTGTTGCAACACAAAAGGAGCCTACTCATGTCGGCTCAATTCTTATGCCGTATGAATTATTTCACTAGACTAATCTACGATCATTCTCAATCCATTGTTTCCGATTCAGATGATCACTAATCATTATTATCTGATTCAATATATTTGGATGCGTTTACTTTAATGGATTGAGCAGGTGCTCTGAAATACCTAACTTCCTTATTTTATTATATTGTAAACGATTTTTAAAATCAAAATCGATCCTGTGAAAAAATTCATGCATAACCCAGACACATAGATAAAATTGGAAGGCATTTGCGGTGGCAAATGCTTTCCAATTTTATAAGCACACTGACTTTATCGAGCGTTTTTGCGGATTTATCGAGTGGTTTGAAAAATTTATCGAGCGTTTCATAAAGTTTATCGAGCGCTTCTGCAAGTTTATCGAGCGTTTTGAAAAATAGATCGTTCAGTCCGGTTCGTGCGGTCGCTGGGTGACTATCATTTTGGTCATCGGGATCAGTAATCCGGTCCATCCGCACTCGGAACTTGATCTCCGGCATAAATTTTCTCTGCAACCGAAAAAAGCGGGATTCCCATATAATCAGGGAATCCCGCCTTCATCACTTTTAATTACAGCTTATTCACTTCATCAAGAATGATCTTGTTGACCATTTTCGGATTGGCTTTGCCATGCGTCTGTTTCATGACTTGGCCGACAAGGAATCCGAGCGCGCGGTCTTTGCCGTTCTTGTAGTCGATCATGGATTGCTTGTTCGCTTCGAGAATCGGCGCCAGCATATCGCGCAACGCGCCTTCATCGGAGATCTGAACAAGGCCCTTGGCTTTAACAATTTCTTCCGGATCGCCGCCTTTTTCGATCAGGTCTTTGAAGACCTTTTTGGCGATCTTGCTGGAAATCGTACCTTTTTCAATCAGTTTAACCAACTTGGCCAAGTCTTTTGCTTTCATCGGCACTTGGTCAATAGTCATGTACTTGCTGTTCAGGTATGCAGACACGTCGCCCATCAGCCAGTTGGAGACAAGCTTGGCATCGGCACCTTCAGCAACAGCAGCTTGGAAGAAGTCAGACATCGTTTTCGTCTGAGTGAGCACCATCGCGTCGTATTCCGGAAGGCCGAGTTCTTCAACGTAGCGCTTCTGGCGTGCGTCCGGTAATTCCGGAATTTCAGCCTGAATGCGGTCGATCCATTCCTGGTCGATCTTCAGCTTGATAATATCCGGTTCCGGGAAGTAGCGGTAATCGTCGGAGCCTTCTTTTCCACGCATCACCGTCGTCGTCTTGGTTGCGTCATTGTAACGGCGTGTTTCCTGAACAACCTCGCCGCCTGAAAGAAGTACGCGTTCCTGGCGTCTTTCTTCATAGGCGAGTCCTTTTTCAACAAACGTGAATGAGTTTAGGTTCTTCAGTTCCGTCTTAGTGCCAAATGTTGTCTGTCCGTATGGACGAATCGAGATGTTGGCATCGCAGCGAAGCGAGCCTTCCTCCATCTTCACATCGGACACATCAATATATTGCATGATCGCTTTCAGTTTTTCCAAATACGCGTACGCTTCTTTAGGGTCGCGCATATCCGCTTCGGAAACAATTTCGATCAGCGGCGTGCCGACTCGGTTGAAGTCGACAAGTGAACCGGAACCGTCTTCCAAGTGGTTCAGCTTTCCGGCGTCTTCTTCAAGGTGAAGACGGTGCACGCCGATCCGTTTCTTTTCACCGTCGATTTCGATTTCGATGTACCCGTTGCGGCCGATCGGCTGATCAAACTGAGAAATCTGGTATGCTTTCGGATTATCCGGATAGAAGTAGTTTTTCCGGTCGAACTTCGTCTCGCGGGAAATCTCGCAATTTAGAGCAAGAGCGGCTTTAATTGCATAATCGACCGCTTCATGATTCAGAATAGGAAGCACGCCGGGATGTCCGAGACAAATGGGACATGTATTTGTGTTGGGTTCTGAGCCGAACTGGTTTGCGCAGCCGCAGAACGCTTTCGTCTTCGTTTTCAATTCAACATGGACTTCAAGCCCGATGACTGTTTCAAAATTACTCATTTGCTCATCGCCCCTTTGGCAGGCGTTAATGTGAATCCGGCCGTTTGTTCATAAGCATGCGCGGCGCGATACAGCGTCTCTTCGCCGAACGGTCGGCCGATCATCTGCAGACCGACCGGCAGTCCATTCGCGAGTCCGCATGGCAGACTGATTGCCGGAATGCCGGCAAGGTTAACCGGAATGGTCAGAAGGTCGTTCGCGTACATCGTCAACGGATCATCGATGTTTTCGCCGATCTTGAAGGCAGTCGTTGGCGTCGTTGGTCCGACAATGATGTCATGATCCTTGAACACCTTTTCGAAGTCTTGCTTGATCAACGTACGCACTTGCTGCGCTTTTTTATAATAAGCATCGTAGTAACCAGAGCTCAAGGCGAAGGTGCCAAGCATAATCCGGCGCTTCACTTCGTCGCCGAATCCTTCGCTTCTTGATTTCTTGTACATCTCGATCAAATCATTTGTTTCTGCGCGAACGCCATAGCGCACCCCGTCAAAACGAGCGAGATTGGCTGATGCTTCAGATGAAGCAATAATATAGTAAGCAGGAACGGCATATTTAGAATGAGGGAGCGATACTTCGTCAACAACGGCACCTAACGATTCGAGCTGCTTGATCGCAGCGCGGATGTTTGCCTTTACGGATTCATCAATGCCCTCACCCAGATATTCTTTTGGAACAGCTACTCGGAGACCTTTGATGTCACCGGTGAGCGCCGCCGCATAATGCGGTACGGCGACATCGGCGCTCGTTGAATCATGGCGGTCAAGGCCGGCGATGGTTTCAAGCAGATAGGCATTGTCTTCGACGGTCCGAGTAATCGGTCCGGCCTGGTCCAAGGATGAGGCAAACGCTACGAGACCGTAACGTGACACACGGCCATAGGTTGGTTTCATGCCGACTACGCCGCAAAAAGCGGACGGCTGCCGGATCGAACCCCCGGTGTCTGTTCCTAATGCGAACAGCACTTCGCCTGCTGCAACGGCTGCTGCAGAGCCGCCGCTGGATCCGCCCGGAACACGCTGCAGATCCCATGGATTTTTTGTTTTCGCAAAAAATGATGTTTCGGTTGAGGAACCCATGGCGAACTCGTCCATGTTTAATTTTCCAATGGTAATTGCCTTTTGAGCGTTTACTTTCTCAACTACGGTAGCATTATAGAGTGGGTCGTAGTTTTCAAGAATATGGCTGGAACATGTGGTTTTCAGTCCCTTTGTCACCATGTTGTCTTTAAGTCCGATCGGCATGCCTGAAAGAATTTCGTTATCTGCCGTTCCGTTCTCATCAAGAGCCTTCGCTTCGCTGCGGGCAGCCTCTTCATTCAATGTCAGAAACGCCTGCACATCCCCATCGACTTCATGAATACGCGTAAACGCTTCGTCGACAAGATCGGATGCCTTGATTTCTTTGTTATGTAACTTTTGAGATAAAGACACAAGGCCTTCTTCAAAAAGTGGCATCACTGTTATCCTCCTTCTGCTTCTATCAGTCCGCTTCCATAATCAGCGGCACTTTAACTTGTCCGTCTTCTTGAACCGGTGCGTTCTTGAGCGCTTCTTCGCGCGGCAGAGACGGTTCCACAACATCCTCGCGCATTACATTATACATATCAAGGACGTGGGTCGTCGGTTCAATGCCTTGTGTATCCAGCTCATTCAGCTGTTCGGCAAAACCAATGATATCATCCAGCTGCGTTGTAAACGTCTTTATTTCCTGATCAGTAAAAGACAGACGCGCCAAATTAGCCACGTATTTAACCTGATCTTCGTTGATCCTGCTCATCATTTTCACCTCCGCCAATCGGCTTCATTTGCCACCTCTTGGCAAATTCCAACACTGTTCTCATTCTATCAAATTCAGTCCGCACTATGCAATGACTGCACGTCGAAACACATGAAATTGAGTGCAGATGTTTCCCTAGAGCAACTCATGAATTAACTAAACGCCTGCCACAGAACCACGCTGCCGAATCCGCACATGATCGTGGCAGAAACGCGATTCACCCATATCAGAATCTTTGTGTCCATCTTTTCCCGAAAATGGCCGACACATACACTCAGCAGCAGCCACCAGATTGCTGAACCACAAAACACACCAAAAACCAGTGACACAGATGATTTAAAATTGCCTGCAGCTAGTCCCATACCGGCAAAAATGCCTACAAAGGATAAAATCGTCATTGGATTCGTCAGTGTCAAAAAGAGTGTTGTCAGATAAGTGCCGAGAAGCTGCCGTATTTGATCGGCACTGCGTAAAGGCATATCCGAGACCACTGATCGCCACGTCCGAATGCCGAGAAATAAGAGAAAGCAGCCGCCGAATAGTTGCAGCCAGAACTGCTGCCCAAGTAAGAAACGCGACACCACCTTCAATCCAAACGCGGCGATTGTTCCATAGACAGCGTCCGCAGTGGCTGCGCCAATACCCGATAACAATCCGTAGAGCCGTCCCGAAACCAAGGTTCGACGAATACAGAGTACACCGATCGGACCCACAGGTGCCGCAATCGCGAAGCCTAACATGATGCCTCTCAGATAAAGATCCATCAACCGGTCCTCATGAGAAACGATCCGCGTGAATCGGGAGCTGCGCCGTTTCTTTTAGTGAATTCATGACAATGGTTGTCCGTGTTTTCAAGCCCGGCAGCTTTTTCAATTCACTGCTGATGACGCGATCCAGATCTTTGGTGTCACGGGCACGTACCTTAAGCAAATAATCGTAGTCCCCCGCAATATGATGACATTCCTGAACTTCGACCAACTCATGGATCAATTCAAGGAATGCTGCACGCTGTTCGGTTTTTTCTAGTGTCACTGCTATGAAAGCCGTACATGTATTGCCGACAAGTTCCGGATCAATGACCGCTTCGTATGTTTTAATCACGCCTTTTTCTTCCAGACGTCGCACGCGTTCCGCCACAGCGGGCGAGGACATCTCAATTTTGGCAGCAAGATCGGACCAGGTCGCTCGACCATGCTCCATTAATGTGCGAAGTAATTTCAAATCAAGAGTATCCAATCGATCACCGCCTTAATTTTTATAAGTTTTATCTCTATATTATTAATTATACATTGTAATTTAGGATAATTACATTTTATTTGTAATTTTTGTGGGATTAGCAAATGAAAAAGCAAGTTTTTTCTGCCTTTGCATAGAAAAAAACCGCCAATTAGCGGTTTCTCATGGTTAGTCGTATTTACTGTTGAAAGATGTGAACATAGGGTTTGTCCATATCATTTGTTTGTTCGATTAAGGCTTCAGGTGTGTCGCCTGTTGTAATGTAGATATGGATTGGGACACTGCGCGCAAAACGCATTCGATTCTTGACTAGGGATGTCACGTAGTTGGTAAAACCAATCATTTCTGTCTTATCGACAAACTTATTAAAGTTAATTTCGAGCGTCATATCATGCAGCTCTTTATTCTGATAGAAGCCTTTCCCAATCACACCCACATAGTTCGGGTAATACTTTTGCACATCGGTCTTGAATTGATTGAATTTGTCTAAATCATCTTTATAATTGCTCGTTGCGCTGTCCGACGGGAACAGCACATGATGTTCAGCAACATTGGTCCATTTATCAATGGAACTTGAACTCGCGGCGATTTCCGTTTTCGCAAAGAAGTCACCGGGTACATAGGATTGAGGCGCTGCCGTAAGGTATAACGTCATAAAAATCGGCACCTGCTGCAACCCTGGAAGGCTTCTGATCCGTTGCAAAATTTGTTGCGCATGGGCCTTTCCCCATGCCTTGACTTTCGCTTGTTTCAGCTTTTCAGAAACCGGATAAATTTTATCATTATACGTAATATTATCTGCATATACAGAATTCAGCGATACCGCAATTGATACACCGCTTAGTTTATATTGACCTTTACTATTCTTCATCAGATAGTTTTGTTCCAATACATAATTAATATATTTCGGACTGTTCTTTGACTTTTCAACAATCGTCTTGCCTTTTCCAAGTGCCGGATTTAGACCGGGAAGAACTTTAGCCTCACTATCGCTCTTCTTTGGCTCGGACCCTTTGCGGTAAAGAATACCGTTAATATCCGAGTCCTTGAGGTATTGTCCGCTCTGAAAAACGTATTTATCGGGACTGAATACACTTTTTGACAAGTCCATCAATCCGCTCTCGAGCTGATCCATATCCACACGGTTCTTCGGGCCATATTGGATATAGCCTCGTGACGAAGTACCGGACTTGGGTTTGAGCATTTGATAATCCGAATCGTTCCTGCTTGGGATCAGACTGGCATTCTCGCTCTTGCCACTGCCGTTATCCACAACATTATGATTCGAATCGTTGTTAAACCAGCACCCCGAGAGCACGAGCTGTAAGGCGAGAATGACAGAGCCCGCCGCCGCTGTTTTCTTCCATTTCATATTGGAGCATCCCCTATTCCTTGAGCATTTCCACAAAATGCGCCTCATCCCAAACCTCGATCTGAAGATCCTGCGCTTTTTTCAACTTTGATCCGGCAGCTTCCCCTGCAACGACTAGGTCCGTGCTGGCACTGACGCTTCCGGTCACCTTGCCGCCGCGCTGTTCAATCGCTTCTTTTGCCTCAGTTCGTGTCATTTGCGTCAATTTGCCGGTTAACACGACTGTCTTTCCATTAAACGGTGAATCGGATTGAGCGACTGCCTCAGGATCCGGGCCAAGATACGTCATCGTTACGCCAGCGTTTTTCAGTTCATTAATCAATGCGCCAACTTCGGGCTTTGAAAAATACATGATCAACGAATCCGCCATCTTCTCGCCAATCTCATCGACTGCGGTGAGCGCGTCCATATCCGCGGTCGCCAATGCGTGGATGTCTTTAAAGGCTTGCGCTAAAAGTTTGGCCGCCTTGGATCCAATGTAACGGATGCCTAGCCCGAAAAGCAAGTGCTCCAGAGAGTTTTCCTTAGAATGTTCGATGGCCTTTAGTAAATTATCGGTCGACTTTTCACCCATGCGTTCCATGGAGATCAGATCAGCACGATTCAGTTTATACAGATCGGCGACGTCAGCGATCAGCTTCTTATCAAAAAGCTGTGTGATCACCTTTTCGCCTAAGCCGTCAATATTCATGGCACCGCGTGAGACAAAGTGGATGAGTCCTTCTCGAATCAGCGCCGGGCATTTCGGGTTAATGCAGCGAAGCGCGACTTCTTCTTCAAGTCGAACGAGTTCGCTCCCGCATTCCGGGCAAGTCGTCGGCATTGCGTAAGGTACTTCATCACCCGTTCTCTGTTCAGTCAGCACATTAACGACCTCAGGGATTATGTCCCCCGCTTTTCGAATCACGACGCGGTCGCCAATGCGTATATCTTTCTCCTGAATTAAGTCTTCGTTATGAAGTGATGCTCTTTTGACCGTTGTTCCGGCAACGGACACCGGAGTAAGCACAGCTGTTGGCGTTACGGCACCGGTTCGTCCGACACTGACTTCAATAGCCTCGAGTGTTGTCACGACTTCTTCCGCAGGAAATTTATAGGCGATCATCCAGCGCGGCGACTTCACCGTGTTGCCCAGCTGCCGCTGCTGATCCATTGCGTCTACTTTGACCACGATGCCGTCAATGCCATAGGGAAGCGTGTCCCGCTTTTCCGTATATTCCTTGATATAATCAAAGACTTCCTGCATCGTTTTGCAACGTCTTGATTCCGGATTGACCGGAAGTCCCAGCTCGCGAATCGCTTCAAGCAGGCCGTAGTGCGTTTTGATTTTCTCACGGTCAAAACGACCGGAGCTGTACAAAAAAACAGAGAGCCTTCTTTTCGCCGATATTTTCGGATCGAGCTGTCTTAGGGACCCGGCTGCGGCGTTGCGCGGATTGGCAAACAGCGGCTCACCATTTCGGCTTCGTTCGTCATTTAATTTCTCAAATGATCGCTTCGGCATATAGGCCTCTCCGCGCACCTCAATATCAATCGGTTCCGGGAGCACAAGCGGCAGGGAGCGGACGGTCTTTAAATTATTCGTGATGTCTTCTCCGATGGTCCCGTTCCCACGTGTTGCGCCGAGCACAAATTCACCTTTTTCATAGGTGAGCGAAACCGCCAGTCCATCAATTTTCAATTCGCAGACATAAGTGACGTCATCTCCGACTGCCTGCCTGACGCGGCGATCAAAATCCAGCAGTTCCGCTTCGCTGAACACATCGCCGAGGCTGAGCATCGGGAGATCATGCGTCACCTTCGTAAATGCCTTGAGCGGTTCTCCGCCTACTCGCTGAGTTGGTGAATCCGGCGTAATCCACTCCGGGTGCTCCTTCTCCAGGGCGATCAGCTCGTTCATAAGCCGATCATACTCACTGTCGGGTACACTTGGATTGTCCTCCACATAGTACTCGTAGCTATACTGATTTAATTGCTGATGCAGATCCATGACGTGTTGGGGCAGTCGCTCAACCATGATTTGTTGCTCCTTTATACCATTAGTATGAAGAAAAACTGCCTATGACGCGCGTTTCGGCGTGTCCACGGTATTGTTTTCCTAATACGATTCTATTCCACATTTTGTTTACTAATAAATCATTTTGGTCCTTAATTAAGTAACGCGGCCGGAGTAAAATAAGCGGAGATTTTCCGGTTATTTGCATCATGGCGCTTGTTTCTCAGGTAAATAAGGGTAATTTTTCCGGTTATTCACAGAAAAAGCTTCCATTTTCACGTTTTTTGATTCGATAAGCGGAATTTCTCCGTCTATTCAAGCTATTTTTTCGTTCATTCTCTAAATAAGCGGAATTTTTCCGCTTATTTCTCAGACCTCTTTTATACTGTTAAAAAACTTGATTATTATATAACCTATTATGACCCGGTCACACTTTCTCAATCGGAGCAAATGCGCCAAGCAATCGCTTCAACCCAACCGGACTTGGGAAGACAATATCCAGTTCGACGCTGTCTCCGCTTCCCCGAGTCGCCACAATGGTTCCTTGACCCCACTTTTTGTGCGTGACCTTGTCGCCGGCGCTCCACGTTTCATTATGCTGCGCTCTTTTCTGAAGAATTGGCCGTGATTGGGAGACTGGTGCTGCTGATCGCCTGCTGAAAGGTGATCCAGATGCAGACTTCGATGCGAAGCCGCCGGAAATCATCTGTTCTTCAGAGTCTTCCTGCTCAATAAGGTCTTTTGGGATTTCCTTAATAAAACGTGACGCGGGATTAGTGATCGTATTGCCATAAAGCATGCGTACCTGCGCGCTTGTCAAGAACAGCTGCTTCTTCGCCCGCGTAATGCCAACATACGCCAAGCGACGCTCCTCTTCCATTTCCTCCGGATCATCCAAGGAACGCATATGTGGAAAAATACCTTCTTCCATGCCGACAAGAAAGACAATCGGAAATTCCAGTCCCTTGGCCGAGTGAAGGGTCATCAACGTTACCGCGTCTTGTGGGGCTTGATCTTCCTGATCGTCTATATCGGCGTCAAGCGCGAGCTCGGTCAGAAAATTAATGAGGGATTTATCATCATGCGTGCTTTCAAATTCCTTTGTCACCGACAGCAATTCATCCAGATTTTCCAGACGGCTCTGCGCTTCGATCGTCCGTTCTGCTTTGAGCGCGTCACGATAGCCGGATTTGTCCAATACATCGTCAACAAGCTCGGTCACAGACAGGAATTCCTGCATTTTGGACCAATTCATGATCATTTCAGCGAAGGCTTTCATTTTACCTGCTGTTCGCGCCGCAATGCCGGTCTGTTCCACATCATCGATCGCCTGCATCAATGAGAGATCCCCTGAGATCGCATAATCAGCAAGCTTATCCATGGAAGAAGCACCGATGCCTCGCTTCGGTTCGTTAATCACGCGCGCCAAACTGATTTCATCATTCGGATTCGCGATCAGCCGCAGATAAGCGAGTATATCTTTGATTTCTTTGCGGTCGTAGAACTTGATACTGCCGACCATTCGATACGGTATGTTCGACTTGACCAGTGTCTCTTCAATCACACGTGATTGGGCGTTCGTTCTATAGAGCACGGCAAGCTCGGAATATTTGAATCCATCATTAAAGAGCTCCCGCATCTTTCCGGCAACGTAATAGCCTTCTTCACGTTCTGTCGGCGCCCGATAGTACGCGATTTTATTGCCGTCAGCATTTTCCGTCCACAGGTTCTTCGGCTTGCGATCATGGTTGTTCTCGATCACATGGTTCGCAGCGTCAAGAATCATCTTCGTCGATCGATAGTTTTGTTCCAATTTAATCACTTGCGCATTCGGGTAGTCTTCCTCGAATGACAGAATGTTATGAATATCCGCACCGCGCCAGCCATAGATCGATTGATCGGAATCACCGACAACACATAGGTTCTTAAAACGGTCGGCAAGCATGTGCACGAGCAGATATTGGGCACGGTTCGTATCCTGATACTCATCAACATGGATGTACTGAAACTTCTTTTGATAGAATTCAAGAACTTCCGGCACGCGCTGGAACAGGTGCACCGTCGTCATGATTAGATCATCGAAATCAAGTGACTGGTTCTGAAGCAGCTTCTTCTCATAGTCTTTGTAGACATCGCGGACGACCTCTTCGAAGGGGCCCTGAGCTGTCTTTGCAAAGTCTGCAGCTGTCTTCAATTCGTTTTTGGCAGCGCTGATTGCGCCTAAAATGCCACGCGGCGTGAATTTTTTCGGATCCAAATTGTGTTCTTTGAGCGTTTGTTTCACAACCGATAACTGATCGGTGCTGTCTAAGATCGTAAAATTGCGGCTAACCCCCATACGGTCGATGTCACGGCGTAAAATCCGGACGCACATCGAGTGGAAGGTGGACACCCATGTGTCTTCAACGAGTGGTCCCGCGAGACCGGCAAGGCGTTCCCTCATTTCTTTTGCCGCTTTATTCGTGAACGTGATCGCCAGAATATTCCAAGGCGCGATGTCACGCTCAATCATTAAGTATGCCATGCGATGGGTCAGCACGCGTGTCTTACCGCTTCCCGCGCCGGCCATAATCAAAAGCGGGCCCGCGTGGTGCTTGACCGCCTTTAGTTGTTCCGGGTTAAGTCCTTCGAGCAGTTCCTGTGAAAGTCGTTCCATCGCTATCACTTCCTAAAATAGAGTCGCTTAGTAACACATCATGAAAAAATCGCGCGCAAAATGCAAAGTCGGCGCATTCTGTATTCACTATTTCCCCAGAATATCGCCGCCTCAATAGACCATTTTTTACTTGAAACGAGAAGCAACCCGTTTCTTTTTATTATTCCAATCGATTAAGTGCCATTTTATAGCCATCCGCACCAAAGTTGATGCAGCGCTTCACTCTGGAAATAGTCGCCGTGCTGGCTCCTGTCTCTTCTTCAATCTGGTGATAGGTTTGTCCTGTCATCAGCATTCTCGCCACCTCAAGCCGTTGCGACAATGATTGAATCTCGCCCATTGTGCATAGATCATCAAAAAACTGGTAGCATTCCTCACGATCTTTCAATGTCAGGATGGCGTCAAACAGCTGATCAAGAGCTTTGCCTCTTAATTTATCAATTTGCAACCTTATCCATTCCTTTCTCATCAGTAAAATCAATCATTTCATCATCGGTTCTGTTCTCACTTATATCATGCCTTGCCGATCTATTACATAAAATCTACCCGGAGCAGATACATCTTTATCTAGTTAAGTTTGAATGTATAGTGATCTCTCAAACTTGCATAAGCATTCCTTTTAACATAGTACATCAAATAGGCGTAGGGATAAAGTCGAAGCAAAAAATGATTTCATTCTTCACCGCGCGAAATTCATTATTCGGACTACTTCAGCGTGTTAAAATCAAATGTTTACGTTTTCATTGCTATTATGTTAGGCTAAAGATGTTTGCTGATTATTTTTAGTGAGGACGTGATTGATGTGAACATTTTGTGGGATTTTGACGGGACGATACTTGATACATATCCGGTTTACACGAAACTTTTTAAACAAGTACTGAATTCAGATGTTGACGAACAAGCTATTTTCGTTCAACTAAAAATTTCATTTCAGACAGCGTATGCATACTTCCGCATGACCCCCGATCAGATCAGGACTTTTCACCAACTCATTCGTGAATACCCATCTCGTGGGTTCAAGCCATTTCCATCAGTTGAAAAAGTGCTGGTTTCTGCGGATAAAAATGTGATTATGACTCATAACAATCGCGTGGATCTTGTCAGGATTTTACGGCAATACGGTTTAGAAAATTACTTTGCGGAAATGGTCACCTCGGACAACGGATTTCCCAAGAAGCCGGATCCTGCCGCTTATATCTATTTGGACGAGTACCAAGGTTTTGATTTGGCAATCGGTGACCGCACGCTAGATATTATTCCCGCGAAAAAGCTTGGGAAGAAAACGTGCCTATTTCAAAATGATGCGCCGGGTGCGGACTTTTATATTAACAGTTATGATGAGTTCTTTGATCGTGTGTGCCTGTAAGGGGTTGCCGCAGCTTTATCGAGCGTTTTGCCAACTTTATCGAGCGTTTCCACTAATTTATCGAGCGGTTTGCCAATTTTATCGAGCGTTTCCACTAATTTATCGAGCGTTTTGGAAAGTTTATCGAGCATTTCCACTAATTTATCGAGCGTTTTGCCAACTTTATCGAGCGTTTCCACGAATTTATCGAGCGCTTTGGAAAGTTTATCGAGCGTTTTGCCGATTTCAAATTAAAAAAGCCACCTGCGGAGACTGGCGTCTCGGACAGGTGGCTTTTAAGGTTTACTTCGCTGCTGATTCTTCGTGTTCTTCCAAAGTTTGTTTGATATAGCTCTTGATCAATTCGGCTGATGCGTTGAATCCTTCTTGTTCCTTTTCGTTAAGGCGGAATCTGATGATTTTCTCCACGCCGTTGCGGCCGATGATCGTCGGCACGCCAATCGCCAGGTCATGCTGACCGTACTCCCCATTTTGAATGACTGAAGCTGCCGTTACGGTGCGTGCATCGTTGAGGATTGACTTCGCAAAAAAGGCGAGTTCGTTGCCAATTCCAAATTGCGTGTTGCCCTTGCGTTTATGAATTTCCCAACCAAAATGCCGCGCTGCATCTTCCACCTGATCGCGGTCGATTGGACCAAATTCATCAAAATTATCTTCTTCAAATTGATCAAGCGGCTGTCCGCCGACCGTAACCTGCGACCATGCGGCAATTTGAGAATCACCGTGTTCACCAACCATAAACGCATTGATGCTGCGTGGGTCAACGCCGCCGATCACGTTAGACAGTTGACGGCGCAGTCGCATGCTGTCCAGCGCCGTTCCAGTGCCAATCACATGATTTTTTGGCAGCCCGGACAGTCGGTAGAACAGATATGTGATGATATCGCATGGATTGGTTGCGATGACATATTTTCCTTTGAATCCTACTTTGCGCAGCTTGGGTACAATATCATACGTGATCGCCGCGGTGCCTTTCAGGAGTTCAAGACGCGAGCTGCTCGGGATTTCAGACCTTTCCGTTACGGCAACAAGAATAATGTCACACGCAGCAAGTCCTTCAAGCGGTACTTCACTAACCCGCGTTCTTGACGATGTCAGCTCAATACTATCCGCAAAGTCCCAAGCCTCACCCTTTGCGCGTTCGGAATCTATGTCGGAAATGTACAGTTCATCCGCAATATTATTGTGGACAATCGCGGAGGCAGCAGCCTTTCCAACATTTCCGATTCCGACTATACCTACTCTTCTGACTGTTTCGTTCACTTCAATCTCTCCTTCGTTTTCTGAATCATCCTATTTTTTCTATTTTCGTTATTCTACACCTTATCAAAAAGCGGTTCAACAGTTTTTCAACGATTCGCATTAGTAGACAACTTATCTTCTCATATGATGCCGTTTCTGCTATATTCATGTGAAAGAAAGAAGGAAAAGCAATGAAAGAACTCGTATTTCGCATGCTTAGAACCGAAGATATTGACGAATTTGTGGAAATGAGAAAATTGCAGCTGGTCGAAGAAGGGGCGGTGCCGACAACTGATCTCACCGAGCCGCTCAGTGACTACTTCCGTCATGCACTTGAGAATGGCAGCTTTGTCTCCTGGATCGCATTGGATGATGGGAAAATTGTGGCGACAAGCGGCATGTCCTTCAGCCGCCGTCCGCCCTTCTATGGCAATCCATCCGGGTTTGTCGGCACCTTGTCCTGCATGCACACGCTCATGCCGTACCGGCGAAAGGGGATCGCGACTAAGTTGCTCGATGCCGTCGTCAAGGAAGCCAAGCAGCGCCATTGTGGAAAAGTAACAATCACCGCATCCTCAATGGGCAAGTACCTCTATAAAAGTTACGGATTCAAACCGAAAGACAATTATTTAGATTTTGATTTGACGACGAAGAAAGATTGAGGAGCATGCGTGATGAACATTCGCTTATTGAAATTAGAGGATTACACGGAAGTCCATCAACTCTGGGAACATAGCGATGGAATAGGCATGCGCAGCCTCGATGATTCCGTCCAAGGGATTGAAAAGTTCTTAAAGAGAAACCCGAATACAAATTTTATCGCGGTCGCGCATCAAAAAATTGTCGGCGTCATCCTGTGCGGAAACGACGGCCGCAGAGGCTACATCTATCACACAGCAGTCGACCGTAGCTGCCGCCGCCAAGGAATCGGCAAGCAACTGGTGAGCGCCGTCATCGATGCCTTGAAAAAAGAGGGAATTAATAAAGTTGCCCTCGTTGTTTTCTCCACAAATCAAGCAGGAAATGAATTTTGGCAGTCGATCGGTTTCAATGAACGCGAAGACCTCATATACAGAAATTTAACCATTAATGAAAAAAACGACTAAAAAATACTCTGATCTGAGGTGACAATCAAAATGATTCGCTCAGCAACTCCATCCGATACACCGGCGCTCAAGGATCTATGTACACAACTTGGCTATGAAGAAAAGGCAGCCGATATTAAACAGCGGCTTCACTACATCCTGAACAATCCAGACAACGGCTTTTTTGTCTTTGAAGATCAAACAGGCTGCGTCTGCGGATGGGCGCATTGTTTCGGTAAACATTTTCTTGAAGGGGTTTATGCTGAACTCGGCGGTATTGTCGTCGACCGTAGCTGCCGCCGCCAAGGAATCGGCAAACAGCTGCTCGAGACATGCGAGCGCTGGGCAACTGAGCACGGCTATACCGAACTGCGCGTCCGTTCAGGAGGAACCCGGGAACAAGCACATCAATTCTACACGCAGCTCGGGTACGAAAATACAAAATGGCAAAAGGTCTTCAACAGGAGATTGACATGACGCGCGCATTGAAAAGGCCGCTTCCCGATCGCATACCTATTATTGGTTCGGTGGGCAGCGGGAAAACAACCTTAGCCCGAATGTTATCGAAAATCTACACTATACCCTATTATGTGCTGGACAACGTTGTTTGGAACCAAACGTCGTCCGGCGATCTGCGAAGAAGCGATGAGGAGCGCGATCACTATTTATAAGAAAAACCGGGCAAATAGCACTCGATCCGTACTTCCGCAGGATGCGGTGACTTCCGCGTTGTGCACAGGACGTACACGCCTTTAGCGGAAGTTCCTTTTATTCGAAAGTTCCTTTTATTCGAAAGTTCCTTACATACGAAAGCTCCTTTGCTCCAAATGCGGTTTTGAATCATCAAGCTTGTCTTGGATCCTTAATTAAGTAACGCGGCCGGAATAAAATAAGCGGAAATTTTCCGGTTATATGCATCATGGTGCTTGTTTCACAGGTAAATAAGGGTAATTTTTCCGCTTATACACAGAAAAACCCTCCATTTTCACGTTTTTTGATTCGATAAGCGGAATTTCTCCGTCTATTTAAGCGATTTTTTCATTTATTTTCTAATTAAGCGGAATTTTTCCGTTTATTTCTAAGATTGGTCGCTAACCTGATCGCCCAACCGAATCTTATGACCTTATCGTCGTACCGGCAAGGCAAAACGATAAACGTTCTTTACCTGGAACAAATCGTTCGTTCAAAGCGATGGATCATCGAAGGCATTCACGCTCATCACTGAGTGAGCAAAAGTTTTGAAGTTGCTGATTTAACCATTTTTTTAGATCCCCCCTATTTAATGAGAATCTATCGGATTATGAAGTGATTTATCAAGCAATTGCTCTTGACAAATCGTCTACTCAGTGTAACTATATAGTAGTAGTCTGTATTACTGCATACCAGTCATACTAAATAGTAAAGAAGGGATTATGCTGGAAAACCTAACAGAAATGCTGAAAGGCGTGCTCGAAGGCTGTGTCCTTGAACTGATCAGCCGCGGAGAAACATACGGCTATGAGATCACGCGACGGTTGAATGCTCTTGGTTTCAGTGATGTGGTGGAAGGCACTGTCTACACCATTTTGGTACGGCTTGAAAAAAATAGACTCGTGGACACGGAGAAAAAGCCATCCGATATGGGACCACCACGCAAGTTTTTCGTGCTCAACGACGCAGGTCGCGAGAAATTGCGGATGTTTTGGGAGAAATGGGCGTTCATATCATCAAAAATGAATGAGTTAAAGGAGAGAAAATAATGAATTTTTGGGAAAAGGTCACCGGCAGCGACATGACCAAAGAAATGAAAACTTTTGAATCACGTGCCAAAAAACTGCCGGCTGATTATCAGGCAGCATGGGAACAAATTAAGACCAATCTTTGGCCGCACTCAGATTTTACCGGACGCAACCTCATGCCCATTCTTGACGATGTACTTGGTCTGCTCGAAGAAACAGCGACGGACGGTCAGAGCGTTCAAGAGGTTTTGGGTGACGATATCAAAGGCTTCTGTTCAGCACTTGCCGGCGAAGAAGGGGCAAAGTCTTTTCGCGACAAGTGGCGTAGGCAACTCAACAATGCTATTGCAAGAAAATTAGGCAAATAGGAGGATAAAATGAGCATACGAGATATCATCAAGGGCAAAAAAGAGTGGCGGGCGCACATGGCGCGTGTCAAAGCACTCCCGCAAGATTATCAGATTGTTTATAAAGAGATTCAAAAATATTTCTTTAAAGTCGGACCGGTTGAGTTAACCAGCGGGATCGGTTTACTCTCAGGCATTGTCGATCTTTTTGAAGAGGGCGCGGCCTCGGGAAAAGGTGTGCTCGAAATTACAGGCAGTGACGTAGCGGCTTTCTGCGGCGCTCTCATCAAAGATTCAAAAACTTATGCTGACGTCTATCAAGAAGCTGTTGACCGGAAAGTGAACAAGGCTATGAAAAAGATGTCGGACAAAAAAAGGGGGAATCAAGATGGAAAAAGCAATTGAGGTAAAAAATTTGCGAAAGTCTTTCAAGAGCGCAGCAGTCCTGAAAGGCGTCGATTTCGACGTAAAGCGAGGTGAGATTTTCGCCCTGCTTGGCTCCAATGGCGCGGGCAAGACAACGATTATCAAAATACTTGCTACGCTGCTCAAACCAGATGGGGGAACCGCTATCGTTAACGGTTTTGATGTTGCGGCACATTCCGAACACGTGCGGCAGTCGATCAGCCTGACCGGACAATTCGCCGCCGTGGACGAGATTTTGACCGGACGAGAAAATCTGATTATGATCGCCAAGCTGCGCCATCTGAAAAATCCGCGTCAGGTAGCCGATGATTTACTCAAGCGCTTTGGGTTGGTCGATGCCGCCGATCGCAGAGCCTCAACCTACTCAGGCGGTATGCGCCGCAGACTCGACATTGCCATGAGCCTAATTGGGAAACCGCAACTCATCTTCCTCGATGAGCCGACCACCGGGCTGGATCCCGAGGCACGCATCGAGGTTTGGAATGTTGTCAAAGAACTTGCGAACAGTGGCACAACGGTATTCCTGACCACGCAATATTTAGAGGAAGCCGAGCAGCTTGCGGATCAGATCGCCATTCTGCATGAGGGAAGGATCATTGTGAGCGGCACGCTTGAGGAACTGAAAAAGCTGTTCCCGCCCGCGAAGGTAGAGTATGTAGAAAAACAGCCAAGCCTAGAGGAACTATTCCTCGCTCTCATCGGCAAGAAGGAGGCAAAGTAAATGGTAACGACAAAGAAACACTTTTTCAGTGACATAAGGGTTATGCTCGGACGTTCCATGCGCCATATTACCCGCAGCATGGACACCATCATCACGGTCTGCATCACTCCGATTGCGATGATGCTGCTGTTTATCTACGTATTGGGCGGCGCAATTCAAGCCGGCACGGACAATTATGTAAATTATCTGCTGCCCGGCATCCTGCTGATGGCGATTGCGAGCGGCATCGCCTATACAGCTTTCCGCCTGTTCATGGATATGCAGAGCGGCATCTTCGAACGGTTCCACTCCATGCCGATTGCGCGTTCCGCCGTGCTGTGGGGGCATGTGCTGACCTCACTAGTTTCCAACGCGATTTCGGTCATCGTCATCATTCTCGTAGCGCTGATTATGGGCTTTCGTTCGTCAGCAGGGATCGTGTCATGGCTTGCCGTGGCCGGTATCCTCGCGCTGGTTACACTGGCCCTGACCTGGATCGCGGTGATTCCTGGATTGACCGCAAAATCGATAGACGGCGCAAGTGCCTTCTCCTATCCGCTTATTTTTCTTCCGTTTATCAGTTCGGCCTTTGTGCCCACCGACTCGATGCCGACGGTTGTTCGCGCTTTTGCCGAAAACCAGCCGGTGACTTCAATAGTGGACGCCATCCGAACGTTGCTGTCAAATCAGCCCGTCGGCAGCGAGATCTGGATTGCGCTCGCATGGTGCCTGGGTATCCTCATTGTTGCCTACCTGCTTGCAATGCTGGTTTACAAACGCAAAGCATTATGAGCTACGATCAGCAATTTGTTGGGAACACGATGCGCGATTAACGTCTGCAACAAAAATTCATGGATCCTGCTGTTTTTGAAAGCTTAATAGACCGATTCTTCGGATGGACGCTGATATTTTTGCTTGAACAATGTAGATTGCCTGTCTCTTTTCCTCACGCATTTTTTTGGTGTGCAGTATTGATGACCACGGTACACAAAAAAAGTAAAAAGGATACCCTCAACCCGAGGTATCCTTTTTCCGCATCGAACTCAATCGCATTCTTTCTTACTATAACAATTTTATTATCTCGTTTTAAAATAAAAAAGCTCTTCATACTTATTATCTTATGTAACCATATTCGCTATTCTCGTTTATTGGCTGATCATTCGTAAGAAATATTAATCTCTCAAAACACTTTGTGAACCCCCGGCATTACAAGCGCTGTTCACTAATTCTTACTGCCAACCCATTTTCAACACAAACATGTAAAAAAACTGCCTTCACCTTTTTAGCAAAGACAGTTTATCGTACTTATCGATTATTCCGTAGCTTCCAACGCATGATGCCCGATATCTTTGCGGAAGAATACGGCATCGGTTTTGATGCGATCTAAATCGTTATTAACCGCATCGCGAGCCGAGCGAAGATCATCGCCGAGCCGTGTGACGAGCAGCACACGGCCGCCATTGGTCAGCCAGTCCGTACCGGATTTTTTTGTTCCGGCGTGGAAAAGCAGTGCGTACTCCGGTAGCGCGGCGAGGTCGCCAAGTTTCCCGGCCTTTTTCGTAGCTGCCCGGATTCCGCTTGACGCGAGGACAACGCCGACCGCTGTTTTTTCGTTCCATGCGAGCTTGGGTTGCTTGCCGTCCAACACGTCGAGTACGGTTTGAACAAAATCAGATTCCATCCGTGGCAGAACGACCTGCGTCTCCGGATCACCGAAGCGGCAGTTGAATTCGATCACCTTTGGATCGGCGGTGGTTAGGATCAAGCCGGCATAAAGTACCCCTGTAAACGTGAAGCCTTCGGACACCATACCGTCAGCAGTTGGTTGGAGAATCGTTTTCACAAAGGCCATACAGTTGTCAAGCAGACAAGGCCAATTGTCCATTCAGCTCAATAAGGATCGCTGTGAAATTGGCGGACAGGCCGTTACTATTCTATCCGGCAACCTATAAAAAAAATATGAAGCACTTTGTTTGCTTATCTCAAAAAAATATCCCTGTTGCTGCGCGTTGATTAGATTCAAAAAGCCGCCTGTATCGTTCAATCGATACCGGCGGCTTTTTCATTCAATGTCTTCCAACCATAAAAACAAGTTAAGCATGAAACAGATAGTTTAGTTATACTTGTCCTTCATTCAATACACCTTTTTCTACGGATACGTTTAAACAGACACACCTGGTGCACATAATGTCTGTAGATTAATTTTCCTTTTATTGTCTGACAGCTGGTTGGCTCTAACCAACTTTCACTGCACTTTATTGAGCTACTATATTTTCCGCTGCAGATCGTTCATCTGAATGATCCACTTTCGAACTTTCTTTCTTCATCTGTCTAAAGTACCAGATAAACATTAGAATATAGCTGCCCATAGCAAGAAGAGCAAACAGAATCATTTTCAGATCAAGCGTTGCCGCCGCCTTTCCGACAAGAACCGTCAGCATTTTCTCAAGCGGATCTGAGTCGACAGAAGAAAAAAGTGAGCCTTTAGCAAGGCCAGTTGGAAAATTGCCCATTGCTTTTGATGTTGAAGTCAAGAATTCAGCAATCATTGTGGCAGCCCATAGGAACAGCGGAATCATCACGGTGCCAATGATGGTCATGCGCACCACACGTCCTTTAGTGATGATAAGCAGAGCCGGAGCCAGTACAGTCATCAAGATGCCGCCAAGCGGCAGGACATGGTTGCCCGGCAGAATCAAAGCGACAATTAGAAGAATTGGCGCCAGAATATTAGCGACAGCCCAGATTTCAGCACGCGGAGCCAAAATCGGCCAGTCGATTCCAATATAGACTTTCCGCCCGCGTAACCGTTTACTCATAAACGTAGTAATCCCTTGCGAAAGCGGTTCAATAGCCGGGCCAAACCAACCGCCAACATACGCAAATAGTTCTAGAGAAACACCAGCGATAAACACCAACCGAAAAATCTCACTAGGCGACTGACGAGCAAGCAGACCAATGAAAACACCAAGGTAGGCCCCAATCGCAAATTTGCTGCCCCAAAAACCAATTTTTCGGTTCAAGGTCTCAGCATTAAAATCAAATTTATCGATAAACGGTAGAAACCGATCGATAAGCTTGTTGAAAATCATCACAACCGGGGCAATGAGTAGTTCGGGATGTGCAGTCGTTGTGATATTGGTTTTCTCATAGTTTAACAGCTCGTTGATTGTCGGCTTCATAACATCAGCGTTAATCAGAGCCAAAGTATAAACAAACGCTACAAAAACCGTTGTCAGGATAATATTATTTCCTGAATAATGAAGAATGAGTAACCCAATAATTGAAATATTCCAGATGTTGAACAAATCAACGTTCAAGGTCTTTGTCACAGAAAATATCAACAGAATAAAGTTAAGCAAGAAACAAACAAACGCAAAATAAAGCGTATACATTGAACCCCAAGTAATAACCGCTAAAGGCGCCCAGCCAAGGTCTGTTATCTCAAGCGTAGCTCCAGTTTCTTCAACAAAGCTGTTCAACGCCGGACCAAAAGCGCTGGTCAACAGAGAAATAACCGCACTCATCCCTGTTAAAGCAACTGCCATTCGGATGCCGCCTTCAAGTGCCTTTGAAATGGAGACTCCAACAATCAGTGAAAGAAGGGTGATAATAATGAACATCATAGCAGGGGCTCCTAAGTTGATAAAAAATTGGAACCCCTGGTTAAGTTTTTCTACAATCATAACGAATCCTCCTAGTCATTACTAAAACCTCGTAACCGGTTACGTAATTGCAGAAAAGGATCACACATAATATAATCCATTCTCAATATTTTTGCAAGCGGATTCAGAAAGCGTTTGACAAAAAGAAATCTTTGGTGTAAGTTAACTACGTAACCGGTTACGTAAAGGAGTTTATGCTGATGGCAACGATTCGTGACGTCGCAAAAACAGCAGGGGTCTCAGTCGCCACTGTCTCAAGGATCATTAATAACAAAGGCGAAGCCAGTCCCGAAACGATTGCTCGCGTACAGCAGGTCATACAAAAATTACATTACAGGCCAAATTCAATTGCTAAAAGTTTATCCAAAAGACGCTCCAATTTGATCGCACTACTGATTCCGACACTAAAGAACCCATTCTTCCCGGAATTAGTTCGCGAAATTGAGGCTTCTGCCAATCAGAAAGGCTATCATATTTTTCTGTGCAACACAGATGATGATCGTAATAAAGTCAAGTATTATTTAGACTCGATACTTAGCCATTATGCTTGTGCAGCAATTATCAATTCACTTTATGTGGAAAGTAAAGATCTCGAAATGCTGGAATCACATGGGATACTAACTCTGACGATTGATCGTGCGCAATTCAACCATCCCTACTCCGCCATTTCCGTTGACCACAAAACAGGAGCGAGTAAGGCGGTCAGCCATCTGCTTGACCAGGGATGCCGAAAGATCATCCATCTATCTGGGCCAAAAGATCAGATGAGTTCAATAGACCGGTTAAGCGGTTATCAGGAAGCCTTAAATGCTTTTAATCCGGATCTCCCGCAGAAAGTCATTTATGCAAATTTTGATCTCTTCAGTGGTTATCAATCGATTCAATCATTGATCCAGAGCAGTTTTTTATTTGACGGAATTTTTTGCTCCAATGATGCTTTGGCACTTGGTGCAATGCGTGCATGCTTAGAGGCAGGATTCAAAATTCCCGATCAAGTGAAAATTGTCGGTTATGATAATATCCTTTTTTCTCGCTACGTAACGCCGTCTCTGTCAACAATTAGTCAACATATGAAAGAAATGGGAACTCTCGCAATTACAGAAATTATTAGTCTGATGCAGCAGCCAAATGCTAAACCGAGAAAGATTCGTATACAACCTAATCTCGTGATCAGAGAATCATCAACTCAATTGAGGAGGAATCATCATGAATAAAATAGGTCCGTCATTAATGTGTGCCGATCTGGCTCACCTGGCCGATGACATTAGTCAGTTGGATGAAGCAGGGGTTGATTTTTATCATCTGGATGTCATGGACGGCCAATTTGTCCCCAACTTTACCATTGGCCCTGATTTAATTAAAACCATTCGCTCACTGACAAACAAACCACTTGACGCACACCTGATGATTCAAAATCCAGAGCGTTATATTGACTTGTTCGCCGGCTGCGGAGTCGATATGCTGTCCATTCATGCAGAAGCAACAGATAATATCCAGGGAACGCTTGCAAAAATTAAGCAGTTAGGTATGAAAGCTGGTCTGGCGCTGAACCCAGCAACACCGCTTACAGTTCTCGACTATGTCTACGATGTAGTGGATTATGTCGTAATCATGACCGTCAATCCCGGATTTTCTGGTCAGAAATTTATTCCGGCAACCTATCAAAAAATTGCGCAACTTCATGAACGGATTCAGAAACTAGAACGGACTATTGAAATTGAAGTAGACGGAAATATTGGCAAAGCTACTATTCCCGCCTGTAAAGAAAATGGAGCGACACTCTACATCTGCGGAACAAGCAGCATCTTTCATAATCGTGGAACGCGTCAGGAAAATGTAGCCCAGACCCGAAAATGGCTGAACTGACTAGAGCTGACTCTGAATCGACATTTAATGCCTAAGCTACTTTGATATTCGATCTCATGTATAAAGATTTAAATCAATAAATGAAAAAACATACAAAATTTTAAGGAGGAAGTTATCATGAACTATGATATTGCAGTAGTCGGAAGCATCAATATGGACGTTGTTGCTAAGTGCGGCAAGTATCCAAAATATGGAGAGACCACATTTGCTCATTCTGTAGAAATGCTGCCGGGAGGTAAAGGGTCCAATCAGGCAGTCAGTGCTGCCCGTCTTGGAAAGAGAACCTGCTTCATCGGTGCCGTTGGAAAAGATAGTGCCGGTGATCAGCTCATAAATAATTTTCGTGATAAAAATGTGGATGTCACCCACCTCATTCGTAAAGAAAAATTTGGGACAGGTACATTCGTCGCAATCATTGACCAATCTGGCGAAAATACGATGGTCGGCTCCAAAGGGGCAAACGAAGCATTAACTGCGCAAGATATTGAAAGGGCTTTCGGTGCTATTGAAGCGAAAATCCTACTGATTCAAATGGAAACGAGCACCGACTCCATCCTGACTGCTATGAAAATAGCTAAACAAAAAGGCATGTTTGTCATTCTCGATCCAGCACCCGCTGATGGAATTGTCCCTGAAGCCTTCCAGTATGCTGACTTAACATTGCCTAATGCTCAGGAAACCGAACGCATCACTGGCATTAAAGTAACCGATGAAGAAAGCGCGCAACAAGCTGCCCAGAAGATCAAAACACTCGGTGTCCCAAATGTCATTGTCAAAATGGGCAGTCAAGGTTGTCTTGTTTGTCAAAATGGTCGATCTACGTTAGTCGACTCGCTTAAAGTGAAAGCGCTCGATACGGTTGGAGCTGGCGATTGCTATGCTGGGGCGATCGCTGATGCGTTAGTCGATTCTGATGATCTCGTTGCAGCTGCTAAATTTGCCACTGTCGCTGCTGGCATTAAAGTTTCCCGGACGGGCGGACAAAATGCAATCCCAACCTTGCAGGAAGTGGAAAACTATCGAATGGCAAATAGTCTTTGATCAACAAATGACTCGCTTCCATACTTATCAATAAACATAGTGCAAAACAACCAACATTTGGCTGCCTGTGTAATCTATATAAAAAGAAAAACCCAATTGAAAAAGGCTACCACTGTCTATTGGTTCGACTTAAGCGACAAAAGGAAGTACAAGTACACAAAAAGGATACCTTCAACCGAGGTATCCTTTTTGTGCGTGTTTCATTTTTATCCTACTTTAGTTTTTCTTTTTCACGATGGGAATATAGATCTCGCATACCTTTCCAACGTCCGACATGCAGCGGTCATCGTAGCGTTCAAAGTCGACGCAATCCGGTGCGTACTCGTATCCTGATTTTGGAAACCATTCGCTGAAGATGTAGTTCCACGTTCCTTGAATTGCAGATACAAAGTGTTCGGCATTGCTTGGCGGCGTCGAGAACACAGCATAGGAAGCAGGCGGAATGGCGCATGTATGATAGCCGTCTGGTACTGCTTCGCCCTCCTTTCGTTCAACACCGATCACATAATCAAACGCGCCGTTCTGCGGATCTTCAGGAAAGCAGACTCCGTATTCATCATGTGCCTTGACAAAGCGCTCGGCATGGAGCTTATCCATTCGCCCATCCGTCATATAGGCCTGCCAGAATGCCGGAATGGTTTTACTGTTCTCTCCATCAGATGAGGTTGTTTTAATCACATAGCCTGCAAGTTTAACAGCAGGAAGCGTCACAAATATTGGTTCCAAAATAATTCCTCCAGTCAAATAATCGTTTGTACGCGGAAGGCTCGGCGGGTTCGGGCGACCGCCGCGTGCATGCAACCGATATGTTGCCGGGCTGCAGCCAAAATAACGGCGAAAAGCCTTGCTGAACCCTGAGTGCGTGTCAAATCGGTACTTCAGCGAAATGTCGAGAATCCGCTTGCCCGAAGCAAGTTCGCATGCAGCAAAAGCAAGGCGGCGTTTTCGTACGTAAGCCATCACTGTATAACCGACACCCCATTGAAAGACTCGGCAAAAATGCCAGGTCGAAAATCCGGCTTGCGCCGCTAAACATTCAGGGGTGATGTCGTCTGTAATATGTTCGTCAACATAGTCCAGCGTTTGTTGCAAGATCACGATCGTGTCCATGAAGCATTCCCTCCAACCGTACGGTAAACCCAGTATATCAACCGCCATAGAAAGATGCTGTTCCAAAATTGCTCAGATGAATGCAAAAAAAGCGACTCGCTCAAATAACAAGCAAATCGCCACCAATCATCATGCTAGATTATTTTCCTTTCTTTAAGAGCTTTTAAAACGACAGAGCCACAAGATTTCCTTTACCAATCTTCCTGTTTCGCTCTTTAGTTAAAAAAATCTTTTTTATAGCGAACAGCTAGATATATTCCTGAAGCGAGGAATGTAAGAGAATATTTAAATAAGAAGAAAATTTGCCACATATAGTCTTTCGGGAAAATTATGTCGCACAAAATGATTACACATAACATAATGAGCGCACTTTTTAAAGCTATTTGCATTGTTCTTTCGTCAGTTTTACCTATTTTTTTCTGAAAGACGCACGTTAGAATCACTCCAACCAAAAGCAATATAAAACCGCTACCAATGAGCATATTCCAATTTCCCGTAGATTGTTCAGCCCAAGACTTTAAAGAGTGAAATATTGCATCGTGAATGTCTGAGATAAACTTAATTGATCAAGTCCTTTTTTATGTGTAAATTCATCTCAGCTGGAATAGGGCGTTAGTTTTGGTAAATAGATGTCACTTTCGATTTTTGATTCTGTTTTTGGAGCTTCTGTGCCTTCCACTCCGCATAATTTGTCATGTCCAAATAACGGCGGCCCTCCAGCCATTTTTCATTCATTTCCATGAGGACAGAACCCATGAGGCGGATCACAGACTCCCGGTTGGGGAATATCCGGATGACGCGCTCCCTGCGGCGGAATTCCTCATTCAGGCGCTCCATCCCGTTGGTCGTGCGCAGACGGTGCCTGTAGGCTTCAGGAAAGGGAAGCACAGCCGTCACGTCATC
>NZ_FOOY01000036.1 GCF_900113325.1 Sporolactobacillus nakayamae | reverse complement strand
CGATTCGATTTTGTCGGTGTTCGTTACGATTTTCACTGAGTTCGATACAACTTTTCTCTCATTCGATACATTTCCGATTGACTGATCAATCTTTTGCTTTCCATATCCTATTGTTTATTTCCGGACTTAATAATTGATCAAAAGTTTCATAGGAAGGTGAGCAATAATACTGTCCTCTGCCCGGACCGATTCCTTCACGTTTAAGATTCATTTTGTTGAGCAGATCAATCATCAGTTTTGCATTGTCAATTTTTAAAAAGTCGCGGCATTGTTTATTAGTCATTGTGGGGCCAAAAAGTAAAAAATAGTGGAGAATCATCGAACGGTGCGCGTTTTTTGATCGATGACCACAACGCGCGCATTGCCAATTGGCAGAGATACGCTGCATGGAAAAATGGTGACAGGCCTCGCACAAAACTCCGCGCTGAAGATCTGTCGAGGAGACACCAAATTTTTGCAGAACATCAGGAAATGGATCATGATGATCGTTAAGGAGTGCTTTCTCAATTTGTGGTAAAAATCTGGAGTAATTCGGACTACCTTGATAATTGTTGATCATCCGTTGTAGTTTGATTGGCGCTTTTTCAGCGTGAAAAACATGTTCTTTAACTGTTTTGTCGGAACTGTCCACAATCGTGCTCGGATGTGCAATGACAACATCTGTTTCAATCAGAATATCTGGAAAATGGCGCTCGGTGAGCCATTGTTGCACATACATGCGATGACGGTTTGCTTGCAAAATCGGATTTGCGAAACCTTCCCTTCGCCCACCCATGGTTCGGACCACTTGGCCAAGATCATTATAAAAAGAGAGAACTCCAGAATAATTTTTAACTTCTAAAATGGAAAGAAACGTGGGAGTGAGCAGCAGAACGTCAATCTGACACTCTTTTAAGTGGAGATCATAAAAAATACGAATCGTCGGATCAGAAATACATTTAAGGTAATACGCAAGATTTTGTTCCCCTTTCCATCCTGCATAAAGCTTTGCAGCATCACTTTCTACCAACTTTCGTGCCTGATGACTAGCAGGCAAATGGCTGAGCAAAGCGTGATCGGAAAGTAAACGCAAGGGACATAACATTTCTTTTGAAATCAGTAGGCATCATCCTTTTCAAATGAACTTACTTCACAATTCGACACAAACGGCTTTCATTCCTGTTTTTAGGGGCTCCTCATTTGGAAAACAGAATGATTTTGACTAATTCAAGGCAATCATCAATGACATGTGAAGGCGCTTTATCCTTATAATAAAAGTGGCATACATGCCAATCCAAGCTTTTTAATTGATCCGTTAAAATCACACCCTCGATGGAAAGACTCTGAGGAAGATCCACTTCAAACGGATAGCCTTTCTTTTGTGAAGTAATGGGGCATACAAGTGCAAAATGAGTGGCTCTATTAAACGTTTCTGGAGATAAAACAATAGCTGGGCGATGTCCCGCCTGTTCATGGCCGGACTGGGGATTGAAGTTAAGGAAAACAAGATCACCACGTTCAGGAACATAGGTCATTACAACAATTCATTCCCCTCTTGGCCAAGATCCGTTTCTTCATGACGATTTTCAGATGTGATTTTGGAAAGCAGTTCATCCAGAGTCACTTCCGATTTTTTTGGGTGCAAAATGATTTCTTGATCCTGGATCGAAACTTCAAGTTCCGCTCCTTTTTCAATACCCGCAGATTCTGCAACTGATCGAGGCTAACGGACGGCAAGACTGTTTCCCCACATTTGAACTTTTGTTGTCATGCAAATTCCCCTTTTCCGTCCGAATTTGTTCTTTTTAACACCCATTGTGCCATCTCACAATTATGTACGTAAAAAAGACCTTCAACACACTCGTTGAAAGCCCTGATACTGCTGCATATATGATACCAGCGATAGGGGCTAACCCATACTTCTCGCGGAACACGATTTTCATTTATTTCCCATTGCCAATTTTTACTGTTACACAGGCATTTCCAATCAAAGCCAAATTTTGCTGAATATGATCCTCATAAAGAGCATAGGTCAGGTGTCTCTATTGAACCCTTTAGAGCGGGCAATAGCACGAAAAAACCAATCATTAAATCTTAATGATTAGCTTCAATTCATCATTGAAGAGATCCTCTTTATTACGACCAGAATTAAAATACTCCTTAATACCTGCAATCGTGACAGGATGTTTTTGCGCAAAAAGTTCCATATCGAAGTTTTTTCTCATCTCGGTATCAAGATTGGTCTGTTCCTCTATGACATAGCCAAAGGTAAAATGAGTGGTTGTCAGAAGAAGCAAGCGGGAGTCTCGCAGGCTGATTCCGGATGCAAGAAGCACTTGAAGAACCTTTTCATTTAAATCGGCCATGGTCTGCGAAAAATGTGCGCCGGCAACAACTCGAGCACCATCAGTATATGAAAGTAACGCCTTCCTTAATTGATTAAACACATGAATTAGCCACTCTCGCCAGTTGTCCTGGGGATTACGTATTAATATGTCTGAGAGCTGTGATTGAAGTATCTGCTCAGCCATTTCATTAAGCAGTGCCGCTTTATTCTTAATATGCCAGTATAATGTAGGCGCTTTGACATCGAGCCGTTTTGCTATTGCCCGTAAGCTGACATTGCTAATACCTTCAGCGTTGAGAAGTTTTAAAGCTTCATCTATAACAATTTTTTTGTTTATCGACAATTTATTCAGCTCCTCAAAGAATATCTTTAGTTTACATTTTAACTTAGATAGAGCAATATTGCATTATCAATCTATATACGTTAGATTAAACATGTATAAATAGTCTATATATGTTAGAATATTTATTGAGGAGGAACGTTTAATGAAAGCCGCTGTATTGCATCAATTTGGAGAAATTCCGCATTTTGAGGAATTACCGGATCCAGTGCCTGGCAAAGATGAAGTGGTGATTCATGTTAAAGCTCTTGTACTTGATAACATTGTTCGAGAAACAGTCAAGGGAACGCATTTTGCCAGTCGTCAATTTTTTCCAAGCTTTCCTTCCGTTGTTGGGGTAAGTGGAATTGGCGAATTGTCTAGTGGTAAGTTAGTTGGCTTTGGTGGTATGAGGCCGCCATATGGAGCTTTTGCTGAAAAAACAGTCGTTGCCAGCCAAAATATTATTCCTATACCTGACGGTGTCGACCCCGTTACGGCAGCAGCATTACCTTCTGCAGCATTGGCCTCACTTTTACCCATTCAATTGGGTGCCAAACTACAGAAGGGAGAAACGGTGTGGGTTAATGGAGCAACTGGGGTTGCAGGAAAGTTGGCTGTTCAAATTGCCAAACTTCTAGGTGCAGGTCGGATTGTCGCGACCGGACGAAATGAAGAATCGATGAAGAAAGTCCGTCAATTGGGTGCGGATCTGACGATAGACCTTAAGCAAAATGAGGAACAACTCATTAATGTTTTCAGGCAAGAAATCCAAAGGGGCTGTGATGTTGTTCTCGATTTTTTGTGGGGTCATGTGACAGAATTGCTTATTCAATCTTTTGTACCGAAAGAACTGAATTTAACGAATCGGCGGACACGTCTGGTCGAGATTGGTGAAAAGGCCGGATCAACACTTTCACTTTCCGCTGATTCACTTCGAACAACAGGGCTTGAGATATTCGGAGGTACTGCTGGTTTATCTCCTCAATTGATGCAAGAGGGGACTAAGCAAGTATGGGAGTGGATACGAGGCAATAAGCTTCAAATGGACATAGAGAAAGTTCCACTTAAGGACATTGAAAAAGTGTGGCAGCAAAACGACCTTCCAGGAAAACGGGCGGTCATTGTCATTTAATCGATCAAAAAATTTTAAAAATGGAGGATGAGTATTATGCTGTATCACTTAAATCATTGGCATGGAGTAATTGTCCAAAAAATCGCTGTAACATTTAGTATATCAAAAGACATGCATCATCATTTGCCACACCAGCGTTTCCAACGGCAAACAAAAACAAAGAATTCAGGTGTGCCTCGTCATTACCAATTTCACCGTACGATTCATTGGCATCATCCATATCGAAACCCCATGATATTAAAAGGAGTACAGTATTGGATTGGTAACCACATGGAAAATAAGTTTAGGAAATTCTAGCCAAGGATTCGATTGATTTTGTCTCTAGTTGCATGATATGAAGAGTTTGCCGAATTTGTTGAAGTAGCTGTTCGGTTGGGTCCGTTTAGATAGGTGTGGTAGCTGCGCCTCCTGAATCTTCTTTTCAACCTCAGCAAATAGTTGTTCAAATAGTTAATAGCGTAAATGAATAGATACTAGGCGATATAACAAAGTTTTGTGGTGAACGAGGCTGCCTCATAGTCAAAAAATAACTTTTGAGACAACCTCTTTTTATTGCAACTTATCGTTGCTCTTACAGCTGGAGGCGTATTCCTGCCATTGTTCTGACTCTCAATTTCTTCAGTCTTTTGTGAACTTATGCTACAGGGCTCGCCACATAATCAAATTCAGTTTGCTCAGTTCCATCAGTATACCAATTGTTTTAAATCCATAAATCGTACAAGTTGCTTCTCATCAATCGTTTCATTATTGCTGACTGAATGGAGCAGCTCATGGAAAACCGGCTGTAGTCCATAAAATGTACTTATGCGATCGAACATCGCTTCAATTGACTCATCTATATGATAGAAAGAAAGTACTTTTCTCGTATACTCCGGTCCGTAGTTCCAGTAGATTCCGGCAAAATCAAAGGCCGGATCACCCATTTGTGCATCTGTGAAATCGATGACCCCGCTGATTCGATTTTCAGCTCTGTCAAAAAGGATGTTAGACGCTGAAAGGTCACCATGAATGGGCACCTTTTTATAGCTGAGTGCCGTGTATCTGTTCAAAAAACGGGTAAACACGTCTTCAATCGCATGGCGTTCTTCATCACGCAATGCTGTAAACACCTTACTTCTCAGCGATTCAAATAACGATTGCCAATAGGGAAAAGTATGAATTGAAGGCAAATGGCTCCCCTTGAGTTGATGCAGCTTTGTGAGAAAATCGCCAAGCAATTGAGCATTTTCCGGATTCTTCCTCACATCAAAAGAGTGCTCATTTAAGGCCTCCCCATTCAAAAAAGGATAGGTCACCGCTTTGAGCACCTCTCCTTCATAAATCATTTTGTATCGTGGGATTTGCAGAACAGAATTCTTTTGTGAAAGCTGCTCTAAAAGCTCGCATTCATTCTTGATTTGGTCGATAATCTGATCTGTTTTCGGGAAACGGAAAACCTGCTGTTTGTTTATGATCAGAATGTCATTGTCCCAGCCGTTCGTCTTTATTTCACTCGTATCAATGGGCAGCTTCGGCACAGTGCGCCTGACAAAACGAATCATTTCTTCTTTTCTCACAAACACTCATCCTCTTTTTCTATTCCAAGAATAAATCTCTTTCGCAATTTCATGTGGTCGAACATCAAGATGAAGCAGTTCGGACAGATTCATCCATACAGGACGATAACTGCCCTTTTCAGGATCAGGATGCGTCATTTCTTCGCCCTCACCTTTGCCAAATTCACCACTTAGAATAGTAGCTTGAAAGAAATATTGCCTGCCATTGAAGAAAAAGTCGTCAATAAACCGATCAATTTTTACGGTCACACCGAGTTCTTCGAAAGCCTCTCGAATTGCTGTCTGCTCCGGAGTCTCAGTTTTTTTGATTCCGCCCCCGGGAAAAACATAGTAGTGGTCTCCATTTTTCATACGCTCGATTAACGCTACTTTACCCTCTGTAATAGTGACAATCGATCCGCGGTTTCTCATGATCAATCTCCTATACATTCAATCTATTGATTTCCATAATGAGTATAGAAAAAGTCGAAATTTTTGCAAAAAAAGTGATTTTATGCTATAATTACATTAAATAAATGTTCGGTTATAATAAGATTCTCCTGGCCGGGGGAATCTTATTTTTTTGTGGGGTGTCTTGTTCTATGAAGGATCAATCAAGTATCACTGCACTCGTTTCTGCATTCAGTCGTGCCTATCACAGTCGATATGACCAGCCGAAAGTGTTCGATGATTCAGTCGCCGCTCAATTAATTACCGCTGAAGAATTTGATCAGATTAAGAAAACTATGATTCAGGGAATTACTTTTTTCAACAAAGATATTGCCAATCAACTCACAAATCAACCGGATGAAATCTTAAAATGGATTACTCAAGTTCAACTTTCGCCAACACCTTTGGCTCGTGCAGCCTTTTGTGAGCAAATTTTATTCCATGAAATGGACTTGGGCACAACCCAATACGTTATCCTCGGTGCCGGACTGGATACGTTTTGTTTTCGTCATCCGGAGGTGAGCCATTCTCTTCAGGTATTTGAAGTGGATCATCCCGCGACGCAGGCGCTTAAAAAGAAGCGGCTGATTGATGCACATTTGGCCATCCCGGATCATCTTCATTTTGTGGCGATGGACTTTACACATGACATTTCCAATCAAAAGCTGGTTGACCAAGGCTTTGAAAACAAGCGAACCTTTTTTAGTCTCCTTGGCGTTTCCTATTATCTATCAAAAGAAGAGAATGCTCAATTGATCAAAAATCTGTTTGATCTTGTCCCCTCAGGAAGTTCGATCGTCTTTGATTATGCAGACGAAACCCTGTTTGAAACCAAAAGGCGGAGCAACCGGGTGGAGAATATGGTCAAAATGGCTGCCGGAAGCGGAGAACCGATGAAAAGCTGTTTTTCTTTTACCGAATTGGAACGCTTGCTGGAAAACGCTGGCTTGCTTGTTTACGAGCATTTATCCCCGGATGATATAAACAAACGCTACTATAATGAGCGACAGGATTATTTATCCGCATTTGAAACGATCCACTATATTCACGCTGTTAAAAGATAATCAGTTGAAATACCCTTGTCAATCCGCTCAGAGACGGATTGGCTTTTTTGATTAACTTTTGTGAGAAAGTTGGTGGAGTCGCACCCAAAAGAGGCGTACACTGAACATGTATTTAATCTCGAATAATGAGGAGGTGATTCGCATGGACGTCGCAGAGTATGTTTTCCCATCGGTTACGCAAGCTGATGGGAATTCATAATAGAACGGAGTCCTCTGGATGAAGGAAAACTTAAAACTGTATATCAAGCCGCTTAATCAATTGGCGGTTCCATTAATCGCCAACTCGATTTTCGGCTTATCCATAGAATTGATTGATCAAGCAATGGTTGGGCATCTGTCTGTATCCGCCTATGCGTCGGTCGGCGCGGTCGGCAATTTTCTGTATACCATGGCAGGAATTCTCGGAACCATTGCCATTGTTTTAAACATTTTAGGTTCAAAAGCAATTGGCGAGCATCGCGAAGATAAGTATTTGAGCACACTATCATCTTCGCTCTTGATTGATCTGCTGTTCGGCATCATTTTCGGCATCCTCTGCTTGTCATTTGGCGGGACACTATTGAAGGTGGTCTACGGTTTTTCCGGTGCCGCGCTTCATGAAGGATTAACATACCTTTCGTTGATGAGTGGTTACATGCTCCTTCAATTGTTAATTTTCACATTGACGAACTGCTTGAAAATCAAGAAACGGACGCAATGGATTTTGCTCATTTCCACAACGACCGCCTTGTTTCACACAGGTCTGAATTACTTGCTCATCTTTGGAAAGTTCGGCTTTCCTCAGCTTGGTGTCGCCGGTGCCGCGTTTTCCAGTATGATCACGATGAGCATGGATGTACTCGCGTATTGCTGGCTGCTGAGAAAAGACATTCGGGCGGCACTCAGAGTTCGACCAAATAACGTGCGATCGATCATTCGCAAAAGCCTGCCTTTGATGGGGCAGGAACTGCTTCAGGGTAGCCTATTTGTCATCGTACTCAATGCGATCCTTGCTCATTTGGGGACGCTTGTCCTTTCAAGTTATCTGCTTGTCGGACAACTGCTCCAGATTGGCTTGATTCCGGCATTTATGTACAGCAGCGCGCTGCTCACGTTGGTTAGTGAAAGCATCGGCGCGCATCGACTAAATGATTTGCAGGCTTATCCGAAAATTGCCTCTTTGCTGACGATGATTCTTTTTTCTGTGATAGGAATCATCTTCTATCTGTTTCGGGCACCTATTGCCGGGGCGATCACGAATGATTCCCATTTGATCGGATTTTCTTCGGGGATCTTTTTGCTCCTATGGCTGGCCAACCTGTTCAATCCTTTGTTTGAAGTTTATAAGGCTGCCCTGCAATCCGTCGGAAAAAGCACATTTGTATTAATCGCGACTCTGGTTATCCACACGACCGCGCTCGTGATTATGATCTTAACGACATTCCCGCTTCATCTCGGAATCTATGGAATTGCAATAGGCCTTTTCGTCGACTATTTCGCGATGTATCTAGGTATGAGAATCGCCTATTCACGAAATGTACAGCATTTGGAGCAAATCGTTGCTCATTAACTTATAAGCACCTCCATGAAGATCATGGTAGGTGCTTTTTAACATCACACCTTAGTTTTTCTGAGCAAGCGAACCTTTTTTATCCTGTCTTAAGGCAGAAAAATACCGCTGTCAAGGGGATTCGTCTATGGTATAGTGAAATTGAAATAAATTTTGAAGAAAGGCTGGGCAAAAATGAAGCTCTGCATTGACAATGCTCCGTGCAAGGTCTAACTCAGGACGAACCTGCATGGAGCACGTTTAGCATCGTCCGTTAGGCTTTGCACTTTAATTTAGAACCATTAAATTAAAAGGAGCAAAGTCAAGATGAAAAATTTAAAAAAGACAATAAGTGAACTGCACACTTTTTTTATTCTTTGGATCACACAATCGTTTTCGGTGCTGGGCAGTGAAATGACTAATTTCGCACTGGTGATCTGGGTCTACCAACAGCATGGATCAGCACTTATGACGGCATTGCTGACCATCTGTTCCTATGTTCCTTACATTCTGCTCAGTATTTTTGCGGGGGCATTGAGCGACAAGTGGAACAAAAAATTGACCATGCTGGTTTGTGACAGCTTTGCCGCACTATGTAGCGCAACTGTTCTCGTTTTACTTACAACAGGAACTCTTGAACTGTGGCATCTCTATTTGATCAATGCTTTAAACGGCCTAATGAACACGGTGCAGCAACCCGCGTCGGAAGTAGCCATAAGCTTGCTCACTTCACCGAAACATTACCAAAAAGTCAGCGGCGTACGTTCTCTTTCCAACTCATTGATTACGGTGCTGACTCCGGCACTTGCTGCTACCATGCTGGCTTTTACAACGATTCAAGTCGTTATTTTCTTTGACCTGATGACCTTTTCCGTCGCTTTTATTGTTCTTTTAGGATTTATTAAGATTCCAAACGTCGCAAAGCAGAGACCTGACAAAAAAGAGACGGTCTTGCAATCCGCAAAAAAAGGGCTGAACTTTCTTAAAAATAATCGCGGTATTCTTGACTTGATTTTATTTCTTTCCATAATCAATTTTACCGTTTCAATTTTCAATGCCGCCCTGCCGGCGATGATTCTTTCACGAACAGTCGGGGGAAAAACGGCACTTGGGATGGTGAACACATTTTCAGGACTGGCAATGGTGCTCGGAAGCATTTTGGTCACAGTCGCTCCGACTCCAAAGAGCCGCGTTCGTGTTATTTTCAGTTCTTTACTTTTTTCAATGAGTACAGAGAACTTCATTCTCGCTTTCGGAAGGAGTACCCCGATCTGGTGTTTCGGCGCAGTGCTAGGATGGCTATTCATTCCAGTTATGACTGCGCAGATGGACGTACTACTTCGTTCAATAGTTCCCGTTCAAATGCAGGGACGCGTTTATTCTGTGAGGAACACGCTGCAATTTTTTTCGATCCCTGTCGGCTATTTTTGCGGAGGCATTTTAATCGATAAGGTATTTGAACCATTTATGGCCGTACAGCAACCTCATAGTCTGTGGAGTTTTCTATTTGGGGTGGGGAAAGGTTCCGGAGCCGCTTTCTTATTTATGGTAATCGGCATTGTAGGGACATTATCTTGTTTACCATTTCTTACAGACAAAAATATCTGGAAGTTAGAAAATAAAAAATCAGCATGATTATAAGAGAGCGGCGGCCGCAGGACCACCGCTCTCTTATATAGAAATTCCAAGCTAAAGCGCAAAGCTTATACTTCCTCGCAAAAAATGGTCTGTTATTAGTTACTGCTAGACAACAGATCAACATTCATGGGAACGATATTTTATCTTTCATAATGCGTACGACCACTAATAGATTTTCCGAGTATGCCTTCTTTAGTTTTTTTAATCTGATTTGGGTGTTTGGATAAATTCTGGACTGTCATTCTTCGATCTTGTTCTTTTATTTTATAAATAGCAAGGTTATTAAAATCAATCCCAAAATAAACTAAAAACTGATAAATATTATCTTTGGTGATCACAACGTTTGAAGACAGTTATTCACCATTTGAAGACGTTTGATCCTTCGCGAAGGCAGAGTTACTTGGTATACTAAAGTACGTAGAGGCAAGAGCGACAATAAATAGGAAACTAGTTTTTCAACACATACCTTTCCATTTCCCGAAAATATTAGCATATTTAAAAAGAGGGGTTTTTATGAATGATATTATAAATTTGGTTATATTTATTTTTATATTTATATTCTGTGGTGTAGTCCTTTTTCAATTACTGAGAGTTCTAAGTAAAGATCTAGATTTTATTCAACTAATTACGAAGTTCATTAAAAGTTTGTTTAAATCGAAACATTAAAGTTGAAAATCTCACCTCGTTCGCCCCTTTCCACGATTAGTTTCTTGCGCATGTACAAAATTGGTGTTGCTTCAAATCGTTCGACAATGATATCCATTGCTTCCTCTCCTCTCAAACAAAGGATATAGCTATTTAAAATGTTTTTCATCAACTTTTTTAAAATAATTTAGTTCGCTGCTGAAGAAGAGTAAACTAAAATTATTCCCATTGATCGTCCCAATAGGTTTTCTCAATAAAAAATTCTGGAGTAATCAAATTGCCGATAAAAGCGTTTTTCTTAGATTTTTACGGCACGGTTGTTCATGAAGACGGACAAGTCATTTCATATATTTGCAATAAGATTAAAAAGAGTTGCGGAACGAACGCAAGCCCCGCCGAAATCGGCGCTTACTGGTGGCATAAATTCTCAGAGCACGTTAATCAAAGCTATGGCGATAACTTTAAAACTCAGCGCACACTCGAAACTCTTTCATTAAAAAGCACCCTTGATCACTTTGGTTCATCCCTAAACGAAACCGAATTAAGTGACTTAATGTTTCAGCATTGGCGGACATCCCCACTCTTTGACGATGCAAAAGTTTTCTAAAGTTCTTTACTGAGAATAATGCTGTTATGCAGTAAAGACGAAGCGCGCAGTAAAAATGCATGAGTAAAAGAGACCAATTTTGCATTGTTCGAGCAAAAGTATCAGCGTTCAGACAAAAGTATCAGCGTTCAGAGAAAAGTATCAGCGCTCAGAGAAAAAAATCAGCGCTCAGAGAAAAGAATCAGCGCTCAGGCTAAAGTATCAGCGTTCAGGCTAAAGTATCAGCGTTCAGAGAAAAGAATCAGCGTTCAGGCTAAATTATCAGCGCTCAAGCTAAAGAATCAGCGTTCAGGCTAAAGGAATCAGCGTTCAGGCTAAAGAATCAGCGCTCAGAGAAAAGAATCAGCGTTCAGGCTAAAGAATCAGCGCTCAGAGAAAAGAATCAGCGTTCAGGCTAAAGAATCAGCGCTCAGAGAAAAGAATCAGCGTTCAGGCTAAAGTATCAGCGTTCAACTTTTCCTCTCTTGGGTTGAACTTCACAGGGGTTCGGTTCAACTTTCCACTCATTAGGTTCAACTTTTCCTCTCTTCGGTCTAGCTTTCCACGGGTTCGGTCTAACCTCAAACTCGGCTGCTGTCCTGATTTAGCAGGTGACCGCCTATCTGTAGTTTTTTCGTACAGATTGCTGTGCATCTCGCGTCTACTACGCAACAGACCATTTCTCTAATCTTTAGAGCAGCAACGAACATTTTTGTCATGAAATATGTGGTTGAATACTGCTATGCCAGCATGAGTAAACAACCTTATTGTTACTCCATGAAAGCTCTGATTTATTTCGTGGAGTGTTTTGATTTGACTTGAATATAAGTATGAACTAATATAATTATACTATTATATAAGTGAGGACAAATATATGAACAACGATAAGACTATTGAATCCATGTCCGATTTGCTCAAGATTGTCGGTGACAAGACTCGGTTGAAAATGCTTGCCTTCTTAAAACAAGGTGAACGATGTGTCTGCGAGTTTGTCGATTTATTCGATTTATCGCAACCGGCAATCAGTCAGCATTTGAAGAAAATGCGTGCGGCCGGTTTAATCAACGAACGCAAGCAAGGAACTTGGGTCTATTACCGTCTTAATGATCAGCTTCCAAGCTATGTAACAGAAATTATCCAGGCACTGCCGCTCTTGGAGACCAAAACATGCGACTGTCAAGCAACCGGCCTGAGCATTCCATTGGAGACATTAAAATGAAAAAGTTGTCCTTTCTCGATCGCTATTTAACCGTATGGATCTTTTCGGCAATGATTTTTGGAGTCTTGCTCAGTTACTTGATTCCATCTTTTGTAAGCACGTTAAATCGCTTGCAAGCCGGAACAACATCCATTCCGATCGCTATTGGCTTAATTGTGATGCTTTACCCGCCCTTGGCTAAAGTTCGCTATGAAGAATTGGGAATGGTATTTAAAGATGTCAAAATCCTGTTCCTGTCCTTGGTGCAGAATTGGCTGATCGGCCCTGTTCTTATGTTTCTTTTGGCACTTATCTTTCTCCATGACTATCCGGCCTATATGATCGGACTCATCATGATCGGGCTGGCCAGGTGCATCGCCATGGTCATCGTCTGGAATGATCTTGCTCAAGGAAATCGTGAATACACTGCCGGATTGGTTGCATTTAATTCTATTTTTCAAATTTTGTTCTACTCTGTATTCGCCTATTTATTTGTTACTTTATTGCCGGGATGGCTGGGATTAGACAGCCTTCGCATCTCGATCACCATGCTTGATATTGCTCAGAGTGTGCTGATTTACCTAGGTATTCCTTTCTTTTCCGGCATGCTGACTCGGCTGATTCTCGTCAAGATAAAAGGAAAGGTATGGTATGAAGCTGTTTTTTGTCCGCGGATTAGTCCGCTTGCTCTGATTGCTTTGCTTTTTACAATCATCATTATGTTCTCGATCAAAGGCGACATGATCATCCAGCTGCCTCTTGATGTTATTAGAATCGCCGTACCGCTGCTGATCTACTTTGTGATCATGTTCTTCATCTCGTTCTTTTTGGCAAGAAAAGCGGGGGCTGATTACGGCAAAACATCCGCGCTCAGCTTTACCGCAGCGAGCAATAATTTTGAACTTGCTATTGCCACAAGCGTCGGGATCTTCGGCATTCAATCGGGCGAAGCATTTGCTGCTGTTATTGGCCCGCTCGTTGAAGTTCCAGTCATGATTGCACTCGTCAACGTTGCTCTACGACTTAGAAATCAATTCAATCGCCATGAAAAGGCGTAAAAAGGTGGTTCGTGAAATGGAAAAAAAGTTTATTTATTTTCTCTGCACCGGCAACTCCTGCCGCAGCCAAATGGCCGAAGGGTTCGGAAAAAAGTATCTAAGTGATGATTACGAGGTTCGATCGGCAGGCATCGAAGCGCATGGCTTGAACCCAAACGCAGTCGCCGTCATGAACGAAGCCGGCATCGATATTTCCAACCACGAGTCCAAACTTATTGATCCCAGTCTGCTCAACCGCGCATACCTTGTCGTCACGCTATGCGGCGATGCGGAAGATCGGTGCCCGATGACTCCTCCTCAAGTAAGAAGAGAGCATTGGGGATTTGACGACCCGGCAAAAGTGAAGGGAACACCTGAAGAAATCTGGAGCATTTTCCAAAATGTTCGAGACGGCATTGCAGATAAAATTAAAGCATTCGCTGAAGAAGAAAAAATAGTTCACTAACCAAGGAGTGTGTTCCTATGGCACTGTCGAAAGATCAAATCAGACAAAATGTACGAAACCGTTACAAACAAATCGCTCTGCAGGACGTGTCGGCATCATCTTGCGGATGCGCTTCCTCTGATGTCGGCTGCTGCGCGACACAAGAAAACAAAAATGATGTTTCCGAGCAGCTGGGCTACTCAACTGATGAATTAAATGCTGTGCCTGTCGGCGCAAATCTCGGACTGGGCTGCGGCAATCCGCAAGCCATTGCGTCACTGAAACCCGGCGAAAACGTATTAGATCTAGGAAGCGGCGGCGGATTCGATTGCTTTCTTGCCGCCCGGCAAGTCGGCGACAACGGAATGGTCATTGGTGTGGATATGACGCCGGAAATGATCAGCAGAGCAAGATCGAATGCAGAAAAAGGATCCTTTTCAAGGGTTGATTTTCGTTTAGGCGAAATCGAGCATTTACCGGTCGCTGATCAATCCATTGACGTGATTCTGTCCAATTGCGTCGTCAACCTCTCACCTGACAAGCCGCAAGTATTCAAAGAGGCGTTCCGTGTCTTGAAGAAAGGTGGCCGGTTGGCTATTTCCGACGTTGTTCTGACGGCCGAGCTGCCGGAGGAAATAAAAAACGATTTGGATGTATCGTACTCCGGCTGTGTTTCCGGTGCTTCTTCCATTAACGACCTGCAACACATGCTCGAGCAAAACGGCTTCGCGCAAATTGAAATTAAGCCCAAGGATGAATCAAAATCATTCATTAAAGAATGGCTGCCAGGGGTCGGCATTGATAAGTATATCGTCTCATCAACCATTCAAGCAGTAAAATAATCACATAAGCAAAAGAATGAGAATCCAAAGATCAGATGATCCTTAAGGATTCTTTTTCATTATTGGAAGAGTCAAAATACCGGTAAAAGTGATTCTAATTTTTGCAGATCGAGCACCGCCGAAGCATTCCTCATTCTTGACACTGTTTTTTGCTGCGTGAATGCACCATTCTTTGTCCTGCTATGAACGTGCAGATAATCAGTGGATAAAGAATCGCCGAGCCGACAAAAAAGAACATAAATAACGTGGCAAGAAATGCAACGAAACTAACCAGGAATTTTTTCTTCTCCTTTCTGAAAAGGATTAATTCCTTGTCCTTGAAATGTACTGTTTACAGAGAATGCACGCAGTAAAAGAGCATTCTGATTGTCGCTGTATGCTTTCACACTGCCCCATCAATTATCTGAAACTTTATTTAACTAGTAGAGCAGAAAGCGGCTTGGCACAAAGAAAAAATAGACCATTATGAAAAAATGCAAGTATTGTAAGGATTAAAAACCGTATACACATAACTATACATAATATTAATCATCATATATCATGTACTATGCATTCCCTTTTCCGTATAATAATTACAGGATAAGAAATAATCAAAAGGAGGACTTTAAGAATGGATGGTGAACATGTTATGACAAAGCCTACATTTTCTGAAGATCAGATTATACCTTCGTCCATTGTTGTGAAGACGTTCAGCGCCGTTCGGAAGCGGGCAAAAATCAAACCACAGGTTATTACTGATAATCAGAAATTCGATTCTGTGATCCTCGATTACAAACAGTATGAAAAAATGTACGAACGTATACACGATCTAGAGGATCGTTTGATCTATAGCGAAGCCGCCGCACGCATAAAAGAATATGATTCAAAACAAGTGATTTCACTGAATCATTTAATGTCTGTTGAAGACGATGCACGTTATCAGCTTTCTAACCCGGATGACATTGCAGACGAGGATTTATTTAAGTAAATGGCCAAATTCAAAATCGAATTTATTAGTCGGGCTGCTGCCATTGAATTTAGCAAACTTGATAGATCATCACGACTATTCGTTGAAAAAGCATTTCGCAAATTAGAATTTCGTGCCGACAAAATTGGGAAACCGTTGAGTAATACACCTTTTGGGCTGCTTCGTGGATGTAAGGAAATCAAATTTAGACGTTTAGGCATACGCATTATTTTCCGAATTATAAATGGACAAGCTCAAATTGTTCAGATCGTCACCATAAATCAACGTGAGAACGACAAAGTATTTCGAATTGCATCGGAACGTTTGAACAAAAATCCTGAATAATAATTCAAAAAAACGAGCGAAGTTCCTAGATTCCGCCAATCATTGTACATTCTTATTTGTATCAGAAAGGACTGGGCGAAAAACGCCTGGTTCTTTCTGAATTTAAATCCGGCGCTTTTTCGTGTAATATGCAGGTAGTATTGTTCGTACTTGAAAACATAGTTACAGGTGGATCTCCTAGAAAACGCCGCAGATCGATTTGATAGATGGCTTCGTCTTTCCACCGGCCGCTCGATGTCGCTCACTCATGTCTTCTTTAAGTATTATTTGAGAGAAGCCAATGTCGGCGTATTGATATGGTTTTCAATCCATTTTGCGAATTGAAATAGTGTAACATCATCCAATCGTTTACAAATCGCTTGCATTCCGATTGGAACCCCTTCTTTTGTAAAGCCAACCGGAAGTGACGCCGCCGGATGACCCGTTAAATTAAAAATACTCGTTATGGCTAGTGTCCAATCGTTCTCCTGATCAATAGCGTGTCCATTTAATTGTTCAGGGTTAAACGCATCAAATTTAATATCTGAGGAAACAAGCGTCGGTGAAAGGACGACATCATACGTGTCAAACAAATGTTGTATGGTTTGATACAGATAGGACCGGTATCCGCCTAATTTATCAAAATCAATAGCGGACAATCCTCGAGCTCTCTGGATCATGTTCTTGAGTCCATCCGATAATTCATCCGCATGATTTTCTAATAGGGGTTCCGCACTGGCACTCAGATGTGTGGTCCACACTTTATCAAAATAATGAACGTATTCTGCTTCGGTTTTTTTCATTTGAATATCCATTGGTTCCACTTTTAATCCCAATTCACGAAGACGATCAATCGTTTTTAGAAATACACTTTTTATTTCTTCCTCAATCTCAAAAATCCCGAAATCCGGTGTGTAGCCAATGACAAAATTACTGCGTTCTTTAGTTTTCAACGTTTCGTAGATAGACAGATTCATTCTTGGCAAAGAAAATGGATCTGTCGGCGCATCACCTTGAATCACATCGAACATCAAAGCTGCATCCGTCACCGTGCGTGCGATCGGACCCCAATGAATGAACGGATTGTGACTGCCAAACACATCATTAACATTATTATCAATAGGGACACGACCAAAAGTGGATTTGAATCCATACACCCCGCAGAGGGATGCCGGAATTCTAATCGAACCCCCTCCGTCCCCTCCTTGCGCAATAGGAATAAAGCCGGATGCAATTGCTGCAGCCGCACCGCCACTTGATCCACCCGTTTGTTTTGTCAAATTCCATGGGTTGCGTGATGGCCCAAACAGAGGATTTTCCGTCGTTCCTTTAAATCCAAATTCAGGTGTGTTTGTTTTCCCCATAATCACAGCACCGGCATCTTTAACCCGTGTAACGACGGTCGCATCCCGGTCAGGAACATGGTCCTTGTATGCAAGGCAGCCATAGGTTGTCCGAATGCCCTTTGTGTTGACCAAGTCTTTGATCGCCACAGGTATGCCTTCCAGCGCACGAATGTTGACGCCCTCTGCATAGCGTTTCTCTGATTCTCTTGCCTGAATCAGAGCCTGCTCCTTATTCAGGGTGACAAACGCGTTCACCTTTGCGTTCGATTCCTCAATATATTTGAAAAGTGCTCGAACGACTTCAACCGGGGACAATATCTTCGATCGATAACCTGCAAGTAATGCATCTGCCGACAACTCATGAATGTTCATTTCACTTCTCTCCTCTCACGCACTAAATACTATTTATTCGATGGTTCACAGACGCATGTTTTCATAAATGACCGTTATCCCCATACCTCCAGCCATGCATAAAGTGACTAGACCGTATTTTTCTTTGCGGCGAATCATTTCGTTCATAAGTGTGATGGTTAATTTTGCACCCGTTGCCCCTACAGGATGCCCTAGTGCAATGGCACCACCATTAACATTAACGATCTCAGGATTAAGCTCCAATTCCTTAATAACGGCCAGCGATTGAGCAGCAAATGCTTCATTCAGCTCAACCAATCCAATATCTTCCAATTGCATACCTGCTATTTTTAAAGCCTTTCTGGTTGACGCAACTGGACCGATACCCATCACATTCGGTTCAACACCTGCTGAGGCATAAGCTTTGATTTTCACGAGTGGGCTGAGTCCTTTCTCTTCAGCTTTTTCCCTTGACATCATCATGACCGCTGCTGCTCCGTCATTCATCGGGCATGCATTTCCAGCTGTTACTGTTCCATCTTTAAGAAAGACGGCAGGAAGCTTTTGTAGTTTATCGATGGAAATATCAGAACGAACGGACTCATCTATTGAAAAATAGCTAATGCCTTTACGGGATTGAATTTTCAAAGGAATTACTTCATCGGAAAAATTCCTATTTTGAATGGCTTGTGCTGCTTTTTTATGGCTATTGAATGCATATTCATCCTGCTCTTCTCGGCTGATGCCATATTGTGTTGCCAGTCGCTCCGCTGTTACCCCCATATGCTCTTCAGCTAGCGAACATGTTAATCCGTCCGCAAGCAGAGCGTCCTCCATGAGAAGATTACCGAACTTTTTCCCCCATCTGTTTCTCATGATGTATGGCACCTGGCTCATGCTCTCAACTCCGCCTGCAATAACGGTATCTTCCTGTCCGCACGCGATGGTTAAGAAACCATTTGCAATCGCCTTTAAACTGGAACCGCACGCTTTGATGACAATATAAGCTGGAACCGACCGTGGAAATCCTGCCAATTGCGAAGATATTCGTGCTGAATTCAGTCCGCCTCCATGAACATAACCGTGTCCAAAGATCACTTCACCGACTTCATTCTTCTTAACGGTTGTCCGATCCATCAATCCCTCCAATACCTGGCGACCCATTTCAGACGCACTGACATGAATCAATGTTTTTCCAAACTTACCAACTGCGCTGCGCACACCTGAGGTAATCACAACTTCTTTCATTAAAACAACCACCCATCTTCAAATGATTCTTATCCTTTTAATTTTCCCGAAATAATCAGCGGAGCTTCTGTGCAACGTACGACTTCATCGACGCTATAAGGTTCCATCACTTCTTGTAAGACTAATCCATCAACTGTCACTTCAATAACCGCCATCTCTGTAATAATTAAGTCAACACAGTTTCTGGCTGTTAACGGTAAAGTACATGTCTTAACGATTTTCGACTTCCCTTTTTTATTCACATGACTCATCAGAACGATTACCCTTTTTGCGCCCTGAGCAAGATCCATGGCACCACCCATGCCTGGCACTAACTTCCCGGGAACAATCCAGTTGGCAAGATCACCTTTTTCACTCACTTCCAGAGCACCTAAGATCGTGACATCCAGGAGCCCTTTACGGATAATGCCAAATGCCATCGTACTGTCAAAATAAGATGCTCCCGGAACAACGGTCACAGGCAATCCCCCGGCGTTGCATAAATGTTCATCTTCTTCTCCTTTTAAAGGAGAAGGACCCGTACCGAGAACCCCATGTTCTGCATGAAACATAACCCGCCAGTCAGCAGGTATAAAATCGGCCACCAGCGTTGGGATGCCTATTCCAAGATTGACAACCATTCCCCGAGTGATTTCTTGTGCCGCTCTTCGCGCAATGCGTTGTCTTAATTCTCTTGCCATGCCCATGTCCAGTTCACTCCTTTGCTTTCAACAAGATAGTCAACAAAAACACCGGGTGTAGCGATCATTTCAGGGTTTAACGCGCCTCTTGGAACGATCTCCTTTACCTCGGCAATCGTGATATCGGCAGCCATGGCGACGAGCGGGTTAAAGTTTCTCGCCGTTTTATCATAGATGAGATTTCCGTATTCATCGGCTCTCTCTGCGTAAACAATGGCGACATCTCCTGTTAACGCAGGTTCAAGCATATATGTTTTTCCGTTCACTTCCACCCTTTGTTTTCCATCGTCGACGATTGTATCCATACCAATATCAACAAGAATGCCGCCCAAACCTACTCCTCCACAGCGTATCTTTTCAGCGAGTGTGCCTTGCGGATAGAATGAAACGTCCAATTTTCCTTCCGACATCAGTTTTCCGGAATTTGGATTGGAGCCAATGTGACTTGTAATCATCGATTTAACACGACCATTTGAAATCAGCCGTCCCACACCAACTTCTGGAAAGGCGGCATCATTCCCGATTAAGTGAAGATTTTTAACACCTTTTTCAAATATGCCTTCAATGAGCGTCGGAGGACTGCCAATCCCACCAAAGCCACCATACATGAGACGACATTCATCTTTGATATACACCAATGCCTGATCAACAGTCTTTTTTTTTGAAGATACCTGCTCCATTCGCTCAGCCACCATCCATTCATTATTTGCCAAAAGTCATTTTATGGCCCGATCCATAATTAGTTAGTGAATTTTATATCTTTTGTATTTTCTTGTTATATCTATTATTGTTTGAATAATAGGTTCTTTCTATTAGCCAACGCTAAGAAAAAACAAACTTCTCTTTGTACACTTTGTATAAATTTATGTGATAGACTTATATTAAGAAACAAATAGTTTAGGGGGGTACGCCTTGGCTCTTAGCATTCGCGAAGCACTTCAATTGCCTGTTATGGCACATACATCTCTAATCGCCGGCCAAAAGGGGATCAATAATGATATTAAGTGGGTCACAACTGTCGAGGTAGTCGAAGATATTACGCGTTTTCAGCACGGGGAGTTCCTAATTACCACGGGTTTTGATATGCATGATAACACGGAAAAGCAAGCAGAGTTTGAAAAACTATTACATCTCAAAAAGTTATCAGGTGTCGCTATTTATACCGATTTCTATTTATCTGAAATTCCCGAAGGATTTATTCATGCAGCAAATCAAAGTGGCACGCCTCTCATTAAAATTCCTCCACAGATTAATTTTTCTATGATTACAAAAGCCATTTTGGAGCAAATAGTAAATAAGCAAATGACCTTGCTCGAACATTCACTAAGTATCCACAAAGAATTAACGAGTTTAATATTAAATGATCAAAGTCTTTCAGAAATCACAAAAAAACTGGCTAACCTCACGACCGCCAGCACCTATATTTTTAATGATTTTTGTGAATTAATTTACAAGGTAAACCAGAACCCCTTTATTTCAATCCGTTCTGAAAATAATATTTTTTTTGGAGAAAATGAGTTTAATATTAAAGAATTCCTTAAGTCCTGCCAAACCGAAGGACATTATACACATCGAGAAGTGGAAGAATATCGATTATCTGCATGTCCCATTATCGCTAGAAAATATTGTTTCGGTTGGATCATGATTATAAAACCACTGAAAACCTGGAACGAACTGGATGACATTGCAATTGGTCATGCGGTGACCGTGTGCGCGATTGAGTATCTAAAACAAAAAGCCGTCTTGGAGAAGCAAATTCTCTTACAGGGAGATTTTCTTGAGGAAATCATACATCAGAATTATTCAAATGAAACTACGGTTATTGAGAAAGGTAGAAAGCTGGGCTATGATATCACAGCTAAACAAACTGTCTTTTACTTCACATTTGAAAACACAAATGATGAGACTATAAATCAGGAGATCAACCGTCTTTATGCACTGATCGATCAAGTGTTCATAAGAGAGAAAAAGCAATACATTATCCGTACAAAATTAAAATCTATTATGTTAGTGACAATCGTTTCAGGCAAAAATACGAATCAAATAAAAAAATATTGCTACCAGCTTATCGATGAAATCGAAAAACAATGGGATTATCATTTTCATGATAACTTGCTGCAGATTGGGATAGGGAATGAATGTGTTGGTATTAAAGGACTGTCAAAAAGCGCGAAACAAGCGAAATATGCTGTGAAGCTTTCAAGATTACTGAATAAATCCATGACAACCGTCCATTATTCGGATCTTGGATTATACAGTGTACTTATTGAAATGAAGGAGTCCGGTTTTGATTTAAAAAGTCTATATAACAACTATCTAGGGGATCTCATTCATCAAAAACGTCACGGTGTTGATTTATTTAAAACGGCTGATGCCTATCTATTAAATAATGAGAATATACAAGTTACAGCTAATAAACTCTTCATTCACCGACACACATTAAAATACAGATTAAACCTAATAGAGACAAAAACCGGTCTGGACTTAAAGTTGACAGATGACCGGATGAAATTACAACTCGGTATTTTCGCATATAAGCTGATCCATTATTTGGAAAGTCAATCCTTCTCCAGTTAATATCTGCTCCTAGAGATGGTGTGAAAACAGAATATCGAGTAGGAGGAGATAATTTCTCCGACCTCTCACACCACCGTACGTACGGGTCCGTATACGGCGGTTCAATAGCTTAAGTGTGCATGCTCGAACAGATGGACTAGATTTTTGAGTCCCACCTGTTCGAGTATTTTGTTTGTGATCGACCGATGTAAGATATGGCTAC
>NZ_FOOY01000025.1 GCF_900113325.1 Sporolactobacillus nakayamae | reverse complement strand
ACCTGTTCGCCAGCCTGTGCCTGCAGCACCTGATTGAGGATCGCCTCCAAAAGCGCGTCGACGCCGGATTCCTTAGAATCTCCAAGAAATAATTGATGCAGAAGTTGTTCATTTAGAGTAATCTGTAATTGAGCCATCCCTGAGTCTCTCCTTTAGAATTTGGTTTTAGACAACTCTATTCTAACTGAGATGATGGGCTCCGGCTCATTTTCTATGAAAAAAATGAGGGAGCAGAGAAGACGAATCCCGCTGTTTTTCCGGAGGGTGGGCCGGCCCACCCTCCGGAAAAACAGAACGCACGCCCGTCGATTCCTCTTATTCAGATAACCCTTTTTACACAATTATACGGTCTCAACTATTTAAAGTGGGTATTAAGACATTCACAGATAAAGAAATAAAGACATTATCTCGTAATCCCTGTGTGAAAAAAGTCGGTGCAAGGTACTGACCTACACTGATGAATTTAAACGTATTATTATAGCTGAAAATGAAAAAGGAAAGGTTCCAAGAGAGATTTTGAAGGCCATAGATTCGATCCTAATCTTTTGGGGATGCATCATGTGGATCATCAGTTAAAAGATGGCGAAAATCCTAAAAACTAAACGGTATTGCAGGTCTCCGTGACACACGAAAAGGAAACTCAACAAGACCAATTGAAAAATAGCCTTCCTTAGAGGAAAAATATAAACGGTTGAAAGCCCAAAACCGTTTATTGAAAGGGGAAAATGAACGGTTAAAAAAAATCGACTTAATGGAAAGGAGGCTGAGGCCGTAAAATGATCCGGTGAACACAAGTTCTTACTGATTCATTCTGTCATTGAAAAAAATAAACTTAATAATAGAGTATGCTATTTATGCCAATTGGCAAAAGTGTTATGCTCCGGCTATTACCGTTATTTTTCTTTGCCTGCCCAAGAAAAAAGAAATGAGAAAAGTACAGAAAAACCAAGGATAAGCAAGTGAAACGTAAAAAGGTGCTCGTCAATTCAAAATGACATTAGAAGGGAACCTTGGCGTGACCTTTAACTTAAAACGTATTCGAAGGATTATGAACAAATATAGGATCGTTTGTCCGATTAGAAAGGCAAATCTTTACCGAATAATGATGACCAAGGAATACACCATCTGGCCAAACCGCTTAAAAAGAGAGCTTAAGCAAAGTCAACTCGGAAAAGTATTGCTTACCGGTATCACTTATCTCTTTTATGAAGAAGGCCAGAAAACTTATTTATCAACGATTAAGGACAGTTCAACTCATGGAATTATGGCCTACCATGTATCTGATCATTTAACCCTAGATATCGTCACAGATACGCTGCATAAACTGAAACGCAATCAAAAAGTAAAGTTAGCTAAAGATGACTTCATTCACTCCGATCAAGGATTCCATTATACAAGTCTTACTGTTCAGAAGTTAGTCAAGAAGTACAAGCTCGAACATCCGTGTCCAGGCGAGGAAACTGTTGGGATAACGCCCCGCAGGAATCCTTCTTCGAGCACTTTAAAAATAAGGGGTTGATCAAATCTTGTCAAGCTCTCGAAGAACTTAGAAGAGGAATTAAGTGATATATGAGTTAGTACAATCACTATAGATATCAGTGGGATTTAAAAAAGATGACCCCCTGTTCAATACAGGAATCATCTTCTCAAAACAGCATAGGTTTTTTAAGGGTACAGATCAAATATCGATGGGTTTTCTAGGTGTCATTGATTGCGATAGGGTGATGTTGGCATAATTTAACCATCATGGGGTTCATATTATATTTCGAAAGACAGTTTTTTTATACCAGTATTGCTTGTTATTCGCTCTGACCTGCATTATCATTCGTTTATTCCTGCACCAATCTAATCTACGTAAGCACTGAATTCATCTGTGATCGTTTCGTTTTGAACCGCAAGAAAAAAAGGTGTCCCATCTATTACGTGAAATGTCATCCCTATGGTTTTTAAACCACTTGAATTCTGGTCACTCTTGTCTTCGTTCAGGTCGTGATCAAGCGACATCACGTTTCTGAAATAAATCAATCACCAAGTATTCAGTCCGTGCTCTGATGGCCACTGTGTAGGGTCATGGTCGATATACGCATGGATTCCATCCGATTCCGGATAATACCAATGGCTTCCCTTGTCAACACTGAAACACGAAATTGAAATTCTGTCGTGCGGATGCCCATCCCACGAAGTATGTCCCCATCCTTTACCTATTCCAACGTACTCGCCCGGTTGAAGCGTCATGAATGGTGAACTAGGATACCTCCAATCATATACTTGAACATTTTCCGTAACATTATAGAATGATCCCCCGTCTACACTCATATTATTAACCCAACGGTTGAACATATCCAATGGATAGATTCTTGTCGTCCCATTATAATAGATGTCCTTTGAAGCATCATAATCATATGCGTAGAAATCTGGCCATTGATCATTCCCAATATCATTGTGAAGGTCATATGCGCTGAAACGTGCGGGTTCATACGGCGGGTAAGCATCTGCCTTCTTCCATACGATCTGTCCACCACGCATTCTGAATCGTGATCCTGTTCCGACTACGTCCACATAGTCTACCCAACGGTCTTCGCCTTTCGGCGCATTAAACACATAACATTTCATAATGTTACCTCCTATGAATCAATTTTCAACTCAAGGGAAAATGTTGTTGTTATTATTTATTTGTGACAAATAAAATCAAATGTTTTCGTTATTCCGTAGGATTTAATTTACAGAATTTATAATTACGGAGATTTAATCCCTCAGTGCATTGTGAGATCTTTTGTGATTCTTCATGAAGACCGTGTTCTGGTGCTTCATAAAGCTCGACATTGTCAAACTCATCGAGACAGAATTTAATGCTTCTGGAAAAGTCATGTACAGGAAAAACCCATGTAGGGACGGCATTAGGAATCAAAGCGTATGAAATGGGGTAAGACGTCTGTTTTTCCCAAGTCACCGATTTGGTTGATCAATTAGAGGAAGTGCCCAAAGCAGAAACATTTAGTTGACTGAAGCGACAAATCGAGACATCGGATCTATTCATTCTCGATGTACTAGGTTACGTTCCGTTCAAAAAACAGGACCAAGAATTCTTTTTTTACATTAGCACAGAGATTGTTATGAACACAAAAGTGTTGACCTAGAATCGGGAATTTGGTCAATGGAGACGAGTGTTTGGGGAAAATTGGCTCACTTCAGCTCTAGTGGGTCGTTTGGTTCATCATGTTTATATCATCGCGTGTACAGGAGAAAGTTACCGATTGAAAAATACCTGTGCTTCAATAAAAATTAATACTGAAATTTCATGTTATTAGTGTTCTCAGCATTATTTGTCCATTCATAGCTCCTCATTTTAGCATCACCGTATCGCAAACGTATTCACTTTTCAATATGGAAGACGCCCACATTTAAAGTAAGGATAAAACAATTCAACAAGTGGATAAATCAAAAAGTAGCCCGGATGAAGGCATTGCAAAAATTTAATTAAGAAGTTTTGTCACAAAACAAGTTTCTGAGAGACACATTGAATTGTAAGTGATCAAAACAAATTTAAGTCCTCTGAGGAGAATGGGGGGTCTTAGATTTAAAAAATTTTAAGCGGGTGATTTTTTATGGATGAAATGGTTTTAGAAGCACAAGAATGGGTGAACTTTAATTACCATGGGAAAAAAGGCTTTGTTCCTGCACCAACAAATGGGCAAACAGGGTGGTCAACGATGTACGCCCTAACGAGAGCTTTACAAATTGAATTAGGAATTGGCACCCCAGTCAATAATTTTGGCGATGGAACAGCCACTGCTTATCGAAATTGGGGAGAGATGGAGATGGGTAGTGTTCCAACTGATCTGAAGGGCATAAATATTGTGAAAATACTTCAATCAGCTATGTACTGTAAAGGTTATGGTCCTGGTGGGATAAATGGAACATTTGGGGAAGGAACAAAAAGAGAGGTCATTCGACTGCAAACAGATGCAGGGTTACCAATCAGAGACGGGAAGGTTTATGACTATATCTTTAAAGCATTTTTGGTCATGGATGCTTATGTTCTAGTTTCTGATGAAGGTCAGAGGATCAGAGAGATGCAAAGGGATCTTAACTACAATTATTATAAAACATCAGGTGTACAACCAGCTGATGGAATATATCAAAGAGGAACTAACAGGGCTTTAATCTATGGCATTCAAACAGAGGAAGGCATTGATCCTGAACAGCAAACTGGTTCTGTTGGCCCGGCGACAACAAATCGGTTACCAACTTTATCAATTGGAAATAATGGAGTATTCGTTAAACTTTTACAATATGCTTTGTACGTTAATGGTTATGATCCGGGAGTCTTTGATGGAGTCTACGGGAATGGGGTTAAAAACACTGTTATTGAATTTCAGGAATTTGTTGCATTAACTGCTGATGGAATTGCCGGAAAACAAACTTGGCTATCTCTTCTTCAAAGCAAGGGAGACCCTAATCGCATGGGAACGGCTTGTGACTGTGTCACAGAAATTACCTCCTTTAAAGCGCAGGCATTAAAAGATGCTGGTTATAGGACGGTGGGACGCTATCTTGTTAACAAACCTGGCTCAAGTCTTAACAAAAAAATACAACTAGGCGAAATTGAAACCATTCTAAATGCAGGATTAACAATTTACCCTATCTATCAAACTGATAGCTCTACTCAATCTTATTTTAGCGCAAAACAAGGAGCTAACGACGCTGTTGTTGCCTATAAAGTTGCAAATAGTTATGGATTTCGGGATGGGACAACTATTTACTTTTCAGTAGATTTTGATGCTTTGGATTATCAAGTTACAGATAGTATTCTTCCTTACTTTAATGCGATTTATAACAAGATGATAGCATTAGGATCTAAATATAAGATTGGTATTTATGGACCGAGAAATATTTGTATTAGAGTTGGTGAAAGGGGTTATTCTTCTAGTAGTTTTGTAAGCGGGATGTCTACTGGTTTTAGTGGAAATCTAGGTTATCCTCTTCCTAGAGATTGGGCTTTTGATCAAATCTCAACGATATATATAGGTACTGGTAATGGATTAATTGAAATTGACAATGATATACAATCAGGAAGAGACAAAGGTGTAAGTGCTGTTTCTCCACAGGAAGAAATTAATGTAATTGATGATACTTATTTTGATAGTACCTACGAATCAGGATGGAGAGCAGAATTAACCGACCAATTGGAAGATGGTAGAACAATTCTTCAATGGATAAAGGGAGACGTACTTCTTTTTGATGAACAAGTTCCCAAGGCTCTTGACAATCTTATCAGATATGATGACCTAATTACTGATTTAAGCAATATTTACAGTATGAGAAAGTCAATGATTCAGTCTGTAATGTTGCGGGAGATGGCCTGTTTTGGGGCGGATGATGTTCTCCGAGATGCCGCTGTGCAACAATATTATGATTATATGGATCAGTTAGAGGCTTATAATTCTCTTCCTGATGAACAAAAGCTAATTACTCCTCCGCCTGTGCTTCCAACAAATCCGCTTCTGGCAGATGATAGTAGTACTGGATTATCTCAAATTTTTGCTAGAACCGCTATTGATGCGATGATTTATGCAAGAGCAAATCTAGTTTCGGAAAGTAAAGTGTATGATAAGGAGAATTGGAAAGATGTGTGGGATGTTTGGGAGAATTTAAAGAATGATGATACTTTTAATGTTAGTGCCTGCGCCTTAGTTTTAATCCAAGCGTCTCAAGATTATAATGAATTTGGTTCTAACTATTACGATTATACAATAGATCAAATTATGGGAACCTTAGCAAGATATAATGGTACAGGGGACAAAGCGACCGCTTACGGTGAAGTAGTGTATCATTTATATGAAATACTCGAAAAATATAATAAGTTGTGTAGAGGAAATCAATGAACGAAATAATAGAAGAGGTTGTCCTAAAAGCCTCTAAAAATTAATGAGCGGAGAGAAAAGGATCAACTTTTCTCTCCGCTTTTCTGTTTTTATTCGGATGTTCTTGTTATTTTTTGGAATTGTAATAAGTACCCTTTCAGCAATTAAGTGTAAGCGTCAAATAATGGACACCTTCTCCTGATCACTCGATCATGCGATGATATCTCTATCAATTGATCGGGAGGATCATCCATGACACGAGTAGAATTACATGAGCGCTGGCAGAAACGAATGCAAGATTTCGAGACCAGCGATTTAACAGGCACACAGTGGTGTACGGCTCAGGGCATTCCTTTATGTCAGTTCCGTTATTGGCGGCGCAAGTTACGTCACAATTCCCCTGATACTAATCGTTGGATGACTGTTGGGCTGGATCATTCTACGCAACAGGAGCCCTTATTCATTTATGTTGGATCCGCAAAAGTTGAGGTTCATACTGGATTCGATCCGGATTTGTTTGCGGATGTCGTTCGGGTGCTGCGTGCTTTATGATTCGTGCGTCCACCATTGAAAACGTCTACTTGGCTAAGGGTCCTACGGATCTGCGCAAATCCATTGATGGTTTATCCGTCTTGGTTCAAGAAGGCTTTCATCTCGATCCGTTTTCGCCCTGCTTGTTTGTCTTCTGCAATCGTAAGCGAGACAAGCTGAAAATTCTGCATTGGGAATACAGTGGATTTTGGCTTTATTACAAGCGTTTAGAAAAAGGCACCTTTCAATGGCCGAAGGCCAATGACTCAAGCCCTTCGTTACCCATCAATCGTCGTCAGCTCAACTGGCTGCTGGATGGTCTGTCCATTCAGCAGCGTCAGGCACATAAAGAAATCACCGCGCGCACACTTCTCTAATTTTCAAAGAAATGAGAGACAGGGCGCGTGTCTTCTATTATAATAAAAAAATGGAAAACAGAACGGAGTCCACCACACCCACAATTGAAGCATTGCGTGAAGAACGTGATGCGCTGAAGAAACAAAACGCCGAACTGACGCTCAAGCTGAAATGGTTCCAAGAACAATTCCGTCTCAGCCAAAAACGTCAATTCGGTGCTTCGAGCGAAAAGACACATCCGGAGCAGTTAACCCTTCAACTATTCAATGAAGCAGAAAGCGAATCGGATCCTAACCTTCCCGAACCGACCGTTGAAACGATTACCTATAAACGCAAGAAAAGCCCAGGACAGCGACAGGAAAAGCTGGAGAATCTCCCGGTTGAAGTGATTGACTATGATTTACCTGAGACCGAACAAATCTGTTCCTGCTGTGGAGGAGCTTTACATGAAATGTCCACTGAAGTTCGCGAAGAACTGAAAATCATTCCTGCACAGGTTAAGGTCATCAAGCATGTTCGTCACACATATGCCTGTCGCCATTGCGAACGGGAAGCCATTCAAACACCGATTGTCACTGCGAAAGTGCCAAAAGCTGTTTTTCCTAAGAGCTTAGCATCACCTTCGGCGATGGCTTATGTGATGTGTCAGAAATATTTGGACGCTCAGCCGTTATACCGTCAGGAGCAACAATTGAAGCGTTTAGGTGTCACCTTGTCCCGGCAAACACTGGCCAATTGGATGCTTCATGGAGCTGAACATTGGCTCCGCTTTATCTATGATCGGATGAAGACTCACTTGGTTGCCCGTGACCTTTTGCATGCAGATGAAACCATTCTTCAAGTTTTGAAAGAACCGGGACGATCTGCTTCATCGAAGTCGTACCTTTGGCTCTATCGGACGGGACGTGAAGAACCGGGAATTATTCTTTATGATTACCAAACGACACGTGCTGCCAAGCATCCGATGAAATTTTTGGAAGACTTCAAGGGTTATCTGCAAGTGGATGGTTATGCGGGGTACCAGCAACTCAAAAATGTAATTCTTGCCGGATGTTGGGCTCACGCGCGAAGGAAATTCAGTGATGCATTAAGTGCGCTGCCTGAATCCGCCAAGGAATCCGCAGTCATCGCCAAAGAAGGACTCGCTTATTGTAATCAGCTTTTTAAAATTGAACAGGATCTCAAAAAAAGCAAGGCTTCCGATGATGAACGCTATCAAGTACGACAAAGTCAAAGCAAACCCGTCGTTGAGGCTTTTTCAGTATGGCTTCAAAGGCAGGCACCTAAGGTGCTGCCGAAAACTGCTTTAGGATTAGCGATCAAATACTGCCGTGCGCAGTGGGAAAAGCTGACGGTGTTCCTACAAGATGGACGACTAGAATTAGATAATAACCGAGGGGAGCGTTCCATCAAACCCTTTGTGATTGGAAGAAAGAACTGGTTATTCTCAAACACGCCTCGCGGAGCTAAATCAAGCGCAACGATCTATAGTGTCATCGAAACCGCTAAGGAAAACGGATTAATTCCATTTCAGTACCTCATTTATCTATTTGAGCAACTCCCCAATCTTGAAGAGCAGACTGAGGAGGCACTCGATCAGCTGCTTCCTTGGTCCTCAAGTCTTCCGGAAAACTGCAAACTAGCTTCCCGATAATCATAAATCATGCCCACATCTTTGACTAGGTGTGGGCTATTTGACGCTTACAATTAAGTCACCAAAGGGAATTTTTAAATCTTTTACTTTTTTCCTAATGTATTGGGTTATCAAGGACCGTAAAATCTTGAGATGAATAGATAAACAAAGCTCCTGTTCAGTGGATGTAGCGGAGTTTGATCGATATGAGGTACCCCTTCGACGCTACTCTTGATAATAAGGAGAAAATCGAGGGGATTTTATTATGAAAAAAGAAGATAGTGAAAAGAATACAGTTGAAGAAAAGTTATCAATGAAAATCCAACAAGGAAGCTAAAAAATAGAATAAGGAAATAGTACTTCTTTTTCATTTTTATTTTTTGATAAAGTGCTCTATTGGCGAATATCAATAGAGGGAAGTAAAACAAACTGATGAACAAAGCGATTGCGAGAAATAAAATGCCATCTCCTTTCTCTGAATTGGGATCAACAAATGCTAAACCTAAATCTTGAGCAGTATAAGGTATACCTAGAATCCACAAACAGATGACATAGAAGAATAACAAACCAAGAATGAAATTTAAGAGAAATTCAACGGAAACGAAGATAAATTTCATTGTGTATCCCATCCATTCCAAGACAAGTTTTGCAAACCGATCATTAAATGATAAAGGAAAAACAAGTGACATATTGAGAAGCGGGTAAATCTTCAGCTTACAAAAAGAATTTCGTTGTGACACTTGAAGAAATTAAGAATTAAACGTGTGCTGGTTGCCTGAAAGTCAGAAGTTCTTAATTGCCAAGGTCATTGGTTATTAGTTTTTGGGTAAGATTTTTTGCTATTAATTGTTTAAATAATTGGCTTTCCTGAACTGAGTTAAAATATCTTCTAGGAATAACAATTGCTTTGTTTTTTGAGACATACAATAAAAAGAGTTCTTTATACTGTTGAAAAGAAAAGATATCATTCCATTCATATTGAGTTTTGGAATTTTCTCTTAAAATAGTTACTCCACTGTCATTAACGACAAATTGAGCCCCTTTTTTTAATATTTGATCACTCCGAAACTCCTTGCGAAAATGAAAATTTAAAAGAATTTTTATCAAAGCAACTGTCAGGATCGCGATGATTAGAGAAATAGTAAGTGACAGGATCCATGACATGCTTGTTAAATTAATGAGAAAAACGATTATCCATAAAGTTAAAAAACCAATTTGAACGATTCTTTTTGAGTGATAACGATTAAACGTTTTAAACTCCTTATACGTTAATCGTCCGCCAAATTTTATAATCTCTTTCTCCATAAATTGAATTACCCCCTTATACTATTTTTATCAATAAAATCATTAAGGACAGAGATGAAATAGAAAATTCTTTATATTTCACAGTATATGAAAATGCACATAAGAGCTAGTATACAGCCTTGTACTTAACTTATTATAAAGATTAAATAAATAAGAAAACCGAAAGAACATAGTCAAAGTTTATATGTCCACATTTCCAATTATAATAAAGGTGTAAATGAAAGGGGCCTTGTCACAATGAAGAAAGGAAATTTAATGATTCTGATTATCCTATCGGTCAGCCTTACTGTAAATGTCGTCCTTACTGTCAACTATTCGAATAGCATGGAAAAAGTCAATGGGCTCACAAAAAAGGTTGCCGATTATTCCAAAAAAATGGCATCAATCAAAAAGGAAAACAAACAAAATTCGGCAACTAAGAATGCTCTTTCGGAATTATCCAATTGGAAAGTGAAACCAAAACCTATTGGTTCATACAAATATGACCGAAATAAAACAAATGGTGCGGTTATGACACCATATGAAGCCGACGCTATTTATAATTCCAACAAAAAGTATCAGAAAGTCGGCCTTGATGGTGTGCAGGCACCGAATCCTTTCGGAGACAAAATGATTAATCGCGCTACCGTTACCGATGAACTTGCGCAAAAATATTTATTGAGCATGATCAATAACCCAAAGGAACGGACAAGACAACGTATAGACTGGCTCTCATACGCTGTGCTAATTAATAAGTCCGGATTGAAACACCGAAAAGTTTATGCTGACCTATTGGCTCGTTGGCAGAATAACTATGACTTTTCGCAACTTGCCAAAGAACGGAAAACGATTGAAAATCTGCAAAAGTAGCGGAAGCTTGTACTGATACAAACTTATGAAGAAATGAATAACATATAATTTTTGTTCACTCAATTCGATGAAATACGGAATTAATTAAGCCTTCATCATTGCTTAATGAAAGTCGACGAGAGAAATGACGGCATAGCTCAATAAAATAGGGTTTTATTCGTAACAATGTTTTCATTATTTCATTGGCATTTCTTGATGCAGTCCATGAGGCCAGCAGGGTTAACTCACTTTTATTTAATTTCGTCCGGCTGCCTTCTATTTTAGCCCAGTCTCCATATGCGTTGGGCTGCGCACTTTTTTCCATATACCAGCCGATTGCCATTAACTGGCGCAGCGCATCAAGATCATGAAGCGAATAATAATATTCTCCCCGCATCGCTCTGCGATAGGCTTCGTGCACGTGGGCAAAACATTTGTTTCGCCAATCGAAATAGTCCTGAGTTGTATAGTCATACTTCATCTCTTTTGATTTTTTGGCAGTGTTTTGTAAAAATCCGCTCTCGGAATCCTTAATTATTTTGATCTTTTGCAGCCAAACGGAGGGATGGATCATTTCCGGAGTTTAGAAAAAAAGATCCATTTTAATAAAGTTCGTGTAATGGACAACAAGCAGTCGAGATAAATGTGCATTTTCAATAAACAAGATGTCGCTCCATTTACCGGCCATCTCTATTTTGTGTTCAGTCAGTGTTTGGAGTTGGTCTGGTTGGGCGATGATGCGAAGATCAATATCAGAATACAAGTCTTCGGTTCCATTGCCGACTGAGCCACCGAAAAAAGCAGCTGAAATTCGCTCGTCATCGTAAATAGCCTTTATAATACGCGTTTTCAGACGGTTACGTTCTTCAGGAAGTCTCTGATCCTCCGGATGATTCATCAAAAGCAAAATCTCCTTTCTTGTGTCGTACGGTCACGACTCCTTTTTCAACCCCGTTTTCCACACAATCACATTCGCAACGAGCAAGCAGGCGATGTAGATAAAAATACCGTATCCGGGAAGAGCCCAGCGAATGACGGCATGACCTGCAGCGAACAATCCGGCAATGAGAAACAAGAAGAAAATCATCATGTTTCCGCTCGTTGGAGTGGCGTCAAAAGGTTTTGAGAATGGGAACGCTTCATTTAAACAATATCGGTAACTAATGACGGTGAAGATGGAAGCGGTTAAGAGTACCGCAATTAAATCCGGTAGAATGCGCCAATGAAAAAGTAAGAGGAACAGAATGGATAAAATCAGGAACACCGGAAGAAAAAGCTGCGTGAGAGCTGCCTTGAGTGTTCCGGAAAAAATAGCCGTGCGATTGGCGATCGGCGCGGTTCCGTAGATCCATGCACCTTTATATGCGCTTGAATAGTTAAGCATGAATAGAGCAGTAGGAATCAGAAGCAAGCTGAAATAGACATAGTAGTATCCTGATCCTTTACCCAGTTGATCCAATGATGAGCCTTGTAAGCCATTCATTAAAAAAATGAAGGGAAAGACCAGTGACATTCCGAGTGAGGGGTAGACCTTCAGCTTGAACATGCGGTCCTGCTTCATCATTAAGGAAGCGAATCGGAAGAAATGGCGCTCTTCTTGTTTACGGCAGAGCAGTCTGCCGAGAAATCGGTTGAACCACCCGAGCTTCTGTCTGCTTTTTCCGGTTTGCACGGATAATTTAATGATGGCGCGTTCAAAGGATGCGCTGAATCCATGATAAATCAAAATGAGCACAATAGGCGCAACGAAACCGAGGATACCTAGAAAGATAAATTGCGACTCATGATGCCCGCCAATCAGCCATTCGGTCATTGCGCCAAACCAAAGCGGCGGAACGAAGAACTGCCACCAGGACAGAGACAGACTGATGTGGCTTACCGTAATATCGAACGCGCGAATAACGAGCTGGTAGCCAATTGCAATCGCAAATGACAGGAAAATCTGCACATAGTTGATGACATCTTTCAGTCGCTCGCCGTCAAAGAACTTTAACACAATCAGATAGATGAATGTTGTGCAGGAAATGGCGATCAAGTCAATCAGTACAAGATTTAATAAGAATAGAAGGAAAAACAGCGGACCGCTGCGCATCAGACCGACAATTGCCGAAGGGAGGCCCATTGTTCCGGTCAATAAGATGAGATAGATGCAGATGTGGACGGTTTTCGCCGCGTGCAGTGTCCTGGAATCAATGGGTTTCGTCCCTAGGATGGATTGATCACGCGTGTCGAGAAGCACCGCTGAGAAGTCTGCAATCATCGCGGTCATGACCATGAAAAGAATGATACTGAACACGAGACTCATTTTGAATAAATAGTCACTGCCGAGAAAATTAATTGGGACAATAAACAGCCCGGTTAGTGCATAGACCCAGAGTGATTTAAGAAACAAATTGCCCTCTTTTTCCTTATTCCGGGCTCTGCTGCCGAGCACAACTGGCGTTCGTCGCGCATCCATCAGCAATTTGGCGGCGAGCACCTTTCGCATGACCGGATAATCCACATGCATATGATTGAACATCCATTTCAAACGATCAAGCACTTTTAAGAAAAAGTTCTCTTCCATCGATCACACCTCTTCCACTATGGAAACGAAGTCCGCAGCGATTTGCGCGTGCTGATGAAAGCCGGTCAGCTGATTGAATATTTCCTCCAGGCTGCCCTCTTTGTTTTGTGCTTTTAATTCTTCAAACGTACCATCCGCCGCAATTTGTCCATCGTAAAGGAGCACAATGCGGTGGCTGATTTTCTCAACAATATCCATGATGTGTGATGAGTAAAAGATGGTTTTCCCTTGCCCGGCTAGCTTAGCGAGTATCTCTTTGAATACAAGAACACTGTTGGCGTCCAATCCGCTCAAAGGTTCATCGAAGAAAAGCAGATCGGGGTTGTGAAGCAGGCTGGAGATAATCAGCACTTTTTGCCGCATTCCTTTTGAAAAAGAAGAGAGGCGGGTATCAAAGACATCGGCAAGACCAAATTGATCCATGAGCAAACGGGCTTTGCGTTCCGCCCATTGTTCGTCCATCCCATAGCAGCCGCCGGAAAAAACAAGATATTCATGGGCGGTAAGCATATCATAGACTTCAGCCGTTTCAGGCACATAACCGATTCGGCTTTTATAGGCCACGCCGCTTGTTTGGATGTCCTCGCCGAACAGACGCGCCGTTCCTCCGTAACCTTGCTGGAGACCGAGTAAAATGCGGACGGTTGTACTTTTTCCTGCGCCGTTAGGTCCAATATAGCCGATGATCTGCCCGCGTCGGACCTTAAGGTTGAGTCCCTTTAAAACGTAGTGCCCGCTATAGTTCATCGTTAGGTCCTCCAAAGATAAAACAACGGATTGTTCTGTTTCGATTGCCCTCATCTCCTGAATTGAATAATTAATTCTAGATTAACACTTCCCGGGCAGGTTTGTCCGTGAAAAAAATCCTCTCATCATTAATGCTCGATTCCTGACATAAGACAAAGATCGAACTCAATGTCGACAAAATGAATGCCTTTTCATCAGATTAAATATGTGTCACGGCGGATGCCCAATGCATATATCAATATCAAGGCCCAATTTAGAGAGTAAGTGAATGAGGCGTCTCAGTTCATTCGTTTTGGGCATTCATTTATTAAGATGGAGGCGATCATTTGGAAAATAAGCAGATTTCGATCCCTTCAGATTCTCGCAAACCTTGAAAAGGATGTGGCTATTCGTGAGCGAGCTCAAGATTGTGAACTGCAGTAAATATTATAAAAAGAATGGTAAACCAATGGGTGCGTTGGAAAATGCGACGATGAATGTTGAAAACGGGCGCTTTGTCAGCATCATTGGTCCGAGCGGCTGCGGAAAGTCGACATTATTTAATATCATTGCCGGGCTCATTCAACCTTCGAGCGGAGAGGTACTTCTTGATGGGAAGGATATTACTCGGGAAACCGGAAATGTCGGTTACATGCTGCAAAAAGACCTGCTTTTGCCTTGGCGCTCTATTCTCGATAATGTGATTATCGGTTTGGAAATCCGTGGCATTCCCAAGAAGATCGCCCGCGAGCGAGCATTGCCCATGCTGCAAAAATATGGGCTTGGCGGTTTTGAATATGACCATCCGGATGCGCTTTCCGGCGGCATGCGGCAGCGTGCGGGTTTGATCCGAACGCTTTTGTATGACAAGGATGTTATTTTGCTTGACGAACCGTTTGGCGCTCTCGACGCTCAGACGCGGATGCAGATGCAAAACTGGTTGCTGCAGATCTGGAGTGACTTTAAGAAAACGATTCTTTTTGTTACGCATGATATTGATGAAGCGATTTATTTATCGGATGAGATTCACGTGTTTACCCATCGCCCGGGAAAAATTAAAGCAACAATTGAAGTCGATTTGCCGCGGCCGCGCAGTGAGAAAACATTGATGGACGACCGTTTTTTGACATTAAAGCGAGAATTGCTTTTAATGCTCCGAGAAGAACGTGTTTCGTCTGAATGAGGGACTTGTTGAGATCAAATGATGAGTTGAACGGAGGTGAAAGCAATGCCGGAGAAATTAAAAAACAGTGAGCCCTTTATTGAAGACCCAACTATTCAGACGAGCAAATTGAGAAAAAGAGCATTTATTGGGCAAATGCTGGTTGGCGGCATTCTCATTTTTCTGTGGGAGTTTCTGACACGAATTGGGTGGCTCGACAGTTATTATTGGAGCAGTCCGAGCACGATCATTCGCACAGGATGGACGGCGATCACTCAAGGAACGCTGCTGCAGGACCTGGCCTATACATCAGGATCGACCATACTCGGTTTTATATTGGGCACGGCAGCCGGGTATCTACTTGGACTTTCGTTTTGGTGGTCAAAGCTCTACTCTAGAATTTTCGAGCCATATATGATTGCATTTAACGCAATTCCAAAGCTGGCACTTGCACCGGTACTGGTCATTATGTTCGGTATCGGATTTGATTCTAAGGTAATACTCGCTTTTCTTATGACAATCATTGTCGCGGCAATCGCGGCATACAGCGGCGTACAAAATGTGGACCAGGATCTGGAGAAAATGCTTGTTTCGCTCGGGGCGAAACGGCGGCACGTTTTTATGAAGGTCGTTGTGCCGACGACGATTCCGTGGATCGTAAGCATCCTGAAGATCAATATTTCGCTCGCACTCGCAGGCACAATTGTCGGTGAATTTATCAGTTCCAGACAAGGCATCGGCCGCATGATTTTATATGCCGGCCAAGTGCTTAATATTGACCTCGTCTGGGTCGGGGTTGTTGTTCTTTCTCTATTATCTATTGTGATGTATTTAGGCACGCTTTGGTTAGAACGCGCACTGATGAAGGGAAGAACACCTAAATCATAATTGGAGGAATTGCACGATGAAAAAAATGAAATGGGCGCTCAGCCTATTGCTTTTATTTGCGCTGGTGTTGAGCGGATGCGCCTCAAACGGATCCAAACAAAAGGTGAAAAAGATTGTGATCGCCGAACCGGTGCATCTGATCGCTTATCTTCCGTTGTACGTTGCAATTGACAAAGGCTATTTTAAAGATGAAGGTCTTGATGTTAAAACGATTACGGCAACAGGTGGCGCTCATGTTACCTCTGTAGTCAGTGGCGATGCGTGGGGCGTCATTGGCGGCCCTGAATCCAACCAGATTGCTAATTATAAAAGCAAGGATCCGATTACTTCTGTAGTAAATGTTGTCAACCGCGCTAATGTTTATTTAATGGCAAATAAGAAATTAACTTTGAAGGGTGACAGTGACGCTGATCTAGCGGCCTTTATGAAAGGCAAGACAATCGCGGCGGGACGCTATGGCGGCAGCCCGAACCTGCTCACTCGCTATTTGCTCATGAAGGTCGGTCTTAACCCGAATAAAGATGTAAAGCTTGATGAACCTGCAGACGCAACGGCTGTTGTCTCACTCGTTTCACAAGGCAAAGCGGATATGGCGAACGGTGCCGAACCGCAGATCAACGAAGGTATCAAAAAGGGTGCATGGGGCGAACCATTCTACGGATTCCCAAGTCTTGGCGACTATGCGTACTCCGTAGTCAGTGTGAAAGAATCAACGATCAAGAAAGATCCTGAAACCGTACAGAAATTTGTCAATGCGATGCTTAAAGGGCTGAAGGTTGTTAATGAAGATAAGGCTGAAGCGTTCAAAGTGTTGAAGAAGGAATTCCCGACAACGCCGGACTCCAGTCTGAAAGCGGCTATGGATCGCGCATACAAAGATAATCTTTGGAGCAAAGACGGGTACATCACCAAAGCGTCTGTTGCCAAACCAATGGATGTTGTCAAGAAAACAGGTATCTACACGCACGGTTATAAATACAGCAAGCTTGTTAATATGAAATTTGTGAAGAAAGCCACTGAAAAATAATAATAAACCAGGTGCTGGTAGTCCACCTGGTTTTTCTACATAACGGAACGCTGCATTATCTAATGATTATACATGAATTGTACAAAGAGCGTGAGCAAGATGAGATAGCGCCATGTGAACGGAGCGTTCCAATGAGACAAAGTGAACGGCTTTTCATGGATAAGCGCGGACATCATGCCAAGCGTTGCATTATATGGTCCCATTAGAAATGCGGGAATTGCGCCACCGAGCATTGCGACCGTCACGACTACTGGCGCCACAAGGAGTACCTGGGAACGGAGCGCTTCAGAAATTAGTGCGAGACCAACTGCGGGGTGCAGCCCAAGAAAAGCGAGTGCGAACGGAATAAGCGGCAGGACAATAAGAAAAAGTCTGAGTCCGGTGAACTGAATCAGCGTGTCTACTGCATGGGTGACCATACGATCCGCGTGAGAAACATGAAGTGCGGTAATAAAGAACCCGGCAGTTAAGAAAATAAAAAATTGGTTTTGCATCTGAGGAATATAGGTGTGGAAGTGATGATGGAGTCCCGACAAAAAGGAACGAGTCTCACCAATCAGAAAGCACCAACTAAAGGCGAATGGCAGAACAATCAGGCTGACAAGAAAAAGAAAGCTGAGCGTAAAAAAATGATCAAGTACAGTGACTAAACCGTTCAGCAAAAGAACAGTGCCAACAATTTGCCAAAGTTTTGTCAAACGGAGTTCTTTGACCACGCTGCTTGTCTGGGTGACTGCAATTTCTTGTTCGGCTTCATTGCGTGCTTTATTCATGAATCCTGGAGCCCCCTTGGAAGTCGCCCAATCAAGTACCAAACCCGCGATGCTTAAAATGATGAGGTAGGGAAAAACCTGTGAATAGGCGGTTTTGGTTAGGTATAAAACAGTTCCGACAATAGGTGTGATAGGACTCCATAATAAAGGCATCGCATAACCATGTGTGATCGCGCAACTCAGATAACGCTTTTTATGTGCAATTTCAAACTGATTCGTTGACGGAGCAATTGAATGATAAGTGAGCGGTAGTGCGCCTAAGTTCATGAATGAACTGAAAAAGAAAGAGATAATGGAGGTGAGCACATAAAATTGGCTGCGGCTAGTCACTTTTCTTCTAATCAATTCCCTAATCTCATCTGCATAATGACCATAACGAATTGGGAATGACAAAATGGGAATAAGCGCGAAAAGCGTCACCATCTGGATCATTTCTCCGAAAGAAGTAATGAATTGAATAGCCTTTGCGTGACTAACTACAAGCATTAAGCTGCCTATCCCTAGAAAAAAAGCGCCGAATGACAGAGCCAGTCCTCGCACGCGTTGCAGACTAAGACCAACGGCAAGCATACAGAGAACGGAAACGAATAATTTAAAGACCGGCTGATGCGGAAAAAGAAAAGATACGACATAACTAGTGATAGCCATTAGATAAATGGTTCGGATCAACACATAAGCCTCCAAAGGGTTCAGATTTAGAAACAGGAGAAGCTAGCCACTCACTATGTCCTTAACTTGCGCAACCGTGAAAAAAATACTACTGCGAGAAGTAATTGAGGGAAAAAGTGGGGACAGGCTGCTGATCCATTATCATAATTCAAAATTTTTGTGCAGGATCCGATCCAAATTTCTGCTATTATTTACATAGTAACTATTCGGGAATACTGAAGTGGCAGAAAGGTTTGATTGATGTGACGTGGCGATTTTTATTCGCAATTGCTGTGGCTGTCTTGGCCGCTGCAAAGAAAAGAAATGTGGTGTTCTGGTTCATTGTAGGCTTTTTGTTCGAATGGATTCCGTTGATCATCATTTTATTTCTGCCGAATGGCAGCGGTGGACGCGTGTTTTCCGGAGGACGCAGTACGGGTACGGATACACGCTGGCACAGAAAAGTCTCGCGTAATTGTCCTTATTGCGGGCATCATGTAACTTTTGACGATATTCCCGGAAACTGGACATGCCCGGATTGCGGAAACACCTTTACATATAACGCTGATGGACGTGTTTCAAAATCAAGAGAAGACGAATTGATGCCGCAGGTTGAGTTGATTGTGAAACTGTTTGCCAAGTTGGCGAAGAGGGATGGCGTGGTCTCTGAAAATGAGGTGCGCCAAGTCGACCAAATTGTCCGGCAGGCCTTCTTGCCGACCAAAGAGCAGTTGGGAAAAATTATGACACTTTTCAACGAGTCGCGTTATTCAGAGGAGTCCTTCGAGTCCATTTCTGAAAAATTATACGCGTCGGTACGTGGGCGGCGTGATCTGCTCGTGGATACGGTTACCGCTTTGTTTGCAATTGCTGCGGCTGATGGTTCGCTGCGTGTTGAAGAGGAATCAATGATTCGGACGGCGTGCACTATTTTTGGACTGGCTGGAGACTATGAGTCGATCAAAGCACAATTTTTCGGACAATCGTCGGCAGGAGAACCTTCTCATGAAGTCAGCTTGGACGCAAGTTATCGACTACTTGAATGCGCGCCGAGTGATTCGGATCAGGTGATAAAGAAAAAATATCGGGAACTGATCAAAGAAAACCATCCGGATCGGCTGATGAGCCGAGGTGCATCTGAAGACAGTATTAAAGAGGCAAATAAAAAAGTGGCGCAGATTAAGCGGGCATACGAACAGATTATGGCAGCGCGGTAACTAATAATAGAAAATACATAGGCAAGGCGTCATTATAGGCGCTTTAATCATTGAGGTGCGCTAAATGAATACAATCAATAAATTTACAAAGCAAGATGAACCTTTGGTTTCATTGTCCGATTGTTCACCAAAGATTACTATTTATCCATCCTATTTTTTACAGAAAATGCCGGGAACATGTGACGATCTGTTCCTTCGTCAAGGTGTCGCGGCAAAAATTTTGTCTATTGCCGAGCAGCTTCCTGAAGGAATCTCGTTCGTTTTAATTGACGGATGGCGTTCAATTCAGACGCAGAAATTTATCTATGATCGGACGATTAGCCAGTTTCGCGAGGCAGGGTATTCAGAAGAAAAGATTAAGAAAGAAATTAGTGACTTTGTCGCATTCCCTTCTAAAGACCCCCTCAAGCCCGCACCGCACTATACAGGCGCGGCCGTTGATCTTACACTAGCCAATGGAAATGATTGGCTGGAAATGGGCACGGATTTCGATGATTTTAATCAAGAGGCATACCTGGATTTCTATGAAGGCAACGAAAATCTCTCGGTAAACGAGTTGCATGCCCGGGATAATCGACGTTTTTTGAAAAGGCTGATGGAAGATGCCGGATTTACGCATAACCCGACGGAATGGTGGCATTATTCATATGGTGACCGCACGTGGGCGCGGGAACATCAAACGGAACCACTCTATGGAGGAACTGAACGTGTTCACTGAATGAGTGAAAAAATTGTCGGAGGACTGAACATGATCTATCGACCTTTGCCTATAGAATTCTACCAACAGCCAACACAAGAGTTAGCGAAAACACTTCTCGGCTGCTTACTTGTCAAAGAATCACCAGAAGGAACAACATCAGGATATATCGTTGAGACGGAAGCATACATGGGTGCGGAAGACCGCGCGGCGCATAGTTACGGAAACAGGCGTACAAAACGAACGGAAATTATGTTTTCATCCGCGGGCCACGTCTACACATTTTTGATGCACACGCACACACTGGTTAACGTTGTGAGCGGTCCAGAAAATGTCCCGGAAGCGATCCTAATCCGTGCTGTCCAACCATTGGATGGACTGCAGCTTATTGAATCCAGAAGGAACGTGCAACGAGAAATTGATCGGACGAATGGGCCGGGAAAACTTACGGAAGCGTTAGATATAACCCATGAGGATTATGGGCGCATGTTTACGGAATCACCGCTCTATATCGCTTCGGGATTTAAGCCGAAACGAATTATAGCCGGTCCGCGTGTCGGTATTGAGAACACAGGAGAGGCGCGCTTTTACCCTTGGCGCTATTGGATTTCCGGAAATCCCTATGTCTCAAAAACAAGAAAACGTAAACGTAAGATAATCTGACAAAGAAAGATGTAAAATCCCTGCTCGTGAGCGAAAAAATAGATTCAAAGGGCTTTCACAGAAAATTTTAATTTAAAATGCAATTAGGTATTTACAACTTAGAAAAATTCTGATAGTATCAGTGTCAACCACAAAAAGTCAGAAAAAAGGAAGTGAGAATAATGGCACAGGTCATCAATAAGATACGAGTGAAAGGCTTGATTCGAATTATTTTGCGATTGCGCACATGAAAGACTGAAACAACAACCATTTAATTGCAATGGAATTGTTTGAGTCTAGCTTATCATCGTCAAAAATAGGCGCTCAAGCAATCGCGAAGAAGCGCCTATCCGAGAAAATTACGGATGGGTTTTTTTATTCGAATCTTTCATGATACCTTGTTGATGAAACTGAATGTGAAACGCCGTGTTCTTTATAAGAAGTACTTTTGGTGGCGGAATATTTCGATTATTAAATTATAAGAGAAAAAATTATTAAGGAGCGAAAAAAGGATGAATGCAGAGAGGAAACAGAAAATGAAGGATTATTTTATGGATCGAATGTATAAGTGTTCGGCGGGAATTGCCAACGCAATCTTAGTAACATTAGGTATGGGTCTTCTCTTTGAAACATTGGGCAAATTCACCGGTTACCAACCTTTTATGGTGATCGGCGGCGCAGCCAAAGTACTTCTTGCCCCGGCAATTGGCGCAGGTATTGCTTATCAATTAAGGGCAAACACCTTGACTATGTTTAGCGCGATGGCTTGCGCAGCGGTAGGTGCCAACGCGATTGTAATTCAATCGGCGGCACCTCAAGTATTAACAATAGCTCCCGGACAGCCGGTCAGCGGTGTTATTGCAGCGATAATCGCAGTCTTTGTTGGAAAGAAGATCAGCGGCAGAACAAAATTCGACATGATGGCGATCCCATTCGCATCCATTTTTGTAGGAGGACTTTGCGGGTATGGATTAGCGCTTGTTGTCACACCCGCACTGACCAAAGTCAGCGGGATGATTACTCATTCTGTGCAAGGTTCCCCATTGATCGCTTCGATGGTCATCGCACTGGTTTGGAGCATTTTCCTGATGTCGCCTGCTTCTTCAGCGGCCCTGGCGATTGCACTTCAACTTGATCCGGTTTCGAGTGCTGCCGCATTGATCGGATGTACGGTCCAATTTGTTGGATTTACAGTTATGTCATTTAAAGAGAATGACTTTGGCGGTTTCTTTGCACAGGCCCTTGTTACACCTAAGGTTCAGTTCCCTAATCTCGTGAAAAATCCGAAACTTGTGATTCCTCCGTTCGTTGCGGCGGTAATCAGTGCACCAATCGCAACTATGCTCCTTCATTTCCAGGTTCCTTACGAACTTGGCGGACTCGGTCTTAGTTCTTTCATCGCTCCTTTGAACATACTGGCCCTCCAAGGTATTAAAGGCCTGATGGCATTTATTGTCGCGGGCGTCTTAATTCCTGGTGTTGTCACCATCGTGCTTTACCGTGTGATCAAAATGTTTGGTTGGGTTAAAGCAGGCGATCTTCACATGGAAGTTCAATAAGAGAGAGAATAAACCTATTAGAGAAAAAAGTGAGACCGAAGCGGTCCTAAGGATGCCGCTTCGGTCTTTTTTTACAGTTAGGCGATCAGGTTAGCGCCTGATTTGAGAAATAAACGGAAAAATTCCGCTTAATTAGAAAATGAATGAAAAAATTGCTTAAATAGACGGAGAAATTCCGCTTATCGAATCGAAAAACGTGAAAATGGAGGTTTTTTCTGTGCATAAGCGGAGAAATTACCCTTATTTACCTGTGAACCCAGCGTCATGATGCATATAACCGGAAAATCTCCGCTTATTTTACTCTGGCCGCGTTACTTAATTAAGGATCCAAATGATTTATTAGAAAACTTGGCTTCGCCAAGCCCCTGGCGAAAGCGAAGACTTAGTTGCGACGGCCATGGATGGCCTAGTGTCCGGTGAGCCGCAGGACGCGGCGTTTTTCCGGACCACTTACACTCGTTTCCTTGAATCTTTAATTTTTTTATACTTTTTTATCAGTGTTAGAAAACTTGGCTTCACCAAGCCTCTGGCGAAGGCGAAGACTTAGTTGCGACGGCCATGGACGGCCTAGTGTCCGGTGAGCCGCAGGACGCGGCGTTTTTTCGGACCGCTTACACTCGTTTCCTTTAAATGTTTTCTTATACTTTCCTACCAGTGTGAACTAGAACTGTTTGTTCAAGACAAGGTTGATGATTAAAACGGTATTTGGAGCAAAGGAACGTTCGTATGTAAGGAGCCTTCGCTAAGTAAGCATACGTTCTATGAAAATAGGGACCAGGCATATCCGGTTTTTCTAAAATGATAAGCTTTGGAAAGCTATCCACCTGAACGATAGCTATGTTAGAATGTACAAGAAAATGAAAGGAAGTGTGATCATATGGCGAAATCAAAAGCAAAGACCAATGCCATGCGCCTTCTGGATTCCGAACGCATTTCCTATAGCGTGCAAACCTATGAAATCAGCGATGGACTGATTGACGGTATCTCCGTTGCGAAGAAGGTTGGAGAAGATCCGAAGAATGTATATAAAACGCTTGTGACGCAGGGACACAGCGGAGAGCTCTATGTATTCGTCGTTCCCGTCGCAGAGGAATTAAATTTGAAAAAGGCAGCTGCAACAGTCTCTGAAAAAAAGGTTGAAATGATTCATGTTAAGGATATCCAAAAACACACAGGTTACGTCCGCGGCGGCTGTTCCCCGATTGGAATGAAGAAGCACTATCAAACAGTGATCGATGGTTCTGCGCGTACGCTTGATCATATTATTGTCAGTGGTGGAAAAAAAGGTATGCAGATTATTCTTGGTGTGGATGATTTAGTTGAGGCAGCGCATGCTGAACTTGCCGATATCATCAGATAAAGCAAATTTTAATAGAACCAATTTGTGGGGATTAAGAACGGATAAGGTGCCGCAATGATCGCGAAAAAAACAGCGATCCGTGCGGCTTGTTTTTTTGTTAAATGGGCGTTCAAATAGAAGTATGCAAATGCGTAAAGGATCAAGCCGGAGAAAAGGACAGCAACGGCAAAGATCAGTGCGCTCATCGGTGTAGCGTAGATCGTGTAGTAATCGACGAGATTTAAATGAATTTTTAAACCAAGAGTGCCTATAGAGCTTAAGAACAACGACCCACAGGCATTCGCAATAAGACTGATTAGCCAAAGGCTGATCAGCATGCGCAGTTTATGAATCCAAGGAATCTTAATGTTGAAAAATTTAGTCGATAGGAAAAAAGCGAGTACCGCTATGACTAAATTGACCACTGCTGCCACACCGAAAAGTGGAGGAAGGAAATAAAACATAAATATAGGAGAAACCACATTGTTTAAAGATACAGGTGCGCATATCATTCCTTTTTCCTTCTTCCAGCATGACTAGGGAGGTGAAACTGTTAACGATCTAGTCCAAAAAAGCGAATAGATCAATTGATAATCCGATTATTAGAGTAAACGCCTTTGATCTCTTCCGGTGATTTTCCGCGGACGAGCAGACAAAAATTTTCATAGCCGATTTCCAAATGCGCGTTCATTAATTGTTCCAAAGCGCGCAGCCCTTGAGGATGCTTGTGTATTTTCTCAATTTCATTTTTATAAAGATCGATGATCGACCTCTGGACAAAGTGAGGGGCGTATTGCAACGCGTACGCATCTTTTCCGAGCATCAGACCACAAAGGTATTCGTATTTAAACTGAAGCTGTCGTGTGAAGTTTACAAGGTGCATCAGCCGATAGAATGTGTTTGGGTAGCTTTCCTTGAAGTTCTCAATGGCTGTTTGTGCTTTTCTGAGATCTTGGATGCTGCTAATCGTTTTCATGGAATGAACCCCTCCCCGTCAATTGGATCTTCACCGAGAAAATCCCCTTTAATTATATGCCTTTGCCAATTAAATCGAAACAATGTCTGTCCCTAATTAAGGTTTTCTTATCTAAGAAAGCGTTTGCTTTTTGAGTTTTATTACAAAACATTGATGCAGCTTTACCTCTGTGACCAGCATCAATCGGCGGCCTTCAAAAGGATACATATTAAGATTAACCTTTTTTCAGCTTAGTGTAAAATGATTATCTCCAAATAAATACGATGTTTTCAAAACCATTGATTCGCAGAAAAGATATTGAAATCCAAACGCCATGATACATTCAAGCGGTGACTGGAATATAATTAAAGAAATCGAATTAGATCATACGTACATTAGGAAGACGCACGGATATTGAAGTTTACTCCGGTGCATGTTATAGTTATAACTCAATAAGAGACATTTATCGAGTTAAAATGTCAAACTATAACATAGCATAAAATTAAATTGATGTCAAGTGAAAAAATATATTCGCCATGCCTTGTGCTGATCAAACAAACAAGAGGTGTTCCTTTTATGGCTCAGAGCGAACGCAGGCAAGAACAAGAACGTGTCAATGAAGTCATTGATGTTATTGGAGAAAAAGTTGAAAAGATAACAGGTAAAAAGAGCAACGTGAAGCAAGGAATCGTTGACTTAAGGAAAAATTTCTGGGATGACGTTACAGTTAACCTTGATGAAAATGATGATGTGTACGAGACTCAGGCGAGTATTAAGCAACAGGCAGAGCTATTGTCAGAACGTGAACGTAGACATGGACAAATGACGAAAGAACTTAAGACGTTGTCCAGACTTCAGGATACGCCCTATTTTGGTCGTATTGATTTCCGTGAAGAAGACGAGAGACGTTCAGAAGCGCTTTATATCGGTATTGGTTCATTAATGGACGCGCAAAATGAAGATTTCCTGATCTATGATTGGCGTGCTCCAGTTTCGAGCATGTACTATGATTACGCGCCCGGGCCATCAAAATATACATCGATGGACGGAGAAGTCCGGGGCAATATGACTTTGAAGCGGCAGTTCATTATTCGTGAGGGCAAAATTAAGGGGATGTTTGATACTGGCCTGACGATTGGCGATTCGCTCCTCCAAGCGGTACTTGGGGGAAAGGCCTCCTCGCAAATGAAAAGTATCGTTGCAACAATACAAAAGGAACAGAATCAAATTATACGCAATGAGAGCGACCGCTATTTAATTGTTCAGGGAGCGGCGGGCAGTGGAAAAACGTCCGCAGCACTGCAACGTGTCGCATTTCTTTTGTACCGTTACCGCAAGACCTTGAGATCCGACAATATGATGCTTTTTTCTCCAAATCCACTTTTTTCAAGCTTTATTTCTTCTGTGTTGCCTGAGCTAGGCGAGGAAAACGTGGTGCAGACAACGTTTAAGGACTTCATTAAAGATCGGGTCGGCAATGATCTTCAGCTTGAAAACCCATTCGATCAAACGGAATCATGCTTGACGATGATAGATGACGAGCAATTAAAAATAAGAACTGCCGGTATCCGCTTTAAAGCGTCACTTGCTTATCGAGATCTGATTGACCAACTGTTGGAAACTTTGAAATCGAAGAACATGATTTTTCGGAACATTACGTTTCGCGATCAAGTTATTGTTTCGAAAGAAGAAATCAGCAACTATTTTTATGCTTTGCCTAACGACCAAACAATACTGAATCGCTTAGAACAGGTACGCGACTGGCTATTGCGACGACTGGCTGCCTTTTCGAAACGGGAGAGAAAAGAAGATTGGGTGCTTGAAGAAGCGGAACTGCTGGACAAATCGGATTATGCCAGCATTTTTGAGAAGCTGCAGCAGCAAAAACAGTTTAGTCAGGAAACATTCGATGACTATGACCGCGAGGAGCAGCTTCTGCGCAAAATTGTTATGAATCGCCGTATGAAAAAAATGAGACGAAAAGTGAAACAGCTCGATTTCGTTAATTGCCAAAAGGTATATAGTGAACTATTTTATCAGCACTATGCAGATGATGTTGTTCCGAGTCATTGGGACACTATTTGCAAGTCAACACGGATGCGCTTTGAAGAAGGCGACTGTCCATGGGAAGATGCTGTTCCTTATCTTTATATGAAGGAAAAAATTCAGGGAAGAAAAGGAAATCAAGAAATTCGCCACTTGATCATTGATGAGGCGCAGGATTATTCACCAGCTCAATTGGCGTATCTGCAAGCGGCATTCCCAAGATGTCGAATGACAATACTTGGTGATATGAACCAGGCGATTTACGCTCAAAGTCTGAATTCAGATACGATGCTATCAGAGCATCTTTATAAGCCTGAAGAGGTGAAGAAGCTTACATTGCTGCGCAGTTACCGCTCAACCAAAGAAATCATGAATTTCGCGCGGGCAATTGTTCCGGACGGTGGGCAAATTGAGCCGTTTGATCGCAGCGGGAAACTTCCCGAATGGATCGACACATCGGATGAATTGGAGAAATCCGCACTCATTTTAGAGAAAATCGCTGCGTTTAAGCAAAATGGATTTGAAACCTTTGCCTTGATTGGAAAGACCATGAAGGAGTGCAGGGAAGCCTACCGGTTAATAAAGGATAAAACGGATGTTAAGTTGATTACGCAAGCCACCTATCAATTCGATAAAGGATTTATCATTATTCCCACGTACTTAGCGAAGGGGATTGAATTCGACGCGGCAATTATTTATGACGCGTCATCTGCCAACTATAGCCGTGAAAGCGAGCAAACTATTTTCTACACCGCATGCACGCGCGCGATGCATGAGCTGGTTCTGCTATCAAACGGAGAACCCAGTCCATTCCTCAACAGGATTCCGACCGAGCATTATTTGCGAACGTGAAACAATGGATGAACCAGGCTAGGGGGCAACTATCACTTGAAAATAGGGGCTATTTGCGATTGGATGCTGGACAAGTAATTCTAGAGTTTGGCGGGAGGGTGTTTTTGTGTGCTCTTTCCCGCTATTTTTAATGAAAAAAGACAGTAAAACGCGGCCGTGGGATAGGCGTTCTACTGGAGGAGGAACTATTCTTGTGAAGAAGTATCAGGCGGTGAGTTTTCTTGTTCTTGCCAACTTATTCTGGGCAGGCAACTATGTTTTCGGCAAGTACGTGGTGAGTGAAATGACCCCGATCCAAATGACCTTTGTGCGCTGGCTGATTGCAGTGCTGATCTTATTCCCGCTGGCTCATGTGATTGAAAAACCAAAATGGGCCCAAGTATGGAAACGGTGGAAGATCCTGTTGATTATGTCTTTACTCGGCATTGTTGGGTACAATGTGCTGCTATACGAGGCGCTCCGTTTTACGACATCGTTGAATGCTGCACTTGTCAATTCGATGAATCCGGCAATGATCGTGATATTTGCCGTCTGGTTTTTGAAAGAGAAAATAGCTCTTGCCAATAGTTTGGGGCTTGCGATCTCCTTAGTAGGTGTGCTGCTTGTTCTGACGCGTGGCGCGTTGCTGCAGGTGTTCAGCATTCACTATAACCATGGGGATTTGCTGATGCTGCTTGCGATCACGGCGTGGACCTTTTACACATTGATTGGAAAGAAGTTGGGAGACATTCCGCCGATTGCCGCGACGGCAGTATCCGCAACGCTTGGACTGCTTGTTCTGCTGCCCTTCTTTATCACATCAGGATTTTCTTACCGTTTAAGTGGGATGGCGACCATGGGTATACTCTACATTGCGCTTTTTCCATCAGTATTCTCATTTGTCTTCTGGAATTACGCCGTTCGCGCTGTTGGTGCGAGTCAATCCGGCGTTTATCTCAATTTACTGGCCGTGTTTACCGCGCTGATCAGCCTGGCGCTCGGCAATCCGATCACTTTGCCTCAGATCCTTGGAGGCGCGCTCGTCATCGCTGGCGTTTATCTAACGAAACAAAGGACTGTTGCAAAGATTGAAACGCAAGTGAGCGGCTGAAAAAACCTTCCCGTAGGACAAGATACGGGAAGGTTTTTTTGCATTCGATAAATGATTATTCCGCCGGAACACGCATGGTTATGGTTGTTCCTTTTCCTACAGCGCCCCGGACCAGCAATGCTGTGCCGTATAAATGCTTCAACCGGCTGTTGATGTTTTTTTCCATAAAGCCATGCTGTCTATTCCACAATCAGTCGTCCAATTCTCGGGGTGATGTAGTGACGGTTATTTTGTATGAAACGCTTGTCCCCTTTCCGAGAGCGCTTCGAATCGTGAGCTGTGTTCCGAAATAGTGTTTTAACCGTTCATTAATATTTTTTAAGCCGACACTTTGACCGTGGTTTTTTGATTGTATTGTTTTTACCTGATCCTCGGTCATACCAACACCATTATCGGTTACCATAATTTCATAAGCGTTTTCTATTTGCTTGACAGATAAAGTAATCCGTCCGCCCGTCTTTCGCTTATTAATGCCATGCTGAACAGCATTTTCAACAAGTGGTTGAATCATGAGCGGCGGCAACGGGAAATCAATATTTTTCGCAACATCCATGCTGATTCGAATTCGATCTTGAAACCGCATTTTTTCGATTGTGAGGTAGGAATTGACTAGAGATAATTCCTTCTTGAATGTGCTCATTGCCGACGTGTTCTGAAAGTCAAAGCTCCCGCGCAGGTAAGCCGCGAACTGTGCCGTCATTTCACGCGACTTTTCTATATCCTCATAGCTGAGCGCGATAATCGAATTGAGGACATTATAAAGAAAATGTGGGCGAATCTGTGACTGAAGAAACGCAACCTCCATGTTTGTCGCTTGATTTGCCACCTGTTTCATTAAGATCAGTCCGCGAATTCGCGCCGAAAACTCAGAAAAATTATAGGGTTTTTGTAAAATGTCATTGGCTCCTGCCCGGAAAGCAAAATGCTTGTCGTCATTAATGATTGCCGCCGTCAGCATCAGAACAGGCAATTCAATGAGACTGTACTGCTGGCGGATCTTTCGGCAAACATCAAATCCGGACATACCCGGCATCATCAGGTCAAGAATAACGAGATCCGGCTTGACATGTGACACACTCGCCAAGGCCTCCACCCCATTTTTTACAGCAACGACATTATATGGAATATTTTCTAGCATATCAATCACGATTCTCAAGTTTTCCAGATTATCATCGACAATTAAGATGGTCGGTGCATTGACCTTGCGCGAACGGTAGGGAGTGACAAGGAGCGGCACAGATGAGTCATCTACTGAATTAGTTTTGCTTTGAGCAATAGGAAGACGAACGGCAGCGCCGGGTTCAAGTGCTTGGTTTCGTTCGAAAATAGGAATCGTGACGTGGAAGGTCGTGCCCGTTCCCACCTTCGAGTCGAACCAAATCGTCCCGTTTTGCAATTCAGCGAGTTGCTTGACGATACTGAGCCCGAGCCCGGCACCTTCGCTTTGGTTGAGTTCATTGCTACGTTCGAATGCTTGAAATACCCGTGTATATTCTGAGGCGGGGATGCCGATTCCGGTATCCGAAACCGCGATTTCAATCGCTTGGCCCTTTTGCCAAGCACTTAATGTGATTTGCCCGCTTTGGGTGTAGTTGACTGCATTATCCATCAGGTTATTTAAAATTTGGCGGAATCGATTCTCATCAGCGTAGATCAGCGGCAAATCTGAAGGGATTTCGTTGACAATCGCCAACCCTTTTTTTTCGGCAAGTAATTTATAAAAAACCAGCTCCGTTTTCACGGTCGTAAAAACGTCCAAAGGAATAAGACTAAGCGTCAGGCTTCCTTGTTTTATTTTTTCCATATCCAGAATATCGTTGACTAAAGCAGACAGCCGATACCCGATCCGTGTGATCATTTGAATCTTATCGGCTTCCTCACTGATTTTCCGATCGCGTTTTCCTGCAAGCAGCGTTTGCGCGGTATTAATGATTCCGTTGAGCGGTGTCCGAAACTCGTGAGATGTCTTAGCGATGAATTCATCCTTAAGCTTGTCGTTTCGGATCAACTCCTTCGCTAACGACTCACTTCGTTCAAATGCATTTGAGAAACGCTTGGACATCATCAGCGAAAGCATAAGCAGGAAAATTAATGAAAAGATGGAGTAAACTGAAAAAGGGTTCTTTGAGCTGTACGAATTAATGATAATGCTGATTACAAATATGCTCATTGAAAATATGCCGATTGTCAGGTAAATGCTCCCCTCCATACGTTGGATGATCGCAAGAACAAAAATATAGGAAGCATAAGCTAACATGGATACCGCCAAAATTGAGTGAAGAAAATAAGTCACATACGACAGAAAATCAAAGGGTAAAAAATCCAAGATCAATGTGACTAATGCTGACGCGGTTCCAAAGATCAAAATCTTTTTGGAAACCAATTTCGGATAGGCGCAGTAAAGGTAAAGAAATGTTGAAATACCAATGCCGATCGTGCTGACGCTCTCTATTGCAGCAAGTGCGGATAAAGACAGATTTGGAATAAGAAGATAGATGATACGGCTCTGGCCGATCCAGGAAATAATCACCGCAAAAAATAAGCAAAGTATTGAAAAAAACAGCAGATGAATATCCTTCCTGCGCTGAGAATAATAGCCTAAAAAGTAAAGGCTCATAAAAAAGAAAGCGACGATCATCAGCATATCGTTAAATAAGGCAAAGTCGTGACTGCGCCCCATTCGTTCTTGTGTACCAAGAACAATGGGTTTGGTAATCCCTCGACCACTGCTGCCTTCCATTCTGGCTGTCTGGATCACAAGTTCGTTTATCCCTTTTTTTAATGGAAAGTAAGTGACGTAGGGGCGGAGTGACGCCTGTTGTACGTTGCCCAAGGCTGGTTTGCCGCTTTGTCCAATCAAATGGCCATTCATATAAGTGCGATTCGAGCTGTAAATGACAATAGTGCGCAGACCAAACATCTGGCCGCCGCGCTCCGAATGAATCAACAATCGATATGTGCCTGCCTGCGCCTCAGAACTGTTTTTCGATATAGGATTTCTCATGTTATCAGGAACGCTCACCATCAATGAATGCTTACCATGACCGGCATGAATAGCCTTAGGTGTAAGCAGCTGGTTTGGATAAAATCGCCATGTGCCGTTCAACTGGACATTGCCGTTCTTCTCAAAATTCCAATGATTGAGGTTGATGACGCCATTCTTCGCCATGGGCCCGTGGACATCGTAAAAATGTGCCCATGATAACAAAATTAAAAAGAGACCGATATAACATAAAAGGACTGTAAAAAGGGCAAACACACGATGCATAGCAAGTCACTCCTGAATAGCGTTCGGATATATGTAATTCTATCAGTTCAGTTTCGTAAATTGAATAGCCGCATGGAGATAAATGGGATTAAAATTTGATTGTGCTTTCGCGGCAAGTGGTATAATCGGTGTAACGAAATTGTAATGATCGGAAAAATGCCTGTTTGCAAGCCCGGTGCAAAGGAGGAAAACAATGAACGCATTTGTAGTCGATGATGAAGAACTCGCATGCAATCAGCTTAGAAAAATGCTGCAGGAGACAGGAAAGTTTCAATCCATTCAATCGTTCACCGATCCTGAGCAAGCGCTTGACGCAGCTAAGAGGGCAAGACCGGATGTCGCATTTTTGGATATAGAGATGCCTGAACTTAACGGCATTGAACTTGCCGAAGCACTTCAAGCAGCAGATGAGCGTATCGAGATTGTTTTTACAACCGCCTATGACGAATTTGCGATCAAGGCGTTTGAATTGAACGCGATTGATTATCTGCTTAAGCCTATGTTGAAACCGAGACTGGAGAAGGCTGTGGAGCGCTTATTTAAGAAGCAAGAGTCAGCACAGACGGGCGAGCCGCTGATAGAAACTGAGTTTGGCATTGAATGCTTTGACAGTCTCAATTTTTATAAAATGGAAAACGGGGTGAAAACCTATATTCCTGTCAAATGGCGTACGTCTCGGGCACGTGAACTCTATGCCTACTTGCTGAAGGAACATGAGCATTTTGTCAGTAAAGAAACATTGATCGATTTGCTGTGGCCTGGCGTCGACGCGGTCAAAGGAACAACACAACTGTACACGACTGTTTACCAAATACGTAATTGATGGAGAAATTGCCATTCAATCATCATATTATTAAAAATGATATCGGCTACTCCCTTAATTTATCCGGAACAACGATCGATGTGGAGCAGTGGGAAAAGCAGTTAACGCAGCTACCGCCACTTGACTTGTCTACATATAAAGCTCATATTCAGCACTTCAAGGCTTACAGAAATCATTATTTTAATGAATATGGCTACTTGTGGGTCGAACCTGAGCGCATCAGATTGGCAGGGCTCTGGCTCGAACACGCGTATGCACTTGTTAAATTCCTGATTAAGAAAAATAAAAAGGCGGAAGCGCTGGACATCTGTCAGCAGATCAATCAAATTGAGCCGGATGACGAGCGGACGATGAAGCTGATCATCAAGCTTTACAATGAAATGGGCAATGTTGACGGCGCCATCCGCATGTACGAACGTTACAAAGAAAGCAAAGACGCGATGAACTGATCATCCTAATATTAATAAAAGAATATGAGGACCGCAAATCCATGAATAGGATTTGCGGTCTTTTTTTGCACTCCCGAGCGGTGACATGGTTCAACACGACGTGACATTTATCATCAATTGTTCAGAAACTGTATAGATTTGGGATTTAAACTAAGGATAAACAAAATTCCGGGAAAACTGCGCTTTTTTTACATAGTTTGGACACAAAAATCATCAAAAACAGACAACTCCAATTCTTCCGGAAGAAATCGTGTTCCTACTTTTTGATGCACTTCGGATCAAAACCGGATTCCTATACGAGTCACAGAGATCACTATCCAATTCAATTCCTACACAGAAAATAAAGGGGAGAAGTAAGTTGAGAGCCAAGAGACTACCACTCGGACTTAAAAAGACAAAACACAACAGATTAGTGAAGCGGTTGATGATCATTGCGCTGTCGTTCTTCGTAGTATTCAGTCAGATGTCACTGTCACCGTTTATGGGGAAGGCAGAGGCGTTAGAAAGCGGCTCACAAATAAACGATGCAACAGTCACTTTGACAAATTTTAAAGTAGACGACAAGGATATGTCCAATTCAAGCACTAATGCAAATGTTGATCCAAATAGTAGCGTCGAACTGGACTATGACTGGAGTATACCGGATGGTGCGGTAAATAGCGGAGACTATTTTACCTTTTCAATTCCTTCACAGATTGATGTACCTAATGGGTTCACAGAGCAAGTAAATCTTAATGGAACGCCAATTGGAACACCAATTGGAACACTGACAGTGGGTACAGATAACAAAGCAACAATAACGCTGAATGACTATTTTCAAAAGAATCCCTCATATATTAACAGAAAGGGTACAGCAACAATAAATGTGTCCTTTGCGCAAAGTGTTAAGACGGGTACGGTCGTTCAGCAAATAGACTTTGGAAACGGGAAAAACTATACGCTAGCTTTTAAAACAAGCCAGAATGATGTTACCAAGTCTGGTGTAACGGATACACACACAAATAGTACTCCTGATTTCAATGCGTCGACGATTACATGGACCTCTTATATTAATACGCATGCAGATACAGTTGATAATGCAACTGTCACGGATACACCTACACTTCCGACAGGTGTCGGCGACCCAACAAATATGCATATTTATCCGGTTACAATGAATTTGGATGGATCAGAAGCAAGTAAGGGTGCTGAGTTGACAAGCCCGAGTGACTATACCGTATCGCCAGTTAATTCGTCAACGCATGTATTTACGATTTCCTTTACAAATCCAATTACTCAGGCATATAAAATCGTTTATGATACAACAATAAACCAAGATAAGAAGATAAATTCAGGCTCACCATCCAGTTCAGTCAATCCAAGTTTTACAAATAACATTCAATTAAACGGTACGGTAGATGGGAACTCTTTAACTGATGCGAAAAATTCAGCGTCTGTAACTGCACACTATGCGCCGTTTATGACAAAATCAAGCAATGGTTCTTATGATTCGTCAACCCAGACAATTACATGGACGATTAATTATAACTTCAACAATAGTTTAGTTAATTCACCCGTCATTCACGATATAGTAACAGGGGACAGCGGTTATGTTGATGGATCGCTAACGGTAAAAAAAGTTACACCGACGGGATCTTCATCCTATAAAAATCCGATATCTGATACCGGTACAGTGAACAGTATCTCTAGTGACAGAAAGACCTTTGATATAACGCTTAACGGCGGTAGCCAGACTTCGGATGCCTACGTGATCACATATAAGACGCAAGCGTCTGACTCAGAGCACATCGAACAAGGAGAGGTCAGTAACGCAGCAACGAGCAACGGGGCAACGGTCAATACCGATCCAGTAAAAGTTTACAATGTCGGCATTACAAAATCTGGGACGATTGATCCGAAGAGCAATACGATTAATTGGACAATAGATTTAAATCAGCTTCATCAGACATTAAATGCAACTTCGGATAAAAATGGGCCAACCCTGACAGATACTTTTGGTTCGGGCATTTATGGTTTTGATCAATCAAGCCTGACAATTATAGATAAAAATAATTCGAATAATAAATTAACAGAGGGTACTGACTATGCTGTAACTCCTTCGAATGATGGAAACAGTGGGTTTACCATTGATTTTCACCACCCGTTAGATAGCACTATTGAATATCTTCTTTCCTATTCGACGAATTACAATCCACAGAGTGGCTATTCAAATAACTATAAACTGGATTATAACGATGGAACGGTAGATAAAAAGGAAACAGGAAGTGGTTCAGTAGGAGCAAGTTCTGCGGAATCAACTAATGGTTATAAAACTGGGTCCTACGATGCATCGACTAAGACGTTCACTTGGGACGAAGTGGTTAACTTTGACAGCCTGACAATGGAAAAGGCTGAAGTTACGGATACAATGAATCAAGATCCAGATAAAAATGGTAGTCATAATATCATGGTTACTAACCCGGAAACAGGTAAACCCATTGTAACGGTTTATAAATTTAACTATGACTCAGGAGATCCACATGCGAAAAAACTTTTGACTCCGTTAAAAGGCGAGGTGGTTAATCCGAGTGATTACACGGTCACTCCGACAACAACTGAGGCAGGAATTACTGGCTTTACACTTACATTTAATAATGAAATTAAAGAACCTTATGTAATTGAATACCAGTCACAGCCGACAGGCGTTATTTACAAAAGTGGAAACTATAAGAATGACGTCACTTTAAAGGATTTGGATAATTCTTCGGTTACGTACTCATTCAACAAAACAGTTACGGTTCCTCATGCAGCCGATTATACGGTGAAAAACGGTCAGATGCTGGGTGCTCCTTACGATACAGTTGAATGGAACGTGGCTATTAACGAGGCACAGTCTGATCTAGGTAAAAACGTGAAATTAACAGATTCGTTAAGTGCCAATCAAACCTATGATCATGATTCATTTAAGTTGTATAAAGCAGTTGTCGACCCATCAACAGGAAATCTAACAAAAGGGGATTTAGTACCTTTAACCGGTTATTCCATAAGTTTCAGCCAAAGCGCCAATAATGGTGAAAATTTTGAACTGGACTTTCCGGCAAACCAAGAGATAACAGGTGCGTATATACTGACTTATAATCAGAATATTGTTCGCAGTAAAGGATTGACACAAATTATTAACAATGCTCAAATCGCAGGGGCAGGGTACACATCCACTTCATTCAGTGAACCAGTCAATGTACGTATCGCCACTGGAGGTGCAACAGGTTCTGGTGAAGATGTAGGCTATGTTTCCGTTGGGAATTACGTCTGGTTTGATAAAAATAGAGATGGTATTCAAGAAAGTAATGAAGAGGGAATTCCTGGTATCGTTCTATCGATCAAAAGATCCGACAATAAAGATATTATTATGCCAGATGGTAGTCAGCCAACAGAACAAACAACAGATAGTACAGGTCATTATGAATTTTCCAACTTACCGGCATTGCCAGATGGACAGCATTATATTGTAAGTATTGATAATGATGCTCAAAGCACAAAAAATGCTCTTAACGGTAAAGTGCCAACATTGAAAGAACAGGGCAATGACACATCAAAGGATTCATCAACTAATTCAGCTGAATCAAAGGATTTAAAAAATGATGGTGATTCTGATCAAACATTAGACTTTGGTTTTAAAGTACCATCCGTGTCGGTAGGAGACTATGTCTGGTTGGATAAGAACAGAGATGGTATTCAGAATTCTGAAGATGGGGATAACTCTGGGATAAATGGTGTTAAATTAAATTTAATTGTCGTAGATAAAGACGGTAAAACAGTTGATTCATCTGTGAAAAATATTAATGGTGAGACGGTGGGATCTCAGATCACAAGTACACATGATGGCAAAGCAGGGTACTATAATTTTACCGATTTGCCGTTACTTCCGGATGGAGAATTTTATCAAGTAAGCATTGACAAAAATGATGATGGTACACTAACGGCACTTGATAACTTAGTACCTACAGAGCCCCAAAAGACAGCGACAGATAAAGATTCATCTGATTGGACTGCAAATGCTGTCACGCTTAATGAGGATGGAGAGAGTGATCCAACGCTAGACTTTGGATTTGTTGAAAAGTCAGTTTCAGTTGGCGATTATGTCTGGAAAGACATTAATCGCGATGGTATTCAGCAGGACGGTGAGAAAGGCATCAATGGCGTTCGATTGAACGTATCGGTTGTGGATGCTGACGGTCAGGTCATTAAATCGACGGTCACCGATGTTTTTGGCAATGAAGTGTTGATACAAACAACGAAGAAAAACGAGACAACTGGAAAAGATGGCTACTACCTGTTCCCGGATTTACCGGCTCTGCCGAGTGATCAGCGTTATCAGGTCACGATCGATCAGGATCAATCAGCTTTGGCATTGACTAATCTAATTCCAACATTGGCTGGTCAGGGTGATAATAATGAAAATGATTCGTCCACATGGACAGAGACAGCGAAAGCTTTAACGGAAAATGGAGACGAAGATCAGAGCCTTGATTTTGGCTTTGTTGAAAAATCGGTGTCCGTTGGTGACTATGTTTGGAAAGACGTGAACCGTGATGGCATCCAGCAGAACGGCGAATCCGGCATTAATGATGTTCAGGTTCATCTGACACTGGTCGATGCAGACGGCGAGCACCCGGTAACGGATGTATTCGGGGACAGTGTGCAACATCAAAAAACGGTTACCAAAGATGGAAATAAAGGCTACTATCAATTTGACAATCTGCCGGCACTACTTCCGGGGCAATTGTATCGGGTTACAGTTGATTTGGATCAGCCGGCCGATGCACTGAACAATTTGATTCCGACACTGGCCGGTCGGGGCGACAAAACACAAGATTCATCGTCGAATTTTGCAGATTCCATTTTGCTTCCGAATGATAAAGATAATGATCCAACACTGGATTTCGGATATATTGAAAAATCGGTTTCTGTCGGTAACTATGTTTGGAAAGACATGAACCGCGACGGCATTCAACAGGACGGTGAGAAAGGCATCAATGGCGTTCAATTGAGCGTATCGGTTGTGGATGCTGACGGTCAAGTCATTAAATCGACGGTCACCGATGTTTTTGGCAATGAAGTGTTGATACAAACAACGAAGAAAAACGAGACAACTGGAAAAGACGGCTACTACCTGTTCCCGGATTTACCGGCTCTGCCGAGTGATCAGCGTTATCAGGTCACGATCGATCAGGATCAATCAGCTTCGGCATTGACTAATCTAATTCCAACATTGGCCGGTCAGGGTGATAATAACGAAAATGATTCGTCCACATGGACAGAGACAGCGAAAGCTTTAACGGAAAATGGAGACAAAGATCAGAGCCTTGATTTTGGCTTTGTTGAAAAATCGGTGTCCGTTGGTGACTATGTCTGGAAAGATATCAATCGCGATGGTATTCAACAGGACAATGAACAAGGAATTAATGGGGTCCAAGTTCGTTTAACGATGGTTGATCAATATGGGGAGCATCCAGTAAAAGATGTCTATGGAGATGACGTAAATCCAAAGACAACTACCGATGATAAGAACGGAAATAAGGGCTATTACAAATTCACGAACTTGCCAGCGCTATTACCAGGGCAACTGTATCGAGTCACCATTGATACTGATGCAGAGAGCTCTAAGTCAGCGTTGGCCAACTTAATCACAACTCTAGCTGGTCAAGGAAGTGATCTGGCAAAAGATTCATCAACTGGTTTTGTGAACTCTGTGTTTCTTCCAAATAATAACAATGATGACCCAACTTTAGATTTTGGTTATATAGAAAAATCTGTGTCGGTCGGCGATTATGTCTGGAAAGACGTGAATCGCAATGGCAAACAGGATGATGGTAACACCGGCATAAATAATGTAACAGTTAGAATCACTGGTCCGGATGGTCAATCCGTAACGGATGTATACGGTGATCCGGTAGGTGAGCGGCGAACCGAAACCAAAGACGGGAAAACCGGTCACTATGAATTCGATAATCTTCCGGCATTACCGTCAGGAAAACATTATACGGTAAGTATTGTTACGGACGATACAACGAAGGAAGCATTAACGAACTTGATCCCAACTCAAACAGGTGAGGGAACAAGAGCGGAGGATTCCTCCACGGGAAATGCGGAGTCAACAGATTTGATCAATGATGGAGATAGTGATCCAACGCTAGACTTCGGATATATTGAGAATTCGGTATCTGTTGGAGATTATATCTGGCTTGATAAGAATAAAAATGGTATTCAGGATAATAATGAGTCCGGAATTGAAAGTGTCGTGGTCAACGTCATTGGACCAAATGGCAAACCAGTAATCGATGTTTTCGGTAACGAAGTTAAGGCAACCAAGACTGACTCTAAAGGTCATTATGAATTTGGGAACCTACCCGCTCTTCCAGAAGGCAAACACTACACGGTTACAATTGATCAGAATGCATCGAAGGATGCACTGAACAATCTGATTCCGACAAAAGAAAAAGCAGGTGAGGATTCAGCTAAGGACTCTTCTACCTGGAAAGCTGAATCAAGCGACTTGACTAAAAATGGCGACAAAGATCCAACCTTGGACTTTGGATTCATTCAGAAGTCTGTATCCGTCGGAGACTATGTATGGTTAGACAAGAATAAAGATGGTATTCAGAACGATAACGAAAAAGGCATCGAAGGCGTGACAGTTACAATCAAGGGTCCAAACGGACAGACTGTAAAAGACAATGACGGCAAGGAAATCACATCAACAAAGACTGATAAGGATGGTCACTATGGATTTACCAATTTGCCATCGTTACCAGCCGGAGAACACTATAAGGTAAGTATTGATAAAGATACTTCGAAGCAAGCACTGATAAATCTGGCACCAACCAAGGAAAATGGATCGAGTGATAAAGGCAAAGATTCCTCAACTTGGAGAAGTGAGTCGGGCAACTTGTTTAATGATGGTGATAAAGATCTATCCCTAGACTTTGGTTTCATTGAAAAGTCTGTATCCGTCGGCGATTATATCTGGCTCGACAAAAATAAAAACGGCGTTCAGGACAAAGGTGAGTCTGGTATTCCAGGTGTTGTCATAGTTATTACAGGACCAGACGGAAAACCTGTTACTGATTTGAATGGTAATGAAGTGAACCAGGTCAAGACAGACAGCGAAGGTCATTATGAATTCAGCAATCTGCCATCATTACCAGAAGGACAGCACTATACAGTAAGCATTGATCGAGATGCTTCGAAAGGCGCTCTAAAAGGTCTCATTCCTGCCAAGGAAAATGGAACAAATGATAAATCAAAAGATTCTTCAACTTGGAAGGCTGAATCTGGCAACCTGCTTAATGACGGCGATCAAGATCTTACTCTCGATTTTGGTTTTGTAGAAGAAACTGTGCCGCTAGTATTGAAAGGTGGAGAACCAGGCGCCATCTACAACGTGGTTGACGAAAACGGACACGTCATTGTTCGCGGTGTTATGGCCGACGAGGAAGGCAACGTCAACTTCAAAGGTCTTGCAACTGGCAAGTATCACTTAGTTCTGGTTCGAGGCGTTGAAGCGGAAACGCAAACGACAAAGAAACCAAAAGTTAAAGGAACTAAGGGACTTCCAATTACCGGCGACACCAACGACATGATGACGATGGCAGTCGGAGCGATTCTCTTGATAGGTGGTGGATTCTTAACCATTTTCTCAAGACGACGCAGAAAGAACTAAACAAACAGTAAAATCAAAGGCACTCGATCTTAGTTATGATCGGGTGCCTTTTTTCAGCTTGTAAAAAGAGATGCTGCATGCTCACGTTCGAAGTCATCAAGCCAGCAGCTATATTTTTCATAGATTGGTTGGAGTGTCGCTTTATCAGTGGCGATGAGTTCGCATCCGCGGTCATCATAGACGAAATAAATGAGCCGTTTCGTGATGTTAATGAAGAAAAGATCAGGGTAAGTGAAGCTGTGCTTTGTGCCAAACCGGGGGTTCAATGGAGGAAAATCTTCATTACAGGCTGCCATCTTTTTCGAATTGATAGATCCCCTGAGCCAAGGGAAAGTGAAGACTGGCGCCCCATTGATCAGTTAATGAAGGTGCAAGAACAAGTTTTGGAAAATTCTTCTGTAAAAAGTGATCGAGTTCATGCATGATTTATTTTCCTTTTAAGAGGGTAATATATATTAGTTCAGAATCTGTATAGTTCAGCTAAGTATAATGAAATTATAGTCTAATGCGAAGGAATCACAAGCAAAATGTGGAAGTTGTTGGAAAACCGACACAAACTGTGTGTATTCCTTTTTTTCGCACGAAAGAATCGGGAGGTTTTAGAATGATGCATGAAAATGTGGCTCTGAATCGTATGTCCCGGCCAATAACCCGCCATAACAACCACTGTCTATTCTAGTCACTTGACCTGATCATTTTATATCACCTAATGTCCCTGAACGGTCTCAATGTCATTATCGCGTGCATAACCAAGAAAAGCAGTAACAGTTACCAATAATTTGAAACCGTTACCAAATAATTCCTGATAAACGGTGACCAAAGCAGCATATTCTACGAATCAGAGAATTTATTAAAAATCGTTCTGAAAATGATTCTGCTTGGGGCGAATGAACTTTACGTTTTCACAAGGTAAGGCGCGCGAGAAGGACAAGGGGTCACCGTTATTAGTCTCTGTATCTCTTTTTTGTCTTGTGAATCAGTAGATAAATAGAAAGGATGAATGTAGATGAGAGCAACGCGGAAAGCGCGCTACGGCAGGAAAAACCGGCCGCTGAGGAACCTATTCATTGTACTACTGTCAACACTTGTCGTTGCAGCACAATTCAGCAATTTTTCTATTGGAAGAGCGCAGGCGGACGAAGCAGCGGGCCATCCGTTTTTTGATTCGGTACGGGTTACCGATCACACTAATCAGGAGGTTGATCTGGCAAAGGCGGACAGCAATCCGCTGGTAACCGGAGATGCCGTGCATCTTGAATACAGTTGGTCACAAAAAGAGGGCGTGACGCTGAGCCCCGATAAAGAGATAACTGTTCAGGTACCGAAAGAACTAAAAATTGATAAAGAGATCAGCGGCGATGTCACGAACGGCGACCAAGTTATTGGTACGTATAAGGTTGCCTCTTCAGACAATACGACCGACGCCAATAAATTGACGATTCATTTTAATGATCAGGCGAAGAACCTGACGAATGCGACTGGAAAAATAAAATTTGACGCAATCTTTGCCGCACAAATCGATAAGGATACGACGAAGCTTGAACTTCCATTTGACCTTGGTGAAAACCAGGTTCAGAAATTGGAAGTACCCGTGAAAGCCGCAACAACTGACCAGGATGGGAGCTCTGCATCCTCGGATGACGGACAGAAACAAGCAGATGCATCGTCGTCTGAGCCGGCGAAGGAAGCAACGAAGGCTCCTGATGCTTCCTCTGAACAAACAAAACAGGATGATAGCAGTTCAGTGGAACCAAGCAAGCCGGAAGCGAAGGCTGACGAAGGGGCTAAGGATAGCGAAAAGAAGATTGAGCGCGGCTTCAGCAGCCTCGCCACAACACAAGCGGCGAAAAAAATAACGCAGAACATTCTAACCGGTGTGACTTTGACGGATAAGGATGGCAAGCCTTTCGACGAAGATAATCCGGCAAATACGGATGATCCTGCGAATATCAATTTTACGTGGGCGATCCCGGATGCTCTCGGCGATACGATCAATGCTGGGGACACCTATGAATTTGATCTGCCAAGTATTTTTAAAATGCATAATCCTATTAGTGGAACGCTTGATGACTACGGTACCTTTACTGTAGACATGAACGGCCATGTGGTCATGACTTTTAATGATCAAGTAAAGGATAATTCGGATGTGCATGGGACACTGTTTGTAAATACCGAATTCGACGAAAAAGAAATCACAGGTTCGGTTGATCAGAATATCAGTTTTCCGGTGAATAGTGAGTCACCGATCGTAACGGTACATTTTAAACCGGATGTAAAAAGTACGATTGATAAAAGTGGGGCACTGGATAAAGGCTTGAATCCAACCCAAGTTACTTGGAATGTTGATGTGAACAAGGAACTGGAAAAGGTAACGAATGCTAAAATAACGGAAGATTTTCCGACTGGTCTAACCTTTAAATCTGTAGAAGTCTATCAACTGAATGTGGCGATTGATGGCAAGGTCACACCAGGTGATAAGGTGGATCCATCCAAATATAATGTTGATTCAAATGGAAATGTGACTTTTAAAGAAATGATCCATTCTGCCTATCGCTTAGTCTATACCACGAGTATTGATAATTCAGCGAAGCCGGATGATGGCGGAGCAGTAAAGTTCATTAACCATGCAACATTTGGCGGGAATGAATTCGACCCCATCCCTGCTGAAGCCTCTGTCACGGCGAATTATGGAAAAACGATTGAAAAGTCAAATATCGGTTATGATGGTGATTCGCAAACCTTCAGCTGGAAAATCAACTACAATTTCGGTGAGAAAGAAATTGCGAAAGATAAGGCGACAATTACCGATAACTTTAATTCAGCAGATTTGAAGTTAGTGGATGGATTGAACGTGCAAAAGGTCGATTCGTTTGACGGAACGACACCTAAACTGGGTGATACGCTTAAGGAAGGTACGGACTATACACTTGAAAAAACAAGTACCGGATTCACCATACATTTCAATGACAAGGTGACCTCTGCATACGTAATCACCTACCAGACCAAAGTCAAAAATGGTGTGATTATTGAAAATCCGACCAATTTTAAAAATGACGCAGCCACCGGAACCGGAAGCAGCGGTAGTTCAGGCGGCCAAGCGACGCAGCAGAATATTACCAAAGGTTATTCCAACATCAACTACACTAAGAAAACTGTGGGTTGGAATCTCACAATTAATAAAAATAAATATGAAATGAACAACTGGAAGCTGGATGACACGTTTGCGAGCGGCGGACTGTCGTATGTTTCCGACTCGCTCAAAATAGTGGATACCGATAAAAACAACTATTCGCTTGTAAAAGATAAAGACTATACGCTCACGCTGAAGCCCGACAATAAAGGGTTTAACCTTGCGTTCATCGGAGATTACGCGAAAACGAGCAGCAAATTCACGATTTCTTATACAACCAAATTCAACGTCAATTTTTCGAATCAAAAGAATGTGAAAAACTCAGCCACCGCAACGTGGACCGACCAATACGGCAAGGATCGCACGAATGACGCAAGTGCCGATTTCAATATTAATGGTCAAACTCAATTCAACGGTTTTAAAAATGGCAGTTACAATGCGGTAGATAAAGTGATCACATGGAAAGTCGGTGTCAACTACAACGGCGAAAAGGCCAACAATGCGTCGATCACCGACCCGATTACCGGCAATCAGAAGTTCGTTTCCGGATCGGTAGTTGTGAAGAGTTATACGATCAATTCAGGCGGATCGATTAAAGAGGGTGCTTCGCTTGATCCGTCAAAATATGATGTCATTGAACCGTCCGCAGACAATAATCAAACGCTGACTGTGAAATTCAAGACGGATAAAGACGATACCAACCAATATATGGTTGAGTTCAAGACATCCTTGGATGGTCAGATCGTCAATGGTGCAAGTAGCTACAAAAATGTCGCAACCTATCACAATGAGGGGTATCCGGATCGCCAAATCACCGGCACCGTGTCAATTACGAATGGCGGCTCGTTGGTCACTAAGAATGGTGTCCAAAACGGGAACTACGTCAACTGGTTTGTCAATGTGAATCCGAGTCAGTCCGCATTGGATGATGTGACGGTTACCGACGATCCGTCCGATAATCAGATTTTGGATGAGAGTTCATTCCATGTCTATGAAGCCCAATATGATGGAAACGGAGCGATATCTACGGGTAGTAACCTTGCTCCGAATAAGGATAAAGAGTTGCAGCGCGGCAAAGATTACACGTTAACGATTACAACGGATAACACGACTGGAAAGCAGCAATTCGTGCTGAAATTTATCGGAGCCTACAAGCACATCGATCGCGCCTATGCCGTTCAATACCGTTCGGTCATTAACATTGCCGGTACAAGTGAAGATGTCACAAACCAAGTAAAAATAAGCGGCGACAATGTGCAAACCGTTACGCAGGATACGACGCAAAAGATCACCGTTGCGCTTTCAACCGGCGGCGGCTCTGCAACCGGGAAAAAAGGCACGTTGCGCGTTTTGAAAAATGGGGAGATCGGTCAAATTCTCCCAGGTGCAACGTTTGAATTGTGGGATAAGGATAATACCCAGCTGCTGCGGACGGGAACAACAGCGGAAGATGGAACTTTGACCTTTGGAAATATCCGTTTTGGCGACTATCTTCTGAAGGAAGTTCAAGCGCCGGAAGGCTATACGATCAGTAATGCTCTTGTCACAGGTACACCGGTGAAAATAAATGCAGATTCAACAGTTGACGGCGTGTATACAACAATTGTTGATAAGCAGAATAAAGTCACACTGACCAAGAAAGATACTGACGGAAAATTGCTTCCGGGTGCGGTTTTCAAGCTGGATCAGCGTATAGGCAGCGTGTATGTTCCCTATAATTACGGCTCGGAAATCAAGAGCGGAACCGACGGCAAGGTGGTACTCACAGGTCTGCCGGCTGGGAATTACCGTTTAACGGAAACAACAGCGCCAAGTGGTTATCTGGTTAACACAAAATCAATCGAATTTACGGTAGTGAAGAACGCGAACAATCAGTTACCTGATGTTAACGCAGGAACGTTGACTGATTATCAGGGCAGTGCGAAACTGATCAAGACCGATAGCGATGGCCATGGACTCATGGATGCGATCTTCAGCATTGTTGATAAAGATGGAAAAACAGTGCAGGAAGGTCTGACCTCTGACAAGGACGGCGTGGTTCAAAGCAAAGAGACCTTGGCACCGGGCACCTACTTCTTTGTTGAAACCAAAGCACCGGACGGATACTTGATCAATACTGAGAAAATCAAGTTCACGATTACAGGCAGCGCCTTGGAGAAGCCGACTGTCGTAACGGCGGGCGATGCGATCAACTATAAAGGATCCGTTGAACTGAAGAAAGTCGATAAGGACGGCAATGGTCTTAAAGACGCGGAATTCAAGATTATCGATGCTGATGGAAAGACGATTCAGGAAAATCTGAAGTCGAGTGAAGATGGTGTTGTCAAAGCGGATGGACTTGCGCCGGGAAGCTACCAATTCATTGAGACGAAAGCACCAACCGGTTACGTTTTAAATACGGATAAAATTGATTTTACGATCTCAACAGACGCGGCTGGGAAGCCTGTTGCGGTAGATGCAGGAAAAGCTTTTAATTATCAAGGAACAGTAGAACTGATTAAGGTTGATTCTAGTGGGAACGGACTTGAAGGAGCGGAATTCAAGATTATTGATGCCAATGGCAAGACTGTTCAGGATCAACTAAAATCAGGTAAAGACGGTAAAGTAATAGCAGAAAATCTGAAACCGGGTAACTATAGTTTTGTAGAAACACAAGCACCGACCGGCTATGTTTTAAATACGGATAAGATTAATTTTGAGATTGCAAATCAAGCAGCTGGTGAGCCAAAAACAGTAGTAGCATCAGATGCGGTCAATTATCAAGGCTCTGTCGAACTTAAAAAAGTAGATCAGGGTGGCAATGGTCTTGAAGGTGCGGAATTCAAGATTATTGATTCGGAAGGTAAAACCGTTCAGGATCAATTAAAATCGGATAAAGATGGTAAAGTCACAGCAGAAAATCTGAAACCGGGTAACTATAGTTTTGTCGAAACCAAGGCCCCTGAAGGTTATCTTTTGAACGCCGATAGGATCGATTTTACGATCAAGGATGAGGCAGCCGGCAAACCGGTAATCGTTAAGGCGCCAGACGCAGTAAACTACAAGGGGACAGTGGAATTAACCAAGGTTGATTCTGATGGCAACGCTCTTGAAGGAGCCGAATTTAAAATCATTGATGCTGATGGGAAGACGATTCAGGAAAATCTGAAATCAGATAAAAATGGTAACGTCACAGCAGAAAATCTGAAGCCGGGCAAGTATCAGTTTGTAGAAACTATTGCACCGGAAGGTTACCTTTTAAACGATAAAAAGATAGACTTCGAGATCCCGCAAACAGCTTTTGGCAAACCGGTGACTGTTCAAGCACCGGATGCAATCAATTATCAGGGATCTGTGGAATTGACTAAGGTTGATCCTAATGGCAACGGTCTTGAAGGAGCAGAGTTCAAGATTATTGATGCCAACGGCAAAGCCATGCAGGAAAATCTGAAATCAGATAAAAATGGTAAAGTCACAGCAGAAAATTTAAAGCCTGGCAAATACAGTTTTGTCGAAACAAAAGCACCGGAAGGTTACCTAATCAATACCGATCACATTGATTTTACTATTTCAGATCACGCAAAAGGCGTACCAACTGTTGTCAAAGCTGCTGATGCGGTCAATTATCAAGGTTCCGCTGAATTGACAAAGGTTGATTCTGATGGCAACGGACTTGAAGGAGCAGAGTTCAAAATTATTGACGCTGACGGCAAGACTGTTCAGGATCAACTAAAATCAGACAAAGATGGTAAAGTTACGGCAGATGGCTTAGCGCCTGGTGATTACAGCTTTATCGAAACAAAGGCACCGGAAGGTTATCTGATTAATTCCGATAAGATCGCATTTACAATTGCGGATCATGCTAAAGGCACACCAACCGTTGTCAAAGCTGCTGATGCGGTTAACTACAAAGGTTCCGTCGAGCTGAAGAAAGTGGATCAGGACGGCAACGGACTTGAAGGAGCGGTATTCAACCTCCTCGATAAGGACGGCAAAGTAGTCCGTGAAGGTTTAACTTCTAATACCGACGGCTTGATCAAGGCGGATGGACTTGCGCCTGGCGATTATCAATTGATTGAGACGAAAGCACCAAATGGTTACCTGCTCAATGCAACGCCAAAGATGTTTACCATTCAGAGCGAAGATCAAGGCAAACCGGCCGTTGTGAAGCTGACAAAAGTCAACGATGTGAACAGCGTCATCCTGACAAAGGTTGATAAAAATGATCAAGACGCTGTTTTGAAAGGCGCGGAATTTAAGCTCGTTGACAGTAATGGAGACGTAGTGACAAAGGACGCGAGCGGAAATAAGTTGAAAGATATCTGGACTACGGATGAGAACGGGCAGTTCACAGTGAGCAACTTGCCTGAGGGTGACTATCAGTTCATCGAAACCAAGGCACCGGCAAACTATGATCTGGATACGACGCCGATTCCATTCAAGGTGACGCGAGCGGATCAGAAAGCCATTGAAATCACGGCGACTAATAAACTGACGCCGGGTGATGTAAAACTGACAAAAGTGGATGCGAACGATAAGGATGCCGTGCTGCAAGGAGCAGAATTTAAGCTCCAAGACAGCAAAGGAAATCCAGTTACAAAAGATGCAAATGGCAAGGACTTGCCGGAGATCTGGATGACGGATGATCATGGTGAATTTATCGTGAAGGGATTGGCACCTGGGGATTACCAATTCGTTGAGGTGAAAGCACCAAAAGGTTATCAGTTGGATGCGACGCCGATTCCGTTCACAATTGCTAAAGGACAGCAAAAACCTGTTGAAATCACAGCACTTAACAAAGCGATCCCGTCAATTGATCGCGGCGTTGATGCCGAACAGCAAAGTGGCGGAACGCCGAAGTCTGAACCGACGGCTAAACCGCAAACCGGTGCGAAAATCGAGCGAGGACAGTTAGGACTCGAAGAAACATCGACGCCAAAGAATAAAAAAAATCTGCCGACAACCGGCGATACCAACGATCTGCTAACGATGCTCATTGGTATTATGCTTCTGCTTGGCGGAGGCTCAATCGCCGCATTGTCTCGAAGGAAACATGATTAATCGATTTGAAAAACTCTCGATCAGGATTAACTGGTCGAGAGTTTTTTGGCGCCCGGGAAAAACCGTTTGACTCGAACCACTGGAATGAAAAAAGTGACGCTAATGCTCGACCACGGGCTAGGACCGGCTCCTATGCACGAAAATCATGATTCCATGCATGAAAATCCAAGTACCATGCACGAACCCTAGAGGTCAATGCATGAACGCGAACCTGAACACGACTCTATGCATCAGAACTGCGCGTCTATGCATGAAAACAGTGATCCTATGCACAAAACCTTGATGCCTATGCTTGAATAAGAGATATAACCGGCTCGCCGGTCATCGGAGAGGCAGCACGCTAATAACCTATTGGGGCAGCGTACTCCTGTCGCCTGCCCCTGGAATCATTGACTTTGCTGAAAGAAGAAAACGCAATGATCGGTTGATTAAGATAACATTTAGCACCTGATCATGGTAAGATTTGATCAGGTGCTTTTTATTGAATAAAGGCGGGATCGTATATGTGGCGAAAAGTGCTCATCGTCGTACTGATTGCGGCTGGGCTGCTTCTGATCGCCTCTCCTTTTTTAAAGGAAAGTCTGATTGGACTCCTGAGCGCGAAGTATAATACGGATAAACTAACGGCAACGCAGTTGGAAAAAAATAATCGGCGCGATGCATCCTATGATTTCAGCCAAATTCAGCCGCCCACATTTTATGAAACGGTAAAAGCGGGTACGCGTGTTAACGCAAAAGCGGTGATTGGTCAGATCCAAGTGAGGCGCCTGGGGATCAATCTTCCCATTTTAAAGGGAACAACCAGTGAAAATTTACTGGTTGGAGCGACGACCATGCGTCCGGATCAGAAGATGGGAGCGGGCAATTATCCGCTTGCCGGTCATCACATGCGCCGGGAAAACCTGCTCTTCGGTCCATTGATGCATACGAAAATCGGTGATGAAATCATGATTACTAATTTGAAAAAGGACTATGTGTATCAGGTCATTGATAAAAAAGTGGTTTCTGAGACTGAGGGAGATGTTATTGGACAGACGAAGGAGAAACAGATTACACTCGTGACCTGTGACAAACCGACGCGAACGCCGAATCGACTGATTGTCACTGGGAAACTGGTGCGGGAGAAGACGCATCAGTGACTGGGTGCCCGTTTAGAATCTTGATCACGACCCGAATGAAAAGATCAGAATTTGATTGGTAAATGCTTTTTAGAACAGGATGATACAGTTTGAGTATTCTTGATGTGGAAAATCTATATAAAACGTATGGAACGCAAACGCTTTTTGATCACCTCTCATTTTCAATCTCAGAAGATGAGCGAATTGGCTTAATCGGTGTAAACGGCACGGGAAAATCAACCTTGCTTAATGTAATTGCTGGCAAGGATTCGGCAGAAAGCGGCAATCTGCGCCATGCGAATGCGTTTGAACTCGCTTATCTGCCACAGACGCCTGTCTTTGAATCAGGGGTCACCGCATTGGATTATATCTACGGCGGTACTTCGCCGATCATGACCACCGTACGTAACTATGAGCAGGCGCTTCGTCGATTGGAAAAAGATCCTTCTAATCCGAAACTTCAGGAAAAGTTGATTGAACGTCAGCAGCAAATGGACGCGGCGAATGCCTGGGACGCGGAGGCGGCAGCGAAGAGCATCCTAACGCGCCTAGGCATTCATGATTTTGAGACACCGGCCAGTGAAGGCTCCGGCGGACAAAAGAAACGAATCGCGCTGGCTAGGGCATTGATTCAACCGGCAGATCTGTTGGTTCTCGATGAGCCGACGAACCATTTGGACAACGACATCATCGATTGGCTCGAAGATGCGCTGAACCAATATCCGGGTGCTTTATTAATGGTGACGCATGATCGCTATTTCTTGAATCGTGTGACACACAAAATTTTTGAATTGGATCATGGCAATCTCTATATTTATGATGGTAATTATGAGCTGTTTCTCGAGAAGAAAGCGGAGCGCGAAGAACAGGAAGCAGCCGGAGAAACAAAGCACCAGAATCAACTGCGCCGGGAACTTGCCTGGCTTCGACGCGGGGCCAAGGCCCGGTCGACGAAACAAAAAGCAAGGGTTGAACGCGTGCACGAGATGCAGGAACATAAGGGGCCGGAATTAAAGCAGTCGGTGGACCTCGCGATCGGATCAACACGCCTAGGCAAAAAGGTCATTGAAGCAAAACAGGTGTCCAAGAGCTTTAACGGACAGCCGCTCATTCACAATTTTGATTTGCTTGTGACTCCTGGCGAACGGCTTGGTATTATTGGAAGCAATGGCAGTGGCAAGACAACGCTGCTCAATATGCTTGCAAAACGTGTTGATCCGGACGCGGGTACCGTGGAAATTGGCGAAACGGTAAAAATCGGCTATTACACTCAGGAACATACGGAAATGAATGAGGATTTGACGGTGATTGACTATATCAAAGAAGCTGCACAGGTGATGCGCACAGCCGACGGTCAGCAAGTTACCGCCGAACAAATGCTGGAACGTTTTCTTTTTTCACGACCGCGCCAACGTACGTTTATCCGCAAACTGTCCGGTGGCGAACATAAACGGCTGTACTTACTGCGTATCTTGATGTCCGAACCCAATGTGCTTTTTCTTGACGAACCGACGAACGACTTGGATACGGAAACGCTGACGATTCTGGAAGACTATCTGCTCCAATTCCCGGGTACCGTTCTTGCAGTTTCCCATGATCGCTACTTTTTGGATCGGGTTGCGAATCGCCTGATCGCTTTTGAGGGTGAAGGCGTCATCCGGCGCTTTGAGGGGAATTACAGTGAATATATGGATGAGCGGAAAATGGAGCGGGCAGCGGCGAGTAAAGCTAAGGCAATGAAGCCGGAAGCACCGGCGCGCAGACAAACGCCCCAGAAAAAGAAGCTGACCTATAAGGAACAGCAGGAGTGGAACGGGATTGAAGATCGGATTGCTTCACTTGAAGAACACGTGGAGCAATTGAAACAGGAGATTGTTGAAGCGGGCAGCGATGCCGGGAAAGTGCAGGAACTTTTTGGCAAGCAGCAGGAAACCGAAGCCGAACTTGATCAGGCGATGGAACGTTGGACCGAGCTGTCACTCAAAGTGGAAGAACTAGAGAATCAGTAAAAGAAACAACAAAAATCCATTGAATCTGGGTTTCGATTAACCCGCAGTGAGATTAGAGAACTAAGCGATGTGTGTTGATCAGCATCGCTTTTTTTCTGTACACTCAAGAGGTTTTTGCAAGAGGAAGCCGGTGTGTATGATGCGCCCCAATTTGAAATAGAAGGTGTTTTCCTTTATAATAGTTAGTCATTGACCCAAGGATACAAATGGATGATCGGCAATTTTCCTAAGAGAATTGCGAAAATGGTGTGCAGGCGATCAGAAATGAGTGACTATGTTGGTGAAAAATAGCAAGCGGTTTGTGTCGTAACCTTGATGTGATTTCCACGTCATTCCACGTTTTTTAACCCCCAAATGGTATTAGTTACTCACTCAATTTTCTTTATTGATTTCTTCAATCAATAATTTTCAAAAATGGTCTTGGGTACTGTATACGGTGGACATAATGGTGAACGCTATGTATAGGTATCGAGGTGCGTCAATAGGAAGCACACTCAACGTATGAAAAAATTTCTGTAAAGGTGGATTTGATGCAAAAAGAAAAGAAAAAACTTAAAAAGAAAAAAATTCCGATGGATGAATCTCCGATAAAAAAATTTCATATTAAGATCGCGACGTTAACGTTTGGCGCTCATTTTACCGATGGCTATGTGATCGGCATTATTAGTTTTGCTTTATTGGCATTAGAAAAAGTTTGGAACCTAAGTGTCTTCGATTTAGGACTTTTGGGCAGCTCCGTGTTAATCGGCTTGTTTTTCGGCAGTTTCCTGCTTGGGTGGGTCTCTGATTATATTGGGCGGCAAAAGGTTTTCCTCTTCAGCTTTGTTTTAATTACGCTCGCTTCATTCATGCAATTTTTCGCCCCTAGTGTATGGACATTGTTTTTGTTGCGCTTTTTGATTGGGTTTGGTCTCGGTGGCGATTATACGGTGGGGCAGGCGATGCTCGCTGAATTTTCGCCGAAAAAATATCGCGGATCTTTGCTTGGCTCGTTTAATGTTTTTTTCACATTGGGCTATGTCGTCTCAAGTGTTGCCGGCATGTTTTTGTTAGGCGCGAATGTTCCATGGAATTGGATGCTCGCTTCATCAACACTGCCGGCGCTTACCGTTCTCTTACTGCGTATCGGGACACCTGAGTCCCCGCAATACTTAATGAGCAAAGGGGAACCGGAGAAGGCACAGGAAATTGTCACGGAACATTTGGGTGAACAGGTTGTGATTCGTGATGAGCAGCCGACAAAGCAGTTAAGCATGCGCCACTTGTTTGGAAAGAAATACATCAAACGAACCATTTTTAATGGGACCTTTTACGCGTGTATTGTCTTGCCGTATTTCTCTGTATTTACGTTTCTGCCGACCATATTAAGGTATTTTAATGTTCAGGAAGGCTACACGGCAGATCTTATTTTAGATGGGTTCTTAATGTTTGGCGCTATTCTGGGCACCTATTTGACCGTCAAGCTATCCAGACGTGGTTTTCTCATCAGTTCTTTTGTTATCTGCTTCGTTTCGCTGGCTTTGATGGGAATCATCCCGCAAAGCTATGGCGTTCTGTTAATTATCGCTTTTGTTGTGTTTACGATCTTTATATCGGCCATTAATAATCTGGTCGGTATTTATCCGGCAGAGAGTTTTCCAACGGAACTAAGGGCGTCCGGTGTGGGCGTCGCGACAGCATGCAGTCGGGTTGGTTCGGCATTGGGCACATTCCTTTTACCTGTTATGATCTCAAGATTAGGTCTCTCCCAAACGATGCTCATTCTCTCGGGCGTAGTGCTGCTTGGCACGATCGTCTCGATCGCACTTGCACCCGAAACCAAAGGAAAGAAATTAGTCTGATCTATAGGAAAATTTGATTTTGCTAACGAGTCATGCTTCACTTAATGCGAAGCATGCAAATAATGAGCTTGGCTCAAGCTGCGTACTTGGCCGGGCTCATTTTAAGTTGCCGCACATCTGAGCGTATCGGTCACCGGTTAACTTTTCGAAACCGCCAGACATAGCTGCGAAAATCGCCTTTTTCCTCAGGTACATTAAGACCGGTGTTCATCAGCTCGTCGCCGCCAAATACATCACCGGTGGCATAATTTTCATACATGAATTCAGGGTTAAGTCCTTGAAAACGAAATGACTTTTGCACCTGAGACGGGCTGGCGAGTACTGTAAAATAAAAGCCGATCGCCTCGGACTGATCCGGTGCCACAAAGCACCATGCCGCGTCCCCGTCGTCAAAAGGATTTGTGATCCGGTAGAAGTTGCCGAATTGAATCAAAGGACGAATCTGCTTATAAAAGGCTACTTGTTTTTGAACTGTGGCTTTTTCATCAGTGGTCAGTTTCGTGAGGTCGAGTTCGTAGCCGAAGTTGCCGGACATGGCGACAGCGCCGCGCATGGCAAGTGACGTAATCCGGCCCACTTGGTGATTGGGAACGGCGGAGACATGTGCGCCCATCGCGATTGGCGGATAGACAATGCTTGTGCCGTATTGAATTTTTAATCGGCAAACCGCATCGGTGTTGTCGCTGGTCCATGTCTGCGGCATGTAATAGAGCATGCCGGGATCGAAACGGCCGCCGCCGCTCGAACAGCTCTCAAACAGAATAGTCGGGAATGCTTGCGTGAGACGATCCATTAAATCATAGAGGCCAAGCATGTAACGATGCGCGGTCTCGCGCTGACGGTCGGGTGGCAATAGTGCAGATCCGATTTCTGTCATATGCCGGTTCATGTCCCATTTGACGTAGTTGATGTCCGCGCTCGAGAGTATGGCGGAAATGGTCTGTTCTAAGTAAGCCCGAACATCCGCACGTGATAAATCAAGCACGAGTTGGCAGCGGCTCAAGCTGCGCGGACGATCTGGAACATGCAAGCACCAATCAGGGTGCGCACGGTACAAATCACTGTCAGGAGAGATCATTTCCGGTTCAAACCACAGACCGAATTGAAGCCCGAGTTCATGAATGCGATCGGACAACCATGTGAGTCCGTGCGGCAGTTTGCGCTTATCGACAATCCAGTCGCCAAGCGAACTTTTGGCGTTGTCACGATGGCCGAACCAGCCGTCATCCAACACAAAAAGCTCGATACCGACTTTTTGCGCTTCTTTGGCGATTGCGAGCAGTTTTTCCTCATTCAGCTTAAAATAAGTTGCTTCCCAGTTATTGATCAGTATTGGACGTACTTGGTCACGAAATTTTCCACGAGCGAGCCGCGTTCGATAGAGGTGGTGGTAGATCTGCGACAAACCGCCCAGCCCTTGGTCAGAATAAACGAGTACGGCTTCAGGGGTTTGGAAGGTTTCATTGGGTTCCAGCTTCCAATTGAAGTCGAATGGATTTAAGCCGATTGATGCGCGCGTGGTTTTGTATTGGTCAACCTCGATTTGCGCGCGAAAATTGCCGCTGTACACGAGACTGAAGCCGAACACGTCACCCTGAGTCTCATCTGCATTTTTGCGCATAAGAGCGAAGAATGGATCATGCTGCGGGCTGCTGGCGCCGCGCGCGCTGTCCACGATTTGGCTGCCCGGAGATATGGGGTTTCGGCACATAGTGCGCTCGTTATTATGAGATCCATAGAATGTCAGGCTGTCGAATTGATCATCCCGAAAATCAATGCTGCTGCTTGCCGCATTCAGAATGCGGAGGACACCGTCACTCGTATTTTCGAATCGAGCGGATCGGGTGATCGCGTCGAAATCGCGAAATACGCTATAGGTGAGTACAATGGACAGACCGGCGACCGGATCCTGCAGCAGAATATCCAGTGACTGTGCTTCTTGAGCCTCTTCTACATAGGTGGCGGGCAGTCCACTGAGCTTCTTTTTCCCTGAGTAAATCACATGCCCCGCATAACGCAAATCGGTGACAGTCGATCCGTTCTCAAGTTGAATCTGATAGGCGGGATGACGGTAATCTCCGGTTCCGTACGCCGGATATTCCAGAGGCAGTGTGCTCAAGCTAAATCCGCGACGGTCAGGATCCGTATAAGGGGCGAAAGATCGATAGGCATAAACAAGCGGTCGACTGCCGTGATAATTTCTGATTATCTTTCCCCAGTAGAGATGGAGCAGGCAGCCGTTGTCGAGATGCATCACATAACTAAATCGTTTCGTTTGCAGATGAAAAAGTTTATTTTTCGAATCATAATCAATCATGGTAGCCCTCCACGATCCATTTGTTTTTCTCTTAAATTGTAAATCTTTCCTCAATAGTAAGTGAAGTAACCGGCTAAGTAAAGAAAGCCCATACATTTTCTGATAAACCGCGAAACAGTTTGCCAATGCAGTAGATTTGATTTAGTAGAAAACGAACAGTATAGTTAATTTAATGAGTATATTTGTACTTTTTCTGGAGGTGAGCAGGGGATGGGCTTTTTAAAAAATTTGTTTCAGAAAAGCGACTTGAATGCGAATCAGTCGGAACCAAGTAAGGAAGAAATTGCCGCGGCGGGTGAATTTTATATGCCGCTAAAAGGTAAGATTGTGCCGATTACAGAGGTTCCGGATCCGGTTTTTTCTCAAAAAATGATGGGGGACGGGTTCGCGATTATCCCGGAAAATGATGTTGTCCGATCGCCGGTTGACGGCAAGATAACGAATATATTTCCTACAAAACATGCAATCTCTCTGGAATCAAATGAAGGTAGAGAAATTTTAATACACGTTGGGCTGGAAACGGTTTCTCTTAAGGGTGAGGGATTCACTGTCTTGACTAAGGATGGTTCCAATGTTAAAAAGGGAGACAAGCTCTTGCAGGTAGATTTTCCCGGAATCGCGGGCAAGGTACCTTCAACAATTACATCTGTTGTTATTACGAATTTAGGCAATGGTGAACACGTTGTCATTGAGAACAACAAAGTATCCATTGTATCTTAATGAAGTGATCGGTAATTTCATTTGATCGTCGCCAAACACTAAAGGACCGGGCAATCGCCTCGGTCCTTTGTTTTATTCATGTTTTGAAAACCCTAGGCTATGCCTAGGGTTCCGGAGAGCTTCAAGCGATGTATCAAAAAAAGCCTCACTTCGTGTTAAGATAAATTTTGGTTCGCCAACCAAATTTATCAGCCAAAGGGAGACTCTTTTATGCCATCTGATGTTAACAGTTTAGCACATACAAAATGGAATTGTAAGTATCATGTTGTTTTTGCACCAAAGTATCGGAGACAAATTATCTATGGAAAGTTAAAACAAGATATAGGCATGATTTTAAGACAGTTAAGTGAACGAAAAGGTGTAGAAATTATCGAAGCCCAAGCATGTAAAGATCACATTCACATGATGGTCAGTATACCGCCTAAGATAAGCGTTGCATCTTTTATCGGCTATCTCAAAGGAAAAAGCAGTTTAATGATCTTTGATCGACATGCGAACTTAAAATATCGATATGGAAATCGAAAATTTTGGTGCAAGGGATATTATGTGGATACAGTAGGAAGAAATAAGAAAGTGATTGCAGAATACATTCGTAATCAGATACAAGAGGATGTAGTCGCAGAGCAACTAAGCATGTTTGAACATATTGATCCGTTTACCGGAGAAGAGGTCAAACGCTCAAAAAAGAAAAAGTAGAAGTCACCCTTTAGGGGTGCCGGGGAAGTAGTGCGGTTGGCGGACGCCTCGGTGCCCTTTTAAGGGCTGGCCAGTAACAAAGGCTTTCAGCCGCAGAGCAAACCACCCGTTCACACGGGTGGTTTTGATT
>NZ_FOOY01000024.1 GCF_900113325.1 Sporolactobacillus nakayamae | reverse complement strand
GTTTTTCGATTCGATAAGCGGAATTTCTCCGTCTATTTAAGCAATTTTTTCATTCATTTTCTAATTAAGCGGAATTTTTCCGTTTATTTCTCAGATTGGGCGCTTATCTGATCGCCTAACCGAATCATATGACCTTATCGTCGTACCAGCAAGGCAAAACGATAAACGTTCTTTACCTATAAAAAAACCTCCTGACGCAAATCAGGAGGTTACATGATCCGATAAATTATTGAATAACTGCCTGTCTCTTTTCATAGTCCGCAATTTCATGTTCGTAGGTCATGGTAATCGCGATTTCATCGAGACCTTTCAGCAGCATTTCTTTTTGATACGGATCAATGTCAAACGTTTCGTTGAAATCGTCTGCGGTCAATTTTTGCTGATTAAGATCTACTTTGAGCATGAATCTATCTTGAGAAGCGAGCCTAATCAGGTCGTCCACACGATCAGCGTCGAGCCGAATGGCGAGAATACCATTTTTCTGACAGTTATTATAAAAAATATCTGCAAAGCTCGGCGCGATAACCACTCGAAATCCAAAATCTTGTAATGCCCATGGCGCGTGTTCTCGAGAGGAACCACAACCGAAATTGTCTCTGGCGACAAGAATGGATGAGCCTGTATATTTGGGCTGATTTAGAATGAAGTCTGGTTTTTTATTGCCATTTTCATCAAAGCGCCAATTGTAAAACAGGCAAGCTCCAAAGCCTTTTCGTTCGACGCGTTTAAGGAATTGCTTCGGTATGATCTGATCTGTGTCCACATTCGTACGGTCTATTGGACAAACGAGACCTTTAAACGTTTGAAATGGGTTCATAGTTAAGCCTCCAAATCGATTTTTTTACAGCTTTTGATCAACGTGCGACATCGAGCTCACGTACATCGGCAAAATGACCGTGAATGGCCGCGGCTGCGGCCATCGCCGGGCTGACAAGGTGTGTACGGGATCCGGTGCCTTGACGTCCTTCAAAATTGCGATTTGATGTTGATGCACACCGCTTTCCGGATGGGACCACATCATCATTCATTGCTAGGCACATGCTGCAACCCGCTTCCCGCCATTCAAAACCTGCATCTTTGAAAATTTTATCCAAGCCTTCTGACTCTGCTTGCTTTTTTATTGTGTAAGATCCCGGAACAATGAGAGCTCGGACGCCTTCGTGGACATGTTTGCCACGGGCAACTTGTGCCGCCTGCCGCAGGTCACTGATTCGACTGTTTGTGCATGAGCCGATAAAGACAACATCTACCGAAATATCGTGAATCGGCATACCGGGTTTCAGTCCCATATAAGCAATCGCTTTTCTTGCAGCTTGTTTTTTTTCTTCTGAGTCAAAAGATTCAGGATCAGGTACTGTTGCGTCAACAGATGTTCCCATTGATGGATTGGTACCCCAGGTTACTTGTGGTCTAATCTCTGAGGCATCAATCTCAATAGTGCGATCATAAGAAGCACCTTCATCACTGGCAAGCGCCAACCATCTGCCAGCAGCCTGATCAAACGCCGCATCTTTTGGCGCGAACCGGTGTCCGCGAAGGTACGCGACAGTTGTTTGATCAGGGCTGATTAAACCAGCACGCGCGCCGGCTTCGATGGACATGTTGCACACGGTCATACGTTCTTCCATCGATAGATTTCGAATCGCTTCACCAGTGTATTCGATAATATGTCCTGTTCCGACAGAAATACCGTATTTAGCGATAATGGCAAGAATCAAATCCTTTGCCCCAACACCAATGCCCAGCTTTCCGTTAACCTTGATCTGCATCGTTTTCGGCGGTTTCTGCCATAGGGTCTGTGTCGCTAGGACATGTTCCACTTCACTTGTACCAATTCCAAAAGCGATTGCACCGAACGCACCATGGGTTGACGTATGGCTGTCACCACAGACGATCGTTTTTCCGGGTTGTGTTAAGCCGAGTTCAGGTCCGATGACATGGACGATTCCTTGATGGGGACTGTAAATATCGGCAAGTTCAACACCAAATTCCCTGCAATTGTTTTGCAGCGTCTCTATTTGGATTTTTGAAATCGAATCCTTTGTTTCTCTATTCTCGGAGGTTGGAACATTATGGTCAACGGTTGCGAACGTTCGATCCGGCTGTCTAACCGTTCGGTGATTCATGCGCAGCCCTTCAAATGCTTGAGGAGACGTTACTTCGTGAACAAGGTGAAGATCGATATAAAGCAGATCTGGTTTGCCCGACTCTTTGTGGATCAGATGCTGATCCCAGATCTTTTCAATGATGTTGCGTGATTTCATGATGCATTCCTCCTCATAAACTAGTTTTTAATCATGCAATTGTTTGGTTTTCATTCACTGCATTAATCACAAGATCTGTTATTTCTGCTGTATTTACAATGTGATTGTTTGGTTGTTCCATTTGTAAGTCACATGTATGATAGCCCTGGCTCAATACATTGCGAACGGCTTTTTCAATTTGAGCAGCTTCCTGATCCATATCCAGTGAATAACGAAGGAGGAGAGCGGCCGATAAAATCGTTGCGAGCGGATTTGCAATCCCTTGACCGGCAATGTCCGGTGCGGATCCATGAGCCGGTTCGTACAATCCGACTTTGTCTGATCTTAAGCTGGCAGAAGGCATCATACCAAGCGATCCAGTGATTACTGAAGCCTCATCGCTCAAAATATCGCCGAACATGTTCTCGGTGACAAGGACATCGAATTGCGCAGGATTCGTAATCAATTGCATCGCCGCTGAATCAACAAGCTGATGGCTGACTGTGACCTCCGGATAACGTTCTGCTATTTGATTTACAAGTTCACGCCACATGCGGCTGGATTCCAATACATTTGCTTTATCGATCGACGTCAATTTTTTGTTCCTTTTCATAGCAAGTTGAAATGCCTTTTCAACGACGCGCTCAATTTCATTCTTGCTGTAGGAGAGGGTGTCGACAACCTGTTCATGATGCGCACCTCGTCGTTCGCTAGGACGTCCGAAGTACAAACCGCCGGTCAATTCGCGGACGATGACAAAGTTAACATGTTCAACAAAAGATCGTTTAATTGGCGAAGAATCAATCAGGGTGTCAAATGCTTCGACAGGACGAAGATTCGCGAACAGACCCATGGTTTTTCGAATTCCAAGCAATCCTTGCTCCGGTCGAACATTCATCGATTGAGCATTCCACTTTGGACCACCAACTGCGCCTAATAGAATTGCATCGCTGTTATGGCACTGATCAATTGTCTCTTGCGGGAGCGGCGTTCCGAATGTATCAATGGCGGCTCCGCCAATTTTCTTCTCGATAAATTGGACATCGCGGCCGCTTTTTTCAAATAGAGCGCGGAGGACACGTACGGCTGAAGTTGTGACTTCGGGACCGATACCGTCGCCAGGAAGTACTGTAATAGTTTTCATCAATGAATCACCTCTCTTTTACCTGGAGTTTTGCTTTTTTTAACGAGCGACTGTTTTTCTATATTTTGAAAAGAGTGTACGGAAGTCGTCATCCGTAATCTTTTTCTTTTTATCGGCAAGATTCTTGAAGGCTTGGAAGGATTGATCCACTTGTTCTTCAGTTAAGCGAACGCCCATTTCGTTTGCCTTCTTTCTGAAGGCATGCCGTCCGGAATGTTTGCCAAGTACGAGCCGCCCGGAATCAAGCCCAATGAGAGAAGGTGAAATAATTTCATAGGTTTTTGGATTCTTTAGGACACCGTCTTGGTGAATGCCTGCTTCATGAGCAAAGGCGTTGGCGCCAACAACGGCTTTATTTGCTGCAATCGGACTGTTCATTAAGTGACTGACTAGTTTACTTGTCTTAGAGATTTCATCAAGTTTTAATTGTGTGGCGACTTTATAAATGTCTTTGCGAATGTGAAGCGCGACACCGATTTCTTCGAGTGCCACATTTCCCGCACGCTCGCCGACACCATTGACTGTACATTCGATTTGCCTAACGCCTGCGTCTACAGCGGCAAGGGTATTCGCCGTTGCCATGCCAAGATCATTATGACAATGGCAGGAGAGCCGGACTTTATCAATATCCGGCACATGCTTTTTAACGTATTGAAACATTGCTGCATATTCTTGAGGAGAGCAGTAACCGACAGTATCCGGCAGATTAATGATCGAAGCGCCGGCCTCAATTGCTGATTGGACGACTCGTGACATAAAGGCATAATCACTGCGCGATGCATCTTCACACGAAAACTCAATCTGGGGAAAAAATTGGCGTGCGTATCTAACGGATGCAGCAGCCGTTTCCAATACTTCTTCAGGTTTCATGCGCAGTTTATAGGCCATGTGTACCTGTGATGTGGCAATAAATACGTGAATTCGCGGGTTTGCGGTCTGTTTCAGTGCTTCCCATGCCGCATCAATATCGCTCTTTTTTGATCGGGCAAGACCGGTAACCGTACTGTTTTTAATGATTTTCGAGATGTTTTGAACGGCTTTGAAATCATCCGGTGATGCTGCGGGAAATCCAGCTTCGATCACATCCACATTCAGTCGTTCCAATTGCTGAGCCACCTGCACTTTTTCGTGTTCGTTCAGGCTGCAGCCTGGGGATTGCTCTCCATCACGGAGTGTTGTATCGTAAATTTCAACCTTTTCCATTTTCGTTCTCCTTTCCTGATAAACTGTCCTGTTTTTGTTTTTGCGCATTTTTTTATAGTCAGAGAATACGGCAATGCTGAATTCTCGGCGCATCAAAATAAATAAAAAAGTCCCTTCACTCCACGCACTAATCGCAAAAAGCGATCAGATGCAGGGGTGAAAGGACTCGTATGAATTCATTTCACGGTACCACCCGGCTTTTCAATACTCTCGTAAGTATTGACTCAGCGGCAATCCGTTGATTCGGAATGTCTGTTTTGATAACAAGTGCGGTTCACACTTGGCCGATTCTACTAAGGAGGTTCAAATCGGCACTCAGAGGTGAGTTCGTGATCTGCCGTATTGCCGGATTCTCACCATTCTCCGACTCTCTGCGAATATCGAAACAGATCACTTATTCCTCATCATTGCTTTTCTTATTTCACCAAGTTGCTGGAAAAATGTTTGTGACCCCAATAATACGGCGATTATTTTTTTTGTCAATAGATTTTTTTGTAATCGATCAATTTGATGTTCAGAAAGAAGGCCGCAGTCTTAACTCTAAACACTGTTGCTTAATTTGTTTTGAAATTGTTGTTGACAGAAGCCAATCTCGAGTAGTAGACTGACGTTACTCGAAAAAAACGAAGCGAAAGGAAGTCTTATCATGAGCATTGTCCGTCGATTGCAAAACCTGCTGAATGAATTGTTGCAAGGGCTAGCCGCTTTGACTCAGCCTAACTTCATTCTTTAGTAGGACACAGCAATCGTGCGGAGATGAGCAGGAGGTTTCGTGTCCTGTTCATGTGCTGTATGGGATGACATAACTTTCGTAAAACCCATTCATTCATGAATGGGTTATTTTTTTACACTTTTTTAGTCGTTTGCTCGTTAAGGTGGGGAGGAAAAGTGAAAAAAGTAGAGACAGATGAAAACCATCATGAGAACGCGTACCTCGCAGAATGATAGAGAGATAATATTTTTTTAGAAAACAAATAGGGTGAGGAGTAATCGTTATGGATGCAGAAGGTGTCATCAGTAATCAAAAGGTTCAAAGAAAACAGAAATCCTATGAAGTTGAAACGGAGCATTATTCTGAAAAGCAGAAACAGGAATTAGAGGCGCGTATTAATAATCTTCCGGTGACTAGAACGATGTATCGTATTTTTACTTTGATTACATTAGGTATGGTCCTTGACGGCTTTGACGTCTACCTGGCAGGCGGTGTGCTTGGCCAGCTCGTGCAATCCGGTTGGTCATCACTCACACTCAATGCCGCCTTTATCTCAACAACATTTATCGGCTTATTTATTGGATCAGTGGTTACCGGATTTGTCGGAGATTGGAAAGGACGCCAATTCGCTTATCAGATCAATTTATTCATCTTCGGCATCGCGTCGCTCGCGAGTTTTTTTGCACCAAATATGACGACACTTATTATATTTCGAGGCATCAGCGGCATTGGACTGGGTGCTGAAATTGTTACGGGTTTTGCGTTATTAGGCGAATTTGTCCCTGCAGGTTCACGTGGAAAATGGGTAGGCAGTCTATCTGTTTTTGCCAACTGTTCCGCTCCCATCGCTACATTCCTAGGCTTTATGATCATTCCAACAATCGGTTGGCGTTGGATGTTTGCGATCGCCGGTGTATTATCAATTATTGTCTGGTATTTCAGACGCAGTCTTCCGGAATCGCCTAGATGGTATTTTTCTCAAGGCAAATTCAGCAAAGCGGAAAAAATTGTTGAAATTTTTGAAACAGAGGCTAGAGCTAGTGGAAAAACTGCGGTCAGTCATGATCAGCATTCGATTAATCAGATTATTACAAAGCAGAGCCGCTATAGTGAATTGTTTACTAAATCGATGATCAAACGGACTATTCTTGGGTGCTTGATATTAGCGGCAATCAATACTGCCGCCTACACTTTTGTCACCTGGGTTCCCACATTGCTCGTAGGCAGCGGAATCACTATTTCTAAGTCACTTGGCTACACGGCACTTATGATGATCGGCGCTCCGGTTGGCGCCTTTATTGGCCGCATAACCGTTGATCGCATTGGTCGTAAATGGATGATTGTCGGCGCATTCGTGATGACGGCAATTCTGGGCTATGTCTATGCGTTTCAGCATCAACCTGTCGCACTCATGATCATTGGTTTTCTGATGACCGTTTGCCTGTATATCCTTATGGCTGTCGGACTCTCTATCTATGTTCCTGAACTCTTTTCCACACGTCTTCGTATGCGTGGGAATGGAACGGCACAGGCGGTTGGACGCCTTTTTACTATTGTGACGCCATACCTGGTTGCCTGGCTGATCACCTACCAAGGAATTCTATCTGTTTTTATTAGTATTGGCGTATTGCTGGCGGTTGTTGCGGTATTAACAATCCTTTGGGGACCGGAAACAAAGCAACAAATTCTTAAGTAATTATATTCTCAGTTTCAGTGAAGGTATCCACTGTGTTGTCCTGTGGATACCTTTTTTGCACTGATAAGAAAGTATAAAAAAATTAAAGATTCAAGGAAACGAGTGTAAGTGCAACTAAGTCTTTGGCTTCGCCGGTACGACGATAAGGTTATAAGATGCGGTTGGGCGATCAGGTAAGCGCCCAATATGAAAAATAGACGGAGAAATTCCGCTTATCGAATCGAAAAACGTGAAAATGGAGTATTTTTCTGTGCATAAGCGGAAAAATTACCCTTATGTACCTGTAAAACAAGTGCCAGGATGCATATAACCGGAAAATCTCCGCTTATTTTATTCCGCTGTAAGGAACCTCCGCTAGCAATAGAAGAACTTTCGCTAAGTGTAAGGGATCTTTCGCTAATTACGCATACGTCCTGTATGCAACGCGAAAGTCATCACATACTACGGAAGTAAAGACTGGGCGCTTTTTGCCCGGTTTTTCATACGTAAGAATTCAAATGATTTGACAGTCAAGATCATGGTTGTGTACACTTTGATTGTGCAAAACCAAAGAGAGCGGGATGCAATTGGAGTCTTTATTCCTTCAGGATCATTTATGTTTTTCTATATACGCATGTTCTCGCGCAATTTCGCGAATGTATCAGCCATTATTGAAGAAAATGGACATTACTTACCCACAGTATCTTGTTCTGCTTGTTTTATGGGAGAAAAATGAGTGTTCGGTAAAGCAATTGGGCGAACTGCTCGACCTGGATTCTGGTACATTGACCCCTCTTCTCAAACGAATGGAAGGAAAAGGACTCATTGTTCGGAAACGTTCCCAGCAAGACGAGCGCGTTGTGACCGCTCAATTGACGGACAAGGGAACGGCACTGCAATCTGAAGCTGCCTGCATTCCTTCGTCACTCCTTCAATCGAGTGGCATGGCGATCGGGGAGATTCAAAAATTAAATCAGACGATAAAAGTATTGACGCAGCATGTGACACGGTTTAACGGAGCATTGCAATCAAATAAGAGTGAAGAATGAATTCTATTTTTTTTGAGATAAAAATTGTGCAAAATATAATCTCGTGCAATACAAATAAGGGGGTGATGGCAAACAGGTAGTTTGGTACTGCTAACAGTTACGTTGCTTGAAAAGGATGATACTGAAAAAATATTTTGAAAAATTTTGGAGGGAAAAGAATGAGCGAAGAACGTACAGGAGTCGCAACAATAAAGGGCAATCCCATAACTTTGATCGGACCCGAGCTGAAGATAGGGGATAAGGCACCGGATTTCACGATCAACAAAGATCTGATTGAGGAAGCGGGCCTTGCTGATTACGATGGAAAAATTAAATTGATCTCTGTAGTACCTTCTTTGGACACATCTGTTTGTGATGCACAGACCCGCCGCTTCAATCAAGAGGCTGCAGGTCTTGGGGATCAAGTGGCTGTTCTTACCATATCTGTTGATCTGCCTTTTGCGCAGAGTCGTTTCTGTTCTGTGGCGGGTATTGAGAACTTGGATACGCTCTCCGATTATAAATTCCATTCATTTGGAACAAGCTATGGCGTTCTGATCAAGGAGCTGCAGCTTGATATGCGGTCAATTTTCATTCTGGATAAAGATAATACGATTCAGTATGTGCAATATCTTACGGAAATGACCGAGCATCCTGATTATGATGCCGCGCTCAACGCGGTAAAAGCTCTGTTGTAATCGGACTGCATACGCATTTCAGATGAAAAAAGAGATTAATGGCTGGTCAGCTGTGATTTTCTCGTGATTGCCTTGTTCAATTATTTCTTTCATACATGGGATGGGGTATCAAGAGCGGATGGAAGACGAAGCAGTTAAAGAAACACGAAGGTGCAATGTGCAAGCAGACTATGTAAAATCAATTTGGGGACATAAATAGAGAAAAAGGGCATCACTTCGATTAGAGAAGATGATGCCTTTTTTCAGTTTAATAACATCGTATTTAAGCTCATAAGGAAAAATCTTAAGAATTTAATAAGAAGTTGTTAAACAGTAAGCTCCTTTTTGAATGCTTTAATAGTGTTCAGAAGGGAGTTAGTTCATGTGCGTGGAAAAAGTGTGGGTTTTCTATTGCTTTTATTTGTTTTCATTTTCTTTAGCTTTCAGATCTGGAAATTACCTGCCATCTCTACCCCCCGGGTGCAGCGTGAACTAGATAAAGACGTTCTGCCGTTTTCTTCATTAACGCAAATACATAGCCGACAAGCCGTTCTTGTCGCTGTTTCATCAAAAAAAGTTCTGTTTCAAAAAAGAGGCGGGGAAAAAGCGTATCCGGCATCGTTGACGAAAATGATGACGGCAATCCTTGCAATCGAACACTACAATGATTTGCAAAAAACAGTAAGAATCCCTACGCAACTGTATAATTCATTGAATCAATCGGGAGCCTCCATGGCTGGATTTTTACCCAATGAAAAGCCGAAAATTAGTGACTTGCTTTATGGAACCATGCTTCCTTCAGGCGCGGACGCTGCCGAGACACTTGCTCTATCTGTATCCGGATCGGAAAATGCCTTCGTTTCGATGATGAATCGGAAAGCGGCCGAGATCGGCATGAAGCACACGCATTTTACAAATCCGAGCGGACTGCACGATCCCAATCACTATACAACGGCGAGGGATATGTCACTACTCCTCCTATACGCTTTAAAAAATCCTGTATTTCACCAGATTTTTACAACTCATAGCTATCAGATCTCCCCAACAAATTTTCACCCGAACGGAATGATCGTTCAAAGCACACTTTTTCAAAAAATGGGGAATAGTTCAATTAATGGAGGCGCAATTATAGGTGGAAAAACCGGATATACAGATGAAGCCGGCCTATGCCTTGCCACACTTGCAAAAAGAAACGGACAAACATACATCCTGGTCACACTCGGTGCTCCGGGTGATCATAATACAATCCAGTACGACATTGAAGATGCCAAGTTAATCTACAACCAATTCGAATAGGAGCGCAAGCAAAGCGGATAAGGAAGTGAACGCAGAATGATTCATCGATTGAAAGTAAATGAATGGGTAAAGACAAGAAATTGGGTGGATATGCAGCTCTTCTTAAAAGGCCTGTTGTGGCTGCTGTTCTTCATCTACTTGTTTGTCTTGCTGAAAATTGATCTGTTTGAACAAGGTCGGAGTTGGGTAGAATCTCATTCTGTTAACTGGGTACCGATGAATCGGATCAATACTCTTTTTTATTTATCGGATCATCATGATCCAGGCTATCAAACCGCTTTGCTGCGCACGTTCCAATCATTTGCAATCTTTATACCTATGGGTTTTCTTGTGCCAGCATTAAGGAAAAAAGCAATGGAATTCGAACAATTTATCGGCGTGCCCTTGGCTATTGCTCTTTCAATCGAATTTGCCCAATATGTATTGATGACCGGACGCAGTGATGTGGATGACCTAATTCTGAATGTCTTGGGGAGCATGCTCGGTTTTGCGCTTTGGCATCTTTTCTGCGAATGGATTCCGATGCATCGCATAAATCGCTATACTCGCATTTTCCTAATAACTCTATTAATCAGCATTTGCCTGTTGTTATTTAATTATGATGGAATGACATTCGACGGTTCAGCAGATATCAACAGAGACACGATTGGCGTCACTCTGGGTATTCCCGAGTATACTGGGGCATTTCTCAGAGGAAACAAGCATGATTTGATTATGAAAACCGATCCTGATCAGGGGAACATACAGGTGACCATTTCGATTAATGAATCAACGAAACTGTATTTGGAAAAGGCAACAGATTATGGTGATTCATCAAAAACCGCAGCTCTAAAAAAAATAACGGTAAACCGAATGCGGCAAGTTGATGAAAATGCAAAGATTCGTGTTTGGGGAAAACAGCTTCCTACCACATTTCTCGCAGAATTTGTGATTGTTCGTTAAGTTTACAAGGCATTGATGAAATATAGTATGAAAAAAGAACCGATACTAAATACCCTTCAATATTTTCGCTCAAAATTATATGATAAAATAGTAGTGAAAAATGCTAATAATTACCAATTGAATAAATGAAAAAAGCAAACTAACCGAAAGTTTAGGACGCAAAGCCACGGGTCTAATGCGAAAGCGATGACAGCCGGGTTACCATTGGACATAGAAGCTGTGATCAACATGTCACGGCTTTTTTTGTTAATAAATAGTGGAGGTTTTACGATGGGGAAATACAGTGTTGTGACAACGGGGAATGACATCAGTGTCGTGTGTGAAGGTGTTTTTACGATGGAGGACGCATCAGGGTATGTGGAAGAATTCAAAAAAGCTGCTGCTCAAGTCAATCCGGCAACCAGTCATTTGGTGCTTGACGGTTCCGAACTGAGAGTCTCTTCACAGGAAATGGTTGGTATGCTCACGAACATCATTGCTATGTACAAGGATATGGGCTTCCAGGACATAACTATGGATTTAGGTAAAAGTGCGGTCGTTAAAATGCAAATTAGGCGTTTAGCTAAAGAAGCCGGGCTTACTCAATTCAAATTGCTTTGAAAAAAATCAAATGAAGTAAGGCTGAGCTATGCATTTATCAGACTATGCTGAATAGAGAGGCCAAATCTATCAATGTATTAACTTTGCTTATGGAGGAGTGCGTGTGATCAATGTGAACGTGTTAGGGATTGACGTGTATCACGGTAAAAAGATTGTTTCCAATGATACATACATCAACCACTTTAAGGAAAAAGGAAAGGACTACACACATTTTTTCGAAGATGTTATAGGAATGGACAAGCGGTATTTGATTGATTCGCAAACTGAGAACAGTCTGACTATGGCGATAGCCGCCGCCAAAAAAGTGCTCAATAAAGCGGGGATTAGAGGCACTGATCTTGATATGATTGTGCTCTCCAGCTTTTTCCCGGAATTTACAGTACCACCAAGCTCCATTAAACTGCACCAGGCTATCGGTGCAAAACCCGAATGTGTCTGCCTTGATCTTAATGGAAATTGCGCCGGAATGATATTATCTCTTGATAATGTCACAAAGTATATGTCGGTTACAAAGAACGTAAATCGAGCGTTGATCGTTGGATCCGATTACATTAATTCGGTAGTTAATCCGGATAATGAGCTTTGCTATGGACATTTTGGTGATGCTGCATGTGCCATTATACTAGAGAAAACAAAAGAAGATCGTGGACTTCTTGGTGCGAAATGTCGAATTAATTCGCTTGAACATAATAACATTTTGTTTCCCGGTTGTGGCGTATCTAAATTGCATGATACAGCTCGTAATGAATGGCTGCTTGATTGGAAACCCTTTGAAAATGTTTCACTTGATTCAGCGGCACAGAACATGCGCGATCTGCTTCAGGAAAACCACCTTACGCCGGGCGATGTGAGCATGTTCTGTTTTTCACAGTATGCCTATGCCAATGTTGTTGATCTTCGAGAATTACTAGGTATTGATGAATCACGCTCGCTGTTTATTGGCAGCGAATATGGTTACACCGGAGCGAGCAGTCCATTTATTGCTTTTTACGAAGCACTCAGACAAGGAAGTGTGAAGCGTGGCGACTATGTGATGTTCTGGACGATTGGTGCCGGTTCACAAAATATTGCTGTTCTTTTACGCTACTGAATTAAGAAAAGCTTTGGATAATAAACGGTTTAAAGTGAAAAATGTATTAAAATCTGACCCAATGCTACAATTGGGCCGGATTTTTTTTTGCATAATTTTGACGTGTCTTTATCCAGAGTAACATTGGGTATTTAATAAGGAAAATAAAAATGTTATTATTTAAATGACAATGATATTCATTTTCATCTAAAGCTTATAGTTGAAAGAAGGTTATTATAAAATGGCAGATGTTCTAATTGTCTTTGCCAGTGAGACAGGCAACACTGAAGAAATGGCGCAGAAAATAGCTGAAGGTGTTAAGCGGGCGGGAGTTAATCCGGTTGTTAAGGATGTCCTACAACTATCTGTGTCGGAATTTGATGGTTACAATGGCATTATGTTTGGCAGCTTCACTGATGGAATGGGCGACCTGCCTTACTCCGTCGAAGACTTCCTTGATACACTCAACGATAATGATCTCCAAGGGAAAGCTGCCGCATGCTTTGGTTCGGGTGACAGCAGCTACGGGCTTTTTGCGGCTGCCGTTGATACTATTCAAGAAACGCTTGCACGTTGTGGAGCAGAAATTATTGAGGATAATTTCAAAGTTGAACTCTCAATGACGAAAGAGGAATGCGAACAGGCAATACAATTAGGCGAATCTTTTGCAAAAAAGCTTCTCGCAAAACAAGAAGAAAAAAATTGAACTACAAATAGTAATCGAAAAGCAGATCAGATCAAATGGTCTGCTTTTTTAGGGTCACGTTGTAAACGACTTCGGAATTCATTATCTTTTTTTTATTGATTTTAAATGCTGAATATGTATGCCTATAAGACCGATACCGAGTAAAAGAGCAGAAGCGATAAGCCAAATAACTTTCCCATAAATGCCCAGGAGAAGAAAAGCTGTAACAGGCAAACTCGCAAGTGGTACAGGAACCCCACAAAAACTACGGTAAAAATTATTTTCTGTATGTTCATCGATAAAATAGCGAACCCAACAAATCTCGTAGACTAACATTAGCACAAATGATACGATAATCCACAAACTCCATAGTGAAAATGGAGCAATGTTAAAATCACTAAAAATCAATACGCTGCATGTACAACATACTTGCCCGATACGTTCCAACACTAATAATCGTTTGTCTTCTTGGCTGTAATCATAATCTATCGGCTGATGCTTACTCCAAACGATGTTGGGAATAAATAGCATCAATAAATAGATTAGACCAACATACGAAAACCCTAAGTGTCCTAACATAGGATAGTTCCTTTCATAGTAAACACAGCCCCTTTCTCAGACTATGTTCTGTCTAACCATTACCCAATGGAAATTAATAATGGAAGATAGATAAAGCTGAGAATGGTTGTAATGGTGACGATTAATGAGGCGAGCTCTGAATCTCCATCAAATTTCTCAATCAACATGACGCTGTTCACCGCGGCAGGCATGCTGATTTCGACGAGCAGAACGGATGCGAGCATACCGTGGATACCTAGTGCAATTAATACACCCTTGGCGATGATGGGTACAATGATCAAACGAAGGAATACACCGATCCATACTTCGGGACGTCGAATGCCCGACATTTTGGTATTGCCAAGTTTAATGCCAAGAATCAAGAGAACAAGTACTGGGTAAGCCGCACCAAGCATGTGAGCAGCTGTAGCAGTTCCCACGGGCAGATGCAGTTGTGTCAAGACAAGCAGTGTTCCGGCAAGGGAAGCATAGATAAGTGGTGATTTCAGAATATGCACAATGGATTGCTTGCCGCTCAGTTCTGAGCGCGAAGCAATGTACATACCAAGGATGTTAACGAGAATGATCTGACCGATGACATAAACTGCTCCAAGAGAAAAACCAGCTTGTCCGAACGCCAGAAGCAATACAGGGAGTCCATAGTTATTCGCATTGCTGAAAACAGTTGTCAAAGTCAGCGCTCGTGCACTCGGTTCCGGTAAATGGATGATTTTTGCGGTAATGATCGCGACAACCCACAGGGCAGCAGTCATGATGATTGAGAACATAAAAATATGAATGACATTATCGCCCTTCAGATGGGATTCAGAAAGAGCGGACAAAATCAGTGCCGGCGCGAGTATGTATAAACTGATGTCAGCAAGTAGCTTAGTATCAACGCTGCGTTTCTTTTGCAAAATTGCACCACAAATGCAGATAATCAGAATTGGGACACTGATTGATGTCAATAGATGAAAATATGCGGTCATGAACACGCCTCCAAAAGATCTGTTCTTTGGCAAAAAAGTTTTTCTCTATCATACCATTTTAATAGGAAATACATCGATTCTTTTGATTTATACTCTCTTATGAAGAGGAAAATTTATGTAGTATAATAATAACCTGGAAGTTTAGATTAGCGAGAACTGAACTTATTTGATGAGAGGCAAAAGTCTAATTTGATGTAGGTGATTTCTCTTGTTTCAAGAACACGCAAACGTTATATGGGGTACAAAATGCAGACAGTGCGGAACTCCTTGCGGCATGTTACAGAAAAAACATCATCCATGGGATGAAACAACTTTTAGATTAAAAATAAATTGCCCACAATGTGGTTGCGAAAACGATGTGGATCAAAAGGCTGCTGAAGATTATTATAATCAACGAATCTACAGTTATTTTCAAACGATCCATGGAACAGTCCTTGATTTAGGTTGTGGAGGCGGCTTTTTAAGCAGATTCATGTTAGCGAACAACCCAGTCACGAAAGTCTATGGACTTGACCGAGGTGAAGAATGTGCGAATGAGTTGGCAGACTTAACCAAGAATGGTAAATTTCAATTTATCCAGGCGGATGTCAGTCACCTAAATAATTTGTTTGCGGAGCGCAGGCTTGATTTTCTTGTCAGCCGTGATGTCTTCATGTTTATTTCGAATACAGACCGTTATTTTAATGATGTGACGAAGCTGGTGAATTGCGGCATCCGTCAGATGGGCTGGTTTATGAAAGATAGCCGACGGATGAAGAATCATCTGAGACCCGAACAGATTGCACACGAATATCGGCAAAGAGGCTGGACCGTCCATCTTGAGTCACTCGATTGGTACAAGAGCGGGTATTTTATTCGTGCAGATCGATAGTATCATTATTATAATTTGCTTTGCAGATCTATAATTAAAGAAATTATTATGTTGCACAGTTGACGTGTAAAGCGTAAGATTCGAGGTTAGACCGAACACTGCGAAATTTAGACCGAAAACTATGAAGTGAGACCGAATTCAACTGAGAGAGAAGTTCAACCGAAAGAGTTAAAAGTTAAACCGAACCCCTTGGAAGTTGAACCCAAGAGAGGAGAAGTTGAACCGAACCATCGAAAAGTCGAACCGAACGAGCCCAAAGTTCAACCGAAGAGCGGAAGTCGAACCCAAGAGAGGAAAAGTTGAACCGAAGACCCGAAGCTGAACCGAACCATTGAAAAGTTGAACCGAACGAGCCCAAAGTTCAACCGAAGAGTGGAAGTCGAACCGAACCATCGAAAAGTCGAACCGAACACGACCAAAGTCGAACCCAAGACAGGAAAAGTTGAACCGAAGACCCGAAGTTGAACCAAACCATCGAAAAGTCGAACCGAACACGACCAAAGTTGAACCCAAGACAGGAAAAGTCGAACCGAAGGAAAATCGTAACGAACCATGAAAAAATCGTAACGAAAGAGCTCAAAATCGTAACGAACTCATCGAAAATCGTAGCGAACGAACCCAAACTTGTAACGAATTTACTTCGCACTTCGTCGTTACTTCGCAACAGATAATCGTACTCAGTAAAGGTCATATTTTGCCCTATAAACAACTATTTGTGCTAGTATTTCAATAACAACGGATTCTACACTGGATGGTGTTTTATTTGGGGAAACTTCTTTTGTCAGGTGGCGGAGATGCAATACAGTCATCAGAAATAAACGCTTTTTTTGCATCGATAAACAACAAAGCGAAACCTTTACTCTATATTCCGTTAGCCGGAGATCCAGAAAACAGATCTTATGAGTCGTGTCTCAATTATGTAAAAAAAGTTTTCAATCCACTTGGTATTGATAGGATTACGATGTGGACAGAGCTGGACAATAAAACACTTGAGCAGCTCCTGAATTTTTCAGCAGTGTATCTAAGCGGGGGATCGACAGTTAAACTACTTTCCCATTTTGGTGTACATTTTCGCAGGATATTAAAAGAATATTTCGTGAACGGTGGAATCATATATGGGCAAAGTGCCGGAGCTATTGTTCTTGGAAAAACGATAAATGTTTTTGATCAAGCGGAAAATGATTTAGATGGGTTAAACATTGTCTCTGATTATTCCCTGTCATGCCATTATCAAAAGGAACATCATTCATTGATCAGCAGATACGTACAGCGCAATAACCAGAAAGTTATCGCGCTGCCTGAAGGAACTGCTCTGTATCAAACACGAGAAGAAATGTTTCAAATAGTCGGGAATGACCCGGTTTTCGTTTTTGATCAGAACGGTAAACAAGAATTAAGCCATGTTGCGAAATGATGCTGAAAAGGATTTAATTCGATCATCATAGAATTCAGCAACGTTTTTGTTGTCACCCTTAATTTTTCGCATGATGAATTTGTCAATAAAACTCATTTTATCAAAGTTTATTGTGTAGCCAAGAACGGCTTTTGCGGTGGCTCTTTGATTCAATGAAGTGGGAAAAGCTTGTTGTAATTCAATGATTCGTTTTTTTTCCTCGGGATGAGCCGCGCAAATAAAAAGACCGATCCTTTTCTGTTCTAAAACATCGATGTTTTTTCTTATATAATTTGTGAGCTGCTTTTGTATTTTACCCATGTAGACTGATCCCCCGAGTATCACCGTGTCATAGGACACTGGGGCGTGAAAGGAATCCATTACCACATTAACTAAATCGACTTCTCCGTCTAATTGTTCACGCAGTCTTCGAGCGACCTCCTCAGTTGATCCGTATTTTGTCGCGTACAGGATTACTGTCTTCATGCATAGACTCCTTAATGAATCAATTTTAATATCACTTCGAGCAGAGTCCAAAATAGTCGCTCAAATTTCAGTTGTCTGCTGCTCTTTTCGGTCAGATTTACTGATTGGTTGTGCTTCCTTCTGACAATCATAATAATAGTGAACAGTGTTTAATATAGTCTGAATATAGATCGCCTTCATACGTCTGTCAATGAACGAATGGTATCGCGCACAATTTAATCTCAAACAGGCGCAGACTTGTGGCATAGCGGGAATTTCATTCATATGCTATTAACAGCTACTCAGATCATTGGGAGTGTGATGTTGGCCAGACAACCTGAATCAGAGTGAGGCGATCAGCCATGGAAGTTGGACAGTGGATTCACACAAAATATATGGGGAAACATGATTGCATTGGGTTTGTCACTTCGGTCTATCCGGACTTTAAGCGATGCAAGTTACGCGTTACTCAGTGCGAAAATCACCCACGTATGAAATGGTTGGAAATTTCTTTTGGGGATATTATTCCTGACAGTGATTATTTTACACGAACAGAACTAGACAGCCTAATTGATTTGGCACTTGCAACGTATGACAAAGACTGGTTTGAACAACTAATGGCATTCAATGAATAATAGGCACTTCGGTTGAACTATTTCGGCTAAATATATGTAAGCCCTTACATATAACTGGGTTAAGCCGAAATATTTTTTTCGCATTCATTAAGAAAAACCCAATCAATCAAATGATTGTTGGGTTTTAAAGAAATGGCATCAGTTTTAATGGGGACTATTGTTAAATCAATCCCAGCATTTTTAATAGCGCGCCTAATATTGGCCCATAGAAGCAATAATCTGTTTCGCTCAGAATGCGCATCACCGGAGCATAGGTTCCAATCATGGGCAGTAGTAATGCTTGCCCGAAGATTAAAATAAATCCATTGAGTAATGAACCGATGATGGCACCGCGTCGTCCGCCGGTTGAATTACCAAAAATAGCTGTAATTGCTCCGGTGAAAAATGTTGGGATCAAGGCTGGGAAAACGACAACCGGATAATGAATGAAACCAAGAATGCTCATTCCGATCAGACCTGATGTTAAGCTCATGATAAAACCGACAATCACCGAGGTTGGATAATAAGGAAAGAGAAGGGGAATATCCAGGCCGGGCGTAGCGTTTGGAATCACTTTCTCGGCGACGCCGTGAAAGGCCGGTATGATTTCCGAGAGCATCATTCGCACCCCAGTAATGATGACGGTGATCCATAAACCAAATTGCAGTCCGTTCATCAAGCTGAAACTAATGATGTCACGCCCGTTGCTGGCATGAGACATCACCCAGTTTGGTCCTGCTATTAATGCGATGGCGAGAAACATAAGGGTCATAACAAAAGTTAATGCGGTTGTCATGTCTCGAAGAAAATTCAAACTTTTTGGCAGTTTCAATTCCTCAAGATCTTTTGAACCGTGGCCAACAATTTTGCCGACCAGTGCCGAAATAAGAATGCCAATTGAGCTTGAGTGTGCAAGCGTAAATCCTTCTCCGCCTTTGACATTTTTCATTAATGGGGCGATATAGGCGCAAGTAAATGTCATATAACAACCGAGAAGAACCGAGCCAATAATAACTAAAGGGACCGTTGGCAATTGTGTCCCGAATTTTAATAGTGCTGTGATTAGTCCGGCATAAAAAAAGGACACATGTGCCGATAAATGCACATATTTAAATCGCGTGAATCGTGCGAGTAAAATATTCATGGCAAAGCCAAAGGTAAAGATCAATGCCATTTCCGTGCCAATCCCGACCATGCTATGCATCTGCACATTCGCAATGTCTGGCACCGTAATACGAAAATGAAAAATTTTAGCCAGCATGGGCTGAAGCGGGAGCAAAGCCATTCCTAAGGATTGAGCTCCGGTGGTGATCATTAGAAAACCAATCATTCCTTTAAAGGTACTCGAGATGATCTGGTTCCAACTTTTCTTCTGAACTATTGTGCCGATAATGATCACAATACCAATGACGAATACCGCCTGATTGAAGATATAATTGATTAAATACATGAAAAAATTCATGAGTTATGATCACTTCCCGCAATATCGGCGACGACAATTTCCAGCTGTTGCTTGAGATATATCTTATCCAGCATGTTATCAATTCGAATGATTCGTGTTGCTGTAGGATCAAGTAAATCGGCAAATGCAGAAGCGGTAATCAGAGCATCGTAGGCATGAGGATCTACAGAACTAATGTCTGTTGCTGTCACTTCAGCTTCGACACCTTTCTGATCAAGAATTTGTTGCGCGAACACCTTTAACATCATGCTGCTGCCTACCCCGGCACCGCATACAGTTGCAATTTTTAACATGTTTTTCTCCTCCTAATTAAATTCACTCTGATATAATTTGTAAAATTTCTTCCTTTGTCGCAGCATTTTGAATCCGTGTTACGTATTGCGGCTGCTCTAATAGGGCTGCTAAGTCCATTAACATATCTAGATGGCCTTCATGATCGGGTGCACAAAAGCCAAATACGAGACAGACGGGATCATTAAGCGGGTGACCAAAATTAAGTGGATGTTTCAACGTTACGAGACTCAGTCCTTGATGGTGAACCATGGATCCGGGTGCGGCATGGGGAATCGCTATACCCGGCGCAATGACGATATAATTCCCGTTCTTGGAGTAGTTTTCGAGCATTGCAGTGACATATGACTTATCTGCATAATCATTTCGAACTAATAAATGTCCGCTTACTTGTATTGCTGCCTCGCTAGTGGTCAAATCAGCTTGCGGTAAAATGGCACTTGCTTGTAACCAATCGGATAGCATGGACATTCCTCTTTTTTTCAAGATTTCCTCATCATTTTAAATGACTCGTTTTTTCATTTTTGCCATTGTTTCATGCAATCGTTCCTCCAATGCAAAAAACCGTCCTCGACAAAAATATTGTCAAGGACGGTTTGATTTCCGCGGTGCCACCTTAATTTGGAAACATTGGAACAGCTTTTAATGCTGATCAATGAGTTCCATCTTAGCAGAGTACAAGCATACTCCCGATAACTAACGTATATCAACACGTCGCAGCATACTGGAAACACGTTTCGTTAAGCTGCGCCCTCAGTGGTCCATTTAACAAGCTGCGTTCTACCGGATTTTCAGCACCACCGGCTCTCTGCAAGTGCACGTTTTGTCTTGATCTCCACGTCGTTGGTTTGATGAGCAATTTTAAATTATATAGATCATATACTACAACCTATTTGAAGTCAACCCATAATTTCAGTGGCTTTGAGATTACGAGTTTACGAGTTTCCAGCATAGATAAATTGCCACACCCCAGATCATCAGCGCGGAAATTTTATTAATGAGCTGCATGAGTGGACCTTTATTTGCTGCTTTTCCGGTCAGATTGCCTGCGAATGCCAGTCCGAAAAACCAAACCCATGAAACAGAGATGCAGGCAAGGGCGAAAAGCCATTGATTGACGCCTTGGTAATGGGCCGCATTTGTTCCGATCACGCCAATTGTATCAAGAATCGCATGTGGATTGAGTAGAGAAACAGACAGTGCAAAGAGCACCTGTTGTTTTGCTGAAAGCTGCTCCGTTTTTTGGCTTTTTTGTGCAGAGGAGTCATTCCAGATTGTCCATCCAATGAATGCGAGAAAAAGAATACCTGCAATGAGTAGAGAGGTGACTAGCCATGGAAAAGTCAAGAGCAACACGGAAACTCCGCCAACAGCCAAGCATATAAGGAATGTATCAGAAAGTGATGCTGCTAGAATTGCCGCCAGTACTCCTGAAAGATGCTTTGAATGCGCGCCTTGATTAAAAATAAATACATTTTGTGCGCCAAGTGGCAAAATAAGACTAAATGATAAAAGAAATCCATGGATTGCTGCTGCTATCATGATACACCTCCTGTATGAAATCACCTTTCTATTGTTAAACAAAAGCTGGTCTGAGTCACCAGCCAAACAGCAAATGGCACACCAACCAAATGAAAAGCAGCAACTCTCTATCTGGTCCACTGCATGCTGAACTACATGCTATAATTACATTTAATTAATGGAACGGGGTTTAAAGAAGGGGACACCCATGGAAATGAATCGCGCCTCATCTCTTCCGCTTAGGCGACAAGTAGAGGAATACATAGTAACAAAGATAACTAAAGGGGAATGGGCGGTCGGTTCGCGTATTCCTTCACAGCGGCTATTGGCCGAGCAGCTTCAGGTCAATCGAAGCACAGTAACGGCCGCTTTTGAAGAGCTTACAGCCCAAGGACTGATTGCCGGACATCATGGTGGCGGCACAAAAGTAATCAATAATACATGGGGAATCATGGCTAATCGAGTGCCTGCGGATTGGGGTGCCCATGTTGAGTCAGGACAATTCAAGCCTAATCTTCCGATGATTCATACAATCAATGAAGCAGAATTTATACCGGACATTATTCGCTTAGGAACGGGAGAGTTGGGTCCGGAATTAATACCAAATGATGATTTGACCAGACTCTTTTCAGGGATGCCGTCCCAAGTCATATCATTGGGGTACTCTGAGCCAAAAGGAAATCTAAGGCTTCGGGAAGAGATTTCGAGATACCTGAAACGTCATGGCATCAAAGCTGATCCTGATTCAATACTTGTCGTTTCCGGGGCGCTTCAAGCTTTGCAGCTTATATCAATCGGATTGCTCGATCGGGGTTCGACTATATTACTTGAGAAACCTTCATATCTTTATTCAGTACATGTTTTCCAATCGTCCGGGATGCGTTTCATCGGGTTGCCAATGGATTCAAAGGGACTCATTCCTGATCAATTGACTGCTGTGAAGAAAGAGGCAGGCAAGGCCATTGTTTATACCATTCCATCTTTTCACAATCCTACCGGCACTCTGATGGATTTACTACGCAGAAAAGCTGTTCTTGACGTTTGTAATAAGGAGCGTCTACCGCTGATCGAAGACGATGTATATCATGATCTATGGATCGACGCGCCCCCTCCGCCACCATTAAAAAGTATGGATCACTCTGGCAATGTGCTCTATATAGGCAGCCTGTCGAAGACATTAAGCCCAGGACTGCGGATCGGCTGGGTGGTAGGCGCTAGGCCTGTGATTGACCGACTAGCTGATATTAAGATGCAAAGCGATTACGGATCAAGTTCTTTATCACAATGGGCAGCAAAAGAATGTTTGCGAACGGGCATGTATGAGCGCCACGCTTCTTTTGTTCGAAGTCGGCTAAGAGAAAAACGCGATTACTTATTGGATCTTCTGTCGACCTATTTTAAAGATCTTGCTGAGTGGCGCAAACCTTCCGGCGGCTTTTATATTTGGCTGAAGCTGGTCCCGACTATCGACCCGCGTGTATTATTTGATCGTGCACGCAAACAGGGCATTCTCCTAAATCCAGGTGTTTTGTATGATCGCAGGGCGCGTCACTATTTGCGCCTGTCGTATGCCTACGCGTCAATGAAGGACATGGAACGTGCCATACCCGCATTGAGAAATCTGGTCATTGAATTAGGCGAATGATCTGCGAATTAAAACGGACTGAAGGCTCATTTATTTCAACGAGTGGATCGCTTGCACAATCAGCTCCGTATATTTTTCTGCGCCGGAGACCGACAAATGAACGCCGTCGTTACCAACATAAGAACGTTGACCCTCGCTTGCACGATGCCAGTCAACAGAAACTACATTGCCATATGCTTCGTCTGTTTTTTGAATGACTTTGTTCACAGTTGCCTCCCATGGACGGGGTACGCGCGTGTTGACAAGAATTATTTTTCTTTGCTTGCCAATCAACGCGATCAATTCGTCCATCTGCTCAGTTGTAAACGGTCCGTTCGTTCCAAGCTCGATCACTACATAGTGATTCAACTTGCCTTGCTGATTCAAATGGTTTAGTGTCGTGAATGCTTCGCTGAATTGTCTGCCCAGTTTACAATCAATGACCAGATGTACGATCGATTTTTTTAGATAAGGCTCAGCGCCAAGCATGACTGAATCGCCAATCGCGGTCACTTGCTGATCCGTAATCGGGGAGGCTGCCTGAGCCGTCTTTTGTTTCGCTGTTGGCGTATTTGTTTTTTGCGGTTGCTTTTTTTCTTGCGCCTTTATCGTTTGCTGTTTCTTTTTGTCGCGCGGCTTATTTTTTGTCTTGTTCTTCTCATGGGTTGGATGTTTGGAAACCACTGATCCTTTCATGCCACTTGCAGCCGTTATCTTTTTCTTTGAAATTGACTTGGGTTTATTCTCATTTGATCCATGGTTAATTGCTTTATGAGATGGTTTTTCAGAAGCAAGCGGGCTCGTGGATATTTGTTGTGCAAGAACGGATGTCCCGGAAAAAATAAGAATCAAGGCACAGAGTCCGAGCGTTACTTTTCTGATCGGCAATCGTCCGAAATCCTTTGCGGAACGGCGAATCGGATCCTCTATGAAGTGATAAGAGAGTGCAGATACCACAACTATGAGAGTGAGCTGGATAGCGATGCGCAGCGGTTGAATCTCATTGGCTTGTGCGGCTGGTGTTGTAAGCTGAATGATCGGATAATGCCATAAATACATCCCGTAGGAGCGCGCGCCGATCCAGCGCAATGGTTTGATGCCTAACCATTTGCCAAGCAGGGTAGACGGATGAGCGAGCGCTGAGATGAGCACGACAGCCACTAATGAAAAAAGTGCTAAACCGCCACTGTATAGAAATTCCTCGAATTGGTTGACGTAACTGAGACACAAGAGCAGAAAGATCAACGCTAAGGTACCAACACTGTCTAAAAAGATACCAACAGCTTTGTTACCTTTTGCAGAAAGATGTTGACTTGGCCAAATGCAGGCGAGAATTGCGCCGAAGAGCAGTGCGAATGCCCGCGTATCAGTGCCATAGTAGACACGGCTCGGGTCAGTCCCCGTTTGGTAAAGCAATCCCATGCCAATAATTGATGTGGCTGCAAGAAGTAGTGTCATGACATAGAGCAATTTAACACTTTTACTTAAGCGTAATACGAGCAGCACGAGCAAAGGCCAGATGAGATAGAACTGTTCCTCAACTGCGAGCGACCAGAAATGCTTCAAAAGTGATGGATTTGCGAAACTGTCAAAATAAGATTGCTGATGAAAAATGGACCACCAATTACTGAAGTAAAAAAGTGCCGCTCGAGCATCCATCCATGTTTCCTGAAGTAAGGATCGGTGAAAAACGAGGACATAGCAGATGACAACAATGACGACAGAGATCATGGCAGGCAGCAGCCTTTTCGCTCTCCTAGTCCAAAAGTTTATTAAATTGATTGTATGCGTATCATTCCATTCCTGAATTAATAGATCTGTGATCAAGTATCCGGACAGCACAAAGAAAATCCCGACCCCGAGGAATCCGCCGCCTGCCCATGGAAAATTCATATGATAAGCGATAACAGCTAAAACCGAAAGTGCTCGGAGACCATCCAAACCGCCCATATAGCGGCGTTTTTGTTTATCGTTCAATTGAGCTCGCCCTCCAAATAGTTGTTCTGAATCAAGATGCTGATTAGTAGGCGAGTGCTATGTACGTTCAGTTTAATGTTCATGCATAGTATAACTTTTCAAGTAAAGTAATTAGCCATATATCTAGTTTAACGCATGAGGTATGAAAAAAGTTTTGCAATCTATTTAAAAGTTGGTTGTAATTATTACCAATATATAATCGAATTGAAAAAATCCAGAATTGCATGGAATTTAGTCAGTGATAGAATACAAGAAACGATACTTTAGGAGCTGTGCCCTTATGACAGAGTTAAACGAGCAATACCAGGATTCATCAAATCTAAATATCCGGATCAAAATCCATGAGCGTTTCAGCACGAATAAGGAAGATTGGCATATGTGGCTGTTTGATCATTACGACGTTAAGCCCGAAAGTAAAATTCTTGAACTCGGCTGCGGAGACGGGACATTTTGGAAAAAGAACGGAGAACGTTTTCCGAAAGGCTGTGCGATCACTCTATCTGATTTTTCATCAGGAATGTTAGCGGATGCTCAGAGAAGAATTGGAAACTTGCCAAACGTTACGTATCAAATCGTTGATATTCAACAGATTCCATTTGACGATCATTATTTTGACGTAGTTATCGCTAACCACATGCTCTATCATGTTCCCGACCGAGAGCGAGCGCTCAAAGAAGTACGTCGCGTGCTAAAACCGGGAGGTATTTTTTACTCTTCAACGATCGGAAAAGAGCACATGGGTGGGTTTAATGACTTATTGACACGATTTGATCCCACTTTTGGTTTTGATCTGACCAATGTTCAGGCGGATGCCTTTGGTTTGGAAAACGGCGCCGAGCAATTGAATCATTATTTTAAGCACGTAAAACTAACTCGTTTTCCAGGCGATCTCTTAATCGATGATGTGCAGGCGATCTGTGATTACATTTGTTCATCAGGAACAAATGCCAATAAAGCACTGTCCGGTAAGAAACGCGAACAATTTCTCGGCTTTCTGAATCATGAAAAAGAGAAAAACGGTGGATTTATTAAAATCACAAAGGCCACAGGTCTCTTTGAATCTAAGTGAACACCTATAACTCAATTTTTTCCTATCCTGTTTGTCTACCTCAAGATAATATAAGTGGGTACAAGAGTGGGAGGGAATAGCATGAATGATTCAGCAAAGAAATGTGTGATGGTGATTGACCATGAATTGCCGATCGGCGTGATTGCCAACACGGCGGCAATCCTTGGATGTACACTGGGCAAAGGTTCGGTGAAGTAATGAAAATGAATATGATGATCGTATTTACTACGGTATTTTGAGAGAGGACTACCTAAAATAGAGTGGCTAATCATAGTTGTCGCTCCAAAGTGGCAGATTTCGGTCAATGAAATCATAGCAGCAATCAAAATGCCCGATCAGATCAATCGGGCTAAAGAATTATGGACTGTTTTACTGAATGAGCTTCCGAAAAGTGTTGATACCGTAATCATAGACGGGATGAAAAAGATCAGTGCAGGCTCCAAAGTTCAGGTGGGTTCAATTCATATTGCCCGTCCTTGCGATACATGAACTGGTGTATAATCAGTTCTCTGCGAAGTGTCGCATAGTCCGGATGGTAGCTTCTTAAATAATCACTGATTTCCTTTTCGGAGTAGATTTTTCCGAATTCGAGTCCTTTTACAAGGTGTGAAAGAACAACTAATCGCTTTTTTCTTTGTGCAGGAATCGTTTTCAGCTTACCATCAGCAGTGATAAAGTTGTTCAGAATGGCGGCGCGTTCAGATTCTGTTACAAACATATCCATGTTTCCCTCTCCATTCCCTATTGATAGGATAGCGGCTGCACAGCTTTCCAGTACATCTTCATTTAGCGAAAAGTAAATGGTATTTCTATCGCGGCGTTCATTGATTAATCCGACTTCACGAAGCTTGCTCATGTGGTGTGTGATTGTCGGCGGCGTCAAAGAGAGTTTTCCGGCAATGGCCTGACCATGAAGCGGGCCCTGTTTTAATAAAGCAATGATTCGGATACGCGTCAGATCGGCAAGAACTTTGTGAAATTCAACGATGCGAGTCAGCTGCATCAAGCCCGCCTCCTAATTTGATTAATGTCTAATTAGATAATAGACTAATTAAATGGAAAAAGCAACAGAAAAATCAAGATCCTCTCATGCATGTGCGCATAAGAGGATCTTGATTCCTTTAGCTTGAAAGATATTTAGCGGAGCAGCCTTAACCCGCTTAAAATGACCAATATCGTACTGCTTTCGTGACTGATCACGCCGGAAGGTAAATTGATGTCACCAATGAAGTTTATCGTAATCAGAACAAGAATAACTGCAATAGCAAAGGTTACATTTTGCTTAATGACTCTGCTTGTTCGTTTTCCTAATTGTACAGCTTTTGGAATCTTTGAGAGATCATCGCCCATCAGGACAACATTAGCCGTCTCTAAAGCGACATCTGACCCGGCGCAGCCCATGGCGATCCCAACCGTGGCCGTTGCCAGTGCCGGAGCATCGTTAACACCGTCGCCGATCATCGCCACATGTCCGTATTGTTCCGTCAGTTTCTTAATAATAGTTACTTTATCCTCCGGCAGTAATTGATCATAGACATGATCGACGCCAGCCTGTCGTGCAATCGCCGAAGCTGAGGAATGATTGTCACCGGTAAGCATGACGGTTTTGATACCCGCTTTCTTAAGTTGAGCAACGGTTTCCTTTGCATTGCCGCGAAGCGTATCTTGTATAGCAAATATGCCGATCAACTGCTGATCGGCTTCAACAAAGATAACCGTTTTTCCTTGGTTTTCAAGTTGATCAACAGCTGTTTGCTGTGATGCATTCAGGTTTGAATGGATAAAGTCCATTTTCCCAATCACACAGGCAATACCGTTGACTTTGCCTGAGACACCCATGCCCATGGTCGATTGAAAATCAGCTGCCGGACTCAGCGGACACTTTTTCTGTTCTGCAAATTGAACGATGGCTTTTGAAATAGGGTGTTCCGATAGTTTCTCGAGTGAACCTGCCAACGAAATTAATTCATCATTTGAGTAACGATTAAAAGGAATGACATCTGTCACTTTCGGTTTTCCTTCTGTCAATGTACCCGTCTTGTCAAAAGCGACCGTAGTGACGCGGCTTAGATTTTCCAAATGGATGCCGCCTTTAAAGAGCAGACCCTGACGAGCAGCGTTCGATATTGCGGATAGAAAAGCGGGCATAATGGAGGCGACCAGCGCACAGGGTGAAGCAACCACAAGAAAAATCATGGCTCGATAAATGGTATTGTCCCAACTCCAGCCAAGCAGGAAAGGCGGGAGAACCATTAACAAAAGTGCGCCGCAAACGACAATTCTGGCATAAATACGTTCAAACTTCTCCACAAAAATTTGGCTCGGCGGCAGTTCACTTTCCGCTTCCTGAACGAGGTGAATGATCTTGGAGAGGATAGTATCATTCGCCAACTTTGAAACACTGATTTCTAAAGCGCCTTGACGATTCATCGTTCCCGCAAATACATCATCATTAATTGTTTTATCAACAGGTATTGATTCACCCGTTATCGATGATTGATCAATGGCAGACGCTCCTTCAACGATGACGCCGTCAGCAGGAATCCGTTCTCCCGGTCTTACAAGAATGAGATCGCCCTTATGTAATTGACTGACGCTGACCGTTTGTTCTTTATTCTCAACGATAAGAGTTGCCTTTTCGGGGCGGAGATTCATAATTGATGTGATATCCTTATTGGTTTTCTCCATGGTGAATCCTTCAAGCGTATTGCTGAGCGAGAAGATAAAAATCAGAATGGCGCCATCCATCCAATAGCCGATGCACGCCGCACCAATTGCGGCGACAACCATTAATAGGTCAACATCGAGATCTTTTTCAAAGATTAATGTCTTTAACCCATCATAAGCCTGTTGAAAACCACCGGAAAGATACGCTAAACTATAGAAAAGAATTTCAAGAAAAACGAGTTGAACAGTCCCAAATAGCCACGCGAGCAAAATAGAAACGAGACAAAGCAGCGTTAGTATTAACCCTTTGTTTTTTTGTACTATGTATAATCTTGTATTTTGAATGTTCGATTGCGCTAACTCACTCAAATAGCATTCCTCCTTGTGTTTTCTACTAATGATAAGTTTAGTTTAGTAGTAATGTAAATGATTATCAATATCAATTGTTGACAATATTATTTCATTTAAATTTGATCAACTCAGAAAGAAACGGCTTGGAATCAGAAGAATAGATCCAAGCCGTTTCTTATTTATTTCAAATAAATTTCAAAGTTAAATTGCGGAAGAATTATTTTGCTTTCCTTTAATCGTTTTCAATCGGTGTAGCCGCCAGACGAGAGACAAAGCGATAATTACTCCGATATTTCCAAACCATGATAAAGAAACTAGGGGAAACGTGTTTATCATAGCTCCACCTAGAGCAGCTCCAATGGCCATCGAAATCTGACTAATCGATTGGTTCAAACTAAGCATAATGCCTGACTGGGCGGGTACAAGTGTAGCTAGATTCAAGAGCTGTGCAGGCTGGATACTCCATACAGAGGCTGACCAAAGAAAAAGGAAAACAAATATGATGATTGAGTGATATGCAGATAATGAAAGAAAGATAAGTGAACTAATATCTAGACTCATGCTGACAAGTAGTGTGCCGGTAATTCCATATTTATCTGCACAGTAACCGCCAGCTTCTGAACCAACGAAACATGCAACACCAAATACGAGCAATGCAGGGCTCAGTAAATCTTCAGATAAGCCTAGTCCTTTTAATAAATAGGGAGAGATATAAATATACACCAGTGCATAGCCGCTTAACCAGAAAAGCGTAATGAACAGCCCAAGCAGCACTTTTGGATTTTTTAATAAAGCCAGCTGTTTAATGAGCGGAATCGGTTCTTCTCCTTGCACTTTGGGTATCACAGCAATGATAATAATTGTTGCGATAACACCAAATAAGGAAATATCTAAGAAAACGCTTCTCCACCCAAAGGCAGAGGACAGTAATCGACCAAAAGGCACACCAATAATAAGCGCCAAGGTAAAGCCAATTGTAACGGTAGCGATGGAACTCGCCTGCTTTCCGACAGGTGCAATTTTTGCTTCAATAGTGAGTGCGGTGACAATAACCACTCCTGCCCCTATGGCACAGATAATTCGTGAACTAGTAAACAATACAAAACTAGTGGAAAAATAAGATAGCAAATTGCCAACGATAAAAATACCTAGCGAATAAAGTGTGAGTTTACGTTGATCCATTTTTGCTGTAAGCGATATGAGCAACGGTGTAGCTATGGCATAGGTTAAGGCATAGACGGTTGTGAATTGCCCGGCCTTCGAAACAGTAATTCCCATTGACGAAGCGATCTGATCAAGAAATCCGGATGTAGCAAATTGTGATGTACCAATGAGAAAACTGATAAGCGCTAGAACGTATACTTTCCACATGCTTTTCAATTGCAGTCAATCCCCCAATGTGAAATTAATTAAGTAACATTTATCCTTGTGGTTTCGTTACTAAGTGTATATATTGGTAGTAATAAAAGACAGTATGTACTTTAAAGTAGGATACTATATGAAAGGAAAGTAAAGATGAAGAAATGGTCTATAGATGAAGGAAATTGTTCCATCTCATACACACTGTCCGTTGCAGGGGGAAGATGGAAATGGCTTATACTCTATAAGCTATTTAAAAATAGGGTCATGCGTTATGGTGAAATCAAAAAAGAGCTTCCTTCCATAACTCATAAAATGTTAAGTCAAGTTTTAAAAGAGTTGCACAGTGATGATTTGATTGAACGGATAGACTATGCTCAGGTCCCGCCAAAGGTGGAATATCAATTAAATGAGCGGGGAAAAAGTTTGATCCCTATTCTTGAATTAATGGCCGAATGGGGAAAAGAAAATTGTCCGCGATTTCATATGTGAAATCACGACAAACATCTCCAGTGATTGTGATCGGAATTTGAACAATTAACTATTAATTTACTTAAAGGTTTTGTATAATTATTTTGTTTTCGTAATTTCTGAACTATTTTGATTAAAACAACAAGAGAGAGTAGAGAAATTTAATGGAAAAAGCAAAGAAACAACAAATCAATGCTCAACGCACTTTTTATGGCGTACTATTCGCCATCGGATGTGGTCATTTTTTTAATGATTCGATTCAAGCTGTGATTCCGGCGATGAATCCGATCCTTGAACAAACGTTAAATTTGAATTACGGGCAAATTGGCTGGATTGCTTTTGTTGCTAATATGACTGCTTCGGTTATTCAACCTTTTTTTGGTTACTATGCAGATATTAAATCCAAACCGTTTTTACTGCCAATTGGGATTTTAACCAGCTTGGTTGGTTTAATTATTTTTGGGCTGGCGCCCAGCTATGCATGGGCGCTCTTCGCCGTCTTCTTTATTGGCATCGGATCATCAATTTTTCATCCTGAGGGTTCGCGTGTGGCACATATGGCCGCCGGATCAAAGCGAGGACTTGCCCAATCCATTTATCAGGTTGGAGGCAATTTTGGCCAATCGATGGCACCCGTGCTGACCGCGCTGATTTTTCTGCCATTTGGACAGAAAGGTGTTTTATCCTTTTCGAGCTTTGCATTTATCGGCATGATCGTCTTATTCTTTGTCTCACTTTGGTATAAAAAACATCAGACGATTCGAACTCCGCGTGACAAGCATGCCCAACAAATAAAACGGAATAAACGCGAGATTTTTGTACATAAAAGGGTCGTTACGGCAATGGTACTGCTCATTTTTATCATCTTTGCACGTTCATGGTACTCGACATGTATCTCAAACTTTTATCAGTTTTATTTGATTCATGATTATGGGCTTTCGATTCCAGTTGCACAACTATTTATTTTTATTTTCATGGTATCCGGTGTGGTCGGCACGTTTCTAGGTGGCCCGCTGGCTGATCGGTTCGGTAAAAAAACCGTTATTCTCGGATCATTCGTTGGTGCGGCGCCTTTGACCTTGATGCTGCCTTATTTGCCGCTTTATTTGATTGCACCGGTATTTTTATTGATCGGCTTAATCATTACATCGAGCTTTAGTGTTACCGTCATCTACGCCCAAGAATTAATGCCGGGACGACTCGGTATGGTCTCCGGGTTAACAATTGGCTTCGCTTTTGGCATGGGCGCTATCGGTGCCGTATTGTTTGGCAACCTTGCAGATCTGTTCAGTATCCGATTTGTCATGATTTTGTGCAGCCTTTTTCCACTTTTCGGATTGCTTTCAGTGTTACTGCCCGGTGATCTAAAAATTAGACGATGGAATAAAGAAACGAATTAAACAGTCACATAGTGGCAAATTGTCTCTATAGTTAATCATCCATTGCAATGGACATAGAGTAAACGATTACAACGAACAATTAGAGGATAAGGTTGTTAATGAATAAGGAGCGGATCAAGAATGAACGCTGCATTTTTAATCACGCCGAAAAGTGAAGTGAAATTTGTCTATGAGCATTGGACAATCAGGCAGGCATTGGAGAAGATGGAGCACTATCGCTATTCGGCCATTCCAATCTTGAATAAGCAGGGCATTTATGTTGGTACCTTAACTGAAGGCGATATTCTGTGGAATCTGAAAAAAAATGAAGATCTAGATTTCAGAGATACTGAAAACATCGCATTGAAGGATGTGCCGCGATACAGGGACATCAAAGCGATTTCAATTGATGTTGAAATTGAAGACATTATGGCAACATCCTTAACACAGAACTTTGTTCCGATCGTTGATGATAGCGGTGTATTTATCGGAATGATTCGAAGACGTGAAATTATTGCTTACTTGCTTAAACTGCGGGCAAGCACAATAAACCATGTATGATGCTCAAACCTTCCTTGATGATTATTCAGGGGAGGTTTTTGATTGCGAAAAAGAAGCTGCTTCATTATTTTCAATAAACGTGCGCGCAGCAGAGACTAATTCTTTTCTCAAGGATTCGGGTTTCAGCACTTTTACACGATCGCCTAATGCGATCAACTTCGCTTTCCACATCTGTTCATATTCAGGCAAACGAATATGCATGATCCATTTCTTTTCATCTATGGGTTCGAACGTCCCCTTTGGAAAAAATTCTTCGAACAGATCACGATCTTTATCCTGGATCAGGAGTGCAATGTCAACGCTGCTCTCTGAATAAAAATGATTATGCTTTTTCATAAGCGCCTCTATATTTATATGTTTCTGAAATTGGCTATCAAGCATGGTGGCCTTTTTTATACGCGTGATTTTAAACAGCCGATAATCATTTGCGTGCTCGCAATAGGCAAAAAGATACCAGGCGTACCATTGATAAGTTAAAGCAAGCGGCTGCACTTTTCTTTGCGAGGTATCCTGCTGTGCGTTTCGATAGGATACTAGTATATGACGGTGCTGGTGGATGGCATTGTCCAAAATTTCAAGGCTCTGCTGAACGTTAGAGCTTTCCTGCGCCGCGCTGTAGTCAAGAAAGATGCTGTTGCTCTTTGAATTCCCGACTAGATTCTTATATTTGTCGAGCAACACTTAGAAGTTCTTACTGTGAAAGGACGACTGCAAGCCCATAAGTGCAGTAATAATGGTCATGTATTCCTGCCTTTTAACAAACTGTTTGTTTAGGGTAAATCGCGGTTCAATGCTGTATCCGCCATGTGCTCCCAAAACAGAGCGGATGGGGATACCCGCTAGATTAATCGTCTCCATGTCACGTTTAATGGTACGAATCGAGACTTCGAATTTTTTAGCTAACTCATGAGCGGTAGTCTGTTGGTGATTCATCAGGTAAATGACAATGCCTAGAAGACGATCTGTTTTCATTTTGCACGCTCCCTCATGCTAATTCAATTAATTATAAATAATAAAGGTGCCATATTGTTGTCACTATTATCATTCTATAATAAAAGAAACGAATAGGGAGAGATGATGATGAACGAAAAGATGAACATTGCAAAGCAAACGTATTCAGGATCGTTTTTACGATTTGTTCCAATAAGTGAGCAATGGAAGGATGAACTCTACTCCTGTTACACCGATCACTACCTTCAAAAATACATTGATGATCATAATTGTGAGACGATTTTTCAATTCAAAAATAAAGACGCAATGGCACGGTGTATTGAGGAATGGAAACAGGCATGGGAAGAGAATCGCTATTTTCGATGGATGGTCGAAACGAAAGACGAAAATCGAGTGATTGGTACGATTGAGATCGCGTCTATTCCCAACACTACGGACTATATAAAACGCGTTATCAATAAAAATCCGGGGACGTTCGTCGATAATCCGACTCATTTATTTGAGCAAGGGGTTCAAAACGGCGTTCTGAGAATTGATGTTATTTCCGAATATGCACTAGAACAAATCTTTGACGATATACTCAAAGTAACACAAAGCTTTTTTGAGGGCTTCGGTTTAAAACAGATGATCGTTCAATGCTTGGTAAGCGATAGGGAAAGAAGAAAAGTATTGGACAAACATGGGTTTAGCAGTAATGAGTCTAATGGGGAAACCTTACATCCTTATTTGATTAAAAGTCTGAGTGCATCTAATTAAGACCTGCGGAATGGATAAGAAAAACCGGGCAAAAAGCGCCCGGTTCTTACTTTCTCAGGATGTGATTGTTGCCCCTTGCCGCACATAAAATAAGCGGAGATCTTCCGCTTATTTGCATCATGATCCTTGTTTCACGGGTAAATAAGGGTAGTTTTTCCGCTTATTTAAAGAAAAGCCCTCCATTTTCACGTTTTTCCATTCGATAAGGGGAATTTCTCCGCCTATTTAAGCAATTTTTCTATTCATTTTCGAATTAAGCGGAATTTTTCCGTCTATTTCTTGATTTAGTACTTACCTGATCCCCCAACTGAATTGTATGACCTTATCGTTGTATCGACAGGCCGAATGTTAAACGTTTTTATCTTGTTAGAAAACTTGGCTTTACCAAGCCTCTGACGAAGGCGAAGACCTAGTGTACTTACAAATTCTTCTAAATCTTTATACTTTTATACGTAAATGTGATGAATTTTATTTGATGAAACAGATTGAACTTGCGTTAAATAGTATGTATACATATAACGTGTATACATACTATTTTTTGGGAGTGTTTCTTATGGATATTGAAAAGATACTTGGCTATTTGCTGAATACAAGTGCGCGACTAATCAAACATGACATGGAGAAACAACTCATTGACTTTGACATAACGACGGCACAGTGGGCAGTGCTGAAGCTGCTTGATTCATGGGGAGAGCTCACGCAGACCGAAATCGCAGATAAGTTGAAAAGTGACAAGGCAACCGTTGGTTTCATTGTTGCTAGATAAAGTAAAAAAGATTTGGTAGTTAAGCGTTTAAGTGTGAAGGACAGTCGCGCCAATAGGATTAGTCTGACAGAACAATCAAAAATAATGGTGAAGCAAATTGAAAAACTGGCTCACCGCACATCAAGAAATGTTTTAGTGGGATTCACTAAAGAAGAACAAGTACAGCTCATTCAAGCATTACAAAGAGTCATTCAAAATTTAGATGAGGCGGCAAACAGATGACATTAGCTGAGGAAATTTTAAGAGCTTTTTTATTGGTATTGGGCTTAACTGAGCTTTCGTTAAATGGTTCTTATTTAGTGAAACGTAATGGACTCACTTTAGCGAGAAAACAACATGGAGAATTGCCTCCTCATTTACCGGATCGTAATATAAGAGTAAAAGTAGTCGTGATGGGTGCCTTTGGGCTTGTGTTTGCAATCGTTTCATTAAGCTCATATTTCCTTCATACTTACGTGAAGGCACCGATTGTCATTTCAATGTTTCTGTTTATGATTTATGGAATCGGCGAGGCGCTCTATTACAAGTATTGAAAAACCACAGGTTTTGCCATTGTGACTGTAATCGCATTTCTTATTTATTTACTGATATAAAATATCTTTAGGCTCATTTACAGAGCATTTTTGAAAGGACGGTCGTATGAATAGATGACAATAAACTGCGCATGTACTATAGAAAAAATCAATTCAGATCCCTTTAAATTCACTAAGTACATGCCATCAAAATCGAAAAATGTCACTCTATGTATCTATCATGGCTGGGGAACAACAATAAGTGACTTTGATTTAAAAGCAAGAACGCTTGCTGAACAAGGATATGAAGTGATCCTGCCCGAAATCATTTATCATGACAGCAGGCAGAACATCGGCAATCACTTTAATTCTAGAATAACTAAAGAGTATTTTTGGAAAACAATCTTCTGTAGTATCGATGAGGCAGCAAACTTTTATGAACGATTTAATAATGATTCGCACAAGCATGTATTGATCGGAAGTTCTATGGGCGGTTTTATTGCTGCAGAAATTTTTGCTCGACTGAGCGGTTTTGACGGCTTAATTATCGTTAACGGTTCAGGGTCATTTTTGTTGTCGGAATCTATTTTTCGAGAGCAGGATGGAAGGTAACCTTTGGCACAAGAACAGGTCGATGTATTTTATCGATATGATCCAAGGTATCAATCCATTATTAACGCTGCCCCGCAATTGCTAATGTACGGGGATCATGATCAGATTGTTTCTATCGATGGAGAGAAGGACTACTATAAGTATATGAACGGGCAACCTGATTCGGAAATTGACTTAGAAGTCTACGAACATGTAAATCATGAATTTACCGATCAAATGTATGACGATTTGAGGACTTGGTTAAAGCGATATGACAAATAAATCACGGAGGCTGTCATGCAAATAGAACTCAGCAAATTTCGTGTAAAGAAAGGCAAGACAAAGCAGGTTGATCAATGGATGAACATGCTTAATGAACATATGCCTGAAGTACTCTTAACCTTAGAAAATGAGAAAATGTATATTGAAACAATTTTCAGAGAGAAAAATCAAGACGAGGAATATCTCTATTGGTATTCAGTTCAGGGAGATAATGGCGCACAGGTAGAAGAGTCAAGCATGGAAATTGATAAGAAACATCTTGCTTATTGGCGTGAATGCATCGATGAAAGCTATCATGCACCGTCAATAACGACAGAGGTGCATATGATCCCTGATCAGTTAGGCACACTGATCAATAAAATGGAGAACAATCATTAATACTAATGAATTAAACGGCATAATGGAGGTAACCAATTGGAAGTACAATTACTTGCGCACACACAATTAAGTTCAGCATTCAGAGATAGGATTAAAAATGAATTAGCACAATTAACTAGTGAGCCGTCCGATGGACAAGTGGTTGCGTTGACCGCAATCAGAAATTGTTATTCTTCAACATATCCAAGTGAAATATTTATGAAAGAATACAAAAAGTATTTTGGCAAGAAGGCAACAGACGGAAAAAGCGGCACAGATGCCGAGCGGTTGTTTCGGCAAATTATACATAGCGGTCATCTCAGTACAATGGAGCATTTATCTTTCACATTCTCCATCCAGAATGTCAGCCGCGCGCTACTTGCCCAGCTGACCAGACATCGAATCGGCTTCTCTTTTTCTGTAGAAAGCCAAAGATATACAAGGCTTGGAAGCAATGATAAATCTGGTGGATTCCATTATGTTGTGCCGGAGTCGGTGAAGCGAGCGGGCGGTGATACGTTGGCTGTTTTTGAATCAACGATGAAGCAGTTACAAGAGAATTACGATACGCTGCGAGAACAGGGGATTCCGCCTGAAGACAGCCGATCATTGTTGCCAAATGCCACGGTAACAAATATTGTGATGACAGCCAATCTTCGTGCTTTGCTCGATTTTTATAAAAAACGCAGGCATGGTCATGGTGCACAATGGGAAATTGCGGAACTTGCTGAAGCATTACGGAACTGCGTCGTTGAGGCGGAAACATGGACTGAGCAGTTTTTTGAGTTTGAGAATACAAAATGATAAGAGCTTCTTTATGGGGCTCTTATCATTTATTAAAAATTTTATGATTCAATTATGATCGTGTTCTTGAATCGTAACGTGAATTTTCTCAATCCGGTTGTCTTTAACAGAGGCCACTTTAAAAACCATATTTTCATGAGAAACGATGACTTGCTCGTTCTCTTCGGGAATGGATCCGATCTGATTCAAAATAAATCCGGCAACTGTGTCTATATCCGCGCCTTGAATAGACGTTCCAAAGTATTCATTGAATTCATCAATCTCTAGCAAACCGCTGATGAGGTACGTGCGGTCATCAATTCGAGTGATTTTTCGTTCCTCTTCATCATGTTCGTCATCAATTTCACCGACAATCTCTTCGATGAGATCTTCCATGCTGACAATACCGGAGAAGCCGCCATACTCATCAATTAAGATTGCCAAATGGTTATGTGTTTTTTGCATTTCATGAAGCAAATCGTCGATATATTTGTTTTCCGGGACAAATAAAGGTTCGCGCAATAGTGATGTGAGATCGACGTGATCGAACCCGACGTCGCTTGCGGCTTTAAAATAATCCTTCATGTTCAAGACGCCAACGATCGTGTCACTATCGGTTTGATACACCGGAATACGGGAATAATTTTCGCTCAAAAGCATCTGAGCAAGCGCATCAGATGGTGTGTCTACACTGATCACAAAAGTTTCAGTTCTAGGTGTCATAATTTCACGCGCTTTTTTGACATCAAGTTCAAAAACACCCCGGATCATGCCAAGTTCATCCGGATTTATCGAGCCGTCATCTTCGCCGGTCTGAGTCAATAATTGAATTTCTTCGCGCGAGGTAATCTCGCTCGTATGATTTCGTTCAATGCGTGTCAGCTTTGCCAATATATTTGTGGAAAACGAGAGCAGCTTGACAAAGGGTTTAGCAAATTTACTAATAAAAAGAATTGGAGATGCGGAAAAACGGGCGATTTTTTCTGTGTTTTGCAGTGCAATCCTTTTCGGAAATAATTCGCCAAAAACGAGCGTGACATAGGAAAGCAGGATCGTAATGATCGCGATCGAAACTTCTCGGGCATAAGGTACCGGCAAGATATCGGCGAAGCGGTTAGCAAGACCCGTCGCAGCCGAGGCGCTGGAAAACAGGTTGGCGAATGTTATACCAACTTGAATTGTTGCCAAAAATTTGCCCGGGTCAGCGATCAATTTTTCTAGGATCATGGCTTTTCGATCACCTTGATCCGCTTGGTGAGCGATATGTTTCTTATTTAGTGAAACAAATGCGATTTCAGCCGCCGCAAAAAAGGCGTTGACTAATGTTAAAATGGCAATAAGAATAAGTTGGAAGAGAATAGAGTTTCCGCTGTCGCCCAATGGAGTATCCAAAAAATCGCTCCCTAGTATGTATTTAAAAATTGAATGAGACTTCATCTGTACTATACCCATCTAATCAATAAATTCTCATGGAAAAGTTAACTTTTTGAAATGGGACTGAAAAATTTAAGGTTTATTTCATAGATGCCGGTTTCATCAGGCGGTACTGAAAACTTTGTGATAAACTATAGAAATATGGTCGATGTCGGAGGGAAAATGAATGGAAAATAAAGATATAAAGGCAGGCAAGGGAAAGCAAAAGAAAAGTAAAGTTGTGACCATCATTGCGGTTGTCTGTGCGATTGATGTGGTCGCTACTTTAATTTATTACTACGCCTCAGGCGCGTTTAAGTTTTGATTTGTTGCTTGGAAGGGGTTTTAGGCATGGAAATAAAGCAAGCAGATTATGATGAAATAAAAAATTGGGTCGATCATCAGCTCCAATTGAATACGGAAGAGAAAAGACCTGCTTTTGCAGATCGAAAAATCAGGCCGATTAGTTTTGCGATGTATGATGATCAAGGCAATGTGATCGGTGGTGCGGCTGCTGAATTTCATTGGAACGCGCTGCACGTCAGTTTGCTTGGCGTAAGCAAAGAATTTCGTATCAAAGGTGTGGGCAGTATGCTGATCAACCGCATTGAACAGGAAGCACGTGCAAATCAATGTGATATGGTTCTGCTCGAAACCATGAGTTATCAGGCGCCTTTATTTTATCAGAAGCTTGGATTCCAGATCATCGGAAGAATTGGTGATTACCCTGCCAAGGGAGAATGCCAGTACATATTGCAAAAAATGCTCAACTATTAAAAAAAGCCTGGTACAGTTTAATCGCTGTACCAGGCTTTCTTACTTCATTTATACAGTTGTGAATTGTTTGAATCAATAACTTTTGTTTTATTTGGTATAAAGGGCCACCAATTGCCGCGGCCGAAAAATTTGACCATTACGGGAACAAAGAATGGAATAATGACCACCGCGTAAAGGACCAAACCTATAATGACAACACTGGCAATTTCAACAAGTGAGAGCATTCCCGAAGGCATCATTGCCGCAAAGGTTCCGCTCAGGATGATCACCGCTGAGAAGATTACGCTGCCCATATGCCAGAGTGTCAGCAACATGCGTTCACGAATGGCTCGATTGGCGTACTCATTGAATCGAGCCATAACAAATATGGAGTAGTCGATGCCCAAGGCGACGAGCACAATGAATCCGAAGAACTGAGTTGTCCACGTTAGTCCGGAGTAGTGGAACAGTTTCGAGAATATCAATTCTGAAAAGCCCATCGCTGAGAAGTAGGTCAAGAGCAGCGATGCCATTAAATAGATCGGCATAGTCAGCGACCTCAAGACAATTACAAGAGCGATGAACACACCGATACTGACAAAAGTAACGGCTTTCTGATAGTCAGAGCTTGAAAGCTGCTTCAAATCACTATTAAAGCTGGAGATGCCGCTGATCCCTACATGTGCGTTTTCAAGTTTCGTTCCTTTCAAGATGGACGGAAGTTCTTTTTTGAATTCCTGAAAATGAGCAATTCCCTTATTTGTATAAGGATCATCTTTCAAAGTCACCTGAATACTTGTGATTTTTCCATCTTTGCTCATATATTGATCTAGAGCATCGTTAAACTCTTTGTTCGTGAAAATCTGATCCGGTACATAAATTCCTGACTGTTCATAGGAAACTTTAGTCCAGTTGCCAATGAAATTGTTTGCCGAGTTAACGCCATTTTGAATCTTTTTTGCACCATCCGCACCTTTTGCAAGCCCACCGGACAATGTCTGCATTTGGTCTTGAACATCACTGAATCCACTCTTTAACTGTTTTTGACCGGAAGCAATTTGTGTGAGCGCATTGGTCAGCTGTGGCGTATTTTGGATGACTTGATCCTGGCCGCTGCTTGCTTGATTCAATCCGTTTTCCAATTTGCCGAGACCGGTATCTAATTGGGTGAGACCGGATTGAAAGCTGTTGATGCCCTGCGTCACTTTAGCAGACTGACTGTTCAGTTGGTTCATCGCATCCGCCAATTTCTGAATGCCGCTGTTCAGTTGAGTAATCTGAGCCTTTGCTGTTTTCGTTTGATTGGCGATTTCCGTTTGAATGCTGTTCTGAAGATTTTCCATAACTGTCGGTAACTGCTTTAATCCAGTTGCTAATTGAACAAAATTCGGATCTTGCATCGCTTCCGGATGAGCCTTAATGTACGCTTGCAGATTTACCTGAATCTGGCCAAGTGTCTTTTCTAAGTCGCTTGTGTCAATGGCGGGCTGGCCGCCGGAGCTTGATGATGAGAATTGGCCGAGTTGGTCTGAGACTTTTTGCAAGTTCTCAGCAACCTGTTGATAGCCATTCTGAATCTGTTCTTGACCGCTTTGGAGCTGTTTCAGCTGTTTCTGCGCATCTTGAACATTTTTTCTGATTTCCGAAGTTCCGGCTGAACCTGATTTGATTCCGTCTGAGATTTGCGCCAGTACGGACTGTATGTTCTGAACCCCGTCTTTTGTAGCGGAAGTTCCGCTTTGCAGCTTGTCGATGCTGGTTAGCGCTGAATTTAATTGCGGCTGTGATTTGTCTATTTTCTTACTCGTTGTTTGCAGACTGTTCTGCAAGGTTCCCAATCCGCCGGAGGCACTTTTCAATCCTTTATGAACAGTGTCTGATTGTTTGGTTACATAGATGTCATTCAGTCGATTACCTAACGGACGTGAAACGCTCATCACTTTCTCAACATTCGGATCTTTTTTTATTGCTAAGGAAATGCGTTCGATCAGCGCAACATAATCTGATGAACGCATGTTATCATCATTTTGCAAATAAATCGTAGCCGGAGACATGTTCCCCGCACCGAAGTCTTTGGAAATGACATTAAAGCCGGCTTTTGCTCCATAAGTGTTCGGTAATTCCTCAGGGGAATTAAATGAAAGCGCCCCATTATAGGTGATGATCGGTGGGACAGTAAATAAAGCGACGATCAGCAGCGCGACGAGTGGGCGCGCAAACGCGAGCTTGCCGGCAGCTGCCCATAGGTCACTTTTAGGTTCTTTTATTTTTCCACCCATCGGCCAAAAGAGGTGTTTACCAAGTGTGACCATGAAAAGCGGGAGCAACGTAAACAAAGCAAGCAGCAGGAATATGACCCCTACGCCCACAGCAATCGCGCTTCGGTACAGGCTGAACTCAACAAATGCAAGCGAGAGAAAGGCGATGAAAACGGGAATTCCGCTTTTCAGTACAGTCAGCCCGGCCGTCCGGAACGTTGCTTGGGTGGCCTGATATTTGTCATTCCCCTTTGCAAGCTCCTCTCTAAATCGACTTAAAAGGAGAATGCAATAATCGGTACCGATACCGAATAAGACAGCGATCATGAATGTTTGTGTAAAGTTCGAAACCGGGAAATTGAAATAGTTGATAAGGAAAGAAACAACAAATTGTGCAACGACATAACTGATACCAACTGTAACAAGCGGTATAAAAGGTGCGATAACTGAACGGAAAACAAGGAAAAGAACAACGAGTATGAAGATCAGTGTAAGACCTTCTGTTTTCTTTACACCTGCTTCAGCAGCTGAACTCATGTCATCATTAATCAATTCCTGGCCGGTTAAATAGGTTTTGACACCGTCTGTTTTAATCTCAGCATCAATTTTATTACGAAGTGTGTGAACGGTGGTCGGATTTACATTTTGGACTTGGAAGGCAGCCATTAACGTTTTATTGTTCTTTGAAAGCAGCTGATCTTTTAAATCTTTATGATCAAAGACATCGATGACACTTTCAATCTTAAGATCCTTTTTGTTTTCTTTGACATGATCTAACGTCTTTTCAATAGCATTTAATTTTTCTTGGGACAACCCTTTACTCGAGTGAAAAGCTGCCACATAGGTGGTTGTATCTTTACTGTCACTGAACTTCTTTTCTAAATTAGCGGCTTGCTGCGTCGGATAATTTTTAGGTATTGAGTAGCCGCCTTTATCACGTACCAAATCATTAAAATTTGGTGCAGTAAAAATAAGGATAGCCAGACCGATAATCCAAACACCGAGCAGAACCCACCGCAATGTGATAATTTTTTTCATTTTTTCTCCTTCTGTCTCATGATGATTTCATTGATCTTCAAATAGATGCGAACAAATTCCTTGCTGTCCTGTTCACCGACCTCTTCGATCCATTTACCTACAAGATCGTGAATCTTACGTTCTCCTTCAAGAAAAATAGATCTTCCTGTGCGTGTAGTGTATAATCCGAAGCTGCGGTTATCGATCATCCGTTTTTCAATATACCCCTTATCCACTAAACGGCTGACGCGAATACTGACGCCACTTTTATTAATATCCAGCAGATTCGCAATTTGAATCGGGCTGATGCCCGGTTTCTTCTCCAGCATCCTGAGCAGGCAAAGCTGTTCAAAAGTGATGCCATGGGTTTTGATGACCCCTTCAACAGCTTCGTGAACTCTATTAGATGTATAAATGGATACATCTTCATAAGCGCTAATCAAGGATTTTACCGAATCCAATTCCAACTCTTTCTCACCTTCTTAAATAGATAACTGTGTTAACTATTTTATAGGGTAACAATATTTGGTTTATACAGTCAACTAAAATGAATGATTTTTCGATGATCTGATCCGATTAAAAAAATATATTTTTTGGTTCGTCTAAACTTACTTCTCGTCCGTCTAATAATAGATGAATCAAAAAGGAGGAAATAAATGATTAAAATGAAATTAAGCTCAAATTCTTTGATCGTGAATTGCACCAGAGAGTTGTTGCTGGGGTTGATCAGGCGATTAAGGATAAGAAGTCTGCGAAAAGTCCGGAATGGAGCTTGAAGAAAAAGAGCTTAGCTATCGCAGCGGCTGTTGCAATAGTTATTGCTGTGTTTGTCGGTTCTGCTTTTATATCACCTGCGATGGCAGAAGTCGCATCAAAAATCCCCAATTTCAATAGGATCTTTCACTCGAAGAATATTCTAACAGTGATTACGAACGATTTAAAAGCCAAACATTATCAGATTGAAGGAACGGGCATTCGTTATAGCCCGAGAAAGGAGATTGGCGTTTGGGTCGACGGTTCGGAGCAGTACTTTAACCAGGTTAAAGAAGACATTAAAGCACAAGTCGAGCAGATTATGGAATCAAGAGGTTATGATGCATTTGTAGTACGTGTGGAAAGGAAAAGAGACATTTCCAAGATTGAAAAAAATCCAAGTATGGATAAAACAAGTAAAGCATTGATGGAAATTCAAGTTGAACTTCAAAAGTATCCGAATGTTTAAGTGGGTATCGGCAGGATTAGTGAAAAATCTAATTTCCATTTTGAGGTTGAAATGCCGACTACTGAGAAAAGAACAGATGAAATTAAACAAAAAATCACTTCTGTAGCCCGAAAATTTAATTTTGAAAATTATCCTATCAAAATATACAAATTTAACCTGTAGAAACGGAATTTAGAAAATAGATGGAATCATGTCTTCACATCAATTGCCGAAGAGTTAATGGCAAAAGAAGAATATAGAGTCAAAGGAGTGGGATATAAAGCAACATCGAATACCATGAACCTTTATATAACAATGTCTTTAAATTCCACGGATCCAGATGTTAAAAAGATCACTAAGAAGATTGAAGATCATGTGCAACAGTTTTTAACTTCGGATGAAGCAATAAAAGCAATCGGCGACGACAACTATAATATTGTGATCAGAAGTAAGGATAAAAAGAAAATGAATTAAGAAAGAAACACATTACTCGGAATTTTCTCCAAGGGTAATGTGTTTTTTCTAACCATTGTCGAATGGTATTATACCATCTTTACAACAATCCTACCGACAGAATTCCCTTCAAGCAGTTTTGGCAGGACCTCCGGAAGCGCTTGAAAGGGTATTTCTTTCTTAATCATCGCAAGCTTCTGGCTGTCTTTTAATTCTGTTGCCATACGGTTCCAAAGTGTTTTCCGCAACGGCATTGGACAATATACAGAGTCAATACCGAGCAGATTAATTCCCCGAAGAATAAAAGGGAAAACCGTCGTCGGCACTTTGCTGCCACCAGTCAAGCCGCATACAGCCACTGATCCGCCATAGTTAATTTTGCTCAATAGTGAGGCAAGTTGATTTCCACCGACCGGGTCAATCGCTGCCGCAAATTGTGTTTTGTCTAGAGCCTTAATCTTTCCATCATAAATGGCAGTTCTCGGTAAGACGGCAGTAGCGCCAAGTTGATTTAAATAGTCGGCTTGCGAAGATTTGCCGGTACTTGCAATCACATCATAGCCTAGTCGCGAAAGCATGGCTACAGCTGTTGTTCCGACACCACCGGTCGCTCCGGTGACAAGGACTTTTCCTTTTTCCGGTGTGAGTCCATTTTGTTCGAGCTTGGCAATGGCAAGTGCGGCCGTGAAACCCGCTGTTCCGAAAATCATTGATTCTTCCAAAGTCATTTGCGAGGGCAAGGGGACAATCCAGTCACCCGGGAGAGAAGCGTAGCCGCTAAAACCGCCAAAGGTAGTGACACCGATTTCAAAACCAGTCGCTATAACCTGATCTCCTGATTTGAAGCGGTGATCCTTCGATGAGACGACCACTCCGGCAAGGTCAATTCCTGGGATAAACGGATAAGCAGTAACAATTTTCCCATCAGGAGTACATGCGAGCGCATCTTTATAGTTGACACTAGAATAGAGAACTTTAATGAGCACATCTTCTTTTGGCAGGTTGCCTAATTCGAGTTGTTTTATTTCTACGGTGTGCTGGTCGGCTTTTTTGTCAACAACGAAGGCGGAAAAGGATTGGGACATTTAGTTGACCTCCTATAAAATGATTCTAAAAATAGGATACGGCATTGCTTGCTTAATAAGCAATGCTACTGGTCACGCATCGGTCATGAGGTTTGTATGTGCGCGCGTACGTTTACTATTTATGTCAATTTTGTGTCATAGCCCTCACGAGTAAGCAAGGGTGTAGACAAAAATCGTTTATTAAATTATAATGATTATATTAAAGAAATGATTACAAATAAAAAGGAGCGATTTCTATGGCAGTTGCACAAGGCACAACAACAAAAACCTTTCTAAATCAACAGGTGGCAAATTATGGTTTGTTCTATACAAAATTGCATCAATTGCATTGGTACGTCAAAGGACATAATTTTTTCACACTCCATGTTAAATTTGAGGAGCTCTATGATCAGACGACAGCCATTCTTGACGAACTGGCAGAACGCTTGTTGCAAATTAACGGCGAACCCTATTCAACTTTACAGGAATTCTTGGAACATGCAAGCTTGAAGGAAAAACCGTACACAAATCCGATGACGGAACTTGAAATGGTACAGGTCGCTGTTGACGATCTCGTGCAATTACGTGATGAATTAGCCGAAGGAATTGTTCTTTCGGATAACGAAGGTGACGCCGTGACGAACGATATGCTGATCGCGGTGAAGAATAAGCTGGATAAGGAAATTTGGTTCTACACCGCTTTTCTTGGCAAAGATCCGGTACCGCAAAACAATCCTAAATGAGAATGAATTTTAATTGAAAAATTGTCGGGATGCATTTACGCATCTCGATTTATTTTTTTGCTTTTTGTGTTATACCTGGTACTAATATCTGATATAATGTTTATAGGAAGCAACAAGGAGCGTGGATATTAATTGGAATCAAGAGCGACAATAACTGCCATTGGGGCATATGTTCCGGAACAGCGAATGACGAATCACGATTTAGAACAACTTGTCAATACATCAGATGAATGGATCGTAAGGCGGACGGGAATGAAAGAACGCCGAATCGCAGGTCCTGAAGAATTTGCCAGTGATTTGGCCTGCGGAGCGGTGCATAATCTCGTTGCCCGTTATACAAGTGATCTTACTGATGTAGACTTGGTGATTGTCTCAACCACCACCCCGGATTACGGATTTCCGAGTGTCTCCGCGAGGGTTCAAGCAGCCTTTCAACTCAAACATGCAGGTGTGATTGATTTAAGTTCCGCTTGCTCGGGTTTTGAATATGCACTGCACGTAGCGAACGGGCTCGTTACGAGTGGATTGAATAAGAAGGTGCTCGTGATTGCCGCTGAGACAATGTCGAAGGTAACGGATTATACGGATCGAACCACATGCGTGCTTCTTGGGGATGGAGCAGGAGCCACGCTTGTTGAACATACGGATAAAAGAGGCGATTTTCTCGGCTCCTATATGGGTGCCGACGGAAGTCTCGGTAAAGCTCTTTATCGCACAGGATTATCAACGGTTATGGATGGAGAAAAACTGATTGACACAGGAAAAATGATTCAGAACGGTCGCGAAGTATTCAAATGGGCGGTTAAGACAGTAACCGCCGGAATTCCGGCACTTCTGGAAAACAGCGGATTACAGATCTCAGATATTGATTGGTTCATCCCGCATAGCGCAAACTTGCGATTGATTGAAGCAATATTTGAACGATTAGCGATTCCGATGGACAAAGTTCTCTACAGCTTAGAGTATTACGGCAACACGTCATCGGCTTCAATTGCTTTGGCATTGTCAGAAGCAGTCAAGGCAGGGAAAATCAAGAAAAATGATCGTTTGCTTTTATACGGATTCGGCGGAGGACTTTGTCACTGCGGTCAAATTATTGAATGGAACATCTAAAAAATTTTTTCGAAAAATAATGGATCGGAAGGAAAAACGTTGTTGTTTTCTTCCGGTCCATTTTCCTATACGGTCAATGACAATCAAGCTGTCTTAGTGAACTGTTCACTTTATACCTGCCAAAACGTAAAAGCTGCATGCAGAATTTATCAAGCATTGGCGCATCCGGAAAACAGGCTTTTAACATGTAGCAGCCGTCACCAGAAATTTTATGAGCCTCGATACAATGCGGATTCTCAGCGATCATTTGTTCAAATCCGCTGTAATCGGAAGAAGACATATAAACGGTTATAAACTGAATGGAATCATAGTGCTGTTCGATAGTAAAACGGCGAATCATACCCTGGTCCATCAGATGCTGGACGCGAAGGCCTGTTGCTTGTCCGGTCATATGAATTTTCTCGCCAAGTTGTTTCCAAGTTAGTCGGCTGTTTTTAGTTAATAATCGAATGATTTTCCGGTCAAGTTCATCCATCATTAATTTCCTTTCATTTTGAAAAAATAATGGAGCAATTCTATTCATCAGCAACTGTAATACAAGAGTCGCATTCATGTACAATCACCATATCAGATCTTTTGGAGGGTGACAACATGAACGAAGCTTTGATTATTATCGATGTCCAGAATGACTATTTTGCAGGAGGAAGGATGCAGCTCGATAATCCAAAAGCTGCGCTTGATCATATTGAGCAAGTGCTCAGGCATTTTCGTGAGGCAGGAAAGACGATCGTATTTGTTCAGCATGTCGCAAAAAATGCGAACGCCACTTTTTTTCTTGAGGATACGTTTGGCGTAGAGATCCACTCTGTGCTGACTGCCAAAAATTACGGGAAAGAATTCATTGTCCAGAAGAGCTTTCCAAATAGTTTTCTTAAGACGCGATTGCAGGAGATACTCACGAGCAATCAAGTCGATTCGTTAGTGATCTGCGGTATGATGACTCACATGTGTGTGGATTCAACAACACGGCAGGCGGCTGAACTTGGTTATCGTTGTTCGTTGCTTAGTGATGCCTGTGCAACGAAAGATTTAGTAATAGAAAATGGCACCGTACGAGCCGATCAAGTGCAAGCTTCTTTCCTTGCCGCTTTGCAAAGCTTTGCGAGAGTAAGTACAACGAGTGATTTTCTACAAACTCATGAGAATGATTAGTTTAAGTTGATTTTGTTCATCGATTCAATGAAATAAAATATCTTCGTAAGGCTGCAATTCAATGTATAATGAAGATTAATTCAGATCTCATTTCAAGCATTAAGGCGGTGTTCTGGTGAGTAAGTGGCAGACAAGAGAAGCGTTGACAAAATTATTGAGCGAACTGGTGAACATTCCCAGTGTTTCAGGCTCGCAAGCAGAGAAAAAGTTTCCTAAGTTTGTTTTACATAAGTTGGCTGAACTAGACTATTTTCAAAAACATCCGGAGTTTTTGAATCAAATGCCTACAGAAGATGGGCGCTCTTTTATTTCCGCGTTTGTGCGTGCTTCTCAGCCGACAGCAAAGACGGTCATTCTTTTCAGTCATTTTGATGTCGTTGATGTCCAGGATTATGGAAAATGGAAAGACGTTGCTTTCGATATTGAAAAATTAACCGATCACTTTCATGAGGCGAAGGACGATCTTCCTAAAGCGGTTCGTGAAGATATCGAGTCAGGTCACTGGCTGTTCGGTAGAGGTGCGATGGACATGAAAAGCGGACTCGCGCTGCATCTATCCCTAATTGAAAACGCGTGTAAAGGAAATTTCGACGGCAATCTTCTCCTCATTTCTGTTCCGGATGAGGAAGTGAATTCGGTCGGTATGCGAGCAGCGGTTCCCCATCTTCTTAAGTTGAAAGAAAAATACCATTTAGACTATCGTGCTGCGGTAAATTCCGAACCGATGTTTTCTCTTTACCCGGGAGATCAAACGAATTACATTTATACCGGTTCAATCGGTAAGGTGATGCCGGGATTTATGTGCTATGGAAAAGAAACGCATGTTGGCGAGCCGTTTTCCGGATTGAATGGCAATCTGATGGCGTCGCTTGTGACAGCGGAACTTGAACTGAACACCGATTTGTGTGATGAGGATGAGGGAAAAGCTGCACCGCCCCCAACTAACTTGATTCAAAAAGGATTGAAAGAATCCTATTCCGTTCAAATTCCGAACCGGTCGGTCACACTTTTTAATCTGTTCTTATTAGAACGATCAATTGAAGAAGTTACACCGTTATTACTTGAAAAAGCAGCCCGAGCCGCCGAAAAAATTGAAATTTTATATCAGAAAGAGGCTGAACAGTACGCGGCGCTCACTGGTTCGACTGCGGCAGAACGAAAAGTGCGTGTGCTCACCTTTGAAGCGTTGATTCGCGAAGCACGGCAGTTAATGGGGGATAAACCGGTTGATACGCTCATTGATGCTCTGGTTGAAGAGCGTGGCGATAAAGATGATCGGGAGATATCCATACAAATCGTTGATCAACTCGCTATTCACTGTAAGGCGCTTGCGCCGATGATCATTTTATTCTATACACCGCCCTTTTATCCGGCGGTACAATCGCATCATCGCCCAATGATTCAGGATGCGGTTGAAAAAATTCAGAAATGCGCACATGATGTCTACCAAACAGATTTAACGGAACAGCATTATTTTAGCGGAATCTCGGATTTGAGTTACATTGGCATGCCGGCAAAGCTTACGTCTATGAATGAATTGACAGCAAATATGCCGATTTGGAATCGCGGTTATACAATCCCATTTGATGCTATGGAGCAGCTTTCCGTTCCCGTATTAAATCTTGGCCCAATTGGGCGCGATGCACATCAATGGACGGAACGATTGGATGCAGACTTTGCATTCGGTCCGCTAAAAGATCTACTGATCCTTGGTATTCGTGAACTATTAAGCTGAGAAATATATAAGATTAAAATAAAATTCGGGTTGACGCAGTCTGCGCAGCAGCCTAAGTAGAAAGAATATTCAGATAAAATTAGATGGGGAAATAAATTAGGGGAAGAGGAGTGAGGAAAAAGTTTATATATTTTGTGAAATCAAATTTTTAGATCAATATCAATTGAGGTAAGTTCATGGACTTCCTGAGTTAGGGCTTCGAACAATGAGTTCAAATCAAGAACTTTGCATATTGATAAACCTTTTTTTATTATTTCTAGTCCTTGGTGTGATTTCTCTATTTTAATCGAGGTAATGCCTTTTCTCACATAGGCAGCCGCCAAGCCTTCAAATCTTTTAATTTGCATACATTCTTCTATTGATTTATTGGCATATAGTAATGCCTTTTCATATTTTTGATTTTTTATTAGATAAATTGTTAAGTTTAATAAATATGAAGATTTCAATTCATCATTTCTAATGATGTAAGTAAATCGTTCAATTTCTTTAAGAGCACGTTCGGCGATTGATATGCCGGTTTCAAGTGGGAAAAAAAAGAAGATATTATTTATCAATTTTAGTTCTACTGAGTACCAATTATCCAATTTTGCTAAGCGATCCCATACTTTATTTGCGTAAGGCAATGCCTGCTCAAATGCTTGTTCGGAATGAATTGAAGAAAGTGCTCTGCATACATAATGAATATCTTGAACAACATTATCAAAGCTTCTTTTCAAATAGAGTTCACATTTTTTGTTTAAATTATCTACCCTTTGAATGTCTGCACTGGATGTGAGTTTGAAAAAATCATGAATGATCTCATCTTTACCGTTTAGACTATAAGAATTCTGTATATAGGTTAATTCTTCATAGGATATATCTAGTTTTTTTAATATATGCATAAATTTTCCTACGGTAGGCTGCATGTCACATGCTTCTATTTTTGCATATGTTGCTCGAGACATTTGATCACCAGCCACATATTTTTGCGTATAGCGCTTAGATTGACGAACCTTCTTTAACACGTCTCCCAATTGATATTTCATAAGTCGGTTCCTCCTATTATGTGAGTATATGATACATTTTAATACATTTATGTCGAATCATGCTACGATAAATCTATCAAAAGGAGGTGCCGGCCATGTTCAGTCCTGATCTTGTATGGTTTTGTTAAATTGGTTGGTAAGTTGATTTGTTCAGCTATTTTTGGTGCTCCCCTTAACAATAGCAAACCTATCTGGACTGCTTTGCAGTCTTCCAATGCCATATTTTCATCGCATGTTAAAGTTCATACTCGCGAGAAAATGGCGTTGGTGGCAGTTGAGAGTTGATTATTGGGTGAACTTGGCCCAATTCGATTCTCAGCTCATTTTTTTGTCTTAAATATAGACACTATACAGGCGCTTACAGGCGCTTACCTGATCAACTGAAATTCGTGCCAAGCTTCTTGCTCATTAATGGTTCAAGAACATCTGTTGTTCGGAGCAGTATAGATTGAATAACGTCAGTTTACAATTAGCAACCACTGATAAACGTGAACAAGACTGAAAAATAGATCCTTTTAAATAAGATCCTGCTGAGATGCCTCTGTGGGATCTTGTTTTCTTTAATCTTTACAATCGGTAATCCGAAGAAATTCCGTGAACTGCATTGGGAAGTATTGTATAGTTAACTTAGCTATATTTTTCTTGAAATATCCACAATGGGGTGTTGCAGTTGGATTTTCACTATCAACTGACTAAGGAAGACTACATCGCTTTCAATCTTAACGCGTATGAGCATTCTTTAGTCATGAAACGCTCATTAATCACGACGCGATTGCTTGCGCTCATCTTCATTATTTTCCCTTTAATCATTTCCCAAATAACCGGCGTGTTTATTGCCAGCTTGTTTTACTTCTTTTGTATCCTTGCGATCTTGTGGTTTTTCATTATCCCAAAAATCTTTTTTCGAAGTGTTCGTCGCAATCTTTCAAAAATGATTGATGAAAAAATGGGCGATCAGCTCCCCATGGATGAAAGGCTGGAGATAACGGAAGAAGGATTGATCGAGGGAGCCGGATCGAACCGCGAGTATCGTTCAGCATGGTCCGGTATTGTGAAAATTTCTGAAACAGATGATTATCTTTACTTCTATATCAATCCGATGGCGGCAATTATTTTGCCCAAATCCGAGATTGAGGCGCATGATTTGGGTGAGCAACTTAAAAAAATTATTCCAGAATCCGTAGTAAAAGAATAATTGGGTTCGAGATAACTCACAGGAGGGCTTTATTTGAAAAGAACTGGAGAAATTGCATTAACTGTTATCGGAGGATGTTTGAACCTCTTAGCTTTGCTAATAGGCATTCGGCTCGTTACTGTAGATTATTCACAAGTTCAAATGCAGTTAAAAGCGGCAAGTGAGGAGCAAAATTTAACGCAGCAACAATTTAATGAAATCGTTCACATTGCTCAATTGGCAGGTGATGTTATTTTAGCGGTTACAATCGTTATTTTTTTGTTAACGACAATTGGGCTTTTTCTGTTGCTGAAAATGAAAAAAGCGAAAACAGCAGGTGTGTTTATTCTCATTGCCGGTGTATTAAGTTTGCCCGAACTGCTCGTACCGGGTATTCTCTTAATTATTGCCGGGATTATGGCGCTTGTAAGAAAACCAAAGCTGCCGATGGATTCCTACGAATCCTAAAGAAAACAAAAATTGAGTTAATTAGAAAAAATGTCGAGTGATCAAGTTGTTGTTGCGCATATTGGACTAATTAACACAACATGGATCGGTGCGTTAATGGTTCTAGTGGCTGCTTTCATGAGTATGTGGAGCTTTACATTGGATAACAAATACATTTCAAGAAAAGAAGCTTTGCAATTAATGGAAATGCGTCATTGAAAGAACTATAGTTAAATCAAAAAATCGCCCCCATTACACTATGGGGGCGATTTTTTTCGTTTGGGAATAAAACGTAGAACCTTACACGTAACTTAGATCGTGCGCGACTGGTGTTTGAAGTCTGCGTTTAATTTCCGCCGGGTTGGATGTGTTTGCGAGAATCCACATGAGTTTGGCGACAATTGCCTCGGTATTCATATCGCCGGCAGTGATTCCGCCGGCTTCAGCAACCTTTTTGCCCACTTCGTACAGAGCCATATTCTGTCCTTCCTCAAGGCATTGCGTGGTTATGATAACAGGCAAACCACTTTGAACAAGTTTTTGAACGCCGGAAACAAGGTCACGTTGCTCAAACGGAAGTCCACCGTTTCCGAAACTTTCGATGATTAATCCTTTTGTGTGTTCACTTATAAAATCGAAAAATTGGGGCGGGAGACCAGGAAATGCCTTCAATAAAAAGACATCGGGACAGAGATCCATCTTGCTTTGGAACGGTATAGATTCAAGTTGCGGCCGATAGTCCACCGTGATCTTACCATCACTGATCGAAGCGATATATGGAAAATTGACACTTTTGAACGCATCATAGCTCTTTGTTCTCATTTTAATGGCGCGTGTTCCCAAAATTGCCTTTCCATCGAAAACGATAAAAACGCCGGGTAAATCAGAATTTGCAGCAAAGATGAGTGCGTCTTTGATATTCTTTTTCGCGTCCGTTTTTTTAAAACTTACAGGTATCTGAGATCCGGTGATCACGACCGTTTTATCGATTCCATGGAGCAAGTAGGAGAGCCCTGCCGCAGTATAAGCCATTGTATCTGTTCCGTGTGTAATGATAAAACCATCGAATTTATCGCAATTCGCTTGAATGGCACGCGCGATCGTCAGCCAGTCCTCAGGCTGCATATTCGTACTGTCTTTATTCATTAATATTTTGAAAGAAATAGCAGTATCAGGCTGATGATGATCTGTAAAATAATGAGCGAGCTCATTCAAGCTAAGACCGGGAGCAAGTCCGTTTTGCTGTACGGTTGAAACGATGGTGCCCCCGGTCGCCAAAACAAGAATTTTCTTCAAGAAATCTTCCCCATTTCAGAACGTAATAATTTTATTATACTGGCTTTTGCATATTTCGGCGAAAAAAAAAGACACCTTTATTACTGGTGTCACACATTTTCAAGAGATCGCTCAGTTCAACACAAATTTTTCAACGGCATATGCTACTCCATCCGCAGTATTGGTTCGCGTCACAAACTGCGCTTTCTGTTTCAAAGGCTCGATTGCGTTTCCCATCGCGACGCCAAGTCCGGCATAATCGATCATTGCCAAGTCGTTTTCTTCATCACCCAAGGTCATCATCTCCTCGGGCGCAATCCCGAGAAATCCGCCGAGCGCTCGCAAGCCTTTGCCTTTGTCCACTTCTTTGTTCAGAATTTCGAGCAAAAATGGCCGGGATTTCATAATTGTAAAACGATCATAGTAACTTGATGGAATTTGACTGATTGCGGAATCCAATATCTTTTGGCTCGCGCAGAAAATTGCCTTGTTTGCTTTGAACGAGTCAGAAATGCGATCCATCTCAATAGTGGTGAAAGGAAGCGCCTTCATGATCTGGCCATACAAAGAGGGCCTGCTTTCAGGGTAGGGAGGGCAGTAGACCTGTTTCAAATCGATGAAGTTCATGGGCACGTCAAGCTCCCGGCTGAGATCATAGATCGAGAGCAGCTGGTCTCGTGTCAGAATTTTTTCTGAGATGACCTCACCTGAATCGGTTTTCTGCACGAGGCCACCGTTGTACGTAATTGCAAAATCTCCCTTGTCAGTCAGACCGAGGAGCTCTAAATAGCTTTTAATACCAAGAAGCGGCCGACCGGTACATAAAACAACTTTAACCCCTTTTTGTTTGGCTGCTTTCAATGCAGTCTGCGTTCGCTCAGATATTTGTTTCTTGTCATCGAGCAATGTCCCATCCAGATCGATAGCAATCAGTTTTATCACGATTTCCCCTCCTAATTTTGGTCTCCTCCAAGTATACAACCGTCTGCTTATCAGAGGAAAGAAATGGCGACTTATTTTGCTGGATACATTACAAAAACAAAGCAGCTGATCCATTTCGATCAGCTGCTTTACATGTCTATGGTGTTAGAACGGCAGGACAATTTTCACGAAGCAAATATAGCCTGTAACACTGCCAAGCAGCATGCCCGCTAAGACATCTGATGGGTAATGCAATCCGAGGAAGATGCGTGAAACAGCGACGCTGAATCCCACAGGGAGCAAAATCAGACATAGCGACGGGTGAAGCAGAATAAGTGGTATAATAACTGAAAATATTGCAGTTGTGTGCCCCGATGGAAATGAGTGATCCTGTAATGCGTTAATTGGATGGTTCGTTCCATTAAGAATTAAATAAGGACGTTTTCTTGGAAAGCATTTCTTGAAAATTTGAACGATAATATGGCTGAGTGCTAAGGACACTGCGCATGCGACGGCAGTCAAACGTAACTGCCCATGTGCAAAGATTAACAGAAATAAAACGAGCAATATTTCCAATACGGCGCCGCCGATATTAGTAATGGTTCGAAAATATGCATTCCACATTTTCCGTTCGAAATGCTGATTAATTTTCCTGAAAATACGGCATTCCATTTCATATAGTTCATTCATGGGTTGCACGATTAGTCACCTCCTAATGGAGCACGCGTCCAGTCTTTATCAAATTGTGTTACCACGATATCTATTCGACAATGGTCTTCATTTTTTGATCAATTCAATGTGCTTCTTCTATTATTATATAGTAATTTATCGTTATTGAGAAAACATAAACCTATGCTAAAGATTGCGTTAAAGTTTTCTAATGCAGATCAATTATTTAAGCGCTTAGTTCATAGTATAGCGACATCAGCTCAGAATATTAAAATTGAGCCACAGTTTACAAGATTGTTCGTCAATAGTATACTCGATTCAATATATCCCTTAGAAAATACATAAACGACACATTGGAGGAAACAAGACCATGGAATCCAGGTTTGACGTGAGAAATGACCGAGATCTCACTATGCTGGTTGATTTTTATGAACTAACAATGGGGAACAGCTATCTCGAAGAAGGGGTAGGCGGCCAGATTGTTTATTTTGATATGTATTTCCGTAGAGTTCCTGACGGCGGCGGTTATTGTGTTATGGCCGGAGTGGAGCAGCTGATTGAATACCTCGAAAATCTCCGGTTTACTGTAGACGATATTAATTATTTGCGCTCAACAAATACCTTTTCAGAGAAATTTCTCGATTATCTTTCAACATTCAAATTTTCATGTGATGTATGGGCAATTCCCGAAGGCTATCCGGTATTTCCCAATGAACCGCTTGTGACTGTAAAAGGGCCGGCTATTCAAGCGCAGCTCTTGGAGACGATGATTCTTGTTACGATTAACCATCAGACACTAATCGCGACGAAGGCGAATCGAATCTGCCGTGTCGCCGGAAATCGGCCTGTTATGGAATTCGGTTCCAGACGTGCACAGGGCTACGATGGCGCGATCTATGGCGCTCGGGCAGCGGTGATTGGCGGATGTGCGGCGACGGCTAACACGCTGGCAGGGATGATGTTTGATATCCCGGTATCCGGAACAATGGCGCATAGCTGGGTTCAGCTGTTTGACAGTGAACTGGAAGCATTTCGCGCTTGGGCAAATGCTTATCCGGATCAATGCCTCGTCTTGATCGATACATTCAATGTCCTGAAGTCCGGACTTCCGAATGCCATTCAGGTTTTTAAAGAATTACGGGCGAAAGGCCATGAGCCGTTGGGTATTCGAATTGATTCCGGGGACATTACCTATCTGACGAGAAAGGTCAGAAAAGCTTTGGATGACGCCGGGTTCCCGAAAGCGGTCATTGTCATTTCGAACTCACTCGATGAACATATTATTAAAGATGTCCTTGCTGAAGGCGCGAAGATCGACTCTTTTGGCGTTGGCGAACGGCTGATTACCGCGCGTTCGGAACCGGTGTTTGGCGGCGTCTACAAACTGGTCGCTGTTGAGAAGAACGGCGAGATTATTCCGCGAATTAAAATTAGTGAAAATGAAGAAAAAATTACGAATCCAGGATTCAAGAAGATCTATCGCATTTATGATAAAGACGCGGATAAAGCGATTGCCGATTTGATTTGCGACGATTCGGAGACGATTGATGAATCAAAACCACTTACTTTATTTGACCCTGTGTTTACATGGAAAAAGAAGAGACTGAAACGCTACAAGGCGGAGCTGCTTCGGAAACAGATTTATAATCATGGTAAACTGTGCTATCAGAATCCTTCCGTTAGGGAAATACGTGAATTTGCGCAGGAACAGGTACAACGTCAATGGGCGGAAGTGCTGCGTTTTGAAAATCCGCACCAATACTTCGTGGATCTTTCTTGGAATGTTTGGAATGCCAAACATAATCTGTTGAATAGTTATTCAGAGGAATTCAGCGGTAAGTAAATCAGTATAAAAAAAGTCTCGGGAAGCGGACTGTCGCTTCACCGGGGCTTTTTTTCATGATTACAAATGGAACGTGTTTTTTATCTTTTGCGCAACTTGTGCCGCACTCAAATTTGTGTTGTTAATCCTTAAATAATTTGTTTCTCTTATTTCACCTGGTTGAGAATTCAAACGATAGTGACCGATTGATTCAAGTAAATTTTGCTCAGATTGCTTAATGTTGCGCTTGGTCGGTTTTTCCGCAAGTCTGTCCGGCATTCGATTTCGTTCCAGACGCACGTTGACATCTGCCTCCAATTCAACAAAGTAAATCGTCGCGCCTGCCGCACGAAAGATGTGGCACATTTCATCGATATGCGACCAGTCTTCGGGTTGATTTCCTGCGTCCTTACTCGTGACTTCAGTCATGAGTAAGGACGCTCTTTTTTTACAAAAAGCGAACATACACGCTATAATAAAGATACTATTTTTGCAGACGAGGAGGAACGGCTGTGATCATCCAAAAAGCGTTTAAATTTCGGCTTTTCCCTACGGAAGAACAAGCCGTTCTGATCAATAAATCCATCGGATGCAGCCGGTTTGTCTATAATCATTTTTTAGATTCTTGGGAAAAGACGTATCAACAAACCGGTAAGGGCTTAACCTATAACACTTGCAGTAAAGCCTTGACACAACTAAAACACGCGTTACCATGGCTCAAAGAACCAGATAAGTTTGCCTTGCAGAACAGTTTAAAGAACCTTTCCACTGCTTATGGCCGATTCTTTAAAAAACAAGCCAAGCATCCTCGCTTTAAGAGTAAAAAGAATC
>NZ_FOOY01000032.1 GCF_900113325.1 Sporolactobacillus nakayamae | reverse complement strand
CGACGCCGGATTCCTTAGAATCTCCAAGAAATAATTGATGCAGAAGTTGTTCATTTAGAGTAATCTGTAATTGAGCCATCCCTGAGTCTCTCCTTTAGAATTTGGTTTTAGACAACTCTATTCTAACTGAGATGATGGGCTCCGGCTCATTTTCTATGAAAAAAATGAGGGAGCAGAGAAGACGAATCCCGCTGTTTTTCCGGAGGGTGGGCCGGCCCACCCTCCGGAAAAACAGAACGCACGCCCGTCGATTCCTCTTATTCAGATAACCCTTTTTACACAATTATACGGTCTCAACTTGAATGATTTACCCCTCATTGGATGATCCCCTAATAAAAATTTGAATGTTTCCAAACAATCGTTATGAATAGTTTACCATACACAGAACATGGGAAAACTCACATGACACTGCACAATTTGGTATTCAATAAATAATAGTGATTATTGAATATTTTGATAAAATAAATGACATACTATAGATGCTTTTTCCCTAATCCTCCAGTTTCCCCATACATTGCTGTGGGGATTTTTTTTGCGAATTAATCATTTCTTAAGATTCCATTGCTATGCTAGAGAATGTTTTTTAACTATGGGGGAAAGGGGGAGTTAACATGACGGTTTCTTTAGGCAACAATTTACTCAATTACTTATCGCAAATTAATCAATCAAATTCCGGTACGACCACGAGCAGCACAGACAAAAAGGAATTATCATCTGAATTTGCACAACTGCTTGCTTCTTCATTAATGAACGATTCATCGTCTCAAATGTTTAGCACCTTGTCATTGTCTGGAAGTGATTCAGCAAGTACCGATTCCGATGATGCGAACAGTATCGCGAATATCTCGAATCAGGGTACAAATTCTGTAGAGGACTTGTTATGGAGCCTTCTATCATCGTCGGCAAACGCCAACACGAGTACTGTATCTGGCAGCTCAATCTGAAAAATGAACTGCCGCGAGAAAACAGCGGCAAAAAGCTCTCTGCATTTTGCCCAGCAGAGAGCTTTTTGTATGGTGGTGTGTTTCATGCATTAGCCTTGTGGACTAAACGTTCCACTCATATTCTGAGCAGTTTTCCCCATTTGATCCATTGGCTTTTTCATCCATTTAGGCATATTTTGCTGGTTGTTTCTCATCATGAAGAATGCTGCTGTTGCTCCGCATCCTGCTAAAAAAGACCAGAAAGCATGACCATTTCCCATTGTTTTTTCATCTCCTCAAATGTTTGGTACCTCATTATCTTGAGTCAATTAAAGAAAAAGATGTCATGAAAATACAGGAAATGGTCAACGAACAATGGGCATTACTGCTTATTCTCTGCTTAAAAAACTGAAACTTGTGTCGGTAGGATGGGCAAAAACAGAAATGAAAACGATTTATTTTAAGTGCGTTCATAGCTTGACCTTGGTAGGACATACTAAGCGAAAAGCGAGGAGGCACTTAACATGAATAAAAAATGGTTTGTATGCTTAACGATTTGCCTCAGTCTCTTGTCAAGTTTGCTGTTTACCTCATATTCCAAAGCGAATGCATGTCCTCCGGTACAGTACAAAATCCACCGGCTATCCGAAGGCATTTACTATCCGGTGATTACTTCAGGAATTGAAGACCGGCAAATCATGGATCAGATGAATCGAACCTTTCGCCATCATGCTGATGCAGTGCTGAAAACAGATAAGAAGTATAAAGAACAGTATGCGCATGATCAGCTGATTAGCGCGGCGGGGCCATATTATGCCCATACTCAGCCGACAGTGCGTTTCAATAATAATTGTCTGCTCAGCGTGTCGTTTCTCGATGAATCCTATACAGGCGGTGCCCATGGGATGCATTATGAAAAAGTATACAATTTCGATACGCGCAGCGGGAGACAATATCAGCTGAAGGACATCATCCGCAACAAGCAGGAACTCAAGAAAGTAAATGCGTATCTGAAAAAACAAATGACTGAGCTAAAAAATGAGGGACGCTATGATTTCTTTCTCGACGCGTTCAAGAGCGTTGATTTAAAGAATGGACAATTCTATTTCTATGAGCATGGCATCGTGATCGTTTTCCAGGAATATGAAGTCGCACCCTATTCGAATGGGATTATTCATCTCAAAGTGCCTTACCACGTGTTCATCAAAGATCGTGAATAGTGTGAGAACCCTTACATGTATTTGGAAATTTTGCCGAAATTGATGATCCTCTAGAAAAGTACGTTATGCTTTAACTGTTCAATTAAATTGTGTTTGTTTAACTTCCCCCTGTTATACATCTTTTGAAGCCCTTGCGAGAGGGTTTATTTTTTTGCGTACGTTGGTTGGAATCAATTATGAAAAACATTAAGCATTTTGTTAATCAATTATTAATAATTCCCCTGTAGTATAAAGGATGTTAAATCAATGAAACATTGTTTAACCTCCCCTTTTTATATAGCAACAACTTCTGAGCGCCCGATTGCAGGCGCTCCTTTTTTTGCAAAAAAAAAAGACCTTCGGAAGGAGGGCCTTGGATGAAATCAACATTACACTGCATTTGGATCATAATAAGAAACATTGAGATCTACTGCACCGTTAATCCCATTGACAGAACCGTTACTTGAATACTGCCAAATATCGACTTGAAAATCAGCACCAGTACCGTTATTCGTATCTTGACCACGGTAGCGCGCGATCCACACGAGTAATCTAGGATTGCCCTGAGGCTGCTCAATTAGAGATGAGTTAATGTAGGACTTATAGAAACTTAAACCTGAATAGATCCCTAATTTGTTAAATCCTCTTGCTCGCATTTCTTTTAGAAATGCATTGGTGTTGTTACTTAGATTCGTTTTGATATCATTTTGAATACCATTAGTTGTTTCAACATCAACAAAGACATAATCAATATTTGCTCCATTAGCAATTGCGGCGTTGAGAATATCTGCAAAATGATCAGCTTCAATAATCGCATCATTAACACTGTTTGCCCTGAAAAAGTGATAGGCATGAACTTTTAGTCCTACCTCAGTTGCTTTTTTTGCATTTGAACTAAATGTATAATCTGTCCACTGTTGATCTGAAGTTTCACCTTGAGTATTTTTTTGCTTAACAGTACTCTGAGTTTCGCCTTCAGTTGCTTTAACAATAACAAAACTGTTTCCTGAATTTTTAATTGCATTAAAATCAATAATTCCGCCATTGTTTTCATTTTGGTAATGTGAAATATCAATGCCATAAGCACCTGAAGGAGGATTAAATCGATTCAGATCAGTTGTTAGGTTATCTTTATAGATGAAACCTTCTTTACCATCACTAGATCGTACTTTCATCCAATTACCATTTTGACCAATAATTGTAACAGCTGTTTTCTCTCTTAAAGTTGTGACGACACCTGAGTTAGAATCAGGACCTTGATACATCTTTAATTGATCATAACCAATATACGCAATGAAATTCGCTACTGGTGAATAATCGAGTTGCACTGGTTGCGGTGCTGATGCCCCCGGTTGTGCGGATGCAGCAGGCTGCGGTTCAGGTGCTGGTTGCGATTGGGCAGGTGCCGGTGCCGGTTGTGGTGCAGGCTGCGGTGCCGGTGCAACACTTGCTACAGGCGGAGTGCCTTTTTTAATGTATTGGGCTTTGACGAAGCCTGTTTTGTTTCCGTATTTCACTCGGTACCAGCCACCGCTGTATCCGGATACCGTAACTTTGTACCGTTTGTGCAGGTATTTGACATGCTTATACTTGGTGCCGGGTCCTTTGCGCATATTTAGCGTACTCGCTGTGACATAGGCTTTGTAGGAGCTGATCGTGGACTTTAGCCACTTTTTCTGTACATAGCCACGTTTACCACCGGAGTAAATATAGGCGTAGCCGTTTTTCTGGCCGATAACTGTAATTTTGGTATTCATGTAAACAGTGCGGATGGTTTTGTATTTGCTGCTTGCTTTGTTGCGGATTTTAAGAGAATAGGATTTGACATAGGCTTTATAGGAGGTGAACTTTGCCCGCACGATTTTCTTTGCGTTTTTATTATATATGTAGCGGGTTTTTCCTTTGAAGCTGATTTTATACCAGCTGCCTTTGCTTCCTTTGACCGTGACTGAAGTGTTTCTGTAGAGTGTGCCGATGGAGCGGTATTTCTTTCCGGGACCTGTGTAGACCTTTGCTTTGCTGACGGTGACGCGCGCTTGGAACGCGGACGCCGCTTGAGCCGTATCTCCGAATGGCGCGATGAGGCTGCCTATCGCCAGTGAGAAAAATACAAGCGTGACGGCTAAAATTTTTACTGCTTTATTCACTTTTTTCCTCTCCCTAATTGCAGATTACCGACAGGATGAACCTCCTTTCTTTTAAATAAGACAAACTTCCCTAGTAATCTAATTATCGGGGCTAGAGTGCTAGATTTCAAGAGCTGGGGAAGGATTGGCAGGAATTTAACATAACTTAACAAAATGGAAATAATGTGTGCGGTGGTTGACAACATAGTGGGTTTCTGAGTAATCTAAGGGTAGCGAATACGAAAACAATGGTAGAGCCCGTTATCAGGGCTCCATTTTTTTAACTTGAAAAAGATAATTGGATGAAGGCAAATGATTGATTTTCCGAATGGTCCGATAATGATCGTTCATTTACATGGAGTAAGAAATGTATGGGCACTTATGGTCACAGTGTGGTCATGTATTTTTATTTTCTAATAAGGACAGATTATGATGAACAAACAATTTGCGGTTATTGGTCTCGGTCAACTTGGCTCAAGCGTCAGCGTCGAGCTGAGCAATATGGGTTGCGAGGTTCTGGCGATCGATATTGATTTGGATAAAGTAAATGATTACTCGGATGTCGTGACGCAGGCGGTTCAGGCGGATTCAACGGATGAGAAGGTGCTGCATGCGCTCGGTATCCGCAACTTCGATCATGTGATTGTTGCAATCGGGCGCAACATTCAGGCGAGCATCCTGACGACGCTGCTGCTGAAGGAATCGGGCGTGAAGGAGATCTGGGCGAAGGCTCAGAATGACTATCACGAGAAAATTCTGAGGAAGCTTGGCGCGGATAAGATCATCCGTCCGGAGGTTGAAATCGGCTACCGGATTGCTCATCTGGCGACAGCGAATAAGATTCTCGACTACATCGAGTTGTCGAAGGACTACAGTATTATTGAAATTGAAGTAACGGATCGTTTGATTGGCAAGTCGATCATGGAAATCGATGTGCGCGCGAATTACGGATGCAACGTGATCGCGATCCGCCGTAATCGTTCTGTTATTGTCCGCAACATTGGTGAGTTGAAGCTGGAATGTGATGATGTCTTGTTGATCATCGGGAAAAGTGAGGATCTTGAACGGTTTGAGAAAGAAGGAGTCTGACGGATGGCTTGGTTCAGAAACAAGATGGCGCAGCTTGATATCAGGCCTTTTACGTTTAATCCGCCATTACTGTTAGTTCTTATATTCTTCACATTTGTGGTCATTGGCGGTTGCCTGCTTAAGCTGCCGATGGCAACGGTGCACTCGATTTCGTGGATCGACGCGTTTTTTATTTCTACTTCTGCGGCGACCGTGACCGGACTTGCACCGATTGATCCCGGTACGACGTTCACGGTATTTGGTGAGACGGTGATCATGCTTCTGATCCAAGTCGGAGGGCTCGGCGTCATGTCTTTTGCCGTCTTTTTTGTTATACTTCTTGGCCGAAAGATTTCGATTCGGCAACGGCAATTGATGCAGGAGGCGCTTAATCAGCCTTCGTTTGGCGGGGTCATTCGGCTTGTGATATGGCTGCTCGTCTTCTCTGTTACGATTGAATGTGTGGCTGCTCTTCTGCTTTCAATCCGGATGGTACCTGAATTCGGTTGGGGCAAAGGTCTATTTTACAGCATTTTTCATGCAGTCAGCGCTTTTAACAATGCTGGATTTGCTTTGTTTTCGGATAACTTGATCCGATATGTTGGTGATCCGTTGATCAATCTAACCATCTCCGGATTGATCATCACAGGAGGACTTGGCTTTACGGTTCTCGCCGAGTTGCTTTCTGAGCGGAAATTCCGAAAAATGTCGCTGCATTCACGGATGATGATTATTGGAACAATCGCTCTGAATGTAATTGCGATTACAGGCATTCTGCTCCTTGAGTGGCACAACGCGCAGACACTGGGAAAGCTCCCACTCGGCGAAAAATTATGGGCAGGCTATTTTCAAGGAATCACGCCGCGAACTGCCGGTTTTAATACAATTGATTACAGCAGCATGACAACGCCAGGCATTTTATTGACGATTTTTTTGATGTTTGTCGGCGCAGGCAGTACATCAACAGGCGGTGGAATTAAACTGACAACGTTTATTGTGCTGCTTGCAGAGATTTTCAGCTTCCTAAAAAGAAAACCGGAAGTGGAAATTGGTAAAAGAACCATTGGACGGCACATCGTGGCACGTGCGTTGACCATTGTGCTGATTTCATTGATACTTGTATTTGTCTCCGTTTTTATCCTGTCGATCACCGAACAAACGTCACTTGAACGAATTCTGTTTGAAGTCGTGTCCGCTTTTGGTACCGTAGGTTTGTCAATGGGATTGACGTCTCATCTAACCGTCTATGGAAAACTTGTGATCATGTTCGTTATGTTTTTTGGGAAAATTGGTCCGCTCACGATGGCATTTTCTTTTTCAAAACGCACGAAAGCGAAGATTAGGTATCCGGATGAAGATATTTTTACCGGTTGAGTGCCTAAGCCCAGCTACGGATATTTCTTAACGTGAGAAGAAAGATCCCAGCATTATTATATTCTATAATAGTTGACAATAAAGCTGGTTATTGAGTAACCTTAACATAAAGTGAATAAAAAACGTTTTTTGGTGGAGCCTGTCATTGATGGGCTCCCTTTTGCTTTTTTGTGGAAAGAAGGGATGAGAATGGAATTTATTATTCAATTAGCACTTATTATTGCAGCTACAAAAATTGCTGGTCATGTAAGTGTTCATTTGGGGCAGCCATCGGTTCTTGGGGAACTGATCGTAGGTATTCTAATTGGTCCGGCTTTACTCGGCTGGGTACCGGATTCTGAATTGATTCATGTCTTTAGTGAAATTGGCGTACTTATGCTCATGTTTATCGCAGGTTTGGAGACAGATCTGGAAGGTCTGAGAAACAGTGCGCGTTCTTCATCGGCGGTGGCGCTTGGCGGCGTGATTCTTCCACTCGGGTTCGGTTATCTTACGGGCGTGTTCCTTGGCATGGATACAAGTCACGCGGTTTTTCTTGGACTGACCTTGTCAGCCACATCGGTAAGTATTTCCGTACAGACGCTGAAGGAGTTAGGAAAGCTCCAATCAAAAGAAAGCATGACGCTGCTTGGTGCGGCCGTGCTCGATGATGTTCTCGTGATTGTTCTTCTGGCCTTCTCCATGAGTTTCTTTGGTGATTCAAATACATCAATTTGGTTGGTTATTGGTGAAAAAGTCTTTTTCTTTGCCACGGCAGTCCTTGTCGCATGGAAGGGCGTTCCGTGGATCGTTCGATTATGCGGACGATTAAAAGTTGCCGAACCGGTGATTTCCCTTGCTCTGGTGCTTTGTTTTATTTTTGCGTGGTATGCAGATCTTCTTGGTGTGGCGGGAATCATTGGCTCATTTATTGCCGGCACAGCCCTTGCACAGACATCATTCAAAGAAACCATTGAGCGAAAGATCGAGCCGGTGGCTTACAGTCTCTTTGTTCCCGCCTTTTTTGTCAGCATTGGACTAAAAGTAACATTCAATGGAATCTTTGACCAATTGTGGTTCATTGTCGGTGTGACGCTGATCGCCATATTGACCAAATTTATCGGTTCCGGTGCCGGCGCGTGGCTGACCGGTTTTTCACCGTTGTCTTCATGCCGCATCGGCTCCGGTATGATTTCAAGGGGCGAGGTGGCGCTCATACTCGCCTCGATCGGCATTGAGGCTCATCTGCTGGCTCAGAAGTACTTTACCCCGCTGATCCTTGTTGTTATTTTGACAACACTAATTACCCCGCCTCTTCTGAAGTTTTTGTTTGAAAAAAAAGAGGCGCCGGCGCGCACATGAATAGCGGCCGGAATAGCAGATTCACAAATGACTCAGTTTATTGCAACGCGATGCTTGAGCTGAGGAAATTCTTCACGAATTCGATCAACACTTCCAAGATCAAACTCGGCGATGACAACCGATTCTCTCTCATCACCGGTTGCAAGCACATTGCCCCATGGATCGATGACGCGGCTGTGCCCACCGAGAACGACACCTTGGTTCGTGCCGACACAGTTGCATGAAACGAGAAAGCATTGGTTCTCAACGGCTCGTGCGGCATTAAACAACTTCCAGTGATTAAGGCGAGCGAGCGGCCATGCAGATGTAATTAAGAACATTTTGGCACCCCGGTCCAGCTCTTTGCGAAACTGCTCCGGGAAGCGCAGGTCGTAGCATGTGGCAAGACCGACTTTACCAAACTCTGTGTCAATGACAACGGGATCAGTACCGCGTGTCAGCAGGTCGCCTTCCTTAGATCCGTACGTAAACAGGTGGATTTTTCGATAGGAAGCAATCAACTTGCCTTGACGGTTGAACAGGATACTTGTGTTGTAATAATGGTTGCCGGATTTTTCAACGAAGCTACCGGCAAACAGATAGGCATTTAAGTCACGCGCTTTTTTCGCAAAATGAGAAACAAAGGAACCGTCCATTAGCGTTGCTTCTTTTGTATAGTTGTCAAAGGTATTGTAACCGGTCATCCAGATTTCAGGAAGAAGAATAAAATCATAGTCCTTTAGATTGCCCAGCTGTGCGTCAACTCGCCGCACCCGATCAGCCGCAGATTCTGTGTCGCTGATTTCAAGCTGAATCGACGCGATTTTCATAAATAATTCTCTCCTTTTGCAATCAGTGATTTGCATTGATTATCGCATACATTGCCGAAAAAATTCAATCTTCATAAATATTACGGGCACATGATTCAGCGCAAATAATAAAACAAGGGAAGATAGACATGCAGAGTGAAGCATTAATTGCCATCATCGTTTTTATCGCAGCTTATGCACTGATTATTTCGGAAAAAATTCATCGGACTATAGCTGCTATGTCCGGAGCTTCTTTGCTGCTTCTTTTTGGCGTTCTCTCTCAGGATGCGGCGATCAAACATATTGATTTTAATACAATCGGCCTTTTGACCGGCATGATGATCATCGTATCAATCACTGCACAAACCGGATTGTTTAAGTATATCTCCATTCGCTCGGCGCAATTGGTGAATGGGCAGCCATTGACGCTGCTGATCGTTTTTTCCTTAATTACAGCAATAGGCTCGGCGTTCCTCGATAATGTAACGACCGTGCTGCTTGTTGTTCCGGTGACTTTGAGCATTGCGAGACAATTGGCCATTTCACCGACACCTTTTCTGATGTCGGAGATTTTCATGGCAAATATTGGAGGCACCGCAACGATGATCGGCGATCCACCGAACATCATGATTGGGAGCGCTGTTCCTGATCTTAGTTTTATGGATTTTATCACGAATCTGGCACCGGTCGTTCTTATCATTACCGTTGCAACGCTTGCCATGCTTGCGCTCATCTATCGCCGTTCACTGCATGGAAATACGGACGCACGCGCAAAATTAGCGGCGCTCAACGCATCTGAAGCAATTAAAGATAAAGTGCTGCTTATTAAAGCTGTTTCTGTTCTGTTGCTCACAATTGCTGGATTTTTCTTGCATCAGCTTATTGGCGTGGAGACAGCGACGATTGCTCTCGCAGGAGCATTCTTTTTATTGTTGCTCTCCGGAGAACGTTATCTGGAAAAAGCTCTGGCGGGTGTTGAATGGCCAACCCTATTCTTTTTTGTCGGACTCTTTGTTCTTGTGGCGGGACTTGTGGAGACGGGGGTCATTACTGAGCTGGCGAAGAAAGCACTTGCGCTAACCGGTGGAAACCTCGTTCCGACAACTTTTCTCGTTCTTTGGATGAGTGCGATCGCTTCCTCTATTATCGACAATATTCCGTTTGTCGCTACCATGATTCCATTGATCAAGGATATGGGCGAACTAGGTGTGACCCAGCTCGAACCGTTATGGTGGAGTTTGTCGCTTGGTGCGTGCCTTGGTGGAAACGGTCTCTTAATCGGTGCCAGCGCAAATCTTGTGGTTGCAGCTCTTTCAGGACGAGGCGGCCACCGCATTACATTTCTTGGTTTTATGAAAATAGGAATACCTGTAATGCTGCTCTCGATTGTGATTTCTTCCATTTATGTCTACTTAAGGTATTTGCTTTGATGGGTTGCTGAACACCGCATTCATTGTTAAAATAGGAAAAGTGATTCATTTTGTTGAATCTTGGCGAATACTAATCCTGTAAATCGAACTGGAAGCCATTTCGGCTTCCGGCTTTTTGAATCATTAATGATATGTGTACAAAGTATTGATAAATACGGATGGGGTGGGACAGAAGGATGGGACAACCGAACAACTTGATTCTTGTTATGGACTTCGGCGGTCAGTACAATCAATTGATTGCAAGGCGAATTCGTGATTTAGGCGTGTATAGCGAGCTGTTCCCGAATACGCTGACTGCGGAGCAAATTAAAGAAAAGAATCCAAAAGGAATTATCTTCTCCGGCGGACCAAACAGTGTTTATGACGAAGGCGCACCTTTGTGCGATTCAGCTATTTTTGACCTGGACATTCCGATCCTCGGTATCTGTTATGGCTTGCAACTGATCAGCAAGCATTACGGATCGACAGTTGAACGCGCGACGCACCGTGAATACGGGAAAGCAGAGATCACGGCAAACACAGATAACGCACTCTTTAAAAGCCTGCCTGAAAAGCAAACGGTATGGATGAGCCATGGCGATCGCGTTAAGACACTTCCTGAAGGATTCAAGATTGAAGCAAGCAGTGAATCCTGTCCGGTTGCAGCGATGGCAAATGATGCGAAAAAAGTTTATGCGGTTCAATTTCATCCGGAAGTGCGCCACTCCGTGCACGGTAACGAGATCCTGAGCAACTTTGTGTTCAACATCTGCGGCGCGGAAAAAAGCTGGTCAATGGAACACTTCATTGACGAGCAGGTTGAAAAGATTCGCGCGACCGTCGGCAATCAAAAGGTCATTTGCGCGTTAAGCGGCGGTGTGGATTCTTCAGTCGCCGCTGCACTCGTGCATAAAGCAATCGGCGACCAGCTGACCTGTATCTTCGTTGATCACGGCCTGCTCCGCAAAAGCGAAGCTGAAGGCGTTGTCGATACATTCCAAAACCGTTTCCATATGAATTTCATTCATGTCGATGCCAAAAAACGCTTCTTGGATAAGCTTGAAGGCGTCAGTGATCCGGAACGCAAGCGTAAAATCATCGGCAATGAATTTATCTATTTGTTCCAAGATGAAGCCAATAAACTCGAGGATATTGCCTACCTCGTGCAAGGCACGCTCTACACGGACGTTGTCGAAAGCGGCGCCGGCGGCTCATCTCAGAACATTAAATCGCACCACAATGTCGGCGGACTGCCGGAAGACATGAAATTCAAGCTGATTGAACCGCTCAACACGCTGTTCAAAGACGAAGTCCGCGCGCTTGGTACCGAACTTGGCCTTGCAGATGACATCGTTTGGCGTCAACCGTTCCCAGGCCCTGGCCTTGGCATCCGCGTCCTCGGCGCAATCAGCGAAGACAAGCTCGAAATCGTCCGCGAGTCCGACGCAATCCTTCGTGATGAAGTCAAGAAGGCCGGTCTCGACCGCGACATCTGGCAATACTTCACCGTGTTGCCGAACATCCAAAGCGTTGGCGTCATGGGCGACGGCCGTACCTATGATCACTGCATCGCGATCCGTGCCGTAACGTCGATCGACGGCATGACCTCCGACTGGGCACGCATCCCATGGGATGTGCTCGAGAAGATCTCAACCCGAATCGTCAACGAAGTCGAACACGTCAACCGTATCGTGTATGACATTACCTCCAAGCCACCGGCAACGATTGAGTGGGAATAAAGTAGATACCTCGTTTGGTATCGAAACGTTGATTTAACAGCATTTTTGGCAAAGGTAAAATGGATAAAAACATTTAAATTGATAAGGATCTCCGCCAAAATTCCGCCAAGGATCGGAGTCAGAGAACCGTATCAGTTCAAGGTTCGGAAGGTATATTTTGAAGAATATGCCTTCTTTTTTTGTCTTATTTTCCGCCAAGTCATTCTGTTTCGAAAGGTACCCTTACTGTGCTACGAATTTTAATCAATCCTGTGCTGAGATGAGAAATCATTTCAGCCTTTTTATTTCAAGTTTTTGGTGTTGGAAGGGATGTGCTTTCACCAGAGCATCTCGCTCTTTTCCCGACAAAATTTAAGCTTGAATCAGCGTATTAATCAAAACAAAATTATTTACAGAAAGGAAAATGATTTATGGAACTGAAACACATTATTCCAAACGTTGAAAAGACATTTGGAAACCTCGAATATGCTGGAGAAGGCAATGTAGAACAGCGCCGGGTTAATGGTCGCACGATGATCCTTTCCCGCAGCTACAATTTGTATTCCGACATCCAGCGAGCGGACGATATCGTTTTGGTGTTACCACCGGAAGCGGGTGAAAAGCATTTTGAAGTAGAAGACAAGGTGAAATTGATCAATCCTCGAATTACCGCAGAGGGTTATAAAATTGGTGCTCGTGGTTTTACAAATTATATTCTGCATGCAGACGATATGGTGAAAGCATAAGGAGGGCAAAAAATGAGATTAGCTGAAGGCATTGTGATTGATAAGGACAAGACATTTGGTGCGCTGAAATTCTCCGCACTCCGCCGTGAAGTGCGCGTGAATAATGAGGACGGCACAGTCAGTGATGAAATTAAAGAACGGACTTATGACCTTAAATCCCGTGGACAAGGACGCATGATACAGGTCAGTATTCCGGCTGCCGTCCCGTTAAAAGAGTTTGACTATAATGCCGAAGTGGAACTGATCAACCCGGTAGCGGATACAGTAGCGACTGCCACATTTTTGGGAGCGGATGTGGACTGGTATATCAAGGCCGAGGACATAGCGCTGAAAAATAAACAAGCCGTCCCCCATCCGCAGCCACAAACTAAAGGAAAGTAATGCCATTTCATTTTCCGGAAAGGATCATTTATGAAACATTTCATCTATAAAGGAAAAAGGATTCGAGCGGGTGATCAACATCTTGTCTTTCGATTTGCTGCTACCTCACTCGTTCTTGTTTTCCTATTCGTGTTGCTGGCCTTTCATGGGAAGCGGCTCATGCTAATGGACTGGAAGAAGGTACGACTTTTGCATGAAGGCAGCTTGCAGTTTGCTATCACGCCCTATCTCATGTTCAGTGTCAGTGTAGCTGCAGGAATAAGCATGCTTGTGGCCGGCCTTTATTACCACTTTCATCGAGATAGAGTGAAACAGCTCGTGCACCGCCAAAAGCTAGCCAAAATGATCCTAGAAAATAAATGGTATGAATCCGAACAGGTGCAACATGACGGGCTCTTTAAAGACCTACCATCCGGCAGGCAAAAGGAGAGAATCCGCCATTTCCCAAAGATGTATTACCGGCTCAAAGATGGACTGATTCACATCCACGTAGAAATTACGTTGGGTAAATATCAGGATCAGCTCCTGCACTTGGAAAAGAAGCTGGAAAGTGGCTTGTACTGTGAACTGGTGGACAAAGAGCTCAAGGATTCTTATCTAGAATATACCCTGCTCTATGATACGATTGCGAATCGTATTTCCATTGAAGAAGTCACTGCTAAAGACGGGCGCTTAAAGCTGATGAAGTCTGTTTATTGGGAGTATGATAAGTTACCTCATATGCTCATTGCTGGGGGAACAGGCGGAGGAAAAACCTACTTCATCTTCTCACTCATTGAAGCCTTAGCGCGCACAAACGCCATGCTTTATGTCCTTGACCCAAAAAATTCGGATCTTGCTGATCTTTCTGAAGTCATGCCGAATGTCCATCATCAGAAAGAAGACATGATGGCCTGTCTGAACCAGTTTTATGACAGTATGATGGAACGCAGTGAAGCCATGAAACAGATGACTGGCTACAAGACCGGAGAGAACTATGCTTATCTGGGATTGCCCGCTCACTTCCTCATCTTTGATGAATACGTGGCGTTCATGGAAATGCTTGGGAAAGAGAGTTCTGTTGTTTTAACCAAGTTGAAACGGATCGTCATGCTTGGGAGACAGGCCGGGTACTTCCTGATCCTTGCCTGCCAGCGTCCAGACGCTAAATTTTTAGGCGATGGGATTCGTGACCAATTCAACTTCCGTGTGGCCTTGGGACGCATGTCGGAAATGGGCTACAGCATGATGTTTGGTGAGGTGGAAAAGGATTTTTTCCTAAAACAAATCAAAGGGCGAGGTTATGTGGATACAGGGACAAGTGTCATCTCAGAGTTTTATACCCCTTTAGTCCCTAAAGGACACAATTTTATAAAAGAGATTGGAACACTGATAAGAAGCAGGCAGGACGGACAGGCGGCGTGCGAAGCGAAAGCCGAAGGGACGGACTAGCCTGCTGCTGGTGTGGCGTCAGCCACGCCAGCGATTTAGCCCCCCGTATCTAACAGGGGGGCACAAATACAATAAAAAACAGTTTCAAAATCCAGTAAACACCCTATTCTGTCTAGGTTTCTGGAATTTTTGGAGGATGTCAACTATGCCCCTTTCAGTTGACATCCTCTTTTTGATTGGAGGGTAATCATTGAGCGAAAATGATTTATGGGTACAACATCTGAAGGAAAAGCGGCTTTCATACGGCCTTTCACAAAATCGCCTGGCGGTTGTTGCCGGAATGACCAGACAGTATCTCAACGATATTGAAAACAGCAGGGCTTCCCCATCGGATGACATCAAAACGGCGTTACTAAAAGCATTGGAACGGCTCAATCCCGATGCACCACTTGAGATGCTGTTTGACTATGTGCGGATACGATTCCCAACCACGGATGTGAAGCATGTCATTGAAGACATTCTGCTTTTGAAAATGAACTACATGCTTCATGAAGACTATGGCTTCTATTCCTACACGGAACATTACGCTTTGGGAGATATTTTTGTGATGGTCTCTCCTGATGAACAAAAAGGTGTGCTGCTGGAACTGAAAGGACGAGGCTGCCGCCAGTTTGAGGGATTCCTTTTAGCCCAACACCGAAGCTGGACCGACTTTTTCATGGATGCCATCTGCGAGGGCGGTGTATTCAAGAGGCTGGACTTAGCGATCAATGACAAGGCAGACATTTTGGATATTCCGCAGCTGACGGAAAAATGCCGACATGAAGAATGTATTTCTGTGTTTCGCAGCTTTAAAAGTTACCGTAGCGGCGAGCTCATCCGCCGAGAGGAAAAGGAAGCCATGGGGCACACGCTCTATATCGGTTCTCTAAAAAGTGAAATCTATTTCTGCCTTTATGAAAAGGACTACGAGCAGTATGCAAAGAGTGACATCCCTATCGACGAAGCCGAAGTCAAAAACCGATTTGAAATCCGCCTGAAAAACGAACGTGCCGATCACGCCATCCTTGACCTGATGGCTTACCACGATGCGGAGCGTACGGCTTTTTCCATCATCAACCGTTACCTGCGTTTTGTGGACAAAGTGGAAAATAAGCGACGCAGCACATGGAAAATGAACGAAAACTGGGCCTGGTTTATCGGAAAAAACCGGGAGAAATTGAAATTAACCACCCAACCGGAGCCGTATTCTTTTGACCGGACCTTAGGCTGGTTACAGCGACAGGTGGCCCCGACATTAAAAGTGGCGCTTTGGCTCGACCAGATCAAAGATACTACCGTCATTGATGACATGATCCGGCATGCCAAGCTCACGAAACGCCACGAAAAAATAGTCCAGCAGCAGGCCGATGCTGCCGAACAGATGGTCACGAATCATCATCGGCAAAAATGATCTTTAAACAATGCATCAACGAAATTTTAATCACAAATTGGATGTATAAAAGGAGAAATCGCTCATGAATTTTGGACGGAATTTATACACTTGGTTTTTAAATAATGCTCAGTCTCTCGTCTTGATGGCGATTGTGGTCATCGGGCTTTATCTCGGTTTTAAACGGGAATTTTCCAAGCTGATTGGTTTTCTAGTGATTGCTTTGATTGCCGTGGGATTAGTCTTCAATGCGGCAGGTGTCAAAGATGTCTTACTGAATCTGTTTAACAGAGTCGTGGGTGCGTAACTTTAACACCTGTTCTTTTGGCATGTATAAGGGCTTTTCTTATGCATGCCAAAAAACAGGTACGTCAAACGGTAGTGCGACAGGGAAATGCACTTTTATCTAAATAAATTTAATGGGTAGCCATTGCGCAGTCGAAAACCACTGCTTTTTTTGTATCTATTTTTAGGAAAAGGAAGTGATATATAGATGGAAATGAAAGTCTATATAGCCAATCTTGGCAAGTACAATGAGGGCGAATTAGTCGGTGCATGGTTCACTCCACCCGTTGACTTTGAGGAGGTCAAGGAGCGTATCGGATTGAATCATGAATATGAAGAATATGCCATCCACGATTACGAATTGCCCTTTGATATTGATGAATACACGCCCATTGAGGAAATCAACCGTCTGTGTTCTCTAGCGAAGGAATTAGAAGGAACACCGATTGAGGAGGAAATGAGAGAAATCCAGAACGCCTTTTTTGGCAGTTTTGAAGAAATGGTGGAGCATAAGGATGACATCATCTGTTATCCCGATTGTGATGATATGGAGAATGTGGCCCGTTACCTATTGGAAGAGTCAGGTACCCTTGGTGAAGTCCCTTCTCATTTGCAAAACTATATTGACTATGAAGCTTATGGACGGGATTTGGAGTTGGAAGGAAATTTTCTCGTCACTTCCCACGGTGTTTTTGAATACGTCAGTTAACTAAAAAGTCTCTTAAACAGAAAGGAATAGTGACAGATGAAAAAAATCAGAAGCTATACTAGCATCTGGAACGTGGAGAAGGTGATCTACGCCATCAATGACTTCCAACTACCCTTTCCGGTCACTTTTACGCAAATGGCTTGGTTTGTCTGCTCGCTCTTGCTGGTGGTGCTCTTTGCGAACGTGCCACCGTTGTCTTTCATTCATGGCGTCCTGCTGAAATATGTGGGTCTTCCGGTTGGCTTCACGTGGTTCATGTCACAGAAGACCTTTGATGGGAAAAAGCCCTATGGCTTTCTGAAATCCGTATTTTCCTATATGCTCCGTCCCAAAGTCACCTATGCTGGAAAGTCTGTGAAGCTGAAAAAAGAGACCGTCGGTGGAGCGATTACCGCCGTGAGGAGGGAACGTTATGCTGTATCCGATCAAGTACATCGAAAATAACCTCGTTTTTAATCACGACGGGGAATGTTTCGCCTATTATGAACTGATTCCCTACAACTACTCCTTTCTGAGTCCAGAAGAAAAATACCAGGTGCATGAGCATTTTCGTCAGTTGGTCGCCCAGAGCCGTGACGGGAAAATTCATGCCTTGCAGATTGCTACAGAATCAAGTATTCGGGCCACGCAGGAGCGAAGCAAGAAAGAAATCTCTGGAAGATTGAGAGACATTGCTTGCCGGAAAATTGATGAACAGACTGAAGCGTTAGTCGGAATGATTGGTGAAAACCAAATCGACTATCGCTTTTTTATTGGCTTCAAACTGCTTTTAAACGAACAGGAAGTCAGCCTTAAGGTGATCAGTGAATCCATTCTGATGACCTTTTCTGATTTCCTTTACGAGGTCAATCACAAACTGATGGGCGATTTCGTCAGCATGAGTACGAAAGAGATTAACCGGTTTATGAAAATGGAACACCTGCTGGAAAGCAAGATTTCCCGCAGATTCAAAGTTCGCAGGCTGGATAAAGATGACTTTGGCTATCTGATTGAACATCTTTATGGGAAGACGGGTTCGCCCTATGAGGAATATGCCTACCATTTACCGGCAAAGAAACTGAAGCAGGAAATGCTGGTGAAGCGGTATGACCTCATCAAGCCGACTCGCTGCCTTGTCGAGGAAAACCAGAGATATTTGAAAATCGAGCAGGAAGACCAGACGACTTATGTTTCCTATTTCACGATCAATTCGATTGTACGAGAGCTGGACTTCCCCTCCTCAGAAATTTTTTACTATCAGCAACAACAATTTACGTTTCCAATTGATACATCGATGAATGTGGACATTGTCACGAATAAGAAAGCCTTAACGACGGTTCGAAACAAGAAAAAAGAATTGAAAGACTTAGATAACCATGCCTGGCAGTCTAATAATGAGTCAGGTAACGACGTGATGGAAGCCCTGGATAGTGTCAGCGAGCTGGAAGCGAATCTCGACCAGACCAAAGAAGCGATGTATAAGCTCAGTTACGTGATACGGGTAGCAGCGCCGGATCTGGACGAATTGAAGCGTCGATGTAACGAAGTCATGGACTTCTACGACGATTTAAGCATTAAACTGGTGCGACCGTTCGGAGACATGATCGGGCTGCACGGTGAGTTCCTTCCTGCCAGCAAGCGGTATATGAATGATTATATCCAGTATGTGACCAGTGACTTTCTTGCAAGCTTGGGCTTTGGGGCCGCGCAGATGCTTGGGGAACCAGAGGGGATCTATATCGGCTATAATCTGGACACCGGGCGTAACGTTTACTTAAAGCCGAGCCTTGCAGCACAAGGCGTGAAAGGGTCTGTCACTAATGCACTTGCAGCGGCTTTTCTTGGTTCCCTTGGCGGCGGAAAATCCTTCTCGAACAACTTACTCGTCTATTATGCCGTCCTCTACGGGGGACAGGCGGTGATCTTAGATCCCAAATCCGAGCGTGGTGGGTGGAAGGAAACGCTACCGGAAATTGCCGAGGAAATTAACATCATCAATCTGACCAGAGAGGAACGCAACAAGGGCTTACTTGACCCTTATGTGATTATGAAACAGACGAAGGACGCAGAGAGCCTCGCCATCGACATCCTTACCTTTCTCACAGGCATTTCCAGTCGGGATGGTGAGAAGTTCCCAACGCTTCGTAAGGCGATCCGTCGGGTGACGCAAAGCGACCGACAAGGGCTTTTGTGCGTCATTGACGAGCTATACAAGGAGGGCACCTCCGTTGCGAGCAGCATGGCTGACCATATCGACAGCATTAAGGACAGTAACCTGGGACACTTGTTGTTCTCTGATGGCATGACCGTTCAGTCGATTAGCCTGGATAAGCAGCTGAACATCATCCAAGTGGCGGACTTGGTGCTTCCAGATGCTGAAACCGAATTTAAGGAATACACGACTGTGGAACTTTTAAGTGTGGCGATTTTAATTGTCATCAGCACCTTTGCCCTTGATTTCATTCACTCCAACCGCAGCGTGTTTAAAATGGTGGACTTGGATGAAGCCTGGAGCTTTTTGCAGGTGGCACAGGGGAAGACCCTTTCCAACAAGCTGGTGCGGGCTGGTCGCGCCATGAATGCCGGTGTTTATTTCGTAACCCAGAACGCAGATGATTTACTGGATGAGAAGATGAAAAACAATATCGGTCTGAAATTTGCATTTCGTTCGACGGATATACACGAAATCAAGAAGACACTGGAATTCTTCGGCGTGGACAAGGAGGATGAACAAAACCAGAAACGATTACGTGAACTTGAAAATGGCCAGTGCCTTATCTCTGACTTGTATGGCCGTGTAGGTGTCATCCAGATTCATCCGGTCTTTGAGGAACTGCTCCATGCCTTTGACACCCGTCCACCGGTCAGAAAAGAGGTGACCTAAATGCACCTGAAAAAGAGACGTAAAATTTTCATGGCTGTTCTTTTGGTCACGGTTGGATCGCTGCTTTTCTTCGCACTGCTTGGAACGATTGCCCATGCGGCCGGTCTTGTCGATGATACGGTCAGTGCTCAGAATGCTTACTCTAAATATCCTTTGGGCAATTACCAGCTCGATTTCTATGTGGATAATTCATGGGACTGGCTGCCGTGGAATTGGACCGATGGTATTGGCAAACAGGTCATGTATGGACTCTACGCCATCACGAATTTTATCTGGACGCTCTCCCTCTACCTGTCCAATGCGACAGGGTATCTCGTACAGGAAGCCTATTCCTTAGATTTCGTTTCCAAGACTGCAAACGCGATTGGAAAAAACATGCAAACATTGGCAGGTATTTCGCCCAGCGGCTTTCATAGTTCTGGCTTTTATCCAGGGTTCCTGCTGATTTTTATTTTAATCCTCGGGATCTATGTGGCCTATGTGGGGCTGATCAAGCGAGAGACCACCAAAGTGATTCACGCCGTGATGAACTTTTTGGTGGTTTTTCTTCTGTCCGCTTCCTTTATTGCCTATGCCCCAGACTATATCGGCAAAATCAATGGATTTTCGGCGGACATCAGCAAGGCTAGTCTGTCGCTGGGGACAAAAATGGTGATGCCACACTCGGGAAGTCATGGTCAGGACAGCGCAGCCCTCATCCGGGATAACTTGTTTTCGATACAAGTGCAGCAGCCCTGGCTGCTTCTACAGTATGGCAATTCTGATATGACTAAAATCGGACAGAAACGGGTGGAAAAGCTGCTGTCCGCAGATCCGGACGCAAACAACGGCGCAGACCGGGAAGCGGTTGTTAAAGAGGAAATTGAAAAAGAAGGCAATAAGAACCTGACACTCACCAAGACGACCCCACGTTTGGGGATGGTGTTCTTCCTGTTTCTATTCAATATCGGGATTTCCATCTTCGTGTTTCTACTTTCGGGGATCATGATTTTCTCGCAGATCTTGTTCATCATCTATGCCCTCTTCCTGCCCATCAGTTTTCTGCTTTCCATGATCCCGGGCTTTAATGGCATGGGCAAACAGGCCATCATGAAGCTTTTCAATGTCATCATGACACGGGCAGGCATTACGCTAATTGTCACGATTGCCTTTTCCATTTCCACCATGCTTTACGCCCTATCCGGAGAATTCCCGTTTTTCCTGATTGCCTTTTTACAGATTGTGACTTTTGCGGGTATTTACGCCAAACTGGGTGACCTTATGGGTCTATTCCACTTGCAGGCGAGTGATTCTCAGCAGATGGGAAGCCCAATCCTGCAACGGCCTTATCGGTTCTTACATCGCGAGACGCGGCGATGGAAGCGGAAAATGGGTCGCTTTTTTACGGCCGGAGCAACCGGTGCGGCAGCTGGCCCTGGGGCAAGGGCAAAAGCTTCGAGGTCCGGAGCTTCCCAACGGACGCAAACCCGCAGCCAACGTCCAACACAAGGATCAAAGAAATCCCAGCTTGAGCCTCGTACGGGTCGGTCAGCGGGTGCGGGCAAAGAGACAATAAAGCGAAGCACGGACAACCCAAATCCAAGAAAGAAGCAAACAGCGGCTTTACCTTTGAATACCCGCCAAGTCTTGATTCATGGGAAGACAGAAAAGCACGACACGATGACAAAAAAGACAGAGGACGCCAAAAGTCGTACAGTGCAAAAAATCGCGGACAAAAAACAGAACCGTGAAAAGAACCAAATGCAGCAGCGTCCGACGATTGCGCAACGCCGACTGGAATTTAACCGGACCCGTCAACAAAAGGCAACCGAACAGGATTTCGTTGAACGGCCTAAAACCAAATTAACAAAAGATAAACCAGCCAAGAAGCAAAAAACGGCAAGGCCTCATTCGGCACCTGCACGGTCTGTAATGCCTGATTCCACGCTGAAGACAAACAAAAGGACGATAAACTCAATCCACTCATTCAAGGATCAGGCGAAAAAAAGCCAAGCAAAAAATACCGAGCTCAATCGTCCGGTCGTCCAGATGCCAGATTCTACAGTACGCCAAGATCTCACCAAGCAGGATCTTAACAGGAGAAGCCCAGTTGCGACGCAGAAAGAGCACGCACCGACTCATCCAAACGCAACGCGACAACCGTTTACACCAAAAAAGAGCCGACAACTGGCCCCGATGATCAAAAAACAAGAGGCAACCCTCAGGCATAATCGGACAGAAACGGGTCAACAGACAAGGCAACGCGTGACTCGTAGGCAGAGAGGAAGCCAAAAATGAGATTAAACGTTTGGCTAATCTTCGGTGCCGTCTTCGCTATGCTGATTTCCCTACTAATTTTTGTCGCTGTTTTCATTTCAAATGAAGAGGATGGAGATGGCAGCAGCAATGGGATCGATCTTGCAGGCGCTAATCTGTCACAGGAAGTACTGGCCCACCAGCCAATGGTGGAAAAGTATGCCAAGAAATATCAAATCGAGCGCTATGTCGGTGATTTGCTTGCCATCATGCAGGTGGAAAGCGGAGGTCGTGGCACAGATGTCATGCAGTCGATGGCCTCGACCGGACAACCTCAGCATTCCTTTACTGTGGAGAAGTCGATTCAGCAAGGGTGCAAATATTTTGCGGCTTTACTACAGTCTTCTAGGAAAAAAGGAGGCGACATCAATACCGTGATTCAGTCTTACAACTATGGAGGGAATTTCATCGATTACGTGGCGAGTCACGGTAAAAAATACACCTTTGAACTTGCGGAGAACTTTGCGAAAGAAAAATCCGATGGGGAAAAAGTTTCTTACACAAACCCGATTGCATTGAAGAAAAATAGTGGCTGGCGATACCGTTACGGGAATATGTTCTATGTCGCTTTGGTTTCGCAATATTTGACCGTGGCACATTTCGACAATGCCACCGTTCAGGCAATCATGAACGAAGCCTTGAAATATAAAGGCTGGCGCTATGTGTTTGGGGGAGACAATCCCAACACGTCCTTTGATTGTAGTGGATTGACGCAATGGAGCTTTGGAAAAGCGGGCATTAGACTGCCTCGGACAGCTCAGGAACAGTATGACGTCACGCAGCATCTTCCGCTATCGGAAGCGAAACCGGGAGATTTGGTTTTTTTTCACGATACCTATAATGCAGCTACTTATATCACACACGTCGGTATTTATGTCGGTAACAATCGCATGTATCAAGCTGGTGATCCGATTGGGTATGCCGATCTTACAACCTCATACTGGCAGAAACACCTAGTCAGCGCTGGTCGGATCAAAAACAAATAGAAAGGAAGATTTAAGCTATGAAAATAAGAAAAAAAGAAAAGCAGCTCAAGTCCCCAAAGGTCCACGTGATGAAAGTCGGAATCCACAGAAAATGGGTCATTTTTCTGTGGATTCTGCTGATAAGCAGTGTTGCTTTTGGCATCTACAAAAATTTTACCGCCATCAATAGGCACACGGTTCATGAAACAAAAGTGATTGAAAAACAAGTGATAGATATCAACCCGATCGAAAATTTCATCAAAAACTTTGCCAAAGTCTATTATTCATGGAAAAACAACCAGAATGTAATCGACCAACGGACAGAAGCTCTCAAAGGGTATCTGACTAAAGAATTACAGGATTTAAACATCGACACCATTCGCAGGGACATTCCTACCTCTTCTTCAGTTAACGACGTGGAAATCTGGAAGGTAAGGCAAATCGATGAACACGAGTATGCCGTCATTTTTTCCGTTGATCAGCTGATAACGGAGGGCCACACAAAAAAGGCGGTGAATGCCTCTTATGAGGTGGGAGTCTATATGGATAAAGCCGGAAACATGGTCATCGTCAGAAATCCCACCATTTGCGAGATTCCTGTGAAGTCAGGTTATGAGCCAAAAGCAGTAGAAAATGATGGTACGGTGAATGGAGGTACGACAGAAGAAATCAACGTATTTTTAAAAACGTTCTTTAAACTATATCCTACTGCAAGTAAAGAAGAACTGTCCTACTATGTCAAAGACAATGTGCTGAAACCGATTGGCAAGGACTATGTCTTTTCAGAGATGATCAATCCGGTGTATCGGAAAGTGGGCAATCAAGTGCAGGTTTCAGTATCCGTGAAGTATCTCGATCAGCAAACAAAGGCGACGCAGATTTCACAGCTTGATTTGACTCTGCAAAAAGATAAAAATTGGATGATTGTTAAATAAAAAATATTTCGGTTAGTTCAAAGAAGTTAAGCCATTTATCTCAGAAAAGCTAAAAATATCAGTAGAAGTATTGGATGAAAAAAAGAAGTTTAGCTTCTTGATTACTTTTTTCAATAAGTGCCTAATATTAACCCACCGGCTGCCAGTAGGTTTTTTCAGGACTCGGTGAAATATTCTCATACAGTCTTAATGGTTCAACTTCGTAGCATTATAAAAGAAGAGTTTATTCGGGCTGTCTTTTTGTCTTGACAGGAAAAATACGAGGGGAAACGAGAGAATGCATTTTTCTTTCGGGCTTTTTTTCTTTTTTTAGGTGGACTAAAGTATCTCTTAAAATCATTGCCAAAGGTACTGTTTTCAATTTCAGTAACCACTTTAGTAATGCTTTTTTTATGGTACAAAATGCTTTAAGGCGTTCATCATTGATAAACTAGGTATGATAAACTGATTCCGCATCTCGTATGTATTGTATTCTTCAATGATTTTATCTAGCTCTTTACTAGCCAACTGGCATACCTCCGTAGGAACTCTATAACCTTATTATAACGTAAGTACAAGCCTTGGAAGGGGAGACATCGCAGTTCCCAAATCTGACAGGGCATACGATTTATTTTCATCTTAAAGGGTATATTACCTGATGTGATTAATTTTATTGTGTCAGGAGTGATCAGCTTTGGCAATAAAAAAATTCTGCGTATCCTTTTTTTTATTAGTTCTTGTTGTAGCGTTAACTGGGTGTAGCACAAACCAGGGAACAAATGACAGTTCAAGCTCCATGAGCCATGATATGAATAGAGATCATGATCAGCACGCTATGTCGGATCGCGATGTTCCACAGGGCCTTGTGGCAACAATGAATCCTGAATTTAAAAAGGGGAGTAAAGTGACGCTGAAAACAGATCATATGTCCGGTATGATGAATGCTAAAGGAACGGTTGCCGGAGTTTATACTACTAATGTGTATACTGTTACTTATCATCCAACTAACGGTGGGAAAGTGGTTAGAAATCATAAGTGGGTTATCCAGCAAGAGTTACAGACTCACAACAAAGGACTTCTCAAAACGGGGACAAAGGTTAAGCTAAACGCCAGCCATATGCCAGGGATGATGGGCGCAGAAGCAACAATTGACAGTGCTAAGCAAACGAATATTTATATGGTCAATTATACCGATACTAAGACTGGAAAAGTGATAAAAAACCATAAATGGGTGACTGAAGATGAATTGATATCTCGATAATTTATCTATATTTTGATCATTATTCGTTCTTTCCTCTCCTTTTATTCAAGGTATACCGATGCTCATTTTGCAGATTTTAATTTTTCTATGAATTAGTAGCTATTCATGCAAAAAAGTGAGGGGGAAAGTCATATTGACTTTCCCCCTCACACTTATTTAAGACCTATCACATGTTCAGTCATCCAAAATCTTTTTCATTTTTTTGTATTCATCCTCTGTGATTTCACCTTGGGCAAATCGTTCTTTTAAAATCACGTACCCTTGTTTATTGGTGTCTGAATGATGATTCAATTTTTTAATTAGGGTAACTACTAGATAGATCACGGCAATAAACAGTGATAGTTGCACAAGCCATCCGATAAAACCCATACCTAAACCAAAACCACTCATCATACCACCATTCCATCCCATCATATCTACCACCACCTCTGAGACTATTGTAACATGATCGTTTAGCCTCTATTTTAAGAATACTTACTCTGGTTTATTGTTACTCGAAGAACTTGGAACATAACTTGAATGGAAATCTGTATACTGGACCTCGGTTATCATCCCTGCGTTCGCGTGATGCAGATCGTGGCAGTGAAACAGCCAGTTACCCGGATTATCGGACAGGAAGGCAACCTCATAAGTTTCACCCGGTTTTACATTCAACGTATCTTTGTAAATGGGGGAACCGCTGACCGGTTTACCATTTTTGCTCAAAACCTGGAAAAAGTGGCCATGGAGATGCATTGGATGGTTATTCATATGATCACGATTGACCAGCTTGACCTTCACGCGATCACCCGTTTTAACCTTAATCGGATCTGTATTTGGGAAGGTTTTCCCATTGATCGTATAGATCATCCCATTATTGTTCATACCTGCATTAAGGTTCATGGTATAGGTGACGTCGTATTTTTGATTCAGCGTAAACTCAGGTTTTGTTTTAGACCCGTAGTCAGCAAAGTTTATAGCCGGCAATTGTGTGCTTGCATTAGGTTGATCGGTTGTAGCCTTGCTACCTTCATAGTCAATTAAGGCCTTCATCCCGTTCGTACCCTTTGCTGTTCCATGATCTTCGATATACCATTTTCCCGGATTGTCCGCAGTAAAGGCTACATCATATCGTTCACCTGGTGCGATGGAAATGACCTGGTTTTTAACGGCCTGCGGATTGTTTATAGGCTGACCATCAGTTGCAATTACTTTAATGTTGTGACCATGGATATGAATGTTATGCGGGAGGTAGCCGGCATTAATGAAACGCAGCCGAACATTATCCCCTTTATTGACCGTCAGAGGTTTAACCAGACTGCCGCTTTTTCCATTAATCGTGTACAAGTCGTACATGCTCATATTATCGGCCATCATATTCCCGGGCATATTCATGCCGTTGCTGTTTCCGCTATCTGAACTGCTGTTGTCCATATTATCCATATTCATTCCACTACTGCCACCACTATTTGAGCTGCCTTGATCTGAATCGCCCATATCCATGCCGGGCATGCTGCCCATTCCGGAATCTCCGTTGTTCTTATTGCTTTGACCCGCAGGTGTCATCGCTTTAATCTGACTGTTGATCTGATTTTTATCGGTCATCCATTCGTCCAGCATTAGGGTGTAATCCTTATCATATTTTTCTTTAGGATCTTCAACAATGAAGGCCCCATATAACCCTCGGTCCACCTGATTCACTGAATCCTGGTGAGAGTGATACCAATAAGTGCCTGTTTTGTCAGCAACGAACTCATAAGTGAAGCTCTTTCCTGGGGCTACAGCGTTTTGTGTGACACCTGGGATACCGTCCATTTTATTAGGAACTGGATAACCGTGCCAGTGAATCGAAACGGGTGCAGAAAGCTCATTCTTTAAGGTGACACGCACTTTCTGGCCTTTTTGTACATGAATTTCCGGTCCGGGTGCTGATCCGTTAAACGTCCAAACTGGGACAGTAACGCCGTTGCTCAATTTTTGTGTCCCTTTTTCGGCAACAAGCGTAATATTTGGCCCTCTCAATATTTTGGGTGATTCTGAAGCAGCCGATTCGCTGCTCGCAGCCTGCTTGTTGGCTGTTTTGTTGCTATTTTCTGTAGTCGCAGAGCACGCAGTAATGATGAGTAGTGTGAAAATTGCCAGTGCGACGAAAAGAAACTTTTTCATGGATACACTCTCCTTATCTCGTTTCCACAAGTGTATCGAACAAATGTGGAGAAACTGTGAAGATTTATAAATACTCAATAAAAATAAAGTTTAAATCAATGTATCTAGAGATCGTAATGATCAAGAAATCTATAGCTATTAAATGTTAAATATAAAAGGCAGAGATCGTATCATTCCTTAGAACTTAGGGAATAAGGAAACCTGATGTTTCTCTGATTTTCCATTTCTATTCGTGCTTGTTCGCAAATGATTTCAAAAAAGATATGATATTTTTCATACCCTAACAAAAACTACACATCTGTTTATTAGAATAAATGAGACCAAGGGATAAGCAGTGCCTTCATTTAATTACGAAAAGCCCCACGACTAGGTATAACAGATCGCTCAATTTATCATTTGACACGTATACCCCCCATGGGTATAATAAAGCTGAAAGAAGATGGCAGGAGCTGCTAACCTGAATCTTTAGTTGGAATAAATACAAATCATTTATTCTGGGGGTTCACATTGACTTCTGGATGAACGGATATAAGGGGATGAAATGGATGAGTTCAAAGGCAATGCAGATTGGGATTACAGGGATGACCTGTGCTTCCTGCTCGACAAGGATTGAAAAATCGCTCAATAAGATGGATGGCGTCGAAGCGAATGTCAACCTCGCATTGGAAAAAGCGAAGGTGACCATCCATGAGGAAAAAGCAAAACCCACGGACATTGTACAAAAGATTGAAAAGCTGGGTTACGGCGTGCGAACGCAAAGGTTGGATACGGATATTCTTGGTATGACCTGTGCCTCTTGTGCCGCGCGTATTGAAAAGGGATTGAGCCGTATGGCAGGTGTAGTATCAGCCCAGGTTAATCTAGCGACTGAGTCTGGAACTGTGATCTTTCAGCCCGGGATCACCGAACCTACTGCGATTTATGATCAAGTCAAGAAACTCGGTTACAAGGCTGTCCCGAAACAAGAACAGGCGACGGACGCAAAAGAGAAGGAGCTCAGAAGAAAGCTTCAGAAACTAATCTTGTCCACTGTTCTTTCGCTACCACTGCTTTACACAATGATTGCACACTTGCCCTTTAATACAGGCCTTCCGATCCCTCACTTGCTGATGAATCCATGGTTCCAGCTTGTCGTAGCTGGTATTGTGCAGTTCTACATTGGCGGCCAGTTTTATGTCAGTGGAACAAAAGCTCTATTAAATAAGAGTGCCAATATGGATGTTTTGGTTGCGCTGGGTACGAGTGCTGCTTACTTTTACAGTGCGTTCGAGACCTTCCGTTATCAATTCGGCGGACTCGCCAATCCTGAGTTGTATTTTGAAACGAGTGCGATTTTAATTACACTTGTTCTTCTGGGAAAATATTTTGAATCACGTGCAAAGCGGCGGACGACTGCAGCGATTACTGAACTGATGGGGCTTCAGGCAAAAGAGGCAACCATCATTGAGGAGGGGAAGGAACGAAAGGTACCGATCGATCAGGTTGCTGTTGGTGATTTGTTACGTGTCAAACCTGGAGAAAAAATACCTGTAGATGGTATCGTTGTCAACGGCCGTTCTTCTGTTGACGAATCAATGATTACTGGTGAATCCATCCCTGTCGAAAAAGGAAAAGATGACAAAGTCATCGGGGCAACGGTGAATGCAAATGGAACGCTGACCATGAAGGCTGAAAAAGTAGGGAAAGATACGGCACTTGCCGGGATTGTCAAGATTGTTGAGGAAGCCCAGGGATCAAAAGCACCGATCCAGCGGCTCGCTGACAGTATCTCGGGTATCTTTGTCCCGATTGT
>NZ_FOOY01000023.1 GCF_900113325.1 Sporolactobacillus nakayamae | reverse complement strand
GATCACCCTCTCAGGTCGGCTATGCATCGCTGTCTTGGTGGGCCGTTACCCCGCCAACTAACTAATGCACCGCGGGCCCATCTGTCAGTGATGGCCGAAACCATCTTTCAACCCTGCACCATGTGGTGCAGGGGATCATTCGGTATTAGCTGCGGTTTCCCACAGTTATCCCAATCTGACAGGCAGGTTACCCACGTGTTACTCACCCATCCGCCGCTCACATCCGGGAGCAAGCTCCCTTCAATGCGCTCGACTTGCATGTATTAGGCACGCCGCCAGCGTTCGTCCTGAGCCAGGATCAAACTCTCCAAAAAGTGTCTTGCTTAATGTCGAACGCGAGGTTCGGCCTTACTTTTTCGTTCATAAGATCCATAGCAATTTGAATTTATCAGGGGTTAAACCCTTTTTAAATCACGCTTGGCTTTTGTTTAGTTTTCAAGGAACATTCTCGATCGCCTCTATCAGACGACCTAAATTATTATACCCTCTTGTTCTTTCATTGTCAACATCTTTTTTGACTTTAATTTCGATCATCAGATCATTTAAAATCAATTTTCGGAAAGACAACAAAATTTATTTTACCAGGTATCAAGAAAATGTCAACAGTTTTTTTGATTTTTCTTTTCTCCTTTACGACCGCCGCATATTCACTAGTGCTTGCCCATACAATGGTACAAACATTCAAATGAGGTGGGACGCTCATGCTTTGGATTATCAATGGAAAAAAGTTAAAAAACATCATGCTGATTGTTATCGCCGCCTTCTTTGCAGCGCTGATTTTATTTGTTCAAAGACAGGAGGCTGATGTGTTCACGCCGATCCAATCCTCTGGAGCGCTTTCCAAAGTCACAACAAATCAAAAGCAACTAGCGCTGACTTTCGATATTAATTGGGGCGACCAGCAGATTCCGCTGATTTTAAAAACGCTTAATGAAGAACACGTCAAGGCGACCTTTTTTGTTTCTGGTGAATGGGCTGAGCGCCATCCGAATATTGTCCGCAGCATGCAAAAATCAGGACATGAAATCGAATCCCACGGGATGCGTCATGAAGACTACACACAATTAACCGCGCAACGTGTGCGTTCAGATATCCTATTTGGACGCGAAGCAATTTATAAGACAACCGGTGAGCGACCAGACATGATTCGACCACCCTTTGGCAAAGTAACTAAAGCTATACTGGACACTGCAAAAGGATTGAATCAACAAGTGATCCTTTGGAGCGTCAACCCTCAAGATGAGACAAACCCTGGATATAAGGTTATCGTCCAACGCGTTTTGCAGCATACCGGCAAGGGGGATATCATCAAACTCCATGCATCTGACTCGGCTAAAGGAACCGATCGCGCGTTGCCTCTTATTATTAGAGAACTTGAAAACAGGGGGTTTCATTTTGTCACGCTGAAAAGTTTGATTTCCGACACACAGTCAAAGAGCAAATTAATGGATTAATCCTTGGTACTCTCCGATTTTTCCTGCTCTTTTTTTAGTGTGTCGACAATCGTGTCGGCAAGTTTCTTCTTAAATAGAGGTGTTGCCATTAGTTCGGCGATGCTTTTGTCAATTTGCGCACGGAATGGCTTGGTTTTCATGAGGTTCAAGTATTGCTGCTGCATTTCAGGAGTTTTGAGAATATCCATCATCATGCCTTGATACCCAGGATCTTTCATCATCGTTCTCAGCAATTTTTCGTTCTCGCTTTCCATTGTTTTCGCAAGCTGTTCAGAAAAATCGGGATTGCTGAGCAGCTGTCTCCACAATTTTTGTCCCTGTTCCGTAGTAAGCGTCTGTACAATGGTTTTGCGGACAACAGGCTCATCAAGTATAATGGCCTGCCTCATATCGTTGTCCTTCAAGAGATCTCGGATAACCTCTTTGCCATCATCGGTTTTCAGCAGATCAATGACCATCTTTTTATTTTCCTGATATGACGGCTGCTTCTGCTGACCGCCGCAACCCGCCACACCGATTATTATCGACACACACATGATCAATGATAGTACTCTAGACATAACACCATCCTCCCTCGCTTAATATGCGTGACTGACGCATTTTTATACAGGTGTTGGGATGATTTATAGCATTGAGCAGCTGATAGGAGGTAGGGTCCGATTCTGTTCGGTCAAAGCGATACTTTAAACGGACTGCGCAATAAGGAAATTCGTGCATGGACTCGGCTCGGGCTCTTATTTATGCATTGGACCTTGGTTTTCATGCATTGAACTTCAGTTTTCATGCATTGAACTTCAGTCTTCATGCATGGACTCAGTTCCAGCACACATATTTATGCATTGAAATTGGGCGTTCGTGCATCGAATTTCAGTTTTCATGCATTGATCCCGAATTTTCGTGCATTGAACTTCAGTTTTCGTGCATGGGCTCGGCTTGAGCTCTTATTTATGCATTGAAATTGGGCGTTCGTGCATTGATCTCTGGTTTTCGTGCATTAAACCTTGATTTTCGTGCATTGATCCCGAATTTTCGTGCATTGAACTTCAGTTTTCGTGCATGGGCTCGGCTTGAGCTCTTATTTATGCATTGAAATTGGGCGTTCGTGCATTGATCTCTGGTTTTCGTGCATTAAACCTTGATTTTCGTGCATTGAACTTCAGTTTTCATGCATGGGCTCGGCTTGGGCTCTCTTATTTATGCATTAAACCTTGGTTTTCGTGCATTGATCCCCTCTTTTCGTGCATTGATCCCGAATTTTCGTGCATTGAACTTCAGTTTTCATGCATGGACTCGGCTCGGGCTCTTATTTATGCGTTGAACTTCGAAAAACTCGTAACCAAAAAATCCCGAATCTCGGACGTCGACATCCAAAATTCGGGGTGAAATCAATTTCTTAAGTTAACTTGTTAATCACTTTATGCGCAATCTCATCGTAGACCGGGGCAATTGGATCATCTTCGAAATAGACACCCGGAGCGAGCACACCTTGTTTAGGTACCGGTTGCGTGAGCGGCACTCTGCCTAAGAGTTCAGTCTTCAGCAAGTCGCTGAGCTTGTCGCCGCCGCCTTTGCCGAAGACGTACTCGATTTCACCGGTTTTCTTGCTTTGGTAGTAGGCCATGTTCTCAACAATGCCGAGAATCTCATGATCAGTGTGCGTCGCCATCGCGCCCGCGCGCGCTGCCACGAATGCGGCGGTTGGATGCGGCGTGGTCACAATGATCTCTTTCGAATGTGGGAGCTTGCTGTGAATGTCCATCGCCACGTCCCCGGTTCCCGGCGGCAAATCAAGCACTAAATAGTCCAAGTCGCCCCAATACACATCGTTGAAAAAGTTGTTCAGCATCTTGCCAAGCATCGGTCCACGCCAAATAACCGGCGAATTATTTTCAACAAAGAAGCCCATTGAAATCACCTTGATGCCGAATCGTTCGACGGGAATAATCCGGTTGTCTTTAATCGCCGGGCGATTCTCAATCCCCATCATATCCGGCACGCTGAATCCGTAGATGTCGGCATCCAATAGACCGACTTTTTTTCCCTGCCTTGCCAGCGCCAATGCGAGATTGACGGATACCGTCGATTTACCGACGCCGCCCTTGCCGCTCGCAACGGCGATAAACTCCGTCTTGACTCCAGGTGACAGCAGCGTTGGAAGAGTGACTGGGAACCCGCCCAATTGACGAATTTCTTCAGCGCTGAGTACCGTAAAGCGTACAACCACTGCTGCGGCCCCTTGCTCCTTGAGCTTAGACGAGATCTCGACTTGAATCTGCATTTGCTTGACCTGATCTTGCTTCGAAAGCGCGACTTCCAAACGGATGCGTCCGTCTTCAATTACTACATCTTTCAACGCCTTCGTTTCCACCAGACTTTTATGTAAAAAGGGGTCCTGAACGGTTTTTAGCACGTCCAAAACCTGCTGTTGATCCATCATTTTTTCTCACCAGTCCTTCCCAGTTGACGCATCTTCAGTATACCAACCCGGCAATCAAAAACCCAGTAATTGAACATGCATCTTTAATCAGAAGGTACCTTTTCGTTGGTAAAATAGCGCATCACGCCTTGGCTTATGGAAGCCGCCGCCTGTTTCTGATAATTGCGTTGAACAAGCAGCGCGCGTTCCTGATCATTCGACAGAAAACCTACCTCCACAAGCGCTGACGGCGACTCCGCCTTTTTCAAAAGATATACATGACTGATCGGCTTTGCATAACGCGTTGTGTTCCCAAGGTTGCGTTTCAAGGAATCCTGAATGAATAGAGCGAGCTTGCGGTTTTCACTCGACTTTGGATGATAAAAAGTCTGCGCCCCATGCAGGCTCGGCATCGGTATCGCGTTGAGATGCACGCTGACAAACGCGTCCGGATGCGTTTTGTTAATTAGGTCGGCGCGGCGGACAAGATCCTGTCTTTTATGTCGGCCTTCGTAATTATCATCGGCTAAATCTGTGTCCCGCTCACGCGTCATCACCACGATCGCACCCATTTCCTGCAGGTAGTTGCGCACATCCTTTGCAATTTTAAGTGTAATGTTCTTTTCTTCAGTACTTCCGCCTACGGCTCCTCCATCAGGTCCGCCGTGTCCGGCATCAACAACAATCACGCGCCCCGCCAGCGGCGTATGCCAATTCTGGCTCGCATGCCAGCTGACAAGCCACTTGCCACCGGTGATCGCGACAAACCCGAGCACCACAATCATGCTTCCCCAAAACAGCCATTTCCGTCTCAATCCGATCCCCCCAGCTCACAAGCCTGTCTCTATCTCATATATATGGACAAAGCCTGCAATTATGCGGGATTAATGAAGCTTGAGCCGCCACCTTTTCAGTGATGCTTCAAAGCCTTCCGACCACCAATAATACAAATACTTGCGGCATGCATCTTGCAATTCGTCGCGCGACTCCTGATCAATGTTCCAGAAGAGCCAGAAATCATAAAGATCATCGTAAAGGCTGTAAAATTCGATTTTGCTGCGCTTAAACGCTTCAATTTTTTCTTCTCCATAAAAACCGAATTTGCCCATTGAGGAGCCAAGTAAAAAGCTCTCAAGCGCGTACTCGGCACACATTTCTTTTCCCGTCGCCCCCGCTGCCGGCACAAGTGCTAAATAACGATCAAAATAATTGTTTACCGCCTCTTCAATCTTTGTGAATGATAAATCCTGAAGCGCCCGGCGCTCCGAATCCAATTGCTTGTGACGATGCTTCTCTTTAAAATCCATGACAACACCCATTGTCGCTCCCCCTTTCCTTCTTTATCATCCGGCAAGATGTGCGCGATCAACCCTAACAGCTTTTTCCATGCCCGTTCTAATCACAAGGAAAGTGGTGGCAGGATGAACTACTGAAAAGGATTTGCGCCATTGGCATTGACGAAGCGCCCAGAAAAAATGATACTTAAAGAAAGCAAAAAATTGCATAGAAAACAATCCGGAGGTGATTGTCTTTGTCTGATCGAACCCATTCATTTTTTGTGGAGGTTGAGGGCATGCTTCGGGGCGGCTATCTTACCAAAGCCGAAGCCTCGCGACTCCGCACTGCTTATACAAAGTACATCGCAAACGTGAACGCGATGCCTCAAGACCAACATACATCACAAGCCATCCCGCAAAAAACGATCACCGAAACAACAAGTCAATTGAAAATTCACCAAAAAAATGCAGTATCGGTTCAAAAGCCTCTCAAAAGAAAGCTCACAAAAGAACAGCTTCGCGAAAAAAATCTGACACTCGTGCTAATTCTGGGCGTTTCGTTTCTCCTTTTAGGCGGATTCATTCTGGCGACAACCAATTGGGGTGCAATGAACGCGTTCATAAAAATGCTCGCCATTCTATCCGTTTCTATTGTCTTTTCACTGATGAGCTATGTGGCACGAAAACTTCAGATTCGCCAAACTGCCTTCGCCTTCACCACTCTATCGGCGCTGTTTCTTCCTATTGTTATTGTCTGCGCCTCTTATTATCAACTGCTTGGCAATTACTTCGCTCTTCATGGCTATGGCGCCACGCTGCTGGGTTGCCTCTCTTCGCTGCTTTTTGCCCTGCTTTATCGTTGGATTGCTCGGCGCTATTCATCCCGCCTATTTGAAGGGCTGTCCCTTTTGTTCGGCTATACCGCTCTATGTTTCGGAGCTTACTTTCTCACCCATCAAACGACCGCTTGGCAGGTCACAATCAATCTGTTCAGCCTCGTTTGGCTCGCCGCACCTCACTTTTGGACCCGCGCGCGCCGCTCTCGTTTGTTTAGCTGTACGTTAAAATACGAACGCATTTTCACGCAGGCACTGGTTGCCGTAAACGCTTTGCTGGCTTTACTTTTCTGGCAGCCGGTGATTACGTATAGCATCGTTTCCGTGTTCATCTCATGCGCTTTTCTTTGGTGCGTATATAAAGGCATGTCCAAAGGCTATCATGCCGTTTATCTCTTCTTTTGCGCGCAGGCTTTTTACCAAGTGACGCTTTATGCCCATAATTATTCATTGAGCATTATATCATGGACCGTTCTGCTCGCATTTTATATCGCCATTTCAGAATACGGCATTCAGCGTTTTGCGGATCCCGTTTGGGCACGTGTCTACCGGCGTTTGAGCGCAGGCTCTGCCTTCACGTTCAGCATTGGAATTCCGCTCTATACTTATTCAGAAGTCATTGCAACACCTAATAGAGCCGCTTATCTATGGTCATTACTCGCACTCGTTGGCATTATCGGTATGCTGGTCATGCTTACCAAACGGCATCAAGAAAAGCGGTTCCCATACGTCACGCTTTTCGCAGTCTACGCTCTTGTTTTTGATGTTTGTATCCTTTTGCAGAGCTCGCTTGCGACCGAGCTGCGCTCTCTAATGCTCCTTAGCTTCCTTCTTTTCATCAGTCTTTTTCTTTATAAACATGCCGCTCGGTTTATGAAACGGTATCAGACAGCGTTGCCGATTGTCACCGGATGTGTTTTATTTATCAGCCTTGCCGCCGGATACTTAATCTTTGATAAGTGGGAGTGGCTTATCTGGGCTGCAGCCGTATGGATGCTTTTGCTGGTGACAAGTCTAGTGCACTCCGGAACGGTTGCAACATTCACCGGACACACAAACGCTGCCTGGCTCGGCATTGTATTGATCGTACTCTTTCCCAACACTTGTCCGGAAAGCGTGCAGTTGGCGGCAGCCAGCGCGGTTCTTCTTGGTTATCATTTAATCGCACGCGCATACGCGCCGGCAGTTCGGAGGACAGTTCTTTATACAAGCGGCGGTTACTACGTGATTTGTCTTCTCTTCATAGTTAACGAACGATCGCTCGCTCCTACCCTACCCGATTTAGCCGTGCTTATCTTCGGGTCTTTGCTTTCCGCCGTGTTTCTCAAGCGTGGTCCAAGCAAATTTTGGGCGTTGCCGCATGGCTTGCTTACCGGAGCGGCATTACTGTATCCCACTTGGCTGCTCGCAAGTTATGGTGCCGCATTGACATGGGTTGTGCTCTATCTAGAAGCGGTTGCTTTTGGAGTTGCCGCCGCAAGCTGCCTGCTTATGAAAAAAAGGGATCTGATCCCCGGTACGATTTACTATTGGATGACGCACCTATTCATGCTTATGAGTGTGGCGCTCATATGGAACAGTTTTTTCGACATGCCGGTACTCCCGTTAGTATCCGTGCTTCCCGCCGCATCCTATATGTATTACTGTTACAAGACACGAAGCAAAATCGCACGACTGGTTTCCTTTTGCGCTTCTGCCCTACTTGTTCTCGGTCTGCTCGAGAACCTTCGCCGCTATTTTCTTATTTCGGGAATCAGTTTCTGGCAATGCGTCTCAGTGACTGCGGTGCTCCTGTTCCTTTTTTATCTGAAGGCTAATGGCTCTTGGAGGAAAACAGCCTTCTATCCGACACTTATTTTTCTCGGACTTGCTGCGCCAACCGCCTTTCTCGATCCCTTTTATTGGATGATCATTCCGCTTGCCGGATTCGCATGGTTCACTTGGACCGCAGTTAAGCTGCTGCAAAAATATGTATTCAGCACAATCGTTTTTGCATTGATTTTTCTCTGGGGACTGCGCATTCAGGAAGTGTTGCATATGACCGAGACATCAGTATACGCTTTCGCATTGACCGCACTTGCCGCAATCCTTTGCTGGCTATTCAGTAAGGAACCGTGGCGAAAAGTGCTGCATCCGGCCGTATTCATTCTCCTGTCGCTCACCGCGTTGACCGCTGTCTCTGCCGCATGGGATCCGTTAGGGATCTTGGTTACGCTGATCGGAATCGGCGCTTCCTTAGTTCTGCTCGTCTTCTTCTATGTGTATCAGTATAGGGATTTGACCTTCCTGCCCATGCTGTTCCTGTCTGTGCTTCTTTGGATCAATCTTGGCGAAGCTCCATTCATGATTAAAACAGCCAGTCTTTTGACTTCATCTCTAGTCTTGTTCGCACTTTCCCTAAGCATGCGCACGCCGTTATTTGAGCGTGATAAAAAAAGGCGTTCATTCTCATTTAATTATGAACTCATCACTGCTTTTATCTATGTGTTCGCTTTTTATGGATACATGAACGCGCACGCCATCTATTTTGGCAAGCTCGGTGCCGCGTGCTTGGTCGCTGTTTATTGCGGCCTTGCCGCGTATCGGAGTATTCACGCTCTAGAAAGAAAACTATGGATGAACAGCGCACTCGTCACATTCCTCTGGCCGATCGCTTTAGTGCTGCAAAAAAGTCCATTGCTTCCATTTATCAATCACGTTTTGTTCTCTGCGGCGTTGCTCGCGGTTATCTCCATATCCTGCCGCAAACTCTGGATCATTAACCGAAACACTAGGATGCTGGAATGGATTACCGTGGGACTCATCTATCTGCGTCTGATGCTGCTCGCGTTAATGATTGGCGAGACCGGGACATTGCTCACGTTCGCAATCGTGGCATTGATCGGCACCATCGCCGGATTCCTTTTAAAGTATAAATCGTACTTCTTCTCGAGTATCGCCGCTTTGATCATCAGCCTGCTCTACAATCGTCGGCATATGTGGATTGAGCTGCCATGGTGGTTCTATCTAGTGATTGGCGGGTTCACCTTGATCGCGATTGCGAGCGTCGCCGAGTGGACCCGGCAAGATAAGCTGCGTCGCGTAAAGCTTAGCCTTCCGCCGCGAGAATCCCTCGTACAAAAAGTTAAACACTATCTCAGGGCATGGAGATAGTTTAAAGCTCCCGATTGGAATCCATCGGGAGCTTTTTTCATACCTTAAACCGCTTGTCCAATCATTTCCTGCAGTTTGCGCACATGCTCGCGATCCTGATCGAGTACCCGCCTGACAATCTGCTCACTTTCTGCCGAAAGATCCCCGCGCACCGTCTTTTCCGTCATTTCAATACCGAGCTGTTCCCCTTCAATCGCCTTCTGAATGATTTGCTCATCCTCATCTGGAATCCTTAATTTGACGATATAACTTTGAATGGCGCCGATGATGCCTTCACTTTCAATCGGTGTCCCGCCAATAGCCTGAATTCGTTCGATGATGCGCAGCGCCTGTTCCCTGATTTCGTGCTGAATCGCTTGGAATTTTTGTTTCAGTTCAATTCCCTTAGCTTTTTCAATAAAGTGATCATAGGCATGAACACCCATATACAAACCCTTCAGCAGCTTATTCAACGTGCTCAATTCTTCATTTTGCATCACTTCACACCCCTTCACTCCTAGTATTTCCTATAAAATGAATTCATTATGCTGCCTGGTTCATTGTAATTTGAAAATAGTGATGGGTTATCTATGGAAAAATTTCTCATAAATTAAATAGAACATACATTCCTAAATAAAGTATAATAAGAATAAACGTTCGCAAACATTTTGATAAAGGAATGATGCTTATGCTCTCTGATTTCGAGCGGAAACTGCGGCAAATCATGACGAATGATCGAATTGCCGGTCGCAAGCTTGATTTAGATCTTTTAGCACAGCGCACCGGACATGGCAAGCAGGAAATTGTAAACACGATCGAGAAACTGAACGGTATACCCTATTCACAAGGTGGTCTAGGCAGATGAACAAATTAACAGAAGGATCGAATATGCGCTGGGAATCAAGCAGAATGATGTTGCCGGAGCATGTGGCAGCAATTAGAGAAGGATATAAGAATTTAGATAAGATTGACCGGCCCATTCTCGCTGAAGACGAACTTGAGGCAATCAATCGCACACTGAAAGAAGCGACACAGAACCATAAGCCGGTTGATCTGTCCTATTATAAAGACGGATTTATTAAGCAAAAGATCTGCTACATCAACCGGATTGATTTAGTATATAGAAGGCTGACGGTAAGCGACATGTATGGCCTTAAATGGCATTATGATTTTGAAGATGTTATGGACGTGAGATAGGTCCCTTTATTAAAATTCCACAAAAAAATTGGGGAAACGATTTTTTAGGAGGGGGCACATGAAATGGAAACATAAAGAAGTTCAAAACTATGCATTTGACTATCTGTAAACACGAACCAAATCTGTAACTAAATTAAGTGATGCACCAGTTAACAAAGACACTCCATTCGTGTAAATAGCCATTAAAACGTAACATTGGCAAGACTTTCTAACGCTCAAAAAAAATCAAAATCTTCTTAGGGTAGGTTAAAAAGCTCTATTCCACTACAAGTTGACGACAAATAGAAACAGCCAAAAACCGTATAATCTTATGGGTTCACGGCTGTTTTTTACTCCATTCAGCTGCAAAAGCTGATGTTAAAACCGCTCAAAAAATTCTTGGTCATCGGCGAATGGAAACGACAATGAACATCTACACGCATGTAGCCGAAAAAGTGAAAATCGAGGAAGCCGGAAAGTACGAAGACTACATGAAAAATGCAAAATCAAAATAAATATGGTCAAAATATCGTCACGGGCCTATTTTTCAGCATCAAAAAAGGCTCCCAACTGATGAGGTTGAGAGCCTTTGAACGTTGATAGATCAGCGTTTTGAGAACTGTGGTGCGCGACGTGCGCCTTTGAGTCCGTATTTCTTACGTTCTTTCATTCTTGGGTCACGTGTCAGGAATCCGGCTTTCTTCAGAACAGCGCGGTATTCAGGATCAGCTTCCAGCAATGCGCGGGCAACGCCGTGACGGATTGCTCCGGCTTGGCCTGTGAAGCCGCCGCCTTCTACAGTAACAAGAACATCATATCTGCCTTCGGTTTCTGTAGCAACGAGCGGTTGCTTCAGAATCGTGCGCAGTGTTTCAAGATTAAAGAATTCATCGGCGCTGCGGCCGTTGATGACAACTTTGCCTTCGCCCGGTACGAGCCTTACGCGAGCGATAGAGCTTTTACGGCGTCCAGTGCCGTAGTATTGAACTTGTGCCATGATCTATTTTCCCTCCCTGATCAACCGCGAAGCGTATAAGCTTCCGGTTGTTGTGCGGCATGCGGATGTTCCGCGCCTTCATAGACATGAAGTTTCAAGAAACTTTTTCTTCCGAGACTGTTGTGCGGCAGCATGCCCTTGATTGTTCTTTCAAGCATGTCACGCGCGCGTGTTGCACGCATATCTTGTGCGGAGCGTGCTTTGATACCACCTGGGAAACCGGAGTGGTGAATGTATTTTTTCGTCAGCAATTTCTTGCCGGTTAATTCGATTTTGTTTGCATTGATAATGATGACATTGTCGCCACAATCAACATGTGGTGTAAAAGTCGGTTTTGTTTTCCCGCGCAGAATGGCTGCCACTTCACTTGCCAAGCGACCAAGCGTTTGGCCTTCGGCATCGACAACGAGCCATTTGCGCTCAACATTAGCCGCGTTGGCCATAAAAGTTGTACGCACGTTTATTTCCTCCTCTAAGCAAATCAAACATTGATAGTCTTGTCTCATGCGCGACCCACAACCGCACCTGAGATGAGAGTCAAAACTGTCGTGACTCTCTCACCGTTTCAGTCATCTAATTGAGCCAATATCTTTGGGGCTAATAGTGGTCAAATTAGAAATGCCGAAGTATATCTTATAATACTCTTGGCCTAATGTCAAGCTGTCCAAGCAATTTGTTGATCATTCCATTATTTTTCAATAAGTCACTTGCCACAGTGTCAACCCTTGAGGCGGAGCAGTCGCCGATGCTGCCTGCCGGTCACGTCCGGCAATGATCACCGCTACTTGATTTGGATCTAATTTATGCGTGCCTACATCTAGCAAAGTACCTGTTATAATGCGTACCATCTGATATAAAAATCCGCTGCCGACAACACGAATTACCGTCTCATCATCCTTCTCCTGCTGAACGGATAAATGATAGATCGTTCGCACCTTATCGTTCACCTCGGTGTTCGCAGCGCAAAAACAACTAAAATCATGTGTACCAATGATCGCTTCTGCCGCTTGATTCATCGCATCCAGGTCAAGCGGTTGTTTTATATGGGTGGTAAATGCCCTGCGGAACAGATCCGGTTCCGCCCGCACGAGCAAACGGTAACGATACTCCTTCTTTTTCACATCATATCGGGCGTGAAACTGATCCGCCACTGCTTCTGCCTGACGGATGTAGATGTCGTCTGGAAGGAGACTATTTAAGGCAACAGCCCAACGATCTTCGGGAACACGTAGCGGCGTCTCAAAGTGAAAAACTTGCCCGTGCGCGTGGACACCGGCATCTGTCCGCCCTGACGCGACAATTTTCACGAGTTGACCATGATGCATTCGAGCAAGAGCCGCCTGTATCTCACTCTGTACCGTTCGCTTTCCCGGCTGCACTTGATAGCCATGAAACCGCGAACCGTCATAAGCTACTGTACATTTTATCTTTGTCATGATTCCACCCGCATTATCTTAGTTTCGAACCAGCAGCAACAGAAGCGCGAGCAGAACGATTGCTGCGAGAAGTAACGTGTCGCGCCAGGTCCAGCTTAGTTGATGCAGCTTGGTACGCCCAACATCACCATGATAGCCTCTCGCTTCCATGGCCATCGCCAGATCCTCCGCCCGTTTAAATGCGCCAACGAACAACGGCACCAGCAACGGAACAATGGCCTTGATCCGACTTTTCAGCGATCCGCTTGTAAAATCCGAACCTCTTGCCGCCTGCGCTTTAATTATTTTCTCAGTTTCTTCAAGCAAGGTCGGTATAAAGCGCAGGGATATTGACATCATCAACGCGAATTCGTGAACCGGCATTTTTAGTTTCTTCAATGGTTTGAGCAGGCTCTCCATGCCATCGGTGATTTCGATTGGCGATGTGGTCAATGTGAGCAGTGTCGTAACAACAATGATTACCAGAATACGAATGGCAATAAAGATTGACTGAAACAAACCATTAGTGGTCACGTGCAGCCAGCCCCAGCTGAAGAGAACAGTTCCCCCGGACGCAAGAAATAGGTTCAATAGAAAAGTGATCAATACAATGATAAATACAGAACGCAAACCTCTGTAAATAAATGAAAAGTGCATTTTTGAAAGCAAGATGCCCGCGAGACAAAACAGAACCATAAGCGCGTTTGTCAACCAGTTATTCGCGAGAAAGACAATAATGACAAAAAGGAACACACTGATTAGCTTCGAACGGGGATCAAGACGATGTACGTAAGAGTCGAGCGGCACATACTGGCCGATGACAAGATTAAACATGATCCTTCACCCCACCCAAAATTTTGATAACCGCATCCGCAGCCTCATTAATCGTAAAGGCAGGAATCGTCTCCTTTTTTCCCACTCGATCAAGTAACCTATTGAGAAACTCCATCGTTTCGGGAATATCGAGACCGACTTTTCGCAGCTGATCCACCTGTGAAAATATTCTCTCCGGCGCCCCTGCCATGAGCGGCTTTCCGCCATCCATGACGATGACTTGATCCGAATAGTTTGCCGCATCACTCATGTTATGTGTCACCATGACAATCGTCAGATTTAAACGTTCATGAAGATCTTTAAACAATGAGAGAATCTCTTCTCTCCCCATTGGATCGAGCCCCGCGGTCGGTTCATCCAGTATAATCACCTGAGGACGAACAGCAAGCACACCGGCGATGGCGACGCGGCGCATCTGCCCGCCGCTAAGATCAAAAGGCGAACGATGCCAGAGCTGCGAAGGGAGTCCGACGAGCTGCAGGCACTCTTCCGCACGTTTTGTCGCCTCTGCTTCGGAAACACCGAAATTCATTGGACCGAAACATACATCTTTAATAATTGTCTCTTCAAACAATTGGTGTTCCGGGTACTGGAAAACAAAACCTACTTTTTCCCGCAACGCTTTAAGATTTTGCTTCTTTTCATTCGCGCGAATGACAAAATCGCCTACTGTAATTCTCCCTGCAGAAGGCTTTAGAATTCCATTAATATGTTGTACAAGCGTCGACTTGCCCGATCCTGTGTGACCGATAATTGATGTAAACGAACCAGATGGAATGTGAATGCTGACATTATTAAGGGCTCGTTTCTCAAATGGGGTCTTTCGGCCATACACATGAGTTACTTGCTCGAATGTAATGTCCATAGTTCATCCACCAACTCTTCCTGGAATAATGCAGTGTCCGATAAGGGGACACCTTTTGCACGCAGTTCGTTACGCATTTTCACCGTGAAAGGCAAATCCAACCCTACTTTTCTAAGTAAGTCAGTCGATTTGAATAGATCACGCGGCTTTCCTTCACGGATCATTTTCCCTTCGTTCATGACAAGCAGACGATCGGAATGAATGGCCTCTTCAAGGTCGTGAGTGATCGAAATTACGGTCAGATGATGCTTTTTATTCAACGCACGCACCGTCTGGATAATTTCCTTACGCCCCTCGGGATCGAGCATTGACGTTGCCTCATCCATGATAATAATTAATGGCTGAAGCGCCACAATTCCTGCGATCGCGACACGCTGTTTCTGTCCGCCGGAAAGACGGTAAGGCTCGCTCTTTGCGAAATCATCCATTTTGACAAGACGCAGTGCTTCAGACAAGCGCTCCTTCATGACTTCGCGCGATACGCCATGATTCTCCATACCAAATGCGACATCATCCTGTACGGTTGCACCGACAAATTGGTTGTCCGGATTTTGAAAAACCATCCCGACTAATCGCCGCACTTCCCATATGGCCTCTTCATCCGAAGTCGTGTAACCTCCGACCTTCACAGTCCCTTTTTGCGGCAGGATCAGTCCGTTTAGACATTTTGCCAGGGTTGATTTCCCCGAACCGTTATGCCCGACTATTGACAGCCATTCACCTTTATTTACCGTAAAATTGATATCTTTTAACACGAATGGATGCTCGTCAGAATAGCGATAAGATAAATCGCTCACTTCAATGATTTTCTCCATTTAATGCCTCCACTCCTCTCGAACGCGCATGCCGACTATTCTTCTATGTACAAACGAATAGACTGGCTATCCGCCTCTCTTCTCTTCTCAAATTACTCGCTTAACGCATTATAGACGCCCTCAAAAACAAGTATAACGGACAACTGTACTTTTAAAAACTTTCGCAGAACGTGTGCATCTTTAGCGAAAGGTCTCTTATTGTCGGACCACTTATACTATAATCCACTGAATTTTAAACTTTCTTATAGTATAAAAAAAGGCAGAAATCCAAGCTCATGCGAACCCGGCTCCTGCCTCTCGTAAAACACTGATTATTTAACCAGCTCAATGATTGCCATTTCGGCGCCGTCGCCTTTGCGAGGGCCAACTTTAAGAATACGTGTGTATCCGCCCTGACGCTCTGCATAACGCTTTGCAACATCATCAAACAGTTTTTGAACCGCATCCTGACGCTCTTCCTTAGCCGCTTCCAGATCCACAATTTCATTGCGGACAAAAGCTGCAACCTGACGGCGAGCATGCAGATCACCACGTTTTGCCAACGTAATCATCTTTTCAACGATCGGCCGAAGCGCTTTTGCTTTGGAATGCGTTGTCTGAATGCGTTCGTTAATAATCAAGTCGGTCGCTAGATCGCGGAACAGCGCCTTCCTCGCAGCTGAATCCCGGCCCAATTTTGCATATGCCATTTACTTGTACCTCCTTTATTCCTGCCTTGAATCTTTCTTTTTTGCGCAAAAAAGAAAAATAATCCCTTGTCTACTAACTGGTTACTCTTCGATTCTCAGCCCAAGGCCAAGGTCATGCAGCTTTTCTTCAACTTCTTCAAGAGACTTACGTCCAAGATTCCGAACCTTCATCATGTCTTCTTCACTCTTCTGGGTCAGTTCTTGAACTGTATTGATTCCGGCGCGTTTCAAACAATTGTAAGACCTTACAGAAAGATCAAGCTCTTCAATCGTCATTTCAAGAACTTTTTCTTTCTTGTCCTCTTCTTTCTCGATCATGATCTCAGCTTTTTGCGCTTGATCAGTCAAACCGACAAAGATATTAAGATGTTCAGTCAGAATTTTGGCACCCAAAGCAATTGCCTCTTCCGGACGGATGCTTCCATCTGTCCAGACATCAAGCGTCAGCTTATCGTAGTTAGCCACCTGACCGACTCTGGTCTTCTCCACTTGATAGTTCACACGTGTGACCGGTGTGTAAATTGAATCAATCGGAATAACAGCAATAGGCAGATCTTCGGATTTGTTTCCTTCAGCAGGTACATAACCGCGACCTTTCTTAGCAATCATTCTCACATGGAAGTGGGCGCCTTCGTCAAGCGTCGCAATTTCCAATTCAGGATTCAGTATTTCCACGTCACTGTCGTGAACAATATCGGCAGCTGTTACTTTCCCGGCTCTCTGAACGTCAATTTCCAATGTCTTCTCTTCATCCGAATAAAGCTTCAAGCAAAGCTTTTTGATATTCAGGATGATTGCCGTTACATCTTCCACAACGCCTTCAATGGTAGAAAATTCATGAAGCACAGTGTCAAACTGTACCGTTGTTACAGCCGCGCCTGGGAGGGATGAAAGTAAAATTCGACGTAAAGAATTACCCAGAGTCGTGCCGTATCCACGTTCGAGCGGTTCAACAACAAACTTCCCGTAACTTCCGTCGTCTGCTATTTCAACCGTGTCGATCTTTGGCTTTTCGATCTCAATCATCAAATATAAACCCTCCTTCAAAACGTCGATACTTTGGTCAGCGCGCGTTGGCCAAAGTGTTTAATTACCCACTTCATAGGGCTTACGGCGTGCTTCTCAGATCGGTGTACACGTTTAGTCATAGTTGCATTATTAACAGATTAATAGCGAGCTATACAATCAAACGCGACGACGTTTCGGAGGACGGCAACCGTTGTGAGGAACCGGAGTAACGTCGCGGATTGTGGTCACTTCAAGTCCAACTGCCTGAAGCGCACGAATTGCGGCTTCACGACCGGCACCTGGTCCTTTGACGGATACTTCAACACTCTTCATACCGCTGTCCATTGCGTTTTTACCTGCCGCTTCCGCTGCAGTTTGAGCCGCGAAAGGAGTGGATTTCCTAGAGCCTTTGAAACCAAGGCCGCCTGCACTTGCCCAAGAAATCGCATTTCCGTGCGGATCAGTAATGGTCACAATTGTGTTATTGAATGTCGAACGGATATGTGCCACCCCGTTTTCGACATTTCTTTTAACCCGGCGTTTACGCGTACGTTGTTGTGCTTTTGCCATAAATGTTTAACCCTCCTTTACTTATTTCTTTTTGCCAGCCATCGTACGCTTTGGACCTTTACGCGTACGTGAGTTGTTTTTTGTGTTTTGTCCGCGAACCGGCAGACCTCTGCGGTGGCGGATGCCTCTATATGAACCAATTTCAATAAGTCTCTTGATATTCAGAGAAACTTCGCGGCGAAGATCGCCTTCAACGCGATAGTGGTCAACCACTTCACGAATGCGTGTCTGTTCTTCTTCAGTCAGGTCACGCACACGTGTGTCTTCGGAAACGTTAGCCTCAGCCAAAATTTTCTTAGCTGTTGCCGGGCCAATTCCGAAGATGTAAGTTAGAGAAATAACCACGCGTTTTTCTCTTGGAATGTCGATACCTGCAATACGAGCCATACGTCAGAGCACCTCCTTTTTAACCTTGTCTTTGTTTATGTTTTGGATTTTCACAAATCACCATGACAACACCTTTACGGCGGACAATCTTACATTTTTCACAAATTTTCTTTACTGATGGTCTTACTTTCATTATTGAACCCTCCTTATACACCGCAGAGCAATTATTTATGCCTGAACGTAATGCGGCCGCGTGACACATCATATGGCGACAACTCGACCGTTACTTTATCTCCCGGTAAGATACGAATAAAGTGCATACGAATCTTCCCGGATACATGAGCTAAAATCTTATGGCCATTCTCCAATTCCACACGAAACATTGCATTTGGCAGTGGTTCGATAACGGTGCCTTCAACTTCAATGACATCTTCCTTAGCCATCGGCTGACTCACCCTTCCTCTTGTTACTGATTTCTCCATCCAAATAATGTGCGATAGCGAAACGCAGCTTTCCGTTTGTTACGCGTCCAATGTCGCGCAGACTTTTCTGTACTTCGACAGATATATATGATTGAAGTTCAAGATGGCTGATGTTCTTCTTCTTCGCATTGTCAAACTTTCTCTTGTCACCATCCGCAATTTCAACAAAACGATGATCGATAAGCCGCACAATGACAAAATAAGAACCCGATTCTTTTCCCTTCAGCACGCGGACGAGCTGACCGGGAACAGGTAAAGGGGCTTGATCACTACCCATCAATCATCACCTTCACTTATTGCTTTGTCAAGATTTCATTTCCATTTTCCGTAATCACGATCGTGTGTTCATAATGAGCACAATTTCTTCCATCCTGAGTCATCAGAGTCCAATCATCGTCTCCAACCATCCAGATATCACGACTGCCTTCGTTAACCAAAGGTTCAATCGCCAGCACCATTCCAGGTTTCAATATCGGACCCCGACCGGGCCGACCGTAATTTGGCACATCCGGCGCTTCATGAAGATCATGTCCAACACCATGACCGGTCAATTCACGTACGACAGAAAATCCATTTGACTCAGCATATCTTTGAACCGCATGGGAGATATTAGATAGCCGCGTTCCAGGCTTTGCTTCATCAATTCCCTTGTAAAGCGATTCTTCCGTCGTTTCCAAAAGCCTTCGGGTCGTTTCAGAAATCATGCCCACGGGGAAAGTCCAGGCGGAGTCTGCATGAAAGTCTTCATACTTGGCACCAATATCGATACTGATAATGTCTCCGTCCTGCAAAACATAGGAACCAGGAATACCATGGGCCAACTGATCGTTGACGGACGTACAGATACTGTTTGAAAAACCATCATATCCTTTGAACGATGGTTCAGCTCCAGCACTCCTTATCAAGCGCTCTGCCAGCGTATCGAGTTCAATCGTCGATATACCGGGACGAATAGCCTGGCTCAAGCTTTTCAATGTTTGAGCCACTATTTTCCCTGCTATGCGGATTCTGCTCAATTCCTCAATCGTCTTCCGCGTGATCACTTTGTGAGAACGCCCAAGATCTCTGAAACTTCCTGGAAAACATCAGTGATCTGCTGATCTCCATTAATTGTTTTCAAAGATCCCTTCGCTTCATAAAAGTCGAGCAGTGGTTGCTGTTGGCTCATATTTACTTGCAGTCGTTCATGTACCGTTGCTTCGTTGTCATCCGCGCGTTGGTTCAAAGCGCCGCCACACTTGTCGCAAACGCCCTCTTTCGCAGGAGGATTAAACGTCAAATGGTATGTCGCTCCGCACTCGGAACAGATTCTGCGGCCCGTAAGTCGAGTAAGCAGTTTCTCAGGATCAACACGAATATAAAGAACTGCATCAATCTTCTTTCCTTTTTCCGACATCATCTGATCAAGCGCTTCTGCCTGCTCAACCGTCCGCGGAAAACCGTCCAGAAGAAAGCCTTTATCCGTATCGCTCTCGGACAAGCGTTCATTAACAATACCGATCGTCACTTCATCAGGAACAAGCGCGCCTTGATCAATAAAAGACTTCGCTTTTTTTCCTAATGGTGTGCCGCCCTTAATTGCCGCACGAAACATGTCACCTGTTGAAATATGAGGATAACCGAACTTATCAACAATTTGCTCTGCCTGTGTACCCTTACCAGCACCAGGCAGTCCCATTAAAATAAGGTTCATTGTATTCCTCCTGACTCGTTCACTGCAAGCAGCCTTACCTTTTTCTAATAAAGCCTTGATAGTTTTTCTTAATCAATTGGCTTTCAATACGTTTCATTGTATCAAGCGCAACCCCGACAACAATCAGCAAACTCGTTCCGCCTATTCTGGCGCTTGTCGGCAAATCGCCTAACTCGCCAAACACGATCGGAAGCAATGATATAACTGAAAGGAAAATGGCACCGAGGAAAGTCAGGCGATAGAGAATTTTAGTAATGTAATTCTCCGTACTCTTTCCAGGACGAATTCCTGGAATATAACCGCCCTGCTCACCAAGATTTTTCGCCATTTTCTCAGGATTAACCTGAACAAACGTATAGAAATAGGTAAAGGCAATGATCAATGCCGCGTAAATGATCATTCCGTAAACCGTTGAATAGTCGAACACGCGAATAATCCACGCGGTCACATTATTCTGCGGAAAAAAGCGAGCAATCGTTGGCGGTGTAATCATCAGTGAAATTGCGAAGATTACTGGAATGACACCGGCAGCATTCACCTTAATTGGCAAATGTGTTGGTTCCACACTGTATGTCTTCGTTCCAATTGTCCGTTTCGCATATTGAATCGGAATCTTTCGCATCCCTTGCTGTACAAAGATGGTTCCAACAACAATAAGCAAAACAATAAAGACAATGGCAAGCAATCCAAGTACTTCCATAAATGTGTTGGTTGACGAAGCAAACCGCTGAGCGTAAATTTGGCTGACAGCAGTAGGGATACGGGCAACAATTCCAGCAAAGATAATAATGGAAATGCCGTTGCCTACGCCATAAGCGGTAATCTGATCACCCAGCCATACGAGAAAAGCCGTACCAGTTGTCAGTACCAATGCAATGATCAGAAAGGTCCAGATGGTTGGATTGCTAACCAACCCTTGGTAATTGTTACTGAACGTGTAGGAAAGTCCGAGTGCTTCGATAAATCCTAAAACAATCGTCCCATACCTAGTCAGTTGATTCAGCTTGCGCCTTCCCATTTCCCCTTGTTTCGACCATTCTGTCAGCTTTGGCACAACATCCATTTGCAGCAGCTGCACAATAATCGATGCCGTGATGTATGGCATAATGCCCATGGAGAAAATAGAGAAATTCTCCAATGCGCCGCCACCAAAGGTGTTAAACAAGCCGAAGGCACTTGAATCGCTGAAATTGATCAGCTCTGTATTAATATCCGGAACGGGAATGAATGTCCCGATCCGAAATATAATGAGCATAAGCAGTGTGAATACTATTTTTCGGCGAATTTCGGCTTCTCGCCACATACTGGAAAGCACTTGAAACATCAAATCACCTCAATGTTTCCGCCGGCAGCTTCAATTGCTTCTTTGGCAGAAGCAGAGAATTTATGCGCCTTAACTGTCAATTTCGTTTCAAGCTTGCCTTCACCCAAAACTTTAACGCCATCATTCAATTTCCGGATTACTCGAGTTTCAAGCAACAGTTCCGGAGTAATTTCTGTTCCGTCTTCGAAACGATTCAGTTTGTCAACGTTAATCACTGCATAGATTTTGCGAGTAGGGTTTTTAAAGCCCTTCTTTGGCAATCTCTGAAGCAATGGATTCTGTCCGCCTTCAAAACCGAGACGTACCCTGCCGCCTGAACGGGATTTCTGTCCTTTTTGTCCTCGACCAGATGTTTTGCCAAGTCCTGAACCGTAGCCGCGTCCTACTCTCTTGCGGGTAAACCGAGAACCTTCAGCTGGTTTCAATTCATGGAGTTTCATCTTGGCACCTCCTTATTCTCAATTTCGTTCACAATCAATCATTAAGTTCGCGTACTGCCAAAAGGTGGGATACCTTATTGATCATGCCGCGAATTGCCGGATTATCATCTTGCACAACTGTTTGATAAGTTTTTCTAAGGCCAAGCGTTCTTACCGTCACGCGTTGTGATTCAGGACGTCCGATCACACTATGTTTGAGGGTAATTTCCAATTTTTTAGCCAATCCTGTTCCCTCCTTATCCGAGCAGTTCTTCTACTGATTTGCCACGCAGCTTTGCCACTTGTTCAACGCGTTTCAGGCTTTGCAAGCCTTCAACGGTTGCGCGAACCATGTTAATCGGATTGTTGGATCCGAGAGACTTAGAAAGAATGTCACCCAGTCCTGACAATTCGAGTACGGCGCGGACAGGGCCGCCGGCAATGATTCCGGTACCTTCGGAAGCTGGTTTAAGCAATACGCTGCCAGCTCCTGAATGACCCGTTATTTGATGAGGAATGGTTGTGTTCACGATCGGAACATTGAATACATTCTTCTTTGCGTCCTCAATCGCTTTGCGAATGGCTTCAGGCACTTCGTGAGCTTTTCCCTGACCATAACCTACATTACCTTTTTTGTCGCCAACAACAACCAGCGCTGAAAAACGGAACCTGCGTCCGCCTTTAACTACTTTCGCTACGCGGTTAATCGTTACGACGCGTTCTTCAAATTCTGATTTATTGCGATCATTATTAGCCATGGATTCCCCTCCTTAATGTTAAAATTTAAGTCCTGCTTCTCGGGCGCCTTCAGCTACAGCCTTGACACGTCCGTGATAGATGTAACCACTGCGGTCAAATACTACCGCACTGATTCCTTTTTCAATGGCACGTTCGCCGATCATTGCGCCAACTTTCTTAGCTGCTGCAACATCGCTGCCTTTTTCAAGATCAAATGCTTTGTCAATCGATGAAGAGGAAACAATAGTTACACCCTTCGCGTCATCAATTAACTGAGCATAAATATTCTTGGAAGAACGAAAAACGTTCAAACGCGGACGTTCTGCAGTACCCACGATGCGGTGGCGTACATGAAGATGTCTCTTCTGACGAAGCGCGTTCTTGTCTTTTTTGGTAATCATACAGTCGGTCGCTCCTTTCTAGCAAAAGTTGAATAAAATTACTTACCTGTTTTACCTTCCTTACGACGCACTTTTTCGCCTTCATAGCGAATTCCCTTGCCTTTATAAGGTTCAGGAGCGCGAACGGAACGAATATTTGCGGCAACTTCGCCGACACGCTGTTTGTCGATTCCAGTAACGGAAATCTTGTTATTGCCTTCAACAGCGAGTTCAATTCCTTCTTCAGGAACGATTTCTACCGGATGAGAGTAGCCGACATTCAGAACCAAGTTATTGCCTTGTTTGTTAGCACGGTATCCGACGCCGACAAGTTCCAAATTCTTAACGAAACCCTTCGTCACGCCTTCGACCATATTGCTAATCAAACTACTTGTCGTACCGTGCAAAGCGCGGTGCTGGTTTGAATCGTCAGGTCGTTCAACTTTCACTTCATTGTTTTCCTGTTTGATGATCATATCCGGATGGAATTTCCGGGATAATTCACCCTTAGGACCCTTGACCGTTACAGTCTGGGCATCAATCGTAACCGTCACACCATCAGGAATGGCTGTCGGTCTTAATCCTATACGAGACATTAAGACACCTCCAATCTTGTTTACTGATTACCAAATGTATGCAAGCACTTCTCCGCCAACTTTTTGTTGACGTGCTTCTTTGTCCGTAATAATACCTTTTGATGTTGACACAAGCGCAATACCGAGACCGCCAAGAACTTTCGGCACCTCGTCAGCCTTCGCATAAACGCGAAGACCTGGCTTGCTAATTCTTTTCAATCCAGAAATAACGCGTTCTTTGCTACCGCTGTATTTCAGAATCAGTCGAAGCACACCTTGTTTGTTATCTTCAATATACTCAACTTCTTTAATGAATCCTTCGCGTTTCAGGATCTCAGCAATTTCCTTCTTGATTCTGGAACCTGGCAACTCAATTTGTTCGTGACGAACAATATTGGCGTTACGAATGCGGGTCAGCATATCTGCAATCGGATCTGTCATGACCATGCAAATCGACCTCCTTCCCTATCACTTAAAATTTTACCAACTAGCTTTTCTAACACCTGGGATTTGTCCTTTATGGGCAAGTTCGCGAAAACAAATTCTGCATAATTTGAATTTCCTAAGAACCGAATGAGGACGTCCGCAGCGTTCACAGCGTGTGTATTCCTGCACTTTGAATTTTTTTGGGCGATGTGATGAGACAAGCATTGATTTTTTTGCCAAAATTCATATCCTCCTTGCGATTATTTTTTAACGAACGGCATGCCTAGCAGCGCAAGCAACTCTGCTGCTTCTTCATCAGTGTTGGCAGACGTTACAATAACGATGTCCATACCGCGTACTTTATCGATTTTATCATAATCAATTTCAGGGAAAATCAATTGTTCGCGGATACCCAGTGTATAGTTGCCGCGGCCGTCAAATGCTTTCTTTGAAACGCCACGGAAATCACGTACACGGGGAAGGGCAACAGTAACCAGCTTATCAAGAAAATCATACATACGATCTTTTCTAAGCGTTACCTTTGTACCAATTGCAACACCTTCACGAAGCTTGAATGCAGCGATTGATTTTTTGGCACGTGTGATAACCGGTTTCTGGCCTGACAATGCAGTCAAATCTTCTACCGCGCTATCAAGAACCTTAGAGTTATGAACAGCTTCACCAACACCCATATTAATGACTACTTTTTGGATTGCTGGTACCTGCATAACAGATGTATAGTTAAACTTTTCAATTAAAGCCGGGACAACTTCCTTGTCATACTTCTCTTTAAAACGGCTCATGTGTTTACCTCCTTTCACAGACAATCGGCTTACTCAATAATTTCGCCTGATTTTTTAGATACACGAACTTTTTTTCCGTCTACTATCTTGCTACCTACGCGTGTAGGTTCATTTGTTTTTGGATCAAGCAGCATAACATTTGATACGTGAACAGGCGCCTCATGTTCGAGGATACCGCCTTGCGGAGCTGCCTGGCTTGGTTTTGAATGTTTCTTGATGATATTTACACCTTCAACAAGCACTCGTTCCTTTGCCGGATAAGCTGCAAGGATCACACCTTGTTTGCCTTTATCCTTACCGGAAATGACTTGAACCTTGTCGCCTTTTTTCACATGCAATTTTGCCATGTTAAATGCCACCTCCTTTTCCTGACCATTCAGAATTACAATACTTCCGGTGCGAGAGACACGATTTTCATAAATTGTCCGTCACGCAATTCACGGGCAACCGGCCCAAAGATACGCGTGCCGCGAGGACTTTTGTCTTCTTTAATTAATACAACGGCGTTTTCGTCAAAACGGATGTAAGAACCATCATTACGTCTTACGCCATGTTTTGTGCGAACAACGACAGCTCGAACAACTTCGCCCTTCTTAACAACGCCACCTGGTGTTGCTTGTTTAACCGTAGCAACGATAAGATCACCAATATTAGCGGTCTTGCGGCCGGATCCGCCCAACACTTTGATGGTAAGAACTTCACGGGCACCTGAGTTGTCGGCAACTTTCAAACGGCTTTCCTGCTGAATCATAAAGTACAACCTCCCTTCGATCTTCGAACATGCTCGACAGATCAGATAATAACGGATTCCTCAACGATCTTCACAAGACGAAAACGTTTATCTTTAGAAAGTGGGCGAGTTTCAATGATTTCAACGATATCGCCGACTTTAGCTTGATTATTTTCATCATGCGCTTTGAATCTCTTGGAATACTTCACATGCTTTCCATAGAGACGGTGGTTTTTGTAAGTCTCAACAAGTACAGTAATGGTTTTTTCCATTTTGTCTGAGACAACACGACCAACCAGAACTTTACGTGCGTTCTTGCGTGTTTCTTCTGCCATTTGCGATAACCTCCTTCTCAGCCGTTTTGAACATTCAATTCACGTTCACGCAAAATCGTCTTTGCGCGAGCAATGGATTTGCGGACTTCACGAATGCGAGCCGGATTTTCCAATTGTCCGGTAGCGAGCTGGAAACGCAGATTAAATAATTCTTCTTTCAAAGACTTAACGTTTTTTTCAACTTCAGCAGTGGTCAAATTACGAATATCCTCAGCCTTCATTTGCGTCACCACCCACTTCTTCGCGTTTCACGATTTTCGTTTTAATAGGCAATTTATGGCTTGCAAGTCTTAAAGCCTCGTTTGCCACTTCTTCACTAATGCCACCGACTTCAAATAATACACGGCCGGGTTTTACAACAGCTACCCATCCTTCAGGAGCACCTTTACCAGAACCCATTCGGACATCAAGAGGTTTCTTTGTATATGATTTTTGTGGGAAAATCTTAATCCATACTTTTCCGCCACGTTTCATAAAACGTGTCATAGCAACACGAGCAGCTTCAATTTGACGGCTGCTGATCCATGCGGATTCAAGTGCCTGCAAGCCGTATTCGCCGAACGTTACCGAAGCGCCGCCTTTTGTCTGACCACGCATTCTTCCTCGATGCTGTCTACGATACTTTGTACGTTTAGGCATTAACATAATTATTTGCCTCCTTTCTTATTTGTCGTTCCTTTCGTCGGAAGTACTTCTCCGCGATAAATCCATACTTTTACACCGATTCTACCATAGGTAGTCGCTGCTTCAGCAGTACCGTAATCAATGTCGGCACGCAGCGTATGAAGCGGAACAGTACCTTCACTGTAATCCTCTGTACGCGCCATGTCGGCACCACCAAGACGGCCTGCGCATTGTGTCTTAATTCCCTTTGCGCCCGCTCTCATTGCTCTTTGCAGTGTCTGCTTTTGCGCGCGTCTCCATGAGATACGGCCTTCCAGCTGGCGAGCAATATTTTCAGCAACAAGCTTTGCATCAAGATCAGCTTGCTTGATTTCAAAAATATTAACGTGGACGCGTTTGCCGGTAAGATCATTTAATGCTTTTCGAAGGTTTTCAACTTCGGAACCGCCTTTACCAATGACCATACCTGGTTTCGCTGTCTTGATCGTTACATTAATCCGGTTCGCAGCACGTTCCAGTTCAATACCGGAAACGGCAGCATCCTTCAGCTTCTTTTCGATATATTGACGGATTTTGATATCTTCATGAAGATATTCCGCATATTCTTTGTCAGCATACCATTTAGATTCCCAGTCGCGAATGACTCCGACTCTGAATCCAATAGGATTAATTTTTTGACCCACGCGTTATCCCTCCTTCTTTTCCGATACAATAATTGTAATGTGGCTGGTCCGTTTGTTAATCTTGCTCGCACGGCCTTGGGCACGCGGGCGGAAGCGTTTCAGTGTTGCTCCCTCATCGACAAACGCCTGCTCAACATACAACGTTTCTGTATCCATGTCATAATTGTGTTCCGCATTGGCAATAGCGGATTTTAAAACTTTTTCAATAATTGGTGACGCTGATCTCTGTGTATTCTTCAACACAGCAATAGCGTAACCAACGTCCTTGCCCCTGATAAGATCGATAACAAGACGCGCCTTACGAGGAGCAATACGAATTTGTTTAGCGACAGCTTTTGCTTGCATCAAAAGTTCCTCCTTTCGTTAGCGTGCACTTGTTTTCTTATCAGAAGAAATATGTCCGCGATAAGTTCTTGTCGGAGCAAATTCTCCAAGTTTATGTCCTACCATGTCTTCTGTAACGTACACCGGAACATGCTTGCGTCCGTCATAGACAGCAATGGTATGACCGATAAATTCAGGGAAAATGGTCGATCTGCGGGACCATGTTTTAATAACTCTTTTTTCGTCTTTATCATTTAAACGGACAACTTTTGTCATCAAGTGATCATCGACAAAAGGCCCTTTTTTCAGGCTTCGGCTCATGAGTAGGCCTCCTTCCAAAATAAAATATCTATCCGGCAACTATTATTTCTTTTTACGGTGTCTAACAATGAACTGTTCAGAAGCATTTTTCTTGCTGCGTGTTTTGTAACCCATCGTCGGCTTGCCCCATGGTGACATTGGCGACTTGCGTCCGACTGGAGCTTTACCTTCACCACCACCATGCGGGTGATCGTTCGGGTTCATTACAGAACCGCGGACTGTTGGGCGAATGCCTTTCCAACGTGAGCGTCCTGCTTTACCAACAGAAACAAGTTCGTGTTCCAAATTTCCAACCTGACCAATAGTTGCGCGGCAAGTCTCAAGGACCATGCGTACTTCGCCGGAAACAAGACGGATCAGCACGTATTTGCCTTCTTTACCAAGAATTTGAGCAGAAGTTCCTGCAGAACGAACAAGTTGTCCGCCCTTTCCCGGTTTCAATTCAATATTGTGAATCGTGGTACCTACCGGAATGTTCTTCAGAGGAAGCGCATTTCCGACTTTAATGTCAGCATCGACGCCAGACATAATTTGTGTCCCAACTTTAATACCCTTAGGAGCAAGGATGTAACGTTTTTCTCCATCCGCATAGTGAATGAGTGCGATGTTGGCAGTACGGTTCGGATCATATTCGATCGTTGCGATTTTACCTGGCACGCCATCCTTATTGCGTTTGAAGTCAATAACACGATATTGACGTTTGTGGCCGCCGCCTTGGTGACGAACCGTCAGTCTGCCTTGATTGTTTCGGCCGGCCTTCTTAGGCAGCGACTTCAGCAATGATTTTTCCGGCGTATCTGTTGTGATTTCTGCGAAATCCAAAGATGTCATGTTTCTGCGACCGTTGGATGTCGGTTTATACTTTTTAAGTGGCACGATCAGTAACCTCCTTCTTTATTATTCCTTATTCGCCTTCGTAAAAGTTAAGTTCTTTGCTTTCCGGCGTCAAAGTGACAATCGCTTTTTTGCGGTTATTTGTATAGCCTGAATAGCGGCCGTAACGTTTTGGCTTACCTTTTACGTTCATCGTATTGACCTTAACGACTTTAACATCAAAGATAGCTTCCACCGCGCGTTTGATCTCAGACTTGTTTGCCTTCGTATCAACATCGAAAGTGTATTTCTTGTCTGCCATCTGATCCGTCGTGCGTTCAGTCAGCACGGGGCGCTTTATAATATCGCGAGGATCTTTCATTATCCAAGCACCTCCCCAAGCTTTGCTGCAGCTTCTTGAGTGACAATGAGTTTGTTATGCGCAACAACGTCAAGTACATTGACTTCGTTTGCGGCAAGCACCTTTACACCAGGGATATTACGGGACGACAAAACAGCTGTTTCATTAACATCACTAGTTACAATCAGTGCCTTTTCTGATACGGAAAGATTGTTCAACAGGGCAATAATTTCTTTTGTTTTCGGAGCTTCAATCGTCAGTGCATCTAATACAATCAGATCGTTGTCTCCAACTTTGCCGGATAGTACCGACTTAATAGCAAGTCTGCGCACTTTCTTAGGCAATTTGTATGAGTAGCTGCGTGGTGTAGGCCCGAATACCGTACCACCGCCAACCCACTGTGGTGAGCGAATCGAGCCCTGACGAGCGCGACCGGTTCCTTTTTGTTTCCACGGCTTGCGGCCACCGCCGCGTACTGCAGAACGATTTTTTACAGCGTGTGTTCCTTGGCGTTGTGAAGCCTGTTGCATGACAACTGCTTGATAAACAACATGTTCGTTTGGTGTGATGCCGAATACAGCGTCTGCCAATTCAACAGCTCCAACTTCAGCGCCTTTCTGATCAAATACAGTTAATTTTGGCATGGAAGCGTCCTCCCTTCTTATTTAGCTTCTTTTGCTTTAAGTGCAGATTTTATAACAATGTAGCTTTTCTTAGCGCCCGGCACATTACCACTGATAAGAATCAGTTTGCGTTCCGGATCTACTTTTGCAATCACAAGGTTTTCAACAGTAACTGTCTCGCCACCCATACGGCCCGCCAGCTTTTTGCCTTTGAACACGTGAGCCGGATCAATAACACCCATAGAACCGGGACGACGGTGGTAACGGGAACCGTGAGTCATCGGTCCGCGTGATTGGTTGTTTCTCTTGATTGGGCCTTGGTAACCTTTACCTTTCGAAGTACCAGTTACGTCAACAACTTCTCCTGCTTTGAACGTGTCAGCTGTTACTTCTTTGCCCAGTTCGTAATCGTCTAAATTTACATTACGGAGTTCTTTAATGAAGCGCTTAGGTTCGGCTTTCGCTTTTTCAGCGTGTCCCTTTGCCGGTTTGGTAATTCGAGAAGCTTTTGCATTATCAAAACCGATCTGTACGGCTTCGTAGCCATCCGTTTCAACCGTCTTCTTTTGAAGAACGACATTGTCGGATACATCGACAACCGTAACAGGAATGACATCACCGTTTTCAGCAAAAATCTGAGTCATGCCGATCTTTTTGCCTAAGATTCCTTTGCTCATCCGTAACACCTCCTATTTGTCCTAGATAAATTATAATTTGATTTCAATGTCGACACCTGAAGGCAGATCCAATCTCATCAGTGAATCTACCGTTTGCGGTGTAGGCTCAACGATATCAACTAAGCGTTTGTGAGTACGCATTTCGAATTGTTCACGTGAATCTTTGTATTTGTGTACCGCACGTAAAATCGTATAAATCGATTTTTCGGTAGGAAGCGGAATCGGTCCGGACACCTTTGCACCTGAACGTTTTGCCGTTTCTACAATTTTTTCAGCGGATTGATCCAAAATACGGTGATCATATGCCTTTAAACGAATGCGAATCTTTTGCTTTGCCATGAAGTATTCCCTCCTTTTTTCGTCCATTTTTCAAAAATAGACTTGCTCCACGAAAATTTCCAGATAGCCCGCCTTGGCAAAGGAGCCGGGTGTATCTGCAACCTTCCGCATCATTGCCAAAAAACCAACTTCACTATTATACCTAAAACATAGGTACAAAGCAAGGCGAACCATCACTTTTTTCAGTGACTTATACATTATAAAGAGTTTTTTACGAAAGAGCAAACGAAAATACTATTTATTTATAGAAAATAAAAAAAGAGCTCTCAACGAGGAGAGCTCTTCTTTATCAACTATTATTCAACGATTTCAGATACGGAGCCGGCGCCTACTGTACGGCCGCCTTCACGAATAGAGAATTTCGTTCCCTGTTCGATAGCGATCGGAGCGAGCAGATCAACATCCATTTCAACGTTGTCGCCAGGCATTACCATTTCAGTTCCTTCAGGAAGATTAATGGTTCCTGTAACATCCGTTGTCCTGAAATAGAATTGCGGACGATAGTTTGTGAAGAATGGTGTATGACGTCCACCTTCTTCTTTTTTCAGAACGTAAACTTGGGCCTTGAATTTCTTGTGAGCAGTTACGGTACCTGGTTTAATCAAAACCTGGCCACGTTCAACGCCTTCACGGTCAACACCACGGAGCAAAGCGCCGATGTTGTCGCCTGCTTCAGCGAAGTCAAGTGTCTTACGGAACATTTCAACGCCCGTTACAATGGACTTCTTAGGAGCATCTGTCAAACCAAGGATTTCAACTTCGTCACCGATTTTAACCGTACCACGTTCAACACGTCCGGTTGCAACCGTACCACGACCTGTGATCGAGAATACGTCTTCGACAGGCATCATGAATGGCTTGTCATTTTCACGAACAGGAGTTGGGATGTATTCATCTACAGCTGCCATCAAGTCGAGAATATGTTGTTCTTCTGTAGCATCGCCTTGCAATGCTTTCAACGCGGAACCGCTGATTACAGGAACATCGTCACCTGGGTAGTCATATTCGCTAAGAAGATCACGAACTTCCATTTCAACGAGTTCAAGCAATTCTGGGTCATCAACCTGGTCTGTTTTGTTCAGGAAGACAACGATCGCAGGAACACCTACTTGGTTAGCAAGAAGGATGTGTTCACGAGTCTGTGGCATTGGGCCGTCCACTGCGGAAACAACGAGGATCGCTCCGTCCATTTGAGCAGCACCAGTGATCATGTTCTTTACATAATCGGCGTGTCCTGGGCAGTCAACGTGCGCATAGTGACGTGTATCTGTTTCATATTCAACGTGTGCAGTCGAAATTGTGATTCCGCGTTCACGTTCTTCAGGAGCACCATCGATGGAATCGTAAGCGCGAGCCTGAGCTTTACCTGATTTAGCCAATACAGTTGTAATAGCAGCTGTCAGAGTTGTTTTACCGTGGTCAACGTGACCAATTGTACCGATGTTAACATGGGGTTTTGTACGTTCATAATGTTCTTTAGCCATGGATTGTATAATCCTCCTTTAATTCATTAGAAAGTTTAATTTATATGCAGTAAGAAAGTCGGCAAGCTTGTGCCATCTTTCCTAGCTTACAATAAAACAATTGGTGTGACAATAAATTCAGCAAGCTGAATAACCGTTAAATCGTTATTCGCCGGTTGCCTTCTTGATAATCTCTTCACTAACGCTCTTCGGCACTGCTTCGTAGTGATCGAATTGCATTGTGAATGTTCCGCGTCCTTGGGTTGCGGAACGGAGGTTCGTCGCATAGCCGAACATTTCAGCGAGCGGAACATGGGAGCTGACAACTTGAACGCCTTGTCGCGCTTCCATGCCGTCAACGCGTCCACGACGGCTTGTGATATCACCCATAATATCTCCCAAATATTCTTCAGGCATGCTGACTTCGACTTTCATGATCGGTTCAAGAATTACCGGAGCGCAGACACTCTTTGAAGCTTTCAGTGCCATTGAAGCCGCAATCTTAAACGCCATTTCACTGGAATCGACATCGTGATAGGATCCATCAACAAGACTTGCTTTCACGTCAATTAATGGATACCCGGCGAGCAATCCGTTTTGGAGCGCATCTTTCAGACCCGCTTCAACCGCAGGAATGTATTCACGAGGAACCACACCACCGACGATTTTGTTTTCAAATACGAATCCTTCGCCCTCTTTTTGAGGTTCGAATTCGATCCAAACGTGACCGTACTGACCACGACCACCGGACTGACGAATAAATTTACCTTCAGCTCTTCCTGCCTTGGTCAACGTTTCGCGATAAGCAACTTGTGGGTTGCCGACATTCGCGTCAACCTTGAACTCACGGCGCATACGGTCAACGATAATATCGAGGTGAAGCTCACCCATACCACCAATGATGGTTTGGCCGGTCTCTTCATCCGTATGAGTCTTGAAGGTTGGATCTTCTTCAGCCAGTTTCGCAAGGGCGATGCCCATCTTATCCTGGTCAGCTTTCGATTTTGGTTCAATGGCAACGTGGATAACCGGGTCAGGGAATTCCATCGATTCGAGAACAATGAGGTGATCCTCATCGCACAGCGTATCTCCGGTTGTTGTATTTTTCAGGCCAACTGCAGCGGCGATATCGCCAGAGTAAACCTTTTTGATTTCGCTGCGGTGGTTGGCATGCATCTGAAGAATACGTCCCATACGTTCACGATTGTCTTTCGTTGAGTTCTGTACATAAGAACCCGCTTCGATCGATCCTGAGTAAACTCGGAAGAATGTCAGCTTACCAACAAATGGATCTGTCATTACTTTAAATGCTAATGCTGCGAACGGCGCATTGTCATCAGCCGGACGTGTCTCTTCTTCACCTGAATCCGGCACCGTACCTTTGATCGCTGGAACGTCAAGTGGTGAAGGGAGATAATCAATGCAGGCATCCAATACGTGCTGCACACCTTTATTTTTAAAGGCGGTACCGCACAGTACCGGATAGAATTTAACCGCACATGTCGCTTTACGAATTGCAGCTTTTAATTCTTCTACAGAGATTTCGTCGCCATTCAGATATTTTTCCATGAGATCGTCGTCTACGTCTGCAACAGCTTCAACGAGTTTTTCATGGTATTCTTCGGCTTGTTCCTTGTATTCAGCCGGAATCTCTTCCGCATCTACAATGGAGCCTTGGTCGTCTTCATAAACATACGCTTGCATGTTTACTAAGTCGATTTCGCCTAGATAATTGTCTTCAGCACCCATTGGCAATTGAATCGGGTGAGCATTCGCTTGAAGACGTTCATGCAGTGTGTTGCATGAATAGAGGAAATCAGCGCCGATCTTATCCATTTTATTAACAAACACTATTCTCGGTACACCATAAGTTGTCGCCTGACGCCAAACAGTTTCTGTTTGAGGCTCAACACCTGATTGTGCATCAAGAACGGTTACCGCACCGTCAAGCACGCGAAGCGAACGTTCTACTTCAACGGTAAAATCCACGTGCCCTGGGGTATCGATGATGTTAATTCGATGATTTTTCCATTGAGCGGTTGTCGCCGCGGATGTAATTGTAATTCCGCGTTCCTTTTCCTGATCCATCCAGTCCATTTGTGAAGCACCTTCATGGGTTTCACCAATCTTATGAATACGGCCTGAATAGAAGAGAATACGCTCGGTTGTTGTCGTCTTTCCGGCATCGATGTGCGCCATAATACCGATATTACGTGTCTTTTCCAAGGAGAATTCCCTTGCCATGGTTTTCTCTCCTTCCTTTTGTTGATGTTCAAAATGTTAGGAAGAAAGAGCGTGAGCATTGTCTCGACTCTTTCCAACTTCCAAATTGAACATCGATTTTTTTCATTACCAGCGATAATGAGCGAAAGCTTTGTTCGCTTCAGCCATTTTATGCATGTCTTCGCGCTTCTTAACCGATGCGCCTGTATTGTTAGATGCGTCGATAATTTCGTTAGCCAACCGTTCAACCATCGTCTTTTCCCCACGAAGTCTTGAATAATTAACTAAGTAGCGAAGTCCTAAAGTTGTCCGGCGTTCCGGACGAACTTCAACCGGTACCTGATAGTTAGATCCGCCGACACGGCGAGCTTTAACTTCCAGGACAGGCATAACATTTTTTAATGCCTGCTCAAAAATTTCCATTGGTTCTTGGTTCGAACGTTCTTTAATCAGATCAAACGCTTGATACAGAATGGTCTGAGCCTTTCCCTTTTTTCCATCTTCCATAATCCGGTTGATCAAACGTGTGACCAATTTGGAATTATAGAGCGGATCAGGCAGTACATCTCGTCTTTCGACAGGGCCTTTTCTAGGCATGTTAATTCCTCCTTCCAGTTAGTAGTTATTAAGCCTTAGGTTTCTTTGCGCCGTACTTCGAGCGGCTTTGCTTACGATCAACAACGCTTGCCGTATCCAAAGCGCCGCGAATGATATGATAACGCACACCAGGAAGGTCCTTCACACGTCCACCGCGAATCAGGACAACACTGTGTTCCTGAAGGTTGTGACCGATTCCCGGGATATAAGCGTTGACTTCGATGTTGTTTGACAAACGGACACGCGCATATTTACGAAGCGCAGAGTTTGGCTTCTTCGGTGTCATTGTGCCAACACGAGTACACACGCCCCTCTTTTGTGGAGCAAAATCATCAGTCAACGATTTTTTGAAACTGTTGTAGCCTCTGTTCAACGCAGGCGCCGTAGACTTTCTGATTTTTGACTTGCGTCCTTGACGAATTAATTGATTAATTGTAGGCATTTACCTGTTCCTCCTTTCAAATTTCTAAACCCACTGATCCAGGCGGTTCTTTTCTCGCGCAAAAAATTGTTTTTGCAAGAATTGCTCTTGCAAAAACATTATTTTTTTATCGCAACAGCCGATGCTCCGACTTCAATGCCGCAAGCTTGGCCTAACTTCTTCATTGAGGCCACTGTGCTCACAGGCACTTTCAATTCTTCCGCAAGTGTCAGTACTTTATTGGTAACACGTACATCGGCATCTTCAGCTACGACAACCTCTTTAACTCGGTCCTCTTTTAAAGCCTTGATTGCCTGTTTCGTGCCAATAATGACTTCGTTCTTAGATTGTGTCACTTTTTCATAAGACATCTCAAAGAATCCTCCAAAGTAACAAAGTGTAAAAGAACACTAAGACATAATAGCACCAGCCATTGTTCATTGTCAATGGCTGAATCAACTTTCTTGATTCATAAGTGCTCGGGCAGGTTGCGGATTGGCAACCGTTGAATCTGATCCGTCTTCAGTTTCTATAACGACATTGCGATACCTTGGCATGCCTGTTCCTGCAGGGATCAGTTTGCCAATAATAACATTTTCCTTCAAGCCAAGCAGTTCATCGACTTTCCCCTTAATGGCTGCATCAGTTAGTACGCGAGTCGTTTCCTGGAACGAAGCCGCGGACAAGAAGGAATCTGTCTCAAGAGCCGCTTTTGTAATACCAAGCAGTGCCGGATGTCCGGTCGCCGGCATTTTACGATGCAGCAGTACATCGCGGTTATCGTCTTTAAAGCGGTGAATGTCGACAAGTGCGCCTGGCAAAACAGATGTATCTCCGCTGTCGATGACGCGAACCTTGCGCATCATTTGGCGTACCATAACCTCAACGTGCTTATCGCCGATTTCCACACCTTGCATACGATAAACCTTCTGAACTTCACGAAGCAGATAATTCTGTACACCTTGAAGTCCTACAACATGCAGAAGTTCTTTCGGATCGATAGACCCGCTGATCAGCGGCTGTCCGGCTTTAACTTCATTTCCCTCGGCAACTTTCATTCGTGAACTAAGCGGTACCGTGTAAGTTCGGGTTTCCATGGCACCCTTAACGACAAGCTCGCGTTTATCCTTTAATTCACTTACTGATGTCACCGTTCCATCAATCTCAGAAATGACCGCTTGCCCTTTTGGATTACGGGCTTCGAACAATTCTTGGATACGAGGGAGACCTTGGGTGATGTCGTCTCCGGCAACACCGCCTGTATGGAACGTACGCATGGTCAGCTGTGTACCCGGTTCGCCGATGGATTGTGCGGCAATAATACCAACCGATTCACCGACTTCAACTTCGGACCCTGTCGCCAAATTACGTCCGTAACACTTCTTGCAGACACCGTGTCTGGTTTCACAAGTAAATACTGTGCGAATTTCAACCTCGGTAATGCCCGCTTCAACGATTTTCGTTGCGAGGTCTTCATTGATCAATTCATTCTTCTTAACAAGTACTTCATCAGTATCCGGATGGTAAACGGTCTGATTTGCTGTACGGCCTACCAAACGGTCATACAGGCTTTCAATCTCTTCGTTACCTTCACGGATCGCATGCACGACAATACCGCGATCCGTACCACAATCGTCTTCCCTTACGATTACATCTTGCGCTACGTCGACAAGACGTCGGGTCAGATAGCCTGAGTTCGCGGTTTTAAGCGCGGTGTCGGCAAGTCCCTTACGAGCACCGTGTGTTGAAATAAAGTATTCCAACACGGTCAGCCCTTCACGGAAGCTTGAGATAATTGGAAGTTCAATGATACGACCAGAAGGATCGGCCATCAAACCACGCATACCGGCAAGCTGAGTAAAGTTGGAAGCATTTCCTCGGGCTCCTGAATCACTCATCATGAAGATTGGGTTTGTCTTTGCCAATGAGTCCATCAACTTGGACTGAATCGTGTCTTTCGCGCCACTCCAAATACCGACAATACGCTCATAGCGTTCGTCTTCAGTAATAAGGCCTCGGCGGAATTGTTTGGTTACCTTTTGTACATTTTCTTCGGCATTATCCAAGATCTCTTGCTTCTCAGGAAGCACGATAACATCGGATACACCAACCGTAATACCTGCTTTGGTCGAATACTGGAAACCGAGAGCTTTCAAACGGTCAAGGAACTTAGACGTTTCGGTAACTTTATATTTTTTAAATACTTCTGCGATAACGTGCCCGAGATAGCCTTTTTTAAACGGTAAAATCTCTTCACGCGATGCAATTTCTTTCGGAATATCCGAGCCCATTGGAACAAAGTATTTGTCCGGAGTCGCTACCTGCAAATTGTGGTCTGTCGGCTCATTAATATATGGGAATGTCGGCGGGAGTACATGATTGAAAATCAATTTCCCGGGAGTCGTCAGCAAGTATTCCTTATTTTGTTCTTCCGTAAATGTCGGATTATGTGTCGACGCCGCCGGAATCGCAATACGCGAATGCAGATGAACATAACCGTTGTAATAAGCGATCATAACTTCTTCGCTATTTTTGAAAACTTTTCCTTCACCGATGGCACCTTTTCGTTCAAGTGTCAGATAGTAGTTACCCAAAACCATATCTTGAGAAGGCGTAACAATTGGCTTGCCATCCTTAGGATTCAAAATGTTTTGCGCGCCAAGCATCAGCAAACGAGCTTCAGCCTGTGCTTCTGCGGACAGCGGCACGTGAACGGCCATCTGGTCGCCGTCAAAGTCTGCGTTGTATGCGGTACATACGAGCGGATGAAGACGGATCGCGCGTCCTTCAACAATCCTCGGTTCAAACGCCTGAATACCAAGACGGTGCAATGTAGGGGCGCGGTTGAGCAGAACCGGATGCTCCTTAATCACATCTTCAAGGACACCCCAAACGTCCGGATGAATTTTTTCAACTTTGCGTTTTGCACTTTTGATATTATTGGCAACACCGCGGCTAACCAGTTCTTTCATAACGAACGGCTTAAAAAGTTCCAAAGCCATTTCTTTAGGCAGACCGCATTGATACATTTGCAGCGTTGGTCCCACAGCGATAACAGATCGCCCTGAATAGTCGACACGTTTTCCCAGCAAGTTCTGACGGAAACGTCCGTTTTTACCTTTCAACATATGTGAAAGTGACTTCAAAGGTCTGTTACCCGGCCCGGTAACAGGACGACCGCGACGACCATTGTCAATAAGCGAGTCAACCGCTTCCTGCAACATTCGTTTTTCGTTTTGGACAATAATACTAGGTGCTCCTAGTTCAAGGAGACGTTTGAGACGATTGTTGCGGTTTATGACTCTCCGATAAAGATCGTTTAAGTCTGAGGTTGCAAAACGTCCACCGTCAAGTTGAACCATTGGACGCAGTTCCGGCGGAATGACAGGAAGTACATCCAGTATCATCCAAGAAGGTTCATTGCCGGACTCGCGGAAGGCTTCAACAACTTCAAGCCTTTTCACTGCGCGGGTTCTTCTTTGCCCTTGAACACTTTTCAATTCTTCTTGCAAGGTTTCTGATTCTTTGTCTAAATCAACATCCTGCAGAAGCTTTTTAATGGATTCAGCGCCCATGCCTGCTTTAAATGCTTTACCATATTTTTCACGGTAAGCGCGATATTCTTTTTCAGACAGAAGCTGTTTTTTCTCCAGCGGTGTATCGCCGGGTTCAGTCACTACGTAAGATGCAAAGTAGATGACTTCTTCCAAAGCTCTTGGAGACATATCCAACAAGAGACCCATTCGGCTCGGAATGCCTTTAAAATACCAGATATGGGACACAGGAGCTGCGAGTTCAATATGGCCCATGCGCTCTCTGCGCACCTTTGCCCGAGTAACTTCAACACCGCAGCGATCACAAACAACGCCCTTGTAACGAACGCGTTTATATTTGCCGCAATGACATTCCCAGTCCTTGGTCGGCCCGAAGATACGTTCACAGAACAGACCGTCCTTTTCCGGTTTCAATGTTCGATAGTTAATTGTCTCCGGCTTTTTCACTTCGCCATGAGACCAAGACCTGATTTTATCAGGTGAGGCTAAACCAATCTTCATAAATTCAAATTTATTGACATCCAGCAAGGGGGCAACCTCCCTTATATTTTCAGTGTCTGGCATTAAGTGCCATCGCTTTAGTTCACCGAGTTGTTGTATGTTAGAAAACCGTTCGGACACTCAGGGAGAATAGCGGCAAAAATCGCTTTCTTCATGCGTCGCGCTTTCTATAAGAGGTTGATTCATAGAACTCAGACTTGTACATTCAGGCTGTCGTCAAGTGTCTCTTCTTCATCCTCAAGCTCTTTAATGACGATCTCTGAGTGGTCGCCATCCAAAACCTTAACATCCATACCAAGGCTTTGCAGTTCCTTGATGAGTACCTTAAACGATTCAGGAACACCCGGTTCAGGAACATTCTCACCTTTGACAATGGATTCATAGGTTTTCACACGTCCAACAACGTCGTCCGATTTAACAGTAAGGATTTCTTGAAGTGTGTGAGCTGCTCCATATGCTTCAAGCGCCCAAACCTCCATTTCACCAAATCGCTGACCGCCGAATTGCGCTTTACCGCCAAGCGGCTGCTGTGTAACGAGCGAGTAAGGTCCGGTTGAACGCGCATGCAATTTGTCGTCAACCATGTGCGCTAGTTTGATCATATACATAACGCCAACCGATACGCGGTTATCAAACGGCTCACCGGAACGACCATCATAAAGAACGGTCTTGCCGTCTCGGGAAAGTCCGGCTTCTTCAAGGGTGCTCCATACATCCTCTTCACGAGCACCGTCAAATACTGGCGTTGCAATGTGAATGCCCATTTCACGGGCAGCCATACCCAGGTGAAGTTCAAGCACCTGACCAATATTCATACGGGAAGGCACACCCAGCGGGTTAAGCATGATGTCCAAAGGACGGCCGCTCGGCAGGAACGGCATATCCTCTTCAGGAAGGATTTTAGAAATGACACCTTTGTTTCCGTGGCGTCCGGCCATTTTATCTCCTTCGTGAATCTTACGCTTTTGAACAATATACACGCGGACAAGCTCATTTACGCCCGGCGGCAGTTCATCTCCCGCTTCCCGTGTGAAAATCTTGACATCGTGCACAATGCCGCCGCCGCCATGCGGCACCTTCAGTGATGTGTCACGTACTTCACGCGCTTTTTCACCAAAAATAGCATGGAGCAGACGCTCTTCGGCAGTAAGTTCCGTAACCCCTTTTGGCGTTACTTTTCCGACAAGAATATCACCATCGCGTACTTCCGCACCGACACGAATGATTCCGCGGTCGTCGAGGTTCTTCAATGCATCTTCGCCGACATTCGGTATATCCCGTGTTATATCTTCAGGTCCGAGCTTCGTATCACGAGCGTCGGATTCGTATTCCTCAATATGAATGGATGTGTACACATCATCCTTAACCAGACGTTCATTCATGATAACGGCATCTTCATAGTTATAACCGTTCCATGTCATGAATCCGACCAGTACGTTGCGTCCCAATGCAAGTTCGCCCATATCCATGGAAGGACCGTCGGCAATAATTTCACCTTTGGAAACAACATTACCAGTCTTAACAATTGGTTTTTGATTGTAGCACATTCCTTGGTTCGAACGTTCAAATTTGGAGAGTTTATAAGACACAACATCTCCTACAACGTCGCGACCGTCAATGTTTTCCAATGTACGGATCTTGATCACACGTGCGGACACGTATTCGACACGCCCACGGAATTTTGAACGGATCGCAGCACCGGAATCGCGGGCTGATACATATTCCATACCCGTTCCGACAAGCGGTGCTTCCGGACGAAGAAGCGGCACGGCCTGACGCTGCATGTTCGCTCCCATCAGCGCACGGTTAGAGTCATCGTTCGCAAGGAATGGAATGCATGCCGATGCGACAGACACAACTTGCTTTGGTGATACGTCCATGTAGTCGACACGTTCTTTATGAACAACCAAGTTCTCACTTCGGAAACGTGCAAGAATATGATCATCCATAAATTCACCGTCATCACTAAGTTCAGCGTTTGCCTGTGCAACAACATAATTATCTTCTTCGTCAGCAGTCAAGTAATCAATGTGTTCGGTTACTTTCCCTGTATCCGGATCAACACGGCGATAAGGCGTTTCAATAAACCCGTACTTATTCACACGCGCATAACTCGATAATGAGTTAATCAAGCCGATGTTCGGACCTTCAGGTGTTTCAATCGGGCACATACGGCCATAGTGAGAATAGTGGACGTCACGCACTTCCATGCCGGCACGTTCACGAGTCAAACCGCCGGGTCCGAGGGCTGACAATCTTCGTTTGTGTGTTAGTTCAGCCAGAGGGTTGGTCTGGTCCATGAATTGCGAAAGCTGAGAGCTCCCAAAAAATTCCTTGATGGACGCAATTACCGGACGGATATTGATCAGCGCTTGCGGTGTGATGCTGTTTGTGTCCTGAATCGACATGCGTTCACGAATCACACGCTCCATGCGCGACAAGCCAATGCGGAACTGGTTCTGCAACAATTCACCGACGGAACGGAGCCTACGGTTGCCCAAGTGGTCAATGTCGTCGGTGTCGCCGATTCCGTGAAGCAAGTCAAAGAAATAGTTGATTGAAGAAAGAATATCAGCTGGTGTAATGTGCTTGATTGATCGGTCAATCACGCAATTGCCCATAACACTGACCACTTTACCCTTATCTTCATCAAGAGGTGAGTAAACGTCGATTTTCTGAACACGGATCGTTTGTCCCGCAATCACACCTTCCGAAGGTGTATAGTCGACGAAGCCCAGTTTCTTTTCAATCGTCGGAAGAAGACGGTCGAGTGTCCGGCGGTCGAGCAGTGTTCCTTCATCAGCCACAATTTCTCCTGTTTCCGGATCAACAAGTTTCTCAGCGAGTCTCTGATTGAACAGTCTGTTTTTGATATGAAGTTTCTTATTCATTTTATAACGTCCGACATTCGCCAAATCATAGCGTTTCGGATCGAAGAAACGAGCTTCAAGTAAGCTTTTCGCGTTTTCGACAGTCGGCGGTTCGCCCGGACGCAGACGTTCATAGATTTCAACAAGCGCCTTGTCTGTACTGTCGGTGTTATCTTTTTCCAATGTGTTTCTTAGATATTCATCTTCACCGAGGAGATCAATAATCTCCTGATCCGTGCTGAATCCAAGAGAACGCAAAAGAACCGTTACTGGCACTTTCCTTGTACGGTCGATTCTTACATAGACGACATCTTTTGCATCCGTCTCATATTCAAGCCATGCCCCGCGGTTAGGTATAACCGTAGCACCGAAGCCTTTTTTACCATTTTTGTCGACTTTATCATTAAAGTAAACGCTCGGTGAACGAACCAGCTGAGAAACAATAACTCGTTCCGCTCCGTTGATAATGAAGGTTCCGGATTCTGTCATCAATGGGAAGTCACCCATAAACACTTCCTGTTCCTTCACTTCGCCTGTTTCTTTATTGATTAGCCGAACTTTAACACGAAGCGGCGCGGCATACGTCACATCACGCGATTTTGATTCATCAACTGAATACTTTGGTTCACCCAAACTATAGTCGACAAATTCCAAAATAAGATTTCCCGTAAAATCTTCCACCGGAGAAATATCTTGAAACATTTCTCTGATTCCTTCGTCAAGGAACCACTGATAGGAGGCGGTCTGAATTTCAATAAGATTAGGGAGTTCCAGCACTTCTTTAATCCGAGCGTAGCTCCTGCGTTGGCGGTGGCGTCCGTATTGTACGAGTTGACCTGTCAACTATTTCACCCCTCAAATCAAGCATATTGAAAAAACCGGCAAACCATACTTCTAAGCTTACCGCAGTCCAAAAATTATGTGATTAGTTTTCCCAAAAATAGGGATCCCTATACCGACAAAAAGATCAATGTTAGCATTGAGACATAATATCATACACAATATTCATTGTCAATCTTTTCTTGCACAAAAAATAGAGTAGCCTTTTTTCTTTGCTGCAATATCAACGCGCCCATAGAGTGATTGAAGCATCTTCAAAGCAGATGGCGCGCCTTGTTTTTTTTGTATGACTGTCCAGAGTTCGCCTTTTTCTTTTAAATAATGATGGGCATCTCTGAAAATCTGATGGACCACTTGTTTTCCGGCGCGAATCGGCGGATTGGTGACAATCACGGCGTAGCTGCCCGACACCTGTTCAAATAGTGAACTCTGCAGGACAACCGGTTCAACTTGATTTTCCAAGGCGTTTTTCTTCGCCAGGGCTACGGCACGTTCGTTAATATCAACCATCGTCACAGCTCGCTGCGGAAAAGATTTTGACAGGGCAATTCCTATTGGACCATACCCGCACCCCATGTCCAAAAAACCACCTGAAATTGCAGGTTCACGAAAAGTTTCGATGAGTAATGCAGATCCAAAATCGATTGCGTTCTTTGAAAAAACTCCCGCATCCGTCGTAAATAGGAAGTCATGCTGTCGTAGTACCGCTCTTAAGGAATATGGATGGCTTTCCACATGGGGGTGCTCCGAATAATAGTGTTCAGTCATAAGATTCATCCCCTTCAACAGAAGAAAAATAGGCGGCCGTTTGCATGTCACAAGATGTATTTTTATTTAAAAAGAAAAGGCCCGCGCAAGCGCGGGCCTTTTCTAGAACTTATTTCAGTTCTACTTTTGCGCCAACTTCTTCAAGTTTGCCTTTAAGTTCTTCGGCTTCTTCCTTAGCAGCGCCTTCTTTTACAGGGCTTGGAGCACCGTCAACCAATGCTTTTGCATCTTTCAGACCAAGACCTGTGATTTCGCGAACAACTTTGATAACTTTAATCTTCTGAGCGCCTGCATCAGCAAGAATAACATCAAATTCTGTTTGTTCTTCAGCTGCGGCAGCACCAGCGCCTGCTTGAACGGCAACTTGAGCTGCTGCCGTTACACCAAATTCTTCTTCGATTGCTTTAACGAGATCGTTCAATTCAAGAACGGACATTTCCTTAACTGCACCAATGATTTCTTCCTTAGTCATTGTATATAATCCTCCTCATTTTTCGTTTTTCTTTTAGTGATGTTCAGAAAGTCAGTGAAAAGGAGAGTAGTAATGTCCTCATCCCTTTGTGTCTTTCTTCAAATGACTTCTTCAAGATTAAGCTTCTTGTTCTTTCTTCTCGGCAACGGCTTTGACGCCCAATGCCAAGTTGCGGATCGGAGCCTGCAGAACGTTGGCCAGCATTGAAAGAAGACCTTCTCTGGATGGCAGTTCGGCAAGAGCTTTGATTTCATCAGCAGAAGTCAGTTTGCCTTCGATAACGCCTGCCTTGATTTCAAGAGCCTCATGATCTTTAGCGAAATTGTACAGTACTTTCGCCGGAGCAATAACGTCGTCTTTGCTGAATGAAACGGCTGTAGGTCCCTTCAAAGCATCATCGAGTTCGGAAAGACCAGCAATTGCTGTCGCACGACGAGCAAAAGTGTTCTTGTACACTTTATAGTCAACGCCTGCTTCTCTCAATTGTTGACGCAGTTCCGTAACTTCCGCAACGGAAAGGCCGCGATAGTTGACAACAATCGTTGCCACGCTATCTTTTAATTTACCGGAAATTTCATCAACAATTTTCTTTTTTCCTTCTATAATTTTCTCGTTACTCATGATTCTTCGCACCTCCTCTTTCGCGTTATATCCGTATCAGTATTTCCCCCACTTTTAGGCCCATCAAAAAAGCCCTCGATCCAGAAGACACGAGGGCTTGATCTATCAAACAAAAAGTTATCAAGAACTTGCTAAACCTCGGCTGGGATTAATTAAGCACTAATGATGCCCCTGCTGTCTACGGCTAATCATTTAATTTACACAACATGAAACATTATATTGATTTTACTGTAGTATGTCAACCTAATGATTCAATGCCGGGTTATTATTTTACAGATGCAACTGCTACCTTAACGCCAGGTCCCATTGTTGATGACACAGCAATGTTCTTTAGGTAGGTACCTTTCGCCGCGGCTGGTTTTACTTTAATAAGTGTTTCAACCAACACCTTAAAGTTTTCAACCAATTTCTCATCTTCAAAAGAAACTTTACCGATCGGCACGTGAACGTTTCCGTCTTTCTGAGCGCGGTATTCAACTTTACCTGCTTTAATTTCTTTAACTGCCTTTTCAACATCGAAAGTTACCGTGCCCGTTTTCGGGTTTGGCATCAAACCTTTAGGTCCGAGAACACGTCCCAGACGACCAACCTGAGCCATCATATCCGGTGTCGCAACAACGACATCGAAGTCAAACCAGCCACCGTTGATCTTCTCAACGTATTCAGCTTCACCAACGTAATCCGCTCCGGCCGCTTCTGCTTCCTTCGCTTTTTCACCCTTGGCGAAAACGAGTACTCGTTGCGTTTTGCCCGTACCATTTGGCAGTACAACAGCGCCACGAACCTGCTGGTCGTTTTTACGTGTATCGACGCCCAAACGGACAGCGACATCGACGGATTCATCAAATCCAGCAGAAGCGATTTTCTTTACCAAGCTAACTGCTTCTTCAACGCTATACGCTTTTGCGCGATCAACCGCTTTAGCCTGTTCTTGATACTTTTTACCTCTTTTAGCCATTAGAAATCCTCCTTCGTGGTATTAACGGTTTGCATATGACCTCCCACCAACCATAAACAAAAAAACATGCGAATCAAACAGTTGCTTTATTCGCCCTGTAACCGATCAATCTTCGACAACGATACCCATGCTGCGCGCGGTTCCTTCAACCATGCGCATCGCAGATTCAACATTTGCCGCATTCAGATCAGGCATCTTCATTTCGGCAATCGCGCGGACCTTGTCGCGTTTAATTGTCGCAACCTTTTTCGTGTTCGGCGTGCCTGAACCGGATTGAATACCAGCTTCTTTCTTAAGTAGAACAGCGGCTGGCGGTGTTTTGGTAATAAACGTAAATGAACGGTCTTCATAAACAGAAATAACAACCGGAATAATCAGACCTGCCTGATCAGATGTCTGGGCGTTAAATTCTTTACAAAAGCCCATAATGTTAACGCCCGCCTGGCCCAATGCCGGACCAACTGGCGGAGCCGGATTTGCTTTGCCTGCTGGAATCTGCAGTTTAACTAGCTTGATTACTTTCTTTGCCATGAGAGCACCTCCCTACAACAATTTGTGGTACGGGTTTTCCCCTCCCACTCCTACATTACCTCTATGGCTTCTTGCACTTCGTGTGACTTGCGATGGTGAGATCGGATAAAATCATACAAACATCAAGATTATACAATCGGCAAACGCAAATTGCAAGGTTTGATCAAACAACTTTTTGCGATCATTCCTAAATTAGGACCCTTAGTCGAGCTTTTTAACTTGATTAAAGTCGAGTTCAAGCGGTGTTTCACGTCCGAACATATTCACATGTACTTTCAGTTTGGCTTTCTCTTCATCAATGCTCTCAACGCTTCCAATAAAGTCGGCAAATGGTCCTTCTTTAACTTTGACCTGCTCTTTAAGTTCGAAGGTAAGATCGCTGACTCGCTCTTTAAGACCCATTTGTTTAAGAATTGAGTCAACTTCTTCTTGTAGAAGCGGAATTGGCTTAGAACCGGAACCTGTTGATCCGACAAAGCCTGTAACTCCCGGTGTATTGCGCACAACATACCAAGAATCATCGGTCATCACCATTTCCGTTAGCACGTAGCCAGGAAACACTTTCTTCATGGCTGTTTTCTTTTGACCATTCTTAATCTCTGTTTCTTCTTCCATAGGCACAAGAATACGGAAAATCTTATCCGCCATACCCATGGATTCAACCCTTTTCTCAAGGTTTGTTTTTACTTTGTTTTCGTAACCCGAGTATGTGTGAACAACATACCAGTTCTTCTCCATATCGTTTTTCCTCCAAATGATTGCCTTGTCCGTTACCAATTAGCACGGGAAAACAATCATTGATTTGTAATCACACGCAGAAGCTGGGAGATCCCCAGATCAATAACAACGAAAAAGAGCGTCAAAAAGACAACGGTCACAATTACAGTTACCGTGTACTTCACTAGTTCTTTACGTGTTGGCCAAGTGACTTTTTTCGATTCAGTGACAATGTCTCGGAAAAATTTTCCGGTTCCCTTGATAATGCCCGCCATAGGTGTTACCTCCGCTAATCAGATTATTTCAGTGTCTATTCGTATATGTCTTGCAATTCCAACACGATTTATGGGATTCAACCTGCATCTCATGTCCCCGGTCATCTTCTGAATAATTAGTTGCGTTGCGGGTCTGGGACATGCAGTCTCACTCCAGATCGTTGTCTAATCGGAGATGGGCGCTGCATTTTTCTGCAAGTAAAAGAAAGAAAGGCGCTAATCCGCCTTTCTTGTTGTTCATCATATACTAGATACAATTTATCACAAAGCTCTGCAGCTTGTCAATAATACACGAATCACGCGCTCAGTTGATCATATGCTGAATTCTTCCAGATGCATGCTGTGTTCCAGTTTTCGTTTTACACGTTGCAACGCATTGTCAATTGATTTGACATGCCGCTTTAAATCAACAGAGATTTCCTGATACGTCCTGCCGTCAAGATACTGCCTAAGTACCTTGCGCTCTAAATCACTTAAAACGCGCGAGAGCTTCTCTTCAATATCATCGTATTCCTCGCGGCTGATCAGCATTTGCTCGGGGTTGTTTGATTCCGCTTCGCATACCACATCCATCAATGTCCGTTCTGATTCTTCGTCATAGATCGGTTTATCGAGTGACACGTACGAGTTAAGCGGAATGTGTTTTTGACGGGTCGCCGTCTTGACGGCAGTAATCATCTGACGTGTAATGCATAACTCCGCGAATGCCTTAAACGAAGCCAACTTGTCTCCCCGGTAGTCTCGGATCGCTTTAAAAAGTCCGATCATTCCTTCCTGAATGATGTCTTCGCGATCCGCCCCAACAAGAAAATAAGCTTTTGCTTTGGCGCGCACAAAATTCTTATATTTAAAAATGAGATACTCCAGGGCTTGGTTATTGCCTTCATGAACCGCTTTCAATAATTCTGTGTCATCTAGTGAAACAAATGCAGCGTTTGCCTTAACCGGATTACCAATCATCTTTAATCCCCCCGAGCACTAGGATGCCTTTTGTTAGAATATTATACATTACAATTTTTTAAATCGTCAAGAATATTCAAAAACCTCTCCGCATCTGTTCCAATTTTTCTCGTATCGCTTCATCAAGATAAATTTTTGTGATTGACGACGGCGCTCGTTCATTTGTCGTGCTTTTCTTGATTTCACGTTCAATATTGCCGATTTCTTCAATCAATTCGCGAGAAGGCTTTCTCAGAGCACCTTGAGAAAAAACTGCCCATTGTTCCGCCATGTCCGATGTTGCAACGTGGATTCGTGTCTTAACATTTTGCAGTTTTTTAATCAGTCCTTCGATTTTCTGATCCGCTTTCTCGCTTTTTTTGGTATAGATGACTTCAATTTTTGACTTCTTCGTCTTCGTCTCCTTGCCGGGAATCAGATAGGCGTCGAAAATTAAAATCACGCGCCAGCCGGTGACTGCCTGATACTCCGATAACTTATCAATCAGCAAATTTCGAGCACTTTCGAAGTCATTTTTTTGAAGTTCCTTCAGCTCGGTCCAAGCCCCTATGACATTGTAGCCGTCGACAATCAGAATATCGTTCATCGCACGTCACCCTTGCTTCTCACGGTGCCTGAGCACCTCATACATCAATAGACTGGCGGCTACCGAGGCATTCAAAGATGTTACCTTGCCCCGCATCGGCAGGCTGATCAGAAAATCGCACTTCTTGCGCACAAGTTGGGAGATACCGGCACCCTCATTACCAATAACGAGGCAGATAGGTATCGAAAAATCCGCTGAGCGATAGTCCTCACTGCCATCCGCCGCGGTACCGGCAAACCAGATACCTCTCTTCTTCAAAACATCCATGGTACTTGCCAGATTAGACACACGCGCGACAGGGACATATTCAATTGCGCCCGTTGATGCCTTAGCGACTACCGAAGTCAATCCGACAGAATGTCGTTTCGGAATAATCACTCCGTGACAGCCTGACGCATCCGCAGTTCTTAAAATTGACCCTAAATTATGCGGATCCTCGATATTATCCAACATCATGAAAAATGGTTGTTCGCCTCGACTTTCCGCAAGCGCGAACAGGTCGTCCAACTCCGCATAGCGATAGGCGGCTATGGAAGCCACCACTCCTTGATGCTGCGCAGATTTAGACAATTGATCCAGTTTCTGTTTGGGTACAAACTGAACGGAGATACCATTGGACTTAATTAGATCCAACAAATCGCCTAGGCCTCTGCCTTCTTTATTCAGCCAAACTTTATTTATTTCTCTTCCCGATCTGATGGCTTCTGAAACGGGATGCCGTCCGACGATCCATTCATCACTCATTAATGACCGCTCCCTTCGACCGGATGGTTAACAAACATTTTTTCCATAATCTCGTCAATCCGTTCTTGCTCGTCATTAAAAAATAACGCGCCAATTAACGCTTCAAATCCGGTACTAAAATTATACGTTTGAACATCGGTGTTCCTTGGTACTGAATGAGATTTCGCGTTGCGTCCCCGTCTGACAATAGTCAGCTCATCTTCAGTCAGAAACTCTTCATCCATCAATTCATGAAGAAATCTGGATTGCGATTTTGCGGATACATAGTCTACCGCCTGAACATGGAGCGCATGAGGTTTCGTTACACCGGACATAGAGATAATCGCTTGGCGCACATAGACCTCAATCACCGCATCTCCCATATAGGCGAGCGCAAGGCTGTTCAGCAGGTTAGGATCGGTTTTGGTTCCACTTATTCTCATTCCTGTCCCCTTTTCCAGCGTACGCCCTGCGGCGTGTCTTCCAAAATAATGCCAGCATTTTTCAATTCATCGCGAATGCTGTCGGCAACAGCAAAGTCTTTGTTCTGTCTCGCCGTTTCGCGTTTCTTGATCAGAGCATCTACCTCGGTATCCAATATACTGTCCGTATCGACTGCAAGTTTCAACCCGAGCACGCCTGACAGTTCGGTCAAAGCCTGCACATAGGCACTAAGGTCTTTTTCCAAGGCATTTTCATTTTGAAGGGCAATATTGGCGTCACGCGCGATATCAAAAAGTACGGCGATCGCATTGGCCGTATTAAAATCATCGTCCATCGCTTCGACAAATGGTTTCCGATAGTTTTCGACAAGAGCTTCATTAATTCCAGCAGAATTCGTCATTTGGCTCAGTCGATGATTCAAGTTATAATGCGTTGTCGCTAATCGGCCAAAAGCTTGCACCGCATCGTTCAATAGTGCATCACTGAAATTAATCGGGTGACGATACTGAACCGACAGAATGAAAAAGCGGACCACTTGCGGATCAAACTTTTTAATTAGATCGTGAACAAGAATCACATTGCCGATTGATTTGGACATTTTCTCATGATTTATCTGAATGTGCCCATTATGGAGCCAGTAATGGGCCATTGTCTTATGGTGCAGCGCTTCCGACTGCGCAATTTCATTTTCATGATGCGGAAATGTCAAATCTGTCCCGCCGGCGTGAATGTCGATAGTGTCGCCTAAATACTTTTCGACCATCGCCGAGCACTCAATATGCCAGCCTGGTCGTCCATCGCCCCATGGACTCGCCCATTTAATTTCACCGGGTTTTGCTGCTTTCCACAAGGCAAAATCCAATGGATCCTCTTTGCTTTCACCGATATCAATACGAGCTCCCGACTTCAGATCATCAATGGACTGATGGGACAGTTTCCCGTATTCTTTAAATTTTCGCGTTCTGAAATACACATCGCCATGGGACGCATAGGCGTACCCGCTGTCCACCAATTTACTGATAAATGTAATGATTTCCGGCATCGTTTCTGTCGCTCTCGGGTGTACTGTTGCTGTCTTAACATTAAGCGCCCCAGTATCTTCTTTGTATGCTTTAATAAACTGATCGGCGATTTCAGGTACCGAGATGTGGCGTTCTTTCGAAGCATTGATTAAGCGGTCATCGACGTCAGTAAAATTTGACACATACTTTACTATATACCCGCGATATTCAAAATACCTGCGAACCGTGTCGAAAACGACCGCAGGCCGCGCGTTTCCAATATGGATATAATTATAAACTGTAGGTCCGCACACATACATTCGAACCTTTTTCTCTTCAATGGGATGAAACGGTTCCTTTTTTCTCGTAAGCGTGTTATACACTTTTAACGTCATTTCGATCACTCCTTCTCTTTTTGTAACGTATTTAATTCCTGTATTTTCATGTGTAAAGCATTAATTTCCCGCTCCAATTGCTGCATTTTTTCAGCGACCGGATCCGGAAGGTCTGCATGATTCAGATCATGATGGTGCACTCTTATTCCATTCTGTCTCACGACGCGACCAGGGACACCGACAACTGTCGAATCCGGCGGGACATCATGCAGAACTACTGAGCCGGCACCAATTTTGGAATGATCTCCAATAGTGATTGAGCCAAGCACCTTCGCTCCCGCCGAGATCAACACATCGTTGCCCACGGTCGGATGTCTTTTCCCTTTTTCTTTGCCGGTACCGCCAAGAGTCACTCCCTGAAAGAGCGTCACATCATTACCGATTTCACAGGTTTCACCAATAACAATACCCATTCCGTGATCCATAAAGAAGCGTCTGCCAATCGTAGCACCCGGATGTATTTCAATCCCTGTAAAAAAACGGGAACATTGTGACAAAGCTCGAGCGAGAAAATAGCGCTTTTTCTTCCATAACCAGTGGGCGACTCGATGCGACCAGATCGCATGCAATCCAGAATACGTCATAATTACTTCCCACTTGCTTCTTGCTGCAGGATCTTGATCAAACACGTTGTTCAGATCCTCTGCAATAATGCCGCTCACAGAACTCCGCCTCCTTCATTTTCGACATTCTGATTTAAGTAAACGACAAGCCTACGTCATTGTTGTTCAAAAAGGCGTCTTTGTGTCGACTGACACAAAGACGCCTTTTGACGCGGTTCCACTTTGCTTGAGAAAATTCTCCACTCATACGCCGATAACGGCGGCTACCGTTTTCGCCTACTGATCTCCGTTCAGCGATCAACTCAGAGGGGCAATTCGGTCATTTGCTTCCCAAACGGTTTTCAGCCTAACGACCGTTCTCTCTGCTATGGGAGACACAAATACTTACTCAACCTCTTCATCGTTTTCTACTACACATTATGCGCGTTCTCAAAAAAATCCACTCAGTCAGTACCGCATAGTCACCTGTACAAATTAGACGGTCTGTTCCGTTGAAAGGTAATTTTCCAATCTTTTCAATACAAGATCTCTTCCGAGCAATTCCAGCGCCTCAGGGAGTTCCGGCCCATGTGCTGAGCCCGTTGCGATCACGCGTATCGGCATATACAGCTTCCAACCGCGCTGTTTTGTTTCCTTCTGGGTAACTTTTATTTTAGGTGCAATCGCTTCTGCTGTCCATTCTGTCAGAGCCCTTAATTCACGATCGAACACAGAAAGAACGTCCTTCACTTGTTCGCCTTCAAGAATTTTCTGCTCATCCTTCGTCAGATCGGTCTTCACAACGTCCTTATTAAAGAACATATCGCATAAATTGACAATATCCGCGCCAAAGTGTAGTTGTTCTTGATACAAGAGCACAACACGCGTCGCCCAATCACGCTGCTCATCGGTCATTTCAGCCGGGATAAGTCCAGCGTTAACCATATAAGGAAGCGTCATCTGAACGTAGTCTTCTTTAGACATTTTCTTAATATATTGTCCGTTCATCCATTCAAGCTTCGATTTATCAAACATCGCAGGCGATTTGCTCAACCGGTCAGCGTCAAAGAGTTTGATAAATTCTTCGCGGGAGAAGATTTCTTCTTCTCCTTTTGGCGACCATCCAAGCAGCGTAATGAAGTTAAACAGTGCTTCAGGGAGAAAGCCCATGTTCTTGTACTGCTCAATGAACTGAACAATACTGTTATCCCGCTTGCTCAGCTTTTTATGGTTTTCGTTGACGATCAAAGTCATATGACCGAACGTCGGCGGCTCCCATCCAAAAGCACGGAACATGAGGATTTGTTTTGGTGTATTTGAAATATGTTCCTCCCCGCGAAGAACATGAGTCATCTTCATCAAATGATCATCGATCACAACAGCAAAATTATACGTCGGAACGCCATTCTGCTTGACGATCACAAAATCACTGACGGCACTCGAGTCAAAAGTCACATGACCTTTAACAATATCGTCAAATTCAATTTTCTGATCGCCAGGAATGCGGAAACGTAGTGTCGGCTTGCGCCCCTCAGCCTCATAGTGAGCGATTTGTTCTTCGGACAGATGTCGACATTTTCCTGAGTATCCAGGTGTATGGCCGCTTGCCATCTGTTCTTCACGTTCTGCTTTAAGTTCCTCAGGCGTGCAGTAGCATTTATAAGCGAGACCCTTGTCCAGAAGTTCTTTCCAATATTTTTTATAAATATCCAGACGTTCCATTTGACGATATGGACCATATTCACCGCCGACATCGACACTCTCGTCCCATTCAAGACCGAGCCATTTCAAAAATGTCAGCTGGCTTTCTTCTCCACCTTCAACATTACGTTTCTGATCGGTGTCCTCAATACGGATAATGAATTTGCCGCCGGCGTGACGAGCAAATAGATAGTTAAAAATTGCGGTACGCGCGTTCCCGATGTGCAGGAAACCTGTCGGACTCGGCGCATAGCGTACCCTGACTTCTTCTGTCAACGCATTCACCACTTTCTGTTATTCTTTTTTATTTTAACACGTTCTACGAAAAGGTTGTTCACTAAATACGTTAAAATTTGCAGAACTTGAATCTATTGCCAAAGCTGCTTTGCTCGCAGTTCATTTTCGCTCTGTTTTCTCCAACAGGCAAATGGCTTCCGCGGCAATTCCCTCACCACGCCCTGTAAAGCCGAGCTTCTCGGTTGTCGTCGCCTTCACATTAACTTGTCCTACCTCTATATTCAGGATTTCCGCAATCACACGGCACATTTCCGAAATATATGGCGCAAGCTTCGGTTTTTGGGCAATGACAACACTGTCGACATTGCTAATCTCAAAACCCTTGGCACGGATGATGGCAACAACCTCTTCAAGCAGCTTCTTGGAATCCGCATCCTTATAGGCTTCATCCGTATCTGGAAAGTGCTTGCCGATGTCTCCTTCCGCGACAGCGCCCAGCAACGCGTCGCTAATCGCGTGAAGCAGCACGTCTGCGTCCGAATGTCCGATCAATCCTAATTCATAGGGGATCGTTACACCACCAATGATCAAATCACGATTCTCGGCAAACTCGTGGACGTCAAAGCCATGACCAATTCTCATTAGCTACTCCTCCTCTCTCTCGATAAAAAGTTGAGCGATGACCAGGTCTTCAGGGGTTGTCAGTTTGATATTACGATAGCTTCCTTCAACAATCTGAACCGGCATCTCAAGCCGCTCAACCAATGACACATCATCTGTACCCATGAACTGTGTTTCCACGCTTTTCTGATGTGCCTCTTGGATTACGGACAATCGAAAAGCCTGTGGGGTTTGGGCCGCCCACAAGCTTTTTCGCTCTAATGTTCTCTCTACTTTTAAACCTGTCGCTTGTTTGATCGTGTCCTTAACTGGAACGGCTAATAATGAGGCCCCATATTCTGCAGCGGCTTTTGCTACTCTGGTAATACTCTCACGAGTGATGAACGGACGCGCTCCGTCATGAATCAACACGATATCATCAGGAGCTAATTTTACCGCTTCCAATCCCAAGCGAACACTCTCTTGGCGTTCGCTGCCGCCCTTGGCAAATGTCCGCACTTTTGTTATTCGGTACTTGTCAATCAGCTCGTGGAATTGATCTTGCTCATCCCCCCGAGTGACAAGAACAATCCCCTTGCACGACGGATCTGTTTCAAAAACGCGCAGTGTATGGACAATGACCGGGGCGCCTGCTAAATCGAGCAGCACTTTATTTTCCCCAGCACCCATCCGCCTGCCTTGACCCGCGGCAAGGACAACTACTTGATAGTCCATCTGATATTGCCCCCGCACTCAGAAGACTGCCTGCTTATTTAATCACAGCGCCTTCTCAAGCAATTTAGGCTTAGCAAAGATCATTCGGCCTGCAGATGTCTGCAAAACACTAGTAATGATGACGTCAATCGTCTTGCCTATATACCTATGTCCTTCTTCTACCACAATCATCGTCCCATCGTCAAGATAGCCGACACCTTGATTTTGCTCTTTACCGTCTTTTATCACCTGAACACGCAGTTCTTCACCCGGAAGAACCACCGGTTTCACAGCGTTCGCCAAATCATTAATGTTTAAAACAGGTACTTTCTGAAATTCACAAACTTTATTCAAATTAAAATCGTTGGTCACAACAATACCGCCGATTTCCTTTGCAAGACGAACCAGTTTGCTGTCCACTTCGGTAATGTCGTCATAATCCCCTTCATAAAGATCCACATGAATCGAGTGGTCTTTCTGAATCTTATTCAAGATATCCAAACCTCGGCGTCCTCGATTTCGTTTCAGAACGTCAGATGAATCAGCAATGTGCTGCAGTTCTTCAAGAACAAAATGCGGAATAACCATCGTTCCTTCAAGAAATCGGGTTTGACAAATATCGGCGATTCGCCCGTCAATGATCACGCTGGTGTCAAAAATTTTGTACGGAATGTAGTCCGTTGCCTGGGAAATATCAGATGTTGCTTCCTTTTTCCTATCCTTTGATTTGGACGGCAGCCGAAATAAGCTGATCAGTTCATCTCGTTTTTTAAAACCGACTTGAAAAAAGAAATAACCCAAGAAGATATAGAGAAAAATCGAAAGAATTGTGCTGATGCCAGTATACGGCAGGCGTGTGAATGGCAACTGGATCAAGAATGCGATCATCAGTCCGAACCCAAGCCCTACCGTACCAAACAAAACATCTGTCACAGGCGCCTTAATTATTCGATCCTCAAAGGTTTTAATTAAGTTCACTAATGAGTCCACAAACCAAAAGGATAAAAATGCCATGATTACAGCGCCAATTGCCATGCCGATAAACGGCGAACTGATCCATCCCGGAACTCCACTTCCTAGATTCAATAGAACTATTATTTTTGGTATATAGACAAAACCTAGCGTTCCACCGATTAAAACAAAGAATAGCTGGATAACCCGTTTTATCATTTCCAATCACCTCCTTCAAACATTATAGACAAAATGCCAAAATCAAAACTTACTTTTTGCCATTTTGTTCCTTTTCCATTATTTCGTTCATTAATTCCTTCTAAATTCGGTTTTTGTTAGATTTCGGAAGGAAAAAAATCAGTTGCAGGCATCGCTTCCTTTTTAGATCCGAGTGCCAGTCGAATCGCCTGAGAAAGCGATTCGACACCAATTAATGATACGCCATCGGGAGGCGACCAACCGCCTAAATTTTTCGAGGGTACAAAAATCCGTGTAAAGCCAAGCTTGGATGCTTCATTCACGCGCTGCTCGATTCGGGAGACACGTCTAACTTCCCCCGTCAAACCTACCTCACCGATAAACGCATCAGCCACTTGAGTCGGACAGTCATTAAAACTGGATGCGATGCTAATTGCAACGGCAAGATCGACTGCTGGTTCATCCAGTTTCACTCCTCCAACGACATTAACATAAGCATCCTGATTTTGCAGCAAAAGTCCTACCCGTTTTTCCAAGACAGCCATGAGCAACGACACACGGTGATTATCTAGGCCTGCCGCCATTCGTCGCGCATTCCCAAAACTGGTAGGTGTTACCAGAGCCTGAACCTCAACCAAAAGCGGGCGTGTGCCTTCAATAGATGCTGTTACCGCTGAACCCGCCGCTCCTTTAGCGCGTTCTTGAAGAAAAATTTCCGAAGGATTTGCGACCTCGACGAGTCCCCCCTCCTTCATTTCAAACACACCCATTTCATTCGTAGAACCAAAGCGGTTTTTAACCGCCCTAAGAATACGAAATGTATGATGACGCTCTCCTTCAAAATATAATACAGTATCTACCATATGCTCAAGTGTCCTTGGTCCTGCTAGGGCGCCGTTTTTTGTAACATGCCCGACAATAAAAATGGCGATTCCCTGCTGCTTGGCAAGGCGCAAGAGATAGGCGGTACATTCCTTAACCTGAGAGATACTTCCGGGGGCGGAAGAAAGATCCGAATTGTAGATCGTCTGGATTGAATCGATCACCATAATTTCCGGATGAACACTTTCTATATGATTTTCAATTTGACGAATATCGGTTTCGGCAAGCACATAAAGGGCATCCGACGTGACACCTAGACGTGTCGCTCTCATCTTCGTTTGCCGTACTGATTCTTCGCCGGATATATAGAGCACATTATGCCCTGCACGCGCAAGCTGATCGGAGGTCTGAAGCAGCAGCGTTGATTTGCCGATCCCCGGATCACCGCCAACGAGCGTCAGTGAGGCGGGAACCACACCACCGCCAAGCACGCGATTGAGTTCAACCATTCCCGTCTTAATCCGCGGTTCTTCCTCCAGAACAACATCTGTCAGCCGCGACGGCTTGCTCACAAGACCTTTAGATTGACCCAGAACAGGTGAAGGCGGACGAACCGTCTCTTCAACTAATGTGTTCCAGTTTTGGCAACCCGGACAGCGTCCCATCCATTTCGGACTTTCATAACCACATTCTTGACAGAGAAATACTGTTTTCAGTTTTGCCATTCGATCACCTACCCAATTGTAGATTTATAGATGTTGCTGCTTCTAAATAAGTAAAGAAGCCAAGGCTTAAAAAAAACTTTGGCTTCTTTAAAATCATCACAAATCGTTTTAATGCTTAAAAATCAAGATTTCAAGACGGCTTCTGCTTCCGTCTGATTCACCGTGTACTCACCGTCGCTGTAATCAATGACGACATTTGTACCCTTCTTGATGTTCCCTTTAAGCAGCTCCTCAGATAACTTATCTTCCACCCGTCTTTGCAGGGCGCGGCGAAGCGGTCGGGCACCATACTCAGGATCGTAGCCTTCCTCAACGATCTGCGCTTTTGCCGCATCCGTCAGTTCAATGACAATGCCCTGGTTTGATAAACGATTTTTCAATTGGTTCGCCAGCAGAGTCACAATCTCCATCAGCTGATCTTTCTTCAGTTCGTGGAAAACAATGATCTCGTCAATTCGGTTAAGAAACTCCGGACGAAACGCTCGTTTTAATTCGCCCATTACCTTTTCTTTCATTGCCTTATATTCATGTCCCTCTTCACCTACTGAGAAGCCCACATACTTATTCTTCTTTAACTGACTTGCGCCAACGTTCGACGTCATGATGATCGCCGTATTGCGAAAATCTACAGTTCTTCCCTTTGAGTCGGTTAATCTCCCGTCATCAAGCACCTGAAGTAAAATGTTAAAGACATCAGGGTGTGCTTTTTCAATTTCATCAAACAGAATCACTGAATAAGGCTTTTGACGGACTTTTTCAGTCAATTGCCCGCCTTCTTCGTGACCGACATAGCCTGGAGGCGACCCTACCAAACGAGAAGTGGTGTGCTTCTCCATATACTCCGACATATCAATTCGAATGATTGATTCTTCATCACCAAATAATGTCTCTGCGACTGCTCGTGCAAGTTCGGTTTTTCCGACACCGGTTGGGCCTAGGAAAATAAAGGAGCCGATCGGTCGTTTAGGATCTTTCAACCCGGCACGCGCTCTTCGTATGGCATGCGATATGGCATTGATCGCTTCATTTTGACCAATAACACGCTCATGAAGGATGGATTCCATGTTCAGCAGCCGTGCGCTTTCTTTCTGTTCAAGCTTAATAACCGGTACACCCGTCCAGTTCGCAACGACGAGCGCTACATCATCCGGAAGTACCTGTGTATTTTCTTTGCCTTGTTTTTCTTTCCATTCTTTCTTGCATATATCGACTTGTTCTTTTAATTTTTGTTCATGATCACGAAGCGACGCGGCCTTCTCGAATTCTTGGCTTTGTACCGCCGCATCTTTTTCTTTTTTGACTGTTTCCAGTCTCTGCTCAAGCTCCTTAAGATTTGGCGGGGCCGTATAAGAGCGCAGCCGGACTTTGGAAGCCGCCTCATCGATTAAATCAATCGCCTTATCCGGAAGAAAACGATCGGAAATGTAGCGATCTGAGAGACGTACTGCTTCGCTAATCGCCTCATCGGTAATTTTAACCCTGTGGTGAGCTTCATAGCGGTCACGCAACCCTTTTAAAATCTGTACTGACTGTTCTGTCGTTGGTTCTTTGACTTTAATAGGCTGGAACCGTCTTTCTAGAGCAGCATCTTTTTCAATATATTTACGATATTCATCCAGAGTTGTTGCGCCGATACATTGCAGTTCACCGCGTGACAGCGACGGCTTTAAGATGTTAGAAGCATCAATGGCACCTTCAGCGCCCCCTGCTCCAATCAATGTGTGCAGTTCATCAATGAACAGAATGACATTGCCTGCCTGGCGGATTTCGTCCATAACCTTCTTCAGTCGATCCTCAAATTCGCCTCGATACTTTGTTCCTGCAACAACCGTACCCATATCCAAAGTCATGACACGCTTTTCCCTAAGAATTTCAGGTACTTCGTTATTCACGATTTCTTGTGCGAGGCCCTCGGCAACCGCCGTTTTACCAACACCTGGTTCGCCGATCAGAACAGGATTATTCTTTGTTCGACGGCTGAGCACTTCTATAACACGTTCGATTTCTTTGCTTCGTCCGATGACCGGATCAAGCGAACCCTCACTTGCCATCGCTGTCAAGTCGCGTGCCAAGCTGTCCAGTGTCGGTGTGCTCGCATGTGCGGAATTTCGGCCTTGAGCATTCCCGGATGTTGCCTCATGGCTTCCAAGAAGCTGCAGTACTTGCTGACGCGCCTTATTCAGGCTGACGCCAAGATTATTAAGAACACGAGCTGCAACGCCCTCTCCTTCGCGGATAAGTCCAAGTAAAATATGCTCAGTGCCCACGTAAGAGTGCCCAATTTTTCTCGCTTCATCCATCGAGAGTTCAATCACGCGTTTCGCACGCGGTGTATAGTGAGGCGTTTGTACATCGTCACTGCCACGACCAATCAGAGCTTCTACTTCTTTTTGGATTTTTTCAGGATCCAGATTTAAAGCAAGCAGCGCCTTGGCAGCAATACCGTCACCTTCACGCACGAGGCCGAGCAGAATATGTTCTGTTCCGATATTATTATGCCCGAGACGCATCGCTTCTTCTTGAGAAAGTGCGAGTACCTTCTGAGCACGTTCTGTAAATCGTCCAAACATCATAATAGTGGCCTCCTTTAGTTGCTGTCTCTATTCACTGGCCTTAATCAATTTATAATACTTCAAAAAAACCTTTTACCTGTACACTATTCAAATAGCGGTTTTTTTGATCATCCTCCACCTGTTTTCCAAAACCTCAATACCTGCTTGCTAACTATTCAGATGCCATCAATATTAATTATATTCGGCATAAGTTTTTCAAATCCTCTTTGAACAGGTATTAAGATATTTAAAGCCGATGCCTCGTCTCAAAGATCCAAGCTAGATTTAATATCTTATTATATCCGATCAGGCAAGCATTTACCAAGATGAGGACTTCAAGATCGTATCGAAATGCACAATCAGCATCGTCCACTCTATCTGCTGTATGTGAGTGATTGCAGCATCGCTCTCATAAGATTCGCGCGCAGTTCATCTCTTAAAGGGATATCTATGTCAAGAACAGTATGGTCAATAACCGTTAGCATCAATCGTGCTTCCCTGTCACTGATCACATCCTCTTCAAGCAAATGAATAATAATGGATTCCGCCATGTTCTGCGTGACCTTATAACCAATTAACCCGATCATTTCATCAATGAGTTCGGCATCGGTGACCGGACGAACTTTGATCACTTGAATGTAGCCGCCTCCGCCGCGCTTGCTCTCTACCACATATCCTCGCTCAATTGAGAATCGTGTCTTCAAAACATAATTAATCTGTGAAGGAACGCATTGGAATTTCTCGGCTAATTCACTTCGCTTAAGTTTAATAATATCGCTGGAATCAAGTATCTCTTTTATATATTTCTCAATAATATCTGAAATATTTCTCATCGGGGCACCTCTCTCCCTGACTTTGACTGACTTTGACTAACTTTGACTATAAACTCATTATGAACGATTTTAAATAAATAATCAACCGGCTTAATTGACGATCACCAGAAAGGGGATTTCAAGATGTTTTCTGTACCACAAAAAAATATTATGCAAAAAAACAGTGTTCTTGATCAATGATCAAAAACACTGTTTATAATCGACAAACGCTCAGTCGATTTGAACTATCGATTAAGTGGAGCCTAGCGGGATCGAACCGCTGACCTCCTGCGTGCAAAGCAGGCGCTCTCCCAGCTGAGCTAAGGCCCCATTTAAATGCGCACAACGATCAAGACTATCGTTGACGAACGATACAAAAAGCCACGAGAAAACCTCGATTGTTTTGTAATATCAATCGGGAAGACAGGATTTGAACCTGCGACCCCCACGTCCCGAACGTGGTGCTCTACCAAGCTGAGCCACTTCCCGATAATGGTGCGCCCTAGAGAAGTCGAATCCCCAACCTTCTGATCCGTAGTCAGACGCTCTATCCAATTGAGCTAAGGGCGCAAAAAACTAAAAATGGTGCCGAGAGCCGGACTCGAACCGGCACGGTAGTCACCTACCGCAGGATTTTAAGTCCTGTGCGTCTGCCAATTTCGCCATCCCGGCATATATAAAAATAATGGAGCGGAAGACGGGATTCAAACCCGCGACCCCCACCATGGCAAGGTGATGTTCTATCACTGAACTACTTCCGCATAGTAATAAACAAATGGTGAGCCACGAAGGATTTGAACCTTCGACCCTCTGATTAAAAGTCAGATGCTCTACCCCTGAGCTAGTGGCTCATGTTACAGTGCCGGTCAGAGGACTTGAACCCCCAACCTACTGATTACGATTCAGTTGCTCTACCAATTGAGCTAGACCGGCATAAAAATGGAGGATATAGGGCTCGAACCTATGACCCTCTGCTTGTAAGGCAGACGCTCTCCCAGCTGAGCTAATCCTCCATAAGGCCTGGCAGTGACCTACTCTCACAGGGGGACAGCCCCCAATTACCATCGGCACAGAAGAGCTTAACGACCGTGTTCGGGATGGGAACGGGTGTGACCTCTTCGCTATGACCGCCAGACTAAAACCGGCTCACATGAGCCTTCAAAACCGGTAACGAAAGTATAAGCATTGTCAATTCATCCAAAGTTCTGGGTTAAGCCCTCGACCGATTAGTATCTGTCCGCTTCACACGTCACCGTGCTTCCACTCCAGACCTATCAACCTCATCATCTCTAAGGGGTCTTACTGATTTAAAATCATGGGAAATCTCATCTTGAAGGGGGCTTCATGCTTAGATGCTTTCAGCACTTATCCCGTCCACACATAGCTACCCAGCGTATGCTCCTGGCGGAACAACTGGTACACCAGCGGTGTGTCCATCCCGGTCCTCTCGTACTAAGGACAGCTCTTCTCAAATTTCCT
>NZ_FOOY01000010.1 GCF_900113325.1 Sporolactobacillus nakayamae | reverse complement strand
AAAAGCCGATTGCTTCTTGTAGCTTATCATCCAAAACACGAGTTGAGAGTGAATGCAGACTGTCTTCTTGGTGAAGATGTGCGTATAAGAAAAGCAAGATATAGGCTTTAGTTGTCAGCTTTTTTACGTATTTATCGCTTTGTTTTTCCTTGACCGTTTGGTCAAGTTGTTGAAAATTAATTGGATGTAACCATTGTTTAAATGAAGAGAATTGTGTATCCTTATCCATGCGTAGTCCTTTATTTTTGGATTTGGATAGGAATCACCTATTCTTCCATTATAAAGGATTATTTTGTTTGGAAATCACTATATTTTTGAACATTCATAGTATTATGAATGATTAGAAATAATTAACGCAACGCTAGTATCTCCTTATCGAAGCAATACTCGATCATGTTTTCCGGTACGAAGACGGGTAAGCCAATACCCTTATCATTTCAGTGACATTCAAAATCATCTTTTCGTTTTTTCTGATATAAATAGTAAGACGCTGCGACCGGATAGTATTTCGCCATGGTTCGGTACGAATCCACTATGAAAACTTCTGGATGGAGGTTTGACTGCTCATTAGAAAAAAGTCATTCCCATCATCTAATAAAACAAATTTTCAATAAGAAAAAACACGATTGCTCAAAGTATTTGCATTCAGCCATTGACAGATCTTGTCACATTCTCTAAAATAATATAGGTCGTCATGAAATACATTATTAAATCTTGTCCCAGTAGCTCAGCTGGATAGAGCAACGGCCTTCTAAGCCGTGGGTCATGGGTTCGAATCCCTTCTGGGACATAGCGAAAAGCCTTGATAGATAAGGCTTTTTTGTTTTGATCGAATTTCTAACAAGTATTATTTAGCGCGAATTGTGGTCATAATGGGGTGTTTTTTATTTTTCTGCTTTTCGGACAAAAGCTTATCAAAATGCTGCACGCCTTCCCTTCCTGTCCTCATTGGAATTTTTTTGGTTTGAATGAGTAAATAAATCTTGGTGTCTCTATTCTCCTAATTTGGTGAATAAATTCATTATTTTATTAGATTTTTTTGCGCATCAGTCTTGACTATACAACTGACCGTACTATAATGAGCACTACATAAATTTTTAAAAAAAAGAGAAAAAGAAGGCGTTTTAGGATGGTGTTTACACAAGATAATTTGTCAGAAAAGTTGTACAAGTCTTTGAGTAAAGGTGAACCGCTTGCTTGGAAGGGTGTTGAACATTCCGAGCTGACACCTGCACTCGCTTATGATGTTCAGCACACGTTTAACGCGAAGAAAGGCGAATCAGTTAAAGGTTACAAAATCAGCCTGACAAGTAAAACGACTCAGGATATGTTCCATTCAGACTCTCCTCTTTATGGGCAGATCGTTGATTCAAGCGTTTTAAAGGACGGCGCAACTGTTGATCTGAGTACATTGAACGAACCGTTGCTCGAACTCGAATTGGAATTCACCGCTCTGGAAGATTTGTCTCCTGAAGATGATGAACAAGCCTTGCTCGATAAAACCGACGTTGCGCCAGGTATTGAGGTTCCTGATTCACGTTTCAAGGATTGGTTTCCAGTGCTGCCTCTTGAACTTGTCATCTCAGACAGCGCCGTCTGCGGTCGCGTGGTAGTAGGCGATGCGGCGCCAAAACCATCTTTGGACGAATTGTCTGATGTCACTTCCAAGGTCACATTGAATGGCAAACCACTCACATCCGGTGTTTCCTCCGAGGTGCTGGGTAATCCGTTGCACGCATTAAAATGGCTTGTGCAAAAACTCGATCAAGAAGGTAAGAAGGTAACTAAAGGCACAACCGTTTCAACAGGTACCTTCTGCTTGCCGAAGAAGTTGGAAAAAGGAACTTATGTCGCAACGTTTGATCACAACCTTGGCAGCGTCACGTTGCATGTAAAATAAATTAATTGATTGTTGAAATACGGCTGGATCCCACACCTAGGGACTCGGCCGTTTTATTTTTTGCTGCGCAGTTAAGACGGAGTACGCAGCAAATTCGTTACGACTTTGCTGCGTCGTTCGTTACGAGTTTGGGAATTCGCTACGATTTTCCTTCGGTTCGATACGAGTTTGGGAATTCGCTACAACTTTCTGTGAGTTCGTTACGATTTTGAGGTCCTTCGTTACGATTTTCCTTCGGTTCGATACGAGTTTGAGAATTCGCTACAACTTTCTGTAAATTCGTTACGATTTTGAGCTCTTTCGCTACGATTTTCCTTCGGTTCGATACGAGTTTGGGAATTCGCTACAACTTTCTGTGAGTTCGTTACGAGTTTGAGGTCCTTCGTTACGATTTTACTTCGGTTCGATACGAGTTTGGGAATTCGTTACTACTTTTTCTCTCTTAGGTTGAATTTTCCAAGAATTGGGTTTAACTTTCACTCGTTAGGTTGGACTTTTGGTCTTCGGTTCGACTTCTCGGCTCTTGGGTTCGACTTTGGTCGCGTTCGGTTCGACTTTCCGATGGTTCGGTTCAACTTCGGGTCTTCGGTTCGACTTTCCAATGGTTCGGTTCAACTTCTATTCTTCGGTTCGACTTTCCAATGGTTCGGTTCGACTTCTCCTCTCTTGGGTCCAACTTTTCCCGTTAGGTTGAACTTCAATAGTCGGTCTAACTCCTTCTCTTCGGCCCAGCTTTCCTAGTTTTATCACTTTTTCCATCGTTTTGCGATTCAGATCATCCATTCGCAAATTTTCGGGAGCCGTTTACTGCGCTTCTTCCGTCAATTGCGAAACAATCCACCCACTGACTGATGCCAACATGAAGCAGTCCGTGTCGATTAGTTTTTCCCGGTTATTGTTTTGATGGCCTAAACCACTAGCGGCCTGATTATTGCATATTTATCTTTCTGAGTTTGTATATTGGAAAAATATAATCGAAAAGTTTATTCTTCTTTTCCGGTTCAACAGATAAATCAAAATCCCGATTATTAATTTCGGTTACATAGTAGTGCCAACCATTAGGTTCTTCGCCTTGAGACCGGACGTACTTTTACATTTTGGCCTTTTCTTATAGTCAAAAGAAAGCTTCTTGTCGTTTCATTTGCAGCAATGGCATTGATTTCTTTTTTATTTTTGAATGCAAGGACTCGATTCACATTTTTAACAGCCGCGTCATGTTTTCCTAATTTTCCGAATCACCAAGTTCAACAAAATAATACCCCGCACCAAAAATGATCAAGATGACAATGATGTATATGAATTCGCCCTTATTTTTTTAATTTTTCACCTGCTCTAGCATGATCAACCGCTTTAGTCATTTGGTAGATCCGGTGTGTGATAATCATAGGCTTTATTATGGCGCAGTTCAAAATTTGCGAGCACCTTTTTCGCATGCAAGCGTGACAGGTTGAATGATTGCCAAGAACGTTCGTCGTTCAATTCCTTTTTACGTTCGAATAAATAATTTTCTGTCTTAGCGCGCACCGCCTCATCTTCCGCCTGAAGCAATCCGGTGAGCTGCGGAATGGCGCCGTCAGAAAGCGAAGACAGGTAACCCACATCAATTTTTCCCGTCTGCTCATAACGTGCCATGTTCCATTTAGTGATCAGTACGTCACTGTTGAAATAGTTAACCAGCACAAATGCGGTAATCGCAGTAAGCAAATAATACTTAAACAGCTCGATGCGCACATTCCAGATTCTGCATAGCGTAAAAATGAACAGGACAAAGAGTAAAATCATAAACGCGTGGGTCAATACGCGAAGATAGGTAAATCCATACATCTGCTCATATAAATACATGCGGATAAATGCAGAGCCGAGCATGATCAAGGTGCAGCCGACGAGCAGTGATTCAAGCACTTGAATCGTCCGGTCCATGACCTTGCCGACTTTTTTGGTCCAATAGATCAGCGCGAGCAAGATGCTGAAGTTGATCAACGTTACAAGGATAAGCTCAAAAAATCCGCGGCGCGCGTATTCCGCATAGGTAAATTGCTGCGGAAGGTCGAGTGAAAAACCGCCGAATAGGTACGAAAATTGAATCAGTGTAAAGAATACATAAATCGCGTTAATGATACTCAAAATTGTGGCAGCAACAACGTGATCAATACTATTTGCTAAATTTACATAATCCTCGGGTTCCCGAAACGTGGTTAGCGGCCTTCGTTTTGTGATCAGACTCCATATATAGCTGAACGAACACAATGCGATCACTGTCGCAAAAATAAATCGAGGAACAAATTCATCGAAATTAATCGCCTCAAGCAGCTCTGGAATCGCCCCTAGAAAGTAGCTGAATACCTCATCTGCAGATGCAAGAAGAGTGACAACGATGACAACGAGTGGGATCGCAATCAGCACTCCTAGCAATACTCTGGTCAGCGTACTGCTTTTGCCCATGGACAATCCTTTACTCAACCGTTTCGCAATCAAACGGAATGGCAGGAAAAGAAAAGCAAACGGCCGATAAAAAAATCCGAGAAACACATCGCCGATGAATTTAACAGAATGCCATGCGGATTTGGAACGTCCTGCGGCAAGCGTGGTCTGCATCACGATCAATATCGGTATCGCCATAAGGTTTAATGCATAGAAAACCATATTCGAGAAAATCAAGTAAGTTAGTGACAGCAAGCTGATCGGTATCAGTAAGAACCCGGAAAAATCCCTGCGTACCGTTACAATGCTGCGCGTATTCCAAAGAAATACGCTGTAAAATGCAAAGACGAACAATGGAATTGAAATACCAGGCAATTGATCAAAAAAGAACCAATTGGCCAAAACACCAAGCAGTACGGTGCAAAGCAAAAGTCTGCTGCTCCTATTATGTAGAATCGGATGATCACTCTGTTCTCCTAGCGTTTTTGTCGTTGAAAAGTCGTCCATTCCCTAACACCTCTTTTATTTATCGTCCTCTTCATAAACCAGCAGATCGCCTGGCTGACAGTCGAGCGCTTTACAAATCGCCTCAAGCGTGGAAAACCGGATCGCCTTCGCTTTGTTGTTCTTTAAAATGGAAAGATTTGCAGGTGTGATCTGTACCTTCGCCGCAAGTTCGGTCGCGCTCATTTTCTTTTTCGCCATAACGACATCAAGATTTACAACTATAGCCATCTTTCGCACCTCTATACTGTTAAGTCATTTTCTTCTTTGACAACCACTGCCTGCTTGAAAACTTCAGCAAGAATAATGGAGAAGAATCCCGCGATAATAAAAATCATTGCAATGATAATTGTGAAAAAAGAATTAAAGCACACAACCTTTACCGCATAGCAGAATGAAATAATAAAAGAAGCAATTGCGATTCGTTTCAGGCTGTGCACGTTATCCATCATGAACGGATTATGTCTGTTCAATGTCTTAAAGATCCGTCTGACCTCGTAGACAATCTGCAAGGCAAAAACGCCTGTGACATAAAGAAAAATGAGTAAAAACCAATAGTTGCGGTTTGTTTCATAGCTCAATTGATCCATATACCAATTGACCGACCAAGGAAGGCTCAAGAGTATGCCGATACCGCCAAGAAAAATCAGATCAAGCATGCGCTTGACATAACCCGAAAGCCCTTTTTCATCAAGAATAACCATTCTTGCTCACCTCTCATTTAATTTCCAAAGTGATTATAGCATACATTTTATTGAAAAACAGTATTTATTTATTGTTTTTCGATAATCATTTTCTGTTTAAAGATAACCAGTGCAATAAAAAACCGGTGCAGTCATAACCCGCACCGATCGAAATTCATCATTATTTTAGTGACGTGAGAACATAAACCATGGCATTAAATGAGGTAGTTTCTGATGCTCCCTCAATGGTGAAATTTTGAAAAACCACCTTTAGTTTTGCCTTATCGTTCTCCTTTTCGAAGGACATCTGATCAACGGCTACCGTATCACTTCCCTCAGTTTTTTTACTTCTTTCTATGTGATGAATCATTGGGGCAAGTGGTGCGGATATAAGGACGCGTTCCCTCGAATCAGTAATCTGAATGGCTCCGTATCTCCCCTCAGGATCAAAGGACACTTGATAAACAGTTCCGTCCTCCGACATTCTGCTTATCGAAAAATCGCTCTTTCCACCCGATTTGCTGATTGAAAGCCTCGCTAAATGATCATAACCGGAAATACGCACCGCATGATCCGTGCCGATGTCAAAGCTTTGGTAGTCGCTCTTTGCATAAGGCGAGAATCCAAAGGTTGTCTCAAAATCAGTTGAGACCTCAAAGGACTTCGGTAAGTAGGAGAGGCGTTGAAGCGCGTCGATCCGCTCCAGATAGCTTATCGAACGAGCAATCGTCTCCTGATCTTTTCGATCGATACTTGGATTGGGTTGGACTTGATGATTGCGAATCATTTGATTGCGTTCAAGCACCGTTTGAAGCTGGGCAGTCTGACTGATCCGGCTTGTCGTAAACGCGTCGATTGGCGGTGTCATTGCGATCACAGAGCAAACCATTGCGAGGATGGCAATATATCCTTTGCTTTTCAGTGATGAGATGCTTAAAATGACGCCGCTTACCGCGGCATAAAGACAGAAAAGTAAAACGAGATAATGGGTATGCGTCATTCCTTGATCTAAGACAATGAGCAAAGTCGATGCAAATTGGAACAGAGCAACAGGAATTAGTAATTTAGGTGCTAAATGGCGAAAAAGCACTGCAAACCGATTCATTAGCTGATTCGATAAACTATAGATCATCAGTACCGCGATACAGTAGGACAGGATGAGCGGCTCGAGCAAGTTCTCATTCCAATCGCTTAGCATGATCGTTTTTACCATATAAATTAATAGGACAAGGTTGTATATTGCCGCAACTGGAATCAGGACATATGAAATCAGTACCTCAAAAAATTTCGGAACTTTTGCCGCATGTTCGATCTCAATGGAGTTCGCACGGAATACGGGAATCAGAGACAAAAAGAGTGTCGGTGCCCACACCGTCCATAGAATGATACCCGTATACGAATATGGTCGTGATCCGATTTGAACGAGCAGCGTATCCACCGCAAAAAGGATCAGCATGATCCCGCCGTAAATGATTGTGGAGAAAAAAAGTGACCGAAATACGGATTTAAATAAAATCATAAAGTTTGCATAGAAAGAACTGCCTCCCCTGAGCGAGGGAAGCCAAGCAAAGGCAATAATAAGCCCAAAAATAGCGATACTCGTACGCGTCGTCTCGATTGTACTGAAAGCCGGCTCATGGCGAATTAAAAGAAAATAAAGAATAGTGAGCAACGCTGCTCCCGCCATCGGGAGCGCGCGTGTCCGCCATGAATGCGCGTACCGCTCAGCATATACCTGAGCCGCGCTAAATGCCAGCGCAGCAAAAATCAATGTAACAACTGCGTTACCGTATTCATGACCGGTCTCAATGGCTATGCATTGCATCACGGCAAGGATAACGAGCAGAATAACGGTTATCGGAAATCGCATAATCGTTGTATTCAGACTCGTCAATCGACTTGTCAACATTGCAAGCAGTCTCATAGTGATCACCTCTTTGAGATGTTCTTATCCTAACGTTCTATTTACGAAAAAAAACACGCGACGGCTTCATTTTAATCATTCTTATCAGTGATCGGTGAAAATGGGCTGCTTTTGCTTGCATAGGACAAAGTTAAAGGAGTACACTACAGTTGTGTAAGCGCTTAACATATTAACTTGAGGAGCGTGACGGAGAGATGATTACTTTAGGTGTATTTGGATCAGTTTGCGTTATCATTCCGGTCGTTGCAGCAGTTATTTGGGATCGCTATCATACCCGGGTTCAGTAACTCCCGGGTTTATCCCAAACTATAGAGACATTATCCCCTATTAAAAAGCAATCGCTCATGCCCGATAACTCAGGCATGAGCTTTTATCTGTTGACCTATTCGGTTTCATTCAATTAATTGCGATAAACCTTAATCTTAATTTTTTTCCTTCCCCAATTGATTGCTTGTTTTCTTGTTTTATAGTGAACATCGATGACTTTTCCTTTAATTCGGCCGCCAACATCTCTTGCGATTGCGTATCCATAGCCCGGCACATATACTTTTGACCCAAGCGGAATGACACGCGGATCAACCGCGATCGCCTTTGCCTTCGGGTGTTTTTTATAATTAAATCCTGTTGCTGTACGTCCAAGCTCACAGTAAGAGGTCGCGCTGACTGTAATTTTCTTATACTTTGATTTCGCTGTCGCAGCATTCTCCGGCATTCCCGCAAACAGAACAGCGATGATGGCGATTAACAAAATGATCTTTTTCATTTTCAACATCCTTTGTTTTCCGTCTGTCTACAATTTACCAATTCTATATAACAACCATGTATCATAACTGTTCTCGTTTCATTACAACGGCATAACAAGTTGATTGCACTTTGTTTAGCTGCGTACATATAAAGTGCAAAATGGTGCCCATTCGTCATTTTTCTCTGTCAGAAAATCAGGCGTTCGCCCATATACTAGTTTGAATGGATTACACGGGAGGACTTCATATGTTGGATGAATTAAAGAACCTTGTTGGAAAAACGTTTAAACCCCATGAGCTTGATGAGCTTTGCGCGCGAATTACCGGTGGGAAGGAAGAATTCAAACGGTTATATTGGAAGGACATTGTCGGTCTGGAGAATATGTCTTATCAGACAAAATCAGGAATTACCTATGTGATTGAATTTAATTTGTACAAAGATGATGGCGAATTCGATAGCATTATCGAGGTCTGCGATGTCGACGAACTTGATCGCACACTCCGACCAACAAATGATTATAAATTGTACATTACTCTTCTCATCATTATTATCTTCGCGATTGCTGTCTACTATTTATTTTCATTTTTCCACTAAGTTCATCATTCAGTAGTCGTATTCTGCAAAATTTAGGTACATAACAGGAATAATAAGTAAAAAAAATGGCAGATTCTTGCGCACAGTCCTCACTTGGTTCATAATGATTAACGACTTATTCATTACTGGTATAATGGATCCATGATGAAACCGATAAATAATAAAAGGCAAGGTTGTTGCTTACTTGTAATGCGAATGACTGTTTGGAGGTTTTTAAAATTCAACTTGAACCAACTCGTATCGTAAAGCTTCCCATTATCACTGATTTGAAATTCGATCAACTGATCCAATCGGAAGCCGTCAACGATCACGATGACTATTACCCGTATACCATCCGTGAAGGAGAGCATATCTTTCCAAAGACCTTTGCACTCGATAGTCTTGATGTTGCGATCTGTGATTATATTGGCATCAAAAGTTATCCTATATGGGTCGTTGAGCCGCGCCAAATGTTTATTGAAGGAGACCGCGTGATCCTTCAGACTACCGATCGTCGTCTGTTTGCAGGGAAGTCAAAGCTACTCACCAACCATTCCCTTATCCTCAGAAATAACAAGGACGTTAATTGTGAAGTCATTGACTTCGCAGATATTCATTTTATTGGGCGCTTCGCTCGCGGCATCAGTATTACTTGAATCAAAATGAAAAAATATTTTTTTCATAATTGAGCCGATTATCACTTACCAATTATACAGGTAAGCGAAAAAGCCCTTATTCAGGGCTTTTTTGACTATTTATGAAGGTATTTAATCGGCATGTTTCGTTTATTAATTTTCAAAATGAAAAGCCTGTTCCCGGATAAACGGATAAGTTCTAATCTCAGCAGCATCCAAATCTTCACGAAAGAGATTCACCACTGTAATCTGCCGATTGTCATAACCATGATAGTAAAAGTTACCCGATTCAGCGCACATGGCCGATGTGTAAAGGGTCACATCTTCCATGTTGTCCGGCGTCACAACCGCCCCTTTTGGAAGATCACATGTAGATAGAATATGAAATAATCCTGTAATACCGTCACGTTCTGTATCAATGCCAGTAATGTTGTTCTTCCAATATGCCGCACGCACAAACCGAGACGGCGGGGTAAAATCACCGGGCAATCCAACTGAACCCGAACCTTGGCTAAGTGCTGACAACTCAAGATCTTCCCAGCGTGTCGCCTCAAATTGCTTCGGGCGCAAGCCGATAAACTGTCTCAGATTGGTCAAATGCCATTGAAAATCAGGACTATTGGTCATGACGCCAACAGGATTATCGACTATCTTAATATCTTTCTCCAAGGGTTCGACAACAATACTTCTCCCTGTTTTGTCCGACAAAATCCAATGCAGAGGAGGCGTGATTCCCATCGCTGCTAATGGAAAATCCACAAGGGAAACTTTTGCGAGTGCTTCCTTCACTTCCGCAATACTGCCAAATTGAGATAAACTCCAAAACACAAAATCATGTGGAGCGACGGCTTCCTTCCCTTTACTCGGCTGATCGTTAAAATCCGCGAACCCCGGCAAATAGAGCGTCGCGCAGGCCAGACCCGCTTCATTCATACCATCAGCATACACAATAACGTCCTCTGCGACCGAAGCCATGCCGATCATCCCGTACCTGGTTTTAATGTATTCGCCGGAAGCGGCGGATATCCAGGAATAGTTTCGCGGCACAACCGTAACCGTCTGACCAAGGTCAGTTGCGAAATCCATCGTCCTTCCAAAAAGATGATGTCCCTCTGTAGTTTCGAGTGTCACGCTTGTACACATGGCAGGTTCCTCCTCATGATGAATCAGATTTACAAAATAATCCGATTTTTTCCAGTATAGCATACTGTCATCAAATTAAAGGAGGAAACGTTCCCTAGTCATAGAGTACATTAGCTTGCCGAGTTCACTCGTTTTAACTGATTAACGATTGGAATCAATGACTCATTTTTCTGTTCAAAATAATTATGCATTGGATTCACCCCTTGAGAAATGCGTTCGAGGACCGTCGCAATAGTAAACGATTCGATTCGTAATGATTCGTTAACCTCATGCCACAATAACGGAGCAGCGACTGTCGCTCCCTCCCTTCCTCTAGGAGAATAAGGACAAATAATTGTTTTCCCCTCTGCATGTTGTACATAGTCAATGTAAAGCCGGTTGCCTCGGTTCTTTTTTAACCGTTCAACCGTATAGAGCTCCGGCGATTGACGTATGAGGAGATCTGCAATTAGTGCGGTAAACAGTCGCGTGTCCGCATAGCTCAATCCAAGATCAGCGATTGGTATATGAATCTGAAGCCCACGACTTCCTGACAATTTTGGGAAACTAACGATGGAAAGCCGCTCAAATAGAAGCCTCATCTCACTAGCTGCCTTTATTGCGAGTGGAAATGCCGACCGATCAGGCGGATCAAGATCGAAGACAATCTCCGTCGGCCGAACGGAGTCGATTTTCTGAAAAGGGATATGATATTCAATTGCTAGTTGATTGCCGAGCCACAATAAGGTTGTTTTACTGTCGCAAACAATGTAGCGTGTTCCCTCTTTTTCATAGGTATCTACCGATTTAGGCGCGTATTCCGGGCAGTTTTTCTGAAAAAAGGATGTTCCGGGAACGCCATGAGGAAAACGAATGACGGTTAATGCTCTTCTCGATAAAAACGGAAGCATGAATGGTGCCGCCAAATCTAAATAAGCGATAAATTGTTCTTTATTAATCGGCGGTTGCTGCCATATCGGCTTTTCCGGATGAGTAACCTGCAGCCCGTTTATTAAGCGATTCGTTTCTTCGCTTTTCATTCATCCATCTCCTCGATCGTGCATCGTTTGGGATCAGCATGCACGAATGCCTGAATACTTGGCTGTCTGAGCACATGGCCAGCTGTCCACTCTTGAAAAGCCACTTTGACCGTTAACTTAGGCTCAATCCATTTTGCATTCGTGTTCCGATCCGGTTGATTAAGAAATGGTCTTCTTTCAATTTTTAATTTTTCTACAAAATTGGTGATTGATAGCCAATCGTCTCCTGTCAACTTTCCAGTCCCCGCGTGCCCAATATAGACAAGATGACCTCCAGACGCATAGAGACCGAGCAGCAACGCATTCACGACAGCTCCTCTGTACGTCACACCGCCAACCACCGCAATTAAATCACGCGTTACCTTTATTTTTATCCACTGATCGCTTTTGCGATTAATGGCATAGGTACTATCCAGCCTTTTCGAAACGATTCCTTCCATATGCTGCTTTTTAATTTTTTCAAAAAGGACGTCGCCATCTTCGTAGTTCGGAACGATGTGGATCCGTTCATTAGTGGGCAGCCATTGCTTCAGCAGTTCCGTACGTTCACTGAACGGACGATCATTCACCCAATGACCATTACAATAAATTAGATCGAAAACCATGTAATCGATTGGGACAGCAGCCATTAACAGATGAACACGGGCCGGATTGCGTATGCTGTCCCGCTTCATGATTTCATGAAATGACGGTCGTCCATGCACATCAAGCGCGATCACTTCCCCATCGAGAATCAACGAACTCGCCTTCGCAGTCTGGTTGATCTTCGTCAGTTCAGGATAGTTATCGGTACGTTCATTTTGTCTTCTGTTGAACAGACGTACTTCTTGTCCGTCATAGTAAGTCAGAATACGCACACCATCCCACTTTACTTGATGCACCCACCCTGCGCCTGCGGGAATGGCAGTCTTGCGAATTGGTTCAAATGGCACGATCGGTTGGAGATTCATCGTCTACACCGTTTTCTTTCGGCGCGCGACTGTCTTTCGTTTTGGCTTCGGCTTGGTTTCTTTTACGCTCGCTTCTAGCGCAGAGAGCAGATCAACAACATTCGGCTGCGAGGTTCGTCCCTTTTTCTTCTCTACAGGCAGTCCGGCGACTTTGTCGTCTATCAATTTCTCCAATTTCAACCGATAGTCGTCCTTATACTGATCGGGATTAAATTCAGTTGTCAGCTGATCAACTAATTGATTGGCAATCGTCATTTCTTTGGGAGCGTTATCCGTGGCGAGGTCTCCGAGGCCAGGCACTTCACTAATCGCACGCACCTCGTCTGGATAGTACAGAGTCTCTAGAAGCATGCCATTCTCAAAGCTGCGGATTGCGGCCAAATGCTGCTTTGATCGAATAATGATGTTTGCGATTCCAATCCGATCAGAATCCTGAATCGCTTGTTTCAGCAAAGAAAAGGCACGAATACCATTTCCACTGTCCGGACCAATAAAATAGGATTTTTCATAATAGATAGGATCAATTTCACTCAGCTTCACGAAATTTATGATTTCGATATGCTTGTCACCATTATCTTGAAGATCATTTAATTCCTGCTCGCTAATGGGTACAAACTGACCCGGTGCATACTCATACCCCTTGACGATTGACTCATTCTCAATCGCTTTTCCGCATTTCGAGCACGTACGCGTATAATTAATCGGCGCCAAACACTCTTTATGAAGCATTCTTAACCGGATGTCTTTGTTTTCTGTGGCTGTATACAGTTTTATCGGAATATAAACAAGTCCGAATTGAATTGAGCCCTTCCACATTGTTCGCATCATGTTCACCTCACGGATAGTATGCGCGCGTCACATAAAGTTTAATGATCGATGTCAAAAAGGAACAATTTCCCACGATTTATTCATAAAAAAAAGCCTCTCAAATTATTGAGAAGCGAAAGAAAAGGATGTTACTTATCAGAAGCAGAAGGCGATTCCTATTATATAACTTGAATTTAAGCATACACAAGTTTTTTGTTTTTAAGAATCAGTATGGTCATCGACAATTTAAATGATTTAAGAGAAAAAAAAAGACCTTTTTCAAGGTCCTAAAAAGGGGGGTTATTGCTTTACCGAGTTACAAGTTTAGCATAACAGAGAATTTATAAATTTTCTACATTTTTTGCAAATTTTTTATTATAATAATGTTTTTTCTTTATTATTTTTTTGTTACCTCAAATTTTTCATCATTTTCATGTAAGCCATCAGCGCGATTCGCTTCTTTGAGTGCCTCTTTTGCTTCACGAACGGTCTGTACCAAGTCGACTCCTTGCTGCAATGCCGCAAACACGCAGCCGCAATAGCACTGTCTGTAGACATCATACGCATTGCACAGTTCGATTGACCGCTGATAGCCGCCTCTTTTCTTAAAATCAGCAGGAAGATAAGGAAAATTATCAGTCTTCTGAACCGTAAGTCCGATCCGGTTCACTACTTGACTATTTTTATGCGGACTGATTGTCAGAACTGTTGAGAAGTAATCAAAACCTAATTCCTTCGCTTTCTTTGCGGCCAGATCCAGCCGCATCTCAAAGCACGCGCTGCACCGTTTGCCGCACTCCGGCTCTTTCTCCAGACCCTTTACCTTTGCGAAATAGTCGAGTGGCCGATACGGCGCAGCAATAAACGCGACATGATTACCGGTGCGTTCATTAAAGTCCATGATAAATTTCTCTTGGACATACTTTCTCCGCTCGTATTCCGCCTTGGGATGAATATTGGAGTTGGTATAATAAATCGTGATGTCGGCGCTTTGCGACAGAAATTCAAGTACGTAGGTACTGCATGGCGCGCAGCAGCTATGAATCAGCAGCCTTGGTCGTGTGCCTTGCCTTTTCCAGGACTCAATCATTTTCCTTAATACATCGTCATAATTAATCTTTTGATTTGGTTGTAATTTATTTAGAATTTCTTCAGCATTAATCAGCATAATCAGGCCTCTTTAATTGCACATCAATTCATTCAATTGTATCAAGGTTAAATCATCCGATCAATGAGTAAATGATCACAAAAGTACGATAGCAAGGCCAATGACAACCAACCAAAACGGGATACAGAGCACCATCGCCCATAACGCACCTTTAAAAAAGTTTCCCTCCACGTCAACACCTCATGATCTCTGAATGAGCGGATTTTACGTCGCGCATCTGTCAGAATTTACTTATTGGCAGTATGTCCATCTCTCCGCAAAGTGATACTTTTTATACTTTTGGACGCAAAACAGGCTTTTCTGCTCGTTCATCTCCCCACTCAAAACACCTGAACCAACATAATATGTATTATCAGGCAAAAGGTTAACGATGTCTGATAGCCGCCATATGAGTGCCCCTCCTCATCACTCCTAAGCGTAGCGGTTTGTTCCGCAAACAAAGAGAGCCGGACTGGAAATCCGGCTCTCTTTGTCGTTCTATTCGTTATTCATTCAGATTGAGTGTAAACGTTTTGGAAAACATGTCTACAGATTGTCCCGCAAAGTTGTAATAGGCAACCTGAGCTTGCTGTTTTTCTTCATCATACTCAAAAATGACATAGGTTCCTTCTTGATAATTACGTGGCAGACGCAGACTTCCGGGATTGATGACAATCATACCTTCTTCTTGAAAGCAACCGGCGAAATGCGTGTGGCCATAACAGACAACATTCGCCTTCTCCTCAAGTCCACGGTAGCACAAACGTGCAGGTGATTGACGCGCGCCAAGCAAATGTCCATGAGCAACAAAAAAGTTCAATGCACCAAACCGTTTCGTGCATTCATTTGGATATGCGCCCATGTAGTCGCAATTTCCCTCAACAGCCACAAATCCGTCCATTTCCGGTCGATCCGGTTGCAGTTCCGAATCACCGCAATGAATCATGAAATCCAACTGTCCCGCATAACGCTGTTTCACTGTCGACAATTCATGAGTAAAGCCATGCGTGTCGCTGACAATTAATCCCTTCATTGGTTTTCACCAACCCAGCTTGTCCAATTGTCAACTAACTGAAGCAGCGCACGTGCGCGATGGCTGATCTTGTTCTTGTCTTCTTCGCCCATTTGAGCGAACGTCTGCTGCCGATCCGGAATCAGGAATAGCGGATCATAGCCGAATCCATCTTCACCACGCCTTTCCATCGTGATTAATCCGTCACAACGTCCTTCGGCAAAATGAGTTGGATGATTGGGTCTGCTGATCGCAAGCACGCAAATAAAATGTGCGGTTCGCGCGTCCACAGGCACGCCGTCAAGCTTGCGCAGCAAAAGATCAATGTTGTGTTCACTATTCTTATCCGGTCCCGCGTAACGCGCCGAATAAATTCCCGGTTCGCCATTTAGCGCATCCACACATAATCCGGAATCATCAGCTAACGTGATCATTCCGGTCGTTTGTGCCAACGCTTCCGCTTTCAACGCCGCGTTCTCACGAAATGTTGTCCCGGTTTCCGGAACGTCCGTATGGATATCCATGTCTTTCAACGAGAAAACCTCAGCGCCAAATCCGGCAAGCAAGGTTTTAAATTCTTTAATTTTCCCCGGGTTGTTCGAAGCAATCAATACCTTGGTCACTTGTTCGTCCCCACCTTTTGTTCGATAACTAGATCGCCGAGAATCGCTTTTTCAATTTCAATGAGCTCATGGATCCCTTTTTTCGCAAGAGAAAGCAGCGTTGCCAATTCCTTCTCATTAAACGTCGCTTCCTCACCGGTTCCTTGAATCTCAATATATTCATCATGTCCGTTCATCACAATGTTCATATCGACATCGGTCGTCGAATCCTCTTTATAGCAAAGGTCGAGAATTGGTCCGTGAACAGGATGAACTCCAACTGAGGTCGCGGCTAAATAGGACTTAATCGGAAGCTTCGCAATTTGTTTGCGTTCAAGTGCTTTTTTAAATGCGAGCGCCATTGCCACAAACGCGCCGGTAATGGAAGCAGTACGTGTGCCTCCATCCGCCTGAATGACGTCACAATCAATCCATAGGGTACGCTCGCCTAATCGGTCCAGATCGACCACAGACCGAAGCGCGCGCCCGATCAAGCGTTGAATTTCCATTGTTCTTCCGGTCACTTTTCCCCGTGACGATTCTCGTATATTCCGATCAGGAGTCGCTCGCGGCAACATCGCGTACTCCGCGGTAATCCATCCCTTTTTTTGCCCACGCAAAAACGGCGGTACTCGATCCTCAATGCTCGCGTTGCAAATCACCTTTGTTTTACCCACAGTGATCAGGACCGATCCCTCAGGATGAATAATAAAATCCGGCTGTATTTGAACAGACCTAAGTTCATCACTTGCTCTGCCATCTGGTCTCATTGTTCCGTTTAGCCCCCGTGTCTAGTAGTAATAGCCTGCTCTCATTAGAAAACTTGGGTTCGCCAAGCCTCTGACGAAGGCGAAGACTTAGTTGCACTTACACTCGTTTCCTTGAATCTTTAATTTTTTTATACTTTCTTATCAGTGTTAGAAAACTTGGCTTCGCCAAGCCTCTGGCGAAGACTTAGTTGCACTTATACTATGATCCTTAAAATTATATACTTTCTTATAGTAAAAAAATAAGAGAAGCTGATTTCGCTCCTCTTACTATACCATATTTTTTATCCTATAAAATTACAAGCCCGTTGCATCAACAAAATCACGAGAAACAGGTCCCGACAATGTTTTTCCCGATTCCAGTGTCATCTTCGTTGCATTCCCGACTTGGATCGATACCTTCTGAATATTTGCCTCCCCCGTAAGCGTGAGCACGAGACTGCGCAGTACCTGATCATTAATAGTCTTCGCTTTTTTATTATCATAAATCGCATTATTAAAATGAAGACTAACCGTTCCATTCTTAATTTGCGGCTTACGGGTCAGTTGCACGTCGGGATTCATCGGCGAAATGAGCACACCTGTGGCAGGTTCATTGATCAGCGCGTTGATGAGACTCGTCACACGATCTGAATCCACCACACCGCGAACGGTAACCGGTACATCGTACGTTTTACCTTTATTGGCAGCCATATAATAGACCGTAAGCGGCTCGCTTCCCGTCACATCCGCAACATCACTGACACCTTGATTAATGCCGTCTGCTCGAGTGAGCCCTCGTCCTACATCCATCTTGCTTGAGGGCCACACATCAAGCGCCTTGCCATCCACCGTGATCGTAACCGATTTAACCGCTTGAAATTGGGTCAACGTCCAGACAATGGATTGAACGGCTTGTTTCTGGCTGGCCGCAGGCGTATCCAAAAGTTCTTTAGAAAAGTCTGCGATCACATTGCCTCGCTGATCGGTGGTCACATTTTTAACCTCTGTCCCTGAAGGCAGTACCGCCTGAAATCCGTTTGGGAGCAAGTTAGAAACAGGCCCATCATTAACTAAATAGCTTAATACCTGTTTCATCGCGGCACTGCTCTTAGGCAATCCAACCATCTGCGGTGCAACAAAACCATTCGCATCTGTTAAATACAACACCCTTTCCGTGAATTGTTGATGTGTCGCGGTTTTCGTCAAATCAGCTTTGCTGTCGACATACTTTACACTGCTTGGTTCTTGATCTGCCATACTTCCGCAACCGGCAAGCAGCGTCATCGAGACTATAAGCAAAGTCGTCGTAATAAGAATCGATGCTCGACGATACATAGTCGTACCCTCCCTTAATCCCTATGGGGTTGTACTACCATGTATACGGGCTATCGGGGCGAATAGACCTTTTCAATTCGAACAATATATTTTTATGGCAAAGAGATCATCAAGGAATCATTATGGCATCAATCGATGAAGCAGTAAGAAAATTTTGTTAAGTCATGGTATACTTTGCTTAAACTATTATTTCGTATCCGCACTATTCACTGCCTGAACGAGGAGGGATTTTCATTGATACGTTTAAAAAAGCGGTCGCCGCACCAAGCTGCCGATTTCGAAAAGACATCGAGTGACAGCACATCAATAGGGAGAATTCAGGTTGCATCCGACCAGCTCAAAGGCATTGTCGAACAGCTCAAACACGCGGCAGAGGCTTTGAGTAAGTCCTCCATTTCGAGCCAGTCAAGCGTCTCGGAGTTTAAATTACATACAACTCGAACCGCTGAGGATACCGCACAGGTCAATGAGCAAGTACAGGTCATTCAACAATCCGCAAAAAAGATTCTCTCAATCGTCACCAGCGTACAGAACGATAGTCAGGAGTCCTATCACGATTTGATTTCTTCGTTAGAAGCGATTCATGACTTAGAAAAGACGATGAATACGATCCTAAATGGGCACCGTCAGTTAATAAATCAGATGAATGAACTTGTCGCGCATTCGAAAAAGATCGATCAAGTGTTTCAATTCATCGGTTCAATTTCTGAGGAAACCAATATACTCTCATTAAATGCAGCCATTGAAGCTGCACGAGCAGGTGAAGCGGGCAAAGGTTTTTCCGTAGTCGCCACCGAAATCCGCAAGTTGTCGGGCGAAACGCAGCAGGCGGTTTCCGAAACGAAACAAACCACTCAATTAATCCAATCGGAAATTAAAAAATCAACAGAACGAGTGAATCTGGAAACTGCCGAAATAGACAATGGATCAGAGCGACTGAAGAATATCATTACACATCTCGATGCCTTTAAGAAAAAATTAGAAACAATCACACTTGGGAGCAAGGAATCCGCGGCTTCAGTTGGCGCGCAGACAAACAGTATATCTGCCGTCTCTGATTTGCTCAATCAAATCTCGGCAATGACACAATCGAATCAAGCACTTGCTGAAACCGTTGATCGGGACGTCGCCAACCAGTTCCAGAGCATTGATCAAATGTTGGCATTAAATAAACGTTTAATCGACACGTCGAATGAATTGCAGGATTCCATTCACCAAGACCAGCGTATGACGATTCACGTTAACACAGAGCTGGTGGATCATATCAAAGGAGAAATCCATCAATTCTGTGAGAATCACCCGCTCGTTCCACTTGAGCCAATTCGGCATAAGACAATTTTAAGCGCCCTTCGTCAGAAGTATCATGAGCTTGAGGCGGTTTGGTCAAATACTCCGGATGGCGCCTTTGTCTATTCGGATCCGGAAGCAGCTTTAGCGAATGCGGGGGCCCGCCCATGGTTCCTAGAGGCTATGAAAGGGACGACTTATGTGTCCGAACCCTATTATTCTGCAATTACGAAACAACCATGTGTGACATTATCCTTTCCAATTAGTCAAGACGGATCTGTGATCGGCGTCTTCGGCGCAGACTTGACAGTCACGTAACGAATGCAAAAAATAGGCCGAGCAGATCCTTACGATCTATTCAGCCTATTTTTTGTTATATTAACCGTGCTTAACACTGGAAATGGTTCGCACCTTATTCACAGCGCCAAAACCTTTGGCCTCTTTAATGATGTACAGGGGACGATCTTTGGTTTCATCGTAGATTCGACCGATATACTCGCCCATCACGCCAAGGATGAATAGTGTAAAACCACTGAACAAGAGCTGAATCACAATCAACGACGTCCATCCGGGAACGGTGTTCGATGTGAAAAGCTTTAATGCGAGCGCGACGATCATGTACACGAACCCGGCAATCGAGAGTAATGCGCCGCCATAAGTCGCCAACTTTAACGGCTTATAGGAAAATGAGGTGAGCCCATCTACCGATAGCTTCAGCATTTTTTTCAATGGGTACTTCGTTTCTCCGGCAAGCCGTTCGTCACGTACATACTCAATTGCCGTCTGCTTAAAGCCGACCCAGCTCACGAGTCCGCGTATAAAACGGTTCTTCTCAGGAATACGTTTCATTTCATCACATACATGACGATCGATCAAACGAAAGTCACCTGTATCCAGCGGAATATCAATATCTGTGGACATGCGCAGGGTTCGATAAAAGAGAGCTGCGGTAATCTTTTTAAAGAACGTTTCTCCTTTGCGTTCCACGCGCTTCCCATAGACAACATCAAAGCCTTCTTTCCACTTCTCAATCATTTTCAAAATCAGTTCCGGCGGGTCTTGAAGATCCGCATCAATGACGACAACCGCCTGGCCGGTCGCATAGTCCATACCCGCCGTTATCGCAATTTGATGTCCGAAATTACGAGAGAACTCGATAACTTTCACATTCGTGTCTCCCTCAGAAATATAATTGAGTAGTTCGGAAGTACGGTCACGGCTGCCGTCATTGACGAAGAGTAATTCATAGCGTTCGTAAGTGCGATCCATGACTGTTTTTAGTCGTTTGTACGATTCATAAATCACCTTTTCTTCATTAAATACCGGAACAACAATTGAGAATTTCACCGTCATGGCAATACCTCCTTTTCAATTTCCATGCCGCATTATTTTTTATAGACATATAGTGTTCCTTGTCCACCAGGTCCGTTTTGGCTTGAGCTAGAACTTCCACTCGACCATGCACTTGAAGAGACTTTCGTGCAATTCTTTTTAATCCAATTCGTTACGCTCGAATTCTGAGCACCACCTTGACTACCGGAAATCATGAAATACTTGATTTCTCCTGCTTCAACCATTTTTTCCAATTTGCTTACACTTAATGCAGGATCGCTTCCTCCGAAACCACCCATCGCCATGACCGCATAATTCGTTTTCATCATAATGGAATAAGCGGACTGTGCGCGTTCAACGGCAAGAATGTATTTTTCACCACTGTACTGTTTCCGTAGGTAGTTGAGTAATTTCGTATTGACCTGCTCACCCATACCGCCTCGGTTGGTCATTCTCCGATTCATCGTGCCGCTTGGCATCTGTTTTGATTCATTAGCGGAGCCTTTTTGACTTGTCGGCTGGCCGGGAGCACCGGATTCACCGTTCATTGATGGCGGTGCTTGACCTTCCGAGTTGCTAGGAGCGCCCTGCCCTCCTCCGCCTGGGCCACCGAAACCATTTGTTTTTCCTGTTGACTTGCTGTTTTGGCCGCCCATTTGGCCACCGCCCATGCCGCCCATACCTGATTGGGTCGCGCTTGGTCCGGCAATCGGTGTTGCACTATTGGTCTGATTGACTGTGGATGGCAGTGTCCAATACAGCGGCGCAAGCAGCATTAGGAGAAGGCTTGTTCCGGCGATCGTACCCTGAATTTTTCTTTCGGCAGTCCGCCAAACGATCCCGAATCCCATCGTTAAAACGCCGGCAATGATGAGCAGCACAATCCAAATCGTCGCAATGCTGTTTTGATTGAAGATAAGAGCTTCAAAAAATAGGGTCGTACCAAATGCGATTGGCAACAAATAGCCTCGCCATGAACTCTTCGGATCACTGAAGTCTCTCCATAGATAGGAAAAACCAAGTCCAACAAGTGCTGCGATTGGCGGTGCCAATAAACTTAAATAGTATTGATGAAAGAATCCAGCGATACTAAAGAAGACCATTGCCGGAATAAGCCATGCAATCCAGAAAATTGCGAAACTGTGCTTTTCATCCATTTTTCTACGACGAAGCCAATCAGCGACAATCGCAATAACGCTGAAGAGCACGAACGGGAGGAGCCAGCTTGCTTGTCCTGATAACGATTTAGAGAACAAACGGAGCGGCCCGGCAGTTCCCGTACCAAACATATTGCCCTGTTGTCCGCCTCCTCTTCCTGTTCTGCCGTTTGGAGGCGTTCCGCCCATTTGGTTTTCAGAGGAGTGTTGCCCTGATGTGTTTTTCATGAAAGTCGTTCTTTTCTGAGCCGTCGATTGGTTACCGGACTGTTTTCTCGTGGATGTCGGCGCTTTTTGTCCGCCTCCACTATTCTGCTGACCAGTCAGACGAGAAACACCGTTATAGCCGAAAGCAAGTTCCAAAACCGAATTTGTCTGACTGCTGCCGATATATGGCCGTTTGCTTGCCGGAATCGAATCGACAACGACAGCCCAGGAAAGCGAGATGCCTGCCAAAACCACAGTCGCAGCCAAGAGATGCAGTATTTTTTTCTTCCAATTTACGTTCATGGCGATCCAGTAAAAAAGATAAATAGCAGGAAGAATCATAAATGCTTCAAGCATTTTCACATTAAAACCGATGCCGATCATCGCCGCGCTAAGAATTAGCCAACGCATTTGTGTTTTTTGAACAGCTTTCATCACTGCCCATGCGGCGATAACTAAGGTCAGGATCAGAATACTGTCAACGTTATTTGTGCGGGTCACAGCAATAAAGATTGGTGTGACCGACATCGTAATTCCGGATAGAAATGCGGCAAGCCTGCCCGCTTTGTGTTTCACCATTTGATAAACAATGATCGTCGACACAATTGCAGCAAGAGCTTCGGGAAGCAACACACTAAAATTACTTAAACCAAAAAGCTTTGCGCTGAGCGTCTGGATCCAGAGCGCGACCGGCGGCTTATCAACAGTGATAAATCCTGCGGGGTCAAAGGACGCATAGAAAAAGTTATGAAAATTCTTCATCATGCTTTTTACTGCTACGGTATAATACTCATTCGTGCTCGCTTGATTAAGTAGGAAAATATTCATAAATGCGGATAAGAGAATAACCCCAATCAAATAAAAATCAATGCGTTTGTGTTTTAATAAGTTCATCTTAATTCCTCCTCGTTAACCAAAAGCGTCTTAATCAATGTCCATGCTCGTCAGCACGGGTTCCTTGTATAGCGTCATTATGCCAACTCATTCTTAAAGAATCCTTAACAGCCAACCATTGTGTTGTTTCTTTACCAAATGCTGTCCAAATCAGAACTATGAAAAGCAGTATATTCATTATCGACGTGACAACAAGAGGCCAACTATAGGGTGCCATCAAATTTCCGGATAAATAGTAGACGCAAACTATATTCATAAAAATCGTGAGACTGTAGCCGGCGGCAAGTATACCGAAGCGCCGATCTTCAGTAAGCAACCATGAAAGAAGAGCTAGAGCAATGGCTGGATAAAGGTAGCGTTCATGCATCCCGGAAGCAAATGTAAACACACCGGCGATCTGCATCAAGCCTGCGATTGCCGCTGACCGAATACTGCGCGCGTGCAGCATCAGCCAGAGTGAAGCGAGCGAAACAAGACTGATCGCGATCAGTCCCCATGTGTGGTAACTGAAGAGAAAGAGCGATGCGCTGTCCGATTGATAATTGCCGCCAAGCAAGCTGTATACATTAAACGCGTTGACCGATGCATAGGGATATTCACTGATTGTCCGCTTCATCAACTGGACAAGCCACAGCACGCCTCCGTTTGCATAAAAGGAAAATGGCAGCGCGATGAGTGCCGTAACTAATGCGTACCAACCAAGTGCAAGGAATCCTTTACCTATCTTTCGATCCATAATAAACACATAAGCAAGCACCGGAAGAAAAATAATTCCCTGCGGTTTCATCATGACTGCTGCTGCGAACAACGCTGTAGACAGGAAATATCTCCGATCAATCAAGCGTGTAAGCGCAAGGACAATAATCAATGTAAAAAATGAATCAACTTGTCCCCAAATGACCGAATCCATCCAAACTGCAGGATTGAACACATAAAAAGCAGCTGCGAGCAGACCAAGCGATTCATGACCTTTTTTCTTGGCTAACCGATAGATGAGCCATGCCGTGAGTACATCTGCAATGATTGACGGTAGTTTGAGCAACAATGTATATCCGCTGCTCAATCCAGGCAGAGTGACCGCTTTTCCAATCAGATAGAGCACGTAAACATAAAGCGGAGGATAATCAGCAGAACTATTTTGATAAAAGTGCAAGAAGCCAGAAGACGCCGACTGAGCCCAGTTTTGAAAAAGCGTTAAATCCATATGTCCTGACACCCAAGGAGCAATTGCCAATCGAGTACATAGTCCAATCACCGAAAGAGTCAACATAAGGAGCTTCATCGTTTTTTTCCTAACTCTGATTTTTCTTTTCCAAAGAAAAAGTGTCAGTACGAGGAATCCAACGAAAAATAAGATTGAAAAACCAATAACGAGATTTTTGATTAACCCGCTTGATTGTGACCCGCTTTGCTGGCCCATCATGGGAGCACCTTTGCCTGATGCAGATGGTCCTGCTTGACTATTTGCTCCATTTTTAGCGGATTGTCCATCCTGTGCGTTATGCGTTGGCGGTCCGTGGCTCGAAGTCGTTCCTTTCTGCTGCTGCGATGTTGGCGGCGCATTCGTTGCACGAGTAGAATCAGCTTTGTTTTGATTCGCAATTGGATGATTGGTTGAATCGCTTTTCTGCTGTGAACCGGGTTTTTTTGCGGAAATTTGGTTCGAACCAGGGGCTGCATTCTGCTTCACCACCCCCTGCCCACTTTGAGTAGCTTGACTTGTCGTCAAACTGCTCACTATAGAAAACAACGCAACACCAATCGCAATTATCATTACAAGAAAAAGACTCGCAATGAGTCTTTTGTTTAATCCTTTGATCACTCATCCCACATCCTTTCTGTTTCGATGTGATGATCGTAACCTCAATATATTAAAAAACGCTTAACCGCTCATTATCAAGTACTGCATGACATTCTCGATACTGAGGTTTAATACTCATTCGACTCCTCAACGACGTACTTTAGCTACCAGTTTGATCATGCGGATAGACACCATTTTCGTATGACCAAAGTCGTGTATGCATGTATGCGAGCAATTGCAGAAAAAAAGAGATGCAGACGGAACCCGCATCTCTTTCTTATTAATTAATCTCACAAGGAACTTATTTATGGAATCATCCATTGCAGTACATAGGCTTGAAGTAGCGTGATCACTCCGGTTATCGCGACGAAAAGCAAACTATGCTTAATTGTAAACCGGAACAAACTGCCTTCCTTACCGACCAATCCGGTAGCCGCTGTCGCGACAGCTATGGATTGTGGTGAAATCATTTTTGCAGCGACACCACCGGTTGAATTGGCAGCGACAAGCAAAGTCGGATCGACACCAATTTGCTGTGCAGATACCTTCTGCAGATTTGAGAACAAGGCGTTCGACGAAGTATCCGACCCGGTAAGAAATACACCGATCCATCCAATGAGCGGTGCCAGAAGCGGAAAAACGGTACCCGTCGATGCGAGCCCAAGCCCCAAAGTCGCGCTCATGCCCGAATAGTTTTCGATGTAAGCAAAACCGAGAACGGATACGATCATCACCAATGGGAGAGCCAGTTTTTTTAGTGTAAGGCCAAAGGTCAGCACCCACTTTTTCCAACTGATGCCAATTAAAAATTTGCTTAGAATACAGGTCACTAAAATAGCCGTTCCGGTAGCCGCAATCACATCAAACTTATAAACAGCGCCATAAGCTGTCGTCTGAGCAACAATCGGTTTCACTTGTTCGATCATCCGATCCAGTCCGGGTATAGGAATCATGAACGTTGCTTTGCTGAGAAACGCCTTAATGCTTGCGGAACCGCCCCAGACACAAATAACAACAACGAGCAAAACGAATGGTGACCATGCTTGCGCGATTTTGCCGAAAGAAAAGCTGTTATTAGTTTGCAAATGTGCTGGAACAGGCTGCTCTTTTTCATCCTTAAATCGGAAAATAGATTTCGGCTGCCAGAACTTAAGCAGAATTATGAGACATACCATACTGACGATCGATGAGGTCACATCCGGTAATTCCGGTCCTAAGAAGTTGGACGTTACGTATTGCGTACCGGCAAAAGAAATTCCGCATACAAGAATCGCCGGAAGTACTTCGATCGTTCGTTTCCAACCCGCCATAATAAACACAAGCCAGAATGGAACAAAAAGAGAAAGAAAAGGAACCTGGCGGCCAACCATTTGACTGATTGAAAGCACATCAATGCCGGTAACTTGAGCAGAGGTTAGAATGGGAATGCCGACACCGCCGAATGCGACCGGTGCCGTGTTCGCAATTAAGCAAAGCCCGGCTGCGTAAAATGGATTGAAGCCAAGTCCGGCAAGCAATCCACCGGCAATGGCAACCGGCGTGCCGTAGCCTGCCGTTCCTTCGAGAAATGCCCCGAAAGAAAAAGCAATAAGCAGCGCCTGCAGACGCCGGTCTTGAGTGATGGATGCAATCGAATCACTAATGATTTGAAACTTGCCTGAGGCGACCGTTAATTCATACAAAAACACTGCAGTGACAATGATCCACCCAATAGGCCATAAACCCTGCAATCCGCCTAATGCGGTCGCTTCAAGCGCTAAATGAATCGGCATCTTGTAGACGACAATCGCTTCGATCACAGCAATTGCAACCGTTAATAAGCCCGCCTTATACCCCTTCATCTTCTTGATTGCCAAACACCAGAAAAAAAAGACAAGCGGAATACAAGCCACAACAAATGACAAAAACATGTTATTCATTGGATCATAGTTCTGGGCCCATTGCATCGATTCATTCCCCTTCCGCACATAAAATTAGATTGACCAGCCGAAATTAAAGCGCTTACATAATTCGATTTTACATGTGCGGAAACAAATTTGCAATTACTGTGACATTTTATTGAACAATTTGTGAACAGCTTAACCAGAAAGAGATTGCCTGTTCGTGCCAATTGTCGAATAAATAATACTTTAGTCACATATCAGTTTTTATTAAAAACAACGATAATTAGAGGTGACAAAATTGCTAAAGGAATGACTATTTTGAACATTGAACACCGGTTGATATTATTTTATAAAAGACTGTCCGTTTGGAATCTCGTACTTCGGCACATGAAAAAGAATCTCGTAATCTTTATGGTACTCAACCTTGTCTCCACAATCTGCGTATCGCTAATTTTAGCTTATTTAGTCCCACTTTTTGTGCGGCTATCGTGGCTTGCTGATACTCTTTTTTGTCTCGTCACTTTTGAAATCGCTTTTTTAATTAATCTCAAGTACTTTTTATTCCCTCAAGCCGTAAAAAAAAGCAGACAGCTATACCACGTTTCTTTTTTTTTAGAGGAATGGCGCGTATTTATTTATGCAATCCTCAGAGATTTTTTGAAGAAGAACACTACCGCTATAGATATATTTTTTTTGATCAAAGGTCTCAAAGAAAAGAAAAAGGAACGAGCAAAATCGTTTAAGAAAAATGCTTTTTATAATCTATCACTATATCCATTTGTCCTTTTCGTTTGCATCTGGATTTCGTTCAATCTTTGGCTTTTTGATCATATTGTCGGCAATCACATTGAGGACGCTTTTCTCTACCTTATTCTTTCTTTCATCTGCCTTATTCTCTTGGTTATTATCGCTTACTGCATTCACCATAATTTTGACCCTTTATTCCCTCATCACTTGACAGCCTTATCCAATCTCATTCGAATTCTGGAAAATATAGAACTTGCACAAAATAATGAGCGATTCGGTAGAATTATTGATGAAGCAACAGCTCGTGTTGATCCGGAGATAGTCAGACACCTCATAACTGAAAATACATGCGAGAAAAATTAAGGATTTATTAATAATTAAACTTTACTATGGGGGAGGTATATACCTGTTCAATTATGAAGGGAAGCGGTTCGTTGTGAACATTCAATCCATTGGGTCTTCAAGCAGTACATATCAATCCGGAAGCAGCTCCGACTCTAGTCAAAAAATCGAAACACTTGAAAAGCAAGAAGAAACATTAGAATCTCAATTAAAACAATTAGAATCACAAAAATCGGATCAAGAAGATCAGCAAAAACAAATCCAAGTAATTCAAGCACAAATTCAACAAATTGAAGCGCAAATTGAGCAGTTAAAATCCCGATCACAAAGCGGTAATACGACCGGAACACAGGCGCAGCGCACTTCGAATCAGATTGACACCGGCATTGCTGTTTCCGAACAGTCGCAAGATGGCGATCAGCTAACGATTAGCCAAAACAGTTTAGAGCAAAGTGAATAATTTAAAATTATTGAAACAACGAGCATCTTTTACGGACGCTCGTTTATTTCTGTTTTCAAAGTTAACTAGGCACCATCGATATACTGCTCTGTTACGTCCGCACCAGACTTAGTCACTGCATTCATTAAACATACCTCTTTTATTAATTCCGCCATGGTTCAAATGTCTTTTCGATAACAACGGCACTCATGAACTCGGCTGAATTTGTTCTTGATCGTATTCTCTTCTTCTCCTGTATAGTGTGCAAAACAGCTAATCGGTCTCAATTTTTTTAGTGACGATTCAATAATTCCATTCAATTCATTGTTTTCCATAATCACATGCAGATAATGATTCACTTGGTGAAAACCGTTTTTCTGATACCAGCGATTCACCCATTCATCATCGCGCGTATAGGCTTCCAGCTGATCAATAGTCTGTGCTTTGAGTCTCTTTTCCGCTTCAAGAAGCAATTGCTGCCCAATTCCTTGACACTGAAAATCGGGATGGACAGCCAAGTGCCAGATCATCCCGCCAAGTGACGAACATTCTGCACAAACGGTCTTGATTTCTTCTTCACATTCAATGTCAATCAAGCCGACAATTTTCCCACTTTCAACCGCAACCAGCTCAATCGACGGGTGATCATAAGTTTCCTTTTCCTGTAAAACATTATCATAATAAGCCGTATGTAAAAAGGACAGAACGCGGCAGCGCAGCCAGCCTTCCTCGTCATCTGTTCGGTATTCTCTGATTAACAATTGAAAAACTCCTTATTTTTGATGTTCCTTTTACAGTTAGGTCATAACCATTAGAATACCTTAATTTTAACGTATTAAGATCCAAGATTCACTTTTTTATTTATAATCGAGCCTCAATAAGGACTCACCTTCTACCATAGATGAGTAGCGGTCATCATTCACCTGATGTTAGCCGCAAAAAAGGGCGTGTTCATGCGTGATCGCGTATCATTGGGTTCGGTACCACGCAAAAGAAATGCGTTGTAACAAGTTTCCGTTAATCATTATACTTGATCGTGTAGTGACCAAAGGAGCATCGATTAAATGTCAAAGAAGCGTCTCATCCAAACACTAGCCATGTGCGGCCTTGTGATTCTAATACTCTTTGCCTGTTACTTAGTTTACCTTTACCAACATCCAATCTGGGAGGGAAAGTCTAAAAACTGGTCGGGTCGTTATTACTATACTCTGCCCATGAAACGATACACAGGAAGACTCTATTGGAGGGGTTCCAAAAAGATAACGGTCACGCAAACTACCTTTTATGAAAATAATAAAAGGGCTACCAATGCTAACGATAATATCACTGTAAGAAAAAGTGTTGGATTTGTAGAGCAAGATGCACAACCATCACCAGACACAAGCATTTTAATCGTTTTTGTCAAATGGAAAAAAGATGGAAAACAGTACGGTGAATTGATTAATCTGCACAGGAAAAGAATTTATAAACCCTACTATGTCTTTAGAATTAACTAATCATTTGCATTTGAAAAACAGACAAAAAACAACAGCCGGCCCTTTTTCAGGTGCCGGCTGTTAAGTCCTTCAATTCTAATCTAAGTAAACAAATGCTGTGACCATTCTTCGCACCTCTGCTCAAGTAACCACGCCCTGATTTAAGTCAACTAAATCAACAGAAGCACCCGTGATCCTAATCAAAAAGTTCTCGTGTTATTAATTGAAACTATCCGCGAAAAGTAACGTATTTAGAGGTGATATTAAAATCTAAAATTTATGTTATTAATCCCTCTCCATTTAGCAAAAGGGATGCCGTACGAATCACAATGAGCAGATTCGTATTTTTTCAGAACCCACGACTTTCACTGTGCTCTAGAATGAACCAGTTGCGCAATTGGCTGAACAATTGTCTGAGACAAATTTCTGAATGATTATAAATGACGAACAGGCGAAGGAGCACTAATTTGAGAACAAAACGGTTGAACAAAGCCACACGGTATACTGATTTTCGGGAAATGATTTATGCGAGTGCAAAGAAATTCAGAAAAAAAACTGCCTTCCAAATAAAGATTGGAAGCGGGAGTTACCGATATGTGAGTTATTCTCAATTTAAAGAGGGGTACAGGACGGTAGGCACACATTTTCTAGATCTCGGCTTGCACGGTAAGCGAATCGCCGTGATCGGTAAAAACAGCTACGCATGGGTGCTGCACTATACGTGCGCCGCTACGGTCGGTGTGGCGGTTCCAATTGATCGTGAACTGTTGCCGGAAGATATGCATCACTTCATTGTCAGTGCCGACTGTGCCGCGATATGTGCGGACAAGGAGATACTCGAACAATTAAGACCGTTAATCAGCAGTCAACGATTACTTTTGCCTTTGCAGGATACCCTGGCACCGATACCTGCGGATGATACGCGCATTGACACGGTTCCGATTGCTGAAGATGAAATAAGTGTGCTTATTTTCACTTCAGGCACTTCAGGAAATCCAAAAGGTGTATGCCTCTCGCAAAAAAATATTTGCGCGAATATTTATTCTACTTCGCAAATCGTAAAGATCACATCCCGTGACAAAACGCTTTCAATCCTGCCGCTTTGTCATACGTACGAATGCACATTAGATTGTTTGCTTCTTCTGTCGCGCGGAGCCTGCATTGCTTACGCCGACAGCCTGAATGCAATACGTCGCAATATTCTTGAATACAGGCCAACGATTCTCGTCGTCGTTCCCGCATTGCTTCAGCTTTTAGACAAGCGGATTCAAGCGGCTATTGTAAAGAATAGTCCGGCAAAGTATCAAACAAAACTCAAATCATCGTCAATCTCAACAGCGCTTCGAGAATTGCCTGCGCTTGTAAGAATTGCTATACGTCGAAAAGTGAAGAAATCACTTGGGGGAAAAATTCATACATGTATTGTCGGCGGGGCAGATCTTTCCTCTGCTGTAGTCGAAGATTTTCTGGCGTTTGGCATTCGGGCTTTGCAAGGCTACGGGCTTACTGAAACGGCTCCTCTTTTGGCGGGAAACAACGATTTTTATTTCAATGCCAAATCAACCGGTGTTGCTGTTCCCGGCGTCGAATTGATGATTGACAGCCCCAATGAATCCGGTGTTGGCGAAATCCTCGCCAAGGGCGATAATATCATGCTTGGTTACTATAACGATCCGGTGGCTACCGCAAAAACATTCTGCAACGGCTATTTTCGGACAGGTGATCTGGGATACATCGATGGAGACGGGGCTTTGTATATCAAGGGCCGCATGAAAAATGTGATTGTCACAGCTAATGGCAAAAACATTTATCCGGAGGAATTAGAGGCGCGACTGTTGGAAAAAGAAACGATCAGTGAAGCGCTTATTCTTACTGGAAATGATCGTAATGGAAGTGTCTGTGTAAAGGCCAAAATATTCCCTAATTTAGACTGTCTGACCGAGATTATCGGTCATCTGCCTGCCAAAGAAGAAATACAAGCTACGATAAAATCAATGATCGATGATGTGAACAACAAAATGCCGAATTATAAACACATCCGTGTGTTTGAAGTTTTGGAAAAAGAATTTGAAAAAACAACGACACGGAAAATCAGACGATGCGGCATAAATCTCGTTTGATAGAATCCTGCAAATGAAAAGCATTTTAAGAGGACTTTTTAGCGCTGTTGCCCGTATGACGGCGCATGAAAAGTTCTCTATTTTTTTGACTTTTCTCAATTTACGATAAGAAAAGTTGGCTTCGCCAAGCCTCTCTGACGAAGGCGAAGACTTAGTTGCACTTATACTATGATCCTTAAAATTATATACTTTCTTATAGTATAAAAAAACAACAGCCGGCCCTTTATCAGGGACCGGCTAATGCTATAGTTTGAGTTCTCCGAGCCTAAGCAGTTCAACAACCGCCTGGGAACGACCTTTCACACCTAATTTTTGCATGGTGTTTGAAATATGGTTACGAACTGTTTTTTCACTTATGAAGAGTTCTTTAGCTATGTCTCGAGTCGTCTTGTCTTGGACAAGCAATTCGAAAACTTCTCTTTCCCTCTTCGTAAGTAAAGGTTTTGGACGGTGATAATCTTCCTTCAAAAATTCCCCCTCCTTGCTCAGCAGAAGAGCGGGCGGGAAAGGCTTTTAGTCCTTAACATTTTATGAAAGCAGTGTCGATGCGTGCGCAGATTGATCATTTTACGCAAGTGCCCGTAACATGGAGAGAACACGAACACAGTGACGCGTGTCCCCCCAAGAAGTCAGTCATGAACTATGCAAATTATGGCGAATTTCATCACAAAGTGATTGTCGGACTACCAATCATTGCGGGTGGACGGTTACTTATGACTCAAAGAAAATTAGTGACGCGGATGAACCATTTCCTCCGGTTTTACAAGGGCATCGAATTCTTCGCCACTGAGAATTCCTAGCTTTATGGCGGATTCCTTAAGACTAATACCTTCTTTATGGGCGAGTTTCGAGATTTTCGCTGACTTCTCATAACCAATCTTCGGGTTCAGCGCTGTAACCAGCATTAAAGAATGGTGTAGGAAATAGTCCACTTTTTCCTGGTTTACTTTAATACCAGTCGCACAATGGACGTTGAACGAACGCATCACGTCAGAAAGAAGCTTCGTCGTTTGGAGAAAATTGTACCCAATCACTGGTTTGAATACGTTTAATTCAAAATTCCCTTGGCTCGCCGCAAATCCAATCGCCGCGTCATTACCCATAACCTGAACCGCAACCATGGTGACTGCCTCAGCCTGAGTCGGATTTATCTTGCCGGGCATAATGGAACTGCCCGGTTCATTAGCAGGAATCTCTAATTCACCAAGTCCGCAGCGTGGACCGCTCGCCAGCCAACGCACGTCGTTCGCTATTTTCATCAAATCCGCAGCTAACGCCTTCAAAGCGCCATGTGCCGTGACAATTGCGTCGTGACTGGTTAAAGCGTGAAACTTATTATCCGAAGCATAGAAGGCTTTGCCGGTCATCAAGCTGATTTCCTTAGCAGTCAGATCGCCAAACTGCTTCGGTGCGTTTAGGCCGGTACCAACCGCAGTTCCGCCGATTGCCAAACTCTTTAAGTGGTTTAGGCTTCCTTCGATGAGTTCTTTAGACTCCTTTAACATATAAACCCATCCGCTGATTTCCTGGCCCACGGTGAGCGGAACCGCATCTTGAAGATGGGTGCGGCCGATTTTGACAACGTCGCTGAATTCCTGTGCCTTTTTGTCAAGTGTCGCTTTCAGTTCATCCAAAGCAGGGAATACATTTTCTTCAATGGCTTGAACAGCCGCAATATGTAACGCCGTCGGAAAGGTATCATTTGAGCTTTGCGCTTTATTGACATCATCGTTCGGATGAACACGCGCATCGCTTCCTCCTGCCTCAAGCAATTGATTGGCGCGATTGGCGAGTACTTCATTTATGTTCATGTTCGATTGTGTACCGCTGCCGGTTTGCCAAACAACAAGCGGAAATTCATCGTTCCATTTTCCTGCAATTACCTCATCCGCTGCGTTTGCGATCGCCTCCGCTTTATCTGCATCTAATATAGTTAAATTATGATTTGCGAGTGCCGCACCTTTTTTTAAGATGGCAAATGCGTGAACAATTTCAAGCGGCACTTTCTCCCATCCGATTTTGAAGTTGTCTTTACTCCGTTGCGTTTGTGCGGCCCACAGGCGTTCAGCCGGTACCTTGACTTCTCCAAGCGTATCATGTTCAATCCTGAATTCCATTGATCGATCATCCCTTTCGTTATTTTTCTATCAGATTGCTGCATAATCCTCTTTTTGTAAAAAATCAGTTATTAATGGTTTCATAACCCCTTTATGGTAAATAGTCTATATTAACTCCATTCATTTTACAGTAAAAGGTGCTATTTACCAATCGAATAAAAGGGAAAAACCGTTTGGAAAATAAAATGCGCTCATTCCATATCATTAATAGTGAAACGAGGAAAAGAAAGTTATAATAGTCTGTGGAGGGATAGAAGATGACGAGAAACGCAACCTGTCCGCAGCCGGAACACTACGGAGACGCGACCGTACCGGCTTTCGGTTATGAATTAATAAGAAATTTACTGATTCCTGAGCTTCTTGGCAAGGAAACAGCATCGATCCTTTATTGGTCGGGACGAAAATTGGCGCGCCAATATCCTCTCGATAACGAACAACAGATTATCGATTTTTTTAATCGGGCAGGATGGGGAAATTTGGAACACGTAACTAAGGCGAAAAATAAAACGATTTTTGAATGCAGTTCTCCGCTTGTTGAAGCACGGATCAATGATTTTCCTGATTCAGGCAGTTTTTCATTAGAATCCGGGTTCATTGCAGAGCAGATACAGCATCAGATCGGTTGCGTTGCGGAAACGTATATGGAAATCAAAACCGGCCGCCAAAAAAAAGTTGTTTTTCTTATAAAGTGGGACGCAAAAGACCATGTAAAAGTGGAAAATTAACTTTTCTCTCTGCATGAACCTGTATATGATCATAGCCCGGGGAAGACGAAACTTGGTGTGTTGTTTTTCTTTATACACTCAAATTAAGACACAATAAAAAGCAGGCATATCGCCTGCTTTTTATTGTTCTTATCTTCCTTTAACCTTACAAGCTTACCGATTCTTCTTCTGCCAAATGAAAGGTTTCATGGAGCGTATCGAGCGCTTCAATAAGCTTGCTCTCGTCAATAATCGTTGACACTTTAATTTCAGAAGTACTGATCATTTTAACTTTGATGTCTCGTGCTGACAGGGCGTGAAACATCTGAGCGGCAACGCCCGGATTAGATGCCATTCCTGATCCGACAATTGAAACCTTGGCAAGTTCCGACTCAAAGATCATCTGATGGTATTCCAGTTCTTTCTCCTGTTCACGGAGTACATCCAGTGTTTCATTTAAGACATCGTGATCAACAGTGAACGACAGGCTCGTTCTCGCTTCATCGAGCACGTTCTGAACGATAACGTCGATGTTTATATGCTTCGCCGCAATCGCGTCGAATACACGCGATACTGCCTCCACACTATTTGGAAGTCCGAGCAGCGTCACCTTCGTCACATTTTTCTCAAACGCGAGTCCTCTGACCGACTTCGTCTTCTCCATTGACACTTCCTCCTTAATTACCGTGCCCTCTTCGTCGGAAAACGAAGAGCACACCACGAGTTCGAGATGACTGTTCTTCGCATACTCAACCGCGCGCGGGTGGAGTACACCCGCTCCAAGATAAGCCAATTCAAGCATTTCATCATAACTGATTTCCTGCAGTTTTCGCGCCTTGTTCACGTAGCGCGGATCTGTAGTAAAGACACCGGTCACATCCGTGTAGATCTCGCATCGCCGCGCACCGAATGCTGCAGCGATCGCCACGGCGGATGTATCGGATCCGCCCCTGCCCAGTGTTGTAATCTCACTGTCTTCAGTCACACCTTGAAATCCTGCGACGATGACAATCGAACCCTTTTTCAACTGCGGCCGGATCAATGAGGTATCAATTGACGCGATCCGCGCGTTTTCGTGAACTGCTTCCGTTTTGATACCGGCTTGCCAGCCGGTAAATGAGACAGCGTCATATCCACGTTCAACCAAAACCATGGAAAGCAAAGCGATCGTAACCTGCTCGCCTGTGGATAAGAGCACATCCATTTCCCGTTTAGACGGTCTGCTCGAAATCTCACTGGCCATCGAAACAAGTGCGTCCGTTGTTTTCCCCATTGCGGAAACAACCACAATTACTTGATGCCCAGCCTCTTTTTTCTTAATGACTTTATCCGCTACCTTCTGCAACCGTTCAACTGACGCTACCGATGTTCCGCCAAACTTCATTACCGTTAAAGACAACTTCACTCGCTCCTTTAAACTATGACCGGCATATACGTGCTTACTCTCTCCGGATCCTCTTTAATGAAGCCGCGGGATCTCTGTGATAAGAGCGTGCTCCTTATGATTCGTTCACGTCAGTGACAAAAAGAACAGCGAGAAATCCCCGCTGTTGAACAGTCAATCTATTTCAACATGCTGAGATAGTTCTCCACACTTTAGGATGTTTCATAAGGCTCAACGCCTTTATAAACTCCTTAAAATGTGACAGCTCTGCATTTATTCAATGCAGATCCAGCACGGAACGGTGATGAAGCTGTTCCGACTTCGGCAGGATTCCCTTTCTGTCGCGGTCAATGAAATTCATCTTTCTCGCGCGCCATACTTATGAAGACTGCTCCTCTATCACTTCAGTTATTTGAAAAATTAAGTTATGGAAATTATAACAAACCTAAAGAATTGAAACAATACCCTTCATCGGGAATTGTCCAAATAATTTCTCATGGATTCGGCAACTTTTTTAGGCAATCCCGCCTCCCGAAGTTCTTCACTGCTCGCCTCACGTATCTTCTTAATCGAACCAAATTTGCGCAGCAGCATTCGCTTCCGCTGCTCGCCAACGCCGGGCACATCGTCTAACAACGAGTGAATCATTGACTTGTCTCTGACTTGTCGATGGAATGTGATCGCGAACCGGTGCACTTCATCTTGGATACGCTGAAGCAAATAGAAGGCTTGGCTGTTTCTCGCAAGCGGAACAATCTGCGGCGGCTCGCCAATCACAAGCTGAGATGTCCGGTGTTTGTCATCCTTCACAAGACCGCAGACCGGAACATAGAGTCCGAATTCATTTTCCAGCACATCAATCGCCGCGGATAGCTGCCCTTTACCCCCGTCAATTAAAATCAAATCAGGAAGCGGTTTTCCTTCCTTGAGAACCCTTGTATAGCGTCTGCGCACAACCTCGCGCATCGTCGCGTAATCATCGGGCCCGTTCACCGTTTTGACACGATATTTTCGATAGTCGCTTTTTTTTGGACGTCCGTCTTCAAAGACAACCATCGCCGATACCGGATCGGCACCTTGAATGTTCGAGTTGTCAAAGGTTTCAATTCTGCGCGGTGCCGGCATGTCCAATGCCTCGCCAAGCTGTTCGACAGCGCCGACGGTTCGCTTCTCGTCGCGCTCAATCAGAGCGAATTTTTCTTTGAGTGCGATACGCGCATTCTTCACCGCCATCTCAACTAGATCTTTCTTTCGTCCACGCTGAGGCTGAATGACATCGGTTTCCAGCATCTGTTCGATCAGATTCTGGTCAACAGAATTTGGAATAAGCACTTCTTTAGGTTTGATGTGATTCTGGTGACTGTAGAACTGGCCGATAAAAGTCAGAAAGTCTTCCTCCGGCTCCTGATAAAAAGGGAAATGAGAGACTTTCCGCTCGATTAATTTTCCCTGGCGCATAAAGAACACCTGAACACACATCCAGCCTTTGTCAAAGGCATAACCAAAGACATCTCGATTATCGAGATCATTAAAAATAATTTTTTGCTTTTCCATGATCGTCTCAATGTTGCTGATCTGATCGCGCAGTTCCTTAGCCTTTTCAAAATTAAGTTGATCTGAGGCTTCAAGCATCTCCTCTTTCAAGCGTTTTTTCACATCTTGATAGCCGCCATTCAGAAAACGGGTGATATCCTCCGACATCGACTCGTAGGTTTCTTTCGGAATATTGTTGACGCACGGCGCCAGACACTGCCCGATATGATAGTAAAGGCAGACACGATTCGGCAAGGTGCGGCATTTTCGCAAAGGATAGAGATGATCAAGGAGCCGCTTCGTCTCATTCGCCGCAGTCACGTTCGGGTAGGGACCAAAATACTTGCCGCTCTTACGGTTCACCTTTCTCGTAATGATTAGGCGCGGATACTTCTCAGACGTCAGCTTGATGAATGGATAACTCTTATCATCCTTAAGCATGATATTATATCTAGGCTCATATTTCTTAATCAAATTAATTTCCAAAAGCAGCGATTCAATTTCTGAAGAAACGACGATATATTCAAAATCTGCAATATCTGCAACAAGCCGCTGCGTTTTTGCGTCATGCGAACCGCTGAAATAGGAATGCACGCGGTTGAACAGATTCTTCGCTTTGCCGACGTAAATAATTTCTCCCTGTACATTCTTCATTTGATAACAGCCCGGCTGTTTTGGAAGCAAGCTGAGCTTTTCTTTTATTTTCTGACTGACCATTCTATGGATCATCCTTTAATAGATGTACATAAGTTCATAAACTCATTCTTCATTTATTATCTAAGAGATGAGAGAAACATTCAACTTTTAGAATTCAAAAACAAAAAAGGACAGCGGACGGGAAAATGCACGCCTCTGTCCCGGTTAGCTCTCTCTGTTAAAAAATGGTCATCAGAATTGGAATTTCAATCATGCTGAGGAGCGTTGTTTCGGTCACCATCACAGCCGCATAGTCCGAATCTGCATGATACAACTCAGAGACTACAGGGGCGTTCGTCATGACCGGCATTGCTGATTGCAAGATAAATACTTCCTTCATAAGCGCTGGCATCGGTGCCGGCAGTACAAGCAAGGTCATGATTGCGGGCGCCGCAACAAAACGGCCGATCAGGACACCTATATTGTCTTTATTAAGACGGAGTTTGCTCAGACCCGCCTGATGAATCGCGATACCAATAAAAATCATTGATAACGGAATGGTGAGCCCACCGATATAATTAAAATCGGACATGAGAAACGCAGGCAGCTTCACATGCAGAAGAACTAAAATGACGCCTATGATGAACCCCAGCAGCGGCGGTGAAAATATTTTGCCAAGTGTTTGTTTCAGACTTATTTTGCTCAGATAGTTTCCATCTCGTTGGATCAGATAGACACCCAACGTCCAAAAGAAAGTTGTATTGGCCATATAAAACACAAGTACATAGGGCAGGCTTTGCTCGCCGAACAGAGCCAGATTGACCGGCAGACCGATGAAAACCGTATTCGAGTTGCAAAACATTGATTTAAACAATCCGCTATGATTTTTCTGAACAGAAAAGATCTTAACTGCCCAAAAAGAGATGGCGAACAAAATCAGCATCGACAGAATCGGAAAACGCAGATTCGGTAGCAATTCAATTAATTCCTTACTTGTAAAATGATTGGTAATTGTACTAATCATATAAGCAGGAAGCGCAATTTGTGTCACCAATTTGGCGATTAATTTACTTGCCTTTTTATCAAACCAGCCGAGATGAGTCAAACCATAGCCCACGCTGATCATTACAATAATTACTAAAATCCCTTGAATTCCTTGAAAAAAGGTGCCCACTTCGAGTGCCTCCATGACTGACATGATGCGTCTACTCATTGTCGTTTTTTTCTTGTACCAATGAGCATACATCTTTGCTAGAATCATAGTCAACAACTATTTAAAAAATTTGAACAATAATTTGTGACAGTATATATGAAATTTGATCCGTGTTTACCATGTTCGGTGTGATTGATCAGCATAAAAAAAACCGGGCGTTGTCGCATGTGAGCGATACGTCCCGGTTTCGGTGAATTACTTAATTCAATTGCTTAGCTGTCAGCCGATATGCTGCTTGATACGTTCAGCCAATGCTTCTTTCGGCTGGAAACCAACAACTTTGTCGACCACTTCGCCATCTTTGAACAAGAACATCGTTGGGATGCTCATAACTCCGTACTTGCTCGCAGTAGCTTGATTTTCATCAACATCCAACTTAACAATTTTAAGATTATCCGCTAATTCGGAATCAACTTCTTCAAGAACTGGAGCCATCATTTTGCATGGTCCGCACCATGTTGCCCAAAAATCAGCAAGTACGAGTCCTTTTGACGTTTCATCCGTAAAATTTGCATCATTTACCTGACTAATTGCCATTACTGAAAAACCTCCTCAAAAAGTTCAAAATGCTCTATGTCACAAAGTATAGCATGTGCAAGAAGCAGATGCCATTATTCAGCTTGGCGCCCGCGTCACTTGAATTCAACGACGGTCACGCCGCTTCCGCCCTCGCCTTGTGCACCTAATCGTGACGCTTTCACACGTGGATGACGATCAATCAATTGAGTCACGCCTTTTCTAAGCGCGCCGGTTCCTTTCCCATGAATAATGGAGACGCGCGCGTAACCGGCGAGCAAGGCCTCGTCCAAATACTTCTCGACCTTAAGCATCGCGTCTTCATAACGCTCACCGCGCAAGTCCAATTCCGGACGCACGGTTTGCCCCGATGTACGCACGTTCACAACCGGTTTGACTTTCTTTTTTTCTTTAACTTTCTTCAAATCACTCGCCTTGACATTCATTTTTAAAATGCCGGCTTGAACCAGATATTCCTGATTGCTGATCTTGCTGACGATGTACCCATCCTGACCGAAGCTGAGGATCTTCACTGTGTCTCCCGGATGGAATCCGGAGCCTGTCTCTTGAGCAGGCTTCGCTTTATTAGCAGAATCCGTCTGTTCGAGCGCGTCAAGCGCGTGTGTGAGTTTGGTTTTCGCATCGATCAATTGGTGATCCTTAACCTGACCATTCCTCTTGAAATGGCGCAGCTCATCAATAATTTCCTCTGCCTCACGCCGAGCATCCTTGAGCGCGCGCTCCGCCTTATCACGCGCCTTTTTCAGAATGTCTTCTTTCGACCGTTCCAGTTCGCTTAATTTCTTAGATAAGTCCGCTTCCTTCGCTTCAACCTGAAGCTTCAGCTCGCGCGCTTTTTCTTCCTCCATCTCAGCAGCCTTCTGATTCTTTTCCAGTGAAGCGATCATTTTGTCGACTTGATTGGTCTCTGTGCTGATTTGAAGACGCGCCCCGTCTATAATATCGGCCGGCAAGCCTAATTTTTGCGAAATTTCAAAGGCATTGCTTCGGCCGGGAACGCCAAGCAGCAGTCGATAGGTTGGACTCAAGGTTGCAACATCGAATTCCACGCTCGCATTCATTACACCCGGCCGTTCGTAAGCGTACGCTTTTAATTCACTGTAATGCGTTGTACAGACGATCGTTGCTCCTTTTCCATAAACCGCGTCAAGAATCGACATTGACAGCGCCGCGCCTTCCTGCGGATCGGTTCCGGCACCAAGTTCGTCAAAAAGAACGAGGCTGTTAAAATCAACGTGTTTCAGAATTTCAACAATATTCGTCATATGTGAGGAAAAGGTACTAAGACTTTGTTCAATCGACTGTTCATCACCAATATCTGCAAACACCTCGTGAAAAACGCTTGCCTCTGAATCCTCATCCACCGGAATCTGCAAACCGGATTGGGTCATAAGTGTGAGCAGACCGATCGTTTTCAGCGAAACGGTTTTGCCACCGGTGTTCGGTCCTGTGATGATCAGCGCATGTGTATGCTCATCAAACACAACATTAATCGGTACAACACGTTCGCGGTCAATCAGCGGATGGCGTGCCTTCTTCAAACGAATCAAACCTTGGGCATTTAATTTGGGGCGTGTCGCCTTCATCTGATGTCCATAGGCAGCCTTCGCAAAGATAAAGTCAAGCTGTGCCAGTGCCTCAACATTTTCAAGCATCGATTCAGCGTATTCCGCTGTTTCCTCAGACAGGAGGCGCAAGATCCGTTCAATTTCATGGCGTTCTTTAGCTCGCGCTTCACTTAACTGATTGTTCAGATCCACAATGGCTTGCGGTTCAATAAATAGTGTCGCGCCCGAGGCTGACTGATCATGAACAATTCCGCCAAATGATCCTCGGTATTCCTGTTTCACCGGAATAACTTGACGATCGTTACGAATTGTGATGATCTGTTCAGACAGCATCTTGGCGTTCGATCTGACAATGTTCTCCAGCTTCTGCTTCACTCGGCTGTCACAGGTTCTGATTTGCCCACGAATATGGCGCAATGCCGGACTAGCTGAGTCCATAACACCGCCTTGGTCATCGATCGCACTGCGGATTTTCCGTTCCAAGCTTCCCGGCGGGTCAATTGCTGTAACCAACTCCATCAGGATTGGAAGATCAAGCGCGCGGTCTTCAACCAAATCTGTGATAAAACTTTTCATCAAGCGCGCGCCGCGGATTGTATCGGCGATGTCGATTAATTCCTTCGCCTGAAGAATTCCGCCGATCTTTGAACGCTTCAAAGCCGAACGAACGTCGGTAATTCCGCCAAACGGAATTGATCCTTTCAGACGAAGCACCGTAGCGCCTTCCTCGGTCTCTCCCTGCATCCGCTTCACTTCATCCAGATCACCAGATGGCGTTAGGTCTGCGATCCGGCTCTTGCCCAAAGACGAAGCTGTATAATGCATTAATTGTTGTTTAATTTTCTCATATTCAAGAATGCGCAGTGCATGTTTGTTCAACAATGACATCTCCCTCTATTTGAGGATACGTATCGATTAAAATTTTTTCTTTTGATTGAAAAATTGCTTGAGCCGATCTATCGGCCATGTATTAATCACATTCTCCGGCTTTATACCTGCGCGGATTGCTGTCGCTACGCCTAGTTTCATGTCGTCCATCATCTTCAATGAATGGCTGTCTGTATCAATCGCGATCTTCACGCCCGCATCCTGAACCTTTCCCAACCACTCCGAAGACAAATCAAGTCGAAATCGGCTAGCGTTCAGTTCGAGCGCTGTTCCTGTTTCCGCTGCGATTTGAATGAGACGGTTTACATCAACGGCGTAACCCTTCCGTTTGCCAAGCATGCGCCCGGTTGGATGCGCGATCAAGCGTACATAGGGATTGCGGCAAGCATTTTCCAAGCGCTTCATGATCTGTTTCTGATCTTGGGAAAATGATGAGTGAATGGAAGCAATTACAAAGTCCAACCTGCTTAATACTTCGTCAGGATAATCTAATGATCCATCAGGCAAAATATCCATCTCTATGCCGGAAAACAGCGTAAAATCATCGTATTGATCATCAATTTTCGCTGCTTCATCAATTTGTTTAAGCAAACGTTCCGTGCTCAATCCGTTTGCAACCCGAAGTGAGCGGGAGTGATCAGTCAGGCAAGCGTACGCATAACCTTTCGCGTGCATTGCTTCTGCCATTTCTGCGATTGTATGCGATCCATCACTCCATGTTGAGTGCATATGCAAGTCGCCTTTAATGTCGGAAAACTGAATCAAGTTAAGCGGCCCGTCTTTCGCTCGGTCTAACTCATCCTTCCCCTCGCGTGCCTGCGGAGGTATAAAATTCAGACCAAAATAGCGGTAAAATTCCGCTTCAGTAGTGAATGTGCGCATGGTGCCGTCTTCCATCTCGACGCCATATTCGCTGATTTTCTCATTGCGTTCCTTCGCCATTCGGCGCAGTTGGACATTATGTTCCTTCGAACCAGTGAAATGCAGCAGCATCGAGGCATAGGAATCTACCGTGGCAAATCGAAAATCAACAGAAACCCGATTAGGATCATCAAGCAGGACGGTCATTTTGGCGTCCCCTCTGCCAACGATCTCATGAATCGGTAATTTCTCAAGCAGTGCTTCTGAGACGTTCTCATGATCAGTCGTTTCAATAACAAAATCCAGATCCTTCATCTTCTCTTTCGCACGTCTGAGGCTGCCCGCATGAGAAAATCGGCTGATGGATTCCATCGACTTCAAGACGCGTGCGATCTTTTCCGAAAGATCAAGCATATAAGGAATCGGCAACACGATCGGCCGCTGCTGCTGATCGTTCAATGCTTGCAGCAGATGTTCTTCGGTTTTCTTCCCAAACCCTGCAAGTGCATGAACCTTCCCATGTTCACATACATCCCGCAAGGAATCAAGGCTAGTGACACCGAGTTCACGATATAGTTTTCCAATCTTCTTGCCGCCAAGTCCGGGCAGGCGAAGCAGATCGAGCAATCCATAAGGGATTTCTTTTTCAAGGGCCGCAAGAACACTTGATTCTCCGCGAGTCATTAATTCCTCAATGACCTGAGCTGTTGATTTTCCGATCCCTTTAATTTTGCTTAAATCGTCAATATCGGCCATCGATCGTGGATCATTTTCTAAGGCCAGCCCTGCGCGATGATAAGCGGCAACTTTAAATGAGTTCTCACCTTTTATTTCTAGATAAAGCGCAATTGTATCCAATTGATTAATAATCTGTTTTTTATTCACAAGTCTTCACCTTTTAAAATCGAGCAAAATAGACATAACATCTTGCGATTACCCCATCCATACCGCAAACGCGACCCATATCTCTTTTAACAGCGCAGAAAAATACGGAGTGTGTGAAATCATTGATTGAGCGAGCGACGAATTATCAATCGCTGATTGTATCTCGCCTAGCGGTGTCAGCGATCCGGCATACAGCAGGAAGAAGGCGATGAGATAGACTTCAACGAATCCAAGAAGCGCTCCCCCTAAATGGTTCACAGACCGCAATATAGGGAGTTCCGCCAAGAAATTGAGCATTGATCCGAAGATGTTCAAGATAATTTTCGTGGCGATAAATAAGATGACGAACGCGATTGCACGATAGTACGCGGTCTGTAAATCCATATTTCCTAGAAACTGAAACATATCGCTTTGCGATGCGGAGGTAGGAAAAGGAATCCAGAATTTCAACGTGCCGGCGAGCGGCTTAAAGTAGATCATCGCAACAATATAGGCGATGACAAAACCTGCCAGATGCACCAGTTGCAAAATCAGGCCACGCCTGAAACCAGTAAAAAATCCCGAAGCAAGTACGATCAGTAAAATGAACGTGAGAAGCATAACATCTATCCCAACTTTCTTTTTTTACATATGATAAAGATTCGTTGTCGCCCTCATAGAACATAGCGAAACATGCCGCTTTTTGTATTAATCATATCAGAAACTCAGGCAGATGAAAAATATGATTTAGCTTGTGCTGATAAGTTTTGGGGCAACCCAGTCGACATCATTGATCATCCGTTCTTCGCAATAAAAGTTTGGCTCAATTGTATGCCCTAGAAAAAGCGGGCACTCTTGGAACTTAACTCATGCTGAGAGTTGAATACACTCCTGTTACTCGCATCAACAAGATACGGTCGCAGATGATAGTGACCAATAAGGTAAAACACTTTACGCTAGCATTAACCTAATAGGTCAATTTACATTGAGGAGAATTAAATGAACACAAGGTTACAGGATTTAACTAGTGAACGACGTGATGCCATTTTAAATGCCGCGCTTAAAGAGTTTTCATTAAAAGGATTTGACGATGCTTCAACAAATAAAATTGCAAAAGCAGCTGGAATTTCAAAACCTTTGATGTTTCATTATGTAAGTAGCAAACATGAGCTTTTTCTATTCGTATATGACTATTTCGCAGAATTGCTTAACAGAGAATATTATCAGCTAATCAATTATGATGAAACAGATATCTTTACTAGACTCCGCCAGTCTTACGCTCTTCAAATTAAGCTACTAAAAAAATATCCGTGGATACTTGATTTTAGTAAACTTTCATCGACCACTAGTTCTAATGAAATAAATAATGAGCTAACAAAAAGACATAGTATACAAAACACTACATGTTATCCATCTATCTTCGACTCGATAAGTGAAGCAAGGTTTAGAGCAAATTTAGATATAGAAAAATGCAAGCAAATTATTTACTGGTCTAATGTTGGCTTTACAAATCAAATTTTAGAAACTATTAGGAATACTGAGTATAGCAGTATTAACTATATAAAAACTAGTAAGTTACTCAATGAATATATTAATGACCTTGAATCAATTTTTTATCAGAACTAATCCTTTATATGAACGTAATTTCAACTATGAATGAGTGATCTTTTTAATCAGGTTAAGGAGGGTGGCAGGATGCATAGGCATGATAAAAAAATTAAGCATACTATTTATTTTGCTATTTATTGGAGCTTTTTTCACAAACATTAGTCCAGAAAAATCAGTTCAGAAAGAAGGCGAAATAATGGATAGAGAGGTAACTATCATTGAATTTCCGCTACGTGGAGAATGGGTTACTGAAGTTAGTCCAGCAGACCGTATTCCCAGCCATGGAACCAATCGTTTTGGGTTACGGTATGCGTTTGATTTTATTCAGGTAAACTGGGATAATGCAAAGCACCCCACTCATGATAAAAAAACTCAGACTATTTTCTCAAAGGTATTCCTTTAGAAAGCTATTATTGTTTTGGAAAACCTGTCTATGCTCCTTTTTCGGGAGAGGTTGTTACTGTTGAGAATAGTGTGCTAGATGGGGAGAAGGCTTCTTGGCTTCATGACCAGCCTTTGGCAATCCACAATTCCCTCTTCTTCGATTCTGAACGAGATGGGTTTGAATCAATCGGAGGCAACTATGTATTATTAAAGAAAAAAGAAGGAATCTATGCAGTATTTTGTCATCTCCAAAAAAACTCTATTGTGATTAAGGCAGGAGAAAAAGTTCAAAAAGGACAACTAATAGGAAAAGTTGGACATTCAGGAAATTCTACAGAACCACATTTGCATTTTCATTTGATGGATTCTGCTGATATTGAAAAAGCTAACGGAATTCCTTTTGTTTTCGAACAATACGAAAAATATAACGGGTCTAACTGGGAAAAAATAACGAATAAAATTCCTGCTGCAAAAGATCGTATACGATTTTTGAAGTGATATCGGGTATACATCTGGTGCTTTTCGACAGATCGCAGGCAATAAGAACCTATCAACAAACACATTGAATAATGACATAATGTCCATAAAGTATATTTGCGTGTTGTCACCTGTTTTCATTCGTTAAATAATGCGGGTCAATTTCAATTAATGAGCGACATTTCTGTTTCATAAATCCACTTGGTCCTTAATACAGAATCGCGGAGTAAAATAAGCGGAGATTTTCCGGTTATTTGCATCAGGGCGCTTGTTTCACAGGTAAATAAGGGTAATTTATCCGCTTATACACAGAAAAAACCTCCATTTTCACGTTTTTCGATTCAATAAGCGGAATTTTTCCGTCTATTCAAGCGATTTTTTCCTTCATTATCTAAATAAGCGGAATTTTTCCGCTTATTTTTCAGATTAGGCACTTACCTACCTGGTCACCCAACCGAATCCTACGACCTTATCGTCGAACTTGTAAAAAAAAAGGCCAATGTGACGAATCACATTGGCCTCAGATGTATTTTTTCTGAATTATCCTCTTAGCTCCGCGCCTAATTGTTCGGCACATGCGTGAACGATTTTTTCGTGAACCGCGTTCACTTCGTCATCGGTCAACGTCCGCTCGGGATCAAAATAGACGAGCGAAAAGGCCATGGACTTCTCGTCTTCGGCAACATGACTACCTTCGTAGACATCGAAAAGTCTCACTGATTTCAACAATGACGTCCCGTTCTCGCGAATCACGCGATCCAGATCCGACGCCGACACTGTGCGTTTAACAACAAGGGCAATGTCTCGGGTCGTTGAAGGGAAACGCGGCAAGAAGTGATAGTCAATGGCCGTTTTACCATGACGGAGGAGCGATTCAACCGCAACTTCAAATACAAATGTTGCATTTAATCCGTTGTCGTTCTGAACCTTCGGGTGAAGAGCGCCAAGATAGCCAATCACCTTACCATCGCGTAAAATATCCGCTGTTTGCCCCGGATGTAATCCGTCACGCTTTGACGGACGATACTCTATTTGATCAGCAACGGCTAAGGAATCAAACAGCGTTTCAACAATTCCTTTAATTGAGAAAAAGTCTACCCCTGCCGATTCGCCTTCCCAATTACGTTCGGTTCGTTTTCCTGTAATGATGCCTGCTAAATGTTCTTCCTCAGCCGGTCTTGGTTCACCTTTTACCGGGAGAAATACTTTACCGATTTCATAGAATTTAACATCCGGCATCTGACGATTTGAATGATAGTTGACAACATTTACGAGTTGAGGAACAATGCTTTGGCGGAGCGCCGCGTGCTCTTCACTCATTGGCCAAACCACTTGCGTCGGCTCAATTTCTTGATCATGAATCACATAGGACGAGGCGCTCTCTTTTGACGTTAAGGAATACGTATACACTTGGCTTAAACCGGTGCTTTCCATCAAGCGTTCCACTTTGCGTCGAATTTTCTGATAAGGCGTAAGCCCTGCGTGCGTTGAAGAGCCCTCAGGCAGCGTCGCCGGAATGTGATTGTATCCATAAATCCGCCCAACCTCTTCAACGAGATCTTCAGGAATGGTCACATCAAATCGCCGTGCAGGAACAGATACATGCATGAGTTCATCTGCCACTTCTACCGTGAAGTTCAACCGTCTTAATGTACCGACGATCTGCTCGCGTGTCAGTTCAGAACCTAGAACCTGATTAATTTTTTGCCATGGCATCGTAATCTTGTGTTCAGGAACTGTTCGTTCACCAGCTTCGACAATGCCTTTTAGCACGGTTGCATGAGCAAATTGAGTGAGCAGTTCTGCGGCACGGTCGGCAGCAAGTCCGACACGATTGCGGTCAAGCCCTTTCTCATAACGACTGCTCGCATCCGAACGCAGTTGGAGTCTGGCTGCCGTCTTGCGGATCGAGATTGGATCGAAGACAGCCGCCTCAAGCAAGACATTTTCTGTTGTACTTGAGACTTCCGTATTTTCTCCACCCATGACACCCGCTACGGCTACACCTTTTTTACCATTGGTAATCAGAAGATCCTCAGAAGTTAGTTTCCGCAGCTGGCCGTCAAGCGTCGTCACTTCTTCATTCTCGCCGGCATGACGAACCAACACGTGATCCGAACCGAATTGATCATAATCAAAAGTATGCAGCGGCTGACCATATTCAAGCATGACATAATTCGAAATGTCGACCACATTACTGATTGGACGTACACCTGCCGCGATCAAGCGCAGCTGCATCCAACGTGGAGATGGGGCAACCTTAATCCCCGTCAACATGCGCGCACCATAATAAGGCACTTTATCCGTCGCTTCAACAGAAATACTGATTTTGTCGCTTGCAATCTGATCCGTTTCATCAACTACAGGCTTTTTCAATTGAACCTTTTGATCCAGAATCGCGGCCACTTCATAAGCAACACCGATCATGTTCATACAATGCGCACTGCTCACAAGGATATCCAAATCAAGAATCGCGTCATCAAGGTTCAAGTAGGGAAGCGCGTCCGCGCCGACCGGCACATCATTATCAAAAACATAAATACCGTCTGCGTATTCCTTAGGTACATAATTATGATCGAAACCGAGTTCGTCGAGTGAGCAGATCATGCCGTTTGAAATCTCGCCGCGCAGCTTTGCGCGCTTGATTTTTACATTATCGGCGATTCTTGCGCCGACCGTTGCAACCGGCACTTTCTGACCGGCGGCGACATTGGGCGCGCCACATACGATTTGAACAGATTCCGTACCTAGGTTCACCTGACAAAGATGCAATTTTTCCGCTTCGGGATGTTGCTCACAGGATTCTACCTCGCCGACAACAATCCCTTTTAATCCTGCTCCGGGATAATCAATATGCTCCACTTCAATCCCGGCATTTGTAATTTTATCTGCTAACTTTTCCGGCGTAACGCCGCTTAAATCTACATACTCTTGCAACCATTTATAGGAAACCAACATGGTCAATTCTCCTCCTTACGCCCGATTAAATTGTTTCAAGAAACGAATATCATCTGTGTAGAAATGGCGAATGTCTTCAATACCATATTTCAGCATCGCGATTCGTTCCGGTCCCATGCCAAACGCGAAGCCGGTATACTCGTTCGGATCAAAACCGGACATGCGCAATACGTTCGGATGCACCATGCCGGCACCAAGAATCTCGATCCAGCCGGTACCTTTGCAGACATTGCAGCCATGACCGCCGCACCTGAAGCAGGAAATATCCATTTCTACCGACGGTTCGGTAAATGGGAAGAAGCTTGGGCGGAGACGGATTTCACGATCCGCACCAAACATATGCTTTGCAAATACCGTCAGGACGCCTTTCAAATCACTTAACCGCACATTGTGATCAACATACAATCCTTCTATTTGCATAAATTGATGTGAGTGTGTGGCGTCGTCATTATCACGTCGATAAACTTTTCCTGGGCAGATAACTTTAACCGGACCGACACCTTTGTGTTTTTCCAAAGTATGTGCCTGAACGGGTGATGTGTGGGTACGCATTAAGAGTTCATCGGTAATATAGAATGAATCCTGCATGTCACGTGCCGGATGATCTTTCGGCAAGTTCAGCGCTTCAAAGTTATAATAATCCTGCTCAACCTCAGGCCCTTCTTCAATAGAAAATCCGAGCCCAATGAACAGATCCTCAACTTCTCGAATAATTGAGCCAAGCAGATGACTGCTGCCCGTTGCTATCTTTCTGCCCGGGAGTGTCACATCAATCTTTTCCGATTCAAGCTTCTTTTCAATCAGTTTCGCTTCAAGTTCCGCTCTCTTCTCTTCAATCCTTGCGGCAATGAGTTTACGTACTTCATTTGCCAGTTGTCCCACTACCGGACGCTCCTCGCTTGAGAGCTTGCCCATACCCTTCAATACTTCCGTAATCGGACCTTTCTTGCCAAGGAAACGAATATGCGCATCTTGAAGTGCTTTTAATCCTTCGGCAGAGCCGATATTTTCAAGCGCCTGAGCGCGCAGTTCAAGCAATTTCTCCTTTAACATCTGTCTTCATCCCTTCATTATTTTTTCCCAGACTTTTTGAACATCCGCTGAAAACAAAAAGGCTCCGCCCCTAAAAAGGGACGAAGCGTCGCGGTACCACCCTGTTTGACAGCCTGCTCGCAGACTGCCCACTCAAAAATCGTTTAACGGCGAATGCCGGCTCATTCTAGAACCGGCATTCGCGCCGGCATTCAAATGGCAACTCAGAAGTGAATTCGTTCGGTTCGATCATAAGCATGCTTTCAGTCGACGACATGCTCTCCCTGATTGATGATGCCGAATTACTACTCTCCATCACAGTTTTTTCATTCATTTTGGTTCATCGAATACACCAATGAATCCAATCAGTCATTCAAGTCTTTACCTAGTATAGGCAATTTCATACTGTTATGCAAGTCCCCCAGACTCCAGCCAATACAGCAAAATACCTGATGCGACCGCGACATTCAGCGATTCCGCATGTCCGGCCATCGGAATCTTTACTTGCTGATCCATCTGCGCAAGTAACTCGGGTGAAGCTCCGTTACCTTCATTTCCAACAACCAGTCCGTAATAAGAACCATTTACTTTAACTTTATGCAGTTCATCGCCTTGCAGTGAGGAACCATATAGGGGAATGTCTTGTTCTTTCATCTCATCAGCGAGACTGAATAGATTTTTGTGAATAACCGGTAGATGGAAATGCGATCCCTGAGCGGAACGAAGTGTCTTCGCGTTGTAGCCGTCAACACAGCCATCGCCAAGATAGATGGCGTCAAGACCAAACGCATCTGCAGTCCGGATCAACGTCCCCAGATTGCCCGGATCCTGAACACCGTCAACGAGTAAATAGCGTCCCGGCCGTAATGTGACCGCGGATTGACTCATATCACAGACCGCGATAATTCCTTGCGGCGTTTCTGTTTGAGACAGTTCAGTAAAAATTTTGTGCGTCACCTGGAAAACTTCAATAGATTCAAGCGGCCAATCCGCAGGGAGATGGAACGCTTCATCAATTAGAATCGTGTTGATCTGTTCTTTTGCAGAAAAAATCGCTTCTTGGACGAGATGCGGACCTTCAAGTAAATATTTTTGTTCTCGGTCCCGCCATTTTCTTATTTTTAATTTCTTCCATAGTTTAACTTTTTCATTTTGTAATGACACCATTCGCCGCACTATAATAGCCCCTTTAAGATCGGTACATATTTGTCTGTTTATTACCCATACTATACCATATCACCGACACTAAATGCTTCAAAGAAAGGGGATTTGCGAATTTATGGATTTGGATATTCGGCGTGCCGTTCTGCATAATTTATCCGGCAATAACAAACAGCAGCTTCAAGACACCGTCGTTGACGCAATTCAGGATGGTCAGGAAAAAATGCTGCCGGGACTCGGCGTCATTTTCGAAGTACTTTGGAACAAATCGGACAACACGTTCCGTGATCAGATGCTGACCCGTCTGGAGCAAGGAATTTAACGACATATCACGTGAAAATCGGGAGCACGCAGCTTCCGATTTCATTTATATTTACAACGATTTCTACATGCTTTATTCAAAACGGGCAGTAAAAAGCAAATGAGCGTATAAAGCAATATCATCTTACCAGCACCGAACTACCTTCAATTTTTTTTCAAACGTTTACATTAGCATAAGGAATTTTGCCTGCAATCATGGAATTCGAGTTATTTGGCTCGACTTGTAGCAATTTTGGATCAGCATTGCTGCCATGATTAAAAGCTTGCTCATCTCTTAGTTATTCATCAAAAAGTATAAACTCGCGATATTTTCTGGCAATCACGTCGAGGATCACTTCCAGACCAATAAGTGAATGAACAGATTGCTTATAACGACGACTGGGCAGTGGTGTGGCTTCAAAGAAAAATGAATAGTCAGTATGTTCACTCAAAAAGTTGCTGCCGAATCTTGTGACCGTTGCAATGGGTATGTTCTTCATTTTAAGTATGCGAACGACATCCTTTATACCTGGTGTTTCGCCGCTAAATGAAGTGAATACAATCAAGTCCTCTTCTGTCAAGACAGAACTGCTCATCGACAAATTGGACTCTCCGGAAATCACCATGTTTGCCCGATTTGCAAGCATCAAATCCTTTGAGAATTCCTTCGTAAAGTTATTCTGGGAAAATCCGGTCGCATACAAAAAGACCATGCGCGCACCTTTTATTTTTTGTAAAAACGGCTGGAAATTTGTTTGATCCGCATAGCGAAACGTTCGATCCAAATCCTGTTTTAATAATTGAGTTAAATCTGAGGGCTCCAGGGTAGAGACCGTCATCGATTCGCGAATAACATATTTTAACTCTGAAAATCCATGGTAGCCCAGCTTTTGTGCCAAGCGAAGCACGGAGCTTTTGGAACTAAGCATGGCTTTGCCCAATTCAACAATTGTCATATTGATCACATCTTGTGGTCGATTCATCATAAATCTGACCATTTCTTTTTCAGAATCAGTCAATTGATCATAATTCATCTTTACACTTAACTCAAAATCCATATGACTCCGCCTTAATTTTTGATTTATCCTTATTGAATTTAATTACGTCTCTATTAATCCAGCTGCTTGGGACTTCCATATCATTCCTCCTCAGTATACCGCAAAAAAAGACCAGCAAGAAAAAATGTTCTTACTGGCCCTGTTTATCGCTTATGCTTCAATAAGATAGATAACCGCTTCATACGGACGAAGTTCTAAGTTGCCGAGTTCTTTTTTTGTATCCTGATAATTCGAGAGCAGTAATTTTCCTGCATCTCTTTTTAACTCTTCAGGTAACAAATAGTTCACCTTATGCTCTGAAAAGGAACAAATCACCACCAGCTTCTGCCTTTCCAGTCTGCGCATATACCCATAGACATCAGAATCGGTAGGATTAATGAGTTCATACGTTCCATCCACCACAATCGGCAACTCCTTGCGAAGACGAATAAGTGCCTTATAGTGATAGTAAACAGAGTCCTTATCTTCAAGACAGTTTTCTACGTTAATGGTCTCATTATCTGGGCTGAAATTGATCCACGGTGTCCCGGTCGTAAATCCGGATTTTTCCCTTCCGTTCCAGGGCATCGGTGTACGGGCGTTATCTCTGGACTTCAAAAAGATCGATTTTTGTATGTAGGACTCTGGAAGCCCTTTGGCTTCAAAATCATTCTTTACACCAATGGTTTCAATGTCCTTATAGCGATCAAGGGAATCGAAGCGAACATTACGCATGCCAAGCTCCTCCCCTTGATAAATATACGGTGTCCCTTTCATCATATGAAGAAGTGTCCCCAGCATTTTCGCTGATTCCACGCGGTATTTGGTGTCGTTACCAAAACGCGTGACGGCACGCGGCTGGTCATGATTGCTCCAATAAAGCGAGTTCCATCCCCGGCCCTCCAGCTTGCTTTGCCATTCCGTCATCACGTCTCGTAAATCGCTCATTTTGAATCGAACATCTGAAAACTTTCCATAAGGTCCATAGTCCAGATGCATATGGTCAAAATGAAAGACCATATTTAGTTCTTCGCGTTTCGGGTCCGTATATAAAATCGCTTGGTCACTGTTCGTGTTGGCTGTTTCACCCACGGTCATCACGTTGTACTGGCTCAATACTTTTTGATTCATTTCATGGAGAAATTCGTGGACACGCGGTCCATTTGATGCGCCAATATAATAGGACTTAGTGTAGACCGCATCGTTCGGTGCATCCGGCCAATCCTGACGTTTACTAATTAAACTGATGACATCCATTCGGAAGCCATCAATGCCCAGTTCAAACCAGAATTTCATCATGTCATAAATCGTTTCACGAACCTTGGGATTCTCCCAGTTTAAATCAGGTTGTTCTTTCGCAAACAAATGGAGATAATATTGACCGCGACTTTCCACATACGTCCAAGCAGGACCGCCAAAGGTAGATCCCCAGTTCGTTGGCGGACTTCCATCTGCTTTCGGATCTTTCCAAATATAAAAATCAGCGTATGCGTTCTCACGCGACGCGCATGATTTTTTAAACCATTCATGCTGATCGCTCGTGTGATTGACCACCAAGTCCATGATGATCCTGATCCCTAGACGATGTGCTTCCTTCAAAAGTTGCTTAAAATCGTCAATCGTTCCATATTCAGGATTGATTTTAAAGTAATCCGAAATGTCGTATCCATTATCCACCAACGGTGATTGATAAATGGGATTCAGCCAGATGACATCAATGCCTAAATCGGCTAAATAAGGAAGTTTTTCGATAATTCCATTCAAGTCCCCCATTCCGCTTCCCGTTGTATCTTTGAAGCTTTGCGGATATACCTGATACACGACGCTTTTCTTCCACCAATTTTTTTCCATGGGGTCCTCCTTACTCATCATCTTCAGACATATTGGTCACAAGATCATTCACATAAACAAGCTGTTCCTTCGCTTCATTTAGAGCCGTGTGGATTTGATCTGCAGTCAGATAGCCTGGTTCAGGATTCAAGACCAAAGACATAATCACCGGTAAATTCATCCCCGTAATTACATGAACATGCGGGCGATTAATATATCGGGAGAAAGCCTGGTTGACCGATCCGCCAAGTAAATCAGTAAAAATCACGACTTCGTCTTCTTCTTTTATTTCTTTAACTAGTTCTTCAATTTCTTCCTGGATCGGTGTGTTTTTCAGATAGGCAGAAAGCGCGTAAATGTTGCCCTGACCACCGGTTATATAGTTAAGGGTATCCTTGACCCCTTCGGCCATCTTATGATGACTGGCAATAATAAATTTTCGCATATGAGTCGTTCCTTTCTTTAAAATAGGGTGAGACAAGTTGCCTCACCCACAATCTTTAAACACCTAAAATACCAAAGAATGAGCAAACTAACGCTAAACCAATAACCATAAAGATAATTTGTGTCACGCTAAACTTCTTCGAAGCAATCAATTTATAGACAACAAACGTTAGTATTGCTGGAAGCAACGCCGGCATAATTTTATCTAGGATATCGGTCTGAATCGGTAAGGACACTTTTCCGGTTTTAAACTCAATTGGAATCGTCATTTTCACGACAGATGGAATCAGGGCACCAATGACCGTTAAGCCCATGATTGACGCTGCCTCAGTAAATACATTCAGCTTGTCCCCAAGAGCCGTGATGAGCTTCAATCCGGAAGTATGGCCTATATCGAATAATTTCACACGAAAGAAGAAGAAAAACACATTCAAGAGCAACCAGATGATCGCGCCGGTCGGGTTGCCTTGCAGACCCATGTACCCGGCAATTGATCCCATAATCGTCGGATAAAGAACCCAAACCAGCGTATCACCAACCCCAGCCAATGGACCCATCATCCCCGTTTTGAATGCTTGAACGGCATCTTTTGATTTAATACCATCCTTTTCTTCCATCGCGACAGAGGCACCCAAAAGTAAATTGGCCATCCATGTTGTGGTATTGAAATAGTTAAAATGGTTATTTAATGACGCCTTATAATCTTCATCTTTTTTATAGACTTTGCGCAGAACTTTACTCAATCCATAGACAACTGCAGGACCTTGCTGATTTTCATAGTTAAATGTATTGCATGCCATGAACATATAGCGAATGGCTGCTTTTCGAATATCCTTTTTCGTTACGGACTCGTTTGTCTTTTCTTCGTTACTCATCAAAGTCATCTCCTTCACTTATTGCCTCTGTAGCTCCAGCCGTTGCCGGTGCTTTTTTAATATTTTGCGTGAAGTAGTAATAAGCAAAAGCAAAGCCTAAGATTGCAATGCCCAAGATGGGTAATTTAAAATATGCAGAAACGACAAAGCCGATTAAGAGCATGGTTAAGTATTTTTTAACAGGCATGAATTGCAGTAATAGTGCAATACCGACAACCGGCAGCATCGATCCGGCAATGGATAATCCATCGGTAAACCATTTGGGTACAAAATCGAGAATCAGCCGAACAAGCTTATCGCCAAACAACACACAAAGTGCGGTTGGCAGCGCCGTCGTTAAACCAAAGATTAGCGGCCCCAGCCAAAAAATACGTTCCATTTTCTTGAACTTCCCTTGATTTAACGCTTTTTGAGCTGCATGTGAGACATATGAATTCAACAATTTTCCTAAAACATCGAGTTGAATGCCTAACATACCAACAGGTACACCCACTGCCAGTGCAATTGCTTTTGCATGTGAAACATCATGGGTTGTACGAATCGCAACATAAATGCCTACAAGTGTCGCGAGTCCGTAGTTTGGCACGGACGAACCGCCAATGTTGGCTACCCCGAGAGCCATTAGCTGAAAGGTTCCCGCTATAATCATCGCTGTGGGCACATCGCCCATAATAATACCTGCAATCATCCCGATAATGGCTGGGAACCATGTTGTAATGACAAATCCTTGTTGGTCAAGGACCATCCAGAAGGCAAGTGCTATGATGAGTATTCCTTGAATAATTTCCATCTCTTTTTCCTCTTCCCAGTCTTATTTCATTTCTAAAAAGTATTTTGACAACGACTGAATCATTTAATATAGGTTTCCAGCGGTTCTTCCGGTTCTCCAGGGACAAAGTGGAAGGTAACCGGAATGCCTTTTTCTTTTAAAGCTTTTAAGTCCGAAACTTCTTTTTCACTGACGGAAACCATCTTTTTCAGCGTTTTTTTACCTTCACCGTCAAAAATGATGCCGACGTTAATCTTCGGAATATGAACGCCTCCTGCGGCAAGCGCTAACAAAGTTTCAGGCTCACGGACAACTAAAAAAACATTATGGCTGTCATATTTTCCAGCATTGAAATTGGCAATTGCTGTCTTCGTATCAATGATCGACATCCCAGTTCCTGCGGGTTTACTCATACGCATAGCCGCTTTTTGAACTTCATCTTTACTTACCTCATCATCAACGACCATCAGCCGCTTTGCTTTTGTATGTGCTGCCCATTGTGTCACGACAATTCCGTGAATCAAGCGCTGATCAATTCGTGCTAAGACTAATCCCATTATTAAATCCTCCTTAATTGGATGCGTTTTCTTTTTTGATAAATAGAGATTATCACTATTTGAAAGCGCAAACAATGGATTGTAAGGGTATCGGGAAATGAACAGTCATAACGAGAAAAGCGTCAATTGTTCGGGAATTTTCCCTGATTTTGTTACAGTTACTCATATTTATGATCAAGCCTGATATACCGCAGCTCCTTCATAAAATCTCCTACTGAAGTAGGATGATGGGTCAACCTCGCGTCCATTGGCTGAATAATTCACAGTCATGTATAATCGACTTAATTGATGCAACCGAGGTCAAAAAAGATGAGAATCGCAATCTGTGAAGATGACAAAACGCAAAGAGAATACTTGGCAGCCATCGTAAGAGAATGGGCGAAAAAAAGCAACAAGACGCTTACTCTTGAACACTTTGAAAACGCGCAAGCATTTCTATTCTCGTGGAGTGCCGATCAGAGCTATGACGCGCTGCTTCTGGACATTCAAATGCCCGGTTTAAATGGGATGAACCTCGCCAGGAAGGTTCGCGAGCGCGATGAGCAGCTGGCAATCATCTTTATTACCGGTTTCTCTGATTATATGGATGAAGGATATGAGGTCTCCGCACTGCATTATCTGATAAAGCCAGTCAAAGTGGAAAAAATCTTCGCAGTTCTCGATCGCGCTTCAAAAAAAGTTACGAAGCAAGCGAAAACGCTGCTGATCGAGCAAGAAAGCGAAATGATCCGAGTGAATCAAGAGGATATCATCAGTCTTGAGGCTTTTGCCCATACCATTGATGTGACGACTACAGAGCATCACTACCACATTAAGGCAAGCATCGATCAGCTCGAGCAACAGCTTGATCAAGATCTGTTTGTGCGCCCTCATCGCTCTTACCTCGTCGGATTGAAGTACATCAGCCAGCTTGGCAAAACAGAACTCACCTTGGACTCCGGCAGGACAATTCCGGTCAGCAGACGCCGTTATCACACGGTTAACCAAGCGTTCATCCGCTTTTACAAAGGAGGCGCTTCACGGTGACCTTTTATCTCATTTTCGGACTGATTATTCTTGTTTTGATCGTTCTAACTGTGATCATGACGCATCGCCAAACCCTGCGCGCAGGCGAACGTCGGATTGATACCTACCAAAAAGACCTGCTCGCCAAACACTATGATGAAGTTCAGAATATCTACCACAAAATGCGCGGGTGGCGCCATGACTACCACAACCATATCCAAACCATGAAGGCCCATCTTGCGCTTAATCAAATGGACGAACTCAAATCTTATTTAGACATGCTGGACAATGACCTCGAAACCGTTGATACGGTGATTAAAACCGGAAACATTAAGCTGGACGCGATTCTGAACAGCAAGCTTTCACTGATCACAAGCAGCAATATCAGAGTAAACGCTAAAGCACAGGTTCCGGCCAAGCTTTCTGTGAATGAGGTTGATCTATGCATCATCATCGGCAACCTACTCGATAACGCGCTTGAAAGCTGCCGAAGCCTGCACAGCGAAGATCAACCGTTTATTCGCATCTATATTGGTATCTTCAAAAAACAGCTCTATCTTTCCGTGATGAACTCGGCACCGGAAAAGCTGAAGAAAATAGGCATTGGCCGCTACCTGACAACAAAAGGCGGCGGCCACGGCTTCGGCCTGAAGCGCATCGACGCTTTAGTCAAAAAATATGACGGGTATCTCAACCGTCAAAACGAGCCCGGAGTGTTCGCCACCGAAATCATGCTCCCCCTTTAGCTGAGGAGGGGTCACAGATAGGGCTGAAATGTGCTCCCCCTTTAACTATGTAGGGGGCACAGATGGAGCTTAATTGTGCCCCTACTGTAGAGAAACAGTACGAAACGGGTATGACCGTTCGTGTTTCATATCGTGCCATTCGTGCACGTTTTTATTTTTGAGACGGTTCCTGTGCTAATTTTAGTCATAAGGAGTTGGTGCTTTGTGAAGAAAACAGTTCAAAGGCCAAGTTATTCGACACGACAAAATATTGGCTACGTACTGAAAAATATGTGGCGCTGGAACAAGATGTTATTTCTCGCTGCAGCTGCACGCGTTCCTTTTCTTGTTTTACTCCCATTTCTCGGGATTTTGATGCCGAAGCTCGTGATTGACAGTTTGACCGAAAAAGTAAGCCCCTTGCATTTCTCATTGGTGATTGGTCTCATGACACTTGCCATCATGATCTGCAATGTTGTCGGACGTTCCCTTGATGCCTGGCTGCAATGGAATGTCACCTCAAATCGAACGAATTATATTATCTTAATTTTTCAAAAGATGATGGATACCGATTATGGAAATCTCGAAAGTCCCGATGGACAGAACAAGTGTGAAAAAGCTCACCAAGCAACTAGAGGCAATCGTAATGGAACAGAAGCGATCATTATGGCATTGGTTAGCTTTGCCGCCACTATTTTCGGAATGATCCTTTATGGCGGCGTACTTGCCGCGCTGAATCCGCTGGTTATTGCTTTTCTTCTTATCACCGCGGCCGTTGGATTCCTATTTTCTCGCCACGCACAAGTCTATGAACATGTACATAAAGATGATTGGACACCGATTGAAAATAAACTAGACTATCTGATTCGTGAATGCGACGACTATTCTACCGGAAAAGATTTGCGACTTTATCATATGACCTCTTGGTTCGATGAACGATTTAATACGCTGATGCATGATCGAACAATTTGGCTCAAGCGAATTGCACTGCGCCACTATTATTCCGATGGTGCCGTCGGCGTCATGGCACTTTGCCGAGATGGCGTTGCTTACGCTTATCTCATTTATCTCGTGCTGAATGGACATTTGACCGTTGCTAATTTCACTCTTTATTTTGGAACGATCGCCGGTTTTTCCACGTGGCTGACCAGTTTGACTGAACAACTGGCAAAAGTACAGCATATGAGTCTGGAAATCTGTGATGTCCGCAATTATCTGGATATGAAAGATACATCCAACCGTAATGAAGGGCTACCGCTGCCGCCTAAAAACAGCTGGCCCTGCTCGATCGCCTTCGACCATGTATCCTTTTCCTATCCCGGAAATGATCGGAAAATTCTCGATGATGTCAGTCTTCATATCGATGCAGGGGAAAAAATTGCACTTGTTGGTTTGAACGGTGCCGGAAAAACAACCTGCATTAAATTACTGTGCGGATTCTACCAGCCGACATCCGGTCACATTTTGATTAACGGCAAACTTGCGACTTCCTTTAATCGTGACGATTACTATAAGCTGTTTACAGCAGTTTTTCAGGACATTCATATTCTGCCGGTTTCGATTGCGCGCAATATTGTACCGAAACTCGATGAACCAATTGATGAGAAGAAAATGGAGCGATGTCTGCGACTAGCGGGTTTCAAGGAGAAAATCGACAGCCTCGAACAAGGATTAGAATCAATGATGGTTAAAGAGGTGCACGAACATGCGGTACAATTCTCCGGCGGCGAGTTGCAAAAAATGCTGCTGACACGCGCTCTGTACAAAGAATCGCCAATCCTGATTCTCGATGAACCGACCGCGGCACTTGATCCAATCTCAGAAAATGAACTTTATGAGCGTTATGGAACGCTAACTACAGGCAGAACATCACTGTTTATCTCCCATCGTCTCTCAAGCACGCGTTTCTGTGATCGAATTATTTTTCTATCTGAAGGAAAAATTGCTGAATCTGGGACGCACGAAGAACTGATGAAACAAGATGGAAAATACGCGGAACTTTTTGAGATCCAAAGTCACTATTACCAAGATCAGCTTCACAGAGATACTGTAGGAGGCGAGCAGTTTTGAAAAGCAGCATTCAGCAATCAAAATTCAAAACGAAATGGCATTATTTATGGCGCGGCATGGGATTTATTCAAGCCAAGGTTCCCTCACTGCTCCCAGCCGTTGCTTTTGGCGCACTGCTGAAAGCGTTCAGCCCCTTTATCACCATTTATTTGACCGCCCGGATCCTTGATGAATTGTTTGGCGCACGTTCCGTGATTCATCTTGCATGGCTGACCGGAGCAGCAATTGTATTGAACCTGATTGTTTACCTCATGCAAAAAGCGATGGAACGAATAGAAGATATGGGCCAATTTCGATTGAATTATTTCGGATCATTTGAAATGGATCAACTAATTCTGAATACCGATTATGAAAATGTGGAAGAACCTGATTTTCACCTGAAGAAGCAGAAAATTGATGAAGGTGCCAACATGAGTATGAGAGGAATTTGGCGGCTTCCAGAAATAACCGGACAGTTCATCTCTAATCTGTGTACCGTTGTTTTTTCAATTACACTTGCCTTTCCACTGTTTCTAACCTATTCGGTACGATCAAGCTCCTTTATCGATTCGCCATGGCTTTCTATTATCTTGTTGGGCCTTATTCTTACCTCATCCATATACTCTGTTCTATCGAATTCCCGATTCAGTAAATGGATCTTTCATAAATTGGATGGCATGATGGTAATCAATCGCGCTTTTAGCTTTTACGGTAATCTGATGCAAGATCATCAATTGGGGAAAGATATTCGAATTTATCAAGAACAAAAATTGATTGGAAAAGCCTATGATGATTTTAACCGACGAGGGATGAAAGCTTTTGCTTCTGATGTATCCAAACGGCAAAGCCGTTTTTGGGGAATCAGCGCCACCATCTCTTCACTGATCAGCGGCTTTGTCTATCTTTTCGTCGGTATGAAGGCACTGGTTGGGCTGATCAGCATTGGTTCGGTTGTATAGTATGTTGGCGCGATCAGCCAGTTCACCACTGGTTTCTCTGAACTGATCACTTCGGCAACCGACATTTGGCAGGATATTGATTATGTTGAGCTCTATTTCAATTTTCTCGACACGCCGAACCCAAAGTACCAAGGCAGCTTGCCTGTTGAGAAACGCAATGATAATGAATATGAGATTGAATTCCGCAATGTATCCTTTAAATATCCTGGATCGGACACTTATGCTTTGATAAATCTTTCACTTAAACTGAAAATCGGCGAACACTTCGCTGTGGTTGGCCGCAATGGATCGGGCAAAACAACGTTTATCAAGCTGCTCACCCGGCTCTATGATCCGCAGGAAGGCGAAATTCTGCTCAACGGCATTAACATTCAAAAATATGATTACGTTGACTATTTGCGGCTTTTCTCCGTAGTCTTCCAAGATTTTAAGCTGTTTGCTTTTTCCGCCGGACAAAACGTTGCAGCAGATGTGCATTACGACAAGGAACGCGTGATGGAATGCCTCGACAAGGCAGGTGTTGGTAATCGAATTCGCAAAATGAGCAAAGGTCTGGACACACCACTCTATAAAATAGACGCGGACGGTGTCGAGATCTCGGGCGGAGAAGCTCAGAAAATTGCCATTGCTCGTGCACTCTATAAAGACGCTCCGTTCGTTGTTCTTGATGAACCAACCGCGGCATTAGATCCGGTTGCCGAGTTTGAGGTATACTCCAAATTTCAGGACATCGCCAGTGACAAAACCGCGATCTATATTTCGCACCGACTATCGTCATGCCGCTTCTGTGACAATATTCTTGTCTTCAATCAAGGCGAGCTGATCCAAAGCGGCAGCCATGATGAGCTGATTCAAGATGAAGATGGCCAATATTACAAACTGTGGAATGCGCAGGCACAGTATTACCGAGAAGATCCACGTAAATCGAGATTGCATGGATAAGCTTTTTCAAATTATCTAGCGTTTTAGAGTTTTTATCGAGCGCTTTCGCAAATTTATCGAGCGTTTCCGGATTTTTATCGAGCGCTTTCGCAAATTTATCGAGCGTTTCCTGATTTTTTCATTGCTCAACGGATTATTCGTACTTGTTTGCCAGCCTTAGTTCACTTACGCCTATTTCCTTGAATTTTTTACCTTTTATACTTTTATCAGTGTAAGAAAAACCGGGCAAAGAGCGCCTGCGGGATTAGCGTGCCGGCGGGACCCCGCAGATTTCTGCCTGTTTGAGGAGGCTCGCGGTGCGCCCGCGGCAAGCGAGTAACCGAAGCGACGATTCAGCACCGAAAAGACACAAAACCATCACACATGGCTGGAGATTAAGGACCGGGCTGTGCCCGGTTTTTCTAATAAATCATTTTGATCCTTAATTAAGTAACGCGGCCGGAATAAAATAAGCGGAGATTTTCCGCTTATTTGCATCCTGGCGCTTGTTTCACAGGTAAATAAGGGTAATTTTTCCGCTTATACACAGAAAAACCCTCCATTTTCACGTTTTTCGATTCGATAAGCGGAATTTCTCCGTCTATTTAAGCGATTTTGTCATTCATTTTCTAATTAAGCGGAATTTTTCCGTTTATTTCTCAGATTGGCGCTTACCTGATCGTCCCAACCGAATCTTATGACCCTATCGTCGTACCGGCAAGGCAAAACGCTATACTTTCTTCACTTGTAAAAAAACAACACCCCCGCATGCTTAGTAGCATGTGGGGGTGTTTATTCGTTCAATCGCTCTTATTTAGCGACTGCTTTTGCTTTTTCAGCGAGTGTTGCGAATGCTGCTGCGTCGTTAACGGCGAGGTCAGCAAGCATCTTGCGGTTTACTTCGATACCTGCAACCTTGAGACCGTTGATCAGCTTGCTGTAAGACAAGCCGTTGATACGAGCTGCTGCGTTAATACGCGCGATCCACAGTCTGCGGAAGTTACGCTTTGTTTGACGACGGTCGCGGTATGCATAAGACAGGGATTTGAAGACCTGTTGCTGTGCGACTTTAAACAGCTTGTGCTTTGCGCCAAAATAACCCTTTGCTAACTTAAGAACTCTTTTGCGTCTGCGACGAGTCACATATCCGCCTTTAACTCTTGCCATTGTAAAAACCTCCTAGAATGAGTCGTCCGAAATTGCCACCTGTGGCTTTCGAACCGACATTGAAAAATAGCCTGTTACGTTTGTTAGAATTAGTTGTTGATCAGTTTCTTGAGCTTGTTAGCAAGCGTTGATGTCGCAATCGTACTCTTGTCAAGATTACGTTTTTGCTTGTTTGACTTATGGCTGAACATGTGGCTCGTGAAGCCGTGTTCCCGTTTGAACTTGCCGGTACCCGTCTTTTTGAAACGTTTTGCTGCACCTTTGTGTGTTTTCATTTTTGGCATAAAAAGAATCCTCCTAGTAAGATCAGTGGCTAAAAGCAGCCGAAATCACTTTTAGATCTGCTCCGTTAATTGCTTTATTGCTTGTCGGCTTTAGGAGCAAGCACAAGAAACATGCTGCGTCCTTCCATTTTCGGCCTTGCCTCGATAACACTGACATCTGCACATTCTTCGGCGAGCTTTTCAAGTACTTGCCTTCCGAGATTGGAGTGCGTAATCGCGCGCCCTCTGAATCGAACGGAAGCCTTGACTTTATCGCCTTTTTCAAGAAATTTCTTGGCATTGCGCATTTTCGTATTGAAGTCGTGTTCTTCAATACTCGGACTGAGCCGAATTTCTTTCAGATTGATGACTTTCTGATTCTTACGCGCTTCGCGATCTTTCTTCTGTTGTTCGAACCGGAACTTGCCGTAGTCCATAATCCGGCATACCGGCGGTTTCGCGCCTGGAGCAACCATGACCAAATCCAAATTAACATTGTGAGCCATGGTCAGTGCTTCTGCCTTCGACTTAATACCGACTTGTTCCCCGTTCTGACCGATCAGACGAACCTGCTGCGCACGAATCCCTTCGTTAACAATCATATCTTTGCTAATATTGAGCCACCTCCAAATAAATTTGAGCAAATCGCTGGCTAAGTGTACAAACAAAAATACGGGCGCAAAAACGCCCGTATTGACTATTTCTTCCTTAATTCATACCTGGCAACAGCATGACTGCGTCGATCAGGTGAGAAGCCGGGCGGCTCTGCTTTACTCGTTGTAAATTCCTTTAATACTATAACATGCCGTTTTTTATATTGCAAGCCCATTTGTATTATGAATGGAGCTTATCACGGTTTTCCATGAGAAAATCAAACAACATATCATGACTGACTTTTTTTGCTTCTTGCTCCAAACCAAGTTGGCGCAGGATCTCCAGGCCAATCGGCAGCGTGGTTCCGGCGGCTCTGGATGTAATAATCTTGCCGGAGACGACGACTGGATCTTCGCTGTAAGCCGCGTCTTTAATATGATCCCTAAAGTCCGGATTGCTTGTTGCCGTTTCTCCTTTGAGAACACCGGCGCGTTCCAAAGCAATCGGTGCCGCACAAATCGCCGCCACTAGCTTGCCGTTTTCTTTGTAGGCACGAATCAGCTTCTGCGCACGCTCATCATCACGAAGCGTCGTCGCTCCTTTGACGCCTCCCGGCAGATAGATACCGTCAAAATCAAGCAAACCATCACTATTTATGCTCCGATCCGCTTTCACAACAATATTTCGTGAACCCTCAACGAGCAAAGATTTAGCAAGCGAGCAGAGAACAACTTCAACGCCGCCGCGACGAAGCACATCAATCGCAGTCACAGCTTCAGTTTCTTCAAATCCTTCCGCAAGTAAAACAAGAAACTTCTTCACCATCACTCACTCCCTGTTTTCTTCTGACATTATCGTATCACATCAGAACAGCCAATCAAAGTAGAGCGCAGTTACAAAAATTGTGTACCCTTTCCGAAACGTACGCGAATCACAAAAACAATTTTATTAATCATTTGAATCTCCTCCTCTTATTTTTTTCAAAATAGAATTATCTAATGTGACGTTCGTACTCAAACCGTTTATCAAGCATTTTGTTTCTCAAAGCCTCGATGCGCTTGCGGTCCTCATAGCGTTGTTGTACTGATGCCGGCTTCCTGACTGAAACCGTGAACGTCAACGCAAATAAGTTGAATTTCATCATCGCACGACCTCCCTCCATTTTTAATTGTGTTTTGTTGAAAAATCCTTTTTGTTCAATCGGCATACGTAGATTTGCAGTTGATGCTTGCATATTCTTCATCCTTTCATTTAGCATTTTTGTGGGTTAAGATCGCCGGACGGAGTGTTGATCAACATTCCGAGAGACAACATTTATTTATATAAAAGCGAAGCGCAAAGCGCTCAGCTTCATACCAAAAAGCAAAAAAAGACCGCAAAGGCAGCACGCCGATACGGTCAAAAGAGCATAAAAAGACCGCAGTCAGTGGAGACCTGCGGATTTATTCTTATTCATTGCTTAAAAAGAGCCAATTAGTGCACTAAGAAATTCGTCGAGGTCATCCGAACAGAATATACAATTGATGATACGGTAACTTTCTTCTCAACTGTCATCATGTTTTGATGACCTCCTTTCGTTAATTTGCTTTTTTATTATATATGGTAAATGTTTCAAAGTAAACCCTTATTGAAAAAAACAGGCGTTTTTTACACTGATAAGAACGTATAAAAAAGATTCAAGGAAATGAGTGTAAGTGGTCCGACATAACGCCACGTCCTGTGGCAGGCCGGACGACACTAGGCCATCCATGGCCGTCGCAACTAAGCCTTCGCCAGAGGCTTGGTGAAGCCAAGTTTTCTAATGGGGGTAGCTGCCCCTTTCCGACCAAATTTATTGCGTTGCGCCGCTTCCACTGCTTAAATGCAAGGTTGAGGCGACAAAACATACGCGATCCTCAAACACGTGGTGCAAGGTCTTCATCATTCCGTGTTCCGGCCGGTCTGTATACACAATGACTTGCTTCGGCGCCAGGGCGATCAAAGTCAGAACAATCGAAGGTTCAGCCTCAATGCCCCATTGCTTGAGCAGCGGGTAAAAGGAACGCACCGATTGCACATTGCGGATCAGACGGTGGTGATCGTCATATAATCGAAACGGATGCTCATCGTATACTTCAATCTTTTCACAAAGAGGCTTATAGGCCCGGATGATGCGTCTTAGCTTGTCTATAAAAACTTGATACTCCTGCTCCAGCTTATATTCGTCAATCGCGATCTCCACGTATTGACGGAGTGCTTCTTTATACGCGATCAAGCGGAAGCGGATGATGGATTCGAAAGAAAACGTATTGTGTTCTTTTAAAATTCCTTCAAGCGATTCCATGATGGTTTCACGTCGGTCTTTAAGTGTTTCTGTTTGCGGCAAATCATTTTTTTCACCCGCAAAAATAGCGAATACTATATTTAAGATTGCCACTTGTTCTTCCGGTTCCGTAAAATAGTAATACTTTTCAATGATCGTCATGATCCAGTCTTTTTCATGATGTTCGATTATATAGCGGGTAATTAATTGTGCAAATTCTTTATAGTCCGCCGTTTTGTCCGGAAAAACGGCGAGACGGCTGTTAATGAGCAGCACACCGGTCACTTGCCTGAAGGAAGAGGGCAGTCTTCGATAAAAATCTGCCGCCTCCTGCTGGGTATCAAAAACAATCTCCAATGGTTCATCCTCCCCGTCCCATCTTATATAAAGACTATATGGGAGGAAGTCCTCATTCATGCTTTCGAAAAAATTATATTTTTGCTTTTATTTGCTAACGGCGGTTAGAGCCGTCCATTTTAACAAGTTTTGTGAAATGGCGGATACGCTCCATCAGTCGCTTCGCTTTGACATTTTCGATACCGCTTTTCTGCGAATAGGAAAAATGATCTTCCAATTCATCGTAGTTAAAGTTAGATGTATAAAGCGTTGGCAGATGATCCATCATTCGGTATTGAAGAATACTTCCGAGCACTTCATCGCGCACCCAGGGCGTAATTGTCTCAGCACCGATATCGTCTAGGATTAAAACGGGTGTCTTTTTCAGCACATCAAGTTTCGTGTCAACGGAGTTATCTTGGATCGCACCTTTAATTTCTCTAAAAAAATCGGGAACATAGACAATAAGCGAGGCAACATGCCGCCGTTCAGCTAAACGATTCATGATCGCTCCCATTAAATAGGTTTTCCCGACACCAAACTGACCGCAAAGATACAGTCCCTTTGTCTCACCAGGATCCGTCAGGTAATCTCTCACGAATTCACCCGCCGCAAGAATGGCTTCTTGGCGTCCGCCTTCTCCCTTGTCAATCATCCCAAATGTCGCATTTAAAATATCCTTGGGCACATAGTAGCTGCGAATCAATTCGCTTTGACGATGCTTCGAATCGCGTTCTTCAAGCAGAGGACAGGGAGAAAAGGTGAGGGAAGGCGTTCCCTTATCATTTACCAATTGCGGCCTATAGCCTTTCATCATATTTGGACATTGATCCAACCCGGGACACTGCGCACAATGCTTCTGTTCGGCGGCAAATTGATAAAGACGGGAAAGACTTCTCGTCCAAGCCGCTGAATCGATATCCGGATTTTTCTCAGCAAATTCACGAATAGCCGGATTTTTCCCGAGCGCACCGGCAAGCTGATCCCATTTTCCCTGTATAGTTCGCTGACCGGTCAAGTCCTTAAATAATGAGTTAATCGGTTCCATTCATGCACCCTCCCTAACCACGGCTCTCATATATTATTCAGGTAATCCTCAAGCCATTTTGCTCTCTGTTTCACCGCTTCATCGTCTGCACCTGATTGTTCTTTCGGCTGTTTCGGGTTCTTCATCCATTCAGGAATGACTTCACGGTGCTCATCCTGCCCCGGCTTTCTCGGTCGTCGCGTTTTATTTGCAGATCCTGAACCAACGGCTCTTTTCGTCTGATCACGTTTCTTTTGTTCTTCTCGGGCGTAAGTCATCGCCTGCCGCACGGTCCGGACATTTGCTCTTGCCCACTGGGCCGCGACTTTTTCAACAAAGGACTTGTTCAAATTGTGATCATTGACTTGCGATATGTAGTCAATCAAGACATTGATCACACCCGGATTCAATTTTGTATCGAACATCAGATTCTCGACCAAGCGTAAATCAGGCGCTGCCGGTTTGCTGCCCTGCCCAAGTGCTTGGAGCAGCTGATAAGGTGAATTTCCTTCATACCAAGCGATCAAGCGTTCTTCTTCAGTTTGCGGCTCTTTTTCAACGATTTCTCGTTCCGCGCGCGGCTGAGTACGTTCGTAGAGTGCAGGCATTTCGTCCTGTCCATGCTCAAGAAGATAAAAATCACGTACTTCTTTTCGCAGCGTATCAATATCCACAGTACCGGTATGCAATGCCGCCGACTGTAATGCCCGACTCATATCATAAGGCTCAGTCTGGTAGACAAAAGCCAGCTTATCAATAGCAAATCGAACGTCATCGGTCAGCGCATCTTCCGTCAGAATAGCGTCGGAAAGATAGGGCATCATCGCTTTAAAATCAAAATGTCTGTTAAATTCAAGCTTGGGTGCTTCAGCACGGGCGCTCCACGAACCAGACAATGAAGTGTTTTTCATTTCATCGGTGGATTCTGCGGACGGCATCGATTGAAATACCTCGTCAAAATGTGCGGAGACATCATCATAGCCAGCCATGTTCATAATTTTGTTTTCAAATAAACGAAGGAGCCTTTTGTATTCTCTGGGTCCAACCTGCCGATACAAAAATAAATTTAAAAAACCGTCTTTAAAAAACAAATCGGGCGTCAGTGGGGGCTCGAGACAGTATACGAATTGTCCGGGATTCGCTTCCTTTTTCTTCAAGGTTTGCAACAGACCGATAGCTTCCAGCTTCTTTCTTGCTGTGAGAATACGGTCTAGAGACAGGTTCATCATGCCCATGAGATGATGATGCGTCAAAAAATCCTCTGAATCATCAGTTTCCTGCCAAAGCGTAAAATACATGCTTGCCGCCTCTAAACCGATCAGAGGCTGATACAGGCATGTAATGACTCTTTGGTCGAATGAATGAAGCAATCCATTGGTTCGAACACGATAGTGATCACCGGGCAGCACTTCTTTCCAAGACTGCAGCAAATCGTCAACCCCCATTCTGCGTCTTTCGTGCTAGAATTAAGGACCCTTCTCAGATCGGCATTCCTCATTCTCTCACTTCTTGCTGTTTTTTTCTTTCTCCAATTGATCTTTCAATTCTTGAATTTTCTTAGCAAAAACATTGATGTCCGTAAACTGTCTATATACTGAAGCGAAGCGGACATAAGCAACCTCGTCCACCTTCACTAGTTCATTCATCACACGCTCGCCAATTTCATGGCTATTCACTTCCGAACGACCCTCGTCGCGCAGCACCTTTTCTACATCATTTGCCAGCTGTTCAAGTCGCTCGAGCGGAACCGGACGTTTTTCACAGGCTTTTATAAGCCCGCGCAGCATCTTTTCATGACTGAACGCTTCTCGGTTATCCCCTTTTTTCACGACGACCAAAGGAGTCTCCTCCACTTTCTCGAAAGTGGTAAAACGGTGATGGCACAATTCGCATTCTCTGCGTCGGCGAATAACGCGCCCATTGTCGACCGGGCGGGAATCCAACACTTTTGTCGCCATTTGTTTACAGCTTGGACAGCGCATCTTTTTCACTCCATTCGCTGTATTTCGATAAACTTATTGTATCCTACTAAACAGCTGATGAAAAGCCGAGCGGTAACAAGTCCAATTAATTCTCAAGAGACCACCGTTGAAGCAGCCGCTGAAGCTGTTCTTCGGTTTCCTCAATCGAGCCATTATTATCAATCACCGCATCCGCCAGCTTCACTTTTTCTGATAGTGGAATTTGTGAACCCATGCGTGCACGTGCCTGAGACTCATCCAAATGGTTTCTCGCCATCAGTCGTTTCAGTTGATTGGTTTCAGACACATAGACGACGATCGTTTTGTCTACCCAAGACGCCAAGCCGCTTTCATAGAGCAAAGGAATATCCAAAAAGGCAGCACTTGCTCCTTCTTTTTCATATTGGTCAAGTTCTTTGAGCATCCGCGAGCGAATAAGCGGATGGAGCAGCGCATTCAACGCGGCACGTTTTTTATCATCTTGAAAAATCAGGCTGGCGAGTTGCTTACGATCAAGTTCACCCGTAGGCAGAATCATGGCATCTCCGAACTTATCAGAAATTCTGCACAGTGCCGGCTGCCCTGCGGCGACAACCTCTCTGGAAATCTTATCTGCGTCAATGACCGAGTATCCATGGTGTATCAGCCAGCGTGAGATCGTGCTCTTACCGCTTGCGATCCCGCCTGTCAATCCGATTTTCATCATTTTCCAAACCTCTTGGCTGGCAGAGTGGACAAAAATGTGTGCCGCGTCCGCCAACTTTAATTTTTTCGATCGATGTTCCACAATGCACACAAGGCTCGCCGGCTCTGCCATACACCGTTAATTGCTGCTGGAAGAGGCCCATATGCCCCTGACTGTTAACGAATGTACGAATGGTGCTGCCGCCAAGTTTTACAGCATCGCTTAATGTCTCAACGATCGCCTTTCTTAATCGTTCCAATTGTGCTTCAGAGAGTTCACTTGCCGTAGTCAACGGATGAATTCCGGCCTTAAACAAGGACTCATCAACATAAATATTCCCCAGTCCGACGATGATCGTTTGATCAAGCAAAACGAGTTTAATTGAGCGTTTCGTACGTTGGAAAGCATGGGCCAAGTAGCCTGTCGTCAACTCGGGCGACAACGGTTCGAGGCCAAGTTTCGACAGCGGCAAGTGCTTCCATTGTTCACCTTTGTTAAAAAGGTGCATCGTGCCGAATTTGCGGACATCACGATAACGAAGTGCTGTGTCATCGGTAAAATGGAAAATGACATGAGTATAGTGATCAATCGGATCTTGCTCAGGATCCAGTCGATAACGTCCTTCCATTCTTAAATGTGAGACGAGCACCACGTCGTCATAACAAAACAGCAAAAATTTGCCGCGCCGCTGTACATCATGCAACGTTTCACCAATCATCCTCGTTTTAAATTGATTGAGATCAGTTGGCCTGCGGATGATGTTCGGCCAGCGCACCTCTACACTTTTGATTGTCTTCCCAATAACCAGCTCATTCAACGTGCGTTTGACAGTTTCCACTTCTGGTAATTCCGGCAACCTGTTTCCCCCTAAATTCTCTATTCTATGATCGGCGTATTCTGTTCAGGCTTCTCCTCCCGTTGGACATTACTTTGCATCGTACCAGGTCGGTCCGTAAGAGCTCTCCACCTTCAAAGGGACACTCAGTTTAATTGCGTGCTCCATCACATCCGGTACAATCTGATTCATGACTTCTAATTCCTGCTCCGGAACTTCAAAAATCAATTCATCGTGCACTTGCAAGAGCATTCTGGCTTCCAACTTCTCATCTTTAAGTCGTTGATCCATATTGATCATTGCCTTCTTGATCACATCGGCTGCGCTGCCTTGAATCGGTGTATTCATCGCTGTACGTTCTGCGAAGCTGCGGCTATTAAAATTCCGACTATTGATATCAGGCAGATAACGGCGGCGATTCAATAATGTCGTTACGTACCCGTCCGTTTTCGCCTGCCGAACAATATTTTCCATATAACGATGCACACCTGGATAACTCTGCAAGTATTTTTCTATAAAGTGTGCGGCATCTTTCCGTGTGATTCCCAGATTCTGCGAAAGGCCATAGTCGCTGATCCCGTAGATAATACCGAAATTGACTGCTTTCGCATGGCGCCGCATCAGTGACGTAACCTCATCTTTTTCTACACCGAAAACATCCATTGCCGTTTTCGTGTGAATATCCATATCTTCAATAAACGCCTGTTTCAAGTTATCGTCATCAGCAATATGCGCGAGTACGCGCAATTCGATCTGAGAATAATCCGCTGAGAAAATCTGCCAACCCGCTTCTGAAGGAAGAAAAGCTTTCCGTATCTTGCGCCCCTCTTCCAGCCTAATTGGTATATTTTGCAAGTTCGGATCGGTTGAACTGAGTCTCCCGGTCTGTGTGAGGGCTTGATTATAACACGTATGCACGCGTCCTGTCTCCGGATGAATCACTTTGAGCAGCCCCTCCACATAAGTGGATTTGAGCTTTCCCAGCTGACGGAAATCGAGAATCTTGCCGATTACTTCATGGCGGCCACGCAATTTCTCAAGTACATCCGCTGCTGTAGAATAGCCGGTTTTTGTTTTCTTTACCGGTGGCAGCTGCAGCTTCTCAAAGAGAATTTCGCCAAGCTGCTTTGGCGAATTAATATTAAACGTTACGCCTGCCATGGCATAAATATCATGTTCAATAACATCAAGCGTCCGATCAAGCTCCTCACCCATTGCCTTCAGTGTTTCGCTGCTGGCTTTAATCCCCGTATATTCCATTCTCGCAAGCACTCGGGCAAGGGGAAGTTCAAGCTCAAAAAGCAATTCTTTTTGTTTGTTTTCGATTAATTCTTGAATCAATTTTGGCTCAAGCTGCAGCAATGCGGATGCCTTTCTGCCAAGGTGCTGGGCTTGAGCTTCGCCTTCAGGTATTTTACGTTTTGCGCCTTTTCCATAAAAAACGTCATCGGTTTCAATGTTGGAAATACCGCGTTTTGTCGCAAGCAGCGCTAAATCCTGCCCCGCCTCCGAAGTATCAATCAAATAAGTTGCCAGGCGAACGTCAAAAGCGATTCCTTGGAGCTTAATTCCGCGCCATTTTAAAGCCACTTCAGCTTTCTTGCTGTCAAGCAGCACTTTTTTCATTTCAGGATCTTCCAGCCACCGGCGGAAGCATTCGTCCTTGATCGCCTGCTCGGTTTCCATAAAGAACGTACCCGCCTCATTTGAAATGGCAAATCCGGTAATCGCCGCATAATGATAGTTTTCATCGAGCATCTGCACAACTAATGCGCTCGGAGATACGAGCTGTTCAGCAGTGAATTCTGTCACTGTTTGAACAGAAATAGCCGCCGTTTCCGATGCGTGTCCATCAGGATCTGGAACTTCTAGTTTATTAAGCAGCGATTGAAAACCCAGCTCACGAAATAAATCTTTCAATCGATCCGTAAATTCATGAGAATAGCTGCATGAGTCAATGGTTAGTTCTACGGGCGCGTCCTTGTCAATCGTCGCGATTTTCTTGCTTAGCAAAGCCTGATCTTTATTCGTTTCCAGCTTTTCTTTTAACTTCTTGCCGGTCACTTCGTCAACATGCGCATACACACCTTCGATCGTCCCAAATTGCTTAAGCAGTTTGATCGCGGTCTTTTCCCCCACTCCAGGCACACCTGGAATATTGTCGGAGGCGTCACCCATTAGTCCTTTAAGGTCAATCACCTCATGCGGATTGATCGCGTAACGTTCCTTGACCTTATCTACATCATAATCAACAGTGTCAGTGATTCCTTTACGGATCAATGAGACGCGAACCCCTTCGTCAACGAGCTGAAGGTAATCCTTGTCTCCAGTCACAATCCGAACATCAAATCCATCGTTACTTGCTTTTCGAGCAAGCGTTCCAACGATATCATCCGCCTCATAATTGTCGAGCTCGTAACGCTGAATCGTCATCGCATCAAGCAATTCGTGGACAAGTGGAAATTGCTGTGACAATTCAGGCGGCGTCTTCTGGCGACCGCCTTTATATTCTTTATAGGTTTCATGACGGAAGGTCGTCTTCCCTGCATCGAAAGCGACGAGCAGATGCGTTGGTTTCTCTTCTTCAATGACCTTCATCAACATCATCGTGAAGCCGTAGACTGCGTTTGTATACATGCCTTGATTATTGCTTAGTAACGGCAATGCGAAAAAGGCACGATAAACGACATTATTTCCATCAATTAAGACAAGTTTTTTCATCATATTCCTCCTGAAAAACAAAGAAAACCTGTGTTGCTTTTTCTTATATTCTAAAGCAACACAGGTTATTTATCCAATCAAGTTGATGATTTATTAAAAGTGATTGTAAAGGTTGAACCTTTACCAGGTACACTAGTTACGTGTATTTTGCCATCATGCGCCTCAACCAGATGTTTGACAATAGCAAGACCTAATCCCGTTCCGCCTGAGTCTCTGCTTCTCGCCTTATCCACACGATAAAACCGCTCGAAAATGCGCGGAATTTGGTCTTGCTCAATTCCCATTCCTGTATCGGATATGACAAGATCCGCCTCTGATTTGCGTTCATGTATCGCTATTGTGACTGTTCCATTTTCCGGAGTATAGGAAATCGCGTTAGAAATCAAATTGATCATGATTTGACGAATCCGAAATGCATCCCCGGCAACCACTCCTTCATCACCTTGAAGATACTCTAACTTTATCTTCTTCGCCTCCGCTTTTTCTCTAAGAATAAGCAGCACACTTTCCAATACATCACTAAGAGAAACCGGTGCCCACTGGAGTACAAAATGCTCCCGTTCGATTTTCGACAGTTCGAGCAGGTCAGTGATGAGACTCTGCAAACGACGACCTTCGTGAAGCATGATGTGCAAAAACTGATCCTCAAGCTCTTTATCTTCTCGCGCTCCATCAAGTAACGTTTCAGTAAAACCGATCAGCGAGGTAACCGGTGTCTTTAATTCATGAGAAACATTGGCAACGAAGTCTTTTCGCGTATTCTCCAATTTCTTAATCGCAGTGATATCGTGAAATACGACGACAATACCCCTGATTTTCTTGTGCTTATTTAAGATCGGCGCGCAAGAAATGTCGAAGTGCTTACGTTCGATATGAACTGTAAATTGCAATTGACGGGCAAGCTTTTCCTTTGTCTCAAAGACTTCGTCAATCATTTTGCGAACCTCATCATAAGGAATAACCTCATGATAGTCTGCCAACTCCCAATGGGTCGCACGAGTTTGAAAGTCTTCTTTAAACGTATGATTAACATAATTGATACGCCCAACGCCATCGACAAATAGTAGACCGTTCCCTATGTTCTCAATTAGTGTCGTCATACTGTCCTGTTGACGTGTGTAGGAACGATTAATCTCATGCATCGCATCAGACATTCGGTTCAGTGCCAAATTCAGTCGCAGTATACTCTCACGCTTTACATGGTCCGGAGCGATCATGTTGTAAGAACCCTCTAATAGATTTTCGACCATGCGGGAAGCAAAACGTATCGGACGTGCGTAGGAGAGAACAAGATAATCTCGATAATACAGCAGCGCGATACCGGCCGCTGCAAGGAGGCAATAGACAAGTCCAAGGCCGACAATGGACGTCCTGTATCCGTTTATTTTGAGATAGCCTACCTTTGCTCCATCCGATTTTAATGCTTTTATGTATACCAAAAAATCGCCCGATTCACGCAAGCCTGCAATCTGATCGAGCGTCTTTTTTTCTTTCCCTGTTGATGAATAGATCAGCTTCCGATCACGATTATAGAGAGTAAGCTGAATATGCTCCTTTTTTGCGAATTGAGAAAAAGAAGATTCAAATTCATCTACTTGGACCTTTCCCTGTCTAACTGCAACGGATTCAATCCAGTTTCCCCGCGCGTCCATTGTCTGCTTATCGTCATAAAGGAGGGCAACTTGAATGACTTCGTTTGTAACAAAAATGACGAAGAGCATGCAGACGATAACAAATCCCCAGCGCGCCCACATTCTGCCATCAAACCTTCGGCTCATCAAATTTATAACCCAACCCTCGTACTGTTTTTATATAAAGCGGTTTGCGTGTCACATCTTCAATTTTTTCTCGCAAATGACTGACATGAACATCGACAATCCGTGTATCACCAGCAAAGTCGTAGTTCCAGACAGCGTTCAGCAATTGCTCACGTGTGAGGACCCTTCCCTTGTGCTCCATCATATAGACCAGCAGTTCGAACTCCTTTGGTGTCAAAACCATTTCATCATCTTTGAATGTCGCTTCAAAGTTGTTCGGATACACTTTCAAATCGCCGATTGAGAGCACTTCATTTTGTTCCTGTTTTCCAAGATCTGTACGTCTCAAAATCGCTTTGACACGCGCAACCACTTCACGCGGGCTAAAGGGTTTTGTCATATAATCATCCGCACCCAGCTCAAGACCAAGAATCTTGTCAAGCTCATCATCCTTGGCTGTAAGCATTAAAATCGGCACAAAATAGCGTTCCTGGCGAAGTTGTTTGCATACATCCATTCCGTCCATTCCAGGAAGCATCAGATCCAAAACAATCAAATCCGGTCGAGAATCTCTTGCCAGTTTCAATGCGTCTGTCCCATTTGCGGCAGTCAGTACGTCGTAGCCTGCTTTTTTTAAGTTAAAGGAGAGCAGCGTCACAATAGACGGCTCATCATCCACAACCATTATTTTCTTTGCCAAGCATATCACCCCTTGCTTCTCTTTTTATCATAACAAGTTTAAGCAAAAGATTCAGCAATGATCCTCTTGGTCAGCCGAAACGTCCGGAAATATAATCTGATGTACTCTTTTTTTCCGGATTCGTGAACAACGTTTTTGTTTTGCCGAATTCAATCAGCTCTCCCTGATAGAAGAACGCGGTATAGTCGGCAATTCTGGCTGCCTGCTGCATATTGTGCGTGACGATGATAATCGTGTAGCTGTTCTTAAGCTCAAGCAGCAGTTCTTCAATTTTGGCACTTGAAACCGGATCAAGCGCGGATGTCGGTTCGTCGAGCAAAATCACATTCGGTTTGAGCGCAAGCGCGCGGGCGATGCACAGACGCTGCTGCTGACCGCCGGAAAGGCTGGTCGCCGAACGATCCAAGCGATCCTTTACCTCGTCCCATAGACCAACCTGTTTCAGACAATCTTCTGTGGTTTCCTTCAGCATTTTCTTGTTGCGGACTCCTGCGAATCGAAGCGGTAATTGAATATTCTCACTGATGGATTTTGGAAATGGGTTCGGCTGCTGAAATACCATACCGATCTCCTTGCGCAACTGAACAACGTCCACTTTCGGATTAAGAATATTAACATCCTTATACCCAATCATTCCTTCGCATCGAGCGGACGGAATCAAATCATTCATCCGATTGATCGTACGGATGAACGTCGATTTCCCGCATCCGGACGGTCCAATCAATGCCGTGATTGATTTCTCATGAATTGGGAGATTAACATCTTTAACTGCGTGATTGTCACCATAAAAAATATTGACATTCTCCACATTGATTTGAATCGGAAGTTCCTTAGTCACTGTATTATTTGTAAATGAGACAATATTTTTCTCCATTTGAATCATATCCATTCCTCCCGCTTATTTTCCTGAAAATTTTTGATTGATGATTTTCCCGATCATACGTGCAAATAAATTAAAGAGCAGAACACAAATGACAAGCACCGCGGCAGAGCCGTTTGCGATTGTTTGCACATCTGGCATAATGCCACCCGTATTTACCGCCCAAATATGCACCGAAAGCGTTTCAGCCGAACGAAAAAGATTAAGTGGCGAGTTTGGTGCCGCAGGATTCCAATTGCCAAAATCCAGATCCGGTGTTGAAAGTCCAGCGGTAAACAGAAGTGCCGCCGATTCACCGAAAACACGCCCCGCAGATAGAATAATACCCGTTAAAATGCTGGGAAACGCCGCCGGAAGTAAAATTGTTTTGATTGTATGCCAATGTGTAAGTCCCAGTGCGAGGCCGCCTTCTTTTTGATGGCGCGAAAGCGATCTGAACCCGTCTTCAGTCACACGTACGATTACCGGCAGATTAAAAACCGTCAATGCAAGCGCTCCGGAGAATACCGAATACTTGAATCCGAAATAGTTGACGAACACAAGCATACCGAACATGCCGACAACGATTGATGGTAGAGAAGCGAGCACTTCAACGCAAGTTCTGATAAAAGAAGTCAGCTTGCCGGGTTTTGCGTATTCAGCTAAATAGATTCCTCCGAATACACCGATCGGAACGGTCAAAAGCATCGTTATAATTAATACGTAAAATGAATTCCACAATTGATCTTTAATACCGCCTCCAGCCAAGAAAGGACTGGCGGATGTTGTAAGAAATTTCCAAGAAATGCTTGAAACGCCTTGAACTAAGATATAGCCCAGCATTGAAATAAGAATAGCTGCCATGGCCACGGCGCATGCGATGATTACTGAAATAGCGATTCGATTCGTGATTTTACTGTTCATCGTTTCTCTCCTCTCCTTCCTAAGAAGCGAATAATGACGATAAACACGTAGGAAATCAGAAGTAAGATTAAGCCTAGAGACCAGAGTGCGTCGTTAAGCACGCTGCCCGTAGTTGTATGTCCCATACTTAAGGTGATTATTGTCGTAAGCGTTGCCGATGGATCGAGAATTGAAGCGGGAATATTGCGCGCGTTGCCAATAACCATCTGCACAGCCAGCGCTTCGCCAAATGCCCGCGACATGCCCAAGATGATTGCAGTAAGCAGGCTTGAGCCTGCAGCAGGAATCACGACACGCCAAATCGTCTGCCATTTTGTTGCTCCAATAGCGTAAGAAGCTTGCCTTAAGGAGTCGGGCACAGCGCGGATACTGTCTGCCGCAATACTCGCAACTGTCGGTAAAATCATGATACCGACAACAATTGCTCCCGTGATCAGGTTAAATCCGGATCCGCCGAAATGCTGCCGCATAAATGGAACTACGATCGACAGTCCGATTAGACCATAGACAACAGAAGGTATGCCAACAAGTATTTCAATCACGGGCTGCATCACTTTTGCACCCCATTTTTTGGCGATTTCAGCCATAAATATAGCAGTACCGATCGCAATCGGCGTAGCAATGAGTGCAGCTAAAAATGTAACAGCCATAGATCCGAAAATAAAAGGGAACGCACCGAACGAGGGGTTTTCTGCGCGATCCGGAAACCATTCCGTTCCTGTAATAAACGTCCAAAAATTAAGGTGATCAACAACAAAAGCACGAAGACCTTGTATTGATAAAAAAAGTGTAATTGCTGTTACCGCAACGATCATAAGCAGTGCACTGCCATATATGAGCAGTTTTCCTCTGCTCTCGCTCGTTCGATCCGTCAACTGCGAGAAAAGTCCTTTTTCATTGATCAGCTTTGATTTGCCGCCTGATGCCGGTGCCGCATCCGTAACCATTTTACCGATTTTCATCCTCACACCTCATTTACAGTTATTCATGAGACGCCCATATGACGGCAAGCGGGATGTCACAGACCTTCCCGCTTAAACCGCCATTGGACTTTACTTTGTATTTAATTTACCCTGCATTGCTTAGGACAATCCTTATTTATCTGTTTGTTTACCTTCAGCATCACGCTGTACTTTCATATTTTTAACGGACAGGTAACCTTGAGCCGGTACATCTTTTGTCTGAACAGCATCGCTCATCATGAAGTCAAGGAACGCTTTAACCAGCTTCGATGGTTCGCCTTTGGTGTACATGTGTTCATAAGCCCATACCGGAAATTCGCCGGAAGCTACATTGTCGTCAGTTGCTTCAACTCCGTCAATGGAAAGTTTCGTCACTGAAGTGTCATTTGCTGTGAAATATGAGAGTGCCATATAGCCGACAGCGCCCGGAGTTTCAGAGATGATTTTCTTAACAGTGTTCGTCGAATCTTGCGTAATACCTTCAGCAGGTGTTTTGTTGTCAAGAGCAAATTGATCGAATGTTGCGCGAGTACCGGAACCGTCAGGACGATTTACCAATGTGATTTTCTGGTCTTTACCGCCAACTTCTTTCCAGTTTTTAACTTTGCCGGTAAATACTTTTTGGAGATCTTCTTTTGACAAATTCTTTACACCGGCTTTTGGGTTAACAGCCGCTGTCATTCCGACTACAGCAACTTGGTAATCTTTAAGCGATTTCGCATCAATGTTTGACTTGCTTTCTGCGAACACGTCAGACATACCGATATCAAAATTTCCCGCTTGAGCTTCGCTCAAACCGGTACCGCTGCCTCCGCCCTGTACTTCGATCTGAACATCAGGATTTTTTTCCATGAATTCCTTAGCTGCTTGTGCTGCCAGCGGTTGAAGTGCTGTCGAACCGCCAATAGTGATTTTACCTGATAGTGATGCAGACGAAGAACTTGAATTTTCAGAAGAACTGCTGCTGTCTGACGAACTGCTTCCGTTTCCACACCCACTAAGAATAAGTGTTAATGAAAGAACGAAAACCATTCCAATCGCGAGCAAGTTTTTCTTTTTCATAAGACTATTTCCCCCTCAAATTGTTGAGTCACCTTATTGCATTTCTAATAGTAAGCCTTGTTTTTTAAACACATATAAACGAATTGTAAAGGTTTTGTAAAGGCGTTTCGTGTCGAACACTGTTCCTAATTATAGAATGACCACAGTTTGGTCAATAATGCGTAGGAAAAGGAATATAGTCATGGTATGGAGATATGTAAAAGAGGCTGTCCCATAAGTCTTTTTGACTCTGAGACAGCCTCTCTTTTGCTTTAAAATGAAGTTGTGAACAGCTTAGTTCAAATTTTTGATTAGAGCATCGGCAAATTGTGAGCACTTTACTTCCGTCGCATTTTCCATTAATTGTGCAAAGTCAAAAGTCACGATCCTGCCTGAAATCGTCTTTTCAATTGCATCGACAATTAATTTAGCCGGCTCATACCATCCAAGATACTCAAGCATCATCACGCCGGAAAGAATGACTGAGGATGGATTCACCTTATCCTGGCCCGCAAAGGTGGGAGCAGTTCCATGCGTCGCTTCAAATAAGGCGACACCCGTCTCATAATTGATATTGGCACCTGGAGCGATCCCGATGCCCCCCACTTGAGCCGCAAGGGCATCCGAAATGTAGTCTCCATCCAAATTCATGGTCGCAACAACGTCATATTCATTCGGCCGCAATAGAATCTGCTGCAAGAAATTGTCGGCAATCGCGTCTTTAATTAAAATGCGACCGCTGTCCAACGCTTCATTCTGAGCCTTATCTGCAGCTTCTTTGCCCTGTTCTGCTTCGATTTTCTGATAGTGCTTCCACGTAAAGGTTTGTTCTGGGAATTCACGTTCCGCAAGCGCATAGCCCCAATTCTTAAACGCCCCTTCTGTGAATTTCATAATATTTCCCTTATGAACGAGCGTCACGCTTTTGCGGCCTTCATTGATCGCATAGCGAATGGCTGCGCGGACCAGACGCTCAGTTCCCTCTTTAGATACAGGCTTAATGCCGATTCCCGATGTTTCCGGAAAGCGGATATTTGTTACATCCATTTCATTTTGGAGGAACTGGATGATCTTTTTTGCCTTAGGAGATTCAGATTCAAATTCAATTCCGGCATAAATGTCTTCCGTATTTTCTCGGAAGATCACCATGTCAACAAGTTCCGGCTGCTTTACCGGTGAAGGAACACCTTCAAAGTGTCGTACCGGACGCAGACAGGTGAACAGATCAAGCTGCTGGCGCATGGCGACATTTAGTGAACGAATGCCTCCGCCTACCGGTGTTGTGAGTGGTCCTTTAATCGCAACGACATACGTTTTCATTGCGTCAACCGTCTCCTGAGGGAGCCATTCACCTGTTCGATCAAACGCTTTTTGACCGGCCAGCACTTCCTTCCAGACAATTTTCCGATCGCCATTATATGCCTTTTCTACAGCAGCGTTAAAAACACGTGATGCCGCAGACCAAATTTCCGGGCCAATACCGTCTCCTTCCACATAAGGAATAACCGGATTCTTTGGTACGTTCAGTATGCCATTTTGTACAGAAATTTGTTGTTCATGTGTCACAGTATGTACCTCCATGCCTTTTTGTCATTAGCTGTTACAGCCTTATTCTTTTCTAATCTGCCTAAATTCACCATCAAGTTTTTGTTCAGCGCTGGTCAATCGGCACAACTCTTCTTAGACGCTCGCCATTATATTCGGCGCGCGGTCGGATGAGCCGGTTGTCGTTGTATTGTTCCATAATGTGTGCCGCCCATCCAGATGTTCTGCTAATCGCGAAGACAGGCGTAAACAAGTCATGATCAATACCCAAGTCATGGTAGAGGGTCGCCGAATAAAAGTCGGTATTCGGCAGCAGCCCTTTTTTCTCTTTGATCAGATCTTCAATTTTTACCGACATGTCATAGAGTCGCGAATCGCCCTTAAGATCGCTCACTTTTTTCGCCATTGTTTTTAAGATTTTGGCGCGAGGATCACCGTTTTTGTAGACACGGTGACCGAAGCCCATTATTTTTTTCCTGTTTTCAAGTGCATTCGAAATATAATCATTTACCCACTCAATGGAACCGATCTTCTCCAACATATGCATGACTTGTTCATTCGCACCGCCATGAAGCGGTCCCTTTAAAGCACCGATCGCCGATGTAATTCCGGAATACATATCTGATAGTGTCGCAACACATACACGTGCCGTGAACGTTGAAGCATTCAGCTCATGATCGGCATGAAGAATTAATGCTTTGTCGAACATCTGCGCTTCAGTCTCTGAAGGATAGTGACCTTTCAGCATATAGAGAAAATTAGCTGCGAACCCCAGTGATTTATTTGGGGCTATTGGCTCCAGTCCTTTCCTGATTCTAGAAAATCCGGCAACAAGTGTCGCGATTTTCGCCTGAATACGGACCGCCTTATCTTTATTCGATTGCTTATCCATCAACTCAGCATCGGGGTCATACATGGCCAGATTCGAAACAGCGGTTCTTAAAACCGCCATGGGGTGTACGTGGTCAAACGGGTACATCTTCATGATTGTAAACAATTCACCCGGCACCGCTGCATTCTCAGCAAGCGTACCTTTGAATAGACTGAGCTGGTCAGCAGTGGGGAGTTCGCCATTCCAAAGCAAAAAAACGACTTCTTCAAAAGTAGACAATTCAGCTAAATCCTGTATATTGTATCCTCGATACATGAGCACATCATCTTTAATTGAACTAATTGTTGAAGTTGTTGCAACAACACCTTCCAAACCTCTTGTCATTGTCAAATTAATCCCCTCCTTGAATGTAGCGCCTTGCTATCTGAATACGAACAATTCATTCATTGTTGCTTCCCCTATTTGATAACTATCTGAAGTCAGAAGATCAGTATTTCATTTAATTCCATTATTTAATAATAGTACATTTTTCTGAACTCTTCACGAACAGATTCAACTATCTTGATGAAAAATAGGATTTCTCAAATTAACTATCACTTGAATGTTATGGGTCTTATGCAAAATTGTTATCTTGATTATATCCGCTTACGCTGACTTTGTGAATAATAACCCGAAATATTCTTTTTCAGACATTGTTTTAAATGTATATTTCCCGCTTGTCCGCATACGCATAAACTTAAGGTGGGGATAAGGACATGAACTCTCAGGAAACTCAGCCATTCATTGCCGGATTATTTATTGTTTTGCGTGCCCTTGTTGTTATGACCATTACCGCGGTGATCGTGACGGTATTGATGTTTGCCATCCGTTACGCGTTACCATTTCTTATCGCCTGCGCACTCGCATTCATGATCAATCCTATTGTTGTTTTTATTGAAAAAAAAATAGGACTTCCCCGGGGGGCAGCCTCATTTGTTGTTCTTTTTTTCTTCTTTTCGCTTTCGATAAGCATACTATTATTTACTTCAATTGCCCTGATCAAAGGAGTAAGTTCGCTGTCTCGCTCTGTTCCGGATGAAGTTCAAGTGCTCATCGGCGACCTGCAAACTTTCTTTTTCTCACATCTCCTGCCTTCTTGGGAACAGGCGATGCATATCTTTTCCGGACTTCCAAGCGGGCAGCAGAAAGCTATTCAGCTCAATGTCGAAAGTATGGCTGGAACGCTTGTGGAAATGCTTCATGACCTTGCCGGTCGTTTATTAATGAATCTGACTGAATTTGTAACTACTATTCCGGATACACTGATTTCAGCCGTTTTCATCTTTCTTGCGACTTTTTTTCTGTCTAAAGACTCAGAACGGATAAAGACACAATGTCATGCGTTCTGTTTCCATTCAGCTATTGGTCGGCCAATTTATAAAGTACTGACAGAACTGAAAAAAACATGCATCGGGTTTGTACGCGCCCAGTTTTTGCTCGTATTCATGACCATGATTCTCGTATATGTAGGTCTTATCGTGTTGAAAATCCCACATCCGCTTACCATCGCGCTGATTACGGGTATTGTTGATTTGATTCCTTATTTAGGGACCGGCGCGATTTTTATCCCATGGATTCTCTACCAATTTTTCATGCACCATTATTTTTTCACCATTAGTCTAACAAGCCTGTATATCGCCGCAATCATTCAAAGACAACTGATGGAACCCAAAATACTATCCGTGACTATCGGTATTGATCCGCTTGCGTCGCTCGTCTCCATCTATTTCGGCTTTCGCTGGATCGGTCTAGCCGGAATTATAATCGGACCGCTGATTCTTGTCGTAATTCGAACCCTGTATCATGCGGGCACATGGCAAGATGTGTGGCGCTACATTCTTGGCAAAAAAGTCTGAGCATCATTAACGTCTCCCAAATGAAATGAACGTAATGCCGCCTTTATCAATACGTTCGCGAATCCATCTTTTTAAACGTAAGATCAACAGGACTCTCAGCTTAGGGATCAGAAGCAGGAGCCCGGCGCTATCACTGATTAGCCCCGGGGAGCAAAGCAGCAATCCCCCTATAAGGAGACAGGCGCCGTCTAAAAGTGATTCGGCGGGCACTCTTCTTTGACTAAGATCATCATTAATTTTCTGCAAAATGATAAATCCTTGACGTCTTACCATCCAAATACCAAAAATAACAGATAGTAAAAGAATTAAGATTAAATTGAGTCCGCCAATAAGGCTGCCAACATAGATCAGAGCGCATACCTCGGCGAACGCATAGAGTAATAATGTAATCAAAACCTTTTTTTGCAATGTCACCCCTCCTCCAAATTTATGCTTGATCCATTACGCTCGTGATCAGCGTGTGAAGCTCTTTATTCTTTCTTCTGATCGAAACCGGGCGCAGTGACAAATCTGTCCAACAATGAGAGCTGGAACCCTCTACAAGCAGTTTTCGATCCGTCTGTCTATAGATTTTGTAATCAAACATCATTTTAATACTGTCATACGTTCTAATGGACGTTTCAACAAGGATCGTATCATCATACAAAGCGGGCGTATGGTACTGCACATTGATGCCGAGAACCGGCATCATTAGTCCTTCCTCTTCAATTCTCCGATAGGATATCCCTGCTTGTCGAACAAAATCAGTTCGGGCAATTTCAAAATAATTTACATATTGGCTGTGATGAACAATACCCATTTTATCGGTCTCATTATATCGAACAACGATCTTGGTCGTGGATACATGCATAGTTGAACACTCCCAAAATAAAATTTAAGAGAAGGCACATAGCGCGCCTTCTCTTATCATAAATGATGAAACTCAAGAATAACAATGAAACGTTAAGGGATATCTGTCCCCGCACACGAATTATGCTTCTGTCACTACTTCGCCGACTTGATGAACACGCATGATGTTCGTCTTGCCTGAAGCTGCAACAGGAAGTCCGGCAGTGATCACGACAAGGTCTCCGTCTTTTACAAGTCCGGTTTTCTTGCCGCTGTCAACAGCGATTTCAAACATTTCATCGGTTGATTTTGCAAGTTCGCTCAACACTGGAGTTACGCCCCAAGCAAGGCACATTTTGTGCGCAACACGTTCAGAGCTTGTTACCGCGATAACCGGAGCTTTCGGACGGTAATGCGATACAACGCTTGCTGTATAGCCGCTCACCGTTGCCGTGATGATTGCGCCAACGTTAAGATTCAAAGCTGTGTGTGCTACTGCTTCACCAATAGCTGCCGTTACAGTAGGTTCACTTGAATCGCTCAAATGCTTAAGAATACCCTTGTAGTCAAGTGCTGATTCAGCCTTCAAAGCAATATTGTTCATCGTTGTTACAGCTTCTACAGGCCATTTGCCGGATGCAGATTCACCGGAAAGCATGATTGCGTCTGTTCCGTCGAAAATAGCGTTGGCAACGTCACTTGCTTCGGCGCGTGTACAACGTGGGTTGCGGATCATCGAGTCAAGCATCTGTGTAGCAGTAATAACTGTTTTGCCTACTTTGTTGCACATTTTGATCAAATGTTTTTGAACGAGCGGAACATCTTCCGGTGGAATTTCAACACCAAGGTCGCCACGAGCGATCATTAGACCGTCGGACACTTCAAGGATTTCCTCAATGTTGTCGACAGCTTCTTGGCTTTCAATTTTAGGGAAAATATGAACATCGTTAGCGCCGTGTTCTTTGCACAGGTTGCGAATGTCGTTAACATCTGACGCATGGCGAACAAATGAAGCAGCGATGAAGTCAATGCCTTCGCCAATACCAAAGACAATGTCGTCTGCGTCTTTTTCAGTCATACCTGGAAGGTTGATGCTGACGTTAGGCACGATGATACCTTTTTTACTCTTTAGAACACCTGTGTTCAAAATTTTGTTATGAATGAGTCCGGCTTCTTTGTCGATACCCGTTACTTCAAGCTCAACCAGGCCGTCATCAATCAAGATTTTCGAACCAACATGAACGTCGTCAATCAATTCTGCATAAGTAATAGAGAATTTGTCGGCAGTTCCGGCAACTTCGGTCGTTGAGATATCAACCGATTTGCCTTCTTCAAGAAGAACTTCCTTAGTAGCCATATCATGTGTACGGATTTCCGGTCCTTTTGTGTCAAGCAGGATGCCGATCGTTTTGCCAGTGATCTTCATTGCTTCACGAAGGTTAAGTACTTTTTGATGGTGTTCTTCATGATCACCATGTGAGAAATTGAAACGTGCAACGTTCATTCCTGCGTTAATCATTTTTACAAGCGTTTCGACCGTATCACTTGCAGGTCCCAGTGTACAAACAATCTTTGTCTTTTTCATTTAATTTATTCCCTCCAGCATTTTATATGGATAATTCTTTTGCTAACTGATAAAGATCCTTGTTAAACACATGCTTTTTCGTGAGCAGATCAAGGATGTCATGAGCTACAATCTTATTATCTTGAATGGCGATCATTTTGCCCTTGTCGCCGTTCAAAAGCAATTCGACAGCCTTATTGCCCATTCTGGCTGCCAATACGCGGTCAAAAGCGGATGGTGATCCTCCACGAACAACATGTCCTAATACGGTCACACGCGTATCCATGTTAGCCTTGGCTTTAATTTCATCGGCAATTTCATTAGCGTGACCCACACCCTCGGCCAGAACAATAATATTGTGCTTTTTCCCACGTTCAATACCACGATTCAGCCGTTCAACAATTGTGCTTATTTCTTCCTTTGTTTCCGGAATCAGTATTGATTCTGCACCATCGGCAAGTCCGGACCACATGGCAAGGTCACCGCAATTACGACCCATGACTTCGATAATAAATCGGCGTTCGTGGGAAGTGGCCGTATCACGGATCTTGTCGATTGCGTCGATGATCGTGTTTAAAGCAGTATCAAATCCCAGTGTAAAATCAGTGCCCGGAATATCATTATCAATGGTTCCGGGGATGCCGATCGTAGGGAAGCCGAGCTGTGTCAGTTTGACACCGCCCATGAATGAACCGTCGCCACCAATAACGACAAGTCCTTCAATACCAAATTTCTTCAACTGCTCAATCGCAATAGCGCGACCTTCTTCAGTCTTGAATTCTTCACAGCGGGCTGTGTAAAGAATGGTACCGCCACGCTGTACGATATCGCCGACGTCTGAAACTTCAAGCTTCTTGATGTTGCCGGTAATCAAACCTTTGTAGCCATGATAAATCCCGTAAACTTCCACTCCGCGATAAATTGCCGACCTTACAACAGCGCGTACTGCCGCATTCATTCCCGGCGCATCACCGCCGCTTGTCAGAACGCCAATCTTTTTCATCACAACAATCACCTCATTTTAGTGTTCCTTCTATTGCCCATCTGATGAATAAGAAAAAATTGAATGATTCGGTTGCTTTTCCTGGACTGTGTCATAATTACCGACCGCACGATACTTGGCTAATCGCTGATTACGAACTTGGTCTGCGCTTAACCGACTTAACTCCTTCAACGATTCAATAATGGCATGATCAATGAGTTGTGCCTGCTTTTCCGGATCATGATGAGCACCGCCCAAAACCTCCGGAATCAGTTTATCAATAATACCAAGTTTTTTCAAATCGAATCCGGTAATTTTCATCGTTTTTGCTGCTTCTTCTGCCTTACCGGCATCCTTCCACAACAAAGCTGCCGCCCCTTCCGGAGAAATTACGGAATACCATGAATTCTCCAGCATTAAAATCTGATTGCCGACACCGATGGCGAGTGCGCCGCCACTCGCTCCTTCGCCAATAACGACGCAGATCACCGGCACGGAAAGCCAAGACATTTCAAATAGATTTCGAGCGATTGCTTCACTCTGCCCGCGTTCCTCTGCAGTCTTGCCCGGGAAAGCGCCTTTTGTGTCAATAAAAGTAATAATTGGACGATGAAACTTGTCCGCTTGTTTCATCAGCCGAAGTGCTTTGCGGTAACCCTCCGGATGAGGACTGCCAAAATTTCGCATTATATTTTCTTTTGTATCACGCCCACGCTGTTCCCCAATGATTGTCACCGGGTATCCGTGAAATTTCGCGATTCCGGCCACAATCGCCGGATCATCACCATAAAGACGATCACCATGGCACTCAACGAAATCCGTAAACAAAAGCGGAATATAATCCAGTGTGGTCGGGCGGTCCAGCTTTCTCGCAATGCGAACGCGCTCCCATGGAGTCATGCTGCCATAGGTCTCTTTCTCAAGCGCTGCAAGGCGTTCCTGCAAGTGGTTCAGCTCATCAGAAAGATCGATGCCTTTCTCGTCCATAAACTGCTTTAATTCCGAAATCTTTCCTTGAAGCTCAAGAATCGGCTTTTCAAAATCTAATTCCGGTCCCATTCCTCGGCACCTCCTTCAGAATGAATCGACAAGACTTGCCGCAACACATTTCTCAACTCGGATCGAGGAATCACTTGGTCAAGCTGGCCGTGTTTCAAAAGGAATTCAGCAGTTTGAAAATCGTCCGGTAATTCCTCACCGATCGTCTGCTCAATAATGCGACGTCCGGCAAATCCAATCAATGCGCCGGGCTCAGCAAAATTGTAATCGCCTAGAGAAGCAAAGCTCGCCGAAACACCACCGGTTGTCGGGTGGGTCATTATGGAAATATAAAGTCCGGCATTTTCACTGAACGCTTTCAGAGCCGCGCTTGTTTTCGCCATCTGCATCAGGCTGAGCACGCCTTCTTGCATACGCGCGCCTCCGGATGCCGAGAAAATGAGTACCGGAAGTGCGTTTTTATCGGCATATTCGATCATTCGCGTGATTTTCTCGCCGACAACCGAACCCATACTGCCCATTCGGAACCCTTTATCCATGATGGCGACAGCACATTCAAAGCCTTCAATCCGGCCTTTTCCGGTCCATACAGCTTCATTCAGTTTGGTTTTCTTACGGTCCGACTCCAGCTTGTTCATATAATTAGGAAACTGAAGAGGATTGAGTGAAACCATATCTTTGTCGAATTCCACGTATGAATCTTGATCAAAGAGCATCACTGCGCGATCATGGGCACCTATTGGATAATGATACCCGCAGGATTGGCAAACAAACAGGTGCTTTTGCAGCTCTTTAACATACATTATTTTCTTGCATTTCGGGCATTTGCGGACAATGCCCTCAGGAACATCCTGCCTCGCTTTCGCGGACGGGACTGTTGCGTACTTTTTTTTCTTAGTAAAAAAGTCCTTCATCAAGTATATCACCCTCTTACTTTGTCAAAGCTGTAATTTCACTTTGCTTCACAACATGTCACTATTTCTTCACGTATAATTCATGGAATCGTCGATTATTCACTCAGGCAGTCAATTTAAATAATTAAAATAGAATAATTCATAAATCATTGCGTATCGACATGTTTGCTTTGTCTGGACCATCCGAAAAAAAATTCCTAAACTTCACCATTATAACAAACGTTCCGCAAAAACATAAGCAACAGGCAGACAATGCAGAAAAACAGCAGTTATATAAAGGTTTTTCGCCCGACCGCTCGTCACTAACCAATTATTTCTGAAGCTCATCACGCTTAATCATCACATTGTTCTCTCCAAGAAGCGTTCGCATCGATTCAATGAAATCCTTGGTCAAACGAACCGCATATTTCGGAGCAAGCTCGATTGTTTTGCGGCTCTCTTCATAATAAAGAATAACGCGATGTTGGCCAGGTGTTTTCTCAATTGCCGACTTTACATGCTCAAGTAATTGAGAATGATAATGTGCGCGGTCAATTTTCAGAAAAAGAGTCGCTTGACGCTCGGATAAATAGTTGTTCAGACTAATCGCCCGCATTAGGATCAGTTGCGGTGTGTTTCTCTCTTTTCCCACTGAACGTTTTGCCTGAATAACAACCATTTCTCCATCCCGCAAGAGTTCCTTAACCTTTTCATACGATGTGGGAAAACAAACGGTGTCAATTGTACCTGTTTCATCTCCCGAAGAGAAGAACGCCATTGGCTGTCCCGACTTTGTCCGTATGCATTTTACCTGTTCCAACCTGACGGCTAATGTGCTTAATGTTCCTTCTGGAAGCCTTTCAGCGGTACTAACCGTCACAAATGCTTCCGGCAAACGGAAGCGGTATTCGCTAATTGGATGCGCGGTCAAGTAAAATCCAAGCGTTTCACGTTCATAATGCAATTTCTCTGCGGCGCTAAGCGGCGGTACATTCATGTAATCTTCATCATTTGTTTCAGGCATAAGCAAAGATGTCTGTCCGCCATTAAGCTTCTGCTCCTCTTCTCCTAAACTTAATGCACGATCAAGTGTCGCAAGCAGGACAGCACGATCAACGTCGAACTCGTCAAAAGCACCGGCGAAAATCATCGATTCGATCGCTTTCCGGTTGACCTTTCGTGCCGGGACTCTGCGGCAAAAATCATAAAGACTCTTATACGGTCCGTTCTTTCCTCGTTCCTCAACCAATACGTCAACCGCGCCGTTTCCTACATTTTTGATTCCCGATAAGCCAAACCGTATCATCTTTCCAAAAGGTTCAAAGCTGCTCAAACTTTCGTTTACAGAGGGAGGCAACAGCTGGATTCTTCGACTTCGTAATTCGCGGATCGTTGCCTCTGTCTTATCCGAATTACCGATGATTCCGGTTAGATAGGCAGCCATAAACGCTTGAGAAAAATGCGTCTTTAAATAAGCAAGCCAGTAGGAGACAAAGCTATAAGCTACAGCGTGGGAGCGATTAAAACCATAATTCGCAAATCTAACGATTAGACTAAACAACTGGACGGCAGTTGCTTCTGAATAGTGATTTTGCTTACATCCGGAAACAAATGTCTTTTTTTGCGCTTCAAGCAGTTCACGCTTCTTCTTGGCGACCGCTCGGCGCAGGATATCCGCTTGACCGAGTGAATAACCGGCCATTTGCACGGCAATCTGCATGATTTGTTCCTGATAAACCAATACACCGTAAGTCGGCTTGAGAATCGCTTCCAAATTGGGATGCGGAAAGACAACCTTTTCTTCTCCATGTTTTCTGCGCACGTATTGATCAATAAATTGAGCAGGTCCTGGTCGATAGAGTGCAATAACCGCCACAATATCTTCAAATTCAGTTGGTTTTAATTTACGGAGCACCTGTCTCATGCCGTCTGATTCCAATTGAAAGACGCCCATTGTATCCCCATCACTTAATAATTCGAACGTTTTCGAATCGTCAAGCGGTATTGATTCGATGGTCAGTTGACGGCTTTGAACTGTCGATGTCCTTTGAAGAACCTCTCGTATAAAGGTTAAGTTGCGCAAACCAAGAAAATCTATTTTTAATAAACCGAGTGATTCCAGAATATCCATCGGATACTGTGTGATCGGAATGCCATCATGACCTTTCTGGATGGGAACAGACTCAGTCAGCGGTTGATCACTCAAAATCACACCTGCTGCATGAATGGATGAGTGTCTGGGCAACCCTTCAATGCGGTGGGCAAGTTCGAACAGGTCGCTTGCCTCCGTTGAAGCGCGCACGAGCGTCTTTAATTTATCCGATTCCTGAAGCGCCTTATCCAGAGTCATTTTCGGCACACCTGGAATCAATCGAGCCATCCGATCAATAACTCTCGGATCACTTCCTAAGACTCGGCCGACATCACGGATCGCCGCTTTCGCCGCCAAGGTTCCGAATGTGATAATCTGAGCCACATGTGTGCGACCGTACTTTTCAAAAGCGTACTCAATCATTTTGTCACGATCAACATCAGGAAAATCCAAATCAATATCCGGCATGGTCACACGTTCCGGATTCAAAAATCGTTCAAAAAGCAGGTGATACTTAATGGGGTCAACTTCAGTAATCTTTAAAACATAAGCGACGAGCGAACCTGCGGCAGAACCGCGTCCGGGACCAGGCATGTAGCCCGATTTTCGAGCGTGAGCGACAAGATCAGCAACGATAAGAAAATAATCATTAAAGCCCATTTTCCCAATAACGGACAATTCGTAGTGCAGTCGGGTTTGAATTTGACCCGTAACCACCGGGTATCTTTCCTTCACACCTCTGGTGCAGACCGCGCGCAGCATCTGCTCGGTGCTTACTCCTTCTGGAAGTGGAAACGCGGGAAATCGGACACGATCAAACGAAAAGGTTACCTGGCACTTTGCAGCGATTTGCTCGGTCAGCGTCACTGCTTCCGGTATATCGCTAAATATGCGTACGATTTCATCCGTTTTTTTAAATGAGAGATCGCGGCCGTTCTGGGGTTTTTCGGCTAATTTCAATCCGTCTCGTATACAGGTTAAGCAGGTATGTGCTTTGGCGTCCTCTTTATTTAGGTAATGCACACTGCTCGTTGCAACAAAAGGAATCGAATGCCGCCGGCCAAGTTCACGTATGCCCTGTTCACTCTTACGGTCATTCCCGTCTCGCTGCAATTCGAGAAAAAAGCGATTGCCGAAGATAGTGTGGAGCCCTGCCACCAATTGATTTGCCCGATCATCATTTCCCGAGGCGATCAATCGGTCAATGGGGCCGTCAAAACCGCCGGAAAGCGCGATAAGTCCTTCCGCATAGTGCTTCACCTGTGATAAAGGAACGCACTCACTATTATTCATCTGAACAAGAGACGCAAGTTTGACAAGATGCTGATACCCTAAATTATTTTGTGCGAGCAAAATAAGCGCAGGCATATCTTCTGAACGCTTCGATCGCGCCATCTTATCATTGTTCAACCCATTATCTAGGGACAATTCCATTCCAATCAGCGGATGTATGCCCGCTTTTATGCACGCGCGATAGAAAGGGATGACGCCGTACATCACGTTTCGATCGGTCAACGCGATCGCTTTTTGACCAACAGACTTAGCCAGATCAACGAGATCATTGATCCGGCACGTACTGTCCAGTAGACTATATTCACTATGCACATGAAGATGTACAAATGGCATGCGTTCGTACTCCTTTTTCAACGCAGATTCAGGAGGTTCTTATCGAATTGTCAATCATCTCTATTACTTGCACAGTTTGCGTAAATCGGCAATCAATTGATCTGCTTCTTCCCAGCTTTTAACAGTAGCGCCGGAAGCCATCGGATGACCACCGCCATTGTATTTTGCGGCTAGCTCATTAATTGACGGACCCTTCGAACGAACTCGAGCGCGGATGACTTGATCCTCTTCCGAAAAGAGTACCCAAGCTTTAAGGTGCTCGACATTAGAAAAACAATTGACAAGTGCAGACGCGTCAGAGGCATTCAATTCATAAGAATGAATGAGATCTTGAGAAAGCTTCACAAAACCAACACCTTCATCGGTCAGCGAAAAATGTTCAAGAACATAGCCGTTTAAGCGCGCTTGTTTCAGACTGCGCTGATACAACTGATTAAAGAAGGATTGACGATCAAAGGGCAGTTTCACAAGCTCGGACGCCGCAAGAAAAGTCTCGGAAGTCACGTTGCTGAACTGGAATCGGCCCGTATCGCCGACAATTCCCGCGAAAAGCAGTCGTGCAGCGTCTTGCGTCATTGTGAGTTCAGGATGACTCCGATAGATTGAAGCGATCATCTCACTTGTTGAACTCGATTGAGTATTCACCCATTCCGGTTTTCCATAGGAGTCAACAATCGGATGGTGGTCAATCTTAATTAGATGCGCACCGGATTCATATCGGTCGTCGGAGATCCGTTCCCGATTCGCTGTGTCACAAACGATTACCAAAGCATCTTTATAAACCGCATCATCAATCTGGTCCATTTGAATGAGAAAACGCAAAGATTCCGATTCTTCACCGACCAGATAAATAGCCTTTCCTGGGAAGTTGTCCCGGATGAGACAAGCAAGCCCTCCCTGAGAACCAAGTGCGTCGGGATCCGGACGGACATGTCTATGTATGATTATCGTTTCATACTGTTTGATCAAATTCACTAGTTCATCAATCACTGAAAATCATCCTCCAAACAGCTCGCCATGAGTTCAAATGACGGCTGACCCTTGTTATATTTAGTTTTAATAACGGTCGATAAATTGAGCGTTCAATAACGCTTTTCCGCAAAGTTGTCCGTCAACAAACAATTCAATGTCCATCTTTCCATTTCTTCGTGTCATTTCAAGAATCTTCAGCTGGACCGTCACTGTTTGTTCCAATTGAACAGGTTTGAAAAAGTAAAACGAAAGATTGTCCACGACCAAATCACTGCGGCGTAAATGATTCAGCACGCGTCGACAAACGGTTGTAATCATCGACGTCATTACCCCGTGAGAAACCGAACCAAGATAGTCGCTCATTTGCGGCGTAACATTGAATTGGAACACATAATTATTGTCATCTGAATAATCCTTCAGCTGAGACGAAACAATGTCTTCAATCGTTTCTCCCATCTGCGGCTGCTGCTGAATCATCTGCAGTGCTTTAAGTACATCGCGACGTGTAATCATTCCAAGCAGATGCTGTTGTTCATCAACAACCGGCAGGCCATCAATACCTTCCCAAATCATGCGGTGAGCTGCGGCAGCTACTGAGGTTGTCGGATTGACAACCAAGGGCATTGAGGTCATAACTTCCTCAATAGTATGCACGTCCTGATCCCGTATGATATCTTTCATCGCAACAATACCAATCACTTTCATTTGTTGATCAACGACTGGGAAACGGCTATGCGCTGTGCTGTGGTTCAGTTCATGCCACCGTTTTGGCGAATCATAACCAAAAACAAACTGTGTTTCTGAGAATGGGATCATAATATCTGAAACATGAACAATTTCTTTTTTTATTAACTGATCGTAAATCGCTCGATTGATCTTCGCTGCAACGGTGAATGTATCATAAGAAGTCGTAATCACCGGAAGATGCGTCTGATCCGCGAGCAGTTTCACACGCTCGCTTGTATTGAACCCGCCCGTAATCAGCACTGCGGCCCCTTCTTTAAGCGCATACTCGTGGACTGATTCACGATTTCCGACAATCATTAAATCATTAGCACCGATATACCGCTTCATTGCATTGATCTCCATCGCGCCGATCACAAAATGATTCAATGTTCGCGACAGACCCGACTTGCCGCCGAGAACTTGCCCGTCTACGATGTTGACAACTGTATCAAAAGTCAGCTTTTCAATACTTTCCCGAGTCTTCCGTTCGATTCGAATCGTACCCACACGCTCAACGGTACTGACTAATCCCTGATTCTCCGCATCCTTGATCGCGCGATAGGCCGTACCTTCACTGACCTGAAGAACCTTGGCCGTCTGACGGACAGAAATTTTGCTGCCAATTTCAAGATCCGCAATGTACTTTAATATTTGATCATGTTTTGTTTCCATTTCAATCGCTCCAAACAGCCTTTACAGGTCTAGTGTTTGACCAGGCGACAAGACATGTCCATGTCCATCAAGCTGATCTACGAACTTGCCGGCATCTTGAGTAATGACGGGAAAGGTATTGTAGTGAATCGGCACCACGGTTTTTGCTTTGAGCCATTTCGCCGCCTGCAACGCATCCTCCGGTCCCATTGTAAAATTATCGCCGATCGGCAGAAATGCAAGATCAAGATCATTTTGTTCACCAATTAACTTCATATCGGAAAAAAGCGCGGTGTCTCCCGCATGATAAATGGTCTTTCCATCAAGTTTCAGCAAAAAGCCAGCCGGCATACCTGCATAAACAATTTGCTTCGTTGCGGCGTCCGTAATGCTTGATCCATGAAACGCTTGCGTCATTTTGACCGTACCAAATGGAAATTCATAGGCGCCGCCGATCGACATGCCATGAACAGTCAACCCTTTCCAACTAAAATAGGTTGCTAGCTCCGCAATAGCAATGACAAGCGATCCATCCCGTTCAGCAATCGGCTGCGTATCTTCACTATGGTCGCCATGTCCATGGGTCAGCAGAATTGCGTCGATTTTCGGCAAATCATTGATTGACAAGGGGGTTTGTTGATTACTGCTGATAAAAGGATCAATTAACAAATTCGCTTTTGCTGTTTCTATAAGTACTGTCGCATGTCCGATATAGGTAATACGCACCGTTTCTTCACTCCTTATTATAGAATGTTTGTTCGTTTTTTATCAAATAGAAAAAAAGTTAGATTGATTGACAAAACGCTCATGCGCCCGATTTGAACTTCCCTATATTATACACTACCTGATATGCTCTTCGCATAAAAGGACTGCCAATAATTCACGCAGATGCCATTCATGTATTTTTCCAATCAAATCCAATAAGATTCATCCACACACGTCAAGATTGTGATACATTAGAAGTATTACTATGGATGAAAGTGGAGTGACCTTAATTGTCAGACAAAATGAACCAAATTGAATCATGGTTAAGAAAACAAGAGGGACGGTTCGCGTACATCGCAGATCCGACAAATGTTTTCTACCTTACTCATTTTAAATGCGATCCACATGAACGCTTTCTCGGCTTATTTCTTTTTCCGGAAGATGAGCCGTTCCTCATTTGCCCGGAGCTTGAGGTTGGTCAGGCACGTGATTCCGACTTCGGTCATGAAGTGATCGGCTATCGAGATGATCAGGATCCGTGGACATTTGTTAAGAAAGCCTTGGCTGCCCGCCGCACTGATTTCACCACGGCATTTATTGAACCCAGCACATTGCCTTATAATAAAGCACTGGCACTCAAGCAGATTGATGAACACCTTTCGTTCCAATCCATTGAGGATTATCTTGCTGACATGCGTAACATTAAGGATGAGCACGAACTTGCAGCCATGAAAAAAGCCGGAGAAGTCGCTGATTATGCAATTAAGCTCGGTATCGATGCAATTAAAAAAGGTCGGACCGAAACAGCGATCATTGCCGAAATTGAGCATGAGCTGGCAAAACAGGGGTACACCCAGATGGCTTTCGATACCATGGTGCTTGCCGGAGAAAACACGGCAAAACCGCATGGCTATCCGGGAACACGCCAGATTCGCGAAGGCGATTTTGTCCTATTTGATCTTGGTGTTGTCATTGACGGTTATTGCTCTGATATTTCACGAACTGTGTGCTACAAACACGCTTCTGATGAGCAGCACAAAATCTATGAAACGACCTTGCAAGCGAACTTGGCAGCGATCAAAGCGGTTCGCAAAGGTCTGCGTATCGGCGATCTCGATGGTGTTGCACGTAAAGTCATCGCTGATGCGGGCTACGGGGACTACTTCACGCACCGTCTCGGCCACGGTCTTGGTCTCGGTGAACACGAGCAGCCGTCAATGAGCGCGGCAAACGACAAAACATTGACTACCGGTATGGTCTTCACGGTAGAACCAGGTATCTATGTACCTGAAATCGGCGGCGTCCGTATCGAGGACGACGTTTATCTCAGCGAAAATGGTCCGGAAACACTGACACACTACCCTAAGGATCTTCTAATTGTGGACTAATTTTGTTTATAGTGAAAGAAGGAGCCTCAATCATGAGGCTCCTTCTTTTTTTCTATACAGTACCTATTAAACAGCTCAAGCTGTATCTTTACTTCATTTTTTGATGCTGCTTGGACAGACGAACCGTATCTCTGGCAATCATGACTTCTTCATTGGTTGGTATCACCATAATCTTGACTTTGGATTTATCCGTATTGATAAATGTTTCCTGACCGTTAATTTTATTCTGATCCGCATCCCAATCAATACCCATAAACCCGAGTCCGTTAAGTACCTGTCCGCGCACCTCTGAACTATGTTCACCGATTCCAGCCGTAAAAATAATCGCGTCGACTCCGTTCATTTTCGCCGCAAACGAGCCAATATATTTCTGTATCCGTTCCACAAAAACATTAATTGCCAGCTTGGCGCGTTTATTGCCTCGTTTGGCTTCTTTTTCAATATCCCGCAAGTCGCTCGAAAAACCTGAAAGACCAAGCAAACCACTCTTCTTGTTCAGCACATTAATAACTTCGTTCGCATTCATACCTGTTTTATCCATGATAAATGGAATGAGAGCTGGATCGACATCCCCCGAACGCGTTCCCATCGTCAATCCTGCAAGCGGCGTAAATCCCATCGATGTGTCAATCGATTTGCCGCCTCTGACTGCAGTAATACTGGCACCGTTTCCAAGATGGCAAGTGATCAAGCGTAATTCCTCAATTGGTCGTTTAAGAAGTTCAGCTGCACGGTAAGCGACATACTTGTGACTCGTGCCGTGAAACCCATACTTTCGAATACCGTATTTTTCGTAATATTCATAGGGAAGACTGTATAAAAAAGCCTCATTCTCCATACTTTGATGAAAGGCGGTATCAAACACAACAACTTCAGGCACATTGGGCAGTACATCGCGAAAAGCGCGAATACCAACTAGGTTCGCTGGGTTATGAAGAGGCGCCAGTTCGGACAAATCGTCAATTTTTTTAATAACATCATCAGTGACCAGTGCGGAATCGTCGAATGCTTCTCCACCATGGACAACACGGTGGCCAATCCCTTCAATTTCTTTCAAAGAACGGACAATTTTCAAATCAGTGAGTTTATCGAGCAGTATCCTTACCGCCACTTCATGATCTGAGATTGAGGCGATTTCCTGCTGCTTTTCACCATTAACACTAATTGTAAAAATCGAATCCGACAAACCAATACGCTCAACCGAGCCCTTGGTTACCAGATGCTCGGCAGGCATATCCAGAAGCTGAAACTTCAGCGATGAGCTGCCGGCGTTGATCGCGAGAATTAAAGCCATAGTCGATCACCCTCTCGTCTTCTTAAACCGAACGGTGCAGAAACCAATGATCTAGTTGCTGCATGAATTTGCGCATCTTCACTTCATTAGAGAAGTCAGGCATTTCCGCGAGGAGCGCTTGTTTGGCATGTGTTTGAGTTCCAGATTTCTTCTGCATCAACAGAATGCTCTTTGCTTGCTCCCCCTTAGTGAACAGAGAAACCGGAAGCTGGATCAATGCAAGAATTGTAGCATTTTCTTGAATAAAATCATGAAAGACATGACCCTGATCATCAGAGAATAGATGGTTAGGCACCAGCGAAAGAAAATAGCCGTCGGTTTTCAACTTGCGCAAACATTGTTCCACAAATAAGAAATGTGTCAGCGGTTTTTCAGCCACATCCTTCAGTGCATATGTCTTCGCAGATTCTTGATCAGGATAAATACCAATAGGAACATCGCAAACAACAAAATCAACCGGATCGATCAGTATTGGTTTCAAACCATCTTGATGAAACAGCTGGATTTCTTTCTGCTGCAGATTGGCGTTCGAAGCTGCAAGCCTGATTAACAAAGGATCCGCATCGATTCCATAAGCTAAAATGTCATCGGTTTCAGACTGATTCATGATGCCGGTTAACAGATTTGCCGATCCAACCGCCGGATCAAGGATCGAGAATGGTTTCTTTCCGGCAAGCATCGCAATCATATGACCGATCAGAATCACTAAGGTGTCCGGTGTCATTTCATGATTGGGTTGCGGGGAAGCTTTCATGCCTTTCAACATTGCAAGCTGCAGCGCCCGTCTCACATCCTCCGCTGTCGCTTTCTGACTATAATAACGATCATAAAGCGGCTTTAACTTGCCCAATAATTCTTCGTCCTTGATCTCGTCTTGAGCCAATCCTTCGACTGCCTCACACAAGGTGGTCAGATAATCCGTTTCCCTTATTTTTTTTATGAATAATGTTGTTTGATCAAAAACTGAAAAGAGTTCACTAACTGTTGTTGTCTGCAAAACGATTTCCCCCAAGCGTATGAAGCGCTTACATTGTATATTATACAGCTAAGCTGAAAAAATTTCCTTTCTCATTAAAGGATTTATTACACATATTTGTCCAAAAGATAATATGTTGACTTATTAACTGATTAAAAATATGTATACATAACAGAAACAGGATACCCAAACTCATCAACTCGGATACCCGGATTATGACTGCCTGCCCATTTTTCATTCGTTTTCCACCAGCGTTCATACTTTCCATAGCTTCTATAGTTAACTATAGACTAAATCTCCGAACAGAGCAATTGTCACACAAACGCGTGACAAACTGATAAAATCTGTCTTTATAACTACGTGATTACGGAATGATTTGTTTCATTTTTACCTTGAAAATAAATTATTTTTTATGTTTTCGACTTGTCAAAGAAATTTGATTCGATATGCCTGTCCCCATTACGATGAAATCATGTGTTCATTCAAGCTCATTCATCCAGTTTTAAAACCATAGGGCTTATTAAATCTCCTCTTTATCCCTAAAAAAAATCAGAATGACGCATAGCGCTCATTCTGATTTACCAAATTGTATCTGTTAAAATTCTTCATCCTGCCATTCGTTGCGGCGTTTCTTCCGCTTTTGAGCACCGCCGCCCACACCGTTTTTCTCAATAATTTCTTTTATTTTATCAATGGTTTGCGGTGCGAGATCAATCAGACGCTCATATAAATGAGTGTTGTTATCTAAATGAATGGTCTTAACGCCTTCATCTCCGATAATCAAAAAGGCGATTGGCGTAATGGACACCCCTCCGCCGGTTCCTCCGCCGAATGGCAGGTAGGCCTCGGTTTCTTCGCTTGGTTCTTCATCTGGATTTTCATTTTTTGTGTTAAATTCACTACCGCCGGCAACAAAACCGAATCCAACCTTTGACAAAGTGATAATTGTGTGCCCGTCTTCTGTTTCGATGGGATCTCCGACAATCGTGCGCACATCCACCATAGATTGGAGGCTTTCAAGCGCGGTCTTCATCAATCCCTGTATTGGATGATCTGCCATATGCTTAACCTTCTTTCAATTGGCGTCTGATTTTCTTGATCATAGCTATAGCGTCTCCGATCCTCACTTGAAACATGCATGATATGTCTGAGTTCAAGCATTTTCTCTGAAACATCGGCACTACATTGATTCTCGGACGGTCTGAACTAAGCGGGGCAATCCAGGGCATCGTTGACGCTTTGATCGACCAGATAGCGCCACAAAGAAGTGCTGTTTCTGAAGCGTCGCCCGTACCGCATGTCGTAATCCAAACCAGATGGCTGATTTTAATCTTCTTACCACTCGGAACGGTTCGCAGTATGCAGATTATCTGCTTTAATCTGCCATACAACGCTTCATCGTCTACCTCATCCTCAATCTGATGTTTATCCAACTTCTTCATAGTCGACTTGTTCTTTGTTTTTCCTTTGCCATGCCTCAATTGGTATGTCCAGACTTTCCTTCGCCACAAATAGACGTCTGCATACCATTCAAAACGGTGCGGTCCGATCAAAAATTTGACGCATAAAGTGAGCGTGCTTCTCAAAATAAAAAAAATAATAAACGCCATGAGACCCACACTTACTCCCGACAAAATAATGAACAGGCGCACCGTAAACGCTCCTTTTTCGTTCCTTTTTATACAGACCGCCAATGGATGCAACTCAGTAACCGACTACCGAGTTGCATCAATGTCTCGGGCGACCTCATCGGAAAAAGTGACCATATGTTCTCTACCCATTTTTGGGCAGGTGCAATGTTCCGATGTAGTTCATAACTAGTATCCGGTAAATCCGCCAAAAACATGCAAAAAGCCCGAGAGGATGTATCCTCCCGGGCTTTTTGCGTTCGCTCACTCTATGTCTTTCGCCTTTTCTCGCTGAAATTCACTTTTATCACGGTGCCGCTGTTCGAGCACGCGAAGTACGCGGTCAAATCCAACCTTTTGTTCGCGAAGCATGACGAGTGTGTGATAAATAACGTCAGAAACTTCCCATTCAAGTTCTGCAACCGAATGATTCTTCGCAGCAATGATGACTTCCGATGTTTCTTCACCAATCTTCTTGAGGATCTTGTCGATGCCCTCATTGAATAAGTATGTGGTGTACGTGCCTTCCGGACGCTCTGCTTCGCGTTTCGCGATGACATGCTCCAGTTCAGCAAGAATTTCATAGCGATCCGCTCCTGCGGCCACTGCTTCCTGCTTATCGCTCTTCTCCGAAACGAAACAGCTGTATTCACCTGTGTGGCAAGCAGGACCTGCAGGGTCAACCTTTACAAGCAATGTATCGGAATCGCAGTCAACTGCCCAATCAACAATTTTTTGCGTGTTGCCCGAGGTAGCGCCTTTGTGCCACAATTCTTGACGTGAACGGCTGAAGAACCAGGTCTCTCCGCTTTCCAACGACTTTTCAATTGATTCCTTGTTCATGTAAGCCATCATCAAGATTTCTTTGCTCTGCGCATCTTGAACGATCGCAGGTATAAGTCCGTTTTGATCAAATTTTAACGTTTCAACGTTCATCGTATTGCCACTCCCTTTTGTTTTAGGAAAGATTTAACAGCTGATACAGAGGTTTCTCTATAATGAAAAATTGAGGCAGCAAGCGCAGCATCCGCTCTGCCTTCTTCAAAGGCGTCAAGAAAGTCAGATGCTTTTCCGGCACCTCCTGAAGCGATGACCGGAACATCAACCGCCTCACTGATCTTACGCGTTACATTCAGTTCAAATCCGTTCTTCTCACCATCTTGATCCATACTTGTGAGCAAAATTTCTCCGGCGCCTAATTCGACTGCCTTCTTTGCCCATTCAATTGCGTCAAGCTGTGTTTCTTGCTGCCCGCCATGAGTGTAGACCTTATATGTACTTGATTTCGGATCCCATTTTGCATCGATGGCGCACACAATGCATTGATTACCGAAAAAATCGGCGCCTTCCTTAATCAAACCGGGATTCGCCACTGCGGAACTGTTGAGCGAGACCTTGTCGGCTCCGGCACGAAGCAGCGTTTTAATATTTTCGAGTGAACGGATGCCGCCACCGACTGTAAAAGGAATGTTCAGTTTAGCCGCAACTTGCTTCACGACTTCAACCATTGTATTTCTTCCTTCATTTGAAGCTGAAATATCAAGAAATACAAGTTCATCCGCTCCCTCTCCATTATAAAACATCGCAAGTTCGACGGGATCGCCCGCGTCACGCAGCTGAACGAACTGTTTTCCTTTGACAACGCGTCCATCTTTTACATCCAAACATGGAATAATCCGTTTTGCAAGCATCAGTGTTTCACCGCCTTTATTACTTCGCTGAGCTCGATTTGCTTTGTATAAAGCGCCTTGCCGATAATCGCCCCGCTTACTCGGTGATTGTGAATCATCTGTTTAATTTCGTCAAGTGTTGTCACACCGCCGGATACGACAACAGGCTTGCCAATTTCTTCGGCCAACTGTTCAACTGCGGCTACGTTAGCTCCTTGCAGTGCTCCGTCCCTCGAAATATCGGTATAAATAAAATGCTCGGCACCTTCCTGAATCAGCTGCTTAGCAAGCGCAGCCGCACTAAGATCGGAAACCTCGAGCCAGCCACGTACCGCGACCTTGCCGTTCTTCACATCAAGACCAATGGCAACCGATTCCGGATAACGATGCAGCACCTGTTTGCAGAATTCCGGATCGCTGATTGCTGAGCTTCCAAGAATTACGCGCTTGACACCTTGATTTAAGTAGGTCTCCACGGTTTCAATCGAGCGAATACCCCCGCCGACTTCAATATTAATCGGAACCTCCGCTGCCATGCGAGCGATTAGTTCCTGATTGACCGGTCGCCCCGCCTTTGCGCCATCAAGATCAACAACATGGAGCCACTCGGCGCCTTGCTCATAAAAAGATCGGGCGACGTCAATCGGCGCATCACCATAAATGGTTGACTGATCATAGTCGCCTTGAAAAAGCCGTACACATTTCCCATCAATTAAATCAATCGCAGGATAGACTGTGAACATCAGCACATCTCCTTTCCACAGGAACACGTACCGCCTTGTTGGCGGACAAACTTCAGGTAGTTTGCTAATAGTGCCTGGCCAAATGCCCCACTTTTCTCCGGGTGAAACTGAGTACCGAACACGTTGCCCTTCCCAACAACAGCCGGAACTTGACCAAAGTAATCCGCTGCGGCAATCAATGTCTCGGGGTCTTCAAGATCTGCGTAATAGGAATGCACAAAATAGACATAATTCGGCTTTAATCCGCTAAGCAAGCATGATTCAGGGGCTGTAAATGAGAGCGTGTTCCAGCCCATATGCGGCACCTTATAGCGCTCGCCTTCTTTTGACGCGCCTGAGAACCGGGTTATTCTCCCTGGGATGAGTCCCAATCCTTCAGTCAGAACGCCCTCCTCACTTTCATCGAAAAGCAGCTGCATGCCAAGACAGATCCCCAACAGCGGCTTGGACTGTGCATACGTTCTGAGGTAATCACTCAACTTTTTCTCATTAAGCAGTGCCATGGCATCTTTAAAAGCGCCCACGCCCGGAAGAATTAATCCATCTGTTTTGTCGAGCTCATTTGGCTCATCACTGATGATATAAGATTGTTCCAATCTTTTCAACGCCTGGCTGAGGCTGTACAAATTGCCCATGCCATAGTCTACGATTCCGATCATCCCAGCGTTCCTTTCGTTGAAAGAACCCCTTGAATTCTTGGATTTTGAACAGTAGCCGCGTCAAGGGCGCGCCCGAGTGCTTTGAATACAGATTCAATCATATGATGTGTGTTTTCACCATAACGAACCGTGACATGAAGATTCATCTGAGCTTCAATGCAAAGCTTATCGAGAAACTCCTTCACGAGTTCCGTATCGAATGTGCCGACCTTTTGAGACGGAAATTGACCGTTGAAAACAAAATAAGGACGGCCGCTCAAATCAATTGCGACCTCTGATAGTGCCTCATCCATTGGAACAACGGAATAGCCATAGCGATTAATACCTGATTTATCGCCGATTGCCTGACGAATGGCTTTTCCAAGACAAATGGCTATATCTTCTGTCGTATGATGATCGTCGACATCCGTGTCGCCATGAGCGTCCACATCAAGTGAGAACAGGCCATGCTTCGTAAATAAAGTAAGCATATGCGTGAGAAAAGGTACACCGGTTTCAAGATGTGATTCGCCGCTTCCGTCAATAGCGAATTTTAATTTAATTTGCGTTTCAAACGTGTCGCGTTCGACATAGCCTGTTCGATTATCCATGAATCACAGCACCCTTCATCCGTTTTTCTACAGCACGCGCGTGGCCTTCAAGTCCTTCAAATCGTGCAAAGGCGGCGATTGCCTGTCCGTTTGCCTGAAGCGCCACATCGCTGTATTCAATAATACTCGAGTGTTTGATAAAGCTGTCCACGCCAAGCGGGCTGGCGTAGCGTGCCGATCCGTTGGTTGGAATGATATGATTCGGGCCTGCGAAATAATCGCCAACCGGTTCGGAACTGTATTTCCCAAGAAAAATAGCTCCGGCGTTACGGATCAACGGTAGGATCTCATGAGGATCATTCGTCGCTAACTCAAGATGTTCGGGCGCGATTTGGTTAACCGCGGCTGCTGCTTCCTGAATATCCTTGACGAGTATTATTTTCCCTTGATTGTTTACTGAAGCAGAAGCAATTTCAACCCGCGGGAGCTCTTTAAGTTGTTTTTCAATTTCCTGTTCGACTTCTTTTCCAAAGGCTTGTGAAGTTGTCACAAGAACCGGCATTGATAAACGGTCATGTTCTGCCTGAGACAACAAATCAGCTGCGATCCAACCCGCATTTGCAGTCTCATCGGCTACCACGGCTATTTCACTAGGTCCGGCAAGACTGTCAATGGCGACATCACCAAATACGTGCTTTTTAGCAAGCATGACATAAAGATTACCCGGACCGACAATTTTATCTACCGGCTGGATCGACTCTGTTCCATAGGCAAGCGCGGCAATTGCTTGTGCGCCGCCGACTTGGTAAATTTCATGAATGCCGATCTCACGGGCGGCGGCAAGCACTCCATCGGCGATCAGGCCGTTCTTTTGAGGCGGCGAAACGAGAACGACGCGTTTCACACCTGCAACAAGAGCAGGAATGGCTCCCATTAGAACGGATGATGGATAGCAGGCTGTCCCGCCCGGCACATATACCCCAACAGAATCAAGTGCAGTCACTTTTTGTCCAAGCACAACACCTTGATCAACGGTTTCAGTCCATGACTGAGGCACTTGTTTCTCATGAAAAGCACGGATATTTTGTGCCGCCTGCTTGATCGCTTTCAACACTTGCTCTGGCACACGGGCTGCTGCCTCGCGTATCTCACTCTCAGTTACGCGAATGGCTTCCAACGCAATACCGTCAAATTGCTTTGTATAGGCCTTTAGCGCTTCGTCTCCGCCTGTTTTCACATTGGAAATAATTGACGCAACAGATTTTTGCGCTTCTTCTTTAGCTTCCACTTTTCTTTTCTTCAGAAAGTCCAGATTTCCATCGTTAATCCATTCCAACTTTTGTCCCCTCCGTTGCCCTGATCATCTTTTCTACGATTTGATCGATCAGTGATTTTTTCAGCCGATAGCTGACCGGATTGACTATCAGCCTTGAACTGATCTCAAGAAGTCTGTCAAATTCCACAAGTCCATTATCCTTAAGGGTCTGTCCCGAGGAAACGATGTCGACAATCGCATCGGCGAGTCCGACAATTGGCGCCAGTTCAATCGAACCGTTCAATGCGATCAGATCAACCTGTTCGCCGCGCTTGCGATAAAAGTCGGACGCTATGTTCGGATATTTTGTGGCGATCTTGAGGAATGGATGGCGGTTTTGACGTTCTGGCAATCCGGCGACTGCCATGTGGCATTTGCTGATACCAAGATCAACCATTTCATATACATCTCGCCCACTTTCGAGCAGCACATCTTTTCCGGCAATACCAAGATCTGCCGCCCCATACTCAACATAAGCAGGCACATCGACAGGTTTCGCCAGAATAAAGCGAAAGGGCTCGGATTCCAAATCAAAGATCAGCTTACGTGTTGTTTCAAAAGTATCGGGAAGCTGAAAACCGGCATTTCTTAAAAGCTGACACGCGTCGCCGAAAATCCGTCCTTTAGGCATGGCAATTGTAATAACCGATTTACTCATTCTCCTATCCCCGTCCTATCCAAAAAATAATTGACCGCTTCAAATTGCTGCTCAAAAGTCTCGGAATTGTCAATCCCATCAGCATGCTGAAGAACAACCGCGCGGCCTTTCTCTCTTTCTTCAGCTGCAAACTGCATCGCAATTCCGGCATTTTCACGATTATAGATCACAGCGCATTTCTTGCTCGCGGGCTTGCCTGCCGGAATGTCGATCGCACTCAAAAGTCGATCAAGTCGAATACCGAATCCCGTTGCCGGACATGGACGGTTAAATTTCGCCAGTAAATCATCATAACGCCCGCCGCTTGCAACCGGAAAACCAAGATTACCCCCAAATCCTTGGAAAACAAATCCCGTATAATAGCTGAGATGCGGCACGAGGGTTATATCCAAATCAATTTGATCTTCTAAATGATCCAATTTCAATAAATGAATTAGTTCCATAATATTCCGATAGTATGATTGTACCGGCGATGCAGATCCGGACACCAAGGATTCCAAATAGGTCAATGTCTCTTCGTTATTCATTCTTCTTGAATCGACGAACTTATTAAGTTGTTTTGCGACGTCATTCGGCAGGTCCAAAGAAGTGACGTATTCATGAAACCCGACATCGTTTTTATTGTAAAGCAGATTGCGAAGATGTTTCACAATTTCCTTATCCTTAACAATATCATAGAAAAAAGCATTCACGAAGCCGACATGACCGACAGCTAATCGTACTGATGCAAGTCCACTCTTCTCCAATAGACTCATCATCAAGGAAATCACTTCAACATCTGCATATGGCGTTGCGTCGCCGATTAATTCCGCACCAGTCTGTTCGAACTCGCTCGGGTGACCGCCCTCTTTTCGCTGACTGCGATAAAGGTCGGCCGTGTAAGCCAAACGAAGCGGCAACGGTTCTTCACGCAGGCTCGATGCAGCAATTCGAGCAATCGGTGTTGTCATATCGGGGCGCAGCACCACCGGATGACCCTCTGCATCTAAAAATTTAAAGAGACGATTATCAGAAATTGCCGACGCACGCCCAATCGTTTCCGCATATTCCAAAGCCGGTGTTTTAATAAAATCATAACCCCAACGTTGCAACTCACGCTGAAAAATCATTTCTAATCTCGATATTTCCTGTTCCGCCTGCGGCAATGTGTCGCGCAATCCGAGCGGTTTCTCAAACATATATGGCTGTGACATAAATTTTTCTCCTTCTCGCAGTTCTCTCTATTTTATTATGTATGATAGGACTAAAAAAAGAAACCTCTATTGCTTTATCTCATTAGCACAGTAAAGTATGTACTGTGTATTTTAGCTAAAATATAAAAATAAGTCAATAGAAAGTTATTTTTGCGTACGTTAGAAAAACTGGGCAAAGAGCGCCCGTTCCTTACTTCCACAGGATGTGGTGGCTTTCGCGTTGCTTGCAGGACGTATGCGTAATTAGCGAAAGTTCCTTTGCTCTAAATACCGTTTTGAGTCATCAACCTTGTCTTGAACAGACATTTCATTTTGATCCTTAATTAAGTAACGAGTAAAATAAGCGGAGATTTTCCGCTTATTTGCATCCTGGTGCTTGGTTCACAGGTACATAAGGGTAATTTTTCCGCTTATGCACAGAAAAACCCTTCATTTTCACGTTTTTCGATGCGATAAGCGGAATTTTTCCGTCTATTTAAGCTATTTTTTTGTTCATTTTCAAAATAAACTGAATTTTTCCGTTTATTTCTCAGATTGAGCGCTTACCTGATCGCTCAACCGAATCTTATGACCTTATCGTACCGGCAAGACAAAACGCTATACTTTCGTACGTAAATAGTGGATGCTGAATTAGGCTGGTAAAAATTCAGTCTCTTTCCGTATTTTGTAGCTAATCGTTAGGTATGTATCTTTGATTTTTATGACGAGTAAAAGGGCCAAAGAAAAAAGGCGCAAGACCATATCGATATTCGCCATCGTGATCCCCATATCAATGGTGACCGCAATCGTTTCAGCGGTTTTGGCGCGCACTAAACCAAGACCGCACTTTTGCTTGATAAAAGCAAAACGACGTTCAATTTCCCCTCGACGATTCTCAGCGTCTCGTGCTGCTGCGTTGTCGGCGCGTCGCTGCTTTTCATCAACGTTCTTGGGCTTGCGCCCGAGTTTGGGTCCTATAATCGAAATGCCTCGCTCTTTGGCAAACGCGATGTTTTCACGATTGCGATACAGTTTGTCGGCCAACACTTCGTCGGGGTAATGATCGTGCTGTTCTTTATAGCGCTCAATGGCCTTTTGGAAGTCGGTACTTTCATTAAATGCGTTGAAATCAACACGTTCGATTTCGATGATCCCATCTTGAATCGAGGTATCGATTTTCGGACCAAACTCCGTGTTTTGTTTCGCCTTGCCCCGCTTGATTGGGCGTACGTATGGCTGAGACAGACTGACAATCCGATGATCCACTCGATGGGTCTTATTTCGATACATGAACTCCTGCTGTGTAAACAGATGCTGGATCGTGGTCAGTCGGCTGTGTTGCTTCTCAGTCAATTCACCGCCTTTTGCGCGCAGCTCGTCGACATAACGCAAGTCACGTCGCACGTATTGCAGTTGTGTTTTGACTTGGTGGCGCGTTTCCTTAGCGGTGCGACGGGGCTTCTTGGTGAAGGTGACATAGGCTTTATGGGCTTCTCGTTTGTACGTCCGTGGAATGGGGACGTGGAGCTGATGAGCCAGTTCCGTAATCATTTTTTCAAGGAAGGTGCGGGCTTGGTTGAGTAGCGAGTAGTCTTGTGGAAAGCGGATGTTGACCGGCATGACGGTGGCATCAAGGATCATCGTCTTCTGCTCGTCACCCAGGCTGTCTTGAAGCTGAGTTTTACACCAGACGCCCATGATTTGGCGCAACTGGGTGCTAATGGGGGCGATCCGTTTCCGAAAATGCGTGAGGGCAGAAGGGTCAAAGGGTCGGCTGACCACGTATGTGGGACAACCGATGAAGTACTGATAAGCGGGCGTATCCCGAATGGCCGTGACCAAATCAGCATCAGAAAGGCCCGTGGACTGCTTAATGAGCTGGGCGCCAAAAAGAAGCCGAAAGGGTTTGCCCGCTCGGCCAAGTGGAGACGGAAAAACGACACGATAAACCTCCTCCATCTGGGTCCATGGCAACTGATCCGCGAGCTGAACCCATTTATTTTCCGGGCTTAAGGAGACACCCAGTTCCTGACCGAAAGACTCGATTGAAAGTTGAACCGTTTTTGTCCGATAAACCATTCCAAGCACCCCATCTATTAAAAAATGCATAGAAAATCGCGTCACAGCGCGCGTTCCCATGCATTTATTATACACCGAATATGAGATTATCACCTTAAATATAAAGCCTTTTATAATTATTCAGTATCCACTAAATAGGGCATTTTATATTTTCATTTAAGCGGTGTCCCATGCCCCTCAAACAACGGGTCATGAATGTTTCTTTACTTATCAAAAAGGACGGCCAAGGGCCGTCCTTTTATGATTCTTGTTGGAACTATTCGTAATTAGAACTTGCCGCTGCTCAATGCAGTTGCTACGAGGCGTTTCGTAATTTCACCACCAACGGAACCGTTGGCACGTGAAGTCGTATCAGGGCCAAGTTGTACACCAAATTCAGAAGCGATTTCGGTTTTCATTTGTTCAAGAGCTTTTTCAGCACCTGGAACAAGGATCTGATTGCTATTATTTTCTGCCATGTCTCTCACCTCCTTGTGACATTATATTGTGCAATCTTCAGTTCCTACATGCACAAGGAGGTATGGTAATTATTACATTTGATTCTTGCGACGCACACGAGGCAAGAAAACTGGTTGGTTTATAAAAGACCGCTCAGTTCTTCTTCGTTCGTATCTGCGTCAATTATAATCGTCTCAATTCCTTCAACCGCCTCATTCACCAATTCATCAACGGCAAGGTTGCGCTCAAAACGTTCCGCGTGAATACGATCGGGACGTGTTCTCGGTGCTTTTGGCAAGAAGATTGTGCAGCAATCTTCGTACGGACGAATAGAAATCTCGTACGTGTCAATCTTCTTAGCGATTTGTGCGATATCAATCTTGTCCATTGTGATCAGCGGTCTAATGATCGGGAGATTGGTCACCGCATTGATGGTATTCATACTTTCCAGCGTCTGACTGGCAACTTGACCGAGGCTTTCGCCGGTAGCAAGCGCAAGCGCTCGACGCTGCACAGCCTTTTTCTCGGCTATACGAAACATGAGTCGCCGCATGATGGTGATCCTGTAGTCTTCAGGAACGGCATCACGAATCGCAACCTGAGCATTCGTAAAAGGCACCAGATGCAGGACAAATTCACCGCCGAATTCACGTAATTTCTTCGACAAATCCATTACTTTTTGTTTGGCACGATCGCTCGTGTATGGAGGACTCTGAAAATGAATCGCTTCAATTAAAGCACCGCGTTTCGCAACTAAATAAGCGGCTACAGGGCTGTCGATGCCTCCCGACAAGAGCAGCATTACCTTGCCGCTTGAACCAACAGGAAGTCCGCCCGCGCCCTTGACTTCTTTTCCGTAAATACGTGCCTCGTGATAACCGACCTCAACACGTATGATAAAGTCCGGATGATGAACATCTACGCTCAGCCAATCGCAATGCGTCAATACTTCTCCGCCTAATTCCTGATTGAGCTCACTTCCATGAATCGGATAGCGTTTATCCTTCCTTCGTGCGGCAATCTTGAAGGTCTTAGCATCTTTTTCTTGACCAGCAACCCGCAGGACACCTTCACGGATCTCTTTAATATCTGTACCGACTTTAATCGCCGGAGAAATGTTCTGGATACCAAACACTTTTTTCATTACTTCGAGTACATCCGACGACTTTTCACCATTTAGTTTTATTTCCAAGTCATCGAAATGACGTTTGATCTCAAGTTGAGGAAAACGGCGCAGCTTCTCTCGGACATCATTCTCCAATTTGATAACAAACAGTTTCTTATTCTTGCCCTTTAAGGTGATTTCTCCAAAGCGAACCACCAGATAATCATAAATCACTCAATTCACCTCATTACAATCTTTAACTGACCGACTTTTTCAGCGAGCGTCTGTAGAAATTGATCAATTTCTTTTTCCGTTGTCTCATAAGCCATACTGATCCGTATTGCCTGTTCCGCTTCTTCGTCAGAAATACCCATAGCGGTTAAAATGCCGCTCGCACCGTTTTCTTTTGAAGAACATGCCGACTTTGTCGAGACATAAATATCCTCTCTTTCCAAGGCATGCACAAGAACCTCGGATTTGATGCCAAGAAGCGATACATTGACAATAGAAGGAGCCGAATTGTGTTCCGGTGTGTGCACAACGGCTCCGTCAAGCTGCTTCAGCCCTTCAAACAGCTTGTTCTGGAGTTTGGTTAGATGACGAATTCCCTCACGTTCATGCTCCAATGTGAGGCGAAGTGCCTTCACCATGCCGCAAATACCCGGCAGATTTTCAGTACCTGAGCGAAGCTGATGCTCCTGACCGCCACCGGCAAATAAGGGAGAAAGCAAAGTACCTTTACGCACATATAATAACCCGGTTCCTTTTGGGCCATGGAATTTATGACCAGAGATGGTACATAGATCAATTCCACTGTCTTTCAAATGCAACGGTACTTTAGCAAATCCCTGAACATGGTCAACATGAAAAACCGTCTTTGGTTTTTGTTTCAGAAAAGCACCGATTTCTTTTACAGGCTGAATCGTTCCGACTTCATTATTCACATGCATGATGGAAACAAGGATCGTATCGTCGCGGTATGCTTCTTTGAACTGTTCAAAGGATACACAGCCATTATGGTTAACCGGCAAATAGGTGACTTCAAAGCCAAGCTCTTCCAATTGAGCGAATGCGTTCTCGGCCGACGCATGTTCAATTGCGGAGGTAATTAAATGCTTCCCACGGTTTCGATAGGCGAATGCCGCCCCTTTGATCGCGAGGTTATTTCCCTCTGTCCCACCTGAAGTAAACACGATCTCACTTGGTTCACTATCGAGCAGCGCCGCAGATTGTTCACGTGAACGGGTAAGCAGATGCTCACTCTTCCCACCTAAACTATGGAGTGAAGAAGGATTAGCGAAATAGTGTTCAGAGACTGTACGATAAGTATCCATCGCCTCGGAATACGGTTTCGTTGTTGCGCTGTTATCTAAGTAAATCATGAAAATGTAAAAACTCCTTTCAGAAGTTACTCATATCATTAGAAAACTTGCCTTCGCCAAGCCTAGCGTAGGCGAAGACTTAGTAGCGACGGCCATGGACGGCCTAGTGTCCGGTGAGCCGCAGGACGCGGCGTTTTTTCGGACCACGTACACTCGTTTCCTTGAATCCTTTATTTTTTGTACTTTCTTACCAATATCAGCAAAGGGTACTATTATTCATTAGTGCCCACCTTGTCTGAATCGTAACATGAGTATTTCTTTTTTTCCATATTCAAACCTCGCGCTCTTCAAACAACTCGGTACGTTTCAAGACCTTTGGCTCCTTCTTTTCGACCGCACGAACCGCGGTTTCAACCGCCGCCTGATAATCGTAGTTTCTAAAATGTTGTTCGGCTGTTCTTAATGCCTGATCAATATCCGGGTAGTCCGTACGGTAGCGATTGCCATACTGAATCATTTCCTCGGCAAAATTTGCTGTTTCAACCAGTTTCTCTGCCTGATTGAAGACATCATTGATATCCTCACTCGCTTGAGCAAGCAATGTCTGTACCGTTACCATATTCAGCGGTTTTTCATCCAGTTTCTGATTTACTGAATTGAGCTGTTCGCCTGCTTTTTGCAGAGCCGACGTAAATGAACCCGGAACTCCCGGCAAATTGCTTTTTAGAATCAGTTGTTTCGTCTCGAAAAGTTGCCGCTTCAGATCCTGAATCTTTGTTCGGGCACTCATTTCATCCTTGCGAAGCGCCTTTATCTTCTCGCTGAATTCATCGGTAACCGTCTCCATATCGGTCAATTCTGCTTTCAGTACCTCAAGCTTATCGAAAATCAGACTGAATGCTTCCTTGTGGTCTTCGTTACGCGTTTCATTGAGCGTATTCTCCAACTTTTGAAATGATTTGCTTAGATCGCGCTGCCTCTTAAGATCGTCGTCAGTAATATGGTAACTGTCACGAACGATGTCCGTCTCATCATTGAGATCCTTTATTTTTCCACCGATGCGCTCCATATTAACTTCAATAGTCGGCGCCACTTCCTGAAGCCGGCTGCGGCTCACCACTTCTTTCTCGAGCTGCGTGTAGAGCCAGTCCAATTGTTCGTGCACACTCTTCAGCCCCTGATCCGCTTCATCCAGTTCAAGTGTGTTCACCGCGGTCGCTAGCAACTGGCGATGCTTCTCCACCTCTTGCAGTTGATCGTTAATCTGCAAGTGGTCTAGAGGATAACCTTGATCAGTCATCTCTCGTTCACCTTGACGCAGCTCTTTCATCTGATCCGGAATAGTTTTCAACAGATCACGATACAGATCCGGGACGCGGCTGATTTGGTTTAGAAGCTGATCTGCTGATGTCCGCACATTGATCAGAATTTGCCTAGCATCCAAATAATTGCCGTTCTCCGTTTCGGTCTCATATTTTTTTAATTGCTCTTCTACAGCTTTCATGGATTGCTCGAGCGAAGGAAGCGTATGGCCAAACTGACTTCTTTTGGTAATGATGTCCTTCTTAATTTGGTGAACGGTTTCTTTAATCGGGGTGACGTCTGCTCGATTCTTCGTCTCACTTTCGACAACGACATTCAACTCGCCTAGGATCTCCTCAATATGTGTTTCAATCAGATTCATTTTTTTGGTCACTTCTTTTATTAGAAGCTCCGCTTTATGAAAACGATACTTCTCGGTAAGTTCCTCTGCGTTGAATAACGTTTCTTCTATACCCGGCAAAGACTGGCTCACAATCGTGTCCCAATCCTTGTGCCACTTATCAAATTTTGTCTCTGTATCTCCAGCCATATTAAGCTGCTTAATTTTCGAGAGTTCCATTGCCACCGGACGATTCATCAGATCCGCTCGTCGCGCTTCTGCACGATCAATGTCAGCGAATGTCCTCTTTCTCATCCAACCGCCATAAGCAACAATAAAGACCACTATCAAAATTAAGCCAACCAACACATAGTACAGCATACGGAACTTCCCCCATTCTCGCATGAAACGCACGCACCTTATAATGACTATATTGTAACAAAATAAAGTGATTTTAGGTCAATAAATTAAAGAAACTGTCGATTTAACTTTGATTTTTCCGAGTGGTGCTCCCATTTGAAGTGAGTAAACGGCACATGAACGCAGGTTTCACAGAGCTAGTTCTGATGGCAGAGGACCCTTTCTTCCATTTAATTGCTGTAAACACAAACAAACTCGCCAGCTGAACCGTAGCGCTGCCAAGTATCTTGACACATATAGCTTTTACCATCGACCACCTAGCGTGGTGCAATCATTAAGATAGCGATAAAACGCGGATTCACTTATGTATAAGTGGCCTCTATTCATTGCATTGCAGACTATTTATCGTTTTAAAAGCTGCCATCCGTACAACAGATCAATCTGCTGGCCCAGTCACGAATAAATCGCATATACTGCGTGCAGAAGGATTGTTCGCTCGGCTGTATGAAAAAAACTTCTCGTAAATATTGAGGCTGAAGAAAAGGTGTAATAATCAAATCACGATAGTGAATGATGGCAAACTCAATTTGCATCTGATTCATCTGCTTGCCGCTTAAAACTTTCTTAAAGATACGCGCGAACAGAAATTTTTCTTTCATCAGATAGCTCGACATTAGTTCGCGCACTAATTGATTGTCCAATGTCATTTCTCGGTGCACAAACCGTGAAAGATAGAAGCAGTGCTGTTGATACCGAATTAATTGTTCAGCAACAACTGTCAAACGCTCCACTGATGAAATCTGTCCCGATGTCTCCTGCTCTGCTTTCTCTAAAGCGCTTAAGTATCCTTCAAAAAAAGTAGCCATTAAATACTCCAGCAAGCCCTGTTTTCCACCGAAGTAGTAGGAGACAAGTGCGATATTGACACCTGCGTCTGATGCAATCGCGCGAACAGAAACTCCATCGTATCCGCTCATAGTGAACAATTTAAGAGCCGAGTGAACAACCGCTTCTTTAGATTTTTTGCCACTTACCCGATTCAAACTTTTCGTTGGCATATCGAGTCTCACCTTTCTCTTTGGCATAGGGACCTGCGTTTATCGATCCTCTTACTATAAACGTTCGGCTTAAAGAACGTCTACCCTCTAAAAACCTTTCGACATATCAGCTGAAAAATCTACGCTATTCTGCTAAAATTAGAGTACTTTCTCATATGATCGAGGTGGAAAGAAATGAATTCTGTCAATAAAACAAGAATTCAAGTACTTGAATCATTAATTAAGGATGAATCAAATCGAATTGCGAACCTGTCCAACGCTTCCGCGTGGTTGAATGAATGCCTTGATACAATTAATTGGGTCGGTTTTTACTTACTGGAAGATGGCGAGTTGGTACTCGGACCCTTTCAAGGGAGAACAGCCTGTGTGCGCATCAAAATGGGGCAAGGCGTGTGCGGCACAGCAGCCAAAGAGCGAGAAATCCTTCGTGTCCCTGACGTTCATGAATTTCCCGGGCACATTGCTTGTGACGCGGCATCTCGTTCAGAAATTGTGGTTCCTCTGATTAAAGATGACGAACTGATCGGCGTACTCGATATTGACAGCCCGATTTGCGACCGTTTTTCCGAAGATGACCAGCAATTTCTTGAAGCTTTTGCGGAAACACTGGTTACCTATCTCTAAGCTTGACAATTTGCCTTTAAAAAAGGTATAATTGCGTTCGTGTAAAATGAGGCAGCATTGCATGGGTTCAAAGCATTTCTATTTTGTTCCTCTTTAGTTGTTGAAGAGGTGTACTGCGTAACCTAGACTGCCTGGGCGAAGGTGCAAGATAGCAAAATATCTTTGAAGAGCTTGCAAAGGTGTCATTTTATACCACTTGAGTTTGCATATGAATGAATGCGTTCATTCACGGCATTCTCGAATAAAATGACGAAGGAGGAGTCAGTCAATGGCTCGCTATACTGGTCCAGTTTGGAAGAAATCTCGTCGTTTGGGTATTTCACTCAGCGGCACAGGTAAAGAACTCGAAAGGCGTCCTTATGCACCGGGACAACATGGTCCGACACAACGTATTAAGTTGTCCGAATATGGTCGTCAGCAACAAGAAAAACAAAAGCTTCGTTTCATGTATGGAGTTAACGAACGTCAATTCCGCCGCATTTTTGATGATGCAGCAAAAATGAAAGGCGTACACGGCGAAAACTTCATGATTCTGCTTGAATCTCGTCTCGATAACCTTGTTTATCGCCTTGGTCTTGCAAGAACACGCAGACAATCACGTCAGCTGGTTAACCATGGTCATATCACGGTTAACGGCAAACGCGTCGATATCCCGTCTTACCGCCTGAAACCAGGTGAAACGATTGGTGTCCGTGAGAAATCGCGCAACCTCGTGATTATCAAAGATGCTTTGGAAACAAACAACTTTGTTCCGGAATATCTAACCTTTGACGAAAAGACTCTGGAAGGCACATACAACAGACTTCCGGAACGTTCGGAACTCCCTGCGGAGATTACAGAAGCAATGATCGTCGAATTCTATTCAAAATAATTTGTCTTGCTGTGAAGGACCTTCCCGGTTTTACTGGGAAGGTCCTTTTTACACTGGCAACAAAGTATAAAAAAAAAATAAATAATTAAAGGAAACGTGTAAGTGCAACTAAGTCTTCGCCTTCGCCTGAGGCTTGGCAAAGCCAAGTTTTCTAACAAGTTAAGAAAGTTTATTATTTTGCACGTTTGCAAACCAATAGACCAGTGTCTTGGCCGAGAATCAAAGCGGAGGTGCGAGACCCCGCAGATTCCTGCCTGTCTGAGGAGGCTCCCGGATCGCCCGCGGCAAGCGAGCAGCTGAAGTGTCGTTCAAGTCACAAGGTTGAGGACTTAAAGTCGCATCCGGCGGAAGTAAAGAAAGCTTATCGTTTTGCCTTGCTGCTGGTACGACGATAAGGTCATAAGATTCGATTGGGGTGATCAGGTAGCGCCCAATCTGAGAAATAAACGGAAAAGTTCCGCTTAATTAGCAAATGAATGAAAAAATTGCTTAAATAGACGGAGAAATTCCGCTTATCGAATCGGAAAACGTGAAAATGGAGGGTTTTTCTGTGCATAAGCGGAAAAATTACCCTTATGTACCTATGAAACAAGCGCCAGGATGCATATAAGCGGAAAATCTCCGCTTATTTTACTCCGCGATACTTAATTAAGGCTCATAGAAATGTCTGTTCACGCACAAGGTTGATGATTCAAAACGGCATTTGGAGCAAAGGAGCTTTCGTGTGTAAGGGAAATGGATCTTTCGCTAATTACGCATACGTCCTGCAAGCAACGCGAAAGTCACCGCGTCCTGCGGAAGTAAGGACCGGGCGCTTTTTTCCCGGTTTTTCTAATTGGCAGGAAAAACTTAAGGCGCTTCGACTAACGGCGCTCACTTACCGAGAGCAACACCGAAGTCATCACATCCGGCGGAGTCACCAGAGCCTAGGCCGATCATGGCCGTCGCGACGAGCTCTGATCGGTTTTTCTTTTCAACCTCTGTGATTTACGCTAATATATAAGAAGCTTTAATTAAATTTTTCTGAATGTTACATGCTAGAGATGACTAAATTTTAGAGGAGATTTGCGAATGCATGCCCCATTAAAAAGCTTTTCCGATTTTTTCGACCGGTTGGCGGAAAAATGGGCTTCAAGCTCAGTAGTCCAAACAACCCAATCAATAACCGGAATCATCTGGAATTCTCTATTGCTCACGCTATCCATAATTATTATCGGACTATTTTTCGCAGCAGGAACTGTATCCGGTTATTTTGCCGCACTTGTGCGCGACCAGCCCGTGCTCAGTTATAAAACATTAAAACATGATATCAGCAACTATTCTGAGAGCAGCGTGAGCTACTTTGCCGGCAATATTCCCATTGGCAAATTGAACAGCGATCTTATTCAAACAAAGACAAAATTGAGTGAGATGTCGCCACATTTAACTCACGCAGTCATTGCGACTGAGGATGAATTGTTTTATCAGCACCATGGCGTTGTTCCTAAAGCGGTCATTCGTGCCAGTGTGGAAGAGCTGCTGCATAAGCCTCAAGTTACCGGCGGAAGCTCGATCACGCAGCAGCTTGTGAAAAATCAGATTTTAACCAATGAAGTTTCTCTTGATCGAAAATTCAAGGAAATATTGCTTGCCATGCGCCTGGAACGATTTTTCACGAAGGATGAAATTCTTGAATCTTATCTAAATATGGCTTCGTTTGGCCGAGACGCATCAGGAAAAAATATTGCGGGCGCGACAACTGCGTCCGAAGGCATTTTCGACGTAAAACCGAACAAGCTCTCAATTGCGCAGGCAGCGTTTATCGCCGGCTTACCGAAGAACCCATTTACATATTCCCCTTTTCAGAACCATGGCGGGCTGAAAGACGATTTATCCGCTGGTATCAATCGAGCACATACAGTGCTGCACCGGATGTATGCTGCCGGTTATATTAACAAAAAGCAGCTGAATCAGGCGATGAACTATGATTACAAGAAACATTTTGCGAAACGCGGAAATTCCATAAATGACGATTATCCCTACTTATCTAAAGAAATTGAAAACCGGACGAAGGTTATTCTTGCTAAGCTGATGGCCCAAAAGCAAGGCTACAATAGCGACAAACTCTACACGGATTATTCAAATTACAAAAAAATCGTATATGAGTATAACAACAATGTGTATCACGGACGCAATCTAAAGGAGATTGCGAAGCTGCATGACTATGACTATGCATCACTAGCAAATCACTACTCATTGTTCACTAATTTTTTGGACAACGCCTCCCTAAACTTGGCAGACGGAGGTTATCGGATCTACACGACAATCAACAAACCAATCTACGACGATATGGAATCATTCGCACGAAATTATTCAGGATATAGTCCAAGCCAATATGCGCGCAAGACGAACGGACAGATTTTAGAAGTAAAAAACAGCAAAACAAATAAAATGGAAAAGGTCAGCGACCCAATGCAAGTTGGTTCCACGCTCATTGAGAACAAAACAGGACGGATCATCAGCTTCGTTGGCGGTCGCGGCTTTAACAGCTCCGAGTTAAATTATGCGACGGAGGTGCCGCGTCAGAACGGTTCAACCATGAAGCCCCTGCTTGTCTATGCGCCGGCTATGGAACTCGGATTGATCCAGCCCGGATCAATTGTTCCTGATCTCCCATACAAACGTATTGTGAACGGGAAAGTGTACGCACCAACCGATTACGGCTCTACATCAAACAGCGCCATTTTTCATGGTTTTGAAACAGCGCGTGCAGCACTGGCCGCCTCACACAATGTTCCTGCTGTAAGCGTCTTTACAAGACTAAGCGCAGTCACAAATAAAGCACCCGATTACTTGAAAAAAATGGGCATCACCTCGCTTGTCGGATCGGACGGATACAACGTCTCGGCAGCACTTGGCGGTATTACAAAGGGTATTACAATAGAAGAAAATACCAATGCTTATACCACTTTTGCCAACGGAGGTTCATTTGTCGACGCATATATGATCGACAAAATTACGGATAGTTCAGGAAAGGTGATCTATCAGCACAAAGTGGAGCCCGTCCATGTCTTCTCCAAACAAACCAATTACTTAATGCAGGATATAATGCGCGATGTGTTCACATACGGCACGGGAGCTTCACTTCGCGGGATGTTGCAATTCAATTCAGATTTAATTGGAAAAACCGGAACCTCACAGGATTGGCACGACGGATGGCTCGTCGCATCCAACCCAAATATTACGATGGGGGTATGGGTTGGGTATGCTCACAACCAGCAACTGAACCGCAATACCTATTCAACGCAAAGCAAGCAACTGTGGGCGGGTTTTGCCAATCGTGCATACGATGTAGATCCGGACTTAATGGCGCCTAAAAAACGGTTCACTCAACCGGAGGGAGTTGTGAAACAAACCTATTGCGGCCTCACAGACGGCAAGCCAACCGAGTACTGTAAAGCTGCCGGATTCGAGGTCAACGACCTAATGAATCAAAAATATGCACCAACAGAAGCCATTGAGGCACTTGAGCCTTTTACTGAGCAGCAGAATTCAGAGGAATCTCCCGTCGTGGATCCAGGCTCAGACCAACCCGATCAAAAACAAGAACAGGAAGAGCAAAAAACTGAAAGCGGACTCTTCAAGTTCAAGCCTGATTTCTTAAATTCGCGCTTTCCTTATACGGATCTTAGTGCAGCTAAGCCTGAACTTCTAGGTAAAATTCGCCCCTAAAAATAATAGGTAAAAAAATCCCCCGTTGCGTAGGCATCGAATGCCTTCGCAACGGGGGATTTTTACACTAGAAAAAAGTAAAGAACTTAAAGAAAACAAGCATAAGCAATTCGGAAAGTAAACGGCTTTTGACCAACTAGAAGCCTGGCGAATACTTATGTTCTCGCCCGTTACTTTGTTGATTTTCTGCTGTCTACGCGGTGAGGAAGCACAACTGTAATTGAGTCCACCTTTTCATGGTTCATCAATTTAGTCAGTAAACGCATCGCAACCGCTCCAATATCATAGGTTGGTTCAGCAATACTCGTCAGCGTTGGACGAACCATCTGAACGAGACGCGTGTTTTCACTGCTGACGACTTCAATATCATCCGGAACCTTTAAGCCCTCATCCTGAATCTCGTGGATCGTTCCAATCGCCATTTCGTCTGAATCAACAAAGATCGCCGTTGGTTTAATCTCCTGACTGAGAAATTGAGCCGTGGCTTCCTTTCCTGATTCATAGGTGTAGTCACCTTCGGTTATTAATGATTCTTCAAATGGAAGATGATGTGCTTCAAGGGCGCGCTTGTAGCCATTCAATTTATACTTGCCGTTAATCGGTACTTCAACAGGACCATTGATAAACCCAATGCGTTGATTGCCAGACTCAATCAGTTTGGAAACCACTTCAAAAACCGCTTGTTCATAGTCGATATTAACTGATGGAATTTCTTGTTGCTCGTCCACAGTTGATGCCAGGACAATCGGAACATTGGACTGTTTGAATTCTTCGATATGTTCTTGATCGATTTTCCCACCCATAAAGACAATACCGTCGACTTGCTTGCCAAGAAGTGTCTGAAGCAGACGAATCTCCTTGTCCTTATTTTGATCGGAATTGCATAGGATGATGTTATACTTGTACATCGTCGCAATATCTTCAATTCCACGAGCAAGTTCAGAAAAATAGACACTGGAAATATCGGGAATAATCACCCCGACCGTTGTCGTCTTTTTACTTGCAAGACCGCGAGCAACCGCGTTCGGACGGTAACCGAGTCTTTTTATAGCCTCGGACACTTTTTTCCGAGTTGTTGGTTTTACATTTGGATTGCCGTTCACAACTCGAGAAACAGTAGCCATCGAAACGCCTGCTTCTCTGGCTACATCATAAATCGTTGCGCTCAATGCTTATTCCTCCTCAAAATCCACTATTTTTTCTATAGTCAGCCTGAACACCGGTTCACGCTCTACAACGTTTTCATTTTTCCGTACCTCAAATACGCACCAATTAGCTACTGATGCCTATTTCCCATACTATCAAATTTTGCCAAGGTTCGCTATATTTTTTGCGCGAATTGTGAGGATTGATTGCGGCACACCATCGAAAAAAAAAAGATCACAAGAGAAAAGAATCAATAATCCTTTGGAATTGGAATCATTTGTTCTTTTTCTTCTATGCTATCTTTTTTCGCGGTGGAGATTTTATGGGTCAAGTCAATCGACCTTTGCTTCGCCGTCTCAATGATCTCCACACTTTTGCCTTTCAGCAAAACACTTTCCTGCTGCAACCGATGGATAACTTCCTTTCCGGACGGAGCAGCGGTCAGATACAATACAACAGCCCCAAGCGCGCCACCCACAACAAATCCTGAAAAGAAAGCCGCACCTTTTCCTACATTACTTTTTTCACTCTGCCCCATGAAAAAAATCCCCTTTCTTAATCTTTTTCCGGGTCAGACTTGCGTGCGTTTTTCCAGCGTTGCACCAAGTCGATTGCCGCTTTGCCCCATTGCACACCTTGAGCAATTTTACCCGAGTGCTCAACGCCTTTATTTTCGATGCTGGCAGTCACTCGCTTTACAGACGTATTAATTGTGCCCAAGGATTCGCCAAATCCTTCAATTGCATCGAAAACACTGTTTAGACTTTTGGACTTTCTCTGAAGATCGACAGCAAGTAAGTTCGTCCGGTGCAAAAGCTCGGTTGTTTCTTCGCTTATGCCCTTCATCTGCTCCTGAACATCTTCAAGTGTTGAAGCAGCGTCTTCCATCGTTTTTTGTGCGGCACTTAATGTCTGCGCCAAAAAATAAACAAGAACGGCAAACGCAACAGCAATAACCGCGACTGCCAAATATAGGATAATGATCACCGTACATCCTCCCTTTCAATCGATTCCATATTAGTTTGATGAATCATCGCATTTCTATACCTATTCTTATCAATGAAATCTCGAATTACTTGTCCACTCTCTTATCTTAACATTTAAAAATATTAAAAAAAAGGCGGAAAGCAGTACGATGAAAAGGATTACAGTGATTGTTTATATGCATGCTGATATTTTTGGATATCACCCGCACCCATGAACAACAGTACGCCATGATCATATTGCTTTAGATCATCAATAGTGCTGTTGTGCAGAATATGCGATCCTTCGATACGGTCTTGAAGATCATGAATAGACAATTTGCCGCTCTTTTCCCGAGCCGAACCAAAGATGTCGCAAAGGTAGACTTCATCAGCAGTAGCAAGCGCGGTTGCAAATTCATCCATAAACGTCATCGTTCGAGAGTAGGTGTGCGGTTGAAAAATTGCGATCAGTTTGCGATCGGGATACTTTTCACGGGCTGCCTCAATTGTGACGCGAATTTCTGTTGGATGATGCGCATAATCATCGATCATCACTTGATCCCGCTGCACGAGTTTCGTTTCAGAGAACCGGCGTTTTACACCGTGGAAAAGTGTGAGACGCTCCTTCACCAGCTCAATCGGAACACTCATGTAATTGCAGAATGAGATCACTCCCAGTGCGTTGAGCACGTTGTGATTGCCATAACCGGTAATTTTGAAGTGTCCATAGAAGTCGTTACGCACATAAACGTCAAATTCGGTTCCTGAATCGTCAGGGAGAAAGACTACATTTCTCGCCTGAAAATCATTTTCTTCGTTAAAACCATAATAGATAATCGGTACATTCGACTTAATCATCTGCAATTGCTCGTTATCACCGCAGGCAAACACCGCTTTTTTCACTTTAAGCGCTAATTCTTGAAAAGCGCTGACAACATCATCAAGATCCTTATAGTAATCCGAGTGATCAAATTCGATGTTTGTAATGAGACAATAATCAGGATCCGAGTGCAGGAAATGCCGTTTGTACTCACAAGATTCCCAAATAAAATACTTGCTCTTATCATTACCGGAGCCCGTTCCGTCGCCAATCAAATAAGAGGTCGGCGCGAATGTTTTAAAAACAAAAGAAAGCAGTCCAGTTGTGGATGTTTTGCCATGAGTCCCTGTAACTGCGACACTGGTATACTGTTTCGCCAAATCTCCTAGGAAATCATAATAACGGTAAACAGGTACACCGATTTCTTTTGCCTTGGCAATCTCTTCGTGCTGATCAGGGAACGCATTTCCCGCAATCACAACTTCATCAGAAGAAATGTTATCCGCTGAAAACGGCAATATTTTTATTTTTTTATCCTCTAGTGCCTTTTGTGTAAAAAAACGTTTGTCGTAATCCGATCCTTGAACCTCATGGTGCAGATCCTGAAGAATCTGAGCGAGTGCGCTCATACCCGTGCCCTTTATACCAACAAAATGGTATTTCGCCATACAATGACCTCCATAAATTGCTTCGTACATGACCAAATCGCTGCAATATGAATAGTATACTCATTTATTGGCTATTCTGTGTGCTGCGGATTCGTCACCATTAATAAAACAGAGACTGATCAACAAGTGCGCGATGAACTATCATCAGATATTATTGTGCAAAAACTGGGACACAGTACTACCATATGCTCTATCACCGTCATGCCCGACACTTATTTTAACCTTTATTACCATCGTTGTAAAAACATATTTAATTTCATTTATTCGCTCAATCGAGGATCATGCGCGACATCATTAAATCAGCAGTCGTCCAACTCGTGTTCAGCCAGCTGTTCTCTAAGTTTTTCCTTAGAAACCAGTACCTGACGAGGCTTGCTTCCATTATTCGCTGAAATAATGCTACGCAACTCCAGTTCATCCACGAGACGGGCGGCTCTATTGTAACCGACTCGAAAATGGCGTTGAATGCCGGATACCGAAGCTTGTCCCTGCTCGACAACAAAAGCCGCCGCATCACCAAGCAATTCATCCTCCTGTTCCGAACGTTCGTAATCAGTACGAACCGTTTCGGGAGAGAAGAGGTAATCTGGTTTTTGCCAATCTTGGAATGCATGTGTTACACGGTTAATTTCTTCATCAGATACGTAGCATGCTTGGAGTCTGCGCAGACTGCGGGAACCGTTTTCCGCAAACAGCAAGTCACCTCGCCCAAGCAAGCGCTCTGCCCCGCCACAGTCCAAAATTGTTCTGGAGTCTGTCTGCGATGAAACGCTGAACGCAATTCGGGTCGGAATATTTGATTTTATAAGTCCCGTAATGACATCTACGGACGGCCTTTGTGTTGCGACAAGCAAATGAATACCTGCCGCTCGCGCTTTTTGAGCGATCCGGCATACGGATTCTTCAACATCCTGCGGAGCGACCATCATCAGATCAGCGAGTTCATCAATTATTATGACTATGTACGGAATTTTCGTGTCGCTCGTGTTCCCAGCAGCTACTTTACGATTATAGCCTTCCATGTCTCGTACGGCGTTATCCGCGAACAGACGATATCTTTGTTCCATTTCTTCAACAGCCCATTTAAGGGCCGCTGCCGCCTCTTTGGGCTCAGTAATTACGGGAGCAGCTAAATGTGGAATCTCCTGATAAGGGGCGAGCTCAACCACTTTGGGATCAATTAGAAGAAAGCGAAGATCCTCAGGCGGCGTACGATAAATCAAACTTAAGATCAACGAGTGAATGCACACGCTTTTCCCCGAACCGGTTGCGCCGGCAATGAGTCCGTGGGGCATTTTCGCCAGATCGGTAACTACCTGATTGCCTGACACATCTTGACCGAGGGCAGCCGTCAATGGCGCTCTGCTTTTTTTATATTCCGCCGATGTCAGCAATTCTTTAAGCAGAACGGGTCTTCTAACCTTATTTGGTATTTCAATCCCCACAGCGCTTGTCCCGGGAACCGGAGCGATTCGTATTTGCCTGGCTGCTAGACTCAATTTGATGTCCTCATTTAAACTGAGAACCTTATTAATCTTCACACCAGGATGAAGATGTAGATCAAATCGAGTGACACTTGGCCCGCGCACATAACCAATCACATCGGCATCGACATGGAAATTTTCGAGTGTTTCCGTTAAGGTCGCTTTTTTATCTTCAATCCAAGCATCACTATCTTGTTCCGATTGTGCGGAATCATTAAGCAAGTCAAGAGGCATCTGCAACTCGGAGACTTTTGGCCGTTCATCAATAGAATTAGGCTTTGATACGTGCTTCGCTTGCCCATCCGAATGAAACATCAGAACGTTGAACGGAACCTTGGATTGGGTGTTTTGACGGTGAGGAGAACGCGGCAAACGGCTCTTCACGCGCATTATGCCTTCATTCTCCTTAACAGGTACACCGCTGTCCATTGAGTCGTCAGTTGCTTCTTTTTCCGAATGCTCTTCTGTGCGGTTATTTATTCGTTGCTTCTGCACGTGGTCCGAGTACGCTAGTGACTCCTGTTGAACGGAGCGCGCGCTTAGCGGACGCACTTTCTCAGATGACTCAACTACTTCGGCAGACTTATTCTCCTCGTGTGCTTCCTCTTTTTGCATCTCTTTCGTTCTGTTTAACGATGGTTGATCTGTGATTTTCCGATCAAGAACCGGATGATCCGCAGAAGACGGAAGTTCAACTGAGCGCTGCAAGTCTTCTTGTTTATGCTCCTGAATTTGCCGCTTTTCCTGTGTTTCTTTTGAGACATCTAGATAAAAAGAAGAATCCTGTTTTGTTGAGCTGAAGCTGTCCGGCGGCTTGCGATAGCCGAAGACGGGGGAAGGTACCTTAGTCAGACGGAACGGCGTCTTTTTCTTTTGATGCTCTGAAGCCTGCTGATTAGGCAGATGTGTCTCCTTAACCAAATGATGCCCCTTCACGGCAGGCGTATTATGTTCTGGATATCGAGCAAGCATTTTTACCTCAGCATGCCGATTCGTATCCTTAAAACGCCCCACAGGAGCTGCCGGATGCGATCTCTCAATTTCTTGTTCATGCTCGGAATCGTCATCACTATCCTGATTGAAAAAATGGTGCCACCATCTGTCAGCCATTCCATTCACCTCACCTTCACATGAATTTATGCGTTAGACGTGCATTTTCTTTAATGAATTGAAATCTTGTCCGACTTGAGTCTCTGAATTGAGCACCAGAATGCCTCTCTTTTGCGGTGCATTGGCAAGCGCCAATTCACGAGCGGAGCAGATCATCCCGTCAGAAGATACTCCGCGCAGCACAGTAGGACGAATAATGGTTCCATTAGGCATCAGTGCGCCGATTTTGGCGACAACCACCTTCTGCCCTTGTTCAATATTCGGTGCGCCGCAAACAATTTGCAGCGTCTCTTCACCGCAATCCACCTGACACACATGCATATGATCTGAATCCGGATGTTTCTTTGATTCAGATACATAGCCGGCCACAATCAAAGGTTGAACATCCACAGGCAAAGTCAGATCCACTTTTGCATCAGTCAGTTTCTGATTCAGCAAGTCAATGAGTGCGGCATTTACCGCCACCGCTCCTGTCGCTTGATCGCCTAAAAACTGAGAAGCATTAAAGAAATTTAATCCTAGCGTCTCATTGGTCGTCTCGTCGAAGACTCGCGCGACATCATTTTTCGTCTGAACGCTTTGCTTTCCCCCTTCCTTCAAGTAAACAATCAACGTGTCTCCAATGCCTTTCCGATTATAATAAAGAATCATTCATGAAACTCCTTCCGCATGGTTATACTGCGCCCCGTCTTTTGACGGCACTATTTTTAGTTCGTGTCATTTCCAGGGATTGGTCGTTTATTGGCCATAATAAAAATTGGTTCAAGCGTTTCCTTCTCGTCAAAAATAAACGGAAGCATTGTGATTCTCAGAGCACCTGTCGTATAAAATTTCATTGTCATCTGAGCGAGGATATCGTATCCTTCAGGATTAACAATATCACCGAAAATCAGCACATCCTGATGAGGGATCGCCACAGTCAAATCACCCTTCGCTTTCGCACGCATATCTGCGACAAGCTTTCGGTTCAATAATCGGCTGGCATCATACCCGTCATTCATACTGATAAAATAAAAAGTGTTATTGCGGACGATATCCTTTTTTATTTTAGTCGGAAGCGCGCTCAAATTAACTGTTGCGCGTTCTTTAAGTGCCTGCTCATCCATGCCTTCTTGATCGAGAAAACGTTTGTCAATCAGTCGACATGCGTCTCCAAGGTCAAGCGCATAGTAAATCCTCGTTTCAGCAGTATGTTCTCTTGAAACAAGCGCCTGTCCGTCTGCCGTTTGATTGGGAAAAGACGCGGAGCGAATCACCGGAAAAATACGATCTTCATTCCCTTTTAAGTGCGGAGCGCAAGCCATAGCCTTAAGTCCGCGGTCAATGGCAATGATCGATTGGTCCAGCGCTTCGGGACCTTTTTCCTCGAAACGACGGAGCAATTCATTTATCGAAAGGGTTACCCCTTTTCCATTCATATCCTGTTCAACGCGCACACTGTCTTTTTTATGATCAAAATGCAATTTACGTCCTTTGCCATTTAACTTGAGTTCAAGCATTTTCCTTAATTCAGCACGATCCATACACATCAGCCCCTTTTCATTTCGTTCGCCAGGTGCCGCATTTTCGTGGATATGACCTTAGTTTAGCATAGCCTTGCTTCATATGAATAGGTTATCCTCTTTTCAACTGTTTTCCGTTTTTCTATGCGCATACATGCCTTCAATTAATTTAAGAATATGTAGAAACATTTCAGTACGTGTGATTCGTCCCTCGGTAAGAATACCGATTGTTCCTCCATGAGTGCGCACATTCTTCTGCTGCGCATACTCATCAGCGAGATCTCCAAGCTCATGACCGGCGCGAATTCCTTCGGCAAGCACCTCTGGGAGAAGAATTCTGGCACCGCCCGCGCTGATGAGCTGACCATGACGGTCTGCTGCCGCCGCCCAGTTGCATAGGTACATGTCCCCATCAATATCGGACACGCCGCCTTCCATACCGACACCGAAGGTAACTTCCGAATCCTGTTGCAGTACGGCTTTCGCACGATTAATCGCCCCTTGCCTCGTCTCCGAATCAGACATAGGCATCGCTGAAATTCCAGAAGGAACATCAAAGCTCCGAATGATCGCGTCCATACTTTGATTTTGAATCAATTGATTCACTGCCTCTATCTTAGCCGGATTTTTTGTTCCTACTCCGATAATGATCATATGTTATTCTCCTTCTTTCCTATTGAGATAACTGCGCATTCTCAGGCTGCCCCCGCGATTATTTTCTCAGGATTTGAACGCCTTTAATAAGCGATCCATTTAATACTTGGTTAAGTGGATCACTTTTATTATACTTTGAAGTAGATCTAAGAATCCAAAACACAGGATCTCCCTCGGTTCAGATTTGACAACTGTCGAGCATACGCCTGTGAGAATAGAGGAATTAACATGAAAAGTCACTTTGGAACAGCACTTGTTATCGGTTTGGCCGCCGGATACCTCGCAGGTACCGCCACTAGCCGCCTTATGTCCGAAAAGAAGACGCTAAGCTCAGAAAAAGTGTTGGAACGCGTCAAAGATACGGTTACCAAACAACTCACAATTGACGGAGCTTGGATCTATCTTTCGCCGCATATTTGGTCAAAAGACAGTTTGACCCATATGGTGTATAGAGGCGGCTTGATTTCAAATGAAAAAGGAGGCAATCACCATTTTGACTTTATCGCCGATGCGGCCAGCGGAACAATTTTGGAATTTAAGGCGCAAAAACAAGGGTAAGGTAAATGCCCTACCTTGGTGATGCGTTAGTTCACTCACTGGCTATGGCCTCACAGCGATAAATTCTCTGCCCTTTTTCAGAAAATTTTTCTTCATATTCAGTAACCACATTGTCTTTGAGCCGCGCGCGATGTAAATCAAGACTAATATTTTGAAGCGTAAACCCATATTTTGAAAAACTTTCAAGTGAATATTCAAACAAACCCTGATTATCCGTTTTAAAGTTGAGAACTCCACCTTTTTTCAGCACATACTCATATTGGGCAAGAAAGGCTGAATAAGTCAGCCTTCTTTTTTCATGGCGGTTTTTCGGCCACGGATCACAGAAGTTCAAGTAAAGAGCATCTACCTCATCCTCAGCAAAAAACTCGGTAAGCCCTCTTGCATCTTCATTAATCAAACGAACATTTTCAATACCTTCTTCAAGGCACTTGTCAAGAGCGGTAACGATCACACTTTCGTGCAGCTCAATACCTACGAAATTGTCATTCGGATATTTTTTCGCCATACCTGTGATGAAGCGGCCTTTCCCTGATCCGATTTCTACATGAAGCGGCGCTTCTTTATGAAACACTTCATGCCATTCGCCGTTGTAATCTCTGGCTGACTGAATCACAATATCCGAATGCAAATCAAGTTTTCCTTTAGCCCAAGGTTTATGGCGTACTCTCATGTTTAACTCTCCCTTATTTTCACTTTAAGAATAAAACTATTATTAGCGCGCATAGTTCGCACGCAGCGGGTTTGCGTCAATCACTTTATTGTATTTATTATTTTACCATGAACTTCTTCAGCATCCTGGTATTTTGTCACGAACAAAGCGCCGGAGATTTGGCAAAGCCAAATTTTCTAAAAATCGGTGTCTTGGCTCAAAAGCGGAGGTCGAGACGTCCGCGGCAAGCGAGCAACCGCCGCAACCGCACCCTGCGGAAGGAAGGAACGGGCATGTCCGATTTTTCTAAACAAAGATCTTCCGCGCTAGTTCCCAACTTTGCGTATTCGTGCAAAAAAGTGCATCCCCCCGATCACCGGGAAGATGCCTGATTCGAGTTGTATTCACTAACCGACCTTTCATGTACATGATTTATATGCGCACTCAGAGTAAGGAATCCACGGCATACTCATTAAGCCAGAGCAAGTCTTTCTCAAATAAGATCATTTTCTTCGTCTCGGCATGTTCCTGATGCCAGAACATAAATCTCAAGGTCATCGCCAGCATATGCCACACAAGCCGCAACTGCAAAGATGGTGTGAGTTCGAGTCCATAAAGTCCAAGCCAATTTTGCCATTGATCCTCTTCGACATACCAGTAAAGCAGCATGGCCAGATCCATGGCCGGATCGGCGATCACCGCCTGATCCCAATCCACAAGGTACAAACTTTTTTCATCATTTCCAAGTAACCAATTATTATGGTTAATATCCGAATGACAGACACTCTTTTTCGGGTATTCTGCAAGCTCTGCCCTATCTTTTAAAAAGTTGAGCGATTGTCGAAGTGCGCGTGTCTCATTGCGCCCGCGCGCCTGACCCGTCAGCTGATTTACGATTTGCGTGGTCGTCATTGGCTTCTTGCCCAGTCGTTTCATCATAGTTAGAAGCGGCTCGGACGTATGAATTTTCTTCAATAATCCGGCGACTTTATCTGAAGACATTTCTTTAGGCGTCAGTACTCTTCCCGTCATCCATTTCTGTGCGGTCAGCACATCACCATTGTCTACACGCCGTGTCCACAGCAGTTTCGGAACGATGCCCTCAGCAGAAAGAACAGCAAGAAAAGGAGAAGAATTTCGCTTAATAAAAAGCTTATTTTCCCCGGAACTTGCCATAAAGGCTTCTCCAGTTAGTCCTCCTGCCGGAGAAATTTCCCAATTATCGCCATCGAAAAATCGAATCAAAACATTCCACCATTGCCTTTCTGACTTAGCCGAATTAATCAGTGAAAAAAAAGACTATGCCTAAAAATATACCACGTTCACGTTGAATCAACAATCATTAAAATGAGATTCTGTCTCATGTTTTGTGATCAATCTTTTCTTGAGTCGCACAGAGTTTCACTCATCTTCAGCAATGCTTCAGCAGCTTCAAGCTGCTCCCTTTTCATAAGCAATGAATGCTGATCCATTCTTTGAAACCATTCGCTTTCATTCCGCTGATCCACAAAATCCGTCTCATAGTCGTTAACCGTATCTTCAATATAACAGTCTGGAGCGTAAACAACTGTAGCAACTTGCATTGAGGTCAATCCTTTACCCTTCAGAAATGCGGCAACAACCGCTTTCGTTCGCCGCAGTGAGATCATCGGATTTACTAGCGGACGTACCGCAGCTCCATTCGTAATCTGATTCCACATTCTTTGCGAATATGGCTGAAATACATCGCCTGTCTCTCCCAAGAGCGGATGAACACAGCAGATCCTATCATTGGTGATCAGCAAAGAATCAAGCTGAACGGGGCCGGATTTGGTAAGCAGCACCGGGCGATACATAAAAAAAGAAACATCATTTATTCCCTTGAGCATTCTTCTTAACCATTGCTCCGTGAGAATATCATCCGGTCGCGCCGATCGTTCAAACGCAGTGCGCGTCGACCACAACACTTGTTTATCAAACAGCCAGTCATCAAAACCAATTTTCCAATGATTACTATATTTATCGACACCACTAACTGAATTTTGAATAGTATGTTTATCTAACCACTTCTCTCTCCATGCCTCCATGCGCCTTTTTTTCAACCAATTATACCGATTTGCATAACAGCGCAAGTTTAATTGATACCGTGAAACACATTGATTAACCTTAATGAGCTGAGCCATACTTGTCCACCTTCACCTAGTCTATGCCCTATTCTAATACAAAAAGGCTTACAAGAAACGATTTTTATTTGTTTCGAAATGGAAAATTGGCGACCGACTGATACTGTGGCGACATACCCGGACGAACCCTAAACAGTGATATGCCGTTAACTTCCCACGATTTTCCTGAAACCGCGCAATCCATTACAGGCAGATCATGATACAGTTCGCCTTCTATCCACCTTTTAGCCAGCGTAATATGAGGATGAAACGGTCTGCTCTCAGTAACAAAGCCAATCTCAGCAAGTTCTCGGCTCAGCTTCTCTCTTAGTGCTTCCAGACTGTGATTTGGGGCAAGCGAAGCAAACAAAACGCGTGGATGGTGCTTCTCTCCAAAGCCGTCGATTCCAGTAAGTATGACTTGAAAAGCGGAAATTTTTTCCGTGACTCGCGCGACGGTACGATTTAAGTTCTCTTGTCTTTCCTCATCAACTCCGCCGAAGAAGAAAAGAGTGATATGATAATCCCTTGGATCTGTTCTTCGCTTATAACAAACAGATTCCAAAAAAGGATCTGTTGTTTCGTATAATAAGGATCTTAGATTTTCAGCAATCGGAATCGCTAAAAAGAAATGGTTTGACATAACCTCAGCCCTTTCCTATTGATCAGAACGATGCTCCACCAGCTCATGCACGTATCGTTACCTTTGTTTATTATTATAGAATCAATCCCTATTTACTAGGAAATCATACATCAATGGTCGACCCGCGCCCTACTCATCCTGTATAATGTAACTAATACAATTCGAATAGTACGTCTTAGCTGTACAAGCCCTTGAAGAAAAGAGAGGTAATTATGACAAAAATTGTTCAATCTATCGATGAACTTGTTGGCGCAACCCCAATGGTGCGTCTAAACCGGCTTCCGGATCCGAACGGTGCCGCTATTTACGTGAAATTGGAATATTTTAATCCTACAAAAAGCGTGAAGGATCGCGCCGCGTTGTACATGATTCTCGAAGCGGAACGACAAGGAATCCTCCGGAAAGGCGCAACCATCATCGAACCAACTTCCGGAAACATGGGCATCGGGCTCGCAATGGTCGCAGTTGCGCGCGGCTACAAGGCGATTATTGTCATGCCGGATACGATGACTCAGGAACGCATTAATTTATTAAAAGCATTTGGCGCAGAAGTTGTATTGACCCCTGGGAGAGATAAAATGCCCGGTGCGATTAAAAAAGCACGGGAATTAGCCGAAAGCCTGCCTAATAGTTACATGCCGATGCAATTCGAAAATCAAGCCAACCCTGCAGCACATCAAAAAACGACTGCTGCTGAAATTATCAAGGACGTCCATTCTCTAGGCTGCACCCTTAACGCTTTTGTTGGAGCCGCCGGAACGGGAGGAACCGTTTCAGGAGCAGGAAACGCCTTAAAAGAAGCATTCCCAGGCATGACCGTACATATTTGCGAGCCTGCCGGATCACCTGTATATACCGGTGGAAAACCCGGACGGCATAAAATTGTCGGCACGAGCCCTGGATTTATACCCAAAACGATGGATATGTCCGTTATCGACGAAGTGATCGATGTCAGCGATGAAGACGCCTATGAAATCACACGCCGTCTGGCAAGCGAAGAAGGCATTCTATGCGGCCCGTCTTCAGGAGCCTCCGTCTATGTCGCACTTCAAGTTGCACGTCGATTCAAACCAGGTCAACTGGTTGTCTGTATTATTAACGACACCGGCGAACGCTATTTATCCGGTGATATTTTTCCAAGATAATGGATCTTATCTCTCCTCCACGCGCACGCGAGTGGAGGTTTCTTTATTTTTGCGGATTTTCATTGATGAGAACTGACTCCATTAATCGTCATATGAAGGACAACTATAGGAAATCAAAAATTAACAAAAAAACAATTGACTTTTTTGGATTAAGAGTTATATTAAAGTTGTTAACAGAAAATTATGTGACTTTATGGTTGAAGTCGGGCTTCTATTGACTGTTCTTTTTCATGAATTTCCGTCAAATGGATGAGGCGCTTAATCCTCCATCCCTCATTTTTTTCGGTTCTTCATCCGAAAAAAATTCTGTGTGTTGACTCTTGTTTGAATATTTCGCTCAGTAAAAGGCATAACTTTTATTGATAAATAATCTAGGGAGTGGTGACTTGAGTCCTTCAACTGATCGAATGCTAAATCGCGTGAGGTCCGTATATTTGTTCATTCGCAGACAAGGTACTGTTTCGACGAAAGAGCTGGTTGAAGAATTTGACATGACACAGAGAACAATGCAAAGAGACTTGAATATTCTTACCTATAATGATCTCGTCAGAAGTCCTGAGAGAGGTCAATGGACCGTAACAGAAAAAAAAGTCAGGGTTTCGTGAGCTGTTGAAAAAGAACAGCTCTTTTTATTTGCCGTTAAAATACGGACACATAGGCAAAAATCATCCGTAAACATAGACTATAGATGAATGTTACCAATTACTTGATTCAAGGAGGATCATGTTTATGTTCTCAAACGGCAATACTTCTTTGCCTCCGGATGCAACTGCTTTTCAGCCTGCTTCAGCACCAAGAGGTCGGATTGACCAATCAAATCAATTACCTTTTCAAGCAAAGACCACCACCGCCTCAAATGAACGTTCGGACGCGTCATATCCGTTTCCGGCCTCTCAAGGCGCCGGCAATACCTACATGGATAACAGCTTTGTATGGGATGGATCTGACGGACCTGCTCCGAACGCTGGCGATAGACAGATGCAGCCGCCGCGTCCGCTGCAGCCGCCATTTAATCCGCAGCAATTTGATCGACGCCTTAACCAGATTGAACGTCAGCAAGCTCAGTTTCAACGCGAGTTGCAGAGCCTCGACCGGCGCGTACGAATGATCGAACGGCGACTTGGTTTTCCAATCCCCCCGATTGGTGGCCCAGGATTTCCGCCAAGATAAAGACGATTCGGCTAAATTTATGCCGGTGTAAAAAAACTTTGGTACGAACCGTATAAAAAACAAAGGAAATTCGGATTTCGTTCCAAATTTCCTTTGTTTTTTATCATTTAAGAAATCACTCAGCTCTGCGCCCTCTAACCCCGCCGACAATTCGCCGAAGCAGCCCCGTCCAACGCGCGAGAATAAGATATACTGCTGCACCCACAGCGACGCTAAGAATAATCACGATTATCGCAATCCCTCTTCCGCTTGGCACATTGCCGCCAAATAACAGGAAGATGAGTTGGATCACGAGACACATGGCAATTGTGTAAGCAATAATATGTACCGTTTGCCGAGCAACGAGCGAATAGTGGTAATCGGTCGCGCGTTTGATCGCAATCAAATTAATCAAGATACATACCGCGTAACCAATATCGGTCGCGATCACAGGTCCGACCATTCCGAAAAATTTCATAAACGCAGGATTGAGCATAACTTTAATTAGAACTCCCGCTCCAAGGCTGATCAGCGTCACACGTTGGTGATTGATGCCTTGAAGTATTGAAGCGGTCACTTGGAAAAGCGCAAAGAAAATGGCTGTCGGTGCGTACCATTGTAAAATACGTCCACCAATTTGCAGATCATGCGGATTAATATCGAAAAGCAGCCCATGCACCATATACCCGAGAACAGATAAGCCGATTGCAGCCGGAATGGTGAGAAAAAGGACCAATTCAAACGCTTGAGTAATTTTATGATTCACTTCAGCGATATTTCCCGTGGAAAAAGACTTAATGATCGCCGGAACAGCGCTGACGGCAAGCGACGTCGCTAAAGTAACCGGAATCATTACCATTTTTTGATCATTGCCCGTCAAATCGGAAAGAATGATGTCTTTTACCTGACCACTATAATCAAGATAGTGAAAAGCCATGACTTGATCAATGAGCTGGTACAGCTGCATGGCAATTCCTACCGCTACAAAGGGCACCGCATAGGTAACCAGTTCTTTATACATGGATGCATACGAAATTCTATAACGATGCTGTGTTTTCTGCTTCATATTTGCCAGAAACGGGCGCCGTTTCACCCAGTAATAAAGCATTACATAAAACCCGCCGACCGCACCGACAAAAGCAGCAAATGTAGCCAGCGCAGCTGCGGTAACCGGAGATCCATTAAATACTTTCATGACTAAGAATGCGCCGATCAAAATAAAAGTGATCCGAACAATTTGCTCCACCACTTGAGAAACGGCAGTTGGCCCCATTGACTGGAAGCCTTGAAAATAGCCGCGCATCAAGCTCATCACCGGCACCACGAGAATAGCAATACTCACGACTCGAGTAACGAGCACAACATCAGGCAGTTTATTTGATGGAAGTCCATAAGCCGCCGCAAAATGCGGCGCACCGAGAAACAAGATCAGAAACCCGATTACCCCTGTTAGCGACATTAGTAGAAATCCGGATTTCATCAGGCGCTTCCCTGAATCATAATCGCCCATCGCATTGTATTTGGAAACAAATTTTGACACCGCAAGCGGCAATCCCATTGTGGATATGCTCAGCATAATTGCATAAGGCGTATAGGCGACCGTATAGAGAAATACGCCCTGGGTTCCTGTTAAAGCGTTATATGGGATTATAAATAGGATTCCGAGTAATCGTGATACAAAAGAAGCAACCGTCAGGATCATTGTCCCTCGGATCATTTTCGATGCGGACATCTGTCAACGCTCCTAAATCTTCAATTGGGCGAACTGCCCACAACTCTTAGTATTTTACCACATAATGCCGTTCATACAGCATCATTTTAGCGATCTCTTGCACTATTGGTCACATTTTGTCACCAGTGAGGTTCAGCATTACTAGCCAATCTGTAAACTGCGCACCTAAAAGCCGCCCCTATGCGTTCGCATTAAGAGCGGCTTTTATGAAGGTTCCTATTTATTTAGCAACAATATTGACAAGTTTATCTGGAACAGCGATGACTTTCTTGATGGACTTTCCATCAAGATGTTCCTTCACGCGATCATCGTTCACGGCTTTTTTCTCAAGTTCTTCTCTAGATGCTCCTTTTTCAACTTGGAAACGAGCACGGATCTTGCCATTTACCTGGACAATGATTTCGATCTCTTCTTCTACAAGCTTGCTTGCATCATAGGTCGGCCAAGTAGATCTCTCAACCGATTCGTCATGGCCGAGAAGCGACCAGATTTCTTCACTGATATGCGGTGCAACCGGTGAGAGCAGCTGAATAAATCCTTCTGCCATATAAGTCGGAATTTGTTCTTGCTTATACGCCTCATTGATGAAGGTCATCATCTGAGCAATACCTGTGTTAAAGTGCATAATGGCAAAGTCTTCAGTTACCTTCTTCACGGTCTGATGGTAGACTTTCTCAAAATCTTCACTGGCCGCCGCTTCCTTCGTAACTGCTTCGGAAAGATTGCCCTCCGCTGTAACAAAAAGTCTCCAAATGCGGTCGAGGAACCGGCGTGATCCATCGATTCCGGTTTCCGACCAGGGAATTGCCGCATCAATCGGTCCCATAAACATTTCATAAAGTCGGAGCGTATCTGCGCCGTGAGAAGCAACAATGTCATCCGGGTTAACGACATTCCCCTTTGACTTACTCATTTTCTCATGGTTGGTACCAAGAATCATCCCCTGATTGACCAGCTTCTGGAACGGTTCCTTGGTCGGCACGACACCGAGATCATAAAGAGCCTTGTGCCAAAAGCGTGCGTACAGCAGATGAAGCACAGCATGCTCCGCTCCGCCTACATAAAGGTCAACAGACATCCAGCGTTTCAGTTTCTCCGGATCCGCCAGCTGCTCTGTATTATGAGGATCAACGTAACGAAGGAAGTACCAGCTGCTCCCTGCCCATTGCGGCATTGTATTGGTTTCGCGGCGGCCTTTCATCCCTGTTTCCGGATCAACGATATTGATCCAGTCCGTATCATTTGCCAGTGGGGATTCTCCCGTACCGGACGGCTTTATGTTCTCCGTCTTCGGCAGTCGCAGCGGCAGTTCTTCATCAGCGACTGCTTTAAGTGAGCCGTCCTCCATGTGGATGATCGGAATCGGTTCGCCCCAGTAACGCTGACGGCTGAACAGCCAATCACGCAGGCGATACGTAATTTTGCGGCTGCCTACCTTATGTTCTACCAGCCAGTCAATCATTTTCGTAATGGCTTCTTTCTTTCCAAGACCGTCAAGGAACCCTGAGTTCACATGCTTTCCATCACCGGTATAGGCTTCTTTAGACAGATCACCGCCAGCAACGACTTCAATAATCGGCAGGTGGAATTTCGTCGCGAATTCATAGTCACGGTCATCGTGACCAGGAACCGCCATGATTGCACCAGAACCATAAGTGATGAGGACGTAATCGGCGATCCAGATCGGTACTTTCTTACCGTTAACCGGATTGATCGCATAAGCACCGGTGAACGCGCCGGTTTTCGTTTTCGCAAGATCAGTGCGTTCAAGATCGCTCTTTGCTGCCACTTCTGCGCGATACTGATCAATTGCTGATTTCTGTTCCGGTGTAACAATCTCATCAACAAGTTTATGTTCCGGAGCAAGCACCATATAAGTCGCACCAAACAGTGTATCCGGCCGTGTTGTAAAAACAGTGACGCTTTCTCCCTCGTGCCCGTCAATTTTGAATTGAACCTCGGCACCTTCTGAACGTCCGATCCAGTGACGCTGCATTTCTTTAACACTTTCCGGCCAATCCACCTCGTCAAGGTCATCAATCAGGCGGTCGGCGTATGCGGTAATCTTCAGCATCCACTGGCGCATCGGCTTACGGACAACCGGATGGCCGCCGCGTTCACTTTTTCCATCGATGACTTCTTCATTCGCTAGAACCGTTCCAAGAGCGGGACACCAGTTAACCGGCACTTCAGCAATGTAGGCAAGGCCCTTTTTGTAGAGCTGAAGGAATATCCATTGCGTCCATTTGTAGTATCCAGGATCCGTTGTGTTAATTTCACGATTCCAATCGTACGAGAAACCGAGCGATTTAATCTGTCTCTTGAATGTTGCGATGTTTTGCTGTGTAAAGTCAGCAGGATCATGTCCGGTATCCAGCGCGTACTGTTCCGCAGGAAGGCCGAACGCATCCCAGCCCATCGGATGCAGGACTTCAAAGCCCTGCATTCGTTTCATTCGCGCCATGATGTCAGTCGCGGTATACCCTTCCGGATGGCCGACATGCAGCCCTTTACCTGATGGGTACGGAAACATGTCCAGCACATAATATTTAGGTTTATCAGAATCATCATCGGTCTTGAATGTTTGATGATCATCCCAGTATTTCTGCCATTTTGCTTCAATTTTCTGATGATCAAAAGCCATTGCCATGGCGAGTTCCTCCTTTTTTTAAAGCGGGCTTACTAGTCAAAAAATATAAAAACCTCCCGCCCTTAACTTGTTGTTAGGGACGAGAGGTTGATTACTAAGTCAAATTCCCGCGGTACCACCCAAATTAGCGTTCGGATTTTTCCGTTCGCTCGCTTGTTGAACCCATAACGCGGGTTGCGGCGAGGCTCCCAGTTAAGGGCAGCACTCGCGACTCCGGAGCGAGTTCACTCTGTATCCGTACCGGCTCTCACCAAACGCCGACTCTCTGAAAGCGGATCATAAGCTACTTTTCTCCTTCATTGTCGTTCATTATTAAGGTTGTGTTTCCATTTTATTGATATAAACATGAGATGTCAACTCGCTCCGACAAAAAAGTAGATTTTCCGATTAGAAAAAAACAAAGATGGGCGAAAAAAGGCACTTCATACCTGCATAATCATGATTCATCACAAGACGAATCAAGCAATACTCATTTGGAACAAATTAATAGATCGGACAAGCTGCCGATTTCAACGCCGAACGTGCAGCGTACGCCGCTTTATAAAGAAGACCAGCCTGATTCCAATAATAGCCAAGCTACGAACATACGCGCTATAATTAGGCTGTGAAAAGAGGTGGACCGATGATCTTAAAAGGACTTAACATACATATCTATCCCAATAAAAAGCAGAAGTTGCTCATCCAATGTAACTTTGGCTACAACCGTTTTGTTTGGAATCAAATGCTCCATGTAGTTCACGTTTAGTCTAATGTTTGCTAGAATGTGCCATAGGTAATTGAAAGGAGCAAGCGAAATGACGGAACAAAAAAGGCCGGCGCATTACGGCCCGGACAAACGATATTATACATGGAATACCTATTTGAGGCATGAATTCGGAAGTAAGGTCTTCAAAGTACCCCTGGACGGTGGATTCGACTGTCCGAACCGCGACGGCAAGGTCGCCTGGGGCGGGTGTACCTTCTGCAGTCAAAAAGGATCAGGTGACTTCGCGGGCAACCGCAGGGATGATTTAATTACTCAATTCAATACAATCAAGCAACAAATGAAAACGAAGTGGCCGCACGCTGATAAATATATCGGCTATTTTCAAGCGTTTACAAATACATACGCCCCGGTTGATGTTCTCCGCGAGAGTTATGAAGTAATTTTGGAACAAGAAGGCGTTGTCGGGCTTTCGATTGCTACACGCCCGGACTGCTTGCCGGATGACGTCGTCGACTATCTTGCCGAATTAAACAAGCGTACATTCCTATGGCTTGAGCTTGGTCTGCAAACCGTGCATGACGAGACTGGCCGCCTCATTAACCGTGCACATGATTATGACTGTTTTATTGAAGGTGTTGAGAAACTTCGCAAGCACGCTATTCCGGTATGCGTTCATATTATCGACGGATTGCCGCTCGAAACCCCGGAAATGATGCTTGAAACAGCGAAAGCAGTTGCCAAGCTTGACGTTCAAGGCATTAAAATACATTTGCTCCATCTGTTGAAAAAAACAGCGATGGTGAAGCAGTACGAGAAAGGCATGTTACAATTTCTTGATTTTAAAACCTATGTAAATCTTGTTTGCGACCAACTCGAAATTTTGCCCTCTGAAATGATCATTCACCGACTAACAGGTGATGGCCCCGCGGACCTGATGATTGGTCCGATGTGGAGCTTGAATAAATGGGAAGTGCTGGATGCGATTGACGATGAATTAACAAGGCGCAACAGTTGGCAAGGAAAATATGCCGAAACAACCATTCATCCGACAACGCGCACTTAAATGCTCTGCCTGATTCTGCGATAGAGCCAGCCGTTGACAAAGAAAAACAAGGCGCTGCCTCCTGATCGGCACATCAATCGTCGCGCCAGCACACGAACGTTGCGCTGTTTGGCTACTTTTCGGTCAGCAAGATAGATCCCAAGCAAGCCGCGATTAATCATCTTATGGAAGTTTTTATCCGGCATATTTTCAATTGCCTTATCCGCCTCTTCGATAAAATGCTTAAAGCGATGAATCATTTCTTCATCGCTGCTATAGTAGGAGCAGAAATTCAGATCTCCTTCAATGCGGTCCTCTTCTTGGTCAACAAAATAGTCCATCATAATGTGCAGCCCCTGCACCCAGGGAAAGTAGCTGTCCTTAATTCGATCGACAAGCTGCGCCATCTCAGAGCCGCGCGAAGCAGCATAGGAGACGATGCAAAAGATTCCTAGTGTCGAACCGGAACAAGCAGCGAACTCATACCAGCTCATCTCAGGGAGGTGAGCTTTATTTTTTTTGAAAAAAGCGATGAGTCTCGGCACACGCTGGTCTTTTTTCACATGCTTATGCACCTGCAGATCACAGTAGAATCCTGCCAGCTCAAGGAGCGCAGGTTGAATGACTGGGAATGCCGGCAAACCGTTCAGCGTTTGCTGACATGTATCTACGAGCGCTTGCAGATAGCCTCCATCATTGCAAACGCCTCGGTAGCGATAGTAATCCTCCGGTGCTGCTCCCGGGGTCAGCGCATGCAGCATCGACTGATGCAAACAGCGAAAATCTTCCGGATCAAGAGATATGCTTCGATCGCACAGGTTGTCCAGATAATCACTAATTGTTTGATAGGCAACAATGAACGCAATAATTTCCTTCCTATGTCCTTCGGCTAAAAGGCTGTAAATGGAACCGCCCTCGCAATGAAATGTCTTTGATTCAATGCTCGCAAGCGCCTGCTTGCGCAACTCGGCATCAGGAATCGCAAGCGCCTTATCCTTCCATTTTTCTAGATTATGATGCACATCAGGAAGCACTTTCCTGTATATTTGCGCCATAAGTTTAATCGGTCTCGATGGTACCGTCATCAACACGCCTCCAGTTAAATCCGCCCAGAATATCCGAGAGCGAACATCTCACTATCACCTATTATAGCAAACGATCAGTCTGCTTATGCGAACTTATCTATAAGAAAAACCGGGCAAAGAGCGCCCGGTTTTTACTTCCGCCTGATGCGGTGGCTTTCGCGTTTCTTGCAGGACATGCGTCATTAGCGAAGGTTCCTTACATACGAACGTTCCTTTGCTCCAAATACCGTTTTGAATCATCAACCTTGTGCGTGAACAGACATTTCTATTTCACAAATCATTTTTATCCTTAATTAAGTAACGCGGCCGGAGTAAAATAAGCGGAGATTTTCCGCTTATTTGCATCATGGCGCTTGTTTCACAGGCACATAAGGGTAATTTTTCCGCTTATGCACAGAAAAACCCTCCATTTTCACGTTTTTCGATGCGATAAGCGGAATTTTTCCGTCTATTTAAGCTATTTTTTCGTTCATTTTCAAAATAAGCGGAATTTTTCCGTTTATTTCTCAGATTGGGCGCTAACCTGATCGCCCAACCGAATCTTGTGACTTTATCGTCGTACCGGCAAGGCAAAACGCTATACTTTCTTACCAGTGTTGGAAAAACCGGGCAAAGAGCGCCGGTCCTTTATCACTAGCCATGTGTCATGGGTTCGTGTCTTTTCGGTACTGAATCGGCGCTTCGGTTGCTCGCTTGCCGCGGGCAGTCCAGGAGCCTCCTCAGACAGGCTGTAATCTGCGGGGTCTCCTTTGGCCTGCGCTCCCGCAGGCGTCTCCCACCTCCGCTTTGATTCTCGGCCAAGACACTGGTTTATTAGTTTAAATACGGGGCAAAAATCATAAACTTTCTTACCAGTGTTAGAAAACTTGGCTTCGCCAAGCCTTCTGGCGCGGTCGCCGTCGCGACGACCATGGACGGCCTGGTGTTCGGTGGTGAGCCGCAGGACGTACTTTCACAGGATGTGATGGCTTTCGCGTTGCATATAGGACGTATGCGTGCTTAGCGAAAGGTTCCTTATTGCCCGACATTTACACTCGTTTCCTTGAATCATTTATTTTTTATACTTTCCTATCAGTGTGAAAAAAATCGCTTATCCACACCCGAAGGCATGGAAAGCGATTTTTCGCGCAAGAAGTTAATGGGTTTCAGACTCAGAGTGTATTTGCTGTTTCAATAAATCCACTTTATCGGTCTTCTCCCATGGGAGTTCGATATCGGTTCGGCCAAAATGTCCGTAAGCCGCCGTCTGTCGATAGATCGGCCTGCGTAAATCAAGCATTTCAATAATACCTGCCGGCCGAAGATCAAAATTATGGCGAATCAACTGAACAAGCTGTTCCTCAGTTGCTTTCCCGGTGCCAAAGGTATCCACGGAAATGGATACCGGTTCAGCGACACCGATGGCGTAGGCTAATTGAATTTCACACTTTTCAGCCAATCCCGCTGCGACAATATTCTTCGCGACATATCGTGCTGCATAAGAAGCCGAGCGGTCAACTTTCGTCGCGTCTTTTCCTGAAAAAGCGCCGCCGCCATGACGCGCGTATCCGCCGTAGGTATCAACGATAATCTTTCTTCCGGTCAGACCGGCATCTCCTTGCGGTCCGCCAATAACAAAGCGCCCGGTAGGGTTGATGAAAAATTTGGTTTTTTCATCAATTAAGTTCGACGGAACTGTCGGCCGAATTACAAACTCATGAATATCTTTCTTGATTTGTTCTTCGGTCGCTTCCGGATCATGCTGTGTGGAAATGACAATTGTGTCAATGCGTTCCGGATGACCTTGTTCGTCGTATTCAACCGTTACCTGAGTCTTTCCATCGGGACGGAGATAACCGATCGTCTTGTTTTTGCGAACGTCAGCCAGCCTTTTTGCAAGCTTATGCGCGAGTGAAACAGGGAGCGGCATCAGCTCCGGTGTTTCATTGACTGCGAAACCAAACATCAATCCTTGATCTCCGGCACCAATTGCTTCAATCTCATCATCAGACATTGTGCCCTCACGCGCCTCAAGCGCCTTGTCAACGCCCTGTGCAATGTCTGCCGATTGTTCTTCAATAGACGTTAAAATTGCACAGTTAGAGGCATCAAAGCCGTATTTCGCATTGTTATAGCCAATCTCCTGAATCGTACGGCGAACTACTTTCGGTATATCCACATAGGTGGAAGTCGAAATTTCACCTGTTACAAGGACAAGTCCAGTATTAACCACTGTTTCACAAGCAACCCTTGCATTTGGATCCCCCTTAAGGAGTTCATCAAGAATTGCATCTGAAATCTGGTCGCAAATCTTATCCGGATGGCCTTCAGTTACCGATTCGGAAGTGAACAAGCGTCTTGAATACTTCTTCGTCATTTTTCTTCACCCTGCCTTTCAAACATTATATACAAAATGGTGTCAACGGTACTCGATCCCTCTGCTTTTGTTTTCAAGGCATGAAAAAAGCCCACTCCAATTAAGGATAGGCCGATTCTTATCGCGCGCCTCTTATTATCAGAAGAAAGACGAAACAATCTCTTTTCTCTGCAGGTTAGCACCGTGCCGTTATTCGGCCGGTTGCCGGGCTTCATCGGGCCTGTCCCTCTGCCTACTCGGAATAAGAGCAGCCGTATGTAAATCCCATCATAACGCAGGGGATTAAAACTGTCAACGAATTCCTCGCGACTGTCACAGGCAAACATTGCAGAATAGTATAGATTGAAAAAACTAAGATTCCCAGAAATTCTGATTTCAGTATCCATTGCATAGTGAACACCCTACTGTTAATCTATTATAGTCTGTTCAAAAAGGAGGACAAAAAGAGCCGAGGTCAGGCAAATCGCCACGTCCTGTGGCATGCCTGACACTAGCTCGTCCTGAGCGTCGAAGATCAAGGAAGCGCAGTTTCGAGCTACCCGCGCGTACTTTCACAGGACGTGATGACTTCAACGTTGTGCACAAGGACGTGCACGGTATTAGTTGAAGTTCCCCTGTTGATACGTGAGGAGCGGAGAAACAAGCTGACGCAGAACTTCCGCAGGATGCGGTGACTTCTGCGTTTTGCACAGGACGTGCATGCTGTTAGCAGAAGATCCACATTGCCTTTTTCCCGGACTTTTTGAACGCCCTCTATTAGTAGGTAATATTATTCCTAATGCGTTATACTATAAATAGTAAATGAATTTTTTCTAATTAGACAACTTGGCTTCGTCAAGCCCTCTGGCGAATGCGAAGTTTTAGCTGCTTCTATACTCCTCTGAAGTTTAAAGATTCTTAACGTACACAGAAAGGAATGATTCCATGTACCATGCGTCTCTTGAAACACCCATCTCTGAATTGCTGCATACCGGAAACTCGTTCATTAATTTATCCGTTCCTGAACTTATTGAACATGCACTGAAGAAAAATGAAGGCGTTTTAACTAATAACGGAGCTCTTGCTGTTACAACTGGAAAATATACAGGGAGATCGCCTAAAGACAGATTTTTCGTTAAGGATGAAGTGACAAGCGAATTGGTTGACTGGAACAGGAATCAGCAGATGAACGAAAGCGTTTTCCTTGGCGTTTATCAGAAAATTGTTCATTACCTAACAGGGCAAAAAGACAAATATGTGTTTCGCGGCTTCGCAGGTGCAGACCCGGAGCATCGCCTCGCCATTCAGATTGTTAATGAATATGCTTGGCAGAACCTGTTCTGCCGGCAGCTGTTTATTGAGCCGACCAACTCGGAGTTGGAACATCATCACGCTGCGTTCACTGTCCTTGCCGCTCCAGGATTCAAAGCAGATCCACTTGTTGACGGCACACGCTCCGAAGCGTTTATCATCATATCCATGAAGTACAGGATCATTTTAATCGGCGGCACTGAGTACGGAGGAGAAATTAAAAAATCCATTTTCACTGTTATTAATTATTTATTGCCTCAAAAAGGGATCATGTCGATGCATTGTTCAGCAAATCAAGGATCAGACGGACGTGTCGCTTTATTTTTCGGATTGTCAGGAACAGGAAAGACAACTCTCTCCAATTCACCGGATCGATCGTTAATTGGCGACGATGAGCATGGATGGTCGACAGATGGTGTGTTCAATATTGAAGGCGGATGCTATGCCAAAGCCATCCGATTGTCGCGTGAAAAAGAACCACAAATCTATGACAGTATTCAATTCGGCACCATTCTTGAGAATGTTGTCATCTCCCAGGAAAATCGCAAACCTGACTATGATAATGCTGACTTGACAGAAAACACACGTGCCGCGTATTCGCTGAATACTGTTGCCAATGCCTTGCTTCCAAGTATTGGCGGCCATCCGAGCACAATTATTTTTCTGACAGCAGATGCTTTTGGTGTACTTCCGCCAATCAGCATACTTTCTCCGGAGCAAGCGATGTACCAATTTCTTTCAGGCTATACGAGTAAATTAGCCGGTACAGAACGCGGCGTTGTTGATCCCGAAACGACCTTCTCAACCTGTTTCGGCGCTCCATTCATGCCGCTTCCGGCAATAAAGTATGCCGAACTCCTTGGAACGTTAATCAAGCAAAATAATGTAACCGTTTACCTTGTAAATACCGGTTGGAGCGGCGGTCCGCATGGGATTGGCAAACGTATTGATCTTTCGTACACAAGACAGATAATTGACGCCGCCTTAAATAGCAAACTAAGTGATCAAGACATCTATAAAGATCCCATTTTCGGTTTGCATATTCCGCGATCATGTCCAGGTGTTCCCGATCATGTGCTGATGCCTTGGGAAACGTGGTCGGATCATTCAGCATATACTCAAGCTGCCAAACAGCTCGCTCAGCAGTTCCAAGTGAATTTCAAGAAATTTTCGGATGTTCCGGAACAGATTCGCAGCGCCGGACCGATCTATTCTTGATCACCATTTCAACTGCTTGCGATTTCAAGTCTTTAGTTGTATAAAAAAGACATCCTTCAAATTGTTTGAGGAATGTCTTTTTTAATTCAGACTTGTAATTCGGTCACCGGCGTCCATTTTCTTTGCCGAATGGCTTTCATTGATAAAGCGAGCACTTGATCCTTCATCAAGAAGCTATACTGCTTCCGCTCTTTAATTGACTCAGGAATATAACTGATAAACCTTGGGCCATCTGTCTCCATATAATCCTGTTTCAAGGTTACTTGGTCAACGCTGGCAAAGTAAATATTCTTTACCATTTGCTCGTTTTGGCCATCGACTTGGTATTGACCTATAAAATATAACCGGTCAACATGGGCGCCTGTTTCTTCAAATACTTCTCTTCTGGCCGCTTCTGTCGGCTGTTCGCCGGGCTCCACTTTTCCACCGGGAAATTCAAGGCCGCGTCTTGAATGCATCGTAAGCAGCCATTGACGGTGGAATTTGCAAAGGACCCAAACATGCTTTGGGTTCTCCGAAAAGGGAGTTGACGAAAGCGCAAGCGTTACTTTATTTCCATAAAAGTCAGAGAACGTTAGATAGTCGTTCATCCGATCTTCACCTCCGCATCACCATCCGCATTGAGCGGACTTCTAATCTATTTTATCAAAAATAAGCCCACATACCTGCCCTTATTGTTTTTTCAGCCAATATCTTCATTGCGTCTTTTCTGATAGATCTTCCATTCATTTTCGAGTTCGGAGAGTGTCCATTCATCCAATTGATCAGACTCCTTCATCTCAACATTTTGTCTTAATGCCTGAATCAGATATTTTTTCCGGTTCTCGACGGCTCTTCTCAATAAGTTAACATGCTTCATGAATGAACAGGATCACGTTCAAGTAAACGGTTACATAATTTTCCTTGACCAGCAATCCCTTCCCCCTTCCCGCGGCTTATAAAACGTAACCACGCTCATATTCTTCCAAAAGTAACTACACGAAACGATTCAACTAAGAATCATTATGCGCACACGCCATGTTTTTAAACACTATTATACAATAAAAGCGTTTTCAATAGTTCGTTATTGAGAATATATGCGACTAAGGTATCGTCAACAATCTTTTTTTACAAATAATGTTTAGGTTTTGGAAAAGATGGCAATAGTACTAATAACCCTAACCCCAATTCACTTTTTAATTACGATCCGCATTAAATTGCGGATTTTTTTTGTGCGAAAAAAAAAGCGCTCAGCGCGCTTATGCTTTGCTCATTCGGCTTTTTCGTATTTTTTTCTGAAAAGCCTTTTTCTCTTCCTTTGTCATCTTCTTGTATGCTTTAATAAATTTTTCGTACTGCGGCATAACCTCTGCCATTGAACCATAGTGTTCGACATGCCCATATTGAATCCAGAGCGCTTTCTCACAAAACTTCTTCATCTGACTGATGGAATGGCTGATAAAGAAAATCGTCTTGCCCTTTTCCTTAAATTCATTCATTTTTTCCAAACATTTATCGGCAAACGTTTGGTCGCCAACCGATAGCGCTTCATCAATCACCAAAATATCCGGATCGATATGAATAGAGATGGCGAATCCAAGACGAGAGCGCATACCGCTCGAATAGGTCTTCACCGGCTGATCAATAAAATCACCAATATCGGCAAATTCAATAATCAACGGTGTTAATTCTACAATCTGCTTTTTATCGAATCCGAGCATTAAACATTTCAATTCAATGTTCTCTCTCCCGGTCAGCTCTTTCTTCAATCCCGATTGAATCGCGATCAGTGCCGCTTCGCCATGAATTTCGACCGTTCCTGATGTTGGCGGAATAATTCCGGCAATGATGTTGGACAGCGTCGATTTTCCTGAGCCGTTCACACCGATGATGCCGATGACGTCGCCTTTATTCGCCTCAAAACTAATATCATTCAGCGCGTAAAAGGATTTTCCATAGCCTTTTGGCGAAATCAAATCCAAAATTTTTTCAGAATTTTTTGCGTACATTTTATATTTTTTTGAAACATTTTTTACTATTACAGACTTTTCCATAAATGGAGATCTCCTTACAAATAATCTACGAAATGATCTCTGAACTTCAGATGCACAAACGAACCAAATAGGAGCATAACGAGAACAAAGCCCCAAAAGTACAGCGTATAGCCAATGTGATCAATCCCGTACCAGGATGCTCCGAGCAGTGTCGAACGGTAGCCTTGTACTAGATAATACATGGGATTGAGCAATAAAATTTTCTGGACAAAATCCGGCAAGCCCGCATCTGCAAGACGCGCAGGTTCCCATAAGAAAGGAGTCAGATAAAACATCATGCGCATAAGCGAAATCAGGACTTGATGCACATCGCGAACGATCGTTGAGAATGTGGACGTGATCAGTGATACGGAAAACAGAAATGCCAGCGCAGCAAACATAAAATAAGGAAGCTGAATCATATAGATACTGATTTTGAACTCTGTGAATTGCAGAATCACAATAACAATTCCTGTAATCATTAAATGCTGATAAAATTTTTCAAGAATCACATAGCTTGGGATCGCGCTCATTGGAAAATTCATTTTTGCAATAAAGCGAATGCGTGAGTAAATCGATTTCGATCCCTGAATAATTGACGGCTGCACAAAAAACCAAACAATAATTCCCGAGATTAACCAAGTTATGTAAGGTACCTCGACGCCGTTATCAACCGGAATGTCATTGCTTCTGCCTAGAATTTTACCAAAAACCAGCCAATAAATTGCGATCTGAATCAACGGATTAATGACTACCCATGCCATGCCCAGATAATTGTTCGTATTCTCGCTTTTCAGCTCATAAAGGGACAAGCGCCTGATTAGGTACAGGCTTTTGAATTGTTCCCGAATTACTTTCCATGCCGATTTCATATCAATTTCCTTCCACTAATCATCAAGTATGCAGTACTCCAATCCATACTTTAACACAGCTCTTTTAAAAAAGAAAACGACAGTTTTTGAGAAAGGCACAACCCATCCTCTTGAAAGATTGGAATAATACGATCATTCTCGGGAAAACTAATACTAAATGTGAATGACGAACGACAAAGGAAGGTTCTTATGTATACGCTGCTCTATACGTCCTACTTTGGTCTGCTTTTCATTTTCTTACTTTTTGTCGGTTTTCGTATTTCGATGGGTGAGATGATCTTGATTTATCTGTTGATCTGCTTTCCTTGCATCATGCCTTTTGTGGTCCTTTTATTAGATCAGCCGTATGATGAACGCAAAAAAGCAGAGAAAATGGAACGGGATGCAAATTAACATGAAACGAGGGGTTATTCGTGTTTTGGAAAAACAGTAAAAAAAAGAATGACCAAGGTCCGGCACAGCCCTCAAAAAGCATAGCTGATCTACTGGTTCAGCTCGAAACCAATCCTGATTTCAATCATTTCTGTCATAAAAGCAAAACGCTTACCTGTTGGATTTCATACATTAACACAGTGGTGGATTTAGAGTACATCCACAGAGACTTGTTGCCGGCGCTTTATTCCGAACGCGTGCAGTGTATGAAAGACATTGCTCAGGTCGTTCCCATTGATAAATTAATCGAGACAAGGGATTTATCCGTCATTCAGACAAGTCTGCTTGACGGTTATTTCATGATTCAGCCGTCGAAGCGTTCGCAACACGTCTATCTTATTCCCTGCCCAAAAAAACAAGCGCGACAAGTCGCAGATACGGAAGTCGAAACCAGCATTGTCGGTGCGCACGACAGCTTTGTAGAATCGCTGGAAACTAATATCAACCTGGTACGATCGCGCATTCCGATTCCCCAATTTAAAGTTGAGGAACAGCGCATTGGCAAACTGTCGCGAACGCGAATCTCCATTCTCTATATTGAAGGACTCGCGAATAAGGCTAATCTGAATACGACTAGGCAAAGAATCACCGATTTGGAAACGGTCAGCGTAATCAATGCCAACATGCTTGCTTTAATGATTGGCGACAATAGTCAGTCTTTTTTTCCTCAATTTTTCGATACTGAACGTCCCGATCGTGTCAGCGGTGCCCTTTACGAGGGAAAAATTGCCGTGCTCGTGGATGGGTCTCCGAGTGCGCTGATTCTTCCAAGCACAGTTGTTGAGTTTTTTGCAACCATCGATGACTATTCCTTGACGTGGCCGGTCGCATCCTTATATCGGCTGCTGCGCTTGTTTGCCGTTGCCTTTTCCGTCATTTCTTCATCGCTGTACGTTGCGGCACTGACCTACCACTATCAATTAGTACCCAAAGATTTGCTGGCAACATTGATCGTTTCGCGCAGTTCCGTTCCTTACGATCCGATCATTGAAGTGCTGCTGCTTGAAGTCATGATTGAGCTGCTTCGCGAGGCAGGCGTGCGCCTGCCGACAAAGGTTGGCCAGACCATCGGTATCGTAGGCGGTATTGTCATCGGTACCGCTTCCGTTCAAGCCGGTGTAACAAGTAATATTCTGCTAATTATTATCGCGATGTCGGCACTGGCTGCCTTTATCACACCGAACTATCGGATGGCAACAACGATTCGTCTCATGCGCTTTCCATTTATTTTGGCTGCGCAGATGTTCGGTTTGATCGGTGTCGGCCTTTGCTTTATGTTTTTCGTCTGCCACTTGTTAAAACTGACCTCGCTTGGCCGACCGTTTATTGAACCCATCTACCCAATGCGCGTTACAGACTTGAAGGACAGTTTCATCCGTTTGCCAAGCAACATGCAAGGACAACGTCCGCTATTTCTGCGCACCGCTGATAAAAACCGTGTGAATCTGCATCGCACAATGCAGAAGAAAGGCAAAGCGAAGCCGGATATTGATGAATAATTACCTTTCTCTAAATGGAGGGTCTGACGCTCTATGAATGATAAGATAAAACCTGCACATCAAGTTGGTCCTGTTTCTGCCTTTTTTATTCCACAGGTCATGCAGATTGGAATCGGTTATCTCTCGTTCCAGCAAATCATAACCAAGTATAGCCAGCAAGACGCATGGCTCGCATCGCTCATCAGCGGTGCTCTTAGTCTTGGCATTCTTTGGGTTGTTCTGCGCCTTCTGGAGAATGAACGTCAATTCGGTATGCCCGACCTTTTTTCGATCCATACCCGTATTTTCGGAAGACGTATCGGAACCATACTGAATCTCTTCACCGTTACGCATGTGCTCCTCTTCGCCATTATGAGTTTACGTAGTTACATTGAAATTGTACATGTATGGGTGTTTCCGCAAATGTCAATGTTTCTGTTTTCGCTTATCTTTTGTCTCATTGCCTGGTATATTGTCAGCGGTGGCATGCGAACGATCGCCGGCGTCTGTCTGCTCAGCTTCATCTATTTGGTGCCGCTGAGTATCCTGACTCTCTTTATTGTCCCTCATGCTCAGTTCGAAAATTTGCTGCCCCTTGTTGACCACTCGCCGGCAGCACTGCTGAAGTCTTGTTATGAACTCACGCATGTGTATTTGGGGTTTGAATTGCTGCTTTATGTCTATCCGTTTATCAGTAATCCGCGCGAAGCACGTAAATGGGCGTTTCGCAGTGCACTGACAACCGTTTATTTTTATACAACAACGCTCATTCTTGCGATTGCTTATTTCAGTCAAGGCGAGCTGCAGAACACCATTTGGCCGACGGTCGCTTATTGGAAAAGTGTCCGCTTTCCTCTTGTTGAACACATCGATATCATTGCGATTGTTCTTTTGCTGTGGGCCACCATCCCTAAAGTCTGCTTATGCAGTTGGATTATCGCTCGAGCTGTAAAATTCACAGTACCAAAGATTAAAATGAAATATTCGCTGATCGTTATTCTCGCTTTGATGATTGCAGGGACAACGATGATCCATAGCGGACTCCAAGTAAAGCGATTAAACGATGTGTATGCAACGTACGGTGTGCTGATTATCTATATCTATCTTCCAATCCTCTTGTTTTGTCAGTGGATTAAGAAAAAACGTGGAAGGAGCGCTGCGTCATGAAACAAAAGGCAGTCCTTATCGCGCCCTTGATTGCTATACTCTTTCTGTCCGGGTGTTTGCCAACCAGCATCATCGACGATGTTCTGCTTGTTGAAGCAGAGGGGGTTGACTATCTTGGGAATGAGAAAGTGATGGGAACCATTACCATGCCGAACTATGTTGAAAATCCAAACCCTGGAAGCGCCGGCGCCGGCCTGCCGACGACCGCATCGATGCTGCGTCATCTTAGCGGAGTGACCTACGACGGCAAATCGCTTGTCGACCGTTTTCAACAATCCGGACAAATGCCCATTCGCGTTGGCAAAATACGGCTTATGCTGTTTAACACGGCCATGGCAAAAAAAGGTTTGTACAAACAAATTGATTTAAGAAATCGCGATCCTGACTCACCACGCGATATGAATTTTGCGGTTGTAGAAGGCAGCTGCCGGAAATTACTGACGTCTGCGGACTATCAAACACAAATTCCGGTTGCCCGTTATATTCAAGATATGATTGAGCAAAACACGGAGCAAAATTATCCGGAAAGTACAATGGAGTCCTTCATGTACGCCTATTATGGCGACTATATGGACCCGTTTCTTCCTATAATTCGTAAGCAAGGTGACCATATTGCCATGCACGGACTCGCTTTATTTAAGAATGACAAATATGTTATGCGCCTTAGCGAGAATAGAGTGTTCACGTTTAAAATGCTCTTTCAAAAATTTAACCAAGGCGTCTATGACTATGAATTTGCCCCGAACAAACACATTGCTTTTAAAAACGTTCATACTGATGTGAACTATAAAGTTAAAAACGGAAACAGCGCTGCGCCCGACATCTACGCATCGGTGAACGTCAGCGCGCAAGTGAGACAGGCTTATCCGAAAAGTCTCAGCAAAGCAAGCAGTCCGGTCATGGAGAAAAAGTTAAACAGGCATATGGCCAAACAGTCGGCTCAACTCGTTCGCCGTTTTCAAAGGAAGGGAATCGATCCGCTTCAATTGGGGCAGCATGTGCGCAGCTACACACGCAATTTCGATGGAAAGTCATGGCCGGAACGCTACGCAAATGCCCGTTTCCACTGCAAAGTCGACGTAACAATTAAACAGACGGGGATTTCGGAGTAATACTCAGTTGCGCCATTCGAGCATAAAATTTGATAAATTTCAGAAAAAATCATATAATAGTAAGATTAACAGGAAAGGGGATTTTTAATCAATGGGATTTAATCGAGGCCCGCAAGAACCGGTTCCTGAAGCAGAAACAGCAATCTGGAAATGTACGAACGACTCATGCTCGGGGTGGATGCGCGATGCGTTCTCCTTCGAGGAGACACCAAAATGTCCGCTTTGCCATTCGGAAATGAAAAAAGAAACAAAAATGCTGCCGGTCATTGATTGACCACAAGTTCTTACATCAAATGATTAAACTTAGATCCGCTTAATAGAGCAGGACGATTTTTCTGACATGCTTCAGAAAAGTCGTCCTGTGTTTCTTTTTTCATGAGTGCATTCTATCGCATGAAAAAGCAGAAAATAACATGAATACCGATAAATTCAACCGAAAATGATTTGGATAAGTTTTCAAAAGTCAGAACTATACATAGTTTGGTATTAGGAGAAACAAGTAGGTGTCATCGGATAAAATCAACTCAGAATCTCCATTTTTTGGTGTATTACGTTACAATAACAGATAGGACAGAAGGTGATGTTGTGAAACTGTCGAAAATGAAACGAAAATATGCGGACAGGCGCGGCTGGCGACGAATCATCTCAAGTCGCATACGCAAAAAACAGTTTATGTGGCCTTCTTTTCATGGTGAGGCTGTTCTGATTCAATTTAACGAAATCAAAGCGCCGTTGTCTGTTGTTTACGGTGGGGTGCGTACAAAAACAGTCGATCAGAACTATACGTGGCTGCAGCTTTTCCCTGCACATACACCGCAATTTGTCCTGACAGCGATGTTTAACGCAAACGGCCGACTCGTACAATGTTATTTTGATGTCATTCATCAAGTCGGGCATGATGAGCTCGGCACGCCATGGTTTGACGACCTTTATCTTGATCTTATCCTCTTCCCCAACCATCGACTCTATCTCGTGGATGAAGATGAATTAACGGAAGCGTTGGATAATGGAATCATCACTGCAGAAATGTATGAGAAAGCATGGCGAACCGCGCAGGGGCTTATGCGCTCCATCAAGAAAAACCCGGAGCACTTCCTAATGTTGGTACGGGATGTGCGCGGCACTTTTTCCAATTGAATGATTGGAGGTTCTACAATGAGTATTTTGATAACCGATATGCCGGAGATTGATTTTGCGCCTTATCTAGACTATTCAACGAATGAATATGCGAAAGAAAAACAAAAGAACGGCACGTGGCCCGCGGATCGCGCATTAATGAACGCGCGCGCCGAGATAAGCCGCTTGCTGCCCCAAGGCTATGCGACACCAAACCATAAGTTTCTTTCATTAGTAGACGCCTCGGGTACAAAGGTCGGTATCTTCTGGTTGTATGTGTCCCCGGAACGAAAAGAAGCTTTCATCTATGACTTTGAAATTTTTGAAGCTTATCGTAATCATGGAATCGGGCAAATGGCGATGCAAACACTTTTCGCGTATTGCCGCGCGCTCGGAATCGTCAAGATCAGTCTGCATGTGTTTGCGACTAACGAACGCGCTTATCATGTTTATCAGAAATTAGGCTACCAGACAACGGACATTAATATGAGTAAGTTATTATAATCCTGTATGGGAAACAAGACGTTATCGCATACTAATATTCAGGGGGAATGCGATAATGTCTGAAGCGAGGAAAAAGGAATACCGATCAAATAAGGGCGCGACTGCAAGCAGCGTCACGCCTGCCGGACGCGCGAAAGATGACCCGCAGTCATCTGCTTCTAAATTGGAAGAGCGTGCAAGAAAAAACAAATAAAAACACAAACAGCCGGTGTACATCGGCTGTTTGTGTTTTATAGAGCCCATTTTATTCGTTTACTAAGGCTTCAACCAATACATCGGCGATATGCATCGCGCGCACCTCATTGCTTTTATGAGCCCTCTCGACGCCTAGCTTCATTTCCAAAAGGCAGCCGGGATTCGCGGTCACAATGATTTGGGCACATGTATCCGCCACTTTTTCCATTTTATGATCAAGGATCTGCATCGCCATTTCCGGCTGAACGATATTATAATCCCCTGCAGAACCGCAGCATGTGTCGGCACCCTCCAATTCCACAAAATGAACGCCTTCAATCGCCTTTAAGAGAATTCTCGGTTCATTGAATGTTTTCATGACATTACGTAAATGACACGAGTCTTGATAAGTGATGATTTGATCCGGCAATTGCAATCGATGTGTTTTCTGGAAATCCAGTTCGACAAGTATCCTAGAGATGTCCTTTAATTTACCGACAAAATGCTTTGCACGCTCCGACCATTCAGGCTCATCTTTCAACAGATGATCATAATCAATCAGAAAAGCGCTGCATCCTCCGGCATTTGTAATAATGTAATCTGCCTCTGCCGCTTCAAACGCTTCAATGTTTTGTTTCGCAAGCTGCTTCGATTTTTCCAGTTCACCGTTATGTCCGTGAAGCGCGCCGCAGCAAAGCTGATTCTCGGGAATCAAGACGTCGCATCCCGCTTTTCGTAACAGTTTGATTGTCGCATTATTGGTGTCAAAGAACATCGTATCCATAAGACAGCCTGCAAATAAGGCGACGGTCGCTTTCTTCTCGCCTTCATGTTCGAAAAATCGAGGACGTTGCTTCATCACGCTCCGTTTCGGAACTTCCGGAAGTACTTTTTCCATCGTTGCCATGCTCTCAGGGAAGAGATTCATAAAGCCGACTTTTCGCGCCACCTTTGAAAGGCCGCTGCGCTGGTAGAAGCCGATCAATCCGGTCACTTTCTCCATCCGATCCTGACGAGGAAACAGTTCGTCAAAAATCCCCTTACGAAGCATTTTCACACCAACCGTCTGCCTCTTATTACGTTGAAGGATAGTACGCGCGTCTTCAAGCAGATGACCATACTGCACGCCAGATGGACAAACAGGCTCGCAAGCGCGACACCCCAGGCACACATCAAGTGAGTGAGCGAGGTCGTCGTCCGGTTCGATGAGGCCGTCGGCTACACCTTTCATGAGCGCGATCCTTCCTCGCGGTGAATGCTTCTCCTGGTGACCGGTTTCAATGTAGGTCGGACATGAGGGCAGGCAGAAACCGCAGCGCATACAATTCAGCAGTTCATCATAATCCATCTCTTCTTTAAATTCCTTTTGAATAGTCTTCTTCTCTGAGGATGTCATCATTTGACCGTCACCATCCTTTGTTTCGCCTTATCCGCAAACACTTTTCCCGGATTCATAATCCCATTTGGATCAATCGCTTGCTTGATTCCCCGCATCACTTCCATGCCCGCTTTGCCGAGTTTCCACTCTAGATACGGGGCTTTGGTCACGCCGACGCCATGCTCGCCAGTCAAAGTGCCGCCTAGTTCGATTGCTTTTTCAAAAATTTCAGCAAACGCTTCTTCCACTCGATTCATTTCATCTTCATCCCTCGCGTCAGTAAGACATGTTGGGTGTAAATTTCCATCGCCTGCATGCCCGAACGTCGAAATACGCACCTGATATTTTTGAGCGACCTCAGCGATTGCGCGAACCATTGCCGCAATCTCCGAACGAGGAACCGTGGCATCTTCCAAAATGGTTGTCGGTTTCAACCGTGCGAGCGCGCTTAAAGCCGAACGACGGGCCGTTGCCAGTTCTTCTGCTTCTTCGGCGGAGGACGCGAGCCGGACGTCTACCGCCTGTTCCCCGCGACAGATTTCTGCAATTTTATGAATATCACGGTCAACAATTTCTTTTGGACCATCTTGCACAATCAGTAAGATCGCCTTAACGTTGGTCGGTAAGCCAATATGCGCAAAATCTTCCACCGCCTTGATTGTATCTTGATCAAGGAATTCCAAAGTAACCGGAATCATTTTATGGGCGATGATCGCCGAAACCGACCGTCCGGCAGCTTCAATATCCTGATAGAGCGCGAGGATCGTCTTTTGGGATTCCGGCTTTGGAATTAACTTCAGTGTTGCTTCAGTGATCACGCCCAGGGTTCCCTCCGACCCGACAAACAAGTGTGTCAGATCGTATCCTGCCACATCTTTTGTCAGTTTCCCGCCGGTACGGATCAGCTCTCCATTTGGTAATGCGACTTGAAGCGCCATAACATAATCCTTGGTGACACCGTACTTAAGTCCGCGTAACCCTCCCGAATTTTCCGCCAGATTGCCTCCAATGGTTGAAATTTTCATCGAGCTTGGATCGGGCGGATAAAACAGATCATCCTTCTCCACAAGATCACTTATCTCTTTTGTAATCGTTCCAGGCTGAACCGTAATTGTAAGATTTTCCCTATCCAATTCCAGAATTTTGTTCAGATGCTTCATGAGTAAGACAATGCCGCCTTTGAGCGGACATGTGTCAGCACATAGATTCGTGCCAGAGCCTCGCGTATAGACTGGGGTTGACGTTTCACCACACAATTTTAGGATAGCGGCAACTTCTTCAGCCGTGCGCGGTGCTACCACGATTTCCGGCAGCGCCTGAAAATTTGGAGTCGCATCATACGAATAGACAAGCCTTCCGCTCGTCGTATCATCCACATTTTCATTCCCCGCAATTTCAATTAATTGAGCCTTCAATTTATTGAGCCTTTTTTCCGAGTGTAATGGCATGATCGATCCTCCGATCTATTTTGGTAAGCGCTTTCTTAAACCTATTATAATCAACTAATAACAACTATTCTATTAAAAGAATTCATCATTTTGTCAAATTTTTATTGAAAAGGTGATTCACATTTTCGTTTTGATTTATCGAGTAGGAGGAGATAATTTCTCCGACCTCTCACACCACCGTACGTACGGGTCCGTATACGGCGGTTCAATAGCTTAAGTGTGCATGCTCGAACAGATGGACTAGATTTTTGAGTCCCACCTGTTCGAGTATTTTGTTTGTGATCGACCGATGTAAGATATGGCTACAGGCGATGCGCCAGTAGCCTTTTCGTGTATTCGCCCATTCCCATGCTTTTGGTTTTGGAACGTTAAGTTTCATGAGACTTTTATATCTCGTCTTGACTTTCTTCCAACGTTTCCAAATGATCTGGCGAATTCTTCGCCGGAGCCACTGATCAATATGCTGAATATAGCTCTTCATA
>NZ_FOOY01000038.1 GCF_900113325.1 Sporolactobacillus nakayamae | reverse complement strand
AATCAGCGTTCAGGCGAAAGAATCAGCGTTCAGGCGAAAGAATCAGCGTTCAGGCGAAAGAATCAGCGTTCAGGCGAAAGAATCAGCGTTCAGAAAGAAATAATCATGTCAGTCTAATAGTTAACAGTTCGTGTGACAGATGGTAAACTCGGCCTCTGTTTTTTCCACTGTAAGACAGAGATACAGATTGGAGAATTCTTCTGCACGTGTCAGCAGAGTCAATCAATAGAAATAATCTGCATTGCTTATTTGTGATTTTGGACCCGAAGATAAGATAATAATCTCGAAGCGCTGGAATATGAGCCTCTTTTGATGAATGATTGCATGAAAAGCAATGCCAGCTGCGATGTATACGTTTCATATAAAAAGTGTGACATTTTGGACATTGAACACCTTTGATGATATCTGTCCGCTTCAGATTTTTAAACGAAGAAAATAAATCGAGAATGAGCGGGGCGTGATTATCCATGAGCTGATCTGCAATTGCTTGCAGATCGTCCTGATTAATGTAGTCACGTGTATGGTTTTGGTTTATTTTTTTTAATGCGGTTCCAAAAGCAGAGGTTCTCGTGAGGTTTTTCATTAAAGGATCTTCTGAATTTAGAATTTGAAGTTGAGCAGAAGAAGTAATAACTACGCGGTTCTCGGCAGGAAATTTTGATAAGTCGGCATGATCATTAAACCATTTCATTAACTGTTCCTGTAACTTATTTGCCTGAATCAAGGGATCATCGAACACATCAATTTTTCCATCGCTTTCTCTGATCAGTTGCCACAGGTTATGGTCAAACGTTAGTTTCCCAATTATATTTTTGACCTCAATAATTAGGAAAAATCGGGGGCACATGGCTAGCCAATCGATTTGAAAATGATGGATTTTATCAGACAGCCGTAAATTGTGAAAAATAATAAATTCTTCTGAGAGATAATCAAGAAAAAAAATCAATGATTGTTCTCCTTTGAACCCAAAAAGGGATCGTTTATAACGACTTTCGATTTCTTTCCAGATAACTGCTTGTGTTGAAACCCTGTTGAGACAGGCGTGAAGCTGGTTGATATGGAAGGGAGATTCAATTGGCTTTCGGTACATTGGCCCACCTCATTTTTATTTATTTATAATTCAGCGGAGTAAGGATCTTTGACTAATGGCGCTCATTTCCTGTGAGCAACGTCAAAGCCACCGCGTCCTCTTGGATGATGCAACTAAGTCTCGGCGTTCGCCGGAGGCTTGGCAAAGCCAAGCTTTCTAATAGATTCCACAATTCGCGGTCATACTCCTATTTATTTTTGATAAGAAAAGGTACAGCTTTGTGAACAAGCGAAATGATCAGTGCGCCAAAAAAATTTAAGAAGGAAACGACAGATAAAGTAGAGAATACCTCATGGAGAAAAGTGGAATTCAGGAGGATCTATATGGAGCAAAAAACGGTATTGATCATTAATGGTAAGGATACTCGTTACGATTATGTCGCAAAAGGCGATTTGAACACGTTTCTATCAGACACTGCAGCTGGTTACTTGAAGGACAAAGGATTCGATGTATTGACGACGAGCGTGGCAGACGGATACGAGGTAAGAGATGAAGAAAATAAGTGGAAGCAGGCAGACTTTATCCTTTTTCAGTTTCCGATTTACTGGTTTGCCGCGCCTGCTGTGCTTAAAAGGTACATTGAAGATGTCTATAACTATGGTACGTTCTATTCAAGCGCACCTGAATATGGCAGAGGCGGCTTGTTTAAAGGGAAACGCTATACGGTATCTACGACATGGAACGCGCCGAAGGAAGTGTTCGGCAATGGCGACTCATTTTTTAATGGCCGATCTGTCGATGATGTGCTCTCCGCGTTTCACGATACCCAAGATTTTGTCGGCCTAACAAAACTGCCAAGCATTTCCTTTCATGATGTTATCAAGAATCCGGATGCACCAGCATATGAGGATCAGATGAAAAAACATTTAGACACAATTTTTGACCGCTAATGAGCCAAATGAGTTAGAGTATTCGCTTCTTTTTCGTTAAAAAGATTGTAATACCTAAAAGTATGGTTGAGATGCCAAGGACTTGCTGTAAGGTGACCCCTTGTTCCAAAATGAAGTAGGCGAGAATGCAGGTCCCAACCGGTTCGCCGACGATGCTCATGGATAGTGTTGACGTGCTCAGCCACTTGAGCAGCCAATTGAAAACCGTCTGCCCGAGTATGGTAGAAATGAGCGCTAGACATAGGAACCATAACCAATTAATTGCAGAGTAGTCAGTGAGCGAGAATCCGCTCATTACAGAAAAGGCAAGGAGAAAGAGAGCGCTGCTGCCGTAGCCAATGATCGCATAGGGAATGAGTGGCAGCTTTTTGCGAAGACCTTGCCCGAGAAAAAAGTATCCGGTAATCAACCCGGCAGCAATAAACGCGAGTAAGTCACCAAAAAGAGCGCCACCGCTTACTTGAAAGTCTTGCCAACCAATGATTACACTACCTGTGATCGCTAAAAGCCCGCCGAATAACGCCCGGCGGGTTAACTTTTCCCCGAAAAGAAAATAACCGCCGACAAAGGCAAATAAAGGCTGCAACGTGACGAGCACGGTAGAGCTTGCGACGGAGGTAAAGCGCAGAGACTCGAACCATAATGCGTAGTGTGCAGCGAGAAAAAACCCGGAAAGAATTCCAAGAAACCATTGTTTTCGGGACAATAAAACTAACGCTGTGCGGTTTGGTTTATTAAAAAGAAGAAAAGGCAAGAGAACAATTGTTGAGAAAAGCATACGATAGCCCGCAATAATTGTTGACGGAGCATCAGAAAGCTTAACAAAAATCGCCGATACGGAAAGCGCGAATGCGGCAAAAAAGAGAATGAGATACACGTAGTTCGGTTTCATAGATTCCAGAAAAAATCACTCCAACTCATGAGGGTTACACAAAAGAGGCATAATCCCATACTATCATATGTCGCAGGTTTGTCATTTGCTTTTTTTGTTACCAAGAATGCAGATCAATGGTATACTGATTGCTCTGACATGCGCGTTATAAAAATAATTCATCTGCAGACGTTATATCTGAGAAGAAAGAGGCATAGTTTGAGATTCAGAGATTTTCATAAAAATATTAAAATAAGAATTATCGAGACCTTTACAAGCCGTTTTGTCGGCGGGATGATTTTTCCGTTCATGACCATTTACTTGGCCTATCACTTCGGCGCTAAGACGACAGGTCTCTTGCTGTTGATTAACATTTTTATTGGTATCACTATATCATTTCTTGGTGGCTATTTGTCAGACCAATTTGGCCGAAAAAAAGTTATGCTCTATGCGGAGTGTGCGCGATTCGCCGCATTTGTTGTGATGATGATCAGCAACTCGCCTTTTTTTGAATCAGCCACGCTGACTTTTATCATGATGATCGTCAACAGCATCTCTTGGGGGCTTGCCGGTCCGGCAAATGACGCGATGCTGATTGATGTCAGCACACCGGAACAGCGAAAATTAATGTATTCGATCACGTATTGGGCGAACAACTTGTCGATTGCGATCGGTGGAATAGTGGGTGCGTTGCTGTTCCAGCACTATTTATTTGAACTGTTCATTGCACTATGTGTTGTCGAGTTTGGGGTTGTTTTTCTTGTCGCTTTTTTTATAGAGGAAAGCCATAGTCGACGACAAACCGGTCAAATGTCGCTGCATAAGCATGTGTTACATATTGTTTCAAGTTACCGGCGCGTTTTTCAAGATCGGCTTTTTATCCTATTTGTCATTGCCGGTGTTCTTGTTTTTTCGATGGAATTACAGTTGACAAATTATATCGGCATTCGTTTGAGCGCGGAAATGCCAACGCAATCTTTACTAGTTTGGAAAGTCAACGGATTAACGATGCTCGGTTTTCTGCGCAGTGAAAACACGATTCTTGTTGCGGTGCTGATGCTGTTTAGTTCAGCTGTGAGTCGGCGTCTGAATGATAAGACCGCATTGATCGGCAGCTGCGCGATTTTTTCGATTGGCTACGGTGTGCTGGCTTATACAAATACTGTTTGGATGCTGATCGTATTTATGGTTGTCCTGACCATTGGAGAAGTATTCCGTGTTCCTGTCGAGCAATCCTATGCCGCGGCGATACCGCCTGAAGATGCGAGAAGTACCTACATGGCGATTAACGGATTGAAATACAATCTCGCCATGCTGATTGCTTCATTAACGATCACAATCGGAACGTATTTGTCGACACTTGCGACGGCGATCATCATTACCGCAATCGGACTGTCCGGCACACTTCTCTACGCACTGATTCTCCCATGTGTTGAACAGCGAATCTCAATGAGAAGTGAGTCAAGAAAAATGGATGGAAAAACAGTAAATCAATAAACCAATTGGAGGAATAGATGATGTACAAAGATGTTTCTGCTGATGAAGTGAAAAGGATGCGTCTGAATGGGCAAGTTGCCAGTGTTATTGATGTCCGTGAGCCTGACGAGTTTGCAGAAGGTCATATTCCAGGTGCTGTTAATATATCGGTGAACAGCATTCAATCCCAGTTGAGGCGAATTGACAAATCCAAGGAACACATCCTTGTTTGCCATGCGGGAGTGCGCAGTGCATTTGCCGCAGAAATCCTTTCAGCAAGCGGCTTTCAAGTGAAAAATATGACCGGCGGAATGCTTGCATGGACCGGAGCGATCACGTATTCATAAATGGAGGACCTCATCGTCATTTTAATGACTTTTGAGATCCTCTTTTTTGATAATCTAATTAAATTTTCGATCTAAATTCCATAGGTAAGGGCAGAGCAATGCGGGATTGTCTGGAGAGACTTCTTTGCAGATTCGATTCGCCTCAGATTTACTGATTTTCCTGTTGAAATACCTGGATAGCCAGTTATCTAAATGTGAATCGAAAAGAACGCCGCTTTGCTCTTTATTTATGAATGGATGGTTAAAATCGAGCACAAGGATCAAAAATAGGAAATTGGCTTTTTTATCGCTGATTCCTGAAACTTCCTTGATCGCCGACACAAATGTGTGATAATCCAATGAACAATTCAGCAACTGATCTGCTGATTGGTATTTTTCATGAATGATTGACGATAATGAGAAAATATAGTCGGCTATTTTTTTCGGAAAACGATGGAGTGCCGGTTTTTTTTTGATCGTCTCTTGGACTGTCTCAATGTTCTGGATGATCCATTCCGGATTCAGATAATTGATCCCAATTCTCGTACTTAGTTCATAGGGAAGATTCCACGCGAGCTCTGACTTCACCGATTGATCGGCGATTACAGCGACTAACAGCGCAAAACTATCTTTTTCAACAAGACTTCTGCTTTTTGGCGACATATGGATATGATCAAGCATGGAGTGCGGCCTGTCCAGCTCGAATTCTTGTTTCAGTTTGTTTAACCTGTCCTTCATTGCGTCATCAATGATCATGTAATCAGACCTCCACAGCACTATCATCTAATATATGAATAAGAGAATTATAGACAATAGACTGGGGATTGTCACTAAAGTTATTTCATTGAAACAGCGACTTTTAGTAGAATAATCGGATCATTTATACCGGTGAGTTCAAAGAGCGTATCGCCATCCTGCCATCTGACCATGCTTTGTCGGTTATCAGTATAGACCTGAATGGTTCCATACTGATGAGGGATAGGTAAGGTATGCTGTTCCAGATAGGCGACGATCTCTCGGGCTAATTGCCTTCCTTTATCTGCGTCTGTTGTTGGTGATAAAGCTGCAAGTGTCCAACGTCCTTCATTCCAAGAAATCCCTGCTGTGCCCGCACCCGCATCTGCGTAGCCCGTAATGTTGTGTCCCAGATCGACAGCAGCGCCGTCCGTTGGTCCAAAATTATGGTAAGTAATCTGCTTGGCTGCCTCTGCACGGCTCGCATAATTTTGTGCGTTAACAACTGCAAGTGTTTTTACATGAGCAAGTGTCTTGTCATTCACAGCGACCGGAGTATTTGTCTGTTTGAATGTGATTGAGTATCCCGATGACTGCTTTTTCACAATTGCTGATATATATTTCCCTTTTTCAAGGGGTACTTGTTGCGGGAGATGGAGCTGACCCTTATCCTTCAGAACGATTCGGATGTCCTTGAGCGTTTGCTGCAGGGTTCCGGTTTTTGCAGTTGTTTGATTGGTGTTTGTTTTTTCATTTGGACTGTTACTTATTTTATCTTGAGTACTTGATCCTACGCTATTCATGTTCGACGATGAACTGTCTGTCTGACTCAAGGAAGAGTCACCCGTAGGTTTACTGCTTTCTACCGCGCTTTGTGAACATCCGGCAATGATCAAGGCTGTAAACAATAGAGTAATAATCACTTGTTTTTTCATGGTGACATAACCCCCTTCTCCTTATTATTCCCTAAGCAGCTGTCCTGAAAACATAGGTGCGAATAGGTACTGAACCGACTTCTTTTTGAGAATGTGCAGATTATTCATTGAGCCACTAGTATAAATGAGTTTTTTTGCTTTACACTGAAACAGTTAAGGACTATATTGTTATTATTAAACGTACAAAAATATTTATATGTTTAATTAAAATAACTTTGGAGTGTCGTGCTAATGGAAAAAATATACTACATTAAAGATTTGGAACAACTTAGGGTTTTTAGCGAGCCCTTTAGGATTAAGATCTTATGGTCATTTTGCGGTAAAGAAAAAACAGGAAAAATGCTGGCGGATGAATTTCAGATGTCACCTTCCAAAGTACGTTACCATCTCACCGAATTGGAAAGAGTCGGTCTAGTAAAGGTAGTTCGTACAGAACTAAAGAACGGCATTCAACAAAAATTCTATCTACCGGTTGCGGCAGGTTTTTCCTTGCAAAAAGTAGCATCATTAATTAATGGAGAGGATGCCTCTAAGCTTGATAACATTATGAAGCAGAATGCTTTAGATGCCTTGGATGAAATGCGTGAAAAGCTGACTGAGGCGAGTGCTGTTCAACCAGAATTGATTCAAGTTTCTGTTTCTCTTGCCTTGACGAATGAAGAAAAAAAAGAATTAGCTACCAAAATTATTGATCTTCACGAGCAAATGGAAAAGCTGCGTCAACGAACACCAACTGACGCCATGAAAAATTACTATGTTAGTATGACGATGTTCCATACTGATCCGGAATCAGAATTGGACTAAATCCGTTAGTTATTCTCTTTTTTTACTCAACGTACAATAAATTTAATATGTGAAAATATTATATATCATAATAAGGAAGTGTTTTGTATGAAAGATCTTTTATTGCAAAATAGAGGCTATCTCATGCTCTGGCTTTCAACACTGACGACTCGTTTTGGTAACGCGCTTACGATAACCGTGTTGGTCTATCATATCGGCACGCAGTCGCGCAGTGCCATGATGATCAGTATGGTTTTACTGGCACAAATGCTGCCGATGGTCTTAGTTGGCATTTTTGCGGGTTCTATTGCGGATCGAATGCCGAAATTTGCAATTATGATCGGCAGCGAATTTTTTCAATTGCTGATTGTCGGTTTTATGATCCTTTTTCTTAACTTTGCTTGGGTTTTGATTATTTTGATTTTCCTTCAGGGGGCGGGTGCTGCGTTTTACGGTCCTGCAAAGACGGTCTATTTAACTGAACTTGTGAGCGCGCAAAAGTTACCTGATGCGATCGGTCTTTCCCAAGGAACAAGTCAGGCTACTGATTTAATCGGGCCACCTATAGCTGGAGTGTTGCTATTGGTCATCCAAAGCGGACAAATATTAATGATCGATATGTTGACCTTTTTGTTATCTGCAGGGTTTATCTTTGCTTCATCGCGCTATGCATAAAAAGAACTTAAGATTCCTGATGCAAAGGGACGTGAATCGGTCATAACAGCAATGATTAAAGGCATAAAACGGGTTTCCTCGTTAAAAAGTTTGAGATTTTTAATTTTTATCGTCTTCGTCTTAATGCTTGCTGCCGGTGTCTTCAATGCAACATCGGTTTCCATTGAACTTCAGATTTTTCATGTGAATGGTTTTCAGTACGGACTGCTTGAATCTGTTGCAGGCGTAGGCGCAATTGTCGGTTCGTTTGCCGGCCCTTATTTGATTAAACGCATACACCCAGGAAAGTTTATCATTTTTTCAGGGATCATACTTGGTCTATGGATGGCACTCATTCTCTTTATTCATTCGTCTTATCTGAGTTTTGGATTGATACCTCTGTTTGTGTGGATCAGCGGCATTGGACTGCTCAACTCCTGCCTGAGTATTCCTGTCAGTTCACTATTCTTGGTCGTTACCCCTGCGACATTCAGAGGGCGCGCGGTGGGTATTATGCAAATGTTCTCTTATCTTGGAGGAATCATTGGTCTTCTTGTTGGTGGCGCGCTCTCAGTCTCCATTGGTGTCATTCAAGTAACGGTCATTGCCGGAGTCTTGATGGCGGTTGTATCCTTAGGATTAATCTGTACTAAAGGGTATAAAGATCTGCTTCACGTACGGGAGTCAAGATCAAAAACCATTGACTAATTGTTGCGCAGAATAACAAATATGCGTATTCGCGGACTTACGATGAGTTTAGCACCTCACACAATTTAGTGCTATGATAATGGCATCAATGGAAAAATCAGGTGATTAATATGAAGCAAGGAACAACGATTTTGACTTTGGACAACGGATATCATCTTTGGACGAACACCCAAGGAACCGGCGATATCCATTTGCTTTGTTTGCATGGAGGCCCAGGCGGAAACCATGAGTACTATGAAAACTTTGCTCAAAAGTTGGCGGAACAGGGTTTGAGCATTCAAGTACATATGTACGATCAATTAGGCTCTCTTTATTCAGATCAGCCGGACTATTCAAATTCTGAAACTGCTTCGAAGTATTTAACCTATGAGTACTTCTTAGATGAAGTTGAAGAGGTTCGGCAGAAATTGGGACTGGATCAATTCTATCTGATCGGTCAGAGCTGGGGCGGCGCGCTTGTCCAAATGTATGCTTTGAAATATGGCAAGCACTTAAAAGGTGCCATTATTTCTTCGATGACGGATAATATTGACGAATATGTCGCCAATATTAATAAAATTCGCGAGGAAACGCTGCCTGCCGATGCGGTTGCTTTTATGAAGCAATGTGAAGCGACGAATGATTATGACAATGATCGCTACCAGGGTTATGTGGATATATTGAATAAAGGTTTTGTTGATCGCAAACAGCCTCCGGCAATCTCACATCTGTCGCCAACTATGGCAACGCCTGTATATAACGCGTTTCAAGGCGATAACGAATTTGTCGTGACCGGCAAACTCAAGGAGTGGGATGTACGCGATCAACTAAAGAACATTACCGTTCCGACTCTGATTACGTTTGGTGAGCATGAAACAATGCCGCTTGCCGCTGCACGGCGCATGGCAAAAACGATTCCGCACGCGCGACTCGCTACTACACCGGAAGGCGGCCATCATCATATGATTGACAACGCCCCGGTGTACTTCGATCATCTTGCAACATTTATTAAGGATGTTGAGAACGACAAGTTCCATGACTGAGAGAAACTGTTTGATCCGCCCGTAAAAAGGCGGATTTATTCATATAAAAGGAGGAGAATGCGTGAAAACAAGTACTAAAGGACTGCTTTCTTTTTTAATCATAAGTCTTTTCATTGCCGGTTGCACCGATCAAGGCAAACCGGTGAAGGTTACGAAAACGATGAATCAAGTCATTTCGAATTATCTGTTGGCTCATAACAAAGGCCTCATTGAACAAACAGAACAGCAATATGAAGCACATAAACTATACGGGGCGAGAAAAAAAGATACCGGATTCACCGAAGTTTACCTTTATTATCTCTATGAAGGATTTAATCGAGAAAAAAAGACAGAAGTTGACGGTGGTTCTCTCCCTGTACGAGTCAAATTAAAAAAAGTAGGGGGCAGCTATAAAGTTGTTGGTTATAAAGAGGCTGAGGACGGCAGCAAATTTACAGACTCGATTAAGGAGATGTTCCCAAAAGAGTATGCGGATCAAGTACTGAATATCAACAATCGGCAGGCAGTAGCTAAAGTATTGCAAAAAAAAATCAATAAACAAGTTGTCAAATGGCGGGAACAGTGACATGATGTATGAATTTTGCCCCTGCATTTAGGGAGCCACTTGTATTCCTCTTATTACATGCAGTTTGATGATTACTGCCATGCTCTTAATGGATCGAATTGGAGGCCGACCATGAATGAGAATGAATTGTATGTCTACCACATTGTTACTCGGAAAAAATGTGTCTAGGTCAGATTATTAACTTTGACAAGAATCAACACAACACCTTATACCATTTCTTTTTTGAACGGGAACAATTGAATGCTAAAGGTGAGGACTTTATTCAAATGTTGAAAGGACATTATACGAACGAAGGAATGAACATGAATAAAGAAAACGCTAAGGTAGCCATTGCCTATGTAGACCAAACAATCCGAGCGATTAGAGAAGTGATTGTAGAATTGGTTAGACTGCAAGAATTTCCTGAATATCCTTCAAGACTGTCCTGCTTATACGCCGCGAAAAGCTATGAAGACGTTTTGAAGTGGAAAGATTTATTTGATACTTATAATCGGAACGTCTTGCAAATTGTTAAACTACGAGTTAATGGAAATACATTTGAAGGTGACGGGAGCCTTTTACCAAAGGAAGATGGAGTTCCTTTCTCTCAAAAAATGGAACAGGCCAGAGAATATTGGAAGGGCAATGTGAAAAACGAGCTTCCTGAACTCTTGATTAACGGAACAATTGAAGTGGTAGAAATTATTGATGATTTCTCGGCATAATTTTTAGGAAAGATGTCTCTATCGGCAGAAGGCACATATTTTGAATTCAAACGAATGGTACAAATGGGTAAGGAAAAAGCGCAGAGTAATGAAGGAAATTCGGGAATAAAATTTACTGATAGTTCACAAATGAATTGAAATCAGATCGGTCACTATGCGATAATGCAACGAGAGCATTATAAAGGAGTGGCTTGAGAAAAATGAGTACATTGATCGATGAAATTAATCAACTTGCTAGGCTTTCAAGAGAGAGGCCTTTAACGATACAAGAAAAAAAACGACAGGCGGAGCTTCGTCAAAAGTATCTAAAGAATTTTCGTCAACGGTTTAAAAAGCAGCTGTCGCAAATCAAGGTGGTTGATCCAAAGGGGAAGGACATCACACCGAAGAAAGCGAAAGCGCTGCGGGAAGCACTTGATCAAGAGTAAGCACCCGTGCTCGATCTTTCGGGTGCTATTCTTTGAATAATGTAAGCGCTTATGGTACCATGAATTCAATTAAATAAGAGTTCCACTAGGGGAGCGGAAAGCTGAGATTGACTCTGTCAAGACCCTTTGAACCTGATCCGGGTGATGCCGGCGTAGGGAAGTGGCTGATCCAGCTTTTCACTCATGGTAATCAACCGCTTTCATTACGAAAGCGGTTTTAATTTTGCCTTAAATAGGGAGAGTGACAAAATGGAAGGAATCTCACAATTGGCACGTAAGCAAAGCGATGCATTGTGGCAGAAGAGTTTCAAACATCCCTTTGTACAAGGGATTAAGCACGGAACGCTAGGTCTGGATTCGTTTCGCCATTACATCAAACAGGATGCGTACTATGTTCGTGAGTTTGCCAAGCTTCACGGTATGGCTGCCGCGCAAACGGATGATGCGGCGGCTGTCTCGAAGCTTCTCAAAATAGGAAACGGCTTGGCAGAAGGAGAATTGCAGCTTCATCAAAGTGTATTTCAGGCGCTTGGAATCAGTGATCAGGAATGGGAGGCGTTCCGCCCGGCTCCGGATGCTTACGCCTACATCAGCCATCTCTATCATGTGGTAAGCAGAGGAAAGTTGGGGTACACGCTTGCCGCGTTGATGCCATGCCCTTGGCTCTACTACGAAATCGGATTGCAATTAAAAGATGCTCAGCCGCAAGCAAAAATTTTTCAAGATTGGATTGCCGAGTACAGCAGTGAAGATATTGAGAAAAATGTACTCATCGAACGCGCCCTTTGGGATGAAGCAAGCAAAGATGCGTCCGATGCAGAATGTCATGATATGACCCATATCTTTCTGCAGAGCAGTTACTATGAACTCCGATTTTGGCAAATGGGAGCCACGCTCAGTGATTGGCCGGAACAAGAGAAGGGGGAAGATGTTCATGATTTCTACTCATCGATTGATTGACTTAATGCGCGAAGTACGCGAGAAAAAACCTTTGCTGCATGTAATTACCAACCGTGTCGCTATTAATGATTCAGCAAACGGCGCGCTCGCTGTCGGTGCCTCACCGATCATGGCTGAGGCGCATGAAGAAGTCGAAGCGATTGCGGCGATCAGCGGAGCACTTGAGCTCAACATCGGCAACCTGACGCCTTACTCCATTCAAAGCATGCTGCTTTCCGGACGTGCAGCGAATCAAGCGGGTGTTCCAGTTGTTCTTGATCCAGTTGGCGCTGGTGCCACCGATTTTAGACTTAACACGGTGCAAAAGCTGCTCAGTGAGTTAGACATTGCGATCATTCGCGGTAATGCGGGTGAAATTGCGGCGCTTGCCGGAGAAAGTTGGGGAGCAAAAGGTGTGGACGCCGGTGAAGGCGAAGGCGATGTTCTGGCAATGGCTGATCGCGTGGCGCGCCAATGGCATACCGTTGTTGCTGTTTCAGGCGCTGTTGATACCATTACAGATGGGCGTCAGGCGTATCGGGTGAAAAACGGTCATCCTCTGTTTCCTTTTATGACCGGTTCCGGTTGCTTGAATGGTGTCATTCAAGCCGCCTACGCAGCTGTTTCTCAGAATTATTTAGAAGCGTCGGTCGCCGCTTCGGTAAATTACGCGATTGCCGGACAACTGGCGGGAGAGAAATGTGCGGGACCCGGTGCTTTTCGCCAAAAATTGATGGATGAATTATACCTATTAGATGAAGAAAAGGTTCAGCGTTATGCAGATATTGAGGAAGTGACTGTCTGATGATACCACAAGTTTTGACAATCGCTGGAACAGACAGCGGCGGCGGAGCAGGGGTGCAAGCAGATCTGAAAACGTTTGAAGAGCGAAATGTGTTCGGGATGTCTGTTGTGGTTGCCGTTACCGCGCAAAATACAAAAGGAGTGCAAGGTGTTTATCCACTTCCGGTTGAAGCCATTGTGCGTCAGATGGAATCGTTAGCTGATGACTTTACGATCTCCGCATTGAAGACAGGAATGCTGGTTGATGCTGAGCGGATTGAGGCAGTAGCTAGCGGTATTCGCCGATTTGGCTGGCATCCGCTAGTGGTCGATCCGGTCATGGTCGCAAAAGGAGGCGCCCATTTGGTAGCTCCCGAAGCCATTGAAACAATCAGCCGCAAGCTGCTGCCAGTAGCGGATTTGATTACACCGAATACACCAGAAGCTGAAGTTCTGGCGGAGATGTCGATTCGTTCGGACGCAGATCGAGAACAAGCGGCGAGAAAAATCATAAACCAAGGCGCTAAGGCCGTACTGCTTAAAGGCGGACATGATGAGGCGAATCCGGAAAAGGCACGGGATTGTCTCGTGACAAAGGATCGGACAATTTGGTTTGAGGCAGATCGCATTAATACACCGCATACCCATGGCACGGGCTGCACGCTCTCGTCATTAATCACAGCTGAAATGGCGAAAGGTCATGATCTGGAGGAAAGCGTCAGAACGGCAAAACACTTGCTGACGCGGGCCATCGCTCATGCACCGGAAATTGGTCATGGTCACGGGCCGGTTGCGCACTGGTCATTGCGAGAGGACGTGGCCGCTTATGACAAGTGATAAAGACCTGAAGCACGTTTTATCTTTATATTTTGTCATGGGTTCACAAGACGTCGGGCTCTATGATCCGTTAACGACGCTTGAAATCGCGTTGAAAGCAGGAATTACCTGTTATCAATGGAGGGAAAAGGGCGCAGAGTCATTAACCGGATCCGAGCGTTTCGCCTTTGCAAAAGCAGCACGACATTTATGCCAAACGTATCACGTCCCTTTTTTCGTCGATGATGATGTATCGCTTGCACTTGAACTGAATGCCGATGGAGTGCACGTTGGACAGAAAGATGAAATCGCACGCGAGGTACGGCAAAAAATTGGACCAGCGATGTGGCTTGGCGTTTCCGCACATTCTGTCGAAGAAGCCAATCGAGCGCTTGTCGATGGGGCTGATTATATCGGTGTCGGTCCTTATAAACCGACACAGTCAAAAGCGGATGCGGAATCTCCTTTGGGTGATACGTTAATTCGTACCTTAGCGGAAATGAATTATCCATTGCCGATGGTTGCTATAGGGGGAGTAACACCAGCCGATGTTCCAACTATTTGTTCGGCAGGAGCAGCCGGAGTCGCTGTGATTTCCGCTATTTCCAAAGCTGCTGATCCAGCGATGGCAGTGGAACGCTTTTTATCACAATCGAACGATTTTTGATGCTATTTATTGAGCAGGTCATTCATGGTACCATGAATGACCTGCTATTAGAGTCTGTTCAAAAAGGAGGACAAAAAGAGCCGAGGTCAGGCAAATCGCCACGTCCTGTGGCATGCCTGACACTAGCTCGTCCTGAGCGTCGAAGATCAAGGAAGCGCAGTTTCGAGCTACCCGCGCGTACTTTCACAGGACGTGATGACTTCAACGTTGTGCACAGGACGTGCACGGTATTAGTTGAAGTTCCCCTGTTGATACGTAAGGAGCGGAGAAACAAGCTGACACAGAACTTCCGCAGGATGCGGTGACTTCTGCGTTGTGTACAG
>NZ_FOOY01000015.1:30660-95049 GCF_900113325.1 Sporolactobacillus nakayamae | reverse complement strand
GGACGGGATAAGTGCTGAAAGCATCTAAGCATGAAGCCCCCTTCAAGATGAGATTTCCCATGATTTTAAATCAGTAAGACCCCTTAGAGATGATGAGGTTGATAGGTCTGGAGTGGAAGCACGGTGACGTGTGAAGCGGACAGATACTAATCGGTCGAGGGCTTAACCCAGAACTTTGGATGTTTTACTTGACAACGCAACTTTCGTTACCGGTTTTGAAGGCTCATGTGAGCCGGTTCGTCTGGCGGTCATAGCGAAGAGGTCACACCCGTTCCCATCCCGAACACGGTCGTTAAGCTCTTCTGTGCCGATGGTAATTGGGGGCTGTCCCCCTGTGAGAGTAGGTCACTGCCAGGCAATTGATGAGGGTGTCTCATAGTCAAAAAATTGATTTGAATCCCAAAATCTATGCATTATTTTGTTAGACGACTTGCTCGGTGGTTGAAATCCGATATTGAATCGGACTTCGACTACCGAGTTTTTCGTTGATTCTAGTTTTATTATACTTGATCCATCCCTGTATCCTACATTCCCAGAATGTATAACGATCATACCAAAAATCGCTGTAAATTCACTTGCACAGCGGTTTTTCTATTGACTTTCTGTCTGGAAAGATCGATCAACACCGGTTTTTAAATTACATGAGCAGTAATCCAGCTCTGTGTATCTATGGATAAAAAGGCTTTGACATAGGCGTATTGGCTACATGGTAATACGGATACAAAGACATAGGCAGTGATGGTTTGTCCTGTGACATAATCACTAACGGGGTGTAAAAACCGGCAAAACTGTTGATAACTGTAAGGAATTTCTCGGCGCTGTCTGCAGGATTCAACATATTCATGCCAGAGTAGAGACATTGTCACACTACTTCGGGTCATCTCCTGACGAAGATAAACTACAATCTGGTTGTTTTCTCAAATCCGATTGATGTTTTTCGGGAAAGAGGATGCCCTGAAGTTCAGAATCATCCATATCCTTCTCCAATGGCCACGAGACTCTTTTCTCTCTGGCCGGTTCCTAAGATGGCACGGACAGGTTGATACTATGGTATGGTAGTTTCAGTGCTGAGGTATTCATATCCAATCCAAATTATTCGTACAGAGCGATGATAAAACAGTTATCCAATAGGGGCACAGTACATGGGATTGAAGTTCAAATCGAAAAATAGGCAAATTTTTGAAGGTTGACGCCGGGGCGGCAAAGAGCGTATGTTCTTTATTTTTCCCAAGCCAAAAGATCGGCAACACGCGTGTCACGGGTTGAAAAATCGGTGCTGAATATTCTCAATGGAAAAGGCTTAAATGATTGAGTGGGTGGATCATCTCAAAAACAGCCCAACTGCGATGGCTCGCACAAGCATTTTCACTAAACACAAAAAGGGCAGCCCTGTCTGACAGCGGCTGTCCTTAATTGTTTTATATTGGATTATTATTGTTTTGCGTTGATCTCCGGGTTCAGCTGCATCGATGGGACGCGGCGGAACAGAGTATACGCGGCAATGCCGAGGATGCAGCCGATGAGTGCGAACGGTACCCAAGCAAAACCGAGATTAAAGAGCGGTAAATAGCTGCTTGCGAAGTGAACCAGTGATTGAATCGGTGCCGTCTGCTTCAAGATCGGTGGCAGGGCGTTGATCGTGTCAAATAACGCCGGAATCAAGGTGAAGGCCGTGGTTACTCGGTAAACGATCGGCGATTTTTTGAACAATGGTGACAGGATTGATAAGAAAATTACCGTGATCGCGAGCGGGTACAGGAGCATTAAGATCGGCAGCGACCAAGAGATAATTTGTGTTAAGCCGACATTGGCAATGATGAACGAAATGGCACAGGTAAAACGCAGGAACGCTAAATAACTGATCCGTGGGAATTGTTTATGGAAATCCTGGGCAAAGGCGGTAACCAGCCCCATCGCGGTGGTGAGGCAGGTGACGGTAGCCAAAGTGGCCAAGATGGCGCTGCCCACTGCGCCCATATAATGATTCGCAATTTGGGCGAAAGCGATCCCGCCGTTTTCCGAAAGTTTAAAGTTTGCCAGACTCATGGCGCCGATCAGAATCATGCCAAGATAAATGAGTGCTTCAAAACTGATGCAAATGATTCCGGATTTTGCGGTTGCCGCAGCGATGGATTTGGGGTTGCGGACACCCATCAGTTTAATGGACGTAATGATGGTGACACCGAAAGCGAGACCGGCCAAAGCATCCATCGTGTTATAGCCTTCGAGGAAACCGTTTGTCAGCGCGGCGTGCACATAGTCGCTCGTCGCTGCTGCTTGTCCGGCATCTCCCATCGGCTTGAGAAAAGCGAATAAGAAAATAATAAATAACAAGATTAAGAACAGCGGATTCAGCAATTTGCCGATGACGTCGATAATACGCGATTCTCTGCGTGATAAGAAATAGGTCAGTGTGAAAAAGGCGGCAGAGTAGACGAGCAGCCAGATCCATGTTTGGTTTGCCGGAATATATGGCGCAAAGCCAAGTTCAAACGGTACCGTGGCTGTACGCGGCGTGGCGAACATCGGTCCCAGTGTGGCGTGAACCAAAATGAGAAAGATCAGTGCGTAATGATGGCCAATTGGTCGGGCGATATCATAGATTCCTTCACTCTGGGTGATGCTGATGGCTATGATCGAAAGCAGCGGCAGCAGTGTGCCGGAAAGCAGGAAACCGATCGCGGCGGGAAGCCAATTACCGCCTGCCAGTTGTCCGAGATGCAGTGGAAAAATTAAATTGCCGGCACCAAAAAACATGCCGAAAAGCAGTGATCCGATGGTTAGATAGTTAATGAATGTCAGCTTGGATTGCTGATTCTCTGTGTTCATGTGTAAACTCCTCCTTGAAAATGGTAAAAATAAAAACGCCCCTTAAAAGCATCATCATGCTTTTAAAGGGCGTTGGAATACGCGTTACCACCTTTGCTTGCGGCGCCATCACTGGCTTACCGCCTCACCACGTACTGCCGACATTGACGTCGGCAAGACGCTGGCACTGTAACGGGTGCTGCCGTTGAACACTTCATTCCTCGAATGTCGCATTCACCGCTCAAGGGCTACTTTCACTTTTATTTAAGCCTGCTTCCTTTGCACCGGACGAAGCTCGCTGTTAGGTTAAATAAAAGTTACTCTCCCCATCATTGCATTTAGTTGTTCACGAATTTTGAAAGTGTTTTTACTTTATACTCTTTTTGAACAACTGTCAATGGGAGAATTATGAAAATTTTAGATGATTCAATAGTTCTGAGATCATAGTTGAAGGATTCCCTTAACAGAACTGTACGATCAATTCATCCCCACTGACCAGAAGGACGGCAGAAATGAAGAAAAATTCTAAGTGTACTATTTTTTGAAAACGTACATAATGTACGTTTGACTGGCTTCTTTTTATAATCGGAGGTGAGGAGGAGTGATTTTGCAGGATGCATTACAGGCAACCCAAGTCAGAAAAGACTTTAGCCGATTTATTGATACGGTCATTCATGATAAGCCTCAGGCTGTGAAACGTAATCACGACGTTTTTTGGTCTTTGTATCAAACAATGGTGACGGAAGCTTTTTTTGGTTAGACATTTGCTTTGGAGTATGAACAAGAGGATAACGGTTCATTAGTTGGGTCTTTGCTTCCAATTCAAGACATTGTTACTTATGGAAATTCAGTGAATGATCTACTTGATGATGCAGCAACTCAATTAGTCGAATATGCTCAAGATTATTACGCTCACTTTGATAAATATTACCATGCCCCCAATAGGAAATCTCATCTCCCATACGTTTTAAATATATTGTCTCAACAAGAGATTGACGGAGTAAAAAAACTGATCCTTGCCTAAGTGGAAAGATCTTCGAAAATATTTGGAAAACGATGATTATGTTTTCCTGAGACATAGATCAAGAGATGATATTTATGAGAAAGTGTTAGAAAATGGGGATGTTTTACGGGTTCGAGTGTCAAAGGAATGGGTAAACAGCAATTCATCAGCAGGACGTACCGATTGGATGATAACCTTTCTAGGCTTCTATCACGGATTTGGCTTGATGGATGGTTTCTTCAAAATAGCACTCAGTTTTTGAGACATCAGAAGGTACAGTTGCAGTATGATACTCGTTAGCAAGCCGTTGCAGCTGAGCATTAGACTTCAGATGAATCACGAAATAAACAGGCTCTTTTTCACATAAAGCATATAAATCTGGGATGGCAAAACCACTATCTCCACGCAAAAATAATAACGTTTCTGGAAACTTATCATTGGAACGTTTAATCAGAGGTTGAATGAAATTCACAATGCCATTTGACGTATACATATTACCCGGGCACAGCTTAGCTTCAAGAAGTTCTCCTGTCATGCCGTTAAAAGCAACTAGGGGGAACCCTATGTTCCATAATAAGAATAAGAATTATAGGCTGAGGATTCTTGCTTTCCGTAGGTATCAGAATGCGTTGCATCCAGATCAAAAATGAGACACTCTGATCTTCTAAAATGATGGACTTTATCAAAAATTTCTTGATTGGATTGACTGAGCCCATCGATGGATTGTTCGTCAAGCCATTTAAAAAACGAGATAAACTGGGTTGGGAAGCGAGTGCTTCCGTTCAAATGATGTGAGTAAATACGGGATCTTTCCTAAACTGGTCGGCCACATTATCTTCGGAATAACCAGCAACAATTTGATATAGTTTTTGACGAAGCAAGAAAATCAGGCTTTATTATAATGGTTTTGTGCGGGTTCAATTTAAACAAGATGTTTGATACTCTCGTAACTTTGGAACTTGAAATGATAGACCATTGACACTAAAATGATAAGTAAAATAGTGTCAAAGATATTTGGCTTTCTAAGTGAGGGGTTTATATGAGTGTTAAAGACGAAATCAAGAAGTTAATTGCCTATAATACCCAGAAGCTAGATGAAGATAACAGCGACGTTTTTACTGCTGGATATGTCTGCAAGAACCTCCATATACAGCGTAATACGGCAAGCCACTACCTAAACGAATTATTCAAGCAAGGTCTTCTTATTAAGATAAACACAAGACCGGTTTTATTTTTGGACAAGCATATTTTGGAAGATAAATATTCGCTTGAATTAAGTAAACAATACGAAAATGTCAACGAGTTGATGGAGAGTTTCTCAAGCACGCCAAACCATTCGATTTTTTCAAAGGTAACGGGGGCTAATGGATCACTTCACAATCAGATCGAACAACTAAAAGCAGCTGCAGGTTATCCAGTCAATGGTCTGCCTGTCCTGCTAGCAGGACCAACTGGCGTAGGGAAGAGTTACTTAGCCTACATCTTTTATCAGTATTGTATACAGATGGGCTACTTAACTTCCAATGGTAAGTTCGTTCATCTTAATTGCTCGGAATATTCCGATAATCCGGAGCTTCTTTCAAGTATTTTGTTTGGTTACGTTAAAGGTGCCTTTACAGGGGCGAAAACCGATAAAAAAGGTCTGTTCGATGAAGCGGATAATGGCATGCTATTTCTTGATGAAGTGCACAGATTAGACTCAAAAGGACAAGAAAAACTCTTTAGTTACCTTGACCGAGGTACTGTCTCGTCACTTGGATCAACTGGCTTAAATCGAAAGGTTAACGTACGCTTAGTGATGGCGACTACGGAGGACATAAAGAGTAATTTTCTTCAAACATTTATTCGCCGTATTCCAATACATGTAAAAATACCTTCTTTGCTTAGTCGACCAAAGAATGAATTAGAGCAGCTTCTCTTAGCATTTTACAAAAGTGAATCGATGAAAGTCGATAGAGCACTTGAAATCAGTCCACAGGTAAAGCATGCACTCATGCAGGCTAACTATGCAAACAACATTGGGGATCTTAAGAACTTTGTGACGCTCTCCGTTGCCAATGCCCTAGTCAATTTGCGTGAAGGGAAAACAATAGGAAACTCAATAAAGATTGACCTTAGTTGCTTACCAACAGAATTAAGAGTTCAAGAAATCGCCACCCCGCAAAGTAGTGAGACAAATAGCACGTCAATAGTGATCAATAAGAACTCTGAAATCAGTCAGCTTTCAGAACACTGTCGTATTCAATTACAGATTAATAACACGCTTAAGGAGTTAGATCAGCTGATTCGCTCCGATTCGACCACACGTCAGCAATTATTGGATAAGATCAATACATTGACTGATTTTCTTGAATCAGATGACCTGATTTCACTAGAGACAGACCAGTATGCTTTTCTTAACCGAGGCATCACATGGATTCTGGATTCATTCAAGGAACAGTTTCACGTGGATTTTATAGGTAACCTGAGTTCAGAACTTGCCAAGTACCTCTATTTGAGAAACTTTTATGTTTTTCGGAACCAGATATCTCAAATGATAGGCGCAATAACATTAGAGCACTTTCTTAACACATTTGAGAAAAAACTTCTAATATTCTTTCTGCGATTGCTTAATAATACATTGAACTATGAAGCTGATATCATTGATAGGATCGTCATTGCAGTGTACCTAACCAGCGCAGTGCTTTCAAATGAAGCCCCCACTATTCGTTGTGTATTAATTGCTCATGGAAGATCTACTGCGAGCAGTATGGCTGAAGTTGCTAACCGATTGGTTGGACGCTCGGTGGTTGATGCCCTGGACATGCCTTTTGATTTAAAGCCCACCGACATCGGACGTGAGTTGTCGAAATTTATATCTCAGCGAGAATTCCTTCAAGGACTTATTCTATTGGTCGATATGGGATCGTTGACGGAAATCAACAGTCAGATCTCCGTAGACGTGGACTTTCCAATTGGCCTGGTCACGAACACATCAACAGCGATTGCTCTTGAAGTCGCGGAAAGTATTGAAAACCACAAGAACATCGAACATATCCTGGAAGCAGTTAAACAGGAGGAGCACATAAAGACTTCTCTTATCTACCCTCAAAGAGTTAAAAAGAATATCATTATTGTGTGTTGCGCCACTGGCCAGGGAACGGCCTCAAAGATCAAACACCTCTTAACAGAAAGTTTTCCTCGAGATATGAAGGTAGAGGTGTTTCCATATGATGAAAAACAATTGGAAAACAAGTCAATCAGAGAAATGATCTTAACCAGTTATCATTGTATGGCCGTTGTTGGAACCATGAATCCATCTCTTCCAGACACCCCCTTTATCTCATTGGAGTCATTGATATCCGGCAATAGTTTTGACTACTTGGCAAGTATTCTCAGTCCTGCTGACGATCAAGAGGCAACCGAGCTCAGCGAGAATATCGTCAGGAATTTTACAATCGAACGTGTTCTTAGCCTTCTCACTATCCTTGATGCACACACGATTATGCGTGCAATCGAGCTGTTCATGCATAAATACACGAGTGTTACCAATAAATCCTTGGACAATAAAACAAAGGTTGCGCTGTACGTGCATATTAGTAGTCTCGTTGAACGTTTGATAAGAAATGAACCAATTGAAAATTACGGCGATCTTAATGGACTTATTCGTGAACATCAACCTGAATTGCGAAATATTAAAGCCGCATTTAGTGTCATAGAGGAAATGTATAGTGTCAAAGTTCCAACGACAGAGCTCGCGTACATTTATGATTTACTGGATAAAGTCCCGCAACAACAGTGATTTTCATACTAATTAATGGCGTGCCCACTAAGTGGCACGCCATTTGCTTAACTAATATTGAACGCAAAAAATAAGACAAAAAAAGGAGGAAACGGTAATGAGTATTGTTATGGCAAGAATTGATAACCGTTTATTACATGGGATCATCGTGACCCAGTGGGCACCAACGTCCGGAGCCAACCGAGTAATGGTAATTGACGACAAAACCGCTAATGACGAGATCGCTAAAGCCAGCATGAAGATGGCCCGTCCTGCGGGGACAGCAATTTCAATTATCACCGAAGAGAAAGCGTTGCAAAACTTCTCAATTGGAAAATACGATGCGGAAAAGGTATTCATCATTTGTAAGACACCAGACATCTTTGTACACCTTGTCGAACAAGGGGTCAATATTCAAGAGCTTATCATTGGCGGCACCTTGGTCAAGCCGGATGGCATTCAGCTTTCTCAACGTGCATATGCGACACAGGAAGAATTGCAGGATTATCAAAAGTTATTAAGTCAGGGTGTTCAGCTTATCACCCAATTTGTTCCGGCCAATAAGCCAGTGAAATTAACCAGTGCGGACTTACGAGACAAGGAAGTGAACTAAGGATGCATTTAACTATCATTGAGATTGTTCTATTAACGACTTTAGCTTTTATAAAACACGTCGATTATTACGGAATTCCTATGATATTTGTTAACTATCCTGTTTTTTGGGGATTCTTCACGGGCCTGCTTATGGGTGATGTTAAGACCGGGTTGATCGTCGGGGGGACAGTTCAACTAATGTCCCTCGGCGTTGCCGGTTTTGGAGGCTCTTCGGTACCTGATTATGGAACGACTGCCATTATCGCTACTGCATTCGGTACATCTCTTGGTGTTAGCGCAGGGTTGGCAGTTGGGTTGCCGGTAGGTATGTTAGGTGTTCAGCTTGATGTTATAGTCAAGATTCTTAACGGTTTTGTTGTACGAAAGTCTCAGCAGTATGCTAATCAACATAAGTTTAAGAAAATGAACGCTATCTTATGGCTGGGTCCAGTTTTCTTTGGACTGTCAGCGGCCATTCCTGTCTTCGTTTCTGTCACGCTTGGTCAATCCGCTGTCAACTTTCTCTTAGAGAGCATGCCGGCATGGTTTATGTCTGGCCTGACTCTTGCTGGAAAGATGCTGCCAGCGGTAGGAATTGCGATGTTACTAAACTATATGCCAACAAAGAAGTTGACGAATTATTTGCTGATTGGCTTCTTCATAGCAGCATTCTTGAAAGTTCCGATCATTGGTGCCGCAATCGTTGGTTTTGCTTTGGCATTCAGTTTTTATAAGCGCGCAGAAAAAGACAATCAACTCAAAACCGCAGTTGCCGCAAACAACGGATCACAAATTGGGGAGGATGAGTAGCAAATGAAGAAAAAGCAAGACAACATTTATGGTCCCATCGTCACAAAGAAGGATCTACGTAAAGCTAATTATCGTTGGTTAATGAGTGTCTGTACGTTCAATTATCAAACGCAACAAGGGGCTTCCGTTGCATACGCGCTATCCCCGATTTTAAGAAAGATTTACAAGCAGGATGACAATTACGTTAAATCCCTGAATAGCCACTTCCAATATTACAACACTCAGCCGTGGCTTGCTGCTATTATCCTTGGTGCCTGTGTCTCGATGGAAGAGCGGCAGGGATTGAAGGCTAAAGACGCTGTCCAAGACTTCAAAGTCGGGACGATGGGGCCATTAGCCGGGATTGGCGACTCACTCTTAATGACGATGATTCCAACTATCATGGGATCGATAGCTGCATATATGGCTTTGGAAAATAATCCGGTTGGTATCTTCTTATGGATGGCTTTAATCGCATTGATCTTCTTTTTTCGGATGCACTGCTTCGAATTCGGTTACAGGCAGGGTGCTAAGGTTATTACTGAATATGGCGACAAGATCAATTATCTGACTGAAGCTGCTTCAATTTTAGGAATCACTGTTGTTGGGGCTCTGGTTGGTTCAGTTATCAGCGTTGCCTCTCCGCTGAACTTTCAGTTTGGAAAAGTTGCAATGAAAATCCAGCCTATGATCGATAAGATTCTACCTCAACTGATACCCGTCCTGCTGGTGTTCATTGCATATCGATTACTGAAATCAAAGAAAATCAGCATGACATGGGTTATTCTTTTGTTTATTGTCATCGCAATGTTCAGCGCAGCATTCGGAATTTTAGCATAAGGAACTGATGAGTATGAAGAAGATTATTGTTGCAACGCACTATACACTAGCAAAAGGCTTCAAAGAGACTCTTGACTATCTAACAGGCTCAGTCGATGGCGTTCAGGCAATTTGTGCATATGTGAACGGAAATAATCAAGAATTAGCAAAAACCATCGGTAAGCAACTTAATAATGACGATGAGTGCTACATTTTGACAGACCTGAATTATGGGAGTGTGAATCAGGCCTTTTACCCCTATATGTCGTCAAAAGTGCACTTAATTACCGGGATCAATCTGCCATTGGCGCTTGAAATTACCTTGGCTGTGAAAAGCGGTCAAGCGGTAAATATTCCTGAGATCATCACTAAAGCAAAATCCCAAATTATGTATGTCAACGCATTTGCTTCTGTATATGAAGAAAGTTCAAAAGATGAATAGGAGTGATTGGTGTCATGGGATTATTTGATGATATTTTGCATTTTCATAATGAACAAAGCAGGACGATTTCATCTGAAAATAAAACTGGGGAGCCCGGTAAAGCCGCAATGAAACCAGGTAAGCTGGGACCTGCGCGGAAGGGTTCTCCGGATATTTCCCTGAATCCAGGTGAAACCGCTATTTTAGCTGATATAAAAGGATCAGGAGAAATTCGTCATATTTGGATGACTGTCACGGATCGAACAACGGCTGGAAGCTTCGTTCTACGTGATCTGGTACTGCGCATCTATTGGGACGGAGAAGAAACGCCTTCGGTAGAAACGCCATTGGGGGACTTCTTCTGCAACGGATTCGGTACGCGCTATCTGGTTAACTCGTTGCCGGTTGTTGTTAACCCGACTTCTGGAATGAACTGCTACTTTAAGATGCCGTTTAAAAAACATGCGCTGATCACCATTACCAATGAACATCCAGTTTTTATCAAACATTTTTTCTACACTGTAAACTATGCTGAAACCGAGCTTACCAATGAAGAAATACTGTATTTTCATGCTAGATGGAATCGGGAAAATCCTGTGCAAAAGGGTTCTGACTACACGCTGATTGATAACATCCAGGGAAAGGGATACTATGTTGGGACCTTTATGGCCCTATGTGCCCTGCAAAGATACTGGTGGGGTGAAGGTGAAGTCAAGTTCTATATCGATGAAGACACTGAATACCCGACGGTTACCTCGACTGGGGCTGAAGATTACTTTGGCGGTGCCTGGGCATTCCATGAACACAAGTTCGGCGAGCTACCGCATGCACTGAACTATTGCACCCTCTTCCAGGGCTATCCATATCAATCGACGAAGGATCACACGCGGGAGCGTTTCAGCGCAGGAAAACCGGATCCAAATCCAGTTCACGCATTTGGCTCAGATGCTTTGCCAATGCACGGACTTTATCGCTGGCACCTCCCGGATCCTATCGCATTCCACAGTCGTCTGAGGGTAGATTTCCAAGACCTGGGAAATGATGATATCGGATTATTCGAACGCGCTGATGATATCTCTACGGTGGCCTATTGGTACCAGATGGAACCCCATACGAAGTTTAAAGGTATGCCAAATCGAGAAGATCGATTGCCAAGGTGATATTTAGTTTTGCCGGAGTGAATGACGTTTATAATAAGGATGAGGGTATGAATCAAGCTGTACTCGCCAGCAGTATTGTACAAAAATCACCTCAGTAATTTGGACTATAGATAAATCAGTAGTCCAAAACAGATAGTAATCAGTATTGCTAATTAAACAATAGTAGAATGAATTTTTAAAGCTACTTTTTATTAATTCATAAGTGTCAAATAACCCCATCTGCAAGTCAGATGGGGATTCCTTTTTAAGACAGTCATTTGATCGAAACAGGTATCCTTGATGTTTTTCAAACTATGTTAAAGTTGGGATAGAAAAATTGTAAGATTAGCAGCAAATCTTTTAACAAGAATTAATACGTCGGTCTTATGTGTATTTACATAGGGATTATCCGAAAGTTCGCCGCTGTGGTCTGCAGTTTTGAGTATAAAAATCTACAATAAACTGAACAAGTGTGTTATGGACATTCGACTTTCAGAAAAAAATAATAAAAAACTTTTTTCACCTGTGATCTATCAATGCGGATATCAGGTACAATCCAAACGGATGTGTTTGGGATTTTTATTTTGATCTGAAGAGCGGTTAGAAGGGAAACTAATCAAATGCACGCAGCTTCATCCCTAGAATAACAGAAGATGGAAAAGTACATGGTTCAAATCATTTGCGATGAGTCTTTATCATTTCTCCTTATCGTCACACTTGTCCCTTTGTCGATTTCCGAATCAACATGAATGCTTAGTGAAAGTCGGTCGACAATTTCTTTTGCCAAGAAGAAGCCTAGACCGGTAGCTTTTTTGTCGCGGCGACCGTTGTAGCCGGTAAAGCCGTGTTCAAACAGGCGTGGCAGATCTTCTTTTAAAATGCCGATGCCTGTGTCGCTGATTTGTATGGAGTCCGGAGCGATATGGATGCTGACCTTGCCTTGTTTGGTATATTTGACGGCGTTGCTAATGATTTGTTCAATGGCAAAAGAAAGCCACTTTTCGTCTGTGGTCCAGGATGCGTCGCCTTCGACGGTTACGCTCAGCCCTTTTCGGATAAACAGTGGGGCGAATTTGCGAACGATCGCCTGGACGAGCGGCTTTATTGGCACCTTTGTAAAACGGTAATCCGTCTGTTCATGGTTCAAGCGCAGATAATGGAGTAGCATCTCCAGGTAGTTCTCTAACTGAAAGGTTTGCTCTTTCATTTCCTCAACTGTAAAATCTTGCGTCTGGCCCATTAAGTCAAGCGCAGACAGCGGTACTTTCATCTGGTGGCTCCACATGCGCACCACGTCGGTTAAGTCCTCATCAAATTGTTTGATTCGAGCGATTTTATTTTCGTAGTATTCCTTTTGTTCATCAAGCAACTTCAGCATATCTTTTTCAGCTTGCGACACGGGTTTCAAGTCAACCTGAGGAACGACTTGATTGAGGCGTTCTTTATGGCGGCGTTGAAATCGGTAATAATCATAGCTGCCGAAAATGACGAGGACAGTTGCTCCAAATAATAAGCTTGACCAGAAGGTACGCGTAGGCAGACCGCGCAGATAAAAGGTCAGTCCCATGACAGCCACGATCACCAAGACCGTATAAAAATAATGCTTTCGTTCACGCCAGTACATAGCCGACACCTCGCACTGTTCCGATGTAATCGAATCCGATGACATTCAATTTTTTGCGCATGCGGGCAATGTTGACTTGCAGGGTATTGGCATCGATGTAGTCATCGGATTCCCAGAGTTTTGCGAGCAGTACGTCTTTGGAAACGGTTTGGTTGGGTTGCTCGAATAATGTGCGTAGCAACTTGGCTTCCGTTGGTGTCAAATCGACCCTGTCCTGCCCTTTTTTCAATTCTGTTCCCTCCAATATGAATCCGTTGAAGGTCAATTGCGCTTGAGAGAAATTGTAGGTTCGGCGCAGCAGAGCATTGATCTTTGCCTTCAATAATTCTACCGAAAACGGTTTTGTGACATAGTCGTCAGCTCCCATGTTCATTGCCATGACTTGGTTCATTTCATCATTAGCCGAACTGAGAAAGATAATTGGTGTTGTTGCGTGCTTTCGAAGTTCAGTTGTCCAGTAAAAGCCGTTAAAATAGGGTAGGGTAATGTCCATTAAGATCAAATCCGGCAGTGCTTCTTCAATTTCTTGGCGGACGCTGCGAAAGTTCTGTACGGAAACAACTGTGCATTCAGTCAGTGCTGACCGCAGCTGTTTCACCATTGCCGCGTCATCTTCTACAATAAATAGTTTTGTCATCAAAAATTCTCCTATAATGAGTGGCTACATTTATTCTACTGATTTTTACGGTTTGGGACAAATACGAAAAGGGTACCCGCAACCAGGATACCCTTTTATTTGTTACCGCTCTACAATCCGATAGTACGCGCGGCTCGTCTGTTTGTAGATAATGTAGTAAATGGCGGCTACGACAGCAATTGTTCCGGTGCTGGTCAGCAGAAGCAAACCAAATCGGGTTGTGCCGAATAAACTGATCAGTTTCTGAATCATGATGAAGGCGAAACCGAAATGGACGATGGCGACGGCAATTGGCATGAAGAACACAAGAAGGACCTGTGAGCGAATGGTTTGCCGCACTTCCTCACTGCTCAAACCGACTTCCTGAAGAATTTCGAAGCTGCGTTTATCCTGTTCCCCTTCAGAGATTTGTTTGTAGTAAATGATTAATGCGGTACCGAGAATAAAGGTGAAGCCCAAGATCAAACCGATGAACAGGAACCCGCCGGCAAAAGATAGGAGTTGCTCGTGCATGTCATCATAACGTTCAAAGGTCGGCGGCATACCCTCAGGTGTTGATTTTTTGTCTTGATTAATGTGCCGAATTGGTTTGTCACCGTTTGCTCGGTAGTCAGACAAAGCAGTTTGAAGAGTCTTCGCATCCGTTGTCGTCATATCCGCGCTGATCGTTGTCTCAAAACCAAGCTTGTTAGGACTGCCCATCGCTTTAGCCGCATCAGCTAAGATCGGCTGAATCTGTTCCTTGTTCGACACAATCAGAATCAGCCAGTTTGATGCTGTCATACTGATCGATGGAAAGTTTCGAATGCCACTAATCTTTGACTTGATTTCGAACGTGTGATTTCCAAACGTCACTTTGTTCTCAATGAGGCTGCCCACTGCCGGATAGGCAATGGCCTCACTTCCTTTTAGATTAATCGTCCTCCCTGTCAGCCGTTCATATGTTTTTGCGGTCATAAAGTTCACGGAGGTAAGATCGGAAAGGTTTTGCTTATTTTTAAACGTTCCGTCTTTCATTGTTCCGATTAAACTGGGCGAAAGTTCATAGGAAATCTCATTTTTTAAAGGTATTCCGTTTTTTTCAGCAACCTGTTCAATGAGCGCGGTGCTTCGCGGCTCTGTCGCGTGAATAGTGATGGTCGTGTTGCGAACAAAATGGTCGTCCAGAAATCCGTTGATACTGGAAAATAAACCGACCGTTGTCGCCAAGGTAACGAAGGTCATCGTGACCAAAATCGTAATGTTGGCGAGTCCGACCGCATTCTGTTTCATTCGATAAAGCATACTTGAAACGGTAATAAAATGCTTGGGTTGATAGTAATAGTGTTGGTTTTTTTTCTGCCGTTTGAGCAGCCAGATGGTAAAACTCATGTAGAACAGGAGCGTACCGAAGATGACAAACAGCACGGCGATAAAGAATTTCGTCAAGGCATCGAGCGGAGAGGCTACTGTAAGGGCAAGGTAATAACCGATCGCTAAAAAAATGATGCCGAGTAAAGCCAGAATGCCGCGCGACTTGGGCTCTTTTTCTCCTTTGCTCGCATTGTGAAGCAGCTCCAGACTGGAGTGCCGATGGATTGAGCAGCTGCTGATAATCATGAGCAACAGATAGATACACGCAAACATGATGGTAACGATCCCAACCGCAAGTGGGCTCCACTGCAAGTCAAAGTAGTTTTCACCAACGAGATGAATGAGGAAAAGATAGAGAAACTTGGCAAGAATAATGCCTAAAATGGTTCCGATAACGACGGTCACAAGGAACATCATCAGCAGTTCCAGAATGGAAATTCGAGCAATATGCCGCTTTTTCAGACCAAGAATGTTGTAGAGACCAAATTCTTTCGTTCGTCTTTTAAGTAAAAATCGATAACTGTAAACCATAAAGATGGTCGCGAAGATGGTCAGGACGATCAAACCTAGGCCCAGCAGCATCGCGAAATTTCCCCATCCTGGCAGCTTTTTCAAACTCGGACTAAACAAAATTGTCGCGATCATCAGATTCATGAGAAACATTACAACACTTGAAAGGCCAAAGGGAAGGAAATTGCTCATGGATTGACGGATATTGCGACTGGCTAATTTCACGTAAAACAACTTATCTCACCTCTGTCCCGAGAAGATTGGTCATCGTCATGCTGATCTCTTGCATGAACTCGGCTGCCTCTCGTTTTGCGCGGTAAAGTTGATGGAAAATGCGGCCGTCTTTAATAAACAACACGCGTTTGGCGTGGCTTGCGGCGATCGCCGAGTGCGTGACCATCAAGATGGTCTGACCGGTTTCGTTGATCCCTTCAAGCAGAGCGAGCAAGCTTTCACTGTTCTTGAAATCAAGCGCCGCAGTTGGTTCATCGGCCAGGACAAGTTCCGGCTCGGTGATCAAGGCGCGGGCGATGGCGACGCGCTGTTTCTGACCGCCCGACAGTTCAAATGGCTGTTTGTTCAGCAGATCGGCAATGTTTAATTTTGGTGCTAGCTTTTCTAAACGTTGCTCCATCACGCGAACTTTTTGACGGCCAAGCACAAGCGGTAAGAATATGTTGTCGCGAACCGACAGCGTATCAAGTAGATTGAAATCCTGAAAAATAAAGCCCAGATGTTCGCGGCGAAACTCCGCCAGCTTGTTTTCTTTAATTTTCGTCACATCATGACCATTCAGGATAACGGATCCTGATGTCGGTTTATCTAGTGTAGCCAATGTGTTCAAAAGCGTTGTTTTTCCCGAACCGCTTTCGCCCATAATGGCGATGTACTCCCCGTCCTCGACGCTAAAGTTCACATCTTGTAAGGCAATTGTTTTTTCTTTACTGAATCGTGTCTGGAAAATTTTCTGCAAGTGATTGACTTGTAACAACATCATGCACGCTCCCTGTTCCTGTTTTAGATGATGAGCTTAGTATACAAGAGATTGCGCAACGCTCCCTTACAGGTCTGACCTCCAGTCTTACAGATTTGTCAGATTGAAGCAAGCATGATGGAGAATGGATCTGTGATCATGGGGTACCGGCAGCTCATTTATGTAGTCACATGCAGGAATCATTTCGCTTCTTCAAGAATAAAGTAAGAGAGAGGTGTTGCGACTTGCAAGGAACTGAAATTCCCCGCTTTAATTTTATTGAACTCGAAGAGGATCGGAAAGCCGATCATAAGGAACATTTCTATTTTGTAACAACAGATGTGGATGAGGCAGTTGAGCATTATCTTCATAAGGTGCGTGAACATCATCCGTTTTACATGACAATCAGTTCGGTTGACGGCCGGATCTGTGTAGCCAAATCTCATGGACTCAGCAGTGACAAGACCAAACCACGGATTATTCGAATGAGTCCGAACTTGAACGAAAAAACATGCAACTATACATTGTATACGAACAAATTTATTAGAACAGTTAAGAGAAAACTAATCTGATATGACTTTTGAGGCGGCCGAAAAGGGGTGCCTCTTTTTTTATTTTCAAGACTTCAGCAATTATTTCTTTTGTCATTAAAAAATTTTTTGAATTAAATAAATTCAACTTGGCTGAGCTGTGAATAATCAACAAAAAAACAGGTAAGAAGGTCTGACTACGTTCTTGCAGGATTCATTTGGCAGCTGTTATGATAGTAGTGCTAAAGGAGGTGCTGAATTATGGCTGAGGAATTGAGCATGATCATGCAGGCGATTAAAGAAGTTGACGCGAACGTCAAAGGCATGCGCGTTGAAATGAACGAGATGAAACAGGATATCGTTGAAATGAAGCAAGACATCGTTGAAATGAAACAAGACATCGTTGAGATGAAACAAGACATCACAGATATTAAACGTGAGCTGAAAAAAACGAATCGGCGAATTGATGAGATGGGTGAGGATTTGTCCGACCAGATTAAAATGGTTCATGATGAATATTGGGAAACCCGTAAAGAAGTTCAGAAGATCAAAAAGAAAGTCGGCATATAATATAGCATTTTTCCTTCTGCAAGTGAACAAATCCGTTCTATCTTGTTAATGATCCACATTTGATTCTTCAATTAGAAAACTGGTAAATCTCATATTTTTGTTTTATTATAATTCAATTTTTTTCCTCGCTTCGTTAGATAAACCTTATTGTAATGGGCTAAACCTGCCTTATTGATCTTCTTTTTCATTTCCTGAAGCACATCATCAAATAGCTTGAACAGTCTTTCAGTACAAGCCCAGTCTCATTCATCATGTCGAAGCCCAACCACTGGTATCAGAATCAGGCTTTTTTGCTGTATCGGGATTCGAAATAATTAGACAATAGTGAATTTTTATGCTTAAATTTGTGGTAATGGTGACCTGTTTGTTGGGATGATATGAGGAGGAAGATCAGTGAACCATCTGCTGCCCGATTTTAACGATTTGCTTCATACGGATTTTGTCGTGACAACAGAGGAACGGTGGAATGAGTCTGCGCACAGTCAACGATTCAGCGTTGTTATTGTACAGCAGCAACCGTCGCAATTTCTCGTGCTGTCTCATCGCAATTATTCAATGGCTCAAAAGTACTGTATTCCTATCAATGAACTAACAGAATTTCGCGCTTACTGTATTCATAGTGATGATACGTGGACGACTCTTGAGGAGAAAATAAAGTGCTGTGATTATGTGGTCGTTATGCGCGATGGCGCAGTGATCGGTTATTTTAAAACCAGCGAACTTGCCTCGCGTGTTTTACAAGCCTATACATATCTTAAAGCCTATTACGATACGATACTGGAGACAACGGACAGTACGATTTCGGTGATTGATAAAAATATGGATACGGTGGTTTGGACAAGCGGTGCGGAGCGATTGTATTCGATTAAAAAGGAAGAAATTTTGGGCAAGCCGATGACTCAGTTCTTTCCTGAAAACCGTCTTGATAATCTTAAAATTCTCAACACAGGCAAGCAATTTTATCATAAACAGCACCAGCCTAGAGAAGATCTGTTTGTCCTCATCAACTCAAATCCGGTGAAATTAGACGGCAAAATTATCGGTGCTGTTTCCTGCGAACAAGATGTGACGTATCAGGCTCAGTTGACTAAAAAATTGACGAATGCAAAAGAGACAATCAATCATTTACAGAAACAAGTCTCGCGGATGGACCGTTCTGTTGATCCGTTTCGATCTATTAAGGGTTCGAGCGGGGCCTTGCAAAATACGATTGATCAGATCAAACAAGTGGGCGCGGCAAAGGCGAAAGTGCTGCTTCTTGGTGAGTCAGGGGTTGGGAAGGAGCTATTCGCAAATGCGCTTCATGATTTGCGAACACTTGGAGCTGCTCCTTTTATTCCGATTAACTGTGGCGCGATCCCCGATGCGTTGTTCGAAAGCGAGCTTTTTGGTTATGAAAAAGGGGCTTTTTCCGGCGCAAACCCTCTTGGCAGTAAAGGAAAATTTGAACTAGCGAAGGATGGAACGCTCTTTTTAGACGAGATAGCTGAGCTTCCCCCTGAAATGCAGGTCAAGCTGCTCAGGGTCCTGCAGGAAGGAACATTTTACTCAGTGGGCGGGACAAAGCTCAAACACGCGGATTGTTCCATTATTGCGGCGACGAATAAAAACTTAAAAGAACGTGTTCATCAAGGAAAATTCAGAGAAGATTTGTATTACCGATTGAATATCATCACGATTACCATTCCTCCGTTAAGAGAGAGAAGTGAGGATATCATCGAACTAAGTCATCAGTTTCTCTATGAATTTGCGGAGAAGTATAGACGGTCATGCACGAGAATTCCAAAAGAAGTCATGATGGCGCTCATCGATTATTCTTGGCCGGGCAACATTAGAGAATTGCGAAATATAATCGAGCGGCTCGTTGTTTTTTCAAGAGACGAAACGTTGAGTGTCGATGATTTACCCGTACAGATTCGCGAATCCAATCACCGAATTGGGATGACCGAACGCTTCTCACATAATCAGCCGTTCGAAAATCAACCGCCTGTTTCGTTGGATCATGCGATGAAAGAATGTCAGCAACAAACGATCAAGAAGGCATTGGAACATACCCATGAAAATAAAAACAAAGCTGCAGAGATTCTAGGAATATCTAGAACAACGCTTTATAACAAAATGCATCAGTTGGGCATTTCATAATCATTAGTCTATTTTTTTGAAGCAAAGGCACAAAGAATCTGAGATCAGGTTCTTTGTGCTTTTTTAACAAGCTAAAAAAAGTATAGTGTTTTGCCTTGTCGGTACGACGATAAGGTCATAAGATTCGGTTGGGCGATCAGGTAAGCGCCCAATCCGAGAAATAAACGGAAAAATTCCGCTTAATTACAAAATGAATGAAAAAATTGCTTAAATAGACGGAGAAATTCCGCTTATCGAATCGAAAAATGTGAAAATGGAGGGTTTTTCTATGATTAACCGGAAAAATTACCCTTATTTACCTGCGAAACAAGCGCCAGGATGCATATAAGCGGAAAATCTCCGCTTATTTTACTCCGGCCGCGTTACTTAATTAAGGATCCAAATGATTTATTAGAAAACTTGGCTTCGCCAAGCCCCTGGCGAAGGCGAAGACTTAGTTGCGCTTACACTCGTTTCCTTGAATCTCTAATTTTTTTATACTTTTTTATCAGTGTTAGAAAACTTGGCTTCGCCAAGCCTCTGGCGAAGGCGAAGACTTAGTTGCGCTTACACTCGTTTCCTTGAATCTTTAATTTTTTTATACTTTTTTATCAGTGTTAGAAAACTTGGCTTCGCCAAGCCTCTGGCGAAGGCGAAGACTTAGTTGCGACGGCCATGGACGGCCTAGTGTCCGGTGAGTCGCAGGACGCGGCGTTTTTTCGGACCGCTTACACTCGTTTCCTTTAAATGTTTTCTTATACTTTCCTACCAGTGTGAACTAGAAATGTCTGTTCAAGACAAGATTGATGATTCAAAATGTTATTTGGAGCAAAGAAACGTTCGTATGTAAGGAGCCTTCGCTAAGTGGAATGGAACTTTCGCTATAAAGAGGAGCTTTCGCTAAGTACGCATACGTCCTGTATGCAACGCGAAAGTCATCACATCCTGCGGAAGTAGGGACCGGGCGATCTTTGCCCGGTTTTTCCTACTATTTTAATGTCGTATTATCTTACAAAATAATTTTTTTTGATGATCATCACAGCTTTCATGACACAAAAGTTAACAACGATGTGTCATTATTTTGAAACATGTATCAAAATCGGAACACTGTTTTCCGATTTTTTGTACAATTCAGTTCATTTATTGCGCTTTTTCATTTGGCACGTTTCTTGCTTAGAGTAATATAACCATGTTTTTTTAACACCTGGTAACTTGTGATTCTAACAGGAAAGGAGTCGATCAGATGGAGTGCTGCAAAAGCCTGTTCGCTATTGATTCTCACACTTTGGGCGAACCGACCAGAATTATTGTGAGCGGTTTTCCCGAAGTGGACGGCGGATCCATGATGGAAAAGAAAAGAAATTTGCAGAAGAACTATGATCATCTTCGTCGCGCCATCATTGACGAACCCCGTGGGCATCGCAATATGTTCGGAGCTATTCTCATGAAACCAACGCGCAAGGAAGCGGATCTTGGCGTCGTGTTCATGGACAGCGGCGGCTACCTTAACATGTGCGGCCATGGTTCGATCGGTGTGGCCACCGTTGCAGTTGCTCGAGGACTTGTTCCCGTCACGGAACCCTATACACAGGTTGTGCTTGAGTCGCCGGCAGGCCTGATTCAGACGAAAGTTAAGGTGGAGCGTGGCAAAGTGAAAGAGACAACAATTGTCAATGTTCCCTCTTTCCTGTTTAAAAAAGATGCTGAAATCACGATACCGGGGTGGGGAGCGATCAAATTAGACATTGCGTTTGGCGGTAACTTTTTTGCCCTTGTTGATACGCGAAAGGTCGGTATTCCAATGGATCAGAGTCGCTTAAGTCAATTTATAGAGATCGGGGCTGCGGTCCGTGCGGCGGTTAATCAGCAGGTTCAAGCTGTCCATCCCATCCAAGGTGATATCTGTTCTGTTGACCTGGTTGAATTTTTCCAAACGAATCAGGAAGCGAAGACAATGAGAAATGTTGTTGTTTTCGGTGACAATCAGGTCGATCGTTCTCCATGCGGTACGGGCACAAGTGCCAAAATTGCCTCGCTTTGCGCGAGAAATAAATTGATGATCGGTGAGTCTTTTGTCAGTGAGAGTATCACAGGGACAAAATTTACCGGTCGAGCAGTGAGGCGCACGATGGTCGGCAGCTTTGCGGCGATCATTCCGGAAATCACCGGACGGGCTTATTTGACGGGTGAAAATAAACTTCTTTTTGATCATGAAGATCCATTTGAATTTGGTTTTAGTTTGCAAGAAACACAGGGAAGGAGCGACCGCGTTGAATCGAGACTATAAGCTCCTTCTAAAACAGCACATTGGAAAACCGGATAGTCCCTGCGTGCAAGAGGGAGATTGGGTCGAGCGAGGGGAACGCATCGCGCTTGCTGACGGCAGAGGAGCTGATCTGCATGCAAGTGTTTCAGGCACGGTGATTGAGGTCAATTCAGAGGATATCGTTATCCGTGGGAAAAAGCCGGAGCATGATTTATTTAGGCAGCTTCCACCCGGAGAACTCAGGGAACGCATTCGTTCTGCCGGGATTGTCGGTATGGGCGGCGCAGGATTTCCTACCGGAATCAAGCTAAGTCAGGAGATTAGCGGCGGGACAGTGATTGCGAACGCCGCGGAATGTGAACCGATTCTGAATCACAATGTGACACAAATTGAGGCAAATCCTGATGAGGTATACCGTGGTCTAGTTTACGCCATGGAAGCGGTCGGCGCGGCAAGCGGCATCATTGCGATTAAAGCGAAGCATCGACAAGCCATAGCTCAACTAGAAAAGGTGATCCGGGATGAGCGTATTACCGTATTCCCGTTGCGCGATCTGTATCCGATTGGTGAAGAACGCGCGTTAATTCGCGATACTCTTGGCATTCTTCTTCCGCCTGAGGCTCGTGCGATCACCGCGAATACGATCATCATCAATACGGAAACCCTGTCGCGCGTTACGCAGGCTGTGGAGCTCGGACGTCCTGTTCTCTCGAAAAATATTACGGTTGCCGGCAGATTGCGCGGCGGACCAAAGGCTCAAGTTCTCATGGATGTACCCATTGGCACGCGTGTTGGTGATTTGATTGAAGCTGCCGGCGGTATAGACGGCGACTACGGGGAAATCATTATGGACGGTCCGTTCATGGGACACAGCGTTACGCAGGATGATGTGGTAACGAAAACGACCGGCGGCATTATCGTGACGATGCCTTTTCTTCAGGCAAAATCTCCCCTTGGCTTATTGGTTTGCGCATGCAGTGCGAGTGAAGCGCGCATGCGCGAGTTGGCGAAAAAAATGGGAGCAGAGGTTGCCGGAGTCGAGGTGTGCAAGCATGCGGTTTATGCGCGCGGCTCGCTGAAATGCCGAAATCCCGGCGTTTGTCCCGGTCAGGCAGATCGCGTGCTTCGGCTGAGAAAAGCCGGTGCCGGATCGCTGCTCATCGGCAACTGCAGCGATTGCAGCAATACGGTGATGTCACTGGCACCGAAATTACATATTCCGGTGCATCATGTGACAGACAATGCGATGCGTGCCATGAATTTGCATCTGATTCGTAAATTGCAAAAATAAAATTCATTTTTTTCATAAAGGAGAATTCACATGTCCATTACTTTTGAAACAGCCAAGCAGCATCAGAATGATCCAGCAGTCCTCTGTTGTTTAAGAACAAAAGGTACGATTATCTCCGCTTCTGATTTGGAAGATCCATCTATTTTTCCTGATCTGGAAGAATCTGGTCTTCTGAACATTCCGGAACACGGACTCACAATTGGTCAGGTATTGGGCGCGACACTGGAGCGGGATGCGGATTCCATGACACCTCTTACTCCTGAACTGGTCAGTCATATTTCGGAAAATCAAATGGATGAATTGGAATCAGAAAAAATAACGACATCCCCAAACACAGGTGAAGATCCAACTCATGAAACGCAGGTAATCCGTTTCAACATTGATAAGCTCGTCGGACAGATTGAGTTGCCACCGGGACTCAACGTGAACGCCCTGCCTTTTGCAACAACAGCGAGTAAAAAGGCGGAGGATAAAGTCATTCGTACCTTAACGCAGAGAGCGTATCCGGTTGACCAGGTTTGCGTGGGAGCGGAAACTTCATTTCAAGATAAGGTACTGACTATTCGTGAAGCGTTATGCGAGGAATCGCTAAAGGCAGATCCTTTAGTCAAGAATGTTGAACTGGACATTATTCGCCCCGAAGACCGTCATATTTATTCCAATACGATTATGGATGTGATTCCGATCGCCACAAAGGTCGAGGGAATCCTTGGCGAGGGCGTAACCCATGTGATGAACGGCGTCATTGTTGTTCTGACCGGTGTTGATGAAAAAGGTATTCAGGTTCATGAATTTGGTTCCTGCGAAGGTTATTTGGATGAAAAGATTCGTTTTGGCCGCCCAGGCAGTCCGGATTCTGAAGATATTATGATTCGCGTCAATGTGACTGTCCAAGAAAATACCGGAATGGAACGCCGTGGGCCTTTTGCGGCACACAAGGCCTGTGATTCCATTATTCAGGAAATTCGTGATGTCTTAAAAGACGCTCCGGCTGACGCGTCAACGGATCAGAAAGTATTCCGCGATTGGAAAAAATCCGGCAAGCCTCGTGTGATTCTTGTTAAAGAAATTATGGGGCAGGGGGCCATGCATGATAATGTGCTGCTTCCTAGCGAACCTGCAGGAGTCATCGGCGGCCGGCGAAATGTTGATCTTGGAAATGTACCCGTTGTGCTTTCGCCGAATGAGGTCCGTGACGGCGGCATTCATGCGTTGACCTGTATCGGACCGGCGACCAAGGAAGTCACCCGCCACTATTTCCGTGAACCGCTTGTTAATCTGATGGCTGAAGACGAGGAAATCAATCTGGCAGGGGTTGTCTTTATCGGCAGCCCGCAAGTGAATGATGAAAAGTCCTATGTTTCCGCTCGGCTCGGCGCGCTCGCCGAAGCACTCGACGTCGAAGGTGCCATCGTTACGACAGAAGGCTTCGGAAACAACCACATTGACTTTGCGGGAAATATTGAGCAAATTGGCCGCCGAGGTATCAAGGTTGTCGGTGTTTCCTTCTGCGCTTATCAAGGACAATTGGTTGTTGGCAATAAATACATGGATGCAATGGTTGAACTTAATAAGGACCCGGAAGGCTTTGAAAATGAAATTCTTGCCGACAGTACCATTTGCCCGACAGACGCTGAGCGGGCGTTGATAATGTTGAAAACGAAAATGGCCGGTGTTCCAATTGAACCGGCGAACCGCAAATGGTCTCAGGAAGTGATCGACGCAAACGAGCAATTGATGTCATAAAGGGAAAAGGATGTGCGAGCAGTATGGATTATGAACTGACACCTAAGCTTTTGCCGGGAACCATTCTCGAAGTTACCGAACGTGATGTTAAAGTCACGTTGAAGGGGCGTATGGGAATCATTCAAGTGCCGTTAAGATCTGTTATCTCAGATCATGCGCTGCAAGTGGGACAGACGATCCAAGTTTATCTTAGTTATATTCAGGTTGTTTAAGTAAGTCCGGGGATTCGGGCATGCCTTTTCGACAACGAAATCAACTTTTTAAGGGGGACATAAACGATGTCATTAACAACAGTAAGAGGACTCAAATCTGAAATCTTTGTTCCGATTACGCCTTCACTGGTGTGGGCGTCGCTCGACAAACCATTGAGCGAATGCACCGTTGCTTTTTGCACGGCAGGCGGTGTGCATTTGAAATCACAAAAACGATTCAATCTCTCTGGTGATTACTCATTCCGGGAAATCCCGTCCGATACGCCGGCCTCAGGACTGATGGTCAGCCATGGCGGATTTGATAACAGCGATGTGAATAAGGATATAAATTCGATGTTTCCTATCGACCGGCTTCACGAACTTGAACAAGAGGGCTTTATCGGCAAAGTCGCACCGGTACTGTTTGGTTTTATGGGCGGTGGCGGCAACGTGAATAAATTTAAAGAGGAAACCGGTCCCGCTATTGCGCAGATATTAAAAAGAGAAGGCGTTGACATCGCGGTGTTTACGGGAGGCTGCGGGACCTGTCATCGTTCCGCAACGCTAGTGCAGCGTGCGGTCGAAGCAGTCGGCATTTCCACGATCATTATTGCCGCGCTTCCGCCCATTGCCAAGCAGCAGGGGGCACCGCGTATCACTGCGCCACATGTGCCGATTGGATCGAATGCCGGAGAACCCAATAATATCGCCATGCAGACAGCTATTTTAAAAGATACGTTGGTTCAGGTCGAGGAAATGAAGACATTTGGGCAAATGAAAACCTTGCCTTATGAATACCGACAGAATGTCTGAAAATAATTGAGTTTAATTTGAAGAGTGAAGGAGAGGTATCATGAAACTATCCGATGTGCAAAAGACGCCTGAAGAAATTAAGGCACTGACAAAAAAATATATGATTGAGACCTATGAGCGGTATGATTTTGTTGCTCAAAGTGCCAAAGGGATGTACCTGTATGGTGAAAACGGCGAAGCTTATCTGGATTTCTACGGCGGTATTGCAGTCAATAGCGCGGGAAACTGCAATGAGAAAGTCGTCGCGGCGGTTCGCGATCAGGTTGGCGATATCATGCATACCTTCAACTATCCTTATACTGTTCCTCAAGCACTGCTTGCCGAATTAGTTTGTCAAACCTTGCAGATGGATAAAATCTTCTTCCAGAGTACAGGGACCGAAGCGAATGAAGCGATGATCAAGATGGCGCGCAAATACGGTGTCGATAACTATGGCCCGAATAAGTATCACATCATTACAGCAAAGGGAAGCTTTCATGGCAGAACCTACGGGGCGATGTCCGCAACCGGCCAGCCGGATAATGCCTGCCAGATCGGATTCAAACCGGTAGTTCCCGGTTTCAGTTATGCCGAATTCAATAATGTTGATGATTTTCGAGCAAAAGTTACGGAGGACACGATTGCGATTATGCTTGAGCCGATTCAAGGTGAAGGCGGTGTGACCCCTGCGACTCCGGAATTCATGGACGATATCGTTGCGTTATGCAAGGAAAAAGGACTTCTGCTGTTGTTTGATGAGGTGCAGTGCGGATGGTGCCGGAGCGGGAAAACGATGGCCTATATGGACTATGGCGTCAAACCGGATATTGTTTCGATGGCGAAAGCGATGGGCGGCGGCATGCCGATATCTGCGATCTGTGCTTCCGAAGAAGTATCCAAGGCTTTCTCGATGGGATCACACGGAACGACCTTCGGCGGCAACCCGGTATGCTGCGCAGCGGCTTACGCCGAAATTAAAGAACTATTGGATCGGGATCTCGCCGGCAATGCCGAAAAGGTTGGGGGTTATCTGGTAGAAAAATTAAAGACGATCCCTCATGTTAAGGAAGTGAGAGGCAAGGGTCTGATGATCGGTATCGAATTTGACGCATCAATTGGTCACAATGTGAAACACGAATGTTTTGATCGGAAAATGCTGGTCACACTCATCGGAGACCGCATTATTCGGTTGATCCCGCCACTCATTGCAACCAAAGAGGATTGCGATCAGGCGTATGCGATTCTGCGAGACGCCGCTATCGCTGCAACAAACGTGATGAGCGATCAGGGGGTAATGTAAACCCTCATGATTTGTTTGGTCCGGTTGCCTGTCATGTCTCCCCTTGTTATCTTCATCTTAGATTGAAACGATAGGGTATTAGAGCAGCGATCGCAAATGTTTCAGATGCTTTAGCAAAATAGTGAATCATGTACGTTTATGCATACAAATAAGGCAGAAATATTTATTTCTGCCTTATTTGTATTTTTAACAAGTGAAGAAAGTGTTTGATTTTCGCCAAAGCAAAAGGTTGTGAACCAAACGCGCAGGTGCGAGACTCCTACGGAGCTTCTCTGTTGATCGCGAGTCAAAGAAGACCATTTGTTTGAGGAGGCTACCGGACTGCCCGCGGCCGTGCTCAGTTGATCGCGAGCAACCGGAGCAACGATTCATAGGTACCGTAGAAGACCCAAATCAATGCTATATAAACAAGGAACGTTCGCTAAATACGCATGCGTCCTGTATGCAAAGCGTATGCCACCGCTGTGATAAAGTGCCATATATATACGTATAAAAGTTTAACGTTTTGCCTTGCTGGTACGACGATAAGGTTATAAGATTCGGTTGGGCTGGGCGATCAGGTAAGCGACCAATCTGAGAAATAAGCGGAGAAATTCCGCTTATTTAGAAAATAAATGAAAAAATAGCTTGAATAGACGGAGAAATTCCGCTTATCGAATCGAAAAACGTGGAAATGCAGGGTTTTGCAGGGCATAACCGGAAAAATTACCCTTATGTACCCGCAAAACAAGCTCTATGGTGCATATAACCGGAATATCTCCGCTTATTTTACTCGTTACTTAGTTAAGAAGCAGAATGCTTAATGAAACAGAAGTGAGATGCCCGCGGAGCGTCTCTGTTGATTGCGAGCAACCGGAGCGTAATCAAAATCCGGCATGGTTTATGGACCGGACACTTTTTTTCGGGTTTTTCTTAGTTCAACCACAAGGGGAATAAATGCCTCATTACAGATCAAAAAATCTGCCTTCATAAAAGACAGCTTGCACTAAGTGAAAATTGGTGGAAAGCCAATGTAGTTATTAAAAACATGCTACTGCTCCAATCTTTTGTAAGGATCGTATAATCATGCGTACCTGTCTAAGTGAACTGCATCGGGATTAAAATCCCGAGCTTCTAGGAACATCTCATACTTGCTTGGAACATCCAAGTAGCGGTTAAGACTTTTTTACTATGGCTCGTACCAAGCCGTTATTTATTTAGTAGGCGATTGCCTTATTTAGAATATTTTTCGCTGCGTTGATATCCCGATCATGGAGCGTGCCGCAACTCGGACACGTCCATTCACGGACACCCAGTTCATGTTTCCCATCATCATGGCCGCAATGGGAACAGATTTGTGAGGTCTTATACGGATGAACGATCACGAGCTCTTTGCCATACCAGGCACATTTGTAGGTAAGCATTCGGCGAATTTCTCCCCAGGCTTGGCTCGCAATCGCCCGTGCCAGTTTATGATTGTGCATCAGATTTTTGGTTTTCAATTCTTCAATGGCGATCAGATCATAGCTTTTCACTAATTGTGTGGTGATCTGATGCAAATAATTCTGACGCTGATGGACAATTTTTTCGTGGAGTTTCGCCACCATTAATCTGGCTTTTTGCACATTTTTGAAGTCAGCGAGCTGTCTAGGCTGAAGGACCTTGTTATGCTTGTCCCAAGCCATGGCTTTTTGTGCGTGCAGGCGACGCCGAGCGAGCCGTTTTTCCCACTTGTGCAGCTTTGTTTCCTGTTGTTTGTCAAAACGAATACTGGGGATCTTTTGTCCATCCGAACCAATAACTAAATCAGAGATCCCCAAATCAAGACCAATACGTGCGTTCGTCTTCCTGAAGGCTTGGCTTTCGTCTTCAACAAGAAGAATGGCGTAGTATTTTCCGGTAAACGATTGTCGGATGGTTACCGATTTAATGACCTTTGGGATGGTTTTCCCAGCTTTAAAACGGATCCTGCCCAGCTTCGGCAATTGGATCGCGTGCGCGGCCGTCTGTTTCACATTCTGATTGACGCATTTGCATTGATAGGATTGCTTGAAAGACTTCTTCGACTTAAACTTGGGGAAGCCATGTTTTTGTTTAAAGAAATTTTTGTACGCTTCCACCAAATCGTGATTGGTGATCTGAAGACTCGTGCTTTCCGCCTCTTTGAGCCAAGCGTATTCACGCTTTAAGGCAGGAAGTAAAAGATTCAGAGCATAAGCATTCAAAAAAGTGGCTTTCGGGTTATGGTCATACCGTTCGATCAGCATATGGAGCATTTGATTCCAAACAAAACGGTTGTAGCCAAAGTTACATTGGATGAGTAGCTTCTGCTTTTTATTGGGGTAGATCCGTACGTTAAGCCCTTTTAAAGTCATCGTTTCACCTCTTTTCGCAGCTCAATCATAGCACAAATGTTCGTGCTTTTGCTATGATTGAACCGATTTTCTAACAAAAAAATTGGAGACCCAAGACGCTGATTCATCTCGGCAATGAATGGCCGAGTTTTCTCAGGCTGGTCTCCTTTATAAAAACACGGACAAGGAGTATTCACTCCTGTCCGTGTTTCATTTTTTTCTTAGTTCAAAATATCCTTCAACGCTTCGACCAGCTTGTCCATTTCCTCATCCGTGCCGATTGTGATTCGCAAATAATTGGAGATGCGCGGCTGGTTGAAGTAGCGGACGAGAACGCCGCGGTCGCGCAGCGCGTGGAAGATGACCTCCGCGTTCACTTCTGTATGACTGGCGAAAATGAAATTGGACTGCGACGGGATGATCGTGAATCCGATATTTTCAAGCCGCTTGATTGTTTGCTCACGTGTCGCGATGATTTGTTGCGCCATGCCTTTGGAGTAGGCGTCGTCATCAATCGCTGCCAATGCGCCGGCAAGTGCCAAGCGGTCGATTGTATAGGAGTTAAATGAATTCTTTACGGTGTTCAGGCCATCAATCAACGCTTTCTGACCCAGAGCAAATCCGACCCTGATGCCAGCTAGTGAAGAATATTTGGATAGGGTTCGGACAACGAGCAGATTCGGATAGTCCTTGATAAGCGGAATGACCGATTCGCCGCCAAAATCGATATATGCCTCATCAATAATCACGACATGCTCTGAATTCGCATCAAGAATCCGTCTGATTGAATCGATAGGCAACCCGCGTCCTGTCGGCGCGTTTGGATTTGGAATCACAACGCCGCCGTTAGGTTCACAAAACGCATCCACCGGCAAACTGAAATCGTCGTTAAGCGGGATAATTTTCGGGCTCAAGGAGCATAAATTCGCGTACACCTTATAAAAGCTGTATGTAATATCACCAAACGCGACCGGATTTTCTGCTGAAAAGAAGGTCATGAAACTGAAGGCAAGAACCTCGTCTGATCCATTGCCGATAAACACTTCGCTTGGTTTTACTTCAAAATGTTCGGCGATCTTTTTTCTCAATTCATCGCAATTCGGGTCTGGGTACAAGCGCAGCTGATCATTAACAGCTTCCTTAATTGCTGCAGTGACTTTTGGCGAAGGCGGATATGGATTTTCGTTCGTATTGAGTTTGACATACTTTTTATCCTTAGGCTGCTCACCGGGCACGTAAGGATCGAGTTTCTGAACAAATGGATTCCAATAGTTACTCATGGCGCACCTCACATAATTAATCGACAGTTTTCTTTTCGAAAATCCGCTTTTTTAGAATGAAACTCTATTATTTAATTTAACAAACTTCTCTTTACTATTATGCAGTATTATTGAAGAAAAGCAAAAAAATTATCAGCAAAGGTGGGCATCACAGGTATAGTGAACGATTTGCATTATAATAGATTAACTAATGATTTGACTCAATTTGATCTTAAAGGAGAAACCAATGGTTCGCGTTATCTTTTTATTTATTTGTGCCGGTTTGGCTGAAATCGGCGGCGGTTACTTGATTTGGCAATGGCTGCGAGAAGGAAAATCGATTTATTTAGGTATGATTGGCGGAATCATATTGGCGTTATATGGCGTCATCGCGACGCTTCAAGTATTTCCGTCATTCGGCAGAGTGTATGCGGCATACGGCGGAGTTTTTATTGTTCTGTCATTGCTCTGGAGCTGGGGAATTGATCGCAAAGCACCGGATCTTTATGATTGGGTCGGTGCCATGATTTGCATTCTAGGTGTTTCTGTTATGCTGCTCGCACCAAGACATTAGTAAGACTTATAGGTATTTAGATTCATGCCCATGAAGAAATAGGAGTAGAATAAGTGATAATTCCTTAACATCTGCATACTTTTTCCGATATAAGTAATAACGACAATGGAAATAGGTCTAAAAGACTAGTAATGCTATTAGAGTTTAATCACAGATATGGCCTACAGATAGATAAAAAGCGTGTTAAGTATAGAGTACTTTTATTAGTAATGGGGCTGAAATGATGACTAAAGCTTACAAACAAATGCTTCCGGTGGGGGTTGCGTATCAAGAACTGATTTTTGACGCGGCAGGAAAACCATGCGATTTTGTTTTTCTGCAAACGAATACCCTATTCAATGAAATGATCGGGATGAAGGATGTACCGATTATTGGCAAACGGTATACTGAGATCATGCATGGAGTTGAGTATGATCTTGTTCAACAGTTTGCGAATATCGCACTTCATGGAGGAACAAAACTCTTCGAAATTACCTCAACGATCATGGATCACCGTTATAAAGTCTGCGCGTACTCCTTCGAAAAAAATAAATTCTGGACCAATGTCATTGATATGGCACCTGATCAAGACTCATTCCTTGAATTGCAAAAAATTATTGGGCTAACTGAGACGAACGATCATGCGTTGAATCATGTACTTGACCATTTTTCATTACCCATCACGATTATCTCACTAGATGGAACGATCCTCTATTTAAATCATGGAGCAGAGAAGTTATTCGCTGTGGACTCAAGTGCCGTCAACACCGAAGCCGGTCGCTTTTTTGCCGATCCGAAAGACATCGATACATTTATTATTCGGATCGACTCACAAAAGGTTTCCCAAGGCGATGAAGTCCGCTTAAAAACAAGCGGCGGTAAACGATTTTGGTCAAAATGTGATTCGGTGCGTTTCGACTATCGAAATTCCCCATGTATTCTTTCTGTACATCAGGACATTACCAAGCAGAAACAATTAGAATATTCCGCCGCCAAAAGCAAAGAAAACTATCATTTGCTGTTCGACAATGTATCGGAAGCAATCGTCATTGCACAGAATGGCTATGTTAAGATGTGCAACCACTATGTGCGGGAGATCAGCAAATACAGCGAATCCTATCTGTTCTCAACACCTTTTGAAGAGATCGTTGTCCCTCAGGATAGAGAGCGTCTGATGAAGAATCATTATAAGCAGATGAGGGGAGAACGCAGTGGTTCATTCTCGCGTTTTCGCATCACTACGGCAGATGGAGAATTACGATGGATCGCGATGAAATCGGTGCGCATTGACTGGGAAGGTAAGCCGGCAAGTTTGAATTTTCTAAATGATATTACTGAAAAAATGCATATGGTAGCAGCCTTGGAATCCAGCGAGGAGAAATTTAAATTTATATTTGAAAATGCCGCCGAAGCGATACTCATTATACAGGACAACCGCATTCGAATTGCCAACCCAATGACGGTACGTTATTCGGGTTATTCTCTCACAGAACTTCTTACTATGGACATCTCACGTATGATTTTTCGTGAGGATCGAGTTCGATGTATTCAAGCCTATCAAGAGCGCTTACGGTCCGAAGCGGCAATTGGGAAAATAGAGTTTCGCGTTGTTCGAAGAGATGGATCAATTATTTGGGTTCAGGCGGTTGGTGCTAAGGTAGCATGGGAAGGTCACATGGCTGTGCAATATTTCGTTAATGATATAACGGATCAGAAGAAAGCGGAGCAAGACAGAGAAGCGAGTGAATTGAAATATCAGTTGATCGCTGAATCCGCCTCTGACGTGATTTGGGTTTATAACTATACGCGCCATTGCTTCGCTTACATCAGTCCCGCAGTAAAAAGTCTGCGCAACCTCACCCCAGAGCGCGCCGAGCAGATGACTCTTGAAGAGACATTCGCTCCGGAGTCATTGCACTTATTGAGAGGTATGGTCGAAGAAAAGATTAAAATGCTTCAAGAGAAAGAGAATGGGGAAGGTTCGAACACATTCATCAAAGAGATGCAGCAGTATTGCGCGGATGGGCATTTAGTTTGGACGGAAGCATCAATACGTCTTCGCCTTAACAATAGAAATGAGTATGAGGTCTTCGGTGTATCACGCAATATTGAGGAACGGAAAAAATCGGAAGAAAGTATCATTTATTTAAGCTTTCATGACCAACTGACCGGATTATACAATCGACGATTCTATGATGAAGAACTGATGCGGCTCGAACATTTGGGAAGTTCTCCAATGACTTTGGTACTTGCTGACGTCAATGGCCTAAAATTAACGAATGACGCGTTTGGACATCAAGCGGGTGATGATTTGCTGGTTGCCATCTCTCAGATTCTTAGGGAAGAGAGCAAAGAAGGCGATATTATCGCCCGAGTTGGCGGCGATGAATTTGTTATGATCTGGCCGAGAAATGATGAGCTGCAGACAGAACGGCGGATCAATCACATCCACGATCGTTTGCTATCGTCCAAAAGTGTTCATCATACCATTCTGTCTGTTTCATTTGGTTGGGCTGTGCGAAAATCAAAAAAAGAAACAATGACCTATATTTTTACCGAAGCGGAAAACAACATGTACCAGCATAAGCTGTTCGAAGGAAATAGTATGCGAAGCCGAACGATCAACATGATTACGAACACACTATACGCGAAGCTGCCTTCTGAGGAGCGTCACGCGAGACGAGTCAGCAAATTATGTATGGAAATCGGTCAAAGGCTGGGTATGGACGCTAATGATTTGAATGAACTGAGAACGGCAGGACTTCTGCATGACATTGGCAAGATTGCCATTGAGGAAAGCTTGTTCAAAAAGGAACATCTGACCGAAGCGGAGTGGTCACGAATTCGTCTGCATCCTGAAAAGGGGTATCACATCTTAAAATTGTCCAATGAATTTATGAGCATTTCTCAGTATATTCTATGCCATCATGAACGGATCGACGGCACAGGATATCCTCTTGGTTTAAAAGGTGACCAGATTCCATTGCCTTCTAGGATTATCAGCATCGTGGGCGCTTTTGACGCGATGGTCGCCGACCAGCCCTATCGAAAAAAAATCGCGCAGCGGGAAGCCATAGAAATCTTGAAAAAAAATGCCGGAACTCAGTTTGATCCGGTCATTGTCGATACATTTGTTACAGAAGTTCTTGTAACAGAGTAAGCCGTACAAAAAAAAGCCGAAGCATTTGAGGCAACGCGCTCCATGCTCCGACTTTTTGATTGTATTTATTCCCTTGGTTGTTTACTTGATTTCTTTTCCCTTTTTAAAGACGCGCTTGTCTTGCTGTACAACTTTAATGTTATCCAGCGGATTGCTGTCTAATACAATAAAGTCCGCGTATTTTCCTGGTTCAAGAGTTCCGTATTCGTTGTCGATCTTCAGCAGCTGCGCGCCATTGATGGTTGCTGACTGCAGCGTTTGAAGCGGCGTGCATCCGGCTTCAACCATGAGTTCAAGTTCGAATGCAGAGTCATTCTTAAAGTCGTTATTCGGCGTTCCGGCATCGGTACCCATTGCAAGTTTAATGCCCGCTTTGGCGGCTCTGCCGATACTCTCCATATGAGCTTTCTTTACTTCACGAGCAACATCCAGCATGAAATCAGGGACTTGTCCCGCACCGCGATCGGAAATGCCATAAACAGCGATTAAGGTAGGAACGATAAATGTATCTTTATCAAGAAACATTTGAATGGCCTCGTCATCGAGATAAAAGGCGTGTTCCACCGAATCAACACCAGCGCGTACCGCGTTTTTTATGCCTTCTGTTCCTTGAGCGTGTGCGTTCGCGGTTCTTCCTTTATGATGCGCTTCAATAACTGCGGCACGCAGCTCGTCTTCAGTTAACTGAACGTCGTCAGGAGATTCGCCGCCGAAAGAGACACCGCCGGTTGCCATCAATTTGATATTATCCGCGCCATTTTTCAGCGCTTGACGCGCCGCTTTACGGGCTTCATCAGGGCTGTCCACCTCATAGCCGATTGTACAGAAATGGCCGCCGGTCATGGCGAGCGGACGCCCGGACGCGCAGATACCCGGGGAAAGGATATGCCCGCCTTTTTCAAGTTTTGAAAGTTCGATGTCGACATCAAAATCAGCGCCGACATCGCGAATATAGGTGACCCCGTGTTTCACAAGGTCTGCCAAATTATCAAGTGCAATTTTGGTCGCAATAATCGGCGTGAGCTTCGGTGATCCGAGCGGTTCGAGTTTTCCAGATACGTCGGAGGTGATATGAGTATGCGCGTTAATCATGCCCGGCATAACGAATTTGTTCTCAAGATCAACGGTTCGGTCTGCCTCTGATGAGCCTGTTCCTGCTTCCACAATTTTTCCTGTTTCATCGTCGACGACAAAATAAGCGTCAGTCTCAAAGTGATCTTTCGTTCCATCAAAAAGTGAAAAGTTCTGATACAGTGTTTTTGCCATAAATGTTTCTCTCCTTTTAACGTTTTAGATTAATTTAAGGAAGATTGAAGCAATGATGACTGAAGCGATCGAGACTGTTGCGAAACCGCCAACGAGCATTTTCGGAAGAATATTTTCGAGAAGGTATTCCTCTTCGTCCGATGTGCTTGAATTGTTTTTGCAAACTTCGGTGGTTAATATGTAGTCTGCAGGGAAACCAAACAGCGCAGTAAGTGAGCACGCGAATGCCATAGGCCGGCTCATGCCAAACGGTTTTGCGAGAATAAGAGATGCGAGATACATTCCTAGTATACCAAGAATAATTAATACAACAATCTGAATTATGATATGACCGAGCATTGCCGGCGTTGTCAGATTCAGTTGCGAGAATACGTAGGCGAGCAAACCGTAAATCAGCCAGTTGAACACGCCCGCACGATTCAAAGCGTTGTCTTCAAGAAATCCGAATTGATGCGCGATGACACCGAAGATCAGACAGATGACAAATGAGTTGATCACGCCATGCATCAGCTGAGCAACGTAAAGACTGAGAATGGCAACGAGCGCGACACGTACCAAAATAAATGCAGAAGTTTGATAGTCATCCGCGAGACCGAAAATGCGTTTCGTACTAGCGCTTCCCGGTCCTTGCATCATCATTCGCTGACGAGTAGGATCGAGTTTAATGCCGCCGTCACGGAAGTTCTTCAGCAGGCGACGGCTTTCTTTCTTAAGCATGGCCGATGTAATCGGGTAGCCGATCAGACTGTGCGTGATGAACATGGAAACCGGAAGTGCGACCAGGGTAGTGATTCCGGCAGCTTTAAGTCCGTCCGTCATCAAGAGTGCAGCAACAAGTCCACCGGTCAGCGGAGGAACAGCGGCAACGACTGTATGCCAATCGAAAATGAGAGAGCCGATGGTCAAGGTTAATAGTATGGTTCCACAGACGCCGAGCAATGCAATGGCAACAGCTTTCCACTGAGCAATAAGCTGTTTCAAATTCATCAGCGTTCCAAGGTGTACCAATAAGAGCGCAATGCAAATCTGAACGAATTCCGTGTTATAAGATGCTTGAGTGACAACATCCTTAGGAATAAAGGTCCAATAGCCGAGGATAAATAGAACGGCTGAAACGAAAACAGATGGAATATAAGCTTTCGACGCAGTTGACACCCATTCCCCAATAAGCATGAAGAGCATGACTGCCAGAAAGCAAAGTAAAAACGACATGATTGTGCCTCCTGAATATGTAATAATAATTCACTTGAGTAAAGTGTGAGTAAATACTAACACCAGGTATCATAAAAATCAAATAAATTTTTATTAAGGTAATAAAAATTCACGCAGAAACGTTTACTCATTCATTTAAATAAATACCGTCACATGGATACTTGCACTTCTTGATCGAAACGCATACAATAAAAGCATTAAAAGCACTAAAGTATACAAGCATTGAAAAGGACATGGGCCGTTGTGATCGTTGCCAGAGAGGGAAGGCTTGCTGCGAACTTCCTAACGGGGCACAATGACTTACCGCCTTCGAGCTTCAGCGGTGAAATTAGAGTAGCCGCTGACGGCACAGCCGTTATCTGATCAAGTGCCGTGACCCCGTGCGGGTTGCGGAACAAGGGTGGAACCACGAGCTTAAACACTCGTCTCTTATTGGAGACGGGTGTTTTCTATTTTTTAAAGGAGTGAAAGTCATGTCATCTGTTTCATTAACCTTTCCCGATGATTCTGTTCGGGAATTTCCAAAGGGCGTTACTGCGGAACAAGTCGCAGAATCAATCAGTTCCAGTCTTAAGAAAAAAGCTGTTGCAGGCAAGGTCAACGGTAATCTGTACGACTTGACCCGGCCGATTGAGGAAGACGCGGCTGTAGAAATCGTTACGCTGGATTCGGAAGATGGCTTGGAAATCATGCGTCACAGCAGCGCACATTTATTAGCCCAGGCACTAAAGCGTATCTATCCTGATGTTAAATTAGGCATTGGTCCCGTTATTAAGAACGGTTTTTATTATGATGTCGATATGGAACATTCGTTGTCTAAAGAAGATTTTCCAAAAATCGAAAAAGAAATGAAAAAGATCGTCAGCGAAAATCTGCCGATCGTTCGCAAGGAAGTCAGCCGCGCAGAAGCCATTGATCTTTTCACAAAATTAAACGATCACCTGAAGCTTGAATTGATCCGTGATTTGCCGGAAGACGCGACGATCACGATCTATTCACAAGGTGAGTATGTTGATCTTTGCCGCGGACCGCATCTTCCGTCAACCGGCAAGATTAAAGTATTCAAGTTGATGAATGTATCCGGAGCTTACTGGCGCGGCAATAGCGATAACCAAATGCTGCAGCGTATTTACGGCGTCGCCTTCTTAAAGCAGAAAGAACTGGATGCACATCTCCATTTTCTTGAAGAGGCTGCGAAACGTGATCATCGTAAGCTGGGCAAACAATTGGAACTGTTCATGTTCTCTGAAGAAGCACCGGGCATGCCGTTCTATCTGACGAACGGACAAATTATTCGTACCGAGCTAGAAAACTTTTCGCGTGAGTTACAGCGTCAAGTGGATTATGATGAAGTGCGCACGCCATTGATGATGAATCAGAGACTCTGGGAAAATTCAGGCCACTGGGATCACTATCATGAGAACATGTACTTCACAAAAGTGGATGACGTCAACTATGCGCTCAAGCCAATGAACTGCCCTGGGCACATGTTGATCTATAAGGATACCTTGCATTCCTATCGCGACCTGCCGATTCGTATTGCAGAATTCGGCCAGGTTCACCGCCACGAACTGAGCGGCGCGCTGAATGGTATGCTGCGTGTTCGTACGTTCTGCCAGGATGATGCGCACATTTTTGTTCGTCCGGATCAGATTGAAAGTGAAATCAAGAATATTTTCCAATTGATCGGCAAGATTTACGAAACATTCGGATTCAAATATACAGTGGAACTGTCAACCATGCCTGAAGATCATATGGGTAGCTTGGAAATGTGGCAGCAGGCAGAAGCAGGTCTGAAGCGTGTGCTTGAGGCAATCAATCAGCCGTATACGATCAACGCAGGCGACGGCGCATTCTACGGTCCAAAAATTGACTTCCATATTAAAGATGCCATTGGACGTGAACATCAGTGTGCCACGATTCAGCTCGATTACCAGATGCCGGAGAAATTTGACCTTACGTATATTGATGAAAATAACGAAAAGGTACGTCCGGTCGTTATTCACCGTGCGGTATACGGATCGCTTGACCGTTTCTTTGCCATCCTGATCGAACACTTCGCCGGCGCGTTCCCAACTTGGCTTGCGCCAACGCAAGTGCAGCTGATTCCGGTTGCCGATGTGCACATTGACTATGTCAAGAAGCTTGTGACCGACATGAAAAAGGTTGGTATTCGCGCTCATGCTGATCTGCGCGGCGAGAAGTTGGGCTACAAGATCCGCGATGCACAGACGCACAAGATTCCATACATGCTCGTCATCGGTGATCAGGAAATCGAACAAAACGCAGTGAACGTCCGTAAATACGGCGAACAGGATTCAAAAACGGTCGCCTATGAGACGTTTAAAGCGGATATTTTGAAGGAAATCAAGAACAGAGTTACCCCTGTTCCAAAGGCTTGACCAAAACAGATCAAATGAATAGAAGAGAGAAGCAGGTGGAGCGAATCCACCTGCTTTTTTCAGATCAAATTGAATCGTAGGCGGGAGATGCACACACAATTTTTGGATAGGTAGCGCATACGAAAAGGGAATGCGCATAAACGAAAGTTTGATCATTCAATGCACGAAATTCGTAACGAATGAGCCAAAACTCGTAACGAAGGAGTCCCAAACCGTAACGAAGACTCTCAAATTCTTAACGAAGAATCAGAATAAGAGCGCGAGCGGAGTCCATGCACGAAAGCTGAAGTTCAATGCACGAAAAATAGGGTCCAATGCACGAAAATCAAACTCCAATGCACGAAAATCAGAGATCAATGCATAAATAAGAGCGCGAGTCGAGTCCATGCACGAAAGCTGAAATTCAATGCACGAAAAATAGGGATCAATGCACGAAAATCAGAGATCAATGCATAAATAAGAGCGAGAGCGGAGTCTATGCACGAAAACTGAAATTCAATGCACGAAAACCAAGGTCCAATGCACGAAAATCAGAGATCAATGCATAAATAAGAGCGCGAGCGGAGTCTATGCACGAAAACTGAAATTCAATGCACGAAAAATAGGGATCAATGCACGAAAACCAAAGTCCAATGCACGAAAATCAGAGATCAATGCATAAATAAGAGCTCGAGCCGAAGTCATGCACGAAAACCAAGGCCCAATGCACGAAAATCAGAGATCAATGCATAAATAAGCGCGAGAGCAGAGTCCAGTTATGAATTTTCTTAGGCTACAAGGTCTGTATTTACTGTGAAGGGTAAATTATCCACGCTAACGACCGAGGATTCTTCCCAAAAGAAAAACGCCGCAAATGAAGAGTGCGGCGTTTCCAACTTGCTCTATTTTCGTTGATCCAGTTTCTTGCTGATCTCATCCAACTTATCAAGAATTTCTTTGTTTCTTCGTTCAGGTGAATGGACGAGCAGATTTTTAATCAAAAAAATGATGATCAAGATGGTGATAACAACTGGAATTAGGATAACAATCAGCTGAAAAATAATATTGCCCATACTAAAAGATAGCACATCCATTCCTCCAATACCAAAAAGGTTCGATATCTAAGTATAGCTTCAACTTTTTTGTACAATCAAAAAACTCCGGCAGCGCTCGGAGTTTTCATCATTTTTTTATTGTTGATTCTTAGTGCTGCAAATGCGGCATTTTAATCTCAACAATGGGTTCGGTAAAGCGGCGTACCGGACGGCTTGCAAGCAGGTAGCACAGAGCCAGCGATGCGGCGAACAAGAACGAATATTGATACAGGTCTTGGATGCTGTCGTAAATGGGTAACAGAACAATTGTTTTTATGAAGAATCCGTGAAGCAGGTAGATATACAAGGTGTTTTTTCCGAGTGCTGTAAATGAGAACTGTTTTTTCGGAATCAGTGACATGAATGCAAAGATCGTCAGTAAAGCTACACTGTAAACAGCAAGGCGAATGAGGCTGCCTTGCACAGCTGTTAATCCGAAGGCTCGATAGGATGAGTCATAGAGGACCCAATCTTGAAGATCCTTCGGGAAGATGAAATGGCAGGCAAGGAAGACGCCGGTTAAAACGGCTATTCCCCCAATTCGAACCGGTGTGCGTGTCAAAAAAGTCGTAAACTGTTCCTTCTTCAGTAAGTAACCAAGAAAGAAGAAGGGGAAGAAAGCGAGTGTACGGGACGCGCTAAAATCCGTTCCGATTGTGTCAAAGAATCCAGCGCATACGCCAATTAGGAGTGCGACGGGAAAACCGAATTTTCCGAGCTTTGAAAAAGGGATGATCATCAGCTTCCAAAACAGGATACTGATCAAGAACCACAAGGTCCAATGCGGCGACACTAGATCAATTTTTAAAACTTTGGTGTAGCCGGTCACGTAATAAAAGTAAGAATAGATAATTTGAAAGATCATGTAGGGAATGACCGTCTTTTTAATTGCGTTTTTCACATAGCCCTGCTTGTTGAAGTGCTTGGAGAAAAATCCGGAAATAAGAATAAACGCAGGCATATGGAAAATAAAGATGAACGTGTAAAGTGAATAAATCACAGGCATGTCGGATTTAAGATTTGTCAAGCTGTGTCCGAAAACAACAAGCAAGATTAAGAAGAATTTGGCGTTATCAAAATAGCTGTCTCTGATTTTCGTCATCAGTTTCTTCTCTCCCTTTTCACTGGTTAACATAGGATGTTCGTTCCCTTTCGTGATTAAGTTGTGATTGTCATAGAGCAATCATGCGAATGCAAAAAGGATGTAACACAGTAATAATTAAGACGAATGAATCGACCTTTTACGTGTTTATTCTTACGCAGGACTATTAAATTTGGCTTAACAGATCTGCGGAGTTATTCAAAAATTCCACACAAAAAAAGCTACTTGATTATCTCTTGCCTTTGCTCCGGCTCAGTTCCGGATCGAAGAGAAACTAAGAAGCAGAATATGTTATAACACACTTAAAAAGCGTATTCAATATGCGTGCAAACATTAAATTTAAGTTACATTTTTAAGGGGATAGTGTAGGTTTTTTTCAATTAAATGGGAAACAAACGAGCAAAAAAACAGCCCCCGTGAAGGAGACTGTTTTGATTGGCCTATTGATTGGAGGGCTCTCAGATTTCTGAAAGTTTTTTCAAGTGCTTCTCAGAAATAGCTTGTACTTTCTTAATTCGATTTGTATATTTTTCGATGCCACTGAGTACGTCCGTGTGCATCCAGACATTGACAATTTCCAGCGCGATACCGGAACCGATAATTTTTCCACCGATACAGAGTACATTGCTGTCTGTGTGCTGACGAGCAAGTTTGGCGCAGAACGGGTCTTGGCAAACGGCCGCGTTCAACCCGTAGATGCGGTTGGCAATCAACGCGCTTCCGTAACCGACACCATCGACAAAAATGCCACGATCGGCTTCACCTTTGGCGACTGCGAGCGATGCAGGGTAAATGTAATCAGATAGGTCACACGATTCCTTGCTGTCTGTTCCGAAATCGATGACTTCATGTCCTTCATTTTCGAGCCAAGCTTTGATTTCACCTTTCAATTCATAACCGGCATGGTCACTTGCCATTGCGATTTTCACGATTCATACCTCCAGAGGATTAGCGATCTTCTTTATTCGTTCATACCTATTATAATATACGATTCAGTGAAGTTAATGAAAAGGCGACCATTCTCCTAAAATAAAAGTCAATCGAGCAGGATACCGTTGTCATAAACATAGGGGTGATCCGGTTCTTTGATTGGTTTAATTTGCGTATTCGTGAGTACCGGAACACGTGCGGCGCCTGCGTGCTTGGCTGTATCAATTGTGCCGCTGACACGCACCCAGCTGTCTTTTTTTAGCGTAGCAACGTTCCCCTTCGTCAGGACACCATACACGGATGCATCAGCAATGCAGCATGAAATATCGAAGCGCGCAGTGATGATCTCATCAGAAGCGACATGCTGGTCTCGGTAGACGAAGCCGGTCAGCATCAATTGTTTGCCTTTGAACGCACGAGGATCCTGCTCAAGCATAGTTAAAATATAGGTGTAACGCGAATCGTCCACAATTATCGTCTTCTGCTTTAACAACTTTTTCTTGAGTGAATTAAATTGCTTTTGGCTTATCGGATTCCTTAAGCTGCCCGCAGGTGTTGCACGATTGCCGGAATTTGACGATTGCCCTTGCGTTTTTACTGGTGACGCTTGTTTGAAGGTACGATTTGCCGCGACATCGCTGCCTAAGGTGTGGTTGGGAAAAATAAATCCGGTAAGCACCGGAAAGAAAAAGAGACAAAAGAAAATGAGCGTGTGCAAACCGCGTTTAGGGAGAGGATGCTCATGTCCGCAATCGTTGCAGTGATCGTGATCATGGCTGCTCTCTGGCGGCACGATAAAATGAACAAGACTGAGCAAAGCGAGCACCGCAATACTTATATTTGTATAGATAACCAGTTTGGGAGACAAGTAATAGTTGAGATCGCCGTACACTGCCAGTCGAAAGAGGAATAGAGCAATCCCCCCAAGCACAATCCCTCGGAGATAGTGATGAAATGCATTTCGTTGTTCATCCATAGTTTGTCACCCTCACACGAGAAAATCCATTAGTCGGCTTAGAATATAAACGGTTGTTATCGTTAGTAGAAAGAAAACAAGTACAAAACGGAACTTGAAGGAACCAAGCATCATCATTGTGTTTTTGATGTCCAACATCGCGCCAAAGACAAGAAAAGCAGTAATTGCTCCAGGCGAGAACATACTGGTAAATGAAGAGGCAAGAAATGCGTCGGAAGTTGAGCACACAGACAGAAGGTAGGCAAGTCCCATCATTGAAGCAGGTCCAAGTGCCGGATTTGAGCCGATGGAGGTGAGCAAATGCTGATTAAAGAAAGTCTGGAAGGAACTGGCGATTAGCGCGCCAAAAATAAAGTATTTGGCGGTATCAAAGAATTCATTGCTTATATGCAAGAGCAGATTGTGTACCTGGGAACGTTCGTGATCATGATGATGATGGTGATGCGCATGTTCATAAAAGGATTGCCAAGTGATGACATTGTTTGTGCTTCGCGCGGCTCCTTTTATTATTGATGTATTTCGAAACAGAAAATATACCGCGCTGCCGATGAGAAGCGAAGCGAGCAGGGCGACCGACATGCGGGCATATAAAATGATGGGATTGTTCTGGAAAGCGTAAAAGGTGGATAGAAAAACGACTGGGTTAAGAATTGGAATCGACGTGATCATGACAATGCCAAGATGCTGAGGCAGTCCTTTTTTGATCAGGCTGCGGATGACCGGAATGATGGCGCACTCGCAAATAGGAAAGAGAAGGCCGGTCAGTGCCGCGGGAATCATGGCGATCAGACGGCGACCCGAAAATAAACGCTGGACAAAATCTTCATTAATGAATGTTTGAATCACAACAGAAACCACAACCCCGATCAGTATGAAGGGCAATGATTCAATGATCATACTTAGAAAAATGGTATTAAAACTATAAAACTGCGTTGGAATCTGTTTTGGTGCTATGCCTGCTGTTTTTTCTGAAAAGAAAACCAAAATAAAGAAAAACAGAAAAAAGACAATGGTCATGGGATGGCTGATGCGTTTGGAGTAGGAAGTAGTCAAGATGGCTTGTCTCCTTTTTGGAATACTTGGTATTTGTACACAGCAACAAAGTGATTGCTCTGTTTTTACCCTATGTCAAATGAGCGATGCTAGAACCATTGCAGCTGTCTTTCTGCAGGTTCCGACTTGCACTTCTAGATAATTGGTGTTTTAATAGATAGTGCAAAACGTAATTATTACGATTTAAAAAAGAAAGGAACATTTTTATGGCTAAAAAGTCTAAAGTAGTAAAAGAACTGGAACGCGAAGCTCTTGTTGCGAAGTATGCGGAACTCAGGCGCGAGTTGAAAGAAAAAAAGGATTATGCGGCGCTTGCCAAGCTTCCTCGTGATTCATCACCGACACGCTTGCACAATCGCTGCCCTTTGACCGGCCGCCCTCATGGCTATATGCGTAAATTTGATATGTCACGTATTGCTTTTCGTGACTATGCCCATAAAGGTCAAATTCCGGGTGTAAGGAAAGCAAGCTGGTAACAGCTTGACAAAATAAAACGTAATCTTTACTATTTATATTTGTTGTCAAATCGTAATCATTACGTTTATATACATAGATAAATAGGAGGAACAAAACAAGATGATGAAACGACGATCGAAAAAAGTAGCTTTTCTTATGGGGATTATGATCTTATTAGTCGGGTTGTTAGCCGGATGTGGCAATAATCCAGCTTCTGATGATAAATCATCCAACACGATTAGTATTGTCGCGGCTGAAGATTTTTATGGGGAGGTAGCAAAGGCTGTTGGAGGAAATCATGTATCGGTCACCTCGATTATTAATAAACCAAACATGGATCCCCATGATTTTGAAGCGACACCTCAGACAGCGAAAGCGGTCAGCTCCGCAAAGCTTGTGATCTATAATGGCATTGGCTACGACGGCTGGATGGAGAAACTTGTATCCAATCAAAAGTCGGGCAATGTGATTCGTGTCGGCGAAGATGTCATGAATAAGAAAGATGGCGACAACGAACACCTATGGTATCAGCCGGACACGATGCCGGCGTTAGCCAATCATCTTGCTGATAAACTCGCAAAGCTAGATTCCGCTAACGCTGATGACTATAAAGACAATGCTGCAAACTATATAGCTTCGATGAAACCAATTAAAGATGAAGTTGCAAAACTTAGTAAAAAATCGGATAATAAATTAGTTGACGTTTCAGAGCCTGTATTTGATTATATGCTTGAAGCGCTCGGCTATAAAGTGGCAAATAACCACTTCGAACAAGCGGTGGAGGAAGAATCAGATCCGTCACCGAAAGATATCGCGCAAATGCAACAGGATATTGAAAAGAAAAAAATCGCCTTCTTTGTCAGCAATAGTCAAGAAATGAGTCCTACCGTTGAGAAAATGGTAAAACTGGCAAACAAGCATCACGTTCCAGTCATTAAAGTGACTGAAACATTGCCTGCCGGTAAGGACTATAAGACATGGATACTTGATGAATTAAAGCAAATTGAGGCAACACAAAAATAATAAGAAAAGAAGCAAGGAGGTCTTTTGATGCTGCGCAATCTCCAAGTCGATCATCTGCAGGTCAGTTTTAATGGTCAAGAAGTATACACTAATCTATCTTTAAACGTGTCTGCAGGTGAACTTTTTGCAGTCATTGGACCGAACGGGGCGGGAAAGTCAACCTTGCTTAAATGTATTCTGGGTTTGTTAAAACCTCAGTCCGGCTCAATCCGGATCGAAACGGATCATAAAAAGGCGATTGTCGGTTATGTACCTCAGTCACGCGCGATTGATGATGAAGCGCCAATTGAAACCAAAGATTTTATTTCACTTGGCCAATGTTCGGGACTATTGCCATGGCTTTCTAAAAAGGAACGAGCTTCATTACAGGAAATCATGCATTTTACCGATACAACGCGATTTGCGAAGAAAGCGATTGGCAAGCTTTCGGGCGGAGAACGGCAGCGTGCTTTTCTTGCTCAAGCACTTGTCCGCTACCCTGACTTGCTCCTTTTAGATGAATCGACGGCGAATCTTGATCCAGAAGCTCAGAAAGAAATGATGGAACTCGTTAAACGAGTCGCACGAGAATGGAATGTTGCGGTCATCTTTATTAGCCATGATCTCAGTCTGGTTAAAGAGTATGCTGATCGCTTAATGTTGATCGCGCCCGGACGCCATGAGATCTCGGAGAGTACGGCAATTCTTGATCAACCGGAAAAGCTGAGACAGTACTATCGTAAGGTACCGGAAGTAGATGAGGAACATGCGGTGCCTTTAGATTCCTTCCATGACAGGCCTCTTAATGGAACAGTTCGGTGAAAAAAATACCATTGCCTAAAGAATTATGAAATGAATCTGCCATAGGGGCAATCTGGGGGATTAAAACAGATGTTTTACTATGATTTTATGCAGCATGCTTTTATAGCGGGGACCTTGATCGCCATCATGTGCGGAGCGATTGGTGTTTTTATAATAGGAAGAAATCTATCCTTTATTGCCCATACTTTTTCGCATATTGGTTTTGCCGGCGCTTCTTTTGCTGTATTTGCCGGCATTGATCCGCTGCTTGGACTTCTGCTCTTTACCCTTCTTGGGGCTCTAGGTGTCGGGCAATTGGGTGTTAAGATGTTCCGGAGAGATGCTTCTGTAAGCGTGATCCTTAGTCTCGCCCTTGGTCTTGGGATCCTTTTTCTCTCGTTGTCGAATGTTCAGGCAAGCTTTACGAAAACGATTCTGTTTGGGAGTGTTGTCGGCATTGATCTGCAGGATGTGTGGCAGATTATTATATTGTCCATCTTTGTTTTGCTCGCACTTGCGGTCAGCTATCGCTGGTTAAAGTTTGATTCTTTTGATCAACTTGGTGCCCAGTCTGCAGGATTGCCGATTCGCTGGATCTCGATTGGCTTTCTGCTGCTGATGGCAGTTGCTGTCAGTGTTACTGTACAGATTGTCGGCGCGCTGCTGGTGTTCGCGCTTATGACGATTCCTGCAGCCGCCGCGCGTTTTTATACACAATCAATCTTTGGAATGATTCTGCTTTCGGTCCTAATCGCTGTTCTTGGTGTATGGTTTGGGCTCATCATCGGCTACTACACCAACGCGCCGGTCAGCTTTTTCATCGTTTGTTTTGTTGCCGCCGCGTATTTTCTCGGCATGCTTTATCATCGTTTTACAGAGCGGCGGCGCATTGCCGCCTAAATGAGTCCATAGAAGAAAAGCCCTGATCAGGGATTTAACCTTGATCAGGGCTTTTTGGCGTTTCCTCTTGCTTTAAATAGCTCCATCCATCTTCTTGGTACAGCTTTCCCTCTTTCATTAACTGGCCAAGCGCCTTTTTGAAATCACCTTTACTGATGCCGAACCGCTCTTTTATCTCTTCGGGAAGACTTTTATCCCAGTAAGGCATGGCCCCATCCCGGCTGTTCATGTATGCGACGATTTTTTCTGAATTTCCGCCAATTACTTCATAGCTTCTCGGTTTCATGGACAGGTTTAATTTACCATTTTCCTTAACAGCGATGACTCGGCATTCAATGGATTGACCGATGCGTATAGTGCCGCTTGTCTCGGCGTTATGAATGAAGCCGAGATAGCCCTCCTCAGTCAACACATGGGCGCCATCATCAAGTAACCGATAGATGGTCGCGTGGACATCTTTGTTCCGGAGTTCCTCCGGTGCGGGTAGAGACAGAGTGCTGATTACCGTTTCATCCGCTAAACGGGCAAATAAGCGCTGCTTTTTATCCAGCTTCAAACTGCAGTATACTCGGTCACCGGGTTGCGGCCAATAGATCCATTCATAAGGAAGATCGTCCTTGGAGAGCAAGAGATCTTTGCTGACGCCTATATTAAGAAAGACACCATACTTTTTGTGCAGGGAGGTGGCTGTTGCCCAGTCAAAGGAGTTGAATCGTACAGTAGGGATCGTCATTGTCGCCGCAATCCGTCCTTGATGGTCCTGATAAAGAAATACAGTGATTTTGTCTTTATCATTCAACTTACCGGTTACATCATTTTCGTGGAGCAGTACTTCGTGCGTGCCATCGGTGAGAAAATAGCCGAATGGCGCTTTATGTGAAACCTCTAAGTTTGCAATCGTTCCGGCTGTCAGTTCTGCCAAATTTGTTCCTTCTTTCTTCCATTCATTGTCATTACCGCAATACGACGGTTTTATGATCATTATAGCATGAGTATGTCCGATCCTATTCATGTGTTTAAAGATGAAAAAAGGTAAGCGGATACTTTTTTAAGGTTGTATGATTTCCGTCACACTTTTCACGTTGAATTAAGAAATAATCTTGTATAATGAAAGAAGATAAAGCTATCGAACAATAAGGGCGTGATGCTATGGAAGAAGTTGCTTGCTTGAAACAGGACGGATTGAACAATACATGTATGTTTTCAAAGCAGAGTCTGCAAGCGCTGAAATCAGTAATGACCGTGACAACTTATAAGAAGGGCGTGAATATATTCTGGGAAGGAGATCATGCCGACAAGCTCTTTTACATGCTCGGAGGCCGTGTTAAGCTGTTCAAGTCCGCGTATGATGGTAAGGATCTTGTGCTTCATTACTTTATGGAAGGCGACTTATTCGGCGAGATCGGCTGCTTGGGAAGCGTGGAAAATTCTTTTACTGCGGCGACTGTTACAGAATGCACGGTTGGAATTATTTCTGAAAAAGATCTTGAGCCGTTGCTGCTGTCCAATGCGAGTCTGTCCTTCGAATTTATGAAATGGATCGGCATGATGGGGCAGTACACGCAAATCAAGATGCGGGATTTAATTTTCTATGGTAAGAATGGTGCGCTCGCCTCAACACTTCTCAGGATGATCCATGGATACAGCCGCACAGATGAAGATGGCATACATTATACAATCAGTTTGACGAATTCCGATTTGGCTCAGTTAATCGGTTCGACGCGTGAAACGGTGAACCGGATGTTGCAGTCTTGGAAAAGTGATGGCGCGATTGACTATTATCATGGGTCGATTGTGATCAAGGATTTGACGTATATTAAAGCGATTTGTCATTGTGAAGATCGGTGCCCGATGAACATCTGCCGCCTTTGATGCGGCATTAACTTTTAGAGCTGCCTCTTTTTTGCTGAGCGGTCGTTTCTTTATATGGTAGACCAGCCTGATTCAACTCGGCCATTTATTGCCGAGTTGAATCAGGGTCATAGGTCTCCAATTTTTTTGTTTGGAAGCCGGTTCAATAATAGCTGAAGTGCGAACACTCGTGCTATAATTAAGCTCGGCATCGCCTGCACGCACAAAAAGCCATGGCTTGGGACAAGCATGACAAGGTCCTTCAGCCAAGACAGCTCGCTGACTTCAAGAACGTGCAAGAAGATGATGATGGGAAACATGAACTGGGTGTCCGTGAATGGACGTGTCCGTGTTTCGGCATGCGCCATGATCGGGATGTCAACGCAGCGAAAAATAGTTTATATAGGGCAATCGCCTACTAAATAAAAAACGGCTTGGTACAAGCCTTAGTAAGAAGTCTTAACCACTACTTGGGTTTTCCAAGCAAATATGAGACGTTCCTAGAAACTGGGGATTTTAATCCCGATGCAATTCACGTCCAAAACAATGAATAGGTGAACATGATGAGAAAAAATATGATGACGTTTATTGGGAGCTTAATGGCGATCGTTCTGCTTTCAGGTTGCGTGCAGTTCGATGAAAGCGGTCAGTCGGATGTATCAAGCGCGACAACCCCGTCACCCGAATCAAGCACACCGGCTGAATCCGCTTCTACCGCAAGCGGAAATTCACAGGTAGTCGTCAACAAAGTTGACGTGCCCAGAGGTGCCGTGAATGCAAAAGTGATCAAGGTCGTTGACGGTGATACGTTGCAGGTGTTGTATCAGAAGAAAATTTCAACGGTGCGTGTGCTTCTGATCGATACGCCGGAGACACACCATCCAAAATTAGGGGTCCAGCCTTATGGACCGGAAGCAAGCGCCCATGCGCATCAGTTGCTGGATGGGAAAACCGTAGCGCTTGAGCTCGCCAAAAATGGAGGACGTGATAAATACGGGCGGATGCTCGCTTATGTCTTTGTTGATGGCAAATCCTTTGAAGAGCTGCAGCTTGCAAGCGGACTGGCGCGCGTCGCCTATGTCTATCCGCCGAATACCAACTATGTTGATCACTATCGTGCAATTGAGGCGCAGGCGCGAGAAAAGAAAATCGGTATTTGGTCTGTGAGCGGCTACGCTGAGGCAAACGGCTTTCATCCGGAAGTGATGAAGGGAACAGAAGCTTATAAAGAGACACAGAAAAGCGGTGGTCAAGCGTCGAGTGATGCCGCAGAATCGACAACCGCAGGTCAACCATCGCCGACTCAGGCGGGTGATTGCAATGGCGCGATTAAGGGCAATGTCTCATCTCGAGGAAAGATTTATCATATGCCCTCCGATCGATACTATAAAGTGACTAAGGCGGAAGTTTGTTTTAAAAGTCGTAAGGATGCGGAGAAAGCAGGATTTCGGGCAGCAAAATGATATACATATACGTATAGGAACGATCAAAAAGATCGTCTAGAACTCGGTGTTCCGGACGATCTTTTAATTATTGCTGCATTTGTTGTTGCTGCGCGATTTCCGTTTTAACTTCCTTGTATGCCGTATCCAGATTCCGAATCCGGCGTATCAGTTCAAAATTTTTGTTGATCCGGTCTTGAATGATTGCGGAAACGACGGTGTGGTAGTAGCTGTTCATCGTTCGCGCCGGGGGCTGAACATCACTGTTTTTCTCAATCTGTAAATGAAGTGCTTTTTTAAAATAATCAATGCTGAATAAATCTGAGTTCATATATTCTCCTCCTCGCGCAAGTCACTAATGACTATATTCTATTGGATCAACGTAAATTCATGGTTTCCACCATGGACTTGGGTGAACATTTCTGCCATTTTATCGATCAGTTGACGTGCTTCTTTATGATCCATTGAAGGTCTTAGATAAACGATTTGCAGGGCGCACGTGGTTTGCTCGGTTACGCAGGTTCGTTTCGAATCGACAATCGGGCTGCCGAACGCGCTGATCGCGTCCGCGGAGACAATCTTTTCATTCATATGCATGGTTCTTCCGTTCAGTCCTTCATACTGGTCCGCTTCAGTACCAACTTTTATTTGTACAGGCCCGCGAAGCTGTTCCGCGTCATACAAGCCCATGGGGATGCTGTGCTGAACACTGAAAAAGTTAAGTAAATCGACGGCTGAGTGGATAAAATGCGGACGACCATCTTTTTTGATTTTTCGCAGCAATGCTTCTTGTGATGGACGATAACGGGAAGGATCAGTTCCTACCTTTTTAAAAACAGTTCGCCATTCTTTGACCCCGGCGATCTCGCTTACCGGATGTTCGTCCAGTGAAAGCTGTATGTTCTCATAGTAAAGGGGCAGGCGGTCGCCGATCAATGGAGGCAAGTCGCCAATGACAATCGACGGATAATAAATGACACCGATTTTAAAACCAGGTACTGCATCTCTTAATTGAGAAGAAATCGAAACATCAACCATAACGCGCCTCCTGACTGACCAATCTACCAATAGTGTACCATAATTGATCCTATTTTCTTTAGTACGTTTGCTATAATGTTAGTTAAGAAAATGATAAGTAATGGCTTAAAGCCTTCATCTAAATGTGAATGGATAATGACTACTTTGGCAGAAATGGTCCTTGTAAAGGATAAATGACGGAGGAGAACAAACCCATGGATCAAACTAATTATCTTGCTGTTCATGAACTAGAAACCTCGATCGGAATGCTGACACTTGCTGTCTATGAGCAGCAATTATGTCATCTCGATTTTGGATCTCTCGAGGAGAATCAGGCTAAATTGATGCTTTGGGCTGAAAAACACGGACTCCCTTCAGTTCTTGAGGAGGATCAAACACACTGTGCGGAAGCAGCGCGGCAGCTGCACGACTATTTTAACGACGACAGGAAGACATTCACATTGAAACTGCTCATGAAAGGAACAGAGTTTCAGCGCAAGGTATGGACCGCACTCGCCGCTATTCCTTACGGGGAGACGCGGTCCTACAAGGACATTGCGCGTGAGGTGAAAAATCCGAAAGGGGTGCGAGCGATCGGGATGGCGAATAATCGCAATCCGATTCCAATTATTGTTCCTTGTCACCGGGTTATCGGGGCAGACGGTTCACTGGTCGGTTATGGAGGAGGACTTAAGACCAAACAGTTTCTATTAACTTTCGAACGGCAATAATTCTCCATGAGCAAAGGCCGCCGGGTATGAATTCCTGTCTCTTCGCATAGAGTGTAACGAAATCATGCTGAAGCGGGGAATTTAAGTGGACTGGAAAAATGTGTTTCAAAAACAGTTAACAATGCTTGGTGATTTCTGGGTAGGGAGTGCCGACATTCACAACACGGTTTTGGGCGCGGAGGAACAAAATCGTCTCTTGAATAAGACTAAGGCATTGCTCAAACAGCAGGCGGAGATCAAACAGGCCATTGTTCATGCACAGAACGTTAGAACGAGCGATAAGCGAGAAGATTTGGTTGTTGATTATTGTCTGCATACTCAGTGGTTGATTAAAAAACAAGATGACTTTTTTCTTGAAGAACGCCAAGAGGATCGCCAAACGGTTATCCGTGATAATCGACTTGTTTCGGATACACTTGTTTCGTTCGCCCCGATCGAGGAACAAGCCTCAGTGCGTGAGGAAACTGCCGATCGAACTCCAGAGGAAGTCAGATCACGCACCTATGATCGTTTGCAGGCGGTACGTTACGCCGATTTATGGTGGAATCGCAGAAACCCCAACTATCCAATGGTGAGCGACGATTGTACAAACTTTATTTCACAATGTCTTCATGCGGGCGGAATCCCAATGTGGGGCGAGCCGATCCGCGGCAGAGGATGGTGGCAGCATCAGACAAACTGGAGCTTTAGCTGGACTGTGGCCAACAGCTTGCGTTGGTATTTGAGCAGGCAGGGGAGTGTAATGGGCGCCATTGAAAAAAGCAGTGCGAATGAGCTGGTCCCTGGGGACGTGATTTGTTATGATTTTGACGGGGATGGGCATTGGAATCATAATACGATTGTTACGGCGATGGACGGGTCCGGCGCGCCGCTTGTAAACGCACACACCTATGACGCTCGTCACAGGCCATGGGCCTATACCGACTCCCCTGCATGGACGAAACAGATTCACTATAAATTTTTTCATATAAAAGATCAGACATAATTTCATTGCCTAAGGTGTGCTATAATAAATGCGGATTTGAAAACAATAACTGAAATGGTCGGTTTTTCCGACCATTTTTTTGCGATCGGGAATAGTTTATCGGACGAGCATTATACGTTAGACAGCCTGATCAACATAGGAGTGTTGATTGAAATGAGTAATCATGTTGTACTTTATCAACCGTTAATCCCGCCGAACACAGGTAATATTGCGAGAACCTGTGCGGGCACGCATAGCTCGCTTCACTTGATTCGTCCGCTTGGATTCTCAACAGATGATAAACATTTGAAGCGTGCCGGACTGGATTATTGGGAATCAGTGGATCTGCATTATTATGATTCTCTCGACGATTTTTTCTCTAAGCATCCTCAAGGTGAATACTATCTGGTCGAAACCGATGGCAGCAGGCCATACGACGCTTTTGATTATACTGATCCGAGCAAGGACTATTTTTTCTTTTTCGGACGCGAAACAACCGGTCTCCCAAAAGATTTCGTCGCCAAGTATCAGGACAGATGTGTCCGGCTGCCGATGACCGGAGCGATTCGATCACTTAATTTATCCAATTCGGCTGCTATCATTGTCTATGAAGCCCTTCGTCAACAACGTTTTCCGGGATTGTCTTGATTAACGCTCTCTGAAAGAAACGCTGTATTTATTGCTGCAGTTCGGAAATTGATAAGTTTTTTTTACAGTTAGTGGACGTATTCCTCCTATTGGCAGGCTATTCTTGTTTCTTGAATCAAGTTGCTTCTGCAATCTGCCGGCAGTTTCCATGAAAGATTAGCAATCACCCGCATACACTTAAGTACATGGGTGGAAGCAGTGACGAATCTTTCCTAGGGGGGATACAATGAACTTTCTTGATAAACTGAAACAATTTCGCGACTATGAGGAACAGCTGAAGTGGGAAGGCACGTTTGCAGATTACCTGGAACTAGTAAAGAAGAATCCGTTGATTGCTCAATCCGCACATTCCAGAGTCTATCAGATGATTATTTCTGCCGGGGTTTCCGAGCAAGACGGACACAAGCATTATCACTTCTTTGACGGACAGATTTTCGGACTCGATGAACCCATTGAACGACTTGTCGAGGAATACTTTCATCCTGCGGCTAGACGCTTGGATGTCAAAAAACGAATTTTGCTCCTTATGGGGCCGGTCAGCGGAGGAAAGTCAACGATTGTAACTATGCTTAAGCGTGGACTTGAAAAATATTCGTGGACAGATGACGGTGCCATCTATGCGATAAAGGATTGCCCAATGCATGAAGATCCGCTTCATTTAATTCCGCCGCATCTGCGCGAGGACTTTTTTCAAGAGACGGGCATTCGCATTGAAGGAAATCTCTCACCATTGAACGCCATGCGTCTGGAAAAGGAATATGACGGTGAGATTGAAAATGTGCCGATTGAACGAATTTTTCTTTCGGAAGATAAGCGGGTCGGCATTGGCACCTTCAGCCCGTCTGATCCGAAATCTCAAGATATTGCTGATTTAACAGGCAGCATCGATTTCTCAACGATTGCCGAGTATGGATCAGAATCTGATCCGCGCGCGTATCGATTCGATGGTGAATTGAATAAGGCGAATCGCGGTCTCATGGAATTTCAGGAAATGTTGAAGTGTGATGAGAAATTTCTATGGCATCTGCTTTCGCTGACGCAGGAAGGAAACTTTAAGGCGGGTCGATTTGCCTTGATTTCCGCGGATGAGTTGATTGTCGCACACACGAACGAAACGGAATATCGGACCTTTATCAGCAACAAAAAGAATGAAGCCCTTCACTCACGTATGATTGTTATGCCGGTTCCCTATAATCTAAGAGTCAGCGACGAAGAGAAGATCTATGAAAAATTGATTTCCGAAAGTGATGTGGCGAATGTCCATATCGCGCCGCACGCCCTTAGGACTGCTGCGGTGTTCTCCATTTTGACGCGCCTAAAGGAGTCAAAGAGCCGCGGCATTGACTTGATTAAGAAAATGCGCCTATATGACGGTGAAATTGTCGAGGGCTACAATGCGGCCGATATCAAAGAACTGCAGCATGAATTCTCTGATGAGGGTATGAGCGGAATTGATCCGCGCTATGTCATAAACAGAATCTCTTCAGCAATCATAAGAAAAGGCGTTCCGTCGATCAACGCGCTGGATATTCTACGCTCCATCAAGGAAGGCTTGGAACAGCACCCCTCGATAACTGATGAGGATAGGGCACATTATAGCGAATATATTGCGCTTGCCCGCCGTGAATATGATGAATTGGCGAAGGGCGAAGTTCAGAAGGCATTTGTTTATTCATTCGAGGAATCAGCGAAAACGCTGATGGACAATTATTTGGATAACGTTGAAGCCTACTGCAACAGCAATAAAATTTTCGATCCGATTACCGGTGATGAAATTGATCCGGATGAAAAGCTCATGCGCTCGATTGAAGAACAGATTGGAATTTCGGAAAATGCGAAAAAATCCTTCAGGGAAGAAATTCTGATTCGTATTTCGGCCTACGCACGTAAAGGCAAGCGTTTTAACTATAAATCTCATGAACGCCTGAAAGAAGCCATTCAGAAGAAATTGTTTGCCGATCTTAAGGACGTCGTAAAAATTACGACCTCCAGTAAGACGCCTGACGAGACTCAATTAAAGCGAGTTAATGAAGTTATTGCGAGACTTGTGGATGAATACGGCTATAATACGACTTCGGCAAACGAATTACTAAGATATGTAGGAAGCTTGCTCAATCGCTGAGACTGCGGATCAAGGTAATCGGGAATCAGGATGGGCGGCTAATAAAGAAAGGACACTCGCGAGTCAATGAGCAAAGCAAAGAGAGAACTGTGGAGTTGGATTCGAGCGGTCGCAATCGCGATTTTGATCGCCTTGCTTGTCCGCCATTTTATTTTCAGTAATTATATTGTTCGCGGAGAATCAATGATGCCGACGCTTCAAGACGGAAATCGGCTGATCGTCAACAAAATCGGTTATTCTGTCGGCACGCCCCATCGATTTGACGTCATTGTCTTTCACGCGACAAAGACAGATGATTACGTGAAACGAATCATTGGGTTGCCTGGGGATACGATCTCTTATAAGAGCGATCAACTTTATGTCAATGGAAAAGCGGTGGATGAACCCTATCTCCAGAAGTACAAAGGCGCCTTACCTAAAGGGCAGCAGCTAACTGAAAACTTTAGCTTAAAGTCAAAGACAGGTGAGATTCGCGTGCCGAAGGGCGAGCTCTGGGTAATGGGTGACAATCGAGAGAACAGTGAAGATAGCCGTTATTTCGGTTTTATCAATGAAAAATCCGTAGTCGGAAAGGTTTCTGTCCGCTATTGGCCGTTCAATGAATGGTCGGTCATGCAAACGGGCGTTATCCATTGACTCGCGGCATGCAATCTATGAGCGCCGAGCCGTTTATCGGCGCTTTTTTACTGGGCGACATAGGACAAGGATCTGCGTTTCTTGTGAACATTGATTGATTCGTGTACATTATAAGAAGGGCCTGCCTATGGTCGGATCAATGGGTGTATGGATTAAGCTATTCAAGTGAATGATGATAGTCGGGAGTCGTTGCAGCTATGCGTCAAACAAAAAAGAGAAATGAAACATTTGCCTGGTTTCGAGCGATCGCACTCTCCGTGCTGATCGTCATCGTTGTCCGGACATTTATACTGGGTAATTACATTGTTGATGGGCCGTCAATGGAGTCAACCTTATACAACGGAGACCGGCTGATCGTGAATAAGATCAATTACAAGTTGTCGCAGCCAAAACGGTTTGATGTAGTGATTTTCCATGCGACCAAGACGGATGATTACGTGAAACGCGTGATTGGACTTCCGGGTGATACGATCCAGTATAGAAATGACCAACTCTATGTGAATGGAAAACCGGTCAATGAACCATTTTTGAAGCAGAAAAAAAACAGCATGCTGGCAGGGCAGCTTACTTGGGATTTTTCATTGAAGGAATTGACCGGCAAGGAAAAAGTTCCGAAGGGAATGCTGTGGGTGATGGGCGATAACCGCCAGAACAGCACGGATAGTCGCGTGTTCCACTTTGTCAGTGAAAAGAAGGTAGTCGGTAAGGTCGATCTGCGTTACTGGCCGATAAACCACTTTGGAATGATCCACCGCAATTAAAAAACGTCGCTCGGGCGTTTTTTTTCTGCATTGAAACGCAGATTTCACTTAACGATGGAACAGTTTTACCAGCTATTGATGCATAAGAAGGGCCGGACTTTTGCCCGGCTTTTCAGAACTTATTCTTAATTAAATGACTTCAGTTTCGGGATCTTTATGGAAGAAATATTTCATTGCGTGATAGACATCGCTTTTTTGCTTTAAAATAAACGAATGAAATGCGTCATTATTAATGCTCCTGTAGGCGCTCATTAATGTGCTTGATCGATGGTAGGGATTGATTTCTCCGTATCCGAAAAAGTCGGTGATATCCATGATCTCTTTAACGAGCCGTGTACATTTCGGATTGTCTGAGGACAAGTTGTCACCATCGGAAAAATGAAAAGGGTAAATATTATATTTTGATGGTGGATAAGAAGCGTCGATCAGTTCCAGTGCCTTGGTATACGCTGAGGAGCAAATCGTTCCGCCGCTTTCACCTTTTGAAAAGAAATCTTCCTCGCTAACAACGGTCGCTTCGGTATGGTGCGCGATAAATTCGATCGAAACCTTCTCGTATTTGGTGCGCAGGAAGCGGCTCATCCAGAAGAAAAAACTGCGGGCAATGTATTTTTCCCAAACGCCCATTGATCCGCTTGTATCCATCAAAGCGAGCACGACAGCGCGGCTTTCCGGTTTGACAATGTTCTCCCATGTTTTGAAACGCAGATCCTCTTCGCGAATGGGATGAATTTGTGTTTTTCCTTCGCGTGCGTTTCGTTTGATGGCAGATAGAATGGTGCGCCTTTTATCAATATTGCCCATCAGCCCTTTGCGGCGGATATCTCGGTAATCGAAACTGTCTACGGTGATGTCCGGTTCCTGTTTTCTTTTGAGGTGGGGAAGCTCTAATTCTTTGAAAAAAAGATTTTCAATTTCCATGATGGAGACATTTGCTTCGTAGTAGTCGATTCCTGGACGATCACCCGCGCCAGGTCCTTTACCGGGTCCTTGTGCTTGCTGCTTCCCAGGTGCTTTGCCGATTACATCGCCTACTTTGCTTTTGCCGTCACCTTGACCAACATGTTTGGTCTTATCATAATTATAGCGCAGTTTGTACTCATCCAAAGATCGGATCGGAATCCGTGTCATTTTTTTGCCGTCTGAGAGAATGATATTCTCGCTGCTGATCAAATCAGGAAGATTGTTCTTTATTGCCTCTTTGACTTTGCTCGCGTGCCGGCGTTGATCCTGTTCGCCTTTGTGATGAAGATCCCATTCTTCTTCCGATATCAAGAAGTTACTCATTTTGAATCCCTCCTTTAATTTGCAAGATGAACCGCGGGACTGCTGTGAAGGTTGATTAATTTAGTTTATGCGAAAGCGGCTGAACCTTGACCTCTTTTATAAGAAGATTGAAAAATGGACGTTGATCACTCGAGTAGGAGCAAGAACCGACGCTTTTTGACACTGGTAGGAAAGTATAGCGTTTTGCCTTGCCGGTACGACGATAAGGTCATAAGATTCGGTTGGGCGATCAGGTAAGCGCCCAACCTGAGAAATAAACGGAAAAATTCCGCTTAATTAGAAAATAAATGAAAAAATTGCTTAAATAGACGGAGAAATTCCGCTTATCGAATCGAAAAACATGAAAATGGAGGGTTTTTCTGTGCATAAGCGGAAAAATTACCCTTATGTACCTGTGAACCAAGCGTCAGGATGCATATAACCGGAAAATCTCCGCTTATTTTATTCCGGCCGCGTTACTTAATTAAGGATCAAAATGATTTATTAGAAAACTTGGCTTCTCCAGAGGCTTGATGAAGCCAAGTTTTCTAATTAAATATTTGTGACAATTATAGAAATAGGACCCGTGCATGTTAAAATGGAAAACGAGACCACTTAGAAGGGTTGTATTTGATGATTAAAGCAATTGTGTTTGACTTTGACGGTGTGATTTTAGATAGCGAACGTATCATGTATTTGGTCATGCAGAAAATGTTTCATCAATATCAAGTGGAGCTGCCGCTCAGTATCTGGAGCCAGGCGATTGGAACGCAGCATGGATTTGATTCACTTGCTTATCTTGAAGAGCATGCGAATGTGAAAATAGACAGGGAAGCCTTTCAAGAAGAACGCTACGCGCTTTTTAATAAGCTCGTGGATGAGGAGGATGTATTGCCTGGCGTAAAGTCTGTGCTGAATCAAGCGAAAAGTCTTGGCTTGAAAGTTGGACTTGCAACGAGTTCAAAGGGCGAATGGCCACGCAAACACTTGGGGCGTTTCGGACTCTCAGACTATTTTATGAGCATCAAGTCTTGGGACGATGTCCAAAAGGTTAAGCCGGATCCGGCGCTCTACGTTAAATCTTTGGAAAGCCTCGGGGTGAATCCGAAAGAAGCGATTGCGATTGAAGATTCCTTTAACGGTTCACTCGCCGCAAAACGCGCGGGCATGTATTGTATTGTCGTGCCAAATGCGGTCACCAAACAAATGCCGTTCGGCCATGTCGACGGCTGCTTCAAATCCCTCCAAGATGTATCTCTGGAAAAAATTATCCGATATTTTTCGCCTGAATTAAGAAACAAAGCATAAGCTTTTAGAGGGGGAATGTTCCTCTTTCCCTCTCAAAGAATGACAGCGCTTTTTACATTTTTGTTATATAATAGAAATGGCAATATTCGTTGTATTGATTGAGAAATTCTTACTATTATGGGGTGAACACATGGGTTGGGAAACGGTGTACGAGAAATGGACCGCCGACGCGAATCTGGATCTGGATTTGAAAAAGCAATTAGATACGATCGCTCAGGATCCGTCAAAGTTGGAAGACTGCTTTTATACAAACCTGGAGTTTGGTACCGGGGGCATGCGCGGTGAAATCGGGCCAGGAACGAATCGTCTGAATATCTACACGATCCGCAAGGCATCTGAAGGCCTCGCGCGGTACATTGTGAATGCCGGCGAGGATGCTGTGAAAAGAGGCGTTGTGATCGCGCATGATCCGCGCCACTTCTCTGCGGAGTTTACGCTGGAGGCAGCTAAGACCCTAGGAGCTCATGGAATCAAAACCTATATTTTTGACGCGCTTCGTCCGACACCTGTGTTATCATTTGCCGTACGCTTTTTGAACGCATTTTCCGGCATTGTGATTACCGCGAGCCATAATCCGCCTCAATATAATGGCTATAAAGTATATAACGAGTTCGGTGGACAGCTCCCTCCCGCGGAGGCTGATGAAGTGATTCGTTATGTGGCTTCTGTTGAGGATGAACTGTCGGTGAAAGTCGGTAATGAGGAAGAACTGAAAGCAAGCGGACTTCTTGAAGTGGTTGGCGCAAAAGTGGACCAGGCTTATCAGGACAAAGTGAAGACTCTGTCGCTGAATCCAGAAACCATTCAAAAAGTTGGTTCCGACCTGAAGATCGTTTACACACCGCTTCATGGAACGAGCTACCATCCAATTGTGAACGGATTAAAGAATTGGGGCTTTACGAATGTGACGGTCGTGAAAGAACAGGCAGAGCCTGATCCGGAATTCTCAACCGTTAAATCACCAAATCCCGAAGAACACGCGGCGTTCAAAATAGCGATTGACTATGGCAAGAAACTGGATGCGGATCTTTTGATCGGAACGGATCCGGATTCTGACAGACTTGGTGTAGCAGTGAAGAATGATCAGGGTGAGTATGAGGTTCTGACCGGGAACCAAACCGGCGCGGTTCTCCTGAATTACTTGCTTACGCAGAAGAAGGAAAAAGGACTGCTTCCGAATAACGGAGTCGTTGTTAAGACGATTGTTACATCTGAAATTGGACGAACAATTGCTGCGGCATTCGGCATCCCAACCATCGACACGCTGACCGGATTTAAGTTTATCGGTGAGAAAATCCATGAGTATGAACTCAGCGGCAAATACAGTTTCTTGTTTGGCTATGAGGAAAGCTACGGTTACTTGATCGGATCCTTTGTGCGTGACAAGGACGCTGTACAGGCAGCACTATTTGCCTGCGAAGCCGCTGCTTACTTCAAGTCGCAAGGCAAATCGTTCTATGACGCGCTCCAAGATGTATTCAAGACCTACGGATATTTTGAAGAGGGTCTGGAGTCTCTGACATTAAAGGGAATTAGCGGGAAAGAAGAAATCAATTCGATTATGAATGATTTCCGTACGCAGCCGCCTACAGAAGTTGCCAATGTCCCAGTCGCTTTTATCGAGGACTATAAGAAATCAGAGACTACGGATGTAGCGCAAAAAGCAGTCTCAACAATTGATCTGCCGGTGTCCAATGTTCTTAAATATAAGTTGAGCGATGGCTCGTGGTTCTGCCTTCGTCCATCCGGTACCGAGCCGAAGATTAAATTTTACTTTGGTGTTAAGGGCAGTGACGCCGCAGACCGTGACAAGAAATTTAATGCGCTTAAAACAGCGGTTATGGATCGCGTTCACGGATTGGTCAGCAAATAATTCATTTGTTTAAATGAGTATCAGTGATCAAATTGATCAGGCATTTATGATTCAAATGGAATATGTATATAATTAAGATAGAATGATGATTGAAAAAGCATTCGCAGCAAGATGGCTGGAAGCAAGGCGGGGAGCACGTGCCGTTTTCATCTAGCAGCGCGAGTGCCTTTTTCTTGAATAGGGTAATAATTGCCGATTGGCGATTTGATCTTTTAAGTAGGAGGAAATCATGAATCAGTTACAGCAGGAATTAAAAAGGCGTCGTACGTTTGCCATTATTTCTCATCCGGATGCCGGTAAAACGACGCTGACTGAGAAGCTGCTGGTGCTTGGCGGTGCCATTCGAACAGCCGGCGCCGTCAAATCACGAAAAGCCGAAAAATTTGCGACTTCAGACTGGATGGAACTAGAAAAGAAGAGGGGAATCTCGGTCACATCCAGTGTTATGCAATTTGAATACGACAGCTACAAGATTAATATTCTGGATACACCCGGACACCAGGACTTTAGTGAAGACACCTACCGAACATTGATGGCCGTCGATAGTGTAGTCATGATTATTGATGCGGCAAAAGGTGTTGAACCGCAAACCATTAAGTTGTTCAAGGTCTGCCGCGAACGCAAGATACCGATTTTCACCTTCATCAATAAACTTGACCGGCAAGGTAAGGAGCCGCTCGAGCTCTTTGAAGAAATTGAGAATGTACTTGGTATCGAATCCTACCCAATCAACTATCCAATCGGCATGGGTCAGTCTTTTCGCGGTGTCTATGACCGCCAGGAACATAAGATTGAATGGTATAACGAAAAAAGAGAGCGCCAGGTACAAGCGCTAAGTGAAGTTGATGAATTGTCGGAACTATTGAAGGATACAGTAGATGATTATACACTCAGTCAACTGGAAGAAAATCTGATGCTTCTGGATGAGGCAGGCAGTACCTTCGATCTTGAGGCTGTTAAAGCCGGCAAACAGACGCCGGTATTCTTCGGCAGCGCGATCTCAAATTTTGGAGTACCGACTTTTCTTGAGCACTATCTGAAGCTTGCCCCGCAGCCGCAACCGCTTCAGTCTAGTGAAGGTGTCATTCAACCGGATGATCCGAATTTTTCAGGATTTATCTTTAAGATTCAAGCAAACATGAATCCGGCCCACCGCGACCGGATCGCATTTCTGCGCATTTGCTCCGGAAAATTTGAGAAGGGCATGAGCGTCTATCTTGATCGAACCGGGAAGCAGTTAAAGCTCGCGCAGCCGCAGCAATTCTTTGCGGATAGCCGAGAACTGATTGACGACGCTTATCCCGGAGATATTGTCGGTCTCTATGACACGGGCTTTTATCAGATCGGGGATACGGTGTGCAGCTCGAAGGATACCTTTAACTTCGGCGCGTTGCCGCAATTCTCTCCGGAACATTTTGCGAAGGTTCGCGCTAAAAACGCGATGAAACAAAAGCACTTCTTGAAAGGCGTGAGTCAGCTTGCTCAAGAAGGCGCAATCCAGGTTTATAAGACGCAGTACGAAGAAACCATTCTCGGCGTTGTCGGAACGCTGCAGTTTGACGTGTTCGTTTACCGCATGCAAGCTGAGTATGGCGTTGATCTCGACATTGAGCGCATGCCACATCAGGTTGCTAAGTGGATCGCGAATCGCGAGGAAGCTGAAGCACTCAGACGCAATTCCAATAATTTGGTTGTGTCTGATTATAAAGACCGTCCGGTTATTATTTTTGAAAACGATTTTTCCTTGCGCTGGTTTCAGCAGAAGCATCCGAAAGTCGAGCTTCGCGATTCAAGCCATAATATGTAAGAGCAGCAAAAGAGCCCTTAGGCTCTTTTTTTGCATGAAAAATAATAACGGGGAATACGTAAGCGACCCGGCAAAAAAAGGAACCCTTGACATTGCCCACTTCCTGCGAGTAACGTCGAACTTACTCCATCCTGCGGAAGCACGTCAGGTGCCAATCCGAATACTAGGCTGGTCATTGCAACGGATCCTTGCCTTTACGTTGCTCTGAACGCTGATTCTTTTGTCTGAACGCTGATATTTTTGTCTGA
>NZ_FOOY01000015.1:30181-30395 GCF_900113325.1 Sporolactobacillus nakayamae | reverse complement strand
TCTGAACGCTGATACTTTTGTCTGAACGCTGATTCTTTTGTCTGAGCGCTGATATTTTTCTCTGAACGCTGATAATTTTGCCTGAACGCTGATATTTTTCTCTGAACGCTGATATTTTTGTCTGAACGCTGATATTTTTGTCTGAACGCTGATATTTTTCTCTGAACGCTGATACTTTTGTCTGAACGCTGATTCTTTTGTCTGAGCGCTGATA
>NZ_FOOY01000015.1:0-30171 GCF_900113325.1 Sporolactobacillus nakayamae | reverse complement strand
TTTTGTCTGAACGCTGATTCTTTTGTCTGAGCGCTGATATTTTTGTCTGAGCGCTGATTCTTCTGCCTGAACGCTGATACTTTGCTCTGAACGCTGATACTTTTCTCTGAACGCTGATACTTTGCTCTGAGCGCTGATATTTTTGCTCTGAACGCTGATTATTTTCTCTGAACGCTGATATTTTTCTTTGAACTCCGATTCCTTTCTCTGAGCGCTGATATTTTTCTTTGAACTCCGATAATTTCGCCTGGACAATGCAAAATTGTCCGTCTCTTTTTATCAGGTATTGTTTTGTTGCGCAGTTCGTATTTACTGTGCGCTACAGTTTAAAAAGCATATCAAAAAAGAGCCGCGACAATGATCGCGGCTCTGCTTCTTATTTAATGGTACTTATTTTCCAACATGGTTACTAAGTTCTTCACGCACTTCGTAAGCGGCTTCGACCATGTTCTTGAGCGCTGGAATGGTCTCTTCCGGGCGTCGTGTCTTAAGGCCGCAGTCCGGATTGATCCAGACGACCTTTGGATCGAGAACTTTCAACGCGCGTTCGGCATAGGATTTCATTTCTTCGACACTTGGGATGCGTGGACTGTGGATGTCATACACGCCAAGGCCGATGCCTTTTTTATAGTCGAAATCCTCAAATGTGGCGATGATTTCGCCATGGCTGCGCGCGGCTTCGATCGAAATGACATCGGTATCCAGTGCATCAATAGTATCGATGATTTCATCGAATTCAGAATAACACATATGGGTATGGATTTGCGTGTCATTGTTTACGAATGTGGTCGCGAGACGGAACGAATAAACAGAATCATGGAGGTAGCCTGCTTTCTTTGCTTCCTTCAATGGCAAGCCTTCACGAAGCGCAGGTTCGTCAACTTGAATCATGCGAATATCCGCCTCTTCAAGTGCGTGCACTTCTTTTTTCAATGCGAGCGCAATCTGATTGAAGACTTCCGCTTGGCTTATGTCATCGCGAACAAACGACCAGTTGTAGATTGTAACCGGTCCGGTGAGCATACCTTTTACCGGCTTTTTCGTCAGCGACTGTGCATAGGCGCTCTCTTTGACAGTCATCGGTGCGATCCATGATACATCACCGAAGATCAGCGGTGGCTTCACGCAACGCGAGCCGTAAGACTGAACCCAACCAAAACGAGTAAAGGCGAAGCCAGCGAGCTTTTCACCAAAATATTCAACCATATCGTTTCGTTCAAATTCGCCATGCACGAGTACATCGATGCCGAGATCTTCCTGGATTTGAATCCATTTCGCTGTCTCGTCGTTAATGAACTGTTCGTATTTAGCGTCGGACCATTCGCCTTTTCTCCAATTACGTCGTGCTTGGCGAACTTCCTTTGTCTGCGGGAAGCTTCCGATCGTTGTCGTTGGCAGTGGCGGCAGATTGAACGCGTCAGCCTGAACTTGCTGGCGCAGCTTGTATGAGCCCGGACGCGTCGGCAGTTCATCGCCTAATTGGTCGATTTCTTTTTGAACCGCTTGGTTATTGCGGTGCGCCGATTGTTGTAGCGCTTGAAGATCTGCGCTGCTCTTCTGAACAGCGTCAGCGATTGCTGCTTCGCCTTCGCTTAGGCCCTTAGCGAGTGTAACGACTTCGTTCAGTTTCTCATCCGCGAAGGAAAGTGCGTTCAGTAAGATCGAATCCAGATCGGTTTCATTGGCTACCGTTACCGGCACATGCAGCAGACTTGATGACGGAGTGACCCAAAGTTTTCCGTGATCCTCATCCGCTGAAAGCAATGTTTGAAGTTCGGCAAGTGTCGCTGATAAGTCAGTCTTCCAGATATTGCGGCCGTCAACAACTCCGGCGGCAAGTACTTTGTCTTCCGGAAAACCGTATGCTTTAATCGCGGCCAAATTCGCTTCTTTGCCGTAAATAAAATCAAGTCCGACACCATCTACAGGCAATTGCACAACTTCTTTGTAGTCGTCAATCGCTTCGAAGTAGGTTTGAAGCAGAAGTTTTAATTCAGGAACGCTTTCTTTAATAAATTTGTAAGCGCGGTTGAATGCGGCAAGATCTTCTTCGCTTTGTTCTCTAACAAGAATCGGTTCATCAATCTGTACCCATTCCGCTCCGGCCGCTTGCAGCTCGCCTAGTACTTGGGCGTATAGAGGGAGCAGTGCGTCAAGCAGTGTGGCGAAGTGATCGTCATCATAACCTTTTGAGAGTTTCAATAATGTGATTGGTCCTACAATAACGGGCTTTGTAACAATACCCAGTTCTGTTTTCGCTTCATTGAACAGATCAAGAAGGCGGTTCCTAGTGAGATAAGGCTTCGTTTCATTAGTGATTTCCGGAACGATATAGTGATAGTTTGTGTTAAACCATTTTGTCATTTCCGATGCTTCTGCATCTTTGTTGCCTCGGGCGATTGAAAAATAGGTTTCGAGGGATACTTCTTTTTCGTCCGATTTAAATCGATCAGGGATTAACCCAAAAAGAACGGCGGTATCAAGAACATGGTCATAGAGACTGAAGTCGCCAACTGGAATCAAGTCGACACCAATGTCCTTTTGTTTTTTTAGATAACTTAATCGCAATGTTTTTACCGTATCTAGAAAAGTTTCTTTTGAAATTTTTCCTGCCCAAAATTGTTCAAGTGCCTTTTTCCATTCTCTTTTCTCACCAATTCTCGGGTATCCAAGATTCGCGCTTAATACGTTACTCATGATCATCCTCCTGTGTTCTGCAATCCTATTTTTTTGAGGGGACAAACAAAAAGCCTCTCTAGTTTAATAGAGAGGCTTGACATATCATCCGCACCCTCTTATCTGTCAAGATCTCTAAAACAGAAATCTTGCTGGAATTAGCACCTTTTCATAAATCTGAAAGGTTGCCGGGCTTCATAGGGCCAGTCCCTCCGCCGCTCGCAATAAGAGATTAATTAAGTTAATTTGAATACTAACATGGAATGGACCGTTCGTCAATGTTTTGTTTTTGGCTAAAAATTTTTTTGAATCAATCATGAACCTGTTCACTTTTGTTCCTCTTGTGACGATAAAAAGAATGTATTAGTCTCTCAATTACGAAATTAAGGCAGCAAAGAAATGATGAGGGTGAACGCAAGATGGGGGAACAGTTAAATCGAGAAAAATGGCTCGCGGAAGTGAAGAAGCAAGCGGCAGATTTATCAATTAGCGACCATTTGGTTAAACAGCGGATTAGCCTGACGCAAATCCACATGTTGGATTTACAATTGGTAAGATGGATGCGCCCGTTTATGTTACACGACTTCGCCCATGTTGCTCAGCAGATGAGTCAATCTGTTTCCGATTTATTCAAGATACAAAGTATGGTTCTGTCTGAGAAGACAAAAGAAGATCTGACACGCATGTACATAACGCAAGCTCGGAGTGTTTTCAGTGGAATCATCGATCAGCACTTTCTGACGATATGCAGGGACCAGGCGGCTTTTTTCTTTGATCATCATCTAAGCTTGACCAATCAAGCCGCGCTTAACCATCTGTATCAGCGCAGACTTATGGATGTGATCATCAAAGCTGTCAATTACAGCGAGCAGGCACTGACGATCTCCGATGCGTTAGGCAAAGTGCTTAATCTGAACTATCAATTGGTCATGGACAGCTATCAGCAGATGGAGAAAGCGTACGAGATCCAAAAAGCGGAGGAAATACGTTTTAAGGCTTTTCATGATGTACTTACAGGATTACCCAATAATTTGGTTGCTGAAGAGACAATTGTTGACTTAATCAAGACTTGTCAAATAAGCAAGCAATCGTTTTCACTTTTGAAAATCAATATTGACCGGTTGAAAATAATAAATGAAATATTCGGAAGAAGTATAGGAAATGAGTTACTGATTTCTCTGTCCGGAAGGGTTAATCAGACGCTTAATGGAATGAACGCGGAATTATTTCGAATCAGCAGCGACGAGTTTATGATTATCTGCAAAAATTGTTTGAACAAACGCGGATTAATTCATATAGCTGAAAAACTTGTGCACACCACTGAGAAGCCGCACACTATTGAAGGAAAAGAAATCTATGCAACCTTCAGCATCGGTATCTCCGAATATCCTTATGACGGTAGCTCCAGTGTGCAGATTTTGGCGAGCGCTGAGGCGGCGTTGAGGGAAGCTAAGAAAAGCAACAAAGAAAGCTATTTCTTTTATAACAATGCGCTTCATCAACAGCTTCTAATGAAAGTAAGTACTGAGAACGAATTGCAAACCGCTTTATACAACCATCAATTTGTCTTGTTTTATCAGCCGCAAGTCAATGCGTGCAACGGGACATTGATCGGCGTTGAGGCTCTGATCCGCTGGAAACATCCAAAACGCGGCATCGTCCCTCCAAGCGGCTTTATTTCTGTCGCAGAAGAGACGGGCATGATTCGTGAAATCGGCTGGTGGGTGCTTAAAGAGGCATGTCAACGGATGAAGAGCTGGCAGGATCAAGGTGCTCCAAGAGTTCCTGTTTCAGTAAACCTCTCTTTTAATCAATTTCATGACGACTCATTAGTGAAACGGGTGTGCCACGCATTGGAAGTGAGCGGACTATGTCCTGAATATCTGGAATTAGAGATCACTGAATCAACCATGGCGGAGGACTTGGAACGCTCAATTAAGATTCTGAATGAGATCCGAGCACTTGGCGTTGGTGTCAGTCTCGACGATTTCGGAACGGGATACAGCTCACTCAGTTACTTGAAGAGTTTGCCGATCAATCAATTAAAAATTGACCGATCATTTGTTTTGGATATTGCCAGAAGCAATCGAGATCAAGCGATTGTGACCGCAATTGTGTCCATGGCCGAACAATTATGGATCGACGTGATTGTGGAGGGTATTGAGACAAAGGAACAACTGCTCGCAATCGAATCATGCAGATGCCGAGCCATTCAAGGCTACTATTATAGTCGTCCGCTTGCAGAAGAAGATTTTTCTGAAAATTATTTAGCATAAACAATGGGATAAACAGTGAACCATCATCATTGACGGAAAAGAATGGGTTATAGAATGTTTGATCTGTGACTATTTTGGATGGGAGTGTTTGGCGTGCAGTTACTAAACCGAAGAGAAAAGGTTACATCATGGTTGGAGAAGGCAAAATCAGAAGAAGTGTTAATTGATACTCTGGACTCGAAAGTGCTTGAGAAGATCGAGATGCTTGACATTAAAGAATTCGATCTTCAAATCATGAAAGTGATGCGGCCGTTTGTAGAGAAAGATATAGAACGAATGGCAAATGAATTTTATAACAGTTTCTATAAAATTGAGCCGCTTAAGAAAATTATTGATAAATATAGTACGATTGAAAAATTGAGTAAGACATTGGCGGTCCATGTATTAGACCTGTTTTCCGGAGTGATCGATGAAGCGTTTATCAAACGTAGATTTCAGGTCGGTATTATGCATTATCGGATTGCGCTGACTCCTCCTTATTACATGGGCACATTCCAGAACCTGCTCTCGAATTTGATCAGCATTGTATTGGAAAACGTTGCGGACAAAAACGAGGCGGATCGCGTGATTCGTTCGATCAACAAGATGATCAGCTTCGAACAGCAAGTTGTTCTGGAAGCTTATGACGAAGAATATGAGAAAACGTTAAAAAGAGAGTATGAAATTGGACGAGAGGACTTGCGCACGGCTATTCTACACGTGAGCAGTCAGTTGACGCAGCTCTCTGAGCATAGTGAGGAAGCGGTTCGCAGTCTCCTTGATCAATTTAAAATTGTGCGTGAAAACGCTCAGAAACGAGACACAGTATCTCGAAACGCGAAACAACATGCTTCAGAAGGTCAAAAGCAGTTGGAACAGCTTTTTGTTCAGGTCATGGCTGCAAGCCAGTCTGTAAAGGAAATGGGTAAAATGGTTGGCGAACTGGAAACTTCGTCACAACAAATCGGACAAGTAACTTTATTAGTCAAAGAAATTTCAGAACAGACCCATATTTTGGCGATCAATTCTGCCATTGAAGCGGCAAGAGCGGGAGAATATGGAAAAGGATTCACTGTCGTTGCTCAAGAAATTCAGAAACTGGCTGAAGAAACCAATAAAGCGATGGTTCAAATTTCCGAACTCATTCATAAATCAACAACCGTCACGGGTGATGTGGTTACTTCTCTTGATAAGACTACGTCGATTATTCAGAAGAGTATGCAGGAATCGAAGCATACGGGAGAGAAATTCGAAAGTATTATCGAGTCTGCAGATCAAAGCAGCAACCTTTCATCTGTCACGGAACACAGTATTAATGAACTTGCCGCAATTACTGAACAGATAAGTACGGGAGTAGAGACCTTGGTTGTTTCAGCAGATCAGCTTAAGAGCCAACTGTAAATCAGTGAATGCTGTTCGACAGGCGATCATAAAGGGAAAAGAACAGACGAATGCTATCGTGTGTTCTTTTTTTTTAGCCCTATGTTTGGAATTAATCGAATTTTTTTTGTACACTAGAGGTAATGGTTTAACTAATCGGAAAATAATCGGAATCGAGGTTACTTATGAATTCAAGCGTCGAAGCGCATCACATAATTTCCGAACTCATTGATCATGTGGAAACTGTTGTTGTTGGGAAAAGAAGGGTAGTGAAGCTGATCACCGTAGCATTGCTGGCGGGCGGGCATGTGCTCATCGAAGATATACCCGGCGTTGGAAAGACGGTACTGGTTCACGCAATCGCAAAATCGATAGGTGCTGATTTCAAGCGCATTCAGTTCACTCCTGATTTACTTCCTTCCGATATTACCGGGTTAACAATATACAATCAAAAGAATGCGCAATTCGAATTTCGGCCCGGTCCACTGATGGGCAACATCATTCTTGCGGACGAAATAAACCGCACATCACCCAAGACACAATCGGCGTTGCTTGAAGGAATGGCGGAAGGCCATATAACGGTTGACGGCGTTACTCGGGAGCTGCCGGACCTCTTTTTTGTTATGGCTACACAAAATCCGATTGAATATGAAGGAACATACCCCTTACCGGAAGCGCAGCTCGATCGATTTCTATTGAAATTATCCATAGGTTATCCCGACCGCAGGGATGAACTTTCGCTGCTTGACCGAGTGCCGGATCATAACCCGCTCAGTAACTTGAAACCAATCCTTTCAGTGGATGATGTCCTGTATCTGCGTCGCCAAGTTGCGTCCGTTTACGTTTCCAAAGAAATGAAAAATTACTTAATGGATATTATTCAGGCGACGCGCGAGCACCCATTGATTGCGCTCGGAGTAAGCCCTCGCGGCACGATCGGCTTGCTGCGTGCCGTACAAGCGATCGCTTTTATTGAACAACGTGAGTACGTGATTCCGGATGATGTTAAAGCTGCAGTACCTTATGTCCTCGCTCATCGTATTATTCTCAAACAGGAAGCAGCTTATGAGAATAGGGAGCCTTTGTCGATCATTCAAGAAATCATCAGTAAGACAAAGGTTCCGGTATCGCTGAAGGAACCGATTGAATGATTGGGCATTGGTTGGAAAAAGGTCAGTTACATTCTATTTTGCGTGTTGTACCAACGTTCGTGACTGCAGTCGTACTGTTTTTGTTCGCAATCGCTCAAGGAGGTTTCCTGAGCTGGTTTCTCTTCTACACGTTTCTCCCTATTGCTTTGTATTTGAGTGTACTCTTGCTGTATCCATTTCATTCCATTGTTATTGTGCGTTCGATTGATAATGATCAACTATTTTCAGGTGATACACTTCATCTGCAGATCCATTTAAAAAGGCGTTTGGCTTTCCCTCTCTTTCTGATGTCCATCTACGAAAGTCCCGAAGGCTCGCTGCGGAACGGTATAACACATACGGCAGGAGTCATGTGTTGGTTTTCACGTGAAGTGACGATCCCACTGGATTTATCTAATATGCCAAGAGGAAGGCATGTCCTAAAGAGTCTTGTTCTTAAGACGGGCGATCCGTTTGGATTTTTTGAACGATCAGTCCAATTAAGCAGCAGAATGGTCGTTTATGTTTATCCGAAATCGCGTGTTATATCAGCTCATGAGCTGGATCTGCCGAATCAAACAGCTGACGCTTTTGCCCAACAAGCTGATTTATCTAATTTTTCAGGAATTCGTGCCTACCGTCCCAGTGACCGTCCTTCTCGGATGGACTGGAAGTCAACAGCCAGAACCAACACGCTGGTTACAAAGCAATTTGAACCGGAACGTGAGCGCTATGTCTCGATTGTGCTTGTTTCGCGAAAACAGGAATCGGACGAGCGCTTTGAGCGAGCGATTTCCTATACCGTTTCATTAGTGAAAACATTTCTGAATTATGGATTTACCGTGTTATTAACTTACCGCTCAGGGTCTGCCGCTCTTTTTTTACAGGACAGCTCATCCCGCACGCTGAATCAGGTCTATCAAACCTTGGCTGAGCTGACAAAACAGCAGGTTCTTGAAGCGGACGAAGTGCGCATGTCCGGAAATAAAAGTTACTTAGGCTATGCTGTGAGCACGGACGCGCAGCTTGCTTTTACCATGAGTGAATTTGCGGCGAAGAGCAGACAGAAGCAAAAGTTGTTTTATATCACGGATGAATTGCCTGAACAGGACTTCAATCATTTGAGATCATCTTGGTTCTCAGCAACGATCGTTTCGGAAAAGGAGCTAAAGGCAGGTGAACGTGATTGAATGAGCGTCCATTTAGTCGAGTGATCACTGCGATTATTTATGCACTGGCAGGCTTTCTTTTATGGCTGTGCGCTCGGCCGCTTATTGAATTGACCATTCTCAATTCCCAAAGTTTACTCGTTATCTTCATCGTGGTGATGATACTGATGTTTTATTTGAGAATGCCCAATTGGTTGTGCGCGATTGTGTGCGGTATGCTTGTCTTACATGCAATGCATCATTACTTCTTTTATACGTACCCGATTCTGAGTGCGGATTGGCTGATTCAATTAGGCGAAGGAATAAGTCAAAATATAGAGTATCTATGGCATGGACAACCGACAGAGGAGTCGGACTTGTTCAGCGCATTTCTCTTTTTTCTATTGTTCGGATTGATTCTATTTGCGATCAGATATTGGCTTCAGAAGGGAAGGCTTGTTCTTTTTACATCGCTTGCAGTTCTAAGCGGCGTGCTCATGGATACGTTTACGGTATATGATGGCAGTAAAACAATGATTGGCATTGTTGTGTGCGCATTACTTCTGCTCAGTATGTGGAAATGGAAAAATTTCCCGTTAAAAAACACCGAAAAAAAAGAGCTTAAAAGCGGTTTTTCGTGGATTGCCGCGACAAGTAGCATCATCGCTGTGATTGTGGTACTCGCATTGCTCATGCCTAAGCCGGAATCGCGTTGGGCAGCATCATCGGATTACCTCAGCGGATTCGGATTATCCTTATTTCAAAACGGACCCTTCTTTTCAGGAAACCAGCGTATTGGCTATGATGATGACGACTCACGTCTTGGAGGATCAATTGGCATGGATCAGACGCCGCTGTTTACAGCTGCGATCAGTGGAAATCCCGGCTATTGGCGGGTGGCGCACAAAGACCACTACACCGGCCGCGGGTGGAGTAATAATGAACCTTTTTATTTACCGGCATCCGCTGCGAAGACGCTCGCATCTAATTTGTCACTATACGAAGATCAAACAAAAACAAATAAACAGACAGCCGTACTGCATTTCAGCAAAGCAAGCCCGGCGATTTTGCCTTACAGCGGTGAACCGATGCAAATCACTGTCCCTGGAAAACAGCTGAAAATTGAGCAGACAACGGGACAGGTGCTGCCTATTGATGAAAAAAGAGTGTCCTCAGAACAATTAGCGTACGCTGAGCCTGTCTACCAAACATCGATTCTCAGGAAAGCGACTTCCGAAAGCGATCCCGAGATCATTCGAGAACACTATCTCCAAGTTCCTCAAGATTTGCCTGATCGCGTACGTGCGCTCGGTCAACGGCTAACAGCCGGACATACGAACCGCTATGATCAAGTAAAGGCTGTGGTCAATTATTTACGTTCCTCAAGATTCAGATATTCGACGGAACAGATCCCGCGTCCATCGCAGAACCAGGATTATGTCGATCAGTTTCTCTTTGATTCAAAAGTGGGTTATTGTGATAATTTCTCGACGTCAATGGTTGTACTGCTGCGTTCGGCGGGAATTCCGGCACGATGGGTCAAGGGATTTACTTCGGGCGAATTTCAAGGACAAGTCCAGGAAAAAGTGAATGGAAAAAACATGGATTTGAATCAATATCAAATTACAAACGCAGACGCGCATTCATGGGGAGAGGTCTATTTTCCGGGCAGCGGCTGGGTCACTTTTGAACCGACACCTTCGTTCAGCGATCCAAGCCAATTTGCCAGTGCTTCAACAAATAATGATTCTGAAGGATCGAGTTCAGAACAACCTTCGGGCAGCTCTGAGCGTGCTCAGAGCCAGCAGGATGGAGCCGCGCAACAACCGGAGAAACAGCCAGCGGATCATTCTGCGAACAAAGATAGTGACCAAAAGAAAAACGCTTCGGCAAATAATTCGCCTGGCGTTGGCATGAATTGGTTTCGTATTGGCTGGATCGCATTGATCGTTCTGCTGATCGGAGCGTTAGCGGCACTAGTAACACGAAAAAAGTGGCTGCGCGCGATTTATAGATGGAAAATCAAAAAGAATCCGTTACACAGCACTCAGGACTTTCGGAATGGATACCGCCTGCTGCTTCGAATGCTTGAATTGAACGGAGTGAAACGGTTGGATACCGAGACGCTGCGCGAATTTGCAACCCGTGTTTGTCATCAGAACAACGGGAATGCATTGCTTCTGTTGACAGAGTGTTACGAACGGATAATTTATATGAATGATAACCGAATACCGTCAATGAGTGCAGAACGCTTCCATACGTTGGCGGATCAGCTCATTGCTGACGAACCCAATGCGCATCCTCAAGAGCGATTGAATAAACATAAAGAAAAATGAGCCTATGGGCTCGTTTTTTTTATAAGTAAAGAAACATTCATGACACGCTTGAGGGGTGCGGGACACCGCGCCGGTACGACGATAAGGTCATAAGATTCCGCTGGGCGATCAGGTAAGCGCCCAATCTGAGAAATAAACGGAAAAATTCCGCTTAATTAGAAAATGAATGAAAAAATTGCTTAAATAGACGGAGAAATTCCGCTTATCGAATCGAAAAACGTGAAAATGGAGGGTTTTTCTATGCATAAGCGGAGAAATTACCCTTATATACCTGTGAAACCAGCGCCATGATGCATATAACCGGAAAATCTCCGCTTATTTTATTCCGGCCGCATTACCTAATGAAGGATCAAAATGATTTATTAGAAAACTTGGCTTCGCCAAGCCTCTGGCGAAGGCGAAGACTTAGTTGCGACGGCCATGGACGGCCTAGTGTCCGGTGAGCCGCAGGACGCGGCGTTTTTTCGGACCGCTTACACTCGTTTCCTTTAAATGTTTTCTTATACGTTCCTACCAGTGTGAACTAGAAATGTCTGTTTAAGACAAGGTTGATGATTGAAAACGATATTTAGAGCAAAGGAACGTTTGTATGTAAGGAACCTTCGCTAATGACGCAAATGTCCTGTATGCAACGCGAAAGTCACCGCATCCTGCGGAAGTAAAGACCGGGCTTTGCTCGATTTTTTTTACCTCTTAACGCTTTTTTTGCCTTTCCCAAAGCCATTGACCATATTCTTTAAACGCTTGCCGGGTATATTCCAGTCGGTCAGATTCATAAGATGAAGAATAAAGCCATTGCGCAGAGTCACTATGGCTCAGAAAGGATGCAGCGATCCGATGAAAACAGATGATCATAAAGAACTTGAACGCTCAATTGCCGAAATTACGGAGATTGCGGAAGGATTTGGTCTCGACTTTTATCCGATGCGGTATGAGATATGTCCCGCAGAAATCATTTATACATTTGGCGCTTACGGCATGCCAACACGATTTTCTCATTGGAGTTTCGGCAAGCAGTTCTATAAAATGAAGCTGCAGTATGATCTGGGCTTAAGCAAAATTTATGAGTTGGTGATTAATTCTAACCCATGTTACGCGTTTCTGCTCAACACGAATAGCCTCATTCAGAATAAAATGATTGTCGCACACGTACTGGCGCACTGTGATTTCTTTAAAAACAATGTCCGATTCATCAACACGAGGCGGGATATGGTCGAGAGCATGAGCGCGACCGCAGAACGTATCCATAATTATGAAGAGCAATATGGCAGTAAAAATGTGGAGAAATTTATTGATGCGGTGCTGGCCATTCAAGAGCATGTGGACCCGCGTATTATTCGAAAGGGTGACTGGCTGGACAGTAAGCCAGGTAAGCCTGCGAAAAAGAAGAAAAAACCGTTATCTGAATATCAGGACTTGATTGGACTTGATGAACCGGAAGATCCTGCTCAGAATGAGCCTGAGATAACAAAATTTCCGAATCGCCCCGAAAAAGACTTGTTGTTCTTTATTGAGGAATACAGCAAAGTGCTGGAAGATTGGCAAAGGGATATATTAACCATGCTCCGCGAGGAAATGCTCTATTTCTGGCCGCAGTTGGAAACAAAGGTCATGAATGAGGGCTGGGCGTCTTATTGGCATGCACGAATCATACGCGAACTGGATCTGACTTCCTCAGAAGCGGTTGAGTTTGCAAAACTGAATGCGCAGGTGGTTCAGCCCTCCCAGCAAAGCCTGAATCCATATTACCTCGGGCTGAAGATTTTTGAAGATATAGAGGAGCGCTATAATCATCCCAGCGATGAGATGCTCGCCACGGGTGTTAAAGAAGGTACCGGACGCGAGAAAATTTTTGAAGTAAGAGAGCTTGAATCCGATCAGTCGTTCATCCGCAATTATTTGTCGAAGCCCCTTGTCCAACGTGAAGACTTGTTCATGTTTGAGAAAAAAGGCGACAAGTATACCATTACAGATAAAGATTGGAGGAATGTACGCGATCAGCTTGTGTCCATGCGCATTAACGGCGGCTTTCCATACATTGTCGTTGAGAATGGTGATTATCGAAACAATGGCGAACTACTGTTGAAGCACCGTTATGAAGGAACAGAGCTTGATGTTCGGGATCTGGAAGGTGTCCTTAAGTATCTCGTTCAACTTTGGGGACGACCGGTTCATATGGAGACAATAATTGAGGAGCATCCGGTCCTGTTCAGCTTTGAGAATGGCGAAATGAGACGAAAACGGCTCGATAGTTAATTGAAACAATTCATCAAAGCGCAACTTCTCCTCAGTCTAAGGAGAGGTTTTTTTGTGCCCTATAAACAAGTGGAAATTCAATTGGAACTAGTCTAAGCGCAACTAAGATTCGGATTAAACCAGAGGGGTGGCTGAGCCGAGTTTTCTTTATGGGCGCAGTTTCAATCTTTATTTCCACTTAAAACAGGCTTCACATTTCTTTTTTAAACTTAAGCATAGGAAGTCACCCCTACTAAGGAGCTGAGTTGCTTGCGATTCACACGGAAACATCTTCTCCAGTTGTTTAGCTTGCTTCTTGTTCTATGCGTGATTTATCTTCCAATGATGATTCATCCCCCGACAGTGCCAAAGTCCAAATTAGTACCTAATCGAACGTTGATTGCGAGTGAAAAATTTGATCGGATGCCACTGCGTAAAGATATAGAAGTCAAAGAACATGGAAAGGTAAAACTTTTTGTTTCCAAGCCTATGATTAAATAACCAAAAAACAAACTGAGCGGGAAGCCTCAGTTTGTTTTTTTGGTTACTATGAACTAATAATTTAATCCATCATCAGATCCACTCAATCTGAAACTTGGAACCGCCATGTATGAAACGAAGCAGGGGCAAATCTTCAGACATAATTATCCCGATGACATTCACCTTTGGATCTGCCGGAAGATCATGTTTGGTGATTTGAATTTCGCCTTGGTATTCTCCATAAAATAACTGTCAACATTCCCAAACAGTATATATTTTTAGGTTATAGAATTTTCAAAAAATAATACGTCAGATAATATGACAATCCTATAGACAAAATTTCATATGAAAACTAGAATGAACGTGTTGATGAAATAATATTTTATATATAATATTAAATTTGGTATAAAATATTATAATTTTCATCTTGTTCTTCTTTTAAAATACAGAATATTTTTTGTAAAGGTGATGATGAAAAACTTATTGTTTGAAAATTAAGTTAAACGGCTGTTTATAAAAAGGAGGAGAACCCTAAATTGAAATTATTCAAACGGCTTTCTATTCTATCATTAATCGCGCTACTTGGAATTACTATGACGGCATGCGGTGACTCAGGAGCAAATAACAGTAACGCAAAGTTTACAACAGTTTACTATTATCATCCTATTTCACCTGGGGCACCTAAAAATCCATACAACACAACGGGTAATTCGTTTACAAGTTTTGATAAGATGCAATTGGCTTGGTCTTCAGGTCTCGCAACAGACCTGAATAAGTTCTATCCTGGGCTTGCGAAGTCGTGGAGTGAAAGCCCTGATGGAATGAAGGCTACTATTGAATTGCAGCCGAAGGCAAAGTGGTCAAATGGTAAATCTGTTACCGCTGATGATGTCAAAACATCAATGGCCATTGCTTTTACTCAAGGCACGGCACAATCATTTTCTCTTGGATCTGTTAAAGTATTGTCAGATAAGAAAATTGAACTTAGCCAAGTTACGGGCGGCACGTACAAAAGTTTTATGCATGATGCACTGCAACAGACAGTAGTTCCTAGCTTCCAATATGGCAAACTGTTGCCTGAAAATATTTGGTCAGTCATTGATCAGTCATTGTATGCAGGAAAAGATAAAGCTAAAGCAGCTCAAGCGAAAAAAGCTCAAGATCAATTAACAAAACTCGGGAAAAGTATCACAAAGTTTGCTCCGAAAACGGATATTTCTGCTGGTCCATTCGTACTTAAGCGCTTGAATCCAGGAGAAGCTTATTTAGTAAAAAATAAATATTTCTACGCAGCAGAAAAAGTAAAAGTAAACAGCGTTTCATTGCGTAATTATACTGGTAATCAACAGATTTGGAACTATTTGATTGCGGGTCAACTTGACGCAACGCCGTTCACATCGATGCCTAAAAATATTTTGACTAATGCACTAAATAAAAAGACGAATCAGAAGATAACTACACCGACTTATGTCGCTGCATCACTTGCATTTAATCAAAAATTCGATCCTTACGGTAATGTTAACGTACGTAAAGCTTTAGCTTATGTGATCGATCGAGAAGCCGTTCAAAAGGTAGCAGAACCAGTTGTGGGAAAACCAGCCAAATATACGGATGGTATTACAGATAGTGCAGCTGCTGACTGGATTGACAGTTCTGTTCGTTCGAAGATGGACGGCTATAATCACAATCTTGATAAAGCCGCCTCCATTCTTGAAAAAGAAGGTTTTAAAAAGAAGAATGGCAAATGGCTGCTGCCCAATGGAAAGCCTTGGAACATGAATATTTATGTTGTAAACGGGTTTAGTGACTGGATTCAGGGCGGCAAAGTAATATCTAGCCAATTGACCGATTTTGGTATCGATGCCAAACCGACGATCGTCAGCAGTTTTGCACAATATCAAGCCGACATGGCAGCTCAGAAATACGCAGTTGGATTCTGGTTGAACTCACTTAGCCCTAATATGTACACTGCCTATGCTAGAATTTATGGCACGCCGGATGGCTATAACATTCTGAATGGGAAACTTGCTTATTACGATCAGAAGGATAAAACAAAAGGTAACTGGATTGGTCTTCCTGAAAAATTGAAATTATCGACCGATGAAACGGTTAATCCCGGTAAATTGACATTCCAATTGAATCAGTTGAAACCGGAGCAACAAAAAGATATTGTTCAGAAACTAGCTTTGGCTACTAATGAATATGTTCCGATGATCGAAATTTGGGATTACACACATGTTCAGTTTGTTAATACAACGAGATTCGATAATTTTCCTGTAAAAGATGAAGGCTTAATGAACAATATGCCAGGTGTTTGGATGGCAATGGGCTATGTAACACCAAAAGCATCCAAATAAGATAGAGAGGTCCCAATACATCAACATGAGAAATGAGTAAATCAAAGGAGGTGCGGGATATTATGAAGAATTTTTTAATCCGCCTTGTTTGGCGGGTTTTTTCTGGGATATTAATGGTATTGGTGATAGCATCATTAACATTTTTTCTGATTCGACTAATGCCGGGCGATCCAGTCAGCGCACAATACAATCAACTGATTATGCAGGGAATGACTCCTGTTCAAGCAGAAAATCAGGTTAAGGTTATGTATGGTTTTATACCAGATGAACCGGTTGGAGAGCAATTTGTCAATTATATCTGGGGTTTGCTGCATTTTGATTTTGGACAGTCGATTTCGTATGAAGGAATTGGTGTATCACACATTATTCTTACTGCCGCACCATGGACCTTAATCCTTGTATTTACAGGATTAATTGCCAGCTTTCTTGTCGGAGTCTTGGCAGGTGTCATTTCCGCAATCAAACGATCATCGCCAACTGGCACAGTATTGACGGTTTCCGGTTCTTTGCTTCATGGTGTTCCGCAGTTTGTAATGGGATTATTATTGGCTTATTTGTTTACTACACTTTGGCCAATTCTTCCATTCGGTGCACCCTATGACTCGTCAATTGATCCAGGATTTAATGGGCCTTTCATTTCTTCGTTAATAAGCCATGCGGTTTTGCCGGTCGTGACATATGCATTGTCAAGTTATGGCGGTTGGCTGCTCACGATGAAGTCGAGCGTAATTACTGTGTTGGGCGATGATTTTATCTTGGCATCGGAAATTCGTGGACTCAAATCATCAACAATCATAGGTTATATTGCGCGTAATGCGATTCTTCCACTATTCACGCTGTTCACTTTATCCATTGGTTTTATGTTCGGCGGATCGGTATTCATAGAGAATATTTTTGATTATCCTGGACTTGGAAACCTCTTGCTGAAATCCATTGATACAAGAGATTATCCATTAATGAGCGGTGCATTTCTATTGATTACAATTGCAGTAATTGCTGCAAATATTATTACGGATTTTCTATATACGTTTGTTGATCCACGGATAAGGAGGTAAATCACGTATGACAACACCGGATACAGTGAAATCAGTGCATACATTCACACCTAAACCATATAACGGTTCGTCCTTTTGGAAAGCAGCATGGAGATCAATAACAAGAAAAACGAGTAGGATCATTGGTTTTGCTATTATTGTTCTTTTTACATTGATGGCTATATTCGGACCCTATCTTTATTCTAGCCATTTACCTATTAACACCAATGCAATCTATGCACCAATCAGTTGGAAATATCCACTGGGTACAGATTTTGAAGGAACGAGCAATCTTGCTCTTATTATTACAGGAGCCAGATATGTACTTTTGGCCGCTGCACTAGGAGCGCTGTTCACGGTTATATTCGGTACCGTATTGGGGTTAATTGCTGGTTATTTTGTTGGTTGGTCGGATTCGATTATCATGCGAATAACAGATTTCTTTTTAACGATACCTTCATTCCCGCTTCTTGTTGTTTTGTCTACAGTTTGGAATTTTGGTCATCCGCTTGCCATGGGGTTCATCCTTGGTATTACGAGCTGGGGAGGGATGGCGAGAGCGGTGAGGTCTCAAACGCTCTCACTGAGAGAAAGAGGATTTGTGGAGGCAGCGAGGGGATTGGGACTGTCCCCGTTCCATATCCTATTTCGTGAAATTCTTCCGAATGTCAGTTCTTATATTGGAATGAACTTGTTGACATCAATTACAGGTTGTATTTACGCAGAAGTGGGCCTTTTCTTCTTAGGTGTTGTCCCCTTTCATGTAAATAACTGGGGCGTCATGCTTAATATGGCTGTATTCTCAGCAGGAGCGATGAGTAGCCCAGAGGCATTGCCGTATCTGTTGTCGCCATTATTAGCATTGCTTCTATTAACCTTGGGTATCGTATTATTTTTGGATGCTGTTGATGAAATGTTCAATCCGCGTTTAAGAGAGGATGTATGAAGATGTCTGATACGTCAACTGTGAATACAGAAAATACATTCAAAGATCAAGAACAGAAGATGGCGATCAGTGCAAGAAACATAAATGTTGTTTATGCAACGCCAACCGGGGATATACCTGCTGTCCGGAATGTCGATATTGACCTTCCAAAGGGGAGTATAACGGGCATTATAGGTGAATCCGGATCTGGAAAATCAACATTAATCATGGCGATTATGAATGCAGTGACCAAACCAGGGAAAATCACAAGCGGATCTGTTCTATTGAATGGCGAGAACGATATGCTCAAGCTAAGTTCTGAGAAGCAGCGTAAAATTCGCGGAAAAGAAATTGGCTTTGTCTTCCAAGCAGCGCAGAATTCGTTAAATCCGCTTCGCCGTATCGGTCAGCAAATATTAGATCTTGGTCGAGCACATGAGGTTAATGATTTGCGTAAATTGATTAACTATGCAAAGAAATTGCTGATACGGCTTGGCTTAGATGCAGATCGTGTGTTAGCTTCCTATCAACATGAACTCTCGGGTGGCATGCGTCAGCGCGTGGGCATTATGTTTTCCCTTGTTCTAAATGCTAATATTGTATTTTTGGATGAATCCACAACAGCGTTGGATATGCTTTCTCAAGCATCGGTACTTGAAATCATTCGTGAGCTTCAAAGGGAAAAAAATCTCACGATTGCATTTGTTTCTCATGATATCGGCGTTATTGCCGACCTTTCAGAACGTATTGAAATTTTTTATGCAGGAGAAATTGTTGAAGAAGGGAAAACCAGCGAGGTTTTGGCTTGCCCAAAGCACCCATATACAAAAGGTTTGATTAAAGCAATTCCTAAAATTTCTGGGGACATTGATGCTGCGGAGCCATTAAAAGGATCTTCGCCAGATTATAGAACCTTTAAGCAGAAAGGTTGTCTGTTTTACGATCGTTGTCCCATAAGAACAGATTCATGTCGGGATAGTCGACCAGAATTGAATATAACGAACAGGGACCACAAAGTCGCATGTTTTAGGGTGGGTGCAAATGATCGAGATTAAAAATCTACAGAAATTTTTTCAGATAAAAGCAAAATTTTCTAACCATAAAACCGTTCACGCAGTCCGAAATGTTAATCTGACAATTCCGAGCGGAGGTGCACTTTGCTTGATTGGCGAATCTGGGTGTGGCAAAACGACAATTGGTCGCATGCTTTGCGGAATGGAAAACCCGAGCTCAGGGTCAATTATCATAGATGGCCAAGATATTTCAAAACTCAAGCGTGGTGCACGTGCTAAGCTTCTTCAAAAGGTTCAACTCATTCATCAAGATCCATATCAAGCGTTAAATCCAACACATACGATTGAACAGATGATGAAGGCAACGTTGAAGAAAATGGCTAAACAAAAGAAAAAAGATGCTGACTGGATTAGACAGCGTATGGATGAACTGCTTAAACTAGTAGGCTTGGATCCTGAAACAATTTTATTTAAATATCCTCACATGTTGTCAGGTGGTCAGCGGCAGAGAGTAATTATTGCACGAGCTTTGACTGTTGAGCCTGAAATGCTGATTGCAGATGAGGTTGTGTCAATGATCGATGTCTCGTTGCGGTTGGGAATTTTAAAATTGCTTCGCTATTTGAGAGAGCGTCACAACATTTCCATTTTATTTATTACACACGATATTGCTTCTGCCCGTTATTTGGGAAACGATACGGAGTTATACGTTGTGTATAAAGGAATGGTCATTGAAAGAGGACGAACTGAACTAGTGATCAGAAGGCCACAACATCCCTATACCCAAGCGCTATTAAGTGCCATGCCGATATTGAAGGGTATTGAAAAACCTGGGAAAGATCGTTTTGTAATAACGTCGCAATTTAGACAGAGTGAGGAGGAACCACACGGGTGTCTTTTTGCAGATCGATGTCCTTTTAAACAGTCAATTTGTGATGAAAAACGACCTGAACTTATTCATAGTGACGATGCTTATCATGCATGCTTTTTTCCGAAAGTTCGGCAAGTAGCAGCAGAATCGATCTGATACGCAATGATTACAGTTATGAAGATGATGAAAATAAGGTGATGACATGCTTAGAGGCGGACTTTCCAGACTTAAAGAATCCTACGATGCATTAAATCGGTCGGAACAAAAAGCAGCAAAATTCACACTTAGTCATCCTGAACAAATGGTTCAGATGACAGTGAGCGAATTGGCAGAAGCAAGCGGGTCCAGCCAATCGGCAATTATCCGCTTGTGCAAAACGCTTCGGTTCAAAGGTTATCAGGAACTGAAGCTCTGCGTAGCGGGAGATCTACAGGATACTCGGTCGAATGGTGATGAATATAAAGAAATCAATCCCGGCAGCAACTTAAGTACCATTGTATCTTCGGTATCAAATAATAATATTTACTCAATCAATGAGACATTGAAGATTTTAGATTTACAAAAGCTTCAGAAGGCAATTGATTTGATTGAGAAGGCACATCGAATTGACTTTTATGGATCAGGCGCTTCACAGCTTGTGGCTCATGATGCACAGGTGAAATTTATGCGGATTAATAAGCCTTGTACGGCTTATGCGGACAATCATCTTCAGTTAACATCCTCAGTTACGTTAACGAAAGATGATGTGGCAGTGGCGTTCTCAAACTCTGGTGAAACACTGCAAACCGTTGAATGTATTAAATCTGCTAAAGAGTCGGGAGCCAAAACGATTGGTATCACCAGGTACGGAGGCAATACACTTGGAAAATTGGTCGATATCCATATAGGAATTGTTTCTTCCGAATCCAATGTGCGAAGTGCGGCAACTTCATCACGTATCGTTCAACTTAATATTGTTGATATTCTTTACCTTTCAATTGTTGGTCACCAGTATGAATCGTCGCTTCAATACCTTAATCGATCAATGGGAGCTATTAAGAAAAGTTTTCGAGTAAAGTAGGGAGGAGAGAGGACTGATGACTACCCATGATTTTAAGATCGTCGATCAATTTTTAAAGGATTGTGTTGAAGCACATCAAATTCCAGGTGTTGTATATGGGGTGATTAATCGACAAGAAACCATTGCGGAGAATGCAATTGGTTATTCCTATAGTGACAAGAAAATTCCAATGAAACTCGATTCACTATTTGATCTTGCATCGCTTACCAAGGTTTGTGCAACACTTCCAAGCATTTTATTGCTCTTAGAACAGGGACAAATCGATTTTGATGATCCGGTTCGTCTTTTTTTCTCCGAGGAAGTGAATCCAGATCTTACACTGATGCACCTATTGACTCATACAAGCGGATTCCCCCCTTCATTTCCTTTTTATAGATATGCGATGGATAGGGAAGCAATGTTGCACTTTATTCTGACAATCGAAGCCAAACCGGATGTGGATACAGTATATAGTGATTTGAATTTTATTTTACTCGGTTTTCTAGTGGAAAAACTAACTGACTGTACATTGGATCAATTTACGAAAAAAAATATATATGAGCCACTAAAAATGGTGCATACGGGTTTTAATCCTACCGAGGAATTGTATTCTATTGTACCGACGGAATGGATGCCTAGAATTGGTAAATATCAATGGGGACACGTACATGATGAAAATGCTAATTATATGGGCGGAGTATCCGGTCATGCCGGCTTGTTTTCTAATCTCCATGATCTGAAAAATTATGTTCGCATGTTAATGAATAATGGCAAAATGCCAGATGGAAATTATTTTTTATCACCGGCAACACTCATTGCGAGTCGTAAAAATTATACGGGGGAATTTAGTGCAGCGCGTGGGATTGGCTGGCAGTTGAATGAAAAACAATATTCGCCAGGCGGTTATCTAGTGTCAAAGGGGAGTTACGGTCATACAGGCTTTACGGGAACGTCATTTTGGATTGATCCTGACAGACAACTAGGATTCATTTTACTAAGCAATCGAGTCCATATAAGTAGAAAAATTAATATGAATCGTATACGAAGGATATTTGTCAATTTGGTTTTGAAATGCTTGTCAGAAGACTGATGAGGAGGTGCCGCATTGAAAAAAATAGTTGCTGGGCTAATGTCCGGAACATCGGCAGATGGAATTGATGCAGCACTGACATGCATCACTGGATCTGGGGATCAGATAAAACTTGAGGTACTTGATTTTGTGACGATACCCTATTCATTAACCTTGAAAAATAAAATCTTTCAGGCAATGGAATCCGATCAATTTAATGCGGCACATATTTCTAGTTTGAATTTTGAACTTGGAAAAGTTTTTGCAGAGGCAGTACAACAGTTGTGTAAGCATGCAGGCTATGCGTGCAATGATCTGGATCTTATCGGTTCACACGGACAAACGATTGCTCACATTCCTTATGACACGATAAAATTACAACGGTCGACCCTTCAGATTGGAGAGCCTGCTGTAATTGCCTATGAAACAAGAACACCTGTTGTCTCAAATTTTCGAGTAATGGATATGGCAGCTGGAGGGCAAGGGGCACCGCTTATCGCTTATTTTGATTATGTTTTGTATCGAAATATTGATCATTCTATTGCTCTTCTAAATTTAGGAGGCATCGCTAACCTTACAATGATTCCAGCAGGAGCAGCGCTTCAGGATGTTGTTGCTTTTGATACGGGTCCGGCAAATATGATTATTGATGCGCTTACGCAGAAATTTTATGGTAAACCTTATGATCGCAATGGACAATTTGCTGCAATAGGGACAATTGATAAAACATTACTGAAATCATTGATGAGCGACCCCTATCTGAAGATGAGTCCGCCAAAATCAACGGGAAGAGAACATTATGGAAGAGATTTCGCAGAAAAAATAGCAAACCGAAGATCGGATTTATCGCCAGATGATCTGATTGCAACGGTGACTTATTTCACTGTTAAAACGATTATTGAAAGCTATGAGGCATTCATCCTTCCACACGGACGAATTGACAAACTGCTTGTGAGTGGAGGAGGCAGTCATAATCCCATGATTATGAAATGGTTAAATGGCTTGCTTCCTGGGGTTTCTGTCAAAGTAATAAACAATAAGTTTTTGAATGCCGATGCAAAAGAAGCAGCAGCATTCGCATTGCTTGCCTATGAAAATGTGAACGGCTGTCCTGCAAATGTTCCCAATGCAACAGGAGCAAAAGAGGGATTGGTACTAGGAAACTATACCCCTTTCTTTGGGAACTAATTTAATTGAAAGAGAGACGTAAAGGTGAACTATGAACAGATTTCCTTGAGACGAACAGATGATATGGTTAAGCTTTGGAATCAAGAGATAGGTACTGATTTTCCCATGAGAAAAAAATTGTTGATCCAGAATAGCTTTAAAGACAGCAACGTACTTATGGAAGGATCATTACTAGTGACTGACGATGAAGGAGAACTCATTGGTTTTGTTATCTCTAAAAAGTATTCTGAGTTAAATGTGGTTGAATTCAACCATTCACTTGGATGGATTCAAGTTTTATTGGTTAAGAAAGCAAATAGAAATAAAGGGATCGGAACAGAGCTTCTCAAGAGAGCAGAAGCAGCCTTATCTGAACGTGGTGTTAAGAAAATTTTACTCGGTAAGGATGTGTGGCACTATTTTCCCGGCATCCCTAATCAATATGGATCCGTGAAGCGTTGGTTTGATGCCCGTGGTTATCAATTTAATGGTATAGAGTTTGATCTTCTGACTGAAAAAAGTTCGAATAGTCCACAGCTTTCCGATGTTTCAATCGCACCGATTGCTGGTAAAGATGATGCAACTCAATTTCTCAGCTTCCTCCATCGTATTTTTCCAGGAAGATGGGAGTATGAAGCAATCAAATACTTTGAATACGGGGGCAGCGGAAAGGAATTTATCCTTTTAAAGAAAGAAAATAAGATAATTGGATTCTGCAGAGCAAATGGACCTGATTCTCCTCAAATCGCACAAAATGTATATTGGGCACCGTTATTTGAGGACGGTCTCGGTGGAATCGGTCCACTTGGTCTTGATTCTGAAGTACGTGGGAATGGGTATGGCTTAGCAATTGTACAGGCGTCCATTGCATATCTTAATCAGCGTGGGCTTAAACGCGTCATTATTGATTGGACCCGTCTTGTCAATTTTTATGAAAAAGTCGGTGCTCGTCCGTGGAAGACTTATGCAACCTATTCAAAGAATCTTTAAAATTGATTATACCGTTCACAGGAGTATGCCCAGATATATTGGCGCGCTGAAAAGCGAATCAATAATGGCAGTGAAAAAAGGATGGTCTTGATGTTAGATAAATTGATAACTGAGGTACGAAACAGAAACACAACTCATTTAGACAGGATGAGTACACATGATATTCTCAGCACTATGAATCAGGAAGATCGGAGCGTACCTTTAGCTGTATCTAAAGAATTGGATCGTATCGAACAAGTTGTAAAAAAGGTGATCCAAGCTTTGCAATCTGGTGGGCGCTTAATTTATATCGGTGCTGGAACAAGTGGGAGACTGGGAGTGCTGGATGCTGTTGAATGTGTTCCAACGTTCAGTACTCCACCGCAACAAGTTATCGGTTTAATCGCTGGCGGCAAGAAAGCATTGACAGAGGCAGTTGAAGGTGCAGAGGATGATGAGACCCTCGCGGCAAGAGATTTGGCTGCGCTTGATCTTGATGCAAAGGATGTTGTCATAGGTATAGCCGCAAGTGGTCGAACTCCTTACGTTATTGGCGGTTTAAAATATGCAAGAAAGGCTGGCGCATCGACAGCCGGGCTAAGTTGCAATCCCAAGGCTCAAATAAGCAGATACGCTGATGTAGCTATTGAGGTTGAAAGCGGTCCGGAAGTTTTGACGGGATCAACCCGCCTAAAAGCCGGGACCTCTCAAAAGCTGGTTCTAAATATGATCTCAACAGCTTCGATGATTGGAATAGGTAAGGTATATGAGAACTTGATGGTTGATGTACAGCCCACGAATAAGAAGCTGGTTGAACGATCAAAGCGGATTATTATGGAAGCGACTGGGACCGATTTAATTACAGCAGAACAGTTTTACCTAAAATCAAAAAGTAATGTTAAAGCAGCTATTCTGATGATTCTTCTTCATTGTTCACTTGATGAAGCCTTGATACGTCTTAACCAAGCAAATGGTTTCGTTCGTATGGCAGTGGAAAGTCCTAGCAGTATTGAAAAGCGAGCAAACGATCTGAACGAGGTATGATGCATGGATAATTTATATTTGGCAATTGACGGTGGCGGGACAAAAACTGATGCTGTTTTATTTAATTCGACGGGAGCTATAATCAATCGAGCAGTCGGTATGGGAACCAATCCTAATGGAATGAGTTTCGATGAGGTAACATTGCATTTTAAGAAGCTTTTTACAAATCTGTTGCTGACCAATTCTATGAAGAAAATCAAAGGCTGTTTTGCAGGGTTATCTGGATCAGATCATCCTGAACTAACAAGAAAACTTGCTGATTGCATTCAGGAAGCTTGTCCACTGCCTATTCATCACCTAATTGTGGGTAATGATGCGATGAATGCGCTCTGGAGTGGCACCGAGGGGGCATCTGGGCTTGTTATGATCGCTGGAACAGGCTCAATTGTTTTTGGGATAAAGGATAATGGTGCTTCATTTCGGATTGGAGGCTGGGGCTATTTATTTGGTGATGAAGGCAGCGGTTATTTCATTGGTCGCGAAGCCATCAGACATGTTCTTATGACTTTCGATTATCGTGAACAAACAACCTCACTAACCATGGCTCTATCAAACTATTTTCATGTTCCTGTAATTTCGGACATAGTTCCGATTGTCTATAAATGTTCGAAAGACATTATAGCTGGGCTGGTACCTATTATTTCTCGTGAAGCCGAGCAAGGTGATTATCTAGCTAAACAGATTCTGTTTGATGCATCAAGAGAATTAGTTGCGCTATTACAGTCAGGTATTGAGCGATTTGAAACAACGCCTCATGTTGTATTGGCTGGAGGAATTTGGAAGTGCAGAATAATTCGTGAAACGATTTGTTCCGCGGTAAGCATGCCGCTAATTTTTCCATCCTGTCCTCCGGTTTATGGATCTATTGCTAAATGTGTAAATGAGTGGGAAAAAAAGGATGAAAAACTGCTTCGTTCATTAAAGCGACAGTTGTTGGGAAAATGATTAACTAATCCTTAATAAGGAGCTGGAAGTGATGATCCAGTTAGGTATTGAAACGTTGCTCAGGGAACAACTAGATATTCTCCGGGGAAAGAGGATCGGTTTGTTGACCAATATGATCGGTTTAGACAGTACGCTCACCTCAACAATTGACCTGCTGTACAATGAACCAACAGTTCATCTGACAGCACTCTTTGGACCAGAGCATGGAATTCGTGGAGATGGTGTAGAAGGAGCTGAAATTGCCTCTTATACAGATCCCAAAACAGGTCTTCCTGTCTACAGCTTGTATGGGAAAACACGTAAACCAACAATAGGTATGTTGGATAACATTGATAGTATTGTTGTTGATTTACAAGATATAGGTGTCCGTTATTATACGTTTATTTCAACTCTAAGTTTGGTTATGGAAGCTTGTATGGAAACAGGAAAAGAAGTTATTGTGCTGGATCGGCCTAATCCGATTGGGAGTTTCAGAGAAGGAAACATTCTTAAAAAAGAACTGTCTTCTTTTATAGGTATGCATTCAATTCCTAATAGGCACGGTTTGACTATTGGCGAATTAGCTCAGCTTTACAAGTATGAATTTGGATTGAATTGTCCTCTCGCAATTATTCCCATGAAAGGTTGGGTGAGAACGATGTATCATAGTGAAACCGGACTTATCTGGGTACAACCGTCTCCAAATGCTACAGGAGAGTCCATGGTTGTTCTCTATCCTGGAATGTGTTTTATTGAAGGAACCAATTTATCCGAGGGAAGAGGAACGACACGGCCTTTCGAGGTTGTCGGCGCACCTTTTATCAATAGCACAGCTCTAGCAAATGCATTTAATAATCTTGGTTTATTAGGAGTTATTGCACGACCAACAAGTTTTGTACCCACATACTCAAAATTCAAGGGAGAACTTTGCCTTGGTATTCAGCTACATATTACCGATAAAAGAATTTTTCAATCGTATAAATCAGGCCTTTCTGTTTTAGGATTAATTGCTTCTATGTATCCTTCATCGTTTCACTTTCTTGGTGAAGGGCAGCGCTGTACATTCAATTTGCTTGCAGGCACAACGAAGCTTCAATCGATGATTCTTGATAATAAGTTCGACTGTTTTTTTGATGAATGTGAAGAGGAATGCCGTGCATTTGAACATAAAACAACTACATATTTCATTTATTAGATTGATTAAATTTAGGTGAGGTGTGAAAACTTTTGAAAAGAGACTATTTGGAATCAATAGGTCAGCTAATGGTATTTGGTTTCGATGGGAAAAGGATGACTCCTGAATTAAAGAAAATGATCCACGAAAATAAATTGGGAAGCATTATTCTCTTTTCAAGGAATTTGGCTGAACCATCACAAATTCGCCAATTGACCAACGAACTACAGTCCGAGGCTAAAAAAGCCGGACATCAGTATCCGCTTATGATTTGTACTGATCAAGAAAATGGTGCTGTAAGAAGACTTGGCAAAGGATCAACAGAGTTTCCAGGATCAATGGTATTAGGCGCAAGTCAAGATGTAAATAATGCCTATAAAGTGGCAAAGATGACAGCTGAAGAATTGAAAAATGTTGGAATTAATTGGAACCTAGCGCCGGTTGTTGATGTCAATAATAATCCGCTTAATCCAGTTATTTGTACGCGATCATTTGGTGAAGATCCACGGATCGTCGCTGAAATGGGCAAGGCTTTCATGCGAGGATTGCAAGAGAAAGGAATCATTTCGACGCTGAAACATTTTCCGGGGCATGGTGATACGGGTATGGATTCACACTTGGATCTTCCAGTTATCAAACATAACATTGATCGTTTGGAAAAGGTAGAGCTTGTGCCATTCCGTCGTTGTATTGATGCTGGAGCGGATGTAATCATGAGTGCTCATATTTATTTTCCTGCCCTTGAAAAGCAGTATGGGCTGCCTGCAACACTTTCCAAAAAAGTATTAACGGGTTTATTGAGGGAACATTTGCATTTTCAGGGTGTCATTACAACGGATTGCTTAGAAATGAAGGCAATCTCTGATCGTTTTGGAACTGCGCGAGGAGCTGTCATGGCACTGAAAGCTGGTGCTGATATGGTGATGGTTTCTCATACGTATGAGAAACAAGTTGAGACGCTGGATCAGGTAAACAAGGCGTTGGAAAAAGGACAAATTAATACTAAGTCATTGATTCAATCTATGGAGCGAATTAATCGACTGAAAGAAAAGTATCTGAATTGGAATGAAGCACTACATCCGGAATCAATCTCGGTTGTTTCAAATCAAAACCATCGCGCCAATGCAGAACGTATCTATAAAAAAGGCATTACATTAGTTAAAAATGAACACCAGATACTTCCGTTATCCATTAATGACAAGGTGCTTTTTATCTATAGTGAACGTTTATTTTCTGCAAAGGTTGAAGATCAGAAAAACCATCTGTCATATTTTGAAAAAATTGTAAAAAACATTGACTCAGATGCAGATGTTTTTAAAATGGAGTCTCTTGAGTTTGTTACCTTAATTAAAAAAAATCATTCAGGTATGAAAAAATATCAGGCGATTGTTGTTCTGACAGCATCGTTAAGCAAGGAAAACGTTCAAGTGAATTTAATCAAAGAAATAAAAAGATCATCTGATTGCACATTGATTGTGATTGCGGGTAAAAGCCCTTATGACATTCGCTTGTTGTCTGATGTAGATGCCTACCTGTGTACGTATGATATTAATTCCACGGCTCTGAATATTTCTGTTCGTACAGTTTTTGGACTGGAAGAGGTCAGGGGGATTCTTCCTGTCAGTCTTTAGGAATTTGGACAAGACTGTTGAGTGTTTCATTTTGATTCGCTTGATAAGCAAAAGAAAATCATTCAATTCGTGGTTATTTGGTGAGTTCAGACTGTCGTGTCGTTTAATCAAAATACTTTATCACTAGACCCCCTCAAAAATGGGATTGATCGCCGTATTGGCTAGCTGCAGTTTAACAGGGCCTTTCAATGGCATAGTAGTTTCGAGAAAATTTCTGAGCTATTCAATATTTTAAACAAAGCACTTTTCTGTGATATTATGTATCTATCATCAGCATAAAGAAATGGAGAATCAAGATGAAACGAATTGCGGTTTATTGTGGTGCTAGCAAAGGGAAGAATCCTATCTATGAAGAGTATGCGGTGAAACTAGCAAACTGGATCACAGACAATCACTATGAACTCGTATACGGCGGTGGCAAAGTAGGATTGATGGGCATTGTTGCCGATACGGTACTTAACAATAATGGGATCGTAACTGGAATCATGCCTCAATTTCTCGTTAATCGTGAAATCGCTCATGAGCGGTTGAATGAATTTATCGTGACTGATGATATGGATGAACGAAAAAAGAAAATGATGGAGATCTCTGATTGCTGCATCGCACTTCCCGGAGGGCCGGGAACACTTGAAGAAATCTCTGAAGCCATTTCTTGGGCGAGGGTTGGCGAAAATAACAGCCCTTGCATTTTCTTAAATGTAAATGGTTATTACGATCTGATGAGGCATTTCTTTGATCAAATGGTTAGTGAAGGATTTTTGTCTGGAAATGATCGTTCAAAGATTTTGATTTCGGATTCATTTAATGAAATTGAGGCTTTTATTGCTGCTTATGTTCAGCCAAAAGTTCGACAGTACGCGAAATAAATCGTAAATGCTGCGCATTAATTTGAAAATGACTTTCCGAGGGTAAGCACTTGGCTTGGCTGCCTTTCCACTTCATCCAGCTGAGTTTCTTGTTTTCTCGTGTTATCGAGTAGGAGGAGATAATTTCTCCGACCTCTCACACCACCGTACGTACGGGTCCGTATACGGCGGTTCAATAGCTTAAGTGTGCATGCTCGAACAGATGGACTAGATTTTTGAGTCCCACCTGTTCGAGTATTTTGTTTGTGATCGACCGATGTAAGATATGGCTACAGGCGATGCGCCAGTAGCCTTTTCGTGTATTCGCCCATTCCCATGCTTTTGGTTTTGGAACGTTAAGTTTCATGAGACTTTTATATCTCGTCTTGACTTTCTTCCAACGTTTCCAAATGATCTGGCGAATTCTTCGCCGGAGCCACTGATCAATATGCTGAATATAGCTCTTCAT
>NZ_FOOY01000001.1 GCF_900113325.1 Sporolactobacillus nakayamae | reverse complement strand
CACACCTCATCCCCGCATTTTTCAACATGCGTGGGTTCGGGCCTCCATTCAGTGTTACCTGAACTTCACCCTGGACATGGGTAGATCACACGGTTTCGGGTCGACAACCCTAAACTCAAACGCCCTATTCAGACTCGCTTTCGCTGCGGCTCCGCCTCTTCAGCTTAACCTTGCTTAGAATCGTCACTCGCCGGTCCATTCTACAAAAGGTACGCTGTCACCCCC
>NZ_FOOY01000008.1:152378-173097 GCF_900113325.1 Sporolactobacillus nakayamae | reverse complement strand
GTATCGAATGAGAGAAAAGTTGTATCGAACTCAGTGAAAATCGTATCGAACACCGATAAAATCGTAACGAAAAATCGGAATCGTATCATTTAACCCAAAAAAGTTGTATCGGGTACCTTGCATCTCATTGTTTAACTGCATATAATGTGTTTAATAAATACGTCATGCGATGACGAGAAGAAGTAAGCAGCCGGATTCTCCGCAGAGAGCTTCGTAACTGGTGAAAGAAGCAGAATCCCAAGCCGAACAATGGCCTCTGAGCATCCATACCGATCCGCGGCATTTGTGGTTAGGCTATGGTCGGGCGGAAACCCGGTTAACAAAACCCGAGTATCGAGCAGACGCTCTGTACTCGCTGAGATCAGTGATGCGAATTGCTGATAAATTAAGGTGGTACCGCGTGGACACAAGTCCCCGTCCTTATACATGACAAATGTATGAGGTCGGGGACTTTTTTGTTATTTAAAAAAGGAGTGATGGAAAATGGCAGTATTGATTGCGGGCGCATGGCCCTATGCGAATGGAGATCTTCATCTTGGGCATTTATCGAGCTTAATCCCAGGGGATTGTTTGGCACGTTATTTCAGGCAGAAGGGTGAAAAGGTGCTCTATGTTTCCGGAAGTGACTGCAACGGAACGCCGATCACGATTCGCGCAAAACAGGAAGGCGTCTCGCCAAAAATGATTGCGGATCGCTATCATGATTCATTTCAGCGATGTTTTGAGAAACTTGGGTTTACCTATGACTGTTACACGCGCACAACACCGATTCATCACAAGGTTGTTCAGGATATTTTCAAACAACTTTATGACAACGGCTATATCTATCACAAAAAAACAAAGCAAATGTACTGTACGTATTGCGCGCAGTTTCTGCCTGATCGCTATGTCGAGGGCACCTGTCCACATTGCGGCGCACATGCCCGCGGTGATCAATGCGATGCGTGTTCGACCATTCTTGATCCGGTCGACTTGCTTGATTCAACCTGTAAAATCTGCGGTCACAAACCGGAACTGCGCGAAGTGGAGCATCTTTATTTTGCGCTGAGTAAATTCCAACCAGATTTGGAACAGCTGTATAAACGGGCAAAAAAGAATAACGAATGGCGGGAGAATGCCTTAAATCTCACGCGGCGCTATTTAGACGAAGGCTTGCAGGATCGTGCCGTCACCCGCGATTTGCCGATCGGTGTCACTGTGCCGATCAAAGGCTTTGAGAACAAAAAAGTGTATGTTTGGATTGAGGCGGTGTCCGGCTATTACTCGGCAAGCGTCCGCTGGGGAGAAGAACATCACCAGGATATCTCTGAATTTTGGAATGAACAAACGGTTTCCTACTACGTTCAAGGGAAAGACAACGTTCCGTTTCACACGATTATATGGCCGGCCATTCTGCTCGGCATTGGCAAAAAAGCACTGCCGACGCATCTTGTTTCTAATGAATACGTGACACTTGAGCGCAAGAAGCTGTCCACAAGTCGCAACTGGGCGGTATGGGCACCTGACATTCTTGAACGTTATGATCCGGACAGTATCCGTTACTTTTTGTTGATCAATGCACCCGAAACACATGACGCCGATTTTTCCTGGAAAGCGTTTATCGAAAGCCACAACGGCGAACTACTCGGCGCTTATGGGAATTTTGTCAATCGTACCTTAAAGTTCATTGAAAAGCTGCCTGATTTTAAGGTGGATGAAAACCATGTTGATTCGCAGATTTTACAAGAAACGCATGCGCTTTACGAGAAGGTTGGTGGGCTGATTGAATCCGCACATTTGAAAGCAGCGCTAAGTGAAATTTTCTCGTGGATTCGCAGCTTGAATAAGTATTTTGATGAACGAAAACCGTGGCAGACGCTTAAATCTGATCAAGCATCGGCTTATGCAACTTTAAATACATGCGTGTTCAGTATTGCCAATCTCGCTCAGTTGCTTTCGCCATTCTTACCTTTTTCCAGTCAGAAACTTGGTGAGGAACTTCATCTTGGTGAATTTAAATGGACGGTCATTCATTGCCCGGGAAAACTGCCGGAGCACCTTGATCCGCTATTTATACGCATCGACCCGGATCAGATTCAAGTGGAACGGGACAAACTGAAACATCAGGAAAAGGGATGAAAGAGAGCGAGTAAAATTCAAGAAATAACCACTAATATCAGCAGTGTCTCGTTTTTAAAAATAATGAGCTTTCCGCGATTCCTTTGCTTCAGAAAACTCAGATTGAGATGAATAGTAACACATAATAAAGTAATCCATTTTGGCAATTGAACAGCCAACTTTGGATTGCTTTATCTTTGTTTGATTAACAGGAATAATCGTTGACAAATAATTAAACTGAATTTTCCCCTGATTAATCAAGAGTTTGGCAGGATATAAGGGGAGCACGTGCTCGATTCACGGATATGGATTAATATCTCCTGGATAGTTGTGGATTTTTCCCGGATTAAATTGAATTTTCCCCTGATTAATCAAGAGTATGGCAGGAGAAAAGTGGAGCACGTGCTCGATTCACGGATATGGATTAATATCTCCTGGATAGTTGTGGATTTTTCCCGGATTAAATTGAATTTTCCCCTGATTAATCAAGAGTATGGCAGGAGAAAAGTGGAGCACGGGCTCGATTCAGGTTGAGCGTGCCCGCTTGGCAAACAATGCGCATGTGGAATGAGCATGTTCCTAACCAAAACAAAGCCCACACCTGTAAAAGTGCGGGCTTTGTTTTAGTTAAATCTTTTTTGACGCGATTAATAGTTCATGCTCTTGAATCTTGCTCTTAAGCTGAGGATCATCTGCGATAAGCAGCATGAAAATCGCTTCGATTGCTGTGACGGCAGATACTCTCGAAAAGAAATACTCGGACATAAAGATCGTACCTCTGCTGGCTGTAACCACATTATGATCGGACAGCGCGGCGATGGGAGAACTCTCATTATTCGTGAGCGTGATAATCGTTACTTGGTTTTTCTTAGCAACCTCGATTAATTGGAGCAGCTGCCTGGATTCTCCTGAATTGGAAATGACAATAAGCACATCTGAGTCATTTAAGTTTAACGTCTGCCCCATAGCCACTTCCCATGAACTCGATGTAAATGCTAACCGACCAATTTGATTGAACTTAAAGCAAGCATCGAGTGCGACCGGAAATGTATTGCCTTCTGCCATGATTTGAATTAGCCGAGCATCTTTAATGACGTTCATTGTATTTTTGATGAGTGTTTTGTCAAAACCTTCTAAGGTTGCTTGAATTTCCTCTTCCTTGTCACTCATTAATTTATCTAAAACTTTATCGTGACTGGTTAATGAGGTACTGTTTGGCGATTCAGCATTAATTAATGAACTCTGTGCCAATAATACTTTTAAATGATGAAATCCATTCAGATTAATTCGTTTACAGAAACGCGAGACTGATGCTTCGCTAATACCGGATCGGTTTGCCAGCTGTGAAATGGTCGCATTGATCACAAACTGGGGGTCGCTGATAATTAAATCAACGATCTTTTTTTCCGATTTAGAATAATTGCCTAAATTTGCGTAGATTCTGTTTACGAATTCTTTATTAGTCGCTTCCATGCTACAGTCCTTGTTTAATAGTCTGTACGATCAAACGGGTATTTCATCCCCCATTGATTTCGTACGTTGGTTAATACGTCCATAATGTCGTAGGAGAGTGCAAATTCGCCGTCATCATGGCCTTGTTCAATATATCTTTGCATGTCTTGAACTTCGTATTGCAAGGCAAGGGATGCATCTCCGGCCGTAATTACTTCATGTGTTTCCGTGTGCGCATCATCTGTAAAGGTTATAGCAGCTTCTGTGGCACGCGGATAATTCGATATTTCAATATAGCCTTTGGTGCCTGAAATGACTCCGCGTTTCGGTTGTTTCGCGCGCATCGACAATGACAGTACCGCAATTTGATCATCTAAATTTTTCAGAAGAATACCTGATTGTTCATCGACGCCGGTCTCAAAATATTTAACGGTTGTCAAAACATTAACAGGTTGTGTCTTTAAGAATGAACGGGCAAAGGCAGTCGCATAACCACCAATGTCAAGCAGTGCACCGCCGGCTAAGTTTTTATTAAAGAAGCGGTTTTTGACATCATAATCTTTTAAACTGCCAAAATTAACTTGAACTAAGTTAACATCACCGATTTTTCCGTCGCTGATCAGCTGTTTTACCTTTTTATAAAGCGGCATGTGAAATAAGGTTAAACCTTCAGTCACAATCAAACCTTTTTCAGCAGCTAATTGTCTCACATTAGTTAACTGTCGGGAATTAACCGTTATTGCTTTCTCAGCAAATACGTTTTTACCGGCTTCTAATGCTTTCATAATATATTCATAGTGAAAATTATGGGGAGTTGCAATGTATACGATATCAATATTTGGATCTTTTAGCAAATCATCAGGATTCGTAAATGTCCGCTGAATCTTTTTTTCCTCACTGAAAGCCTGTAAAGCGGCTTCGTTAACGTCAGCCACTGCATAAATTTCTCCATTGACACTATTTAACGCATCAGCCATTTCATGTGCGATCCATCCGGTACCAATCATACCCCAATTATACGTTTTCATCTAACTCATCCTTCCAAATAATTTTTTTTGAAACGATCGAAACCACTACAAGAGGGTGTTCAAAAAGTCCGGGAAAAAGGCAATGAGGATCTTCTGCTAACAGCATGCACGTCCTGTGCAAAACGCAGAAGTCACCGCATCCTGCGGAAGTTCTGTGTCAGCTTGTTTCTCCGCTCCTCACGTATTAGCAGGGGAACTTCAACTAACAACGTGCACGTCCTGTGCACAACGTTGAAGTCATCACATCCTGTGAAAGTACGCGCGGGTAGCTCGAAACTGCGCTTCCTTGATCTTCGACGCTCAGGACGAGCTAGTGTCAGGCATGCCACAGGACGTGGCGATTTGCCTGACCTCGGCTCTTTTTGTCCTCCTTTTTGAACAGACTCTACAAGCGATTGTCTTGCCATACAAAATGAAATTCATTTCAATTTGAATTTTTATTTTGTAACTAATTTTAATATAATTATTTGAGGTGTATTTGTCAATTAAATAGCATCCATGAAAATAATTTTCATTTTGAGCAAGGTAATGTATGACTTTACTTGCAACAGCGTTCACACGCAATGCATAAACAGAATGTCACGCCGGGTTCATGCACGAAAGCGGTGCTCCAATGCATGAAAACCCGAATTCTATGCACGAAAATCAGCGATCAATGCACGATCAGGGGTCATGACCGGATTCCATGTCAATAAAAAAGCACCCTCTGCTTTTTAAATCAACCAAGAGGATACTGTGTCTATTTCGAACCATTTTACTCGGCTTTCAATTTGATAGTCACAAAAAATTTGTCCTTGATATTATTAGTATTGAGAAACGCAAGAATGTGATCGCTTCACTAGGGATCATGCAAGGATTAACAGCCGCGGCACTAAGGATTGCGGCATCTACTAAGAGCTACTCCTTTTCAATCTTTCGAATCCATTTATAGTACGCCGCGACAATCCACAGTAAAAATGGGTAGGCAATGAACGAGTAGCTTATTCGCCACCAACCGTAGTTAAAGTAGCCCCATGGCTCGGGCAAAAGTGTAATCAGTTCATAACCGGTAATCGCTACATCCCAGAAAAGGATATAAATCAGCTGCTTAAAAAATGATTTTCCGTAGGGATAACCGTTTAGGAAAATGATGTTTATCGGTGGGATCAATACGGTTAATACAAAGAGTGTCGGCCACTCAAGAGATCCTGAGAAATACCAATAGGCATGGTATTTTTTGCACAAATAACCATCAGTAAGCACCTGCACGGCAACGGTAAACGTCCAAATATGTACGATTTGATTTTTGGTGAGTCGTTTATTGATGAGAAAAGCAGTGCTATTAAAGAGAGCGACAGCAAGCAGCAGACCGATCATTGTGTCATTCCTTTTTTTATTATATGTTTTCCTTGTACGGCTTTATTTACACATCTCTTTATATTTGGGAAAGCGCCGTAAAAGTTAAAATAGTATGAGGAGGAATCGAAGTGGACGCGACAAATTTGCAGTCGAGGGTTTTGGTTTTAACACCTTTGTCGATTGATGACCTTATGCGGATCAAAAACAAGGAATCAGATCGAATGGAGATCCAACTTGACTCTGAAACCATTTCAGAATCATTTCGGGCAGCAATTATAAAAAAAATTAACAAAATGAATGAAATTAGTGAAGAACTGCACCCATGGTACACGTATTGGATCATTGTTGATCGTGCAACTATGAAGGGGATCGGCTTAATCGGATTCAAGGGCTCCCCTGATGAAAATGGATACTCAGAGATTGGTTATGGCATGTCGCCAAACTTTAGGAGAAAAGGGCTAATGACCGAAGCGGTGAACACGTTAATGGAATGGGCGCGCTTAAATTCAAACTGTAAAGGTATCATTGCTCACGCGCTCAAGACAAATAGTGGGTCAATTAAGGTATTAAAGAACTGCGGATTTCAATTCGTTAACTCAGAAGAGCTGGAAAGTGTTTATGTACATAAATTTATTTGACAGGATGATGTGTCTTGGAAACAAAAGAATGGATCTTTTTCGATTTGGGCAGTACCTTAATTGATGAAAGTGCGCAGGAGAATTATATTGTCCGTCAAATGAGTCGCGCACTTGCAACGCTCGGATGCTCATACTCTGCCGATTACATCCGTCACTTGAGAGAAGAAGCTTGCAAAGCCTATAAACACACAGCGAACGATGTTCTTCCTTCCTTGGTGGAAAATGATGAGCAGTATGAATTTGTGCGAAGCAAGGCCGTTTATTTGCCAGAACAAGAATTCCTCTATCCAAAGGTAATCGAATTATTGAGCGACTTGTCTGCACGTTATCATTTAGGGATCATTGCAAACCAATCCGATGATGCGCAGGAACGGATGAAAAAGCTTAATATTCATGAGTATTTTTCTGTTTTTGCCCTATCCGGTGAACTTGGCATCAAAAAGCCGGACGCACGCATCTTTTCCTATGCTTTGGAGCAAGCCGGCTGCACGCCAGGTGAAGCTTATATGGTTGGCGATCGGCTGGATTTCGACATTTATCCGGCGAACAAGCTCAGGATGAAAACAATCCGCGTTCTGCAAGGGATGGCTCGATTGCAGAAGCCGAAGAATTCGGACTATGTGCCGACAATGACCGTTCGAGCCGTTGATGACCTAAGGAAAATGTTGCACAAAAAACGGTAAGGAATGGAGGACTAACAAATGGATTTCAGTGAGTTAAAGAGATTAGCAGAGGAAAAGGTGAATCCCAGAGCATTATCTGAAGACTGTCAAGTTTTCTTTCTTTATAGTATCGACGCTTCAAGTAGACTAATTAATGTCATGAAAAAGATGTTATTGATTAAAAATCAATAACCGTGATGCAGTAGATGGAAGATGTGAACGAACAGCGCTTCTCAGTTATAACCTTACATTATTCAGGAAGGTGATTTTTTGAAAATAATCCAACAATGGAAGCAAAGTGATAGTGAATTTATTAAGAAAAAGGTAATCGAACATAATATGGAACAAATTCCTGATGAACTGAAAACATCGAATGAAAACGTAAGCTTTATTTTAAAGGATGAAGGGAAAAAATTGTTGGTGGAATTACAGGAACTATGTTTTGGCATCATTTACATATAGATTTTTTGTGGGTTCATAAACGTGTCAGAGGCAAAGGCTATGGAAGTGCATTGTTAAAAGAGATGGAAAATTACGCTTTGAAAAATAGATGTAGATTTGTCTATCTTGATACATTTAGTTTCCAAGCACCAGAATTTTATATAAAACATGGGTATACAGTTTTTGGCACTCTTGAAAATCATCCAAAGGGATTTAACCAATACTTTTTGCAGAAGAGATATGAAAAATAAGAGATGCGATCCTGTCGAAACGGTTATCAGAAAGTATGATCCAAGAAGGGGCAGGGAAACAAATGATGAGAACGATCAAATACAAAACGCTTGATCACGATTATTATAGACAGGCTTTAGCGCTAAGAAATAAGGTTTTAAGAAAACCAATCGGGAAAGATATTTACAGCGAAAATTTGTCCATTGAAAAAGATAATGATTTCTATGCAGTTTTAATGGATAACAAGATCATTGCTACGTTTAGCATTTTTGTTGAAGCACCCCAAGTGGCTCACTTGACTGCTTTTGCAGTTGAACCTGTTTTTCAAAGGCAGGGAATGGGTTCAAAACTGCTAAACTATGCGATTGAAGATTTAAAAAGTAAAAATTTTAAACAAATCAAAGTAAATGCCAGGTCAACTGCCCATGAGTTTTATCAAAAAAATGGATTTGAAGATATTGGCGGTAACTATCATGACAATCGACTTGGTTTAGATGGCTATCTAATGATTTATGAAATTAAATAAGTTTTGGCAGACACTCGTATCGTTTCGGAAACATAAAAACCAAAAAAGCAACTTACCTTTTTCAAAGTAAATTGCTGGGGCCTTGCTTAAATCAATTTTCTTTCTTTGAAGACTTCCTTTGCAACAGCAACAGCATTGAGCGTTCTCGGGAATCCGACATAAGGGATACATTGAATAAAAATTTCAGAGATCTCTTTTGCGGTGATGCCGACATTCAATGCGCCGTTAATGTGTACGCGCAACTGATTTTCCGTTCCGCCAATCGAAGCGAGACTACTTAGTGTGATCAGTTCACGCTGTCTTAAATCCAACTCAGGGCGAGTGTAAATATCGCCAAAAGCAAACTCAATAATAAATTTTCCAAGATCAGGCGCAATATCCTTCAACGATTGGATAACCATGTCGCCCACTTTTCCATCCACTTCATTTAATTTTTCTAAACCTGCTGCATAACGACTTTTTTCCAATTCTTCCATCTCCTTTTTTGGTACAATGAAAGTGTAATGGCTGGAGTTAACTCCATGTCAAGGCATCAAGGAGGACTTTTTATGGTTTACTCAATTGGCGAATTTTCCAAGTTAACAAGTTTAAGCGTCGATACACTTCGCTACTACGAAAAAGAAAACTCGTCCATCCGGACAGAAATAGGAGCAATCAAAGACAGTACACGGACAAAGATAAAAATGTGGGTTGACTTCATACTCAGACTTAAAGAAACAGCAATGCCGATTCGGAAGATAAAAAAATATGCGCGATTAAGGGAGGAAGGGGATGTCACGTTGAAAGAAAGAATGGAGATGCTGCGGGCGCACCGACACTCCATGATCAAACAAATAGAAAAGTTCGAAGATAACTTGGGGCATCTAGACAAGAAAATAGAAACTTATGAAGCAATGATTGCCGATCATAAACAATGAGTTAGGCAGCGCAATGTGAGCCTCACTACAGCAGGAGACAGATAACACATGTAAAATTGAAGTGCTGATCCCTGAGCGTTATATTGCTTCGCTTAGGAATCGATTAAATGAAGCCGGTATTCTTACAGTGGGGAACTATGACAACGTTATCTCATATTCAGAAGTTAAGGGTTATTGGCGACCGCTCGAAGGTGCCAATCCCTATGATGGAGAAATAGGTAACGTATCATCAGGGACCGAATGCAAGATGGAATTTAGATGTCAGCTTCAGCGGGTTGATGCTGTCAAAACGATTATTAAAGCCATTCATCCGTATGAAGAACCAATCATTAATGTCATTCCTTTGCTGTGACATAAGAAAAGGTGAATGATGATGAATATACGGGCTGCAAAACCTAGTGATCTCACACAAATCCTGACGATTCTTAACGAGGTGTCAAGAGACCTGCAGGAAAAAGGTGTGAATCAGTGGAATTACCCATGGGATCAAGAACCGATAGAGGATGCATTAAAACAAAATCAAGCTTTTATGCTAACGCTTGGAAATCATGTGATTGGTACTTTTTTTATCAGTGAAATTGATGCGATCAGTACATGCGTCATTAAACCTCAAAGTCTCTACCTCAACAAAATTGCTCTTTTACCTGAATATCAAGGGAAGAATTATGGATCTGAGATTATGAAATTTGCGCTTCTTTATGCTGAAAAACAGCATAAACCGGCTTATCTAGATTGTTGGGCAGGCAATGACAGGCTCAAAACGTTTTACAAAACGCATGGGTTTGACTATCTCGGGGATTATCCGGAAGCGAATTACTCTATAAGTGTCTTTCGGGGCAAAAGCTGAGAGGCATCACCAACCGACGTTTTTTTCAGCTGCACCGAGCAGTACGTTAAAAATAGTCTAGGGAGGTTATAAACGATGAAAAAACGTTTCATTATGTTCGGCCTTGTATGTGTTTTAGCAGCCGTCCTTATTAGTAAGATCTTCACATCGTTTGACACATTAGCCAAAGTGAAGCAACAAATACGCGTTAAGGATCATCTTCAATCATTTAAACTAACAGAGGCAAAAATCGATTATCACGTAGTGGTCCGAAAGAGCACGAAATCATACGACTATGTTTCCATTACCGGTTCAGTTCCTTCATCCGCTAAGGTAAAGCTTGCACAATTACAGCCCTCAAGCACCCTCTCCTTAAACCTTTATACTTCAAAGAATCTCATCTATGCAGGAAGTAAAACGACGCAGATTACGTTGCATGTGAGAAACCCATCCGATTTGAAAGAAGTCGTGCTCAACGGCAAGCACGTTTCCACAACCAAAAAGTCGTTTGACATGCCCGGTGCCGGGGGTCGGGAATAATGGTAGGAGAGGTGGAGAGAGCATGAACCACAAAATAGCCTTGTTTGCCGATGTTCACGGAAATATAACTGCATTAAAAGCGGTCATTGAAGACTCCATTCAGGAAAAGGTCACTGATTATTGGTTTTTAGGAGATCTCTTCATGCCCGGGCCAGGTTCGTCTGATCTATTGGCACTGCTGAAAAGTATCAATGTGTCCGCTTATGTAAAAGGAAACTGGGAAGACTGCCTTCTAGAAGCACTTGCGGGGGAAGTTGACCTCAATGATCCCTCAGATATCTATGTCACAAGACTTGTTCAATACCAATGTGAAACCTTAAAGAACGCGCAAATAGAAATGATCAAGCGTCTGCCTTTACATACAACGAAGACAGTCAATGGACTTAATATCAGCATCGCACATAACTTGCCGGATAAAAATTATGGCGGCGATTTGGCACCGGATCAAACGCAACAAAATTTTGACCACCTTTTTACACAATCTCACTGTGATGTTGCCATTTACGCTCATGTGCATCATCAGATGTTGCGGTACAGCAGTGATGACCAGCTGATCATAAACCCGGGTTCTGTGGGACAGCCCTATTTCAAGTGGGCGAAACACCGCGCTGATCGGCGCGCACAGTATGCCATTCTTGAAATTGATGAACAAGGTGTGGCGCAAATCAACTTCAGAAAAGTCGGCTATGACGTAAACAAAGAACTTCAAGAAGCAAAACGGAAGAATATTCCTTACCTTACTTTGTATAAAGAACAACTGGAAACTGGCAAAACGCATACGCATGACAAAGCCTTTTTAAAAGAAATCAACCAACGTTACGATTTCGCACAAGATGTTCGTGAGTTCTTAAGAAATTTGCATTGACTGATGACGGACAGACCTGTCCATCGAAATAAAGCAGTATGATAATTTTAGAAGGATTATCGTATCCGTTCACTACTTTGCATGCTCTAATTCAAAGCTTATTCAGTTCATGTTTCTGTCTTCGAGCATTAAAAGAAGGTGATGCCTTATTCAGATAATAATTAAAGGGGTGATGGTCATTGGAGCAACATCGAACTCATTATGGAATTGATGCACCTAGGGTTCCTATAGTATATGTTCTAGTTGGTTGTGGCGCTCTATTTATATCAATTATTGAGTTGATTCACGATCAAAAATCAGGATACTGGATTTTAATCTATGCACTATTTATGCTGATTGGTGCAGGCCTCCACTTGCACACGTCTTTACGGGGAAAATTCTTCATTTGGGGCAATGTTTTTGCGAAGTTAAGACTACCCGAAAATGCAAGAATATTGGATTTGGGATGTGGGCATGGTGCTGTTTTAATTAAAGCTGCCAAATTTCTTGGAGGTAGTGGGGAAGCCGTAGGGGTTGATTTGTGGCGGAAAGTCGACCAATCCGGCAATGATATACATGCAACGGAAAAGAATGCATTGATAGAAAATGTATCAAATAAAATTCAATTAATAACAGCAGACATGACGGAACTTCCCTTGCAAGATGAAAGCTTTGACTTTATTTTTAGCAGCTTAGCAATACATAATATAAAAAGCAAAGAAGGAAGAGACCATGCACTTCGTGAAGCAACGAGAGTGTTGAAACCTGGAGGAACATTAATCATTGTTGATATTAGTAAAACTAAGGAATACATGCGGACACTTCAATCCCTCTCGTTTAAAAAACTAAGTCGTCAAAATACTGGATGGATAGGGTGGTGGACTGGGCCGTGGCTGTCAACCTATTTAATTAAAGCAACCAAAGCAAAAATTAACTCGTGATTCATGATTATTAGTCTCGTTGTTTCCGATGGCAAGGGGGGCGCATGACAATATTTCAGGAACTTAGCCTCATGAATCGATTTGCTCTGTTGATTTTTCTTGTGATGAGGTACGCAGCATGAAGCAGATCCTCCTTGTCATCTATCTCGCTTATTTTATTGTTACCTATTTTAACTCTAAATCGATTGTGAATAAAAATGCGAGAAGAGCCATAAGCGAATAAGTAGAATAAAGCGAACAAAAATTCAGAATGCTGAGAAACCAGGTCCTGCTTTTTTTGTATGCCAAGAAACAGTCATGAATCGCCGGATCCTGGCGAAGCCAGGTTTTCTAACAAGAGAAGAAAGTTTAGCATTTGGCCTGTTGATATAACGATAAGGTCATAAGATTCAGTTGGGCGATCAGGTAAGTGCCCAATCTGCGAAATAACCGGAAAAATTCCGCTTAATTCGAAAATGAATGAAAAAATCGCTTAAATAGACGGAAAAATTCCGCTTATCAAATCGAAAAACGTGAAAATGGGGGGATTTTCTTTGAATAAGCGGAAAAATTCCCCTTATTTACCTGTGAAACAAGCGCTATGATGCATATAAGCGGAAAAACTCCGCTTATTTTAATTTTATGAGGAAATGTCTGTTCAAGGTTGATGATTTAAAACCGCATTTGGAGCGAAAGCCACGGCATCCTTCGGAAGTAAGCCGGGCGCTTTTTTTTCTAACACAATTAAGCAGGTATAGCAATTTGGAGGGATCTAGTGAAATGCAACTAAGGCTTCGTCAGGGTTTGACAAAGCCAAGTTTTCTAATAAGCCAAATGCCTGTGGATTATAAAGCTCGATGCTTGTTAAGAAAAAGAGTCACAAAACGGATGACCTTGTCACGCTCGTCGCCTTGACAAATGTGATGCTGCGCATGAGGCAGATAGTGCAGTTCTTTTTCTTCCGAAGCAGCCGCGTGAAAAATCAGTTCAGCGCTCTTTGGATCGATCATTTCATCTCGTTCACCGTGAATGATACACATCGGGACATGAACGTTGTGAAAAATCCGTCTTGCCTGCCTGACAACCTTGTGAAACTGAAAGACATTGGCAATTGGGATCTTTTGAGTGAATGACGAGTCGTAGTCTTCCACTCCTCTTTTCTTCCGGTGACGAAATCTATCCAGTCTCATTTTGAAGACATGAGGGGTCAGCACATAAACCGCTGGAGAAAGCAAGACTAGAGACGAGATCGGATAACGGGAAGCCGTAATCGAGGCGATCATCGCACCCATTGAAAAACCAATCAGATGAATCTCTTTCTTGGCGTCTTTTGCTTGTATAACCATTTTTTCAATCGCTTGCAGCCAGTCCAGCGCAGTGATCTTTTCCATATGCTTTTTATCCCGATCGTGACCGGGCAAAAGCGGGGTGATGACATCAAATCCGGAATGTTCGAGCGCGTGCGCCAGCGGTTCCACTTCCCAAGGATTTCCGGCGAATCCATGAATAATAATGCATAATGGTTGCTTCATTTAATCACTTCCTTACCTCCTAGTCTGCCGTGTCCACGGTGCATCATTCCAGATTGCCCCAAAAAAATTGAATAAAAACAAACAGTTTGGGGGAAATTAGGTGCAATTCATTTCTCTGAGGTGACCGCGATGTCCTATTTCAAGGTAGATGATTGCCAACTCTACTACAACGTTCAAGGTCAAGGAATTCCGATTCTTTTTGTTCATCCTCCTTTACTGACCCATTTCAATTTTTTAAATCAAATGAAGGAACTATCTAAGAGTTATCAGATCATTACTTTTGACATACGCGGTCATGGAAGAAGTTCATCCACGGATGAGGCCTTGACTTACCCACTCATCGCGGATGATATGCTGCATTTGCTTGATCATCTGAACATTCCTCAGGCCTATATCTGCGGTTATTCAACCGGCGGATCAATCGCGCTCGAGTTTTTCTTGAAGTATCAGAATCGGGCATTGGGCGGAATCCTGGTCAGCGGACTGTCTGAAGTCAGCAACGCGGCATTAAAAAGTAAACTGGTTCTGGCAGCGACACTCGCACGTTTCAAGGCGCTTTCTCTATTAGGTTTCTATATTGCCGGAACAAATATGGCTACACTTTCTTCGTTTTGGAAAATGCTGCGGGAAGAACGACGAGGATCAGGGAAAAATGTGGCCGAGTACTATCAATACAGTCTCTCCTACACCTGCACCCGTCAATTGAATCAGATTCAACTGCCGATATTACTGATTTTTGGGCGCCAAGATCACGGATTTTTTCGTTACGCAAAAATACTGCATGAACACCTGCCGAATAACGAACTGAAATGGATTCAAAACGTCAAACACCAAATTCCAACAAAGGCGGCGTCAGAACTAAACAGCTTTATTAAAGAGTTTGTAAAAAAGAAAGCGGCTAAGGGTATTCGGTGGAAAATTTGATCAACTAATAAAAAAAGCACAGGGTACCGTGAAAAGGAACACGGCGCATGTGTTTTTTTACGTAAAATATGCCACCTCAGCATCTGGAAAATAGTGATGGATGTAGCCTTCAATTGTTTCTTGCAGAAGTGCTTCATCTTCTTTTTGATAGATGTATTTTCCGATCCCGTAGCGTCCCCATTTATAGCGGCGTTCGTCTTTATTCATGACCAGTTTTGAATTCGGGTAATTTTTTTCAATCACGCGTTTGGCCGGACCGGTGAAGCGATGCTGGATGAGTTCAAATGTGATCGGAACGGCCGTTTTTTCCGGAAACTGGTCATGCAGTGTTTCAAAAAGCTGGCGGTAGCCTTCCTGCCAGCCATCGTGAATGTAGATCGGTGCAATAATAAAGCCAAGCGGATAGCCGGCATCAGACACCTTTTTTGCCGCTTCGATCCGTTCAACTAGGCGGGATGTTCCTGCTTCGAAAAATTTAATCACGTACGCATCATTGAGGCTGAAACGAAATCGGGTTCGTCCGTTGTGTCGCGCGTCTAGTAAATGATCCACATGAGCGAACTTTGTCACAAAGCGCAGCTCGCCGAAATCGCGCGCGCCAAAAAATTCGATTGCCTTTTTCAGAGAATGGGTTAAGTGGTCAATGCCGACGATGTCCGAGGTGCAGGCCGCTTCAAATCGTGTGATCTCAGGCGCACGTTCGGCCATGTACTGATCGGAGCGTTCGAGAATCTCATCGACGTTGACGTAGGTTCTGATATACGGCTTCGAGCCCATGGTGGTTTGCAGGTAGCAGTAATGACAGTGCCCCATGCAGCCGGTTGCAAGCGGCAAAGCATATTCTGCAGAAGGTTTAGAGCTTTGGAAATCCAAGGTTTTTCTCACGCCAACGACCAAAGTTGATTTGGCGTTGCGGTATTTTTGAAAGTCATTAGTCCCTGGGAGATTGCGCACTTGATTATGCGAGGTCGTTTCACGAATCTCGATCCCCATATTTTCAAATTTATCCTTTAGCGTTTGACCAAGTGGGTAGTCCAACGCACGAGGCTCAATGTAGACAAGCTGGGGAACAAAGGGCTTTACCATGAGTACTGCGCATCTCCTTAATCTTCATCATATATTTGCTTATATACGCGTTTCGCGTCGTCGATCGTTGGGAACACCGCATCATCCTCGGCAAATTCATAGTACATATCATTTAGGGAGAGCACCTTGTCCTCTTTTTTATTCGGATTTTCAACTACTTCTGCTTCCTGAATCAATGTGGCGGTTGCTGTGTGCGGATTTCGGCAAATGACATAGACAAGATCGCCAACCTGTGTCTCCTCTTTTTTCATTGCTATCCCTCCTGACTTCTCATTCTTTTCCTTTGTGATTATGTCCGAAATGGGTTCGGTTATGCGTTGGGAGGGGCAAGAGTGCCTGTGAATAAAGAGATTTTTTTAATAAACAGATAAATTATTGCGAACAGATCATGATTGTCTGGTAAAATAAAGGAAGACCATTCATTTCTTTCTAATCGAGTGCATCAAGCAGTTAAAAGATCTACACGACTCGTGATCGCACACGAAAGCAATTGCGCAACAACATGTTATTGTTGATTGAATTCCTGATTTTCTTCTAATAAGTAAAAGTCAGTACTGATGTCATTTCCTCGAACATTGTCATCGACGCATTTAAGCTGCGTTCTGTTTGGCAAGCATTTCTCTAGTACATTTTTTCCCATTGCAAAGAAAAATACATCAATCAAGTGCTATTGAATATCATCAATAAGCAGTGAGGATGGGGGACTCGCAGTGAATCGATTTTGGAAATTTTCTGGGCTATTAGCAGGGGTTGTTGTTATAGATATTTTTTTTCTATCTCCCGGGTTTTTAGGCGTTGCCATTGGCGGTGAGAGCGCATTTCAGACTGCTCTTGGCGTAACGCTATTATTGGCGAGTGCGATGGTTGTTCTCGCTGCCTTGTATTTAATCTACTTCAAACCGCGTGGTGCGGGAAGTATACCTCAATTGGAAACAAAAGAAGATTATTTGGAATCGTTAAGGGAATTTAAAGACAGTAGGGTATTTGGCAACGACATTGACACCGTCTTAACTCAAACAGAGCGCTTAGAGAAGAAAAAGGATACGGTAAAAAGAACGCTGGCCCATCGGTTTGGCGAGGGAGAATTAAGCTATCAGAAGTTTATGGCTCCTGTCTCCGATGTTGAGAAACTCTTCTACGTCAATATTAGAAATATTATTGTCAAGGTAAGCGTCTTTGACGAGGGGGAATATTTGAAGATTAAGCGCGCCGCAAATGATTTTTCCGCAGATGTGATGGAAGATAAAATGCAATTATTTAATCACTACATTGATTCAGTCAAGTCATCTAAGAACATCAATGAAGAAGTGCTGACAAGCTTAGACAAATTGATTCTGGAAATCTCCAACTTGAACACGGTAGATGTGTCAGAAGTTGACAATCTGCCTTGTATGCAGGAAATGAATCAATTGATTAGCCAGACGAAGTATTACAAGAATTCTGAGGGGGCTTATGAATGAATAATACGGGCAAGTTTATTGGACTCGGGGCAGTTGTTCTTCTCGTTGTGTTCGCAATTGTTTTTATCGGGGTATCGCTGACCTCAAATTCTAAACCCGTAAAAGTTACGGATAAAAACAAAGCGAAGATATTGAATAAAATGTATTCTGATATCGACATAACCAAGGAAAAAGCGGTTAAAGGGAGCATTGATCTTAATCCGGCCAACGTTGCGTCTGAGCTCCCATCAATTAATAAATTTGATGTGTCTGTGAAAAATACGACTAATGATTATGTTGAAATTTTTTCTTCAACAGAAAAATCGGGTACGGGTGCGGATGGTTGGATTAATAAAGTAGCCGATGATTTTAATCAATCGAACGTAACGGTCGATGGGAAGCGTGTATCGGTAAAGATCAGAAATATCGCATCAGGAACGGCGACCGACTACATCAAATCAAAGAAATATATACCGGATGGATTCACACCCTCGAATGAGCTATGGGGTGAGATGACAAAGACAAGCGGTGTAAAAACAGAAATGATTTCAAAAAGTATGGTAGGGAACGTCCCTGGAATTTTATTGAAAAATTCCAAGTATAACGAAATCAAGAAAAAATACGGGAAAATTGATGCCAAAACGGTAATCAAGGCAATGGCAAATAACGAATTAACCATGGGGTATACAGATCCTTATGCAAGTTCCACCGGATTAAATTTATTGATTAGTATCCTGCATACGTTCGATGCTGGCAACTTACTTGGCAATAAAGCAGTCAGCGGCTTTGAAAAATTCCAAAATAACGTTCCGTTTACGGCGCTGACCACCTTGCAGATGCGCGATGCGGCAAAATCAGGTACATTGGACGGTTTTGTGATGGAGTATCAGACGTTTAGCCAAGCGCCCGATCTCAAAGCGAATTATACGTTCACGCCGTTCGGGGTTCGGCATGACAGCCCGCTGTATGCCTTAGGCAATAGCTCATCTGAAAAGAAACAGATTTTGCAAAAATTCGCTGATTTTTCGAAGCAAACGAAGTATCAGGAATTGGGAAGTAAATATGGGTTTAATCATGAATCAAATTACAAATCAGAATACAGCGGGGTAGACGGCGCGACGCTTACATCTGCTCAAGCGCTATGGAAAGAAAAGAAGGATCTTCAAAAACCAATTTCGGCCGTCTTTGTCGCGGATACTTCAGGCAGCATGGGCGGGGCACCACTCAATCAATTGAAGAAATCATTACTGCAATCTCAAAAATATCTCGGAAGACAGAACAGCATTGGGTTAGTGTCCTATGCAAATGATGTATCAATTAATTTGCCAATCGGCAAGTATACGATTGAACAACAGTCTAAATTCGTTGGTGCGGTGGAGCGCTTAGAGGCTAGTGGAGGGACAGCAACCTATGACGGCATCATTGTCGCAATTAGGATGCTTCAGGACCAAATGAAGAAAAATCCAAATACAAGACCGATCATCTTTGTGTTAACAGATGGAGAAACAAACGGCGGCCATTCGCTCGATGAAGTAAAAGGCTTAATAAAAGCATATAAAATGCCCATTTATACCATTGGATACAATGCCAATCTAAAGGATCTCGAAAAAGTCTCAAACATCAATGAAGCAGCTTCAATCAATGCCGACACGGATGATGTCATTTATAAAATTAAAAACCTATTCAACGTACAGTTGTAAGGAGAGGAGATCGGTCGATGGGATTTTCAATGGAAGTGGTTAATGAAAACGAGGTTAAGGCTCAAGTAGAGGAACAAGTAAAACCTATATCAGAAGAAATGCAGAAAATCAAAGAAACGGCAGATAAAAATGTTGCTGAGATTATGAAGATTGATCCGACAGCGACCACCTCATTTGGTGAACGAACCGAAATGCTGCAATCCGTTGAAAGCTTTGGCCTGGATACACTGAGAAGCTCAGCAAGCAAAAATTCTCTGCTGAAGGTATCGGTGGGCAAACTTTCAAAGTCGGGTGACGAAGGCGGTGCGGTCGCTAAGGGGTTAACGGAGTTGCAAACGCAGCTGCAAGATCTTGATCCAAGCGTTGTCGACTTCACAAAGACCGGTTTTCTTGGCAAACTTTTTAATCCGCTGCGTGCTTACTTTAAAAAGTACCAAAAAGCCGATGCAGTCATCGGTGACATCGTTGAATCGCTCGACAAAGGCAAAAGAGTACTAACCGATGATAATAAAACGCTGCTCCTCGAACAGCAGACGTTGCGTGAAATCACAAAGAAACTGCAGACGAATATCGAATTGGGTTCATTAATGGATCACTCCATTGAAGTAAGCATAGAGCAAGCCAAGAGTGAAGATGAAAATTCGGAAAAGGTGCGTTTTGTTACCGAAGAAATCCTTTTTCCGTTGCGGCAGCGTGTTATGGATATGCAGCAGATGCTGGTCGTCAACCAGCAGGGGATTATCGCTTATGAAGTAGTCATGCGTAACAACAAGGAGCTTATTCGCGGAGTCGAACGGGCAAAGACAGTAACTCTGTCCGCGTTGCGCAATGCGGTAACGGTTGCGAGTGCCTTGTATAATCAGAAGATTGTGCTCAGCAAGATTGAATCGTTGAACAAGACAACGAACATGTTCATTTCCGGAACGTCCAAGATGCTCAAAGAACAGGGTGCCGACATCCAGAAACAAGCGATGGAAACCGGTGTATCAGTGGAGACGCTGAAAACAGCGTTCGTTGATGTGCTCTCCGCGCTTGACTCAATCAGCGCCTACAAGCAAGAAGCGCTGCCAAAGATGCGCGAAACGATCAACCAATTCAGAGAATTGGCAGACAGCGGAGAGAAACAAATCAAACGGTTTGAGAATGGGTCACAACTATCTCTGTAAAATGAACGAAATATGATGAAACCCGTCTTCCTAAGCAGGAGGGCGGTTTGTTTTCTACAGAAATCTGGTTTGGCAGTTGTAGTCCATGATAAAGAAAAATTCTAGGACATTCCCCCGAAGTCTGTCTTTCGTGTAAAGTAGACGGAAGAAACGCAGTAAACCTATAAGAGAAGGTGTTAGACCGAATATTGAAGTTCAACCTAGCGAGGAAAAAAGTAGAACCGAACCATCGGAAAGTAGAACCGAACGCGACCAAAGTCGAACCCAAGAGAGGAGAAGTCGAACCGAAGACCCGAAGTAGAACCGAACCATCGGAAAGTCGAATCCAAGAGGGGAGAAGTTGAACGCTGATTCTTTTCTCTGAACGCTGATAATTTTGCCTGAACGCTGATTCTTTTCTCTGAACGCTGAT
>NZ_FOOY01000008.1:130519-151768 GCF_900113325.1 Sporolactobacillus nakayamae | reverse complement strand
CGCTGATTCTTTTCTCTGAACGCTGATTCTTTTGCCTGAACGCTGATTCTTTTGCCTGAGCGCTGATAAATTTGCCTGAACGCTGATTCTTTTCTCTGAGCGCTGATATTTTTGCTTGAACAATGCAAAATTGATGATCTCTTATACTCATGCATTTTTGCTGCGCACTTCGTGTTTACTGTGCAATAAAGTCATTTTTAGTTTATATATTGACCGAATTGGCGCCATCCTTCTTTATAGGCGGCGATCACACCATTGATACCAGAATTTGAATAGATGTCTGCCCAGAGGAACATTCCGGCAATGCAGGCGAATTTATTCCAATAAGGAACGGAGCATGCTCGAATCAACAGCGCCTGTTGCTGCTTGAAATCCTGTTCGCTAAGCGCTTGTTGATAGGACTGTAATGCATCCTTCTTGCGTTTAAGCAGTTCAGGATTATTCAGCTGCTTGTTTTGTGCGAGAAAGTGGGCGAGCCCTTCATCGAAAAGCATGTAGCCCAATTTTTCTAAATATGTCTTTGCGTTGGTTGATGGATAATCCTGATGCAGTAAAAAATGGGCGCATTCATGCGTCATCATTGAGCGTATGATTTCCTGCGCGCGGCGCATGCCATACCGTGTAAAACGGATTAAGTCAAAGATGATCACTTCCTCATGTTGCGTATTTTCCCGAACCATTGCTTCATAGGGAGAGGGGCATCCGACAACTAGCTGGATAATGCATTTTTTCAGCCGTTTCTCATATTCGGGAAACAGCGCATTCCACAATTGCTTATGACAGGGAACAAAATGTTGCACCGTATTCCGCATATCATGATAAAGCTCGAGAACTTGTGGTTTCATTGCCTCAACCGGTTTTTCGAACAAATAGTCATTTTCTTCGATGTGATGAAAAATCCATTCGTCAGCATAGTCCTCTGAAGGAGATCCATTCAAGTATTTTTGGATGATCGTATTATCAATGTTCACTGCTCATCCCTCCGATTTGCCATCTAGTGTAACGCATATCTTTTAATTAAACCTCAATCTCTAGACGGAAATTCAGTCTATAGGAACATAAAATTGTTATAATTAACGAAACAGTTTTAAAAATCGGAAGTGATGATTGATGTGGACGGTACGACATGTCGTAACGAAAAATGACAGGGTAGACTATAAAATTAGAGAAGAATTCGGCGATCCATCTGCATCTGAGCACGTGGTGTTTATTCATGGACAGGCATGGACCGGCGAGGTTTGGCGAATGGTTGCCAAGCGATTACAAGGCGTACATAGTATTGCCCCGGATATGGCAGGATGCGGGGACAGCGGGTTAAGTTCAACTTATGATTTCACTACATTGTCCAAGCAGCTCGTGGATGTACTCGATCAAATGCATGTGAAGGACATATGGCTGGTCGGACATTCATGGGGCGCTTCACTAGCTCTTCATTTTGCAGCTCACTATTCTGAACGAGTAAAAGGGCTGATGCTTGTTGATGCAGGCTATTTCAATTATCAAGAGTGGCCGGGCATCAGCTGGGAGTCATTCACTGATTTTTCGTATCCTGAAGGTTTTTTAAACAGCATGGATCATTATCTTGATCTTCAAAAACAAGATACACCATTTTGGAATGAAGATGTTCAGAGGGCGGTCGTGGACCAGATCTATGAGACAGAGGACGGATCCCTTCGCTTAAAATGTTTACCGGAAACCGAGCTGGCTTTCTCTTGCGCATTATGGACCTATCATCCGAATGAACATGCTGCGCATTTAAAAATACCTATTTCTCTCATTGTAGCTGAATCTCATTTACAAGAAAATGATCCGATCACCACATATAAGAAGAGATCTCGAGAACATTTTTGCTTACTTGCCAAGCAGACGCACTGTGTCATTATGGAAGATGCTTCACACATGGTGATGCTTGAACGGCCAGAAGAATTGGCACAGGAAATTCGAGAGATGATGAAGTAGTAAAGGATAACGGTCGGATGAACTATTAGAGGTGAAGTTATGAATCTTCTTGAAACTGAACGATTAACGATACGTGAATTAGATGTAAACGATGCTTCGTTGATCTATAAATATAGTAAAGAAAAGACCATGTTGGAAGAACTACCAGATCAAGTGTATGAGAGCCGAAATGAAGCTAGAGAAATAATCGAATTTCTATCTACAAAATATAAAACTACTCCTCAGTCCTATCCACTTGTTTATGGAGTCGTTTTGAAAAAAACAAACACCTTGATTGGTCATGTTGGTTTAAGTGTACGATTAGATGGCGTTGAGATCGGCTATGCAATCGGCATGGACTATCAAGGGAATGGCTATGCAACTGAGGCAGTAGGTGCTTTTTCCAGATGGGCAAAATGTAATCTTAAATTAAGCGCCATTTATGGAATTGTGAAAGCGGGTAATAAGCGATCAGAAAAAGTTTTAAGCAACAATCATTTTACCTTTCATGAAGAAGTATTCATGAAAGGTTTTGGAGGGAAGTACTTGATCAAAGTCTATATTTATGAGTAATGTTTCGGTTCAATCTCAATAACCTCTGTTTTTCCTATTGATCCGGAAATACACAAATGTCCGGAACTAAAACAAATGATTTTAGAAAATCGTGATTATCAGGCTGTGATTTTGAAGAAGGTCGATGAATGGTGTACCGCAAATTGACTTCTGTTTCCTGCACCATAAAAAGATGATAAAATGAATCAATGTCAGAAATAAATTTTATAAAGAAAAGTGATAATCCATGAACATAGCAGTATTTGATTCCGGTGTTGGCGGCATGACTGTTCTCCATCAAATTAGAAAACTGTTGCCCAATGAAAATTTTCTCTATTACGCGGATACCGCGCATCTTCCCTATGGAGAAAAACCGAAAGATGAATTGAAAAAATATATTTTTGAAGCGGTGGATTTCCTTGTCGCTCATGAGATCAAAGCACTGGTGGTTGCTTGCAATACGGCAACGAGTGCGGCGATTGAGGATCTGCGCAAAAATTATTCGATTCCAATCATTGGTATTGAACCCGCGGTTAAACCCGCGGTGATCGAAACCGAACCGAAAAAAAAGAAAGTGCTCGTCATGGCAACGCGGACGACGCTGAAGGAAGAAAAATATCATCGGCTCGTTGAACGAATTGACAAGCACGATCTTGTTGATCCGCTGCCGATGCCGAAATTGGTAGAACTTGCCGAAGCGTTTGACTTTGACCCGGAACATGTCATTCCTTATTTAAAAGAGCAGTTGAAACCGTTCGATTTGACTCAATATGGAACGGTTGTGTTAGGGTGTACGCATTTTCCGATTTTTAAAGACATCATTGAGCAGATCTTCCCGAAAGGAACCCATGTCATCGACGGTGGACTTGGTACGGCCATGAATCTGAAACGTACGCTTGAAAGGCTGCATCAAACCGGAGGCGGAAACGGGAAGATCATCTTTTATAAATCCGGAGTAAAGGTCGAGGATTCGGAAACGCTTAAGCATTATGCGGATTTACTGGAAAGATTGGATACGATTAGCGGATCCTAAGTCTTCGAAAAAATGACTGCACTGTTATTCTATTCTTCTGTTTGTATCTTTGTCAGTAGAAGAGAAGTCTACACCTGTGCGGGTTAAAAATTACACATGTATAAACAGGATGTCTCATCATCAATTGATTTTGAGGCATCCTTTCTTTTTATTCAAAAAAAGAGGAAGACACAGTGTCAATAATAATGAGGTAGGATACGAACAAAGTGTATCTTTCATAATCGCCGATAAATGATATATTTTAGTACATAGGACGTTATAACATATAACATTTATTTACGATGGAGGGATGACTGTGTCACAAAATATTTCGGAAACGGCCGAAACCCCAAAGGCATTGAGTGAGAACTTAGCAAAGGAATACAGTGCCACTGAAAAAGTGCCTCACTCCGAGGCCCGCAATATGACTTTTATTGATATGTTTGCGACATGGATTGGTGCCAACGCAAATAACGGGACATGGTACATAGGCGGTGTCGTTGCAGGCTGCAGCTTTGGCGGCGCACTTGCCGTCACGCTTATTGCCAACCCAATTGCTTATCTGTTCATGGCCTTGGTAGGCTATATGGGTTATAAAGCCGGAACGTCAACCATGGCGCTTACAAGGCCGGCCTTCGGAGTGCGAGGAAGCTCGCTGCCTACATTAGTTAATCTGACATCGTTTATTGGGTGGACTGCCGTAAATACATTTATAGCAGCCATTTCGATCAGCTTTCTCCTGAAGGACAGTCTCGGCTGGGCTGCCTTTGGTGAAAAGAACAGCGCAAAATCAATGATTGTCGGCATCTTAATTATGAGCGTTCTTCACCTTGCATCTATATCGCTTGGCCATCGGTCTGTTAAAATGATTGAAAGAATCGGCATGATTCTCGTTGCCGTTCTCGGCATTTGGGAGACGATTGTGGTGCTGCAGAATGTTTCGCTAAGCCAGATCATTCATTGGCGACCGACCGCATCCTTATCGCTTCCTTTTGGAACAGCCGTCGATACGATGGCCGCGTTTAGCTTAGCCTGGGTGACCGCTATTGCTGAATTTACACGGTATACGAAGAAAAAAACAAGTGCTACGGTCGCACCAATGCTTGGCGCAAACATCGGTCTGTTCTGGTTTGCATTCGTGGGCATTATTGCGACGATTGCTGCAGCCATTACTAGTGGTACTTATGATCCGAATAATTCAGATCCGAGTACGATTGCCAGCAAGCTCGGTCTGGGCTGGCTGGCGCTCATTGTTATCGTCATCACAAGTACAACGGCGAATGCGATCAACTTGATGGCGGCGGGAATATCCTTGACGAACTTAACGAAAAAGGTGAAGGCGATGTCCGCCCTTTGGATCGTCACTGTATTCGCCGTGCTTCTTACTTTTGTTCCGCTGCTGTTCGGCAGTTTCTTAGATTCCTTTATTGCGTTTCTTGACTATCTGGGTATGGTTCTTGGACCGCTGATTGGCATTATGGTGACCGACTTCTTTTTGGTGAAAAAGCGAGTCTATGAGGTTCCTGAATTTGAACGTGTTGAAGGAAAGTATTGGTTCAGCGGCGGTATTCATTGGGGAGCTTTTATTGCATGGGCAAGCGGCGTTATTGTCTATCTGCTCATTCATAATCTTCCTTTTTTTACAGCAAGCATCGGCGCGACTTATCCGGCATTGATCTTATCCGGCGTCATTTATTGGATTCTGTCGTCATTTCGAAAATAAACATCTAGGTGGTTTTTCATATGTTGATACGCAATGCTCGTTTAGTGAATCGCGAGGGCCTTTGGAACATTCGCATTGATAAAAAAATGATTGATAAAATTGAGAAGGCCAGTGAACATAAACCGCAGGAGTTTGATGGAGAAGCGTCTATTGATGCCAAAGGTGATCTTGTCATCCCGCCTTTTATTGAGCCGCATGTCCATTTGGATACTGTGCTTACGGCCGGGGATCCTAAATGGAATCTGAGCGGCACCCTGTTCGAAGGCATTGAGACATGGACATTGCGGAAAGCAAAGTTGACACGGGATGATGTCTTATCACGGGCAAAAAAAGCATTGATGTGGCAGGCTGCTCAAGGTATTCAATTTGTGCGAACCCACGTTGATGTGGACGATCCGAATCTGACTGCTCTTAAAGCGCTGATTGATCTAAAAGAAGCGGTATCCGACTGGATGGATATTCAAATTGTTGCCTTTCCGCAGGAGAGTATTCTCGGTTATCCAAAGGGAAAAGAATTAGTCGCCGAGGCAATCTTACTTGGCGCGGATGCTGTCGGCGGCATTCCGCACTATGAGCTGACCCGTGAAGACGGCGTTGCTTCGATGGGTTATGTGTTTGATCTTGCCGAAAAATATGATCGTCTTATAGACGTTCATTGTGACGAAATTGACGATGAGCAGTCGCGATTTATCGAAGTCATCGCAGCTGAAGCATATAAGCGCGGAATGGGCGATCGCGTCACTGCCAGCCATACCACCGCCATGCACTCTTATAATGGTGCATATACGGCCAAACTTTTTCGTTTGCTTAAGCGTTCAGGCATTCACTTTGTCTCAAATCCGCTTGTTAACACGCATCTTCAGGGCCGCTTTGACACATACCCGAAACGCCGCGGCGTGACACGTGTTCCTGAATTATTGCAGGCGGGCATCAATGTCTGCTTCGGCCATGATGATATTTTTGACCCATGGTATCCGCTGGGAACCGGGAATATGCTGCAGGTGCTCTTCATGGGCCTGCATGTATGCCAATTGATGGGCTATGAGCAAATCACTCATGGGCTTGATTTGATTACAACAAACAGTGCAAAAGCTTTGCACGTCCTCGATCAATACGGGATTGAAGAAGGAAAACCGGCCAATATGCTGATCATGTCCGAGCAGTCCAGCTACGACGTGATTCGAAAACTGTCGCCCGTACGTTATTCGATTCATGAAGGAAAAGTGCTTTCAGAAACGATTCCGAGTAAAACATTCCTGAATCTCGATGAAAAATCCTTGCCGATTCACTTCAAATAAGACGTGTAAAGAGAATAAAATTGCCGTGTCCGGCGATTCTATTCTCTTTTTTGCACTGAGATAAGAAAGTAAAAGTATATAATTGTGTCCCATATGAAAACTAATAAACCAGTGTCTTGGTCGCGGAAGTAAGGACTAGGTGTAGCTTGGTTTTACCCAATTGTTGAGAAGGAAGGACTTTGGCCAGCGGTTCGAAAGGGAGAAGCGCTAATCTGGGATCACTAGGATCCGCACTGACCGGTTGAACGATTAGGTTAAGCGCCCAATTGATCAATAGACGGAAAATTTTCTCTTAATGAGAAAATGAACGGAAAAAGAGCTTAAATAGACGGAGCGATTCCGCCTATCTCCTTGAAAAACGTGAAAACGGGGGATTTTTCTTGGCATAACCGGAAAATCTCCCCTTATCTCCCTCTGAAACGAGCTCTATTTTGATTTAACCGAAAAATCTCCGCTTATTTTACAAGTCTACTTAATTAGAATGTTTCATAAAAAAGGAGTAAGCGGGATGGGACTCATTTTTTCTGAGTTCCAAAGAATCAAAGAACCTCTCATTTAGATGCGTGATGCCTGCGGTCGTCTCCGTTGAAACGAGCAGCTGGAGTGCCCGTCAGGCACAAGATCGACGGCAAAGGACTAGGTGTAGCACAAGTAAAGAAACACTCATGGCCGGGTTTTATTGAGATAGTCAAGACCAACTAAGGCCAATTCGATGGACAGCCGTCTTCTAGGCTGCTCAATATCACCGCCAAGCCGTTCGTTTATTTGAGCTAATCGTTTATACAGTGATTGTCTTGAGATGAAGAGCTTTGCAGCGGCTTCTTTTTTGGAACCGCCGCACTCAAGATAAATCTTCAGGGTGTGCAGCAGATCAACCGTTCTTTCATTGCGCGTCACTTCCAGATTTCCAATCTGTTCCCTAATAAAAGGTAATAATCGATCATTCTTATTCAAATGATTGATCACCTGATAAATATGAAGGGAATGATGAAACGGATCTTTAAGAAGCCCAATATGCGATTGAACATCGATCACTTCAATGGCTTCCAGGACCGATTGATGAATGCCGTTTAAAGGTTGTGTTTTTCCGGATACGCCCCATATTAACTGATCATCATTGATATAATGCTTGTATGCATGCATCGCCTTGATAATCGCACGATCAATCATTTGATCAGAACGGGAATGATTTAAATTAAGAATGATGATGATAAAGCGATTCGCCCGGTTTAAAGGTAAAATAAAGAAGGATTCGTGACTAAAAACCATGCGCAGCATCATATTCTGGTGCAGCAGCAGAGCGGGCGGATCATCAAATGCGTCATTTCTTGATTCAATAATCAGGATGCCGCACCATTGAAATAAAAGGTTGGGTTTAATTTTTGCTAATCGCTCCTTGATTTCCTTTTCGCTAAGCTGCCCATCCACCCATTGGGCAATCCATTGATTTTCGCGATTCAGCTGTTTTTCTTCCCAATACATGGAGCGCAGGATTTCCTGAGCAACAGCAGTTGCACACCGATCTAAGGCAAGGGAAGTAAAATGATTTTCTTTCGCACAAGGTGCAGTGACCAGTTGACCAAATGACTGATTCATGACGAGTACGGGAAAACAGAATTTGTGGTTGCCGGCTTTCTCGTCAACCCTCTCCTCGTCCGACTTGAAATAACCGGAATGAGGGGCACAGATCATTCTTCCCTTGACTGGACTATACGCAACGGCTTGTCCCGTAAATTTAAAAAACAGATTGAGCAGAGAGAAAATACCTTCACCCATTAACAGTAATTGATTGAGTTGTGAAGAGAAATGTTCTAAATCCTCCACAACCTTCTTCTGCTGATTAATGATATAGGTGTGAATATCATGCGTCACATCAATATAACGTATCTCTGAAAAAATAAGAATTAATGGGAAGTTTTCTTTTTGCGCCAGTTCAATCATCCGCTCCGGGATAACCTTAACCACTCTGCCCATATCGATAACCAGACCCGCAGCGTTTTTATTGATAATTTCGCGCAAAAATTTAAGACATTTGGCCTCACTGCCCTTCCAGGTTAACCCGGTTGTTAAAATCAGTTCATTTCCATTCAATAAATTACCAACATCTTCAACTTCGAGCACATGTGCCCACTCAACGATCCGTTCCAGAGCGCGCGCATCGGCATATACTTTCGCCTGCTTAAAATAGGGACGTTCCAGTATCTTCGCAATCGTTAATTTTTCAGTCACGTTTGAATCCTCTTCTAAACTTAAATAGTATTTGTTTCATTATAAGGTTCGTACACGATCGCAGCAATAACAGTCAAGAACATTTTGATAATGGATAGGGTAGGAGTTGCCTGATTCATACACTTATTTGGGTAAAGGCAACTGTTCAGAAAAGTATGCTTAGCCCATCTTTGACGATATAGAATAATTTGAAAATAGCGTTTATAATAGACACAATTATCCATCTGACAGGTAAAAAACTTTTGGAGGACTAGCCTTGAAAAGGGGGTGAGGATTGATGAATTGGTCCATGTATTTACCACTAATTCTGATGATTTTATTCTGATTTGCTTTTATTACGGTTATTTATTTTTTAATCAAAAAGCTGATTCGCTTTACCATTCAGGAGATTAAGAAGGAACTGAAAGATGAGCAGAAATAATAGTTTGGGAGGGGCTGCTTGTGCTGCGCTTCGAAACGCTGGATGTGGAAAAATATAAAAAACAGCTTCTCGCCTTTCGCCAGGACTCGTTTGTGATCAGCTTTGGCACGGATCGTGATTTCCATCCGTCCGAATATTTAGCATGGCTGCAAAAGAAGGTCAGCCATTTTCCAAATGGGTTTGTCCTCGCGTTTGATCAGGATCAGCCGGTCGGCCAGCTGGAACTAAGCATTCGCAAATACGAGGGCAAAAGAATCGGCTATGTTCATCTTTTCTATCTCATTGCAGAGAAAAGAGGCTATGGGTTAGGACATGAACTTCAGCAGTACGCGATGCGCTTCTTCAAAAAAAACGGCGTGTTCGAATACCACCTCCGCGTTTCTCCAACCAACTCACGAGCCAAGGCGTTCTACAAGAAAAACGGAATGAAGCTATTAAAAAATGAATGTGACGGCAAGGTTTGGCGGATGAGGGGCACCGTTGAGTAGATAATAGTAATAGACGTGCCCATCTTAATAACGATGTGTGATCATAAGCTGCTCAAGAATTTGTGCAACACCATCCTCATCATTTGTGGCGGTTGTCATGGAGGCAAATGGTTTCAGTTCAGGCTCCGCATTACCCATAGCAACGGAATAGCCGCACGTTTTGAATAAATCTAAATCATTCCAGTCATCACCAAATGACATGACGCTGTCCATTGAAATGTTCATTTTCTTACAGAGTGCGGAAACGGCGCGGCTTTTTGAAATATCTTTGGCCATGATCTGCATTAACTCCTTTGAATCGGTCTCGACGATGGTCAATTGATCGGTGTACTGCATCACAAAGCTCTTTACACTCGATGGACAATGAAACAGTAAAACTTTATTTGCCGGCAGCTCCTTAAGTTTAGACGGGGTGACAATTGTTGGCGGGAGAACCATGTGCTTCGCGTTCTTTGCAAAAGTCTCGTCAGAAAGCGCGTAGAGTCTATCCTCGGATTCAATGGAAATGGCATCTTTTTCATTATGACTGCACATAAAATCGATGAGTTTACCCGAATCTGCACTCGAAATCGTGTAGCTCATTGTTTTTCCATGAATCTCCTTTACATACGCGCCATTGTAATAAATGCCTGATGCGCAATCGAGTAATTCTTTTGGAACCATTTTATTTACGGAGCGCGGGGGACGAGCAGTCGCAATGAAAAGCTTAACCCCGGACTGATAACTGCGCATTAGTGCTTCCTGATTTCGTTCAGAAATAATTTTTTGCGAGTTGAGTAACGTTCCATCTAAGTCAAAGACCAGCGCTTTAATGAGTGATGATCGATTCATGTGCCTCCACCTTTTTTGCATTTCACTATAACACGAGTACACTGAAAGAAACAAGTGATGTTGATGGTAAAAATAGCTGCTATGAATGCTGATTTTCTGGATGACTGTACGCAATTATATGTCAATGTTTTTAGCGCTCAGCCATGGAAAGAATCATGGTCCTATGATTCGGGCTGTCAGAGATTACTTGACTTAATTCATACACCTAATTTCTTAGGGTATATGCTCTTGGATCATAATCAATTAATCGGATTCATTGCCGGATACAGTAAAATGAATTACAGAGGGAAGACCTTTTACTTAGCTGGATTTTGCGTCACGACTCAGATACAAGGAAAGGGTTATGGCTCTCATCTGCTTTATCATCTAGAGCAGAAATTAATAGAGAAAGGGATTACTTCACTGTTTCTAATCACTGAGAAAATGGGTTCAATCAGCAGCTTTTATCGTAAAAAAGGTTATTCAATTAGCGAAAATCGAATGGTGATGAGGAAAGAGTTAGGTTTAAAGTAGAGAGGCGATACCATTGCGAAAAAGAATGATCGTTAACATGAAAAGAATCACGCAAAAAGATTGGTTAAACAAGTGGCATAGTTTAAAAATAAGCATGCAATAATAATGCCTGATTTACAGCTTATTTGAGAAAATAAGACAGGGGTAATGGTTATGGTTGTACCAACGCTAGTGTTTGGATGGACCAGCGTCATGTTGTTTTTATTACTGGCCATTTTTCTTCAATCGTTGTTGCGAAAAAATGAATTTGCACTCATTCATGTGCTGCTTATTTTCATTTTTACATGTTGGCTACCGATTGCGTTTTCGTTAGCATTTTTCATCAACGGCTGGGCAGCGAAAATCGGTACATTGTTTTGTGTACTTGCTCTAATCATGTTTATTATTGCGATGGCGCTTCAGACGGGGCAAATTGTTTATTCGAACAAGCAGTCAAAGGATAATAAAGAATTGTGGGAAGCAAATGATGAGTGGATGATGAATCTTTTATCAGATCCGATTGAAATGATCGCAGGGATCTTTAACTGGATCGGTGCAATTTTTATTGGCACATCATTACTGCAAAATAATCATCATTTCTTTGCAGCGGTTGTCTTTATCTTGAGTCTCCAAGTGATTTATTGTTTGGCTTTGCTTTTTCGGACATGCTTGAACACTCCACCAAAGTGGATTCAATCGATCAAACCCAATTCAGTCGTTCTTAATCTAGGATTCTTTTTATACTATAGTGTTCTGTTTCTGTTTGTGATGATCCATCATTTAACGTAAAGCGCAATGCAGATATAGAGGGTGTTCATTATGAAGGTTATCGAAAAAAGTGTGAAAGCGGTAGATCATATGATCGCTTATACACATATAGCGGTAGGCGCGAAGACCGTCTGTTTTATGTTTTCAGGTATTGGCTATAATTACGATAAGCCGCTGCTCTATTATGCGACAATGGAGATGCTTCAGAACACGATTGACGTTGTTCATGTCCATTATATGTACGATAAAAAGATGCTTAAGAAACCATTTGATGTGAAAAGCAAGATGATGATGCGCGACATCCAGCCGGTTATTGATGATGTATTGGTTGGACACACATATGAGCATTGCATGTTCTTAGGAAAATCGATCGGCACTATTCCGATCACGGCAGATCTAATCAAAAAAGAAGCGTTTCGAAATTCGAAGATTATTCTGCTGACACCATTGATCACCTATGATAATCTATTTACCAATCTATTAGAGAGTAAGCATCAAGGTCTATTCGTTATTGGCGACCGTGATCGTTTTTTCGATTCTGAGCGGGTGGAGCAATTGAGGCGAACAAATCTACACATCGAAGTGATCCATGATGCCGATCATTCACTGGATGTCGGCGTCGATACGTTTGATACCGCGAGCTCCATTACAGCGTTGGCAAAAGTCATGGAACTTATTCGCAGCACAATACAAAACGGACAGGGATGAGAAAATAGATGACTCAACCCGTTTTTACATAAAAGTGTTAAACACATTAAAACATGTGTATAATGAATAGTAAGGAAAGCAAAATAAAACCGTTGGTGCACCAACACCAACGGAGAATGACAACAAAAACCGCTAAGCGATCATTACGCTGCACATGAATCAAAAAAGTAATCCACGGCAGGTAGGGAAACCAGGTGGGTTACTTTTTTGTTTTTTCTATATATGACAGAATCAAAATAATCAGTGTAGCAAAACTGATCATCAAACTGATTGCTTGAAAATCTGTCATGGGCGCCACCCCCTTTCTCCCGAAGCGATACGGGGTCACCGATCACTAACAGGAAACAGCAGAGCAGCGCTCCCACCTCGTTTATTTTGTTGTCTCTTCAATTATATCAGACTAACGCTCTATTTCGTGAACTTATTGTGTATATGAATTGAGGATTAGAAGTATTATTTTAATTTGATCTAAAAATGCAATTGAACGTTCAAAAAAGAAACAATACATATTAAAACTGATAATCTAATTTAGAACGGAGGTTGCAGCTTGATTCAACTTAGTGGAACGCAAATCGTTATCCGTGATTGGAAATTAGCGGACAAGGATGACTGTATTTTTTGGAGATCGCCTGGACAATATTGGCAGAAGTTCGACGGCCCCTATTATCCTCGGAAAACAAAGGAAGAAATCATTGATTTAGTCGATGAACAGTGTGAAAAAATCAAGACGGATTCCTTTGAAGCCCCTAGAAAGAATCTCGCCATTGCCGATAAAAACTCAGATAAACTGATCGGACAAGTTGGATGGTACTGGGAGAGCAAGGAAACCAACTGGCTGTGCGCCGGGATCGCGATTTACGATCCGGAATTCTGGGGGCATGGACGCGGTTATGAAGCGTTTGGTCTGTGGACCGACTATCTTTTTCAGGCGATGCCGGAAATTGTGCGGGTTGATCTGCGCACATGGTCCGGTAATTTCGGCATGATGAAACTTGCTGAAAAACTCGGCTATACAAAAGAAGCTTGTTTCCGTAAGGCACGCATTGTAGATGGCCAATACTACGATTCAATCGGTTACGGTGTGCTAAGAGAAGAATGGGAGGAATGGCATCCACAGGGATTTCAGAAAGATTTGGCTGATTGAAGAAGATAAAATAGCACTCAATCTAATCGTTTTAAAGTGGAAAATAAGACCATTATCATGATACGAATAAACGTCGATCGGAAAGTTTTTGGCGCAGACGGAACTTCCACAGGATGTGGTGACTTTGGCGTTGCTTACAGGACGTAAGCGGTGTTAGTCGAAGTTCCACTATGTTGCCCTGATACTATATTCCGCTGAATCTTTTTTGAATTATTATAGTACAAAAAATAACCACCCTTGAGTTCACAGCTCGTAATGGGTAGGTTATTTTTTCACCTAAACATATGCGCTGACCCCTTGCGGGAATCATGCTGTTGCAATCGACCGTCCGGTGTGACAGCACCGGCGGTCATTTTTCATTATATGACTTCTATACTTAATTATATATAAATTCCATTCAAGAAGAAAGCGAATATATATTGATTTCTTTGAATGCAAAGTCTGCGTAATGGTTGGTTATTCAGGATCAGAAACGAGCAGAGCTGATTGCGATGTCAGAAGAAGTTATTGAGTGACGGACAATCCATCATAAACGCAGCCATATGTTTGAAAAATTAGTTGAGCGTTTCTGAAATCAGGCCGACAATCATTTGAAACTCAAAATCGTTTGTGCAATGGAGAATGGATTTAATTTTATTCAATCGATAACGTATGGTATTGGGGTGCTGGGTCAGCTTTTTTGCTGTTTTGTCAATGTGGAACAGGCATCCTGCATAGGCATAAAGGGTTTCCATGAGTCGCGTGTTCTGTTGACGGTCATAAGAGCTGATCTCTTTGCATAGATCGGTCAAATAGGCATTGGCATATCGGTTTTCAGACAACGAAAGCATCAAGGTGCGCAAGTGCATCGAACTGTATACTGCCTTTGGGTGTCCTTGTTGCCCGCAACAACGGTTCGTATAGATACTGCGACGAATGGCAATATCAATTTGACGGATAGGAAGCATTTCGTCATCCACACCGATTTGGTAATTGCCGGAACTTAGATTTGATACACTGAGGATGTGTCTCCATTTCTTCATAATTTCGGAGGATGTCTGCACGTCTTGTGAAAAATAAAGCATCAGAACGCCCTTTTTATACATAAGGAAGAAGCAATCCGCCGCCGAGTCAATGAACTGTTTTCCGAGGAGACCCTTGCGATTGAGCGTGCGTTGAATGGACAGTTTATCCTTCGATGAGGGATTGGTTAGGTAAAGCGAGGAAACATAGTGCCGATTATCCGGACAGCAATGCGACAGGAGCTGCTTTAGAGCTGTTTCGGGAGTTTCGGTATAAATAACAGTATCTACTAGATTTTCGAGGTAACTGTTTTTTTCAGAGGAACGCAGATAATCAACGATGTTCAGAATGATATCTTCAATATAGACAGAATCAAAGAAAAAGATAGGAAGGCTGTGCGCTTCTGCCAGTTCAACAACCTCCTTAGGCAGTTCATGATAGTAAATCGACTTGATTGCAATGGCAGAGACTTTGATAGAAATCAGTTTAGAAAAAGATGGGAGAATACGCTCCGGATTATCCTTTGCATAGAGCAAGTTTGTGATGACAAAATCACCTTCATGAAAGTCCGTATAGTTGCCGTCAAAGCCTTCGTGATCAAGAATCACCACGTTCGAAATCATGCGATGAATGCCTTTTGCACCTGCATATAAAGTGAAATTAGAAAAAAATTCAAACTGCTGCAAAGAAGCAACGTCCGGCATCCCTATCTCTCCCATATTAATTTTCTGCAAATTGTAACAAAAATATAAGTCAGTGTCAAAAAGGCAATGTCGCAACTAGGACGTCGTCTTAGGCAAGCTAAATTTTGTCATAAAAATGAAAAATATCAAAAATTTAGTTTCTGTTTTGAAAATTAATGATCCTTAGAGCTGCGTGCATCTGCAAAAATGATTTGTAAAAATTACAAAACAAAGGGAAAGCTCTTGTATGAACGGATATAGACAGCACAATTGGGGTTTGATATAAGTAAGATAAACAGGGAAGATTTTATAACATGTTCTTTACAGAACGTTGCAGAACGAACCATTGTAAAAACTTCTTTTGTGCGTGAAATCCGGATAAAAATTATTGCTTGTGCGCGTGCAGTCGCTGCAATATAGGTGGCTGAGCCATAAATGACTGAAATTTCAGCTAGTTAAAACTGCAAACGTCAATTCTGCTTTAATGCATGACTGTTGTTAGCTTACATAACAAATGAGGGGGATACGTATGAGTTATTTTTTATGTGATGAGTTTCAGAAAATGGAGCCGTATATTCCTGGTGAACAGCCGAAGGATCAGGCGTATATCAAACTAAATGCTAATGAATCCTCACTTCCACCATCTCCGCGTGTTTTTGATGCTGTATCGCAAAGCCGAATTCGCGGCATGGGTCACTATGCCGACCCTCACTGCAAGCAGCTGCGCAAGGCGATCGGAGATGTGTACGGAGTCAACGCGGATCGGGTATTCGTCGGAAATGGTGCGGACGAGGTGCTCGGCTTCTGCTTCATGAGCTTTTTTTCTCCGCGTATGAAGCTTTGTTTTCCTGATATTACCTACGACTTTTACCGAACCTATGCCAAGACCAATCGTATTGATTTTGAGCAAATTCCACTGGATGCGGACTTCCACGTGAATGTGGAGGATTATATAGCAACCGATCGCGATATTGTACTGGCGAATCCCAACAATCCGACCGGTTTGGCGCTCAGTGTTTCTGATATCGAGCGTGTTGTCGCAGTCAGGCCGAAACGATTAGTGATCATTGACGAGGCGTATATCGATTATGGCAATGAATCGTGCATTCCGCTAACAGAAAAATATGCCAATCTTATCGTGGTGCAGACCTTCTCCAAGTCGCGAAATCTGGCCGGTGCACGAATCGGCTTTGCTATTGCGTCAAAAGAGATTATTGAAGATATGAATAAAATCAAATTTACATTTAATCCGTTTAACATGAGCGCATTTGCTCTTGCGGCAGGATCGGCGGCCGTGCAGGATACCACATATTTAGAAAAGTGCGTCCATTCTGTTCTTGCTACTCGTGTTCGTGTGCAGAAGGCATTGGAAAAAATGAACTTTTTCGTTGCAGAGCCGCATGCAAACTTTCTTTTTGTCTCTCATCCTTATATTTCCGGCGGAGAACTATGCAAAATGTTGAAAGAGCGGGGCATTCTGGTACGGCATTATGACGAGGCGAGGATTCGAGATTATGTTCGCATGACTATTGGTACGGGTGAAGAAATGGATAAGGTTCTGCAGCAGCTTCATGAAATTCTGCAGGAGGTGAAGGCGTGCGAATCCTGATTAGTGATTTCTCAAATGTTATGGTATCGGATTATCGGCTAACAATGGACGCGATTGCCTCGATTCTTCCGGAGGCTCAGGTACAGGTGCTGCCCTATGCAGATGATGATGCATACTATGCTGAACTGGCAAAGGCAGACGGATTGATTACCGCATTTCTGCCGTTGGACGCGGCTTTTTTCAGTCGAGCGAAGCGATTACGCTGTGTTTCCATCAATGCGGTCGGCTATGACTCGGTCGATTTGCAGGCTGCGAAACAGCATGGGGTGATCATTTGTCACATCAAGGACTATTGCACCGATGAGGTCGCGGAGCATACGATGGCGTTGCTTTTGGCTCTGAATCGCAACCTCAAGTACTACACCGGACAGATCGATCGTGAATTTCGGTGGCAGTATCGCACCATTCCAGGCGGCAGACCATTAAGGAAACAGACATTGGCGGTGTTCGGATTCGGCAGGATCGGGCGCAAGGTCTCGGCGTTTGCCCGCGGCTTTGGAATGAAGGTGCTCGCGGTCAGTCCGAATTTGACAGCGGAAGATGCGGCATGTTGCAACGTACGTGCTGTAACAGCGCAGGAAGCCTTTGCACAAGCAGACGTCATTTCCAACCACATGAACTTGACGGCGGACAATGTCCACTTTTTTGATTCTGTTGCCTTCGCGCAGATGAAGCGCGCGCCTTTGTTTCTCAATGTCGGGCGTGGCGCCTGTGTGGACGAAGTGGCTCTGGCGGAGGCATTGGACAGTGGCAAGATTCGCGGCGCGGGTCTGGATGTTCTTGCAGAGGAAGAACCGCATTTGGCCGGACACCCGTTGGTTGGACGTAATAACGTCATTATCACGCCGCACAGCGCGTTTTACTCGCAGAATTCGCTAGATAAACTGCAGACCATCAGCGGCAGAAATCTGGCGTATTGTCTCAATGAACTACCGGAAAAGGCACAAAAAGTCGTAGCGGAAATGTAGTGAAAGATCCAGACTCAGCGCAAAGTTTGTCTCGTGGTTCAAAAGCCCAATGATGTTTCATAATAATAAAAAATAACCACCCTTGAGCGAACGGCTCACTAATGGGTAGGTTATTTTTTTAACGAAACATATTTTCTTGTGGACCGTCTGGTGTAGGCGCACCATCGGTCATTTTTCATTATATGAGCTTGCAAATGCCAGTCAACAATAAACGATTTCCAGTTACCCCGAAGGTCTAAATGGGCCAAGGTTGATCAAACCGTGTTGCGTGAGTGACAAAATGAATATGCTGATTTGGGAGTTGAGATGTGATCAAATAAAAGAAATACGATTGCTGTTCTGAACCGGAATTACATGAGCTCGTGTCAAGATGGGCATCAATGCTTGCAAAAGTAAGGTAAGCATGATGGTTTCGATCGGCAGCATCAATGAATTTTTGATCAGACTGTTGACCAAAAAGAACCAGTAGCCCTTTCCGAACAGCACTTGGCTCCAGAGGCATCCGAGCCCGACATTAACGACAAAATTAACAATCAGTTTGGCGAGAAAGATACGCATCACTGAAATTCGGCGGTGATACAGGAACAGGCCGTAGATAAAGCAGCCAAGCATGGAAGATAGTGTGTACCCTGGAAAAAATGCGCCGAACGGATGGGCGATATAACCGACAATATCAAGGGCGGCTCCGGCAAAGATGCCGAGCAGCGGACCATAGATCATCGATCCGAAAGCGACGATCAGAAAATTGAAAGAAATATGCAGATTCTCGGCGACGGGAATAGTGAATGAACCGATCACCACGGTTAAGGCGATAATCAGTGCGGCAAGTGTTAGCCTGTTTAACTTACGAAGCTCCGCAGCGGCCGTTTTCCAATAGGCAGCGGAAAAAATAGACAAACGATTAGTCATAGAAAGATCCTCCTTATGTTTTGGCAATGTTGCCACATAAGGGAGGATCACACTCCGATATGCGGCAGCGGGATGCGATCATTGCACGGCAAACGGCACGAAGCGCCATTTTTCGTCCCGGGGACAACTCCCCGTCCCCCGGGCACGTAACCCGCAACAATCTACTCTGCCTTAGATCAATCTTATTGTAGTTAATCTTCACGATTTCTGCAACTGATTAAGAGATTCATAGATCTGGTTGGATCTAAATGTAATATATATATTGCATTTGTGTAATATATATATTACACTTGGAGTATGGAGGTGATTCTGTTCATTGATGAATCATGTGAAAAATGCCCGGATTGAGGCGGGATTGACGCAATTACAGCTTGCAGAAAATACCGGCGTAACACGGCAAACAATCAGTTTGATTGAAAAAGGAAAATATAATCCAACCCTGAAATTATGTTTGGCTATTTGTTACGCAGTCGGAAAATCACTGGATGAACTTTTTTGGATCGACGAGGGGGAAAAGCCATGAAGAGAATTACAGATGAACGATTAATTCTGGTTAACTTGAAAAATTTTCGAATTGCCTATATATGTCAAACGGTTGGTCTTATCGCTTTCTTAATCTATGTAGGCGTTACTAGTGGATCAAGGGCGGTAACTGAATCACCGATATTCTTTGTTCTAATCGTGACCAATACACTACATGCTTTTCTGCAAATGAGAGTAACTGCTGATGTTGAGGCAACCGAAAAAAAGCGCAAAAAACCTCGCCCTTACTATGTCTTTATCCTCATCTCTTTAGTGGTTGGTGTACTGATGGGAATGATCAGCTGGTTCATTGACCGTCAACATCCTTCTTTTGCATGGATCAGCGGAACGATCTTTTTTATTTGCTTTCTCGGTTCTTTCTCAGTTATGTATTATCTTAAGAAAAAACGAATGGATGACGACGATGCGGAAGAGTAAAAATTTAATATAGGAGGCACAGATATGGGCTTTCTCTGGAAATTAAAAAGCAATTACATTTTCACATGTACGGAATGTGGCAAAACAATTAATCCTGGCGAATTCATGTGTATTATGGCTCAATCACCGAAGAAATCATGGTATGGTGTAACGGAAATGATCATTCATCGATTTGTGAAAGACACTCATGGCAAAGTCTATTGTCGGACCTGTTTTGAACGACACTATGGAAAAAATAAATAGGCGGGTTGCTGCCAAGAAAAAGGGAGTGATTCAAACGTGGACATCATGCCAATGAATCGTGTTCAGGCAGCAGAATATGTCCATTGGACCTATGAGGCGCCTTATACTTTTTACACGATTCCGGAAGAAGGAATTGAAGAAACCTATAAAGACATATTTTCCGATTCTGCAAACCATTATTTTTCGGTACTGAACAAGGGACGCTTGTTTGGTATATTTGAATACGCCGTGTCGGCGAACGATTTTGAAATTGGACTGGGTATTTGCCCGCAAGAAATGGGGAAGGGCAACGGCAGAGCGTTTGTATCCAACTGCCTTGCTTTTGGCAGAAAGCATTTTAATTACCAAGGAGTCATAAAGCTGGATGTTGCTGACTTTAATCAACGCGCCATTCATTTATATGGGCAGCTTGGATTCTCTGAAACAGGAAGAGAGGCCCGACTCAGTTTTGGAAAACCCGTGACGTTTATCAAAATGGAAACGGAACAAGCCGATTTTTTCCTTTCGTATCAGGGCTGCTGAGAACGTGTAGTTATGCTCCCTTTTTCAATACATAGAATGTAAGAGCGAGAGGGGGAATAGGTACATGGGAGAAAACACCGATTCGATCATTCAAAAGGCTAGCTCCTTAATAGAACATGGGCATCATGAACGAGGTTTGAATGTGTTTCAAACATTGACTAATCAATACCCTCAGGAGAGCCAAGTTTGGTTAAAGTATGCACTAACACTGGATCAATTGTCCATGGAGGAAGAGGCGATACCGAAATATAAAAATGCGCTTGAGCTTGGTTTATCCAAAGCAGATGAACGGATTGCTTTAATTTGCCTAGCGTCATCCTATCGAAATGTAGGTCAAATTCATTCAGCGTTAGAAACGATTAAGAAAGCACTTGAAAAATATCAACAAGATGCTGCAGTTCGTTGCTTTTACAGCCTTATTCTCATGGATGATAATAAACCAGCCCAAGCTGTAAAAACGTTAGGCGAACTTTTAGTGAATGAAGTAGCTGCGCAAAGGTTTGGCGGCTTTGCTCAAGCGTCGCGCCGCAAATTTGATGATCTTTGATTGAATGCTCAGTAAACCTATAAGGAAGGTGTTAGACCGAAAGGGAGAAGAAGAGCGGAAGTTGAACCGAAGCATCGGAAAGTCGAACCGAACACGATCAAAGTTGAACCCAAGAGAGGAGAAGTCGAACCGAAGAGCGGAAGTTGAACCGAACCATCGAAAAGTCGAACCGAACGCGACCAAAGTTGAACCCAAGAGAGGA
>NZ_FOOY01000008.1:67387-130405 GCF_900113325.1 Sporolactobacillus nakayamae | reverse complement strand
AGTCGAACCGAACGCGACCAAAGTTGAACCCAAGAGAGGAAAAGTCGAACCGAAGATCCGAAGTTGAACCGAAGCATCGGAAAGTCGAACCGAACACGACCAAAGTTGAACCCAAGAGAGGAGAAGTCGAACCGAAGATCCGAAGTTGAACCGAAGCATCAGAAAGTCGAACCGAACACGACCAAAGTTGAACCCCAAGAGAGGAGAAGTCATCGAAATTCGTCGCGAATTCCCAGACTCGTAACGAACCCAAGGAAAATCGTAACGAACGAGCTCAAAATCGTAACGAAGTCATCGAAAATAGTAACGAATTTGCTTCAAGGTCGTCTTTACTACGTAACATCAAAATGAAACAATTTTATTGTCAATCAACATTTCAAGATGCTGTCTGAATGTACCTAAAGAGATGTCGATTGAAAATACAAATATTGATGTTTTTTCCGTAATCAAGCCTGTCGGACTATGGATGACTCAAACCGGAAGCAGTTTAGTAATTAATTCAATGTGATCGCACTTGATCAAGACTCCTTGTATTGCTCCATTCACCAATAGTAATCAATATTGTTCTTCTCGGAACAAGGTTGCTCTGCGGCAGGCTACTCGACGAGCTAGTGTTTTTACATAGGCGACAATTATCAGAAAGATATGATTGGCAGCAGCAATGTTGAGATGAAAGCAATCTGGTTATTAGAGGGTGTTCAAAAAGTCCGGGAAAAAGGCAATGAGGATCTTCTGCTAACAGCATGCACGTCCTGTGAAAAACGCAGAAGTCACCGCATCCTGCGGAAGTTCTGTGTCAGCTTGTTTCTCCGCTCCTCACGTATTAGCAGGGGAACTTCAACTAACAACGTGCACGTTCTGTGCACAACGTTGAAGTCATCACATCCTGTGAAAGTACGCGCGGGTAGCTCGAAACTGCGCTTCCTTGATCTTCGACGCTCAGGACGAGCTAGTGTCAGGCATGCCACAGGACGTGGCGATTTGCCTGACCTCGGCTCTTTTTGTCCTCCTTTTTGAACAGACTCTATTACGAAAAAATCCCGCAACGGATCATTCGGAACGAATCGTGCACATAAAAATGATTTCCGGTCTAAGCGAGTTACCGGATTTTTTTGGCATATTGGAATGAGGATATGCCGCCTCCACCTTTGAAATTTCTGGCATGATGGGCAGACATTCCCTAGTAAGGCAAACCGTTTTCAAAATAAAAATCTTCTACTTTAATCTATTCGTTAACGTTTCATCATAATTATAAGGATGTTGAACGACTTCGATAAAAAACGAATGATGCGGGAGGAGTAATGAATCATGGACATCCACGTCGTGCAAAGCGGTGAATCATTATGGGGAATTGCTCAACATTATCAAGTGCCGCTTGTCAGCATTGTTGCGTTAAATGGATTAGCTTATCCGGAGCGGCTCGTCCCGGGACAGGCGCTGGTCATTCCGTCCATGCCGCCGGTTTTCGCACCTGAACGACCGGTCATTGAAGTCAACGCTTATACGTATCAGCCGGTAAAAGAAGCTGCTGCCGAAATTGTTCAGCGGAACGGTCTTCTTTCGACTGTGCTGCCGTTTGCTTATCATGTAACGGAGGCTGGCAACTTGGATAATTTGGACGATCAGGAATCCATAGCTGCTGCCTATGCGCACAGCATCGTGCCTCTTATGCCAATTGTTAATTTCTCGCTAAATGAATCAGGCGCTGATGTCGCTCATGCAATTTTCACGTCATCGTCAGCACGCGAAAATTTGGTATCATCGGTTATTCGTGTCATGCAGCAAAAGGGTTACCGCGGTTTGAACATTGATTTTGAAAGTGTGCGACCTGAGGATCGGCAAGGGTTCAATGATTTTTTACAATTTGTTGTCGACCGACTGCATCCGCTTGGGTTCAGCGTATCTACAGCGGTTATGCCGAAAACAGCCATCGATCAACCGCGTGCGGAATACACTGCGTATGATTATGAAGCGCATGGCCGAATTGTCGATTTTGTTGTCTTAATGACCTACGAGTGGGGATATCGTTTTGGTCCGCCTCAAGCCATATCGCCGGTTAATGAAATGAAACGCGTGGTTGAGTACGCTTTATCGGTGATGCCGGCAAGTAAAATTTCGCTTGGGTTTGAAACGTACGCTCGAGATTGGCTGCTCCCGCACAAAGAGGGACAGGAAGCAGAAACTTTCAGTCCAAAAGAAGCACTTGAACGCGCCATTTTTAACGGTGTAAGTATTCAGTTCAATGAAACCGCGCAATCACCTTTTTACATGTATGTGGATGCCAGCGGGCGTACACATGAAGTATGGTTTGAAGATGCACGCAGTGCACAAGCGAAATTTGATCTTGTCCGATTATATAATCTGCGCGGGATCAGCTATTGGGCTTTAGGCTTTCCCTATCCGGAGAATTGGGCGTTGCTGGAACGTAATTTTCATGTTGGTAAATGGCTTTGATTATCAAAGATTTGGTTTTCACAACGAAAGCAAATAGTATTGGGATTCTGCGTTAATCCGATTATTATAAAGTATAGGAACTAAAGACATACTTCGATTTTTTAGATGCGGCAGATGAACAGAATGGTTTCTATTTCACTCATAATCTTTTGAGAGGAGAGATAGTATTGGCTGAACAATTAACTTTTGATTGTTATGGAACATTGATTGATACGACGCCTTTTTGGAAAGAACTGGAGAAAATTGCGGAAGAGTACGGAATTGATAAATCGGCATTGGTCACTACCTATGTCAATTATGAGGATCGATTGATGTATGGGGAAGGACTATTTACTGTTTACAGTGCTATTATTTTTAAGGCTCTGCGGTATTGTGAAATGGAATTGAATGTTGACAAGTTAACTGATCAATACGAGCGACTAATAAAGGTACATAAAGAACTATCTCCATTTCCTGAAGTGATTGATACATTGAAAAATTTGAAATCCCAAGGCTATCAAACATCGATTATGTCCAATTCTGATTGGAATATTATGAGATCTAACTTAGAGTCGCTTAAAAATGACTTTGATTCTGTTTACCTGGCAGAGGATCTGCATGCGTACAAGCCGCAATTAAGTTTATTTGAGCAGGTTCAAAATGAGTTGCGAACGAATCATCATGTCCATATAGCAGCCGGTTTCTGGTGGGATATGGTTCCCGCACAAAGAATGAACTGGAGAAGAATATGGGTGAATCGCCAATCGAAAAGGGGACTTCAAAATTGCATGCCTTACTCCGAGGTGAAAACCTTGGATGAGATCGTGAATTATTTGTGAATATGGCTCATTTTGAAGTAGGTCAAAACAGGATTCATGCAAAGTACGTCGCTATTGATCAGATAATTACAAATGAATCAAGAATTTAAAAAATTTTGTGTGGGCCAAGGTCGAATAAATTTTGCCCTCTGGCAAGTGACATAGCACAAATCTTGTTAACAAAACAACAAATGAAGAAGCAAGAACTGAAGCGAGGTGGGGTGTATATGGCTGATTTAGCTGGGAAAACAGCTATCGTTACAGGAGCAAGCAGGAAAAAAGGACGTTATTAAGCGTTCAATTTGCCCGAATTTTTAAGAAAAAAAGAGGTGGAAGGATTGTCAACCTCACTTCAGGTCAATTTCAGGAGCCAATGCCGGGTGAATTAGCCTATGCGACAACAAAGGGGGCAGTTGATGCGATGACGATCACGTTGTCTGCCGAACTTGCGTCTCTTGGGATAACAGTAAATGCGATCAACCCGGGTCCTACCGATACAGGATGGATGACAAAAGAAATAAAAAATGAACTATTATCCAAATTTCCATTGGGACGGATAGGGCAACCGACAGACGCAGCAAAAGTAGTAAAATTTCTTGTAAGTGATGAAGCGGATTGGATTACTGGTCAAACGATCCATTCTGAAGGTGGATTTATGAGATAAGGAGAATGCCAGATACTCTGCTATTAATCACATGATGTAACAAATTAAATGAAAATTTCGTTCCTATATACGAGGAGATCTTCTATGAAAAATTTTCTTGATCAAATACCATCATCAGCAGATTTTTTTGAGCTGTTTCAAACAACTGGCTGGAATGATCATCTCGATTTAAGTGAAGAACAGCTTCATCAAGCAATCAGCAACAGTTGGTATACGCTGAGTGTTTATGAGGACAAGCAGCTTATTGGATTTGGCCGCATCATTTCCGATGGTGTGCATCAAGCATTTCTTTGTGACCTGATCGTCTCACCGGATTACCGACAAAAAGGAATCGGAACGGAAATCGTAAAGCGGTTAGTGAACCATTGCAAAGCGAATGGACTGAAATGGATCCAGCTTTCGTGCGCGAAAGGAAAACAACCTTTTTATGAACGATTCGGATTTAAAGCGCGTCCAACCGATGCGCCGGGCATGCAGATCTTTCTATATGAGTAGCAAACGTAAGCTGCGGAACTGAGCGTATTTATTTGTATGGTAAATATGAAAGAAAGAAGATTTCTATATGAATCAATCAAATAAAGATTTGCGAGGAACACAATGAACGATATCGAATTGAAAGAAACGCTAATTGACATCAAAAATAATGATTTTCATGTACCAGAAGAATTATCCGACTTTGAAGCGGTAAAGTACGTTATGCGCGCTCTTCATTCCACAGATAGTGACTTAAGAGATGATCTCGGCTACACAATTCTTTCAAAATGGTTGATTGAATTCAAGCTGCTTGATGGGTCGGAGCTCATAATGCTGTTGAAGCAGGCGGTTTCTGAAGAATTGCTTTTTAATAAAATTAGTGAAGGCGTGTCGGATCATGTGTTTCTGAGATCCTTCTCAGCACTGCTTATCGCGCTGATTTTGTATCGTGACAACCACGAGCATTTTATCAGCAGGCAGAAATACATGGAGTTGCTCCAGCAGTTGAATCATTATTGTGAACTAGAAAACGATTATCGTAGCTTCGTTGAAGGAAAAGGATGGGCACACGCGCCTGCGCATATCAGTGATGCGCTTGATGAATGTGCACAGAATCGGTTCGTCGGAGAATCTGAGTGTTTGGCAATCTGGAAAAGCTTGCTGATGATGCTTCGGAATGCGCCGACCGTGTTTGATGCGGAGGAGGACGAACGTATGGCGACTGCGGTTGTCAGCATGATTACAGCGAAGAAAATAACGGTTTCCGTTCTCCTTCAGTGGCTTCATGCGGTGACATTAAACAAACCCAATCAATCGGTTCATGCCTTAGCGTTTCGCAAGTATCTCATCCAAAGAGTGAATATGAAGCATTTTGTGCGTTGTGTCTATTTCAGACTGAAAAATGCCGCCTTGCTCGACCAAGAGGCAGACGACGCGCTTATGAAGTTGGAACGGGCGTTTAATCCTTATTTTTGACGGATTCGTCTTGTGCCTTGGTTCGTTTAATAAGATAAATCTGGAAGAGTATGCCGCATGCGCCAATCATTCCAGTTAGGATATAAACGGAGTTTTTTGAGCTTAGCCATAGAGCCAGATAAGTGACGCACCAAGCGACTAAAAATAACCAAGAGATATACATAATGACTGTGCGAATAGTTGTAGTTAATGACTTTTTCTTATGGCACATGCGAGGCACGTCCTTTTTGTGTAAGGGATTACAATTCGACTGCTTTTAGTATAACCTAAACTATAGGTGGCGTTCAAAGTTAAACGAACCACTAGAAAGTTGAGTTCCCGAATGAGATTGCGTACACTTTAACAAGATATAAGATTACGAATCTTTGAGTTTTGCTGCCGGGGGGAGCGATTTGATGAACCGTTTCATGCGACGAATACTACTCATTCTCATGGCACTGTTTCTTTTTGTTCCTGCGGGCACGACGTTCGCGGCTGGTGGTCCGTTTCTGATCAGCAACGAGTCCGCAAACGGCTACAAAACGGAAAACACGGGGAATTTCAGTATTAATAATAAAAGTTATGCGAAAACCCAAAAATTGAAAAGAGCTTCTTACCGGCTTGATTATGTACAGCCACTAAGACTGCGGGCAGAATACAGTCCGTTAAACCACTCAGTGAAAAAGCGAAAGAGCGTCAAGGTCGGTTCAGGCAAGAAGTTCTGGGTGTCCGATTTGTCGACGGATAAGCGGTATCAGATTACTGCTAAATTAATCTACGTAGGCAAGCACACCAAGGTGTGGGTGAACGGAAACCAGCTGTCAAAAAAGGATGCGGCGACGCTTGGCAAAACGTTTGATCAAACCATTTTTCCACTGGACAATCGTTATTTCGGTGCGCCGTCTGATGTGGATCATGATGGGAAAATCAATTTGCTTTGTTTTGATATTAAGGACGGCAGTGCAGAAAAAAATGGAGGTTTCGCATCGGGCTATTTTGACCCGAATGATTTGTATAAAGAGAAGAAATCAAATCATAGCGAAATTGTGTATGTTGATACGTATCCGTCGCTTGGTTCAAGCAAACATAAAAAAGTGTCACTCGCTTATTCGACACTGGTGCACGAATTTCAGCACCTTATTAATTATAATCAAAATGTGCTTGTTGAGAAAAGGGATGAGATGGACACTTGGCTTGATGAAGGACTGTCGCTTGCGGCAGAACAATTGCTGGCGGGAAAGCCGCTTGACGATCGAATTGATTACTATAATGAATCCCGCTCCATTGCGAACGGCAAGTCGCTGCTGTACTGGGATGATTTTGGCGACAATTTGGCGAACTATTCGCTTTCATATTTATTTATACAATATCTTTATATACAATGCGGGCAACCGGCGGATTTATTTAAGCGGATCATCCAAGACCCGCACAATGATTACCGGGCGGTTCAAGACGTGATTCATGATTATATCGGTCCGGACATGTCTTTTGGCCGTTTCATGAGTAATTTCCGCAAAGCCCTTTATCTGAATGAAAATACGGGTCCGTATGGGTTTCATGGAATTGCGGGATTTCAACAGTTGAAAAAGAAAGTCTACAGCAGCAAATCTAAGTCGCCGAAGCTTAGAGGCGGTGGAGCGGTTGTTGTCAACAATGCCTTGTCAATTCCGAATGACAAAGGTGTGCATATAACTTATTCGAGTCTGGCCGATCGTCAGGAAGATCGTGATGCGCCGAGGCAGCCGCATATCGCTTCATTTGGCGACAAAGATACGGAACTTCAAGGCGACACAGAACCCGGAGCAGTCATTGCAGTTGTCGGTCATGCCGGATTATTAACCAAGTGCACGGCGGACACTTCCGGGCATTTCCAAGTCGCGATTGGAAAGCAGCGAGCCGGAACCGTACTTGATGTATTTGCCGCTGATACCGGCGGGAATGCGGGTCAGACAAAGAAAGTAACGATTAAAGATCAGACACCGCCGGTGAAGCCGATTGTCCGGCGTTTTTATCATACACAGCTGAAGATTCAGGGAACAGCGGAACCCAGTGCGCGTGTCACGGTTCTGTATGGCAAAACATCGCTTGGCACTGCAACTGCGAATGCTCGTGGTATTTACAGCATTAAGCTGCACCAAAGGCAGAAAAAGGGAAAGAACTTGACGGTTTATGCACAAGATCGAGCGGGAAATCGAAGCTTGACCCGAACGTTTACTGTGTATTGATGAATCGAACGTGCTTAAAACTCTATCTTTAGCAGAGCCACCCGAAAATATGCGATTAAAAAATTCCGGCGTAGAATCCGGTACTTTTTCATATACTCGAAAAGTATGGACAAATTGCATCAGAAAATTTGATTGATTTGGTTGTGAGAATGAAAAAAGGGGTAAAGATAAAGGAATAGATTATGGCTGTTGTGGCGAGATAAGGATGGTGTAGCTATATTGAGTTGGTTTTCCAAAGACGTTGAACAGGTTTTAAATGAACTTCAGGTCAATCAAAGACAAGGTCTGACGGATGCGGAGGCACAGTCAAGGCTTGGAACGTATGGAGAAAATAAATTAAAAAGCAAACCGAAGAAAAGTATCGTTGCTCTGTTTTTCTCTCAGCTGAAGGATATGCTGATTTATGTCTTACTTGGCGCGGCAGTTATTACCCTCCTCATTGGTGAATACACCGATTCGGTCATTATTTTGCTCGTTGTCATTTTAAATGCGATCATCGGTGTATTTCAGGAATTCAAGGCGGAAAAAGCGATTGAGGCACTGCAGAAAATGACAACACCGCGCGCGCTTGTTCGCCGCGACGGTGATGTCGTTGAGATTGATTCAAAAGACCTTGTTCCGGGTGACATTGTCGTGTTGGATGCGGGGCGCTACATTCCTGCGGATCTTCGCTTGATCGAGAGTGTTAATCTGCAGATTGAAGAATCAGCGCTGACTGGTGAATCCGTACCTTCAGAGAAGGACGCTTCACATGTATTCGAAGATCCGAAAACGCCACTGGGCGATTTGGCCAACATGGCGTTCATGTCTACACTTGTGACTTATGGCCGCGCGGAAGGTGTCGTTGTCGGAACGGGTATGAATACGGAAATTGGCAAGATTGCGAAGGGACTCGATGAAACGCAGACGGAAATGACACCGCTACAAAAACGACTAGCTGAGCTCGGAAGAACATTGGGCTACATCGCGATTGGAATTTGCGCGCTTATTTTTGTCGTTGCCTTGATACAAAAACGCGACCTTTTTGAAATGTTCCTGACTGCAATCAGCCTTGCGGTTGCTGCAATTCCGGAAGGCTTGCCTGCCATTGTTGCCATTGTGCTTGCGCTTGGCGTGACAAGGATGTCGCGAATTAACGCGATTGTGAAACGGCTGCCGGCAGTTGAAACCTTGGGTTCGGTTAATATTATTTGTTCAGATAAAACCGGAACATTGACGCAAAACAAAATGACAGTTCTCCATTTATATACGCATCGTGAATTTTTTGATGTGCCCGATGAGGGAACAGCTACAGCAAGTAAACGGACACAGGAGAAATTGATTCAGACTTTTGTTCTGTGTACTGACGCCACTTTGGTCGATGGCGAAAGCACTGGTGATCCAACGGAGATTGCTCTGCTTGTGCTGGGGGAAAAATATCATATGCCAAAGCGAGAGCTTGAGGCAGGTCATGAACGTGTAGCAGAAAGACCATTCGATTCGGATCGCAAACTAATGTCCACGTTAAACAAAGAAGGCAGCCGTTACCGGGTACATACGAAAGGCGCCTTTGACAATATTTTAAAAATCGCGACGTATGCATTAGTTGACGGAGAAAAAGTTCCACTTTCAGAGCAGTTAAAAGCGGACTATCATCGAGCGGCGGAAGAAATGTCTGATCAAGCCTTGCGCGTTCTTGGCGCTGCGTACAAGGATACCGACGAAATCATTGAGCCTGAGGACATGGAAAAGGATCTTATCTTGCTCGGTTTAGTTGGTATGATTGATCCGCCCCGTCTGGAAGTCAAAGAAGCGATCCGTCAGGCGAAGCTGGCCGGAATTACTCCGGTTATGATTACCGGTGATCACCAGCACACTGCGGCAGCGATTGCGATGCAGCTCGGAATGGCGACATCGCTCGGACAAACAATTTCAGGAAGCGACATCGATGCGATGCCTGAAGAAGAATTCAAGCAGAAAATCGGAAATTACCGCGTGTTTTCCCGTGTTTCTCCGGAACATAAGGTTAAGATCGTCAAAGCTTTTCAGTCGCATGGCAACATCGTTTCAATGACAGGTGACGGAGTGAATGACGCACCTTCGCTAAAAAATGCGGATATCGGTGTTGCTATGGGAATAACGGGTACCGACGTTTCTAAAGGTGCCAGCGATATGATCTTGACTGACGACAATTTTACAACGATTGTCTCGGCGATCAAGGAAGGGCGCAACATCTATAACAACATTAAGAAGTCCGTCGTTTTCCTGCTCTCCTGTAACCTTGGGGAAATTGTCGCGATTCTCGCTTCGGTGCTCTTCTTTTGGCCGATGCCGCTTCTGCCAACGCAAATTTTATGGATCAATCTCATTACCGACACATTTCCGGCGATCGCACTTGGCGTCGATCCGGGAGATAAAGATGTGATGAAGAAAAAGCCTCGTGATCCTAAGGAAAGCTTCTTTGCCGGAGGAGCTGCATTGCGCGCTGTAATCGGAGGCTCATTAATCGGTATCCTGACTTTAGTAGCATTCTACTTCGGCTTAAATGAGCATGGCTACCAGCTATGGTCCGGATCAATTCCGGAAAAGGTGCTCACTTATGCTGAAACGATGGCATTTGTTGTGCTGGCGGTCTCGCAGCTGTTCTACTCACTGTCGATGCGAAGCGCGTCGCACTCCATCTTCCGGGTTGGCTTGTTCTCGAATAAATATTTGATCGGCGCAATCCTGCTGGGAATTGTCCTTCAATTTGCCGTGATCTCCGTTCCGTTCCTAGCGGCAGCGTTCCATGTCCAGATGCTTTCTCTGCAGGACTGGGTAATCGTGATCCTGTTTGCCTTGATCCCGCTCTTGGTGAACGAATTGATTAAGCTCGGAATGCGTGTGAGAAACAAACAATAAAAAGGAACAGTTAAAGGCAGGAAGTCCTTCTTGGAGCTTTCTGCCTTTTTTTCAAGTTAAGAAAGTAGAGTGTTTTGCCTTGCCGGTACGACGATAAGGTCATAAGATTCGGTTGGGCTGGGCGATCAGGTAAGCCGCCCAATCTGAGAAATAAACGGAAAAATTCCGCTTAATTCGAAAATAAACGAGAAAATAGCTTAAATAGACGGAAAAATTCCGCTTATCGAATCGAAAAACGTGAAAATGGAAGGTTTTTCTGTGCATAAGCGGAAAAATTACCCTTATGTACCTGTGAAACAAGCGCCAGGATGCATATAACCGGAAAATCTCCGCTTATTTTACTCGTTACTTGATTATGAAAAGGAGGATCAACGCACGAAAATTCAACTATAAAACGGATGATGCTCGATGACGACCGGATTCCCAGGTCAATAAAACAGCACCCTCTGCTTTTTTCATCAAACAAGCGGCTGCTGCGTCTATTTCGAACCATTTTATTCGATCTTCACTAGAAGTTTAACGTGCCCATTCGGCAATTTCGCGAATATTTTCCGGAGATGTGCGGCAGCAGCCGCCAATGAGCGATGCACCGGCTTTGAACCACGCTTTGGATGCTGATCCGTAGCTTTCTTGCATTTTAGACGCTTCCCATCGCTTAGTCATTGGATTGTACCGCTCTCCTGAATTTGGATAAACAACGACCGGCTTGTCCGTGACTTGACGGATCGTCTTGACCGCCGGCCCAACACGGTTCATTGCAACGCAGTTCACGCCAATTGCTGCAATCTGGTCAAAGGAGTTAAAATACGCCGCTGCATTGGCAAGCGGTGTCCCGTCACACAGATGCGCTTCGTCAGCGAGACTGAACGAGAGCCATGCTTCGTCGCCCGGAAACTCATTTTTCAAAAGGTCGGCCAACACTTTTGTTTCATTGAAATTAGGCATTGTCTCAAATGCAAATAGATCTGCACCGGCTTCCTTTAATAGGCTCATTCTTGAATGGTGGAACATTCGATAGCCGGCTTCATTTAAAGAGTAGTCCCCTGTATATTCCGAACCGTCGGCAAGATACGCGCCATAAGGACCAACACTGCCTGCAACGAGCGGGTAGGGACGTGCTTGTTTTTGCTTGGCGCTAAGCCCCTCCCAAAATTCAGAGCGAGCCTGAATCGCGATGCTTACGGCTTCCTTAATAAAACGCTTTGCTTCGAGTTCTGTATAGCCGCTTTGCTGGAATCCGGGAAGTGTCGCCTGATAGGTATTGGTTGTTGCAACATCGGCACCTGCCTTAAAATAATCCAGGTGTACTTTTTTAATACATTCAGGATGGTCATGAATGACGGTAGCCGACCACAGTTCACTGTCGATCGTAATCCCTTGCTTTTCAATTTCAGTCGCCATCGCGCCATCTAGAATGATTGGCTTGTATTGGTTAATCAGGTTGCGGATGCTGTCTTTTTGCATGAGACGCCTTCTTTCTGCTTGGCTTCTTGAGCCGGTCAGTATCCATTATACAGAAGTTAATCCTCATTCGAAAATAGCATGGTAGAGGCGTTCTACCCCTTCCTCAATTTTATCAACAGATAGATTTGCAAACCCTAAAATGAACGCTGGTTTTGAATAGAGGTAGTGATCCTCCAGACAATAGGGCTTGAGATTATAGAGCTCTATTTTGGCTGCGTGGGCACGTTCGGCAATCTCATCGATTGTGCGCGGTGTATCGAATTCAGCCGTAAAATGGAGACCGGCGTTTGCCCCATGCATCGTAATAGCCGAGTCAAAGCGTTTTTTCAATGTCTCAATCAGCTTTTTTTGCCGCTCAATATACACTTGTTTCATGTGTTTGATGTGCTTGCGGTATTCCCCCGAATCGATAAATTGCTGCAAGGTCAGTTGCCCCAAAGCATTACTCGTTGACATAATGAAACTGCATTTTTCTCTGTATCTTTTTAACAACTGTTGCGGGAGAATCATATAGCTGATCCGTAATCCGGGCAATAAAGATTTTGAAAAGGTGCCTAAGTAAATGACACGTTCATAGCTGTCAAGGCCTTGAAGCGACGGTATTGTATCACTCTCATATTTAAACTCGCTATCGTAATCGTCTTCAATGATGTACCGGTCGTCCTTTTCCGCGGCCCAATTCAACAGTTGAATGCGTCTTGAAATCGGCATCACAACACCTGAAGGAAATTGGTGCGACGGAGTCACATACACGACATTTGGATTCATTTGTTTTAGCAGATCAATGGAAATCCCTTTATTATCGAGTGGAATTGTCTTTAAGCGCAGACTTTCCATCTTAAGAGACTCGTACATACGCCGATAACCCGGATTTTCCATCGCGTACAAGCTGTTTTCTTGAAAAAGGTGGCGAAGCAAATAGAACAGGAATTGGGTGCCGCCGCCTAAAACAATTTGCTCCGGAAAACATTTTACGCCGCGAGCCACAGAAAGGAAGCGGGCAATTGTCTTTCGCACCGAGTAGATCCCTTGTGGAAAGCGTGACGAATCATCGTTAAGTTCCAATCTGCTTAATCTCAGTGCGCGATGCTCACAAGAAAACCAACTGTCAAATGGAAAGATTGATCGGTCAACAGACATATGTGAAAAGGAGATCCAATCTTTTTTTGATTCTTTTTCCTCAACAAGATCGGGATCTAGTGATTGCGGGATGCTCTGAGAAAGTGGGATCGTATCCAATTTTTCAACGTAAAAACCGCTTCGTTCAACTGCGTAGATATAGCCTTCCTCAAGAAGCTGTTGATAAGCCCCGTTAACTGAGTTGACACTGACATGTAATGTTTGTGCAAGCTCTCGCTTCGAAGGCAATTTTTCATTTGGAAGAAAATGGTGAAGAAGGATCTCTTTTTTCAGTTGTTTATAGATTTGGCGGTAAATATACTCATTTTTAGTATCAGATTGAATGGTTAGTGAGATCATAGGCACTCCTGACACCATAATTATTTGAATTTTGATACTATACATAATACCAAAAAATTAGCAAAATATCTATTAAGGGAGTGAGTCAATTGGGAAAAGAATTATTGGAAGGAAATCTCACAAAGGTTTGGCAGGATAAACGTGATCACTATGTCGCGTCTGCGGTAGGAAATGGAAATCGCCATATCGCGGCAAATGCGAAAGGTGCGTTGGTTACTGATATCGAAGGCAACGAGTTTATTGATTTTGCCGGAGCAATCGGCGTCCAGAATGTTGGTCACTGTCACCCAAAGGTGATTGATGCCGTGAAAGAGGAATTAGAGCGTTTTATTCATCCAGGCTTTAATGTCATCATGTATCCGGGATATATTGAACTTTGTCAGCGGTTATGCGAGATCGCTCCAGGAGACTTTGCCAAAAAGGCGCTCTTGCTCAATTCCGGTGCGGAAGCTGTTGAAAATGCGGTGAAGATTGCTCGTGCTTATACAGGCAGACAAGCGGTTGTGACGTTTGACCGCGCCTTTCATGGCAGAACCAACCTGACCATGGGTATGACAAGCAAGGTAAAGCCTTATAAAATGGGCTTCGGTCCGTTTGCGCCTGAAACCTATCAAGCGCCATATCCATATCCCTATCGGAAACCGGCAGGCATGACTGATGAGGCGTATGATGAGTATATCATTGATCAGTTTAATTATTTCTTTTTGAGTAGTGTTGCTCCTGAAATGGTTGCTTGCATCGTAATGGAACCTGTTCAGGGTGAAGGCGGGTTCATCATTCCATCAAAACGGTTTGTCACTTATGTTCGTGACTTCTGTACAGAGCATGGCATTGTTTTTATCGCTGATGAAATTCAAGCCGGTTTTGCAAGAACAGGAAAAATGTTTGCCATTGAAAATTTTGATGTGGCTCCGGATCTGATGACGGTATCCAAATCTATTGCCGCAGGATTTCCACTTAGCGGTGTTGTCGGAAAAGCTGAGCTGTTCGATGCTTGTGAACTTAAGGGCTCACTTGGCGGCACGTATTGCGGGAGCCCAATTGCCTGCGCCGCCGCGTTGGCCGTTCTTGACATTATTGAAGAAGAACATCTTATTGAGCGAGCGGAAAAAATAGGCGCGATTATCGAAGAGCGGGCGAAAGAGTGGGCGCAAACTTATTCGTTTATCGGTGATTTTAGAAGACTTGGCGCTATGGCCGCCATTGAATTTGTAAAAGACAAGGGTACAAAAGAACCTGATAAAGATCGGGTGAAAAAAATCGTTGCCTATGCCAATCAGCATGGTTTGCTCCTTCTTGATGCAGGACTGAAGGGCAATTGCATTCGCTTCTTGTCTCCTTTGACTATAACTGAACTACAGCTGAATCAAGGATTGGACATCATTGAAGAAGCACTGGAATTTGTAAAATAATAACAGTTATATAGATTTTTTTAGCGGATACTAGTAAAATTCAAATCATGAATTACTGAAAATTATATTTAATTTTATAACTTAAATAATTCGATAAATTGGAGGGATTTTTCATGAAACGTTGGTTTGTATCGGCTATTGCTCTTATATTGCTTATTGGTGTCCTTGCAGCCTGTGGATCAAGCAGTTCAAAATCAGACAGTTCTTCTTCAGGTAAAACGACAGATACGTTAGCGGCGGCTAAGAAAAAAGGTGTTCTCGTCGTTGGTTCATCAAATGACGCTCCGTTCGCTTATATTGATCAGAAAACGAAAAAATTTACCGGTATCGACGCTGAAATCATCAAAGAAGTTGCCAAACGCTTAGGAATTCCAAAGGTTGAAATGAAACAGACAAAGTTTGAGAACCTGCTCCTTGAACTGAACAATAAGAATATTGATCTCGTGACAGATGCGATGTATATTAACCCGCAGAGAGAAAAGATAGCGAAATTCACAACCATCTGGTATACCGAGGGCGAAGCGTTTGTCATTCCGAAGAATTCGCCAATTAAAAGTGTTGATGATTTGAAGGATAAAGTGGTTGGCGCTCAAAAAGGAACCGCATTTTATGACTTTGCGGACAAGCTGAAAAAAGAAGGCAAAATCAAACAAGTTAATGTGTTTGGTTCTCAATCCGATCTGCTTCTTGCAGCAAATACAGGAAAAATTGACGCATTGGTCACTGACGGCGCCGTAGCTGCCTACAGCCTGAAACAGGACCCATCCTTGAAATTGAAGATTCTTGATCCGTATACACCGCAAGCTTCCGGGAACATTGGCGCTGCCGCAAGAAAAGGGGACACGAAACTGGTAACTGCGGTCAACAAACAAATAAATATCTTGAAAGAGAACGGATTTATCAAGGATCTCTTGAAGAAATACGGAATGCCTGATAATTATTACGTACCGGTTCAAGAATAAAAATAAGAATTGATTGAATCAGAGTTATTCTTTCAACAAGACTAACTCTGATTTCTGCTATTGAATGGGTAATTCAAGCTAATGGTCAGATTGCAAAATGCAAGACAATTGATTGACGAATGAGGTGTAATGAATGGATATTCTGAGTCATCTGGATTTTGCCACGGCCATCAAAGAACTGACACCGGAATTATGGCAAGGACTTTTAATTGCCCTTGAAGCAACAGTAGGCGGATTCCTGCTCGCTGTTGTTCTAAGTGTACTCATTGCGGTGGGCCGTTTATCAGAATCAAAAGTACTAAAGGGCATACTGGTTGTTATTTTGGAAATTGTCAGGGGAACGCCGCTTCTTGTTCAGCTTGTCTATATGTTTTATGTTGTGCCGCTGCTTATTTCTTTGGTTGCTCAATTTTTCATACCTGATTATCAGTTTCAGCTCAATCCGCTGTTCGCCGGAATACTTGGATTAGGAATCAATTATGGCTGCTACTTATCTGAAGTGGTGCGTGCCGCGATCTTGTCGGTCGACAAAGGTCAGACGGAAGCGGCGCTTGCACTGGGCTATACGCAGCGTCAGGCGTTGTGGTCCATTGTGATTCCACAAGCAACGCGGCAAGCGATTCCTGTATTCGGCAACTATCTGATTATGATGATTAAAGATACATCGCTGCTCGCGTTTATCACGGTCAACGAATTATTACTGCGCACACAAGCCTATGCGTCACAGACTTTCTTAACCATTGAGTCTTACACAATACTGGCAATCGCTTATTTAATTCTCAGCTTGCCGTTATCCCAGGTTGTACGTCTGCTAGAAAAGGGGTTTTCAAAACATGCCTAAACCAATGATCGAAGTGACTCAGCTCCATAAATCGTTTGGCAGTCTTGAAATTTTAAAAGGGATTGACCTGGATGTACATCAAGGGGAAATTGTTGTCATTATCGGACCTTCGGGTTCAGGAAAATCGACACTGCTCCGCTGTTTGAATTGTTTAGAGCTCCCAACATCCGGTACTGTCAAAGTCGAAGGGGAAAATTTCGCGGATAGTTCCGGCCGTTATAATGAGAAGCGTGTTGCCAAGCTTCGCACAGAAATCGGCATGGTCTTTCAAAGCTTTAATCTTTTTCCAATGATGACTGCTGTTGAAAATGTGATGGCGGCGCAGGTAAAAATAAGAAAGAAATCAAAAGAAGAAGCTAGAAAAACAGCAGAGAAATACTTGAAGAAGGTCGGATTGGCAGAACGTATGGATCATTATCCGGATCAGCTCTCCGGAGGGCAGAAACAACGTGTCGCAATCGCTCGGGCGTTGGCGATGGAACCGCATATTATGCTGTTTGATGAAGCGACCTCTGCCTTGGACCCTGAATTAGTCGGTGAAGTGCTTAAAGTCATTCGTGAACTCGCAGATGAAGGCATGACCATGGTGCTTGTGACGCATGAAATGCGTTTTGCTGAAGAAATCGGCGACCGTATCATATTCATGGACAAAGGCATGATTGTTGAAGAAGGGAAACCAGACGAGTTATTTAACGCGCCGAAGCATCAGCGGACCAAGCTTTTCATCAATCAGGTTCTGCACCCTGAAGCGGAAAAAGTATGAGAGGGTGTTCGAAATGTCCGGAATGAGGTGCTTCTGCTAGCAAAAAGGATCTTCAACTAAAAACGTTGGATTCACCACACCTGCGGAAGTTCTGAGCAAGCATCATGTGAGGTGATTGAGACTGAGTGGGAATCTGATAAATAACGAGAACTCAAAAAAAATATATGAGCAATCTAAAAAATACTTAGTAAACGGAGTTGCCAGCAGTTTTCACAAAGCGGGTTTTCAAGACTTTCCGATTTGTTTTGATCATGGGAAAGGTGCTCATCTTTACGATGTTGACGGCAATGAATACATCGATTATGTGGCAGGTATGGGTCCTTTGATTCTAGGCTACAGTCCGGATGCGGTAAATCAGGCAGTGGCCGAGCAAATGACAAAAGGAACGCAGTTCTGCTCACCTTCTGCCGATCTGAACAAGCTCGCAGAAAAGCTGACTGAGATTATACCCTGTGCCGAACGTGTCGTTTTTCAAAACACGGGTACCGAAGCGAATATGTTTGCGTTCCGATTGGCAAGGGCATTCACCGGAAAATCAAAAATCATTAAGTTTGAAGGACAATACCATGGGTGGTCTGATGAGGAAATGATCAGTACGGATGCCCATTCCATTGCTGATTTGGGACCAAGAGAGCAGCCGAAGAAAAGTCGGGAAGTGTTGGGCCAGCTAGCCAATGCATCTGATCAAATCATCATCCTGCCATGGAATGATTTGTCTGCAATCAAGCATGTGATTGAAGAACAGCGTGATGAAATTGCCGCAATCATTACTGAACCTTATATGTGCGATTCCGGTCCGATTTTTCCAAATGAAGGCTATCTTGAAGAATTACGAACACTTGCGACGGAAAACAAAATTCTACTCATCTTTGATGAAGTGATCACCGGATTCAGACTCGCATTGGGCGGCGCACAAGAATATTTTGGCGTTACTCCAGATGTTGCTGTATTTGCTAAAGCGATCTCAGGCGGACTGCCATTATCTGTTGTCACGGGAAAACATTCGATTATGGATTGCGGGATTCGTACTTTTGGCACCTTTAACGGTAATGCACTCTCTGTTGCTGCGGCTTTGGCGACCATTGACGAATTGCAGCGTGACGGTGTTTACGCGCGATTCGATGTGCTAGGGCAACAGTTAACGGACGGGCTTAGAAAACTGGGCGATCGCTACCAAGTTCCACTATATTGTCGGCATGATGGAGCTATTTGCATGCTTTTGCTTGGTGTTGATCAGCCTGTGGATGATTTCAGAGATTATTTGAAATTCGCCGATATTGAACTCTATAACCATCTGGTTGCTCGTTCACTTGAGCTTGGCATTCGACTTACACCGAACCGTGGCCGAATCTATCTGTCAACCGAGCATACCGAGAGAGAAATTCGCAAAACGTTGCAAATTATTGAAACCATTTTTTCCGAGTTTTAATGGGATAGACAGGGGATGCAAAAGTAGCGGAGTGATGGGCTCCGCTTTTGTAATGCGAAAAAACAGGTTACGAACAGGAAAATGTACTGCATGACCACTTCCATTTTACGCGTTCAATTGATATTCGGATATTTTCCGGAACAGGGTGGCGCGTCCAATGCCGAGCAGGGCGGCGGCATCTTCTTTTTTCTTGCCCTCGTTTTTCATTTTAATCAGCGCCTTTTTTATTGTTTCTCGTTCGATCACATGCAAATTGAAAATCTCATTCGATTGCTTTGCGCGGTGCCGATATTTTTCGAGCAAATAATCAGGAAAATGGTCCACGCGAATAACTGGTTCATCAGAAACATTAAATGCGTATTCGACAGCGTTGGAGAGTTCTTGAATATTTCCCGGCCAATCATAGCTGGCGACGACATTTTGAATCTCGCGAGCAAAGGTTTTACGAAAGGATTCTGTTTTTAAATTCAATAGACTTAGGAAGTAGTCAGCGAGCATCATAATGTCATCCTTGCGTTGGCGGAGCGGCGGCATATAGAGCGGTACGACACCGATTTTATAATATAAATCTTGACGGAATCGCCCGCTTCCCACAAGTTCCATCAGATTTTTGTTTGTTGCGCTGATGAGACGGACATTGACCTTAAACGGCTGACCATCGCGATCAATCAGTTTGTCACTAAGAAATTTAGTTAAAAGAAGCTGGGTGGATTGCCCGATGCGGTCGATTTCATCCAGAACGAGTGTGCCGCCGTCCAATTTTTCCAGATAACCCGGCTGTGACGCATTTGCTTGATCACCGAATAATAGATGGTTCAAGTCGCTTTCCGAATAGTAGGATGCATTAACCTTTCGAAAGAGTTCATCCGGTTTGTTTGCCGAAACATGTACAAAATGTGCCGCAAAGGTTTTTCCTGTGCCATCCTCACCATTAAACAGGATCGGGATTGTTTCGTCTTTTATCTTGGAGAGTACTTGTTTTATATTTTGGATAGCCGGTGAAGAACCGATTAATCCACTCGTTTGATTTTGCTTATCAATAGTTATATGGGTGGCCATCTGAGTGATGTGCTCGGGATCTTCGATTAGAATAACTTCCGCCTCATCCTTTTCCTGAACATCGATTTGATGTACAGAGATGAAAAATTTCTTTCGATAGGATCCAAGGTTAATCCAGAGAATTGCTCCGTTTGTCCCGATTTTTTGATGACCTGAAAACTGGGAAATCAGGTCCTGGCTCGGTTCTTCTTCATCGCGCAGCTGCAGCATTTTACGTGCGGTACCGCTGATGAATTCACAGGTGCCTTTATTAAGCATTAAAAGCCCCATATCAATGCAGTTAACGAGTGTGGAAATCTTTTTTTCTGCGATCAGCTGCTGTCTGAAGATGATGTTTTCATTTACTTTGGTCGCGATCACATCGGACATCTTTTTGAGAAAATAGACATTAGCATCTTGATCGCCAAATAATTTTTCACGTTGTTCGGGGCTGAAAGCGATCAGTCCGATGACGCCGATGACCTGTTCATTAATTTTAATTGGGGTGCAAATTTCCCCATACTCTGCGCAATTGCCGACATGGGGACAAAGCGCGCAGATCTCGTTGAAGCCCGGGCGATCAATGATTATCGTCTGGCCGCTCTCGACACATTGCCGGTAAACCGCATCTTCTCCGCTCATTTCCTGCCATATTTTCTGTTTGATCAACCCGGTTCCCGCAATACGAAATAAATCCGCGTCAGCGACCTCGACTTCAATTTTCAAGACAGCTGAGATCGCCATGACAATTTGCTGAATGGTGGATTGAACGTCGCGTAATTCGACATACATGAAGATCACCTCGATAAAGTATCAAATTGATATTTGAGTATCATTTTGATACTGGTTTCCTCTTTGATCCTGAAAATGGTAGACCGTAAAGTAGTCAATCTTGTTACTTTTCTTATATTCCTGCTGTTATTACCATATCAAAGTCTTGGTTTTAAAACAATTATCATGTCATATATTGTGACACCATCTGTTGTGAAAACAAAATAGTAAGTATCAATTCGATACTTGAATAGACAGACAATTGAATTTATAGTCAAGTTAAGCTTAATAAAGCGCTCATGAGCAGACAACAGAGATTTGATTTACCAAACAAAAAAGTTGGTTAATTGTTGCGAGTGTTCCGGAGTGATCAGTGGAGGAGGAATTTTGTTCCTTGAGTAATGTGTTGAAGACAGAGAAAAACAAAGGATTATGGAGTCATGTGGATGCGGCAGATGTACAGGATTTCTCCGAGGCTGTCGTTGAGAAAGTGCTTGCTTTTCAAAAAACACACAAAAGCTACAGAGCAACGCCGCTAAGAAGTCTTGACGCACTTGCCGGTGAATTGGGCGTCTCTAAGATTTATGTGAAAGATGAATCTTATCGATTTGGACTGAATGCTTTTAAAGTAATGGGGGGGATTTATGCGATCGCTAATTGTCTTGCAGAAAAGCTGGGACTTCCTATTGAAGCGTTGTCTTTTGAGAAGCTGAAAACAAAGAAAGTGAGAGAGCAGATAGGTGATCTAACTTTCATTTCAGCAACTGATGGAAACCATGGGCGGGGCATTGCCTGGATTGCGCGCGAACTTGGATTAAAATCAGTGATTCGGATGCCGAAAGGATCTTCTCAAAGAAGGCTGGAATCAATACAAGCCGAAGGCGCGGATGTGGCGATAAGTGATGTAAATTACGATGACACGGTAAGAATCTGTGAACAAATGGCTCGTGAAAACGGTTATCTGATGATTCAGGATACGTCATGGCCGGGGTATGAGGAAATACCGCTTTGGATCATGCAGGGCTATGCCGCCATTGCCAAAGAAATATCCGATCAATTGCCTGAGGCACCAACGCATATTTTTCTACAGGCGGGTGTTGGATCGTATGCGGGCGGGATTTCAGGATATTTTCTTCACAAATATCCTGACGCGCCGCCAAAAATTATTCTTGTCGAACCGAATCAGGCAGATTGCTACTTTAAATCCTTTGAACAGAAAGATGGAGCCATGCAGTCGGTAGGCGGTGACATGGCGACAATCATGGCCGGGCTTGCTTGCGGAGAACCTAACCGCGCAGCGTATGCGTTTTTGAGTAAATATTCGTACGGCGCACTATCATGCTCCGATGATGTGACGGCACTCGGAATGAGAATCTACGGAAACCCGCTCCGAGGCGACGATCAGGTGATTTCCGGTGAATCAGGTGCAGTAACCATGGGCGCACTCTATTTGCTTTGCGCGGAAGCAGGGTTTGCCGCTGATAAAAATAAATTGGCGATCGATGACACTTCTCGCATTCTGCTGATCAGCACGGAAGGAGATACGGATAAGCAATCCTACCATGATATTGTATGGAAGGGCAGATATCCGAATCTAATTGGGAAATCGAGGGACGAGTTAAATGTTTAATTCGAGAGATCAAGTAATTCATTTATGTAAAGCGCTGATCGCCGCGCAGAGTTACTCAGGTGCTGAAGACCAGGCAGCAGGTGTCATCACAGAATTTGCTAAGAACTGTGGATTCGATGAAGTATCCGTAGACGCATTAGGAAATGTTGCGCTTATTATCAACGGCACGCTCAACGGTCCGACGTTGCTGCTTGACGGACACATTGATACCGTACCGGTAAATAAAGAGCATTGGGCAACAGATCCGTTTGAACCAGTGGAAAAGGATGGAAGATTGTATGGCCGAGGAAGCTCGGATATGAAGGGATCAGTCAGCGCAATGATTGTTGCCGCCGAGCAATTTGCGTGCGAAACCAAGCGACAATTTCCCGGACGTGTTGTTATTTCCTGCAGCGTTCATGAGGAGACCTTTGAAGGGGTTGCAACACGAACGGTCAGTAAGAAATTCAATCCGGATATTGTTGTGATTGGAGAAGCAACCGGATTGAATCTGAACCGTGGTCAACGCGGTCGTGCCGAAGTCGTTGTGGAAACAAAAGGTGTATCGGTACATTCTGCAAATCCTGAAAAAGGAGTAAATGCTGTTCTGCAAATGATGAAGCTGCTTGCAGAGATTGAAAAATTACCTGCCCCTGAAGATCCGCTCATGGGCAAAGGGATATTAGTGCTAACCGATATTGTATCGTCTCCGTATCCGGGAAAATCGGTGCTGCCATCATCATGCCGAGCGACATTTGACCGACGCACCCTTGTTAATGAAACAAAGGAATCTGTCTTGAAGCCGATTCAGAACGTTATCGAACGGCTGAAGGAAGACGATCCGACGTTTGACGCAAAGGTCTATTACTCAAAAGGAACCGATCGGTGTTACACAGGTGAAACGATCGAAGCCGTACGCTTCTTCCCGGCGTGGATGTATGATGAGAACACTGTTTTTGTTGAAAAGTCGCTACAGGCGTTACATGCTGCAGGCATACCGGCAAAACTGTCACATTATTCGTTTTGCACCAATGGAAGCCATTTTGCGGGTGAAGCGGGCATACCAACGATCGGCTTCGGTCCATCACAGGAGAACTTGGCACATACGGACAATGAATACATTGAGATCGACCAGCTGCTACAGGCAGTTGACGGCTTTGCGGCGATCATGCATGCGCTGCTAACTGAAAAATAACGAAAGAAGATGAATTTTATGCATGAGCTTTTAATCAAAAACGGACGTATTATCGATGGTACAGGTTCTCCTTGGTTTTACGGAGACATTGCAGTGGATAAAGGTAGGATTACAAAAATAGGCAAGCTGACGGAAGATAGAGGAACAACCGAACTTGATGCACATCATCAAGTTGTCTGTCCAGGATTCATTGACATGCATGTGCATACCGACCTATTTATTCTTGCCGATCCACTTGTTGAAGCCAAGGTACGTCAAGGGATTACAACGGAACTACTTGGACAAGACGGCATTGCTGCTGCACCGCTTCCAGATGCCTACAAGGAAGACTGGCGAGGTAATTTATCAGGGCTTGATGGAAATCCAGACATTTCATGGGACTGGAATACAATTGATGACTATTTGAAGAAGATCGAAGCTGTTCACCCAAGCTATAATCTGGCCGTTCTTGCCCCTCACGGTAATATTCGCATGGAGGTAATGGGACTGGAAGATCGTCCGGCAACGGATGAAGAAATTGCTCAAATGCAAAAGGTATTGCGTCGCTGTCTTGACGAGGGGGCGGTCGGTATGTCAACAGGATTGATTTATCCGCCATGTTGTTTTGCCGAAATGAAAGAGTTGGAAGCCCTGTGCATGGTACTCGGAGAATACGGCGTACCGCTTGTCATTCATCAGCGAAGTGAAGGTGATGAGATTCTTGAATCTATGGATGAACTCATTGATATGATGAAGCGCTGCAATGCGCATCTCCATTTTTCTCATTTGAAAAACTGTGGTCAATTCAATTGGTACAAGACACCGGAAGTGCTTGCAAAGATTGACAAAGCACGCGCGGACGGCCTTGAAGTGACATTTGATCAGTATCCTTATCCTGCAGGCAGCACGATGCTGAGCGCAACCCTGCCGCCATGGGCACATGACGGGGGAACCGAAATGATGTTGAAGCGGCTAGAGGATCCGGAACTTTCGAGACGAATGATTCACGAAATGGAAACCGCATTGAAGGGGTGGGATAGCATTTCTAAATGGGCCGGCTGGAACGGTATTATCGTGACTTCGGTTGAGAGTGAAAAAAATCAGAATTGTGTCGGAAAAACAATCGTTGAAATAGGGAAGATGAATGGTCGGACCGACTACGCACAGATCGCATTGGATTTGATCTATGAAGAAAAAAATGCTGTCGGCATGATTGATTTTGTGATCAATGAAGATGACATCAAAATGATCGTTAAGCACCCGGCTGGAACACTCGGAACAGACGGTCTGCTTGGCGGTGAACCGCATCCGCGCGCGTATGGATCATTTCCGCGTGTGCTCGGACGTTTCGTTCGTGACGAGAAGGTGCTTCCGCTCGAACAAATGATTCGTCGTTTTACCTCGCAACCGGCACGAATCATCGGTTTTCAGGATCGTGGTGTTCTACGTGAGGGACTTGCTGCAGACATTGTGATTTTTGATCCGGATACCATCATTGATCAGGCAACTTTTGAGAATCCACGCCAGTTTAATATCGGCATCGACAAGGTCATCGTCAATGGTGAGATAATTATTGACGAAGAAAAAGCATATCGGAAGCCATGTGGCACTGTGTTCCGCAGAAACTACAGTCGCTCGGTGCATGTCCGAGAAGAAGGCTGACCTATGCTGGATCTGATCATTAGAAATGGGAGCGTCTGTTCAGGAACAGGAATTCGAGCGGTGGATATTGGAGTAAGCGATGGGAAAATAGCCATTCTTGCTGACCGTTTGAGCGTTGAAGCAGCAGAAATAGTTGATGCGAAAGGATGTTACGTACTTCCCGGTATCATTGACGTACACACGCATATTGATCATTGGGGCGGAACGGCAAATACAGAAGATACTTTTTTTACTGGAAGCCGAGCGGCAGCGTTTGGCGGAACAACAACATTTATTGATTTTGCGGTGCAGCGACCAGACGAAAATGTGCGTACAGCAGTCACGCGCCGGATTTCACAGATTCAGGATGAGAGTTGTATCGATTATGGGATTCACGCCCATGTAACGGACAGTTCGGATACTACTGTGAACTTGATTCACGATTTAATACATGAAGGATTTACTTCGTTTAAAATGTTCACAACCTACAAAGCTGCCGGTTTTAAAATTGAAGATCCAGATATGCTGACGCTAATGAAGGAGATAACGAGGTATGGCGGTTTTTGTATGGTGCATGCGGAGAATGATTCCTTTTGTGAGGAATTGACCGGAAGGCTGCTTGCTAAAGATATGGCCAACGTCCGGCACTACGCCGGAAGTCGGCCGGCGATGGCAGAAATCGAATGCATCTCCCGCTTACTGCTGTTCGCGAAAATGACTGGTGCCAAGCTTTACATTGTTCACGTAACAACTGCTGAAAGTGTTGAATTGATCAGACAAGCAAAACGCGAAGGAGTTGATGTAACGGCAGAGACATGCACGCATTATCTAATACTGGACGAAAGTTGCTACACGCGGGATGACGGTTACAAATATGTGATGGCACCACCATTGCGCACAAAAAGAGACATCGAAGCGCTATGGAGTGGATTACTGGATGGAACACTGTCAATAGTGAGCAGTGATCATTGTGATTACAGCACTGATAAAAAAATAGATGCGAAAACCAATTTTACAAAAATTTCTCCCGGACTGCATGGAATCGAGTGGCTCGGACCGCTCATGTATGAACACGCCGTTGTCCGTCGCGGGATACGGATTGAAAAAGTGGTTGGATGGTTGTCGGAAAACCCTGCCAAGGTATTCGGAATCGCCGACCGAAAAGGGAAAATCGATATTGGTATGGATGCTGACATGATCGTGTTTGATCCAAAGTCCGAGCAAATAATGGGTGATCATGATCATCATATGTCGTCGGATTTCTGCCCCTACAAGGATGAAAAATTAACTGGAAAACCGATTAAGATCTATTCAAAAGGACAGTTGATTGTTGATGGGGATCAATTTTTAGGTGGAAAAGGTAAGGGAGCACTGCTCCTTGATGTGAAATAATGCTGTCTCAATTAAATTCACATTATAATTTCAGAAAAATCAAACAAATATATAGGAGGACTACTCATGAATATGAAAATGAACGCAAATGTTTGGAGCTTAAATGAAGGCGAATTGAGAACACCGCAAATGAACCACGTAATTATGATGGCCTTGTTTATTGGTGTTGGTGTCGTTGTTGGCACATTCGGTAGTCTCGCTGTTCCTCTTGGTTTTGTATCTGCATTCTGGCCTGGTCAGGCGATTCAAAGCGTTGGGTGTATCTGGTTCGGCATGTGGGGAGGAATCGCTAGTATTGTTTTTCCACTCATTTCTAATGCCATTGCTGGAAGTGCATCGATCGCTGTATCACTCGCTTACGCGCCGGGCAACTTTCTTCAAGGAATTTTGGCCGGTTGGGCGTTCCGCTTCTTTAAATGTGATCCACGGCTGAAAAGTGGCAAAGACTGGGCTGTTTATACCGTGTTTGGCGGCATTCTCTGTAATGCGATCGGCGCGGCTTGGGGTGTGATGGTACTAAGAATGTTCGGGCTGATCTCGCCATCGTCAACATTGACCGTATTTTTAGGCTGGTCGATTGGCAACACTGTACCATCGTTTATTCTTGGCGCGATTCTTTTGAAATTCGTGTCACCGTTGATTGTGAAATCAAAATCATTTTGCAAAAAGTATTGGGCCTAACTAGTCGATCGCTTTTCACCTGAAAAACAGAGGATTAATTCCTCAAGAGAGAATAATGGAGGTTATTATGGAAAGCGTCCAAACTAAAAAAATGATGAAGACTTTACTGGCTTTGATTCCAGTGGAGTCTCCACTTTATTCCTTTCATCCGGTGTCACGGCTGCTGCTGTTTGTCATCACCGGATTTATTCCTTTGTTTATTAACATGCCGGAATTAAATTTTATGTTCGCAGTAGTCGTGCTGCTTCTTTTTATCTATTCAAAAGTTGCACTCAGCAGTTTAAAAATGTATCTGCCGGTAATCCTTTGCGCCGGAATCTTTACCTTTCTCACCTTTATCTTTTTCCCGGGAAAGGATCCAGATTATAAAGTGATTGGTCATGTGTTCGGACTTGCGCTTTATGACCAGCCGATCATGAATGCTTTTATTGCCTACAGTAAGATTTTGGCATTGCTGCTCTCATCAATTTTTTATTTTTCAACGAATCGCGAACGAGATATTCTCGCTGCGTTGCGTACATTGAAAATGCCGTTTGTCGCGAGCTATGTGCTGGGTTTGTCACTGAGATCAGCGGGTATGTTTCTCGAGGATCTGCACACGGTACGAGAAGCAGAGCAGGCAAGAGGTCTGGACTACGCTGCCATGAAGTTCACGGATAAGGTGAAGCTCTACAGTATGTACATCATTCCTTTGATCTCACTGGCTTTAAGACGCAGTGACGAGATCAGTAATGCGCTTTTCGTTAAAGGGTACTCGTTGAAAAGCTCAGGAAAACGGGCGGACTATATTCTGACTAAGTATCGCTTTTCCGCTTCTGACGTTGCCACATGTGTTGTTCTGATCCTATTGCTCGTCCTAATTGTCTATTTTAAGTACCGTTATCAGTGGTTTGGGTCAGATCACTCGCTCTTTCAGTATGTCATAAAATAAGAATTTACAGGGGAATGAATGATGGGGAAAATTATTGAGATCAACCATTTAACTTGGCAATATACGGACACGGAAAAGCCTGCACTTGTCGATGTGAATCTAGATATTGAGGACAACATGTTCATTGGTGTGTGCGGTCCTAATGAATCGGGAAAAACAACGCTCGTTTCTTGTATTAAAGGATTGATTCCACATAATTTCATTGGTAGTTACACAGGTGAAGTACGCTTGTTTGGGAAAAACATTCGTGATTTGCGTGCGAAGGAATTGGCAGAGTATGTTGGTTTTGTTTTTGCTGATCCTGAGGCACAATTCACGTCGATGAGTGTTGAGGAAGAGCTAGCCTTCGGTATGGAAAACATCGGGCTGGGCAGTGATGAAATCCGAGAGCGCATTGATTGGGTTGCGAAGATCACTAATCTTGAAAATTTGCTTGATAAATCACCATATGATCTGTCCGGCGGCCAAAAACAACGTGTGGCCATAGCCTCAGTTCTCGCCATGCAACCTAAAATAGTTATTCTCGACGAACCTACGTCAATGCTTGATCCAATGGGCAAAGACAGTGTATTTAATATATGTGCGCGAATGAAGGAAGAATTGAATATGACGATCATTATGGTGGAGCACACCATGGATCGTCTTGCACGTCTGTCTGATCGACTGATTTTAGTTCATAACGGTAAAATTGAGCGCTATGCAGAACCGGAACATTTCTTTGAAAATGTTGACGAGCTTGTCGAAATGGGACTTAATCCGCCCGCATCCATTGTATTCCTTGATCAGTTAAAACGTGCCGGATTATATGAAGGGCCGATGACGACTTCGGTTGAAGAAACGATTGAGATTGCGCAATCGATTTGTGCAAGGAAGGAGTCAGTCCAATGACCAACGTTATTGAAGTTAAAGACATGCATTTTGCCTATCGCGATGGGACAGAAGCGCTTAAGGGCATCGACCTGAATATTAATAGCGGTGAATTTATTGCTTTGATTGGTCAGAATGGTGCCGGTAAAACAACCTTCGCCAAAACGCTCAATGGTCTTTTGAAACCTTCTCAAGGTTACGTAAAGTGCGGCGGAATTGATACAAATCAGAAAAGAGTGATTAAGAAACTGGTCAGAGAAGTCGGCTATGTTTTCCAAAATCCGGATCATCAACTATTCAATAACGAGGTTGGTAAAGAGATCGCCTATGCACCGAAAAATATTGGACTTTCTGATGAAGAGATCGAAGAACGCGTGAATGAGGCTGCCGCAGTCGCGGGCATTAAGCAGGACTATTTGTCCATGCATCCTTTTTTTCTGCCTAAGGGGCTAAGACAGCGTGTTTCGATTGCGTCTATACTAGCACTTCGGCCGAAAGTGATTATCGTCGATGAACCGACAACCGGACAGGATTACCGGCAATCGGTCGAGATCATGGAATTCTTAAAAAAGTTGAATGAAGAACGCGGTCATACCATTATCATTATCACCCACGAGATGGACATCGTCGCCCAATTTGCGAAACGTGTTGTTGTATTGTGTCAAGGAAAATTATTGCTCGATGGCGCGACAAAAGAGGTGTTCGCTCAACCGAAAATTTTGGAAGCGGCATATGTGAAGGTTCCGGAAGCGACGCGAATGGCTCAGGCGTTGACGGCAAATGGGGTCAGCAAAGATGTGCTGTCTGCCGATGAGCTGTGGATCCAGTTTCAGGAAGCGATTGGCAGATGAGGAATGCAAAAAAATGGCTCGTTGTGAATCCGAACACAAGCGCATCCATGACTGCATCCATTCGTGCCGCAGTTACAGTTCCCGGCACCCAAGACGAGGTGCGTGTCATTCATCCTGATACAGGTCCGGAGTCACTTGAATCATTTTATGATTATCAAATCGCCGCTTTTGAAACTATTAAGTGGGTTCAAAACGATCAGCAAACCTATGACGGTATCTTAGTCGCTTGTTTTGGCGATCCGGGACTGTATGCGCTCAAGGAAATCAGCACTTGCCCAGTAGTTGGCATTGCAGAGGCCTCCTTTTCAACAGCACTCTTGCTTGGAAAAACATTTTCTGTCATTGCTGCGCTTCAAAAGGCTGTCCCGATGATGAGTGATTTAATCGGGCAATACGGATTGGAAAAGCGCTGTGCATCAATTCGAGCACTTGATCGAAACGTTCTGGATATTGACCGGGATCAAGACAGCATCTATAAACTTTTTTTGACGGTTTGCGGTCACTGCGTTGATGATGGTGCTGAAGTGCTGATTCTCGGCTGCGCCAGTATGATCGGATTAAAGGAGAAATTGGAAGCATGCCTTCATGTGCCGGTCATTGATCCAGTTGGTGTTGGATTTGAGATGCTGAAAATGATTGCGGCATCAGGATTAAGCACATCGAGAGCGGGACTCTATCAAGCGCCGCCAAAAGGGTTGTTTCTACTACGTTGAAAAGAGATGCGTTATACGATGAAAATTTTGATTAAAAATGGAACACTAGTTACCTCTGAAAACGTGTTGAGGGAAGATTTATGCATTGATCGCGGTATTGTTCATTCGATTGGTAAAAGCGACATGTTTATACCTGATGAAATCATTGACGCGGACGGTCTCTACGTTTTTCCAGGCGGTGTTGATGTCCATACGCATCTTAACCTTCATCAAGGTCTTTATATTGCTGCAGACGATTTTTACAGCGGTACTGTTGCCGCCGCGTGCGGGGGAACAACGACCATTGTTGACCATATGGGATTCGGTCCGTCCGGATGCAGCTTAAAGCATCAGGTCGATGTCTATCATGATTATGCGGATGCTCAAGCTGTCATTGATTATAGTTTTCATGGGGTGATTCAGCATGTCGATGACAAGATACTGAGTGAGATGGCATCGATTGTTGAGGAAGAAGGAATTACAAGTTTTAAAATCTACTTGACCTATGACTATAAGCTAGATGATCATGCGGTGCTTCAGGTAATGAATCGTTTGCGCGAACTTGGGGCAGTGACGGCCATTCATTGCGAGAATGACGGAATTCTTAGTTACTTCAAAGATTATTATCTAAAACGAAATCAAACAGGGCCGATTTTTCACGCTCACAGCAGACCAGAGGAGGCAGAGGCTGAAGCAGTTGGGCGGATGATCATATTGTCTAAGCTCGCCGGCGATGCGCCAATCTATGTCGTTCATGTTTCAACAGCGAAAGCCGCCAAGTTAATTGCTGATGCCAAACGAATGGGATGTAATGTGCGCGGCGAAACATGTCCACAATACTTATTCCTAGATCAGGAACGTTACAACGATTCTAATCATGGAGGTTTGAAATATATAATGAGCCCGCCTTTGCGAGACAAGGCGAACCAAGAACTGCTCTGGACATACATCAAATCGGGAACAATTGATACGATCGGAACCGATCATTGCCCATTTAACTTTCATGGAGACAAGCAGGCGGGAAGGAATGACTTCAGTAAATGCCCGAACGGTGCACCGGGTATCGAAACTAGGCTTCCGCTGCTTTTCTCTGAAGGCGTTATGAAACAGAGAATCAGCTTACAGGAATTTGTCGCAATCACCAGCACTAACCCTGCGAAGCTGATGGGCCTATATCCGAAAAAGGGAGACATTAGAGTGGGGTCGGATGCTGATCTCACGTTGATTGATCCCCACAAAGAGATAACCTTAACTCATGACTTGCTTCATGAGCATGTGGATTATACATGTTATGAAGGCTTCAAGCTTCATGGATATCCGGTAATAACCTTATCCCGTGGTGAAATTATTTATAGAAACGGCGAATTTACCGGGCGTAAAGGGCATGGACAATTCATTAAGCGCAAAAAGGTGACTGATGGTGTGTGGGGTAAGTAGATGATTTCCAATAAATTAATAAAACATTAAAAAGAGAGTATTTCCACATGTGGCATAAAAAATGTGTAGAAATGCTCTCTTTCTGTTACGTTTAAAGATCAAAAGATTAATAAAGCCATTAAAAGCACTTTTATTCAAACGGATAGACAATGCCCCATTTTTTACGTATTTCACTCATCAGCTCCATCACATCCAATGTTAATTGAAGCGTGTTATCTTCTTTTTCTCCGTTTACAACAGAGTTCATATAGTCATATTCATAAACCATTGCCTCATCTGTATTTCCAGCTGTTATAACCTCTGTTGAAAAATCGGGATAAGTAATTGTCGCTGATTGTGCGCGTGGGAAGGTGTCTACCGTTATATAAGCTTTTTCGCCGGTAATGATTCCTCTTTTTGGAAGCTTTGCGAATAGAGTCAAAATGATAGAAGCCATTTCGTCTTCGGAATTCCGTAGGATAATTTCAGACTGTTCGTCGACGCCGGTTTTAAATCGTTTGACGGTTGTTAAGATTTCGTCGGGTTGTTTGTTAAGAAAAAATCGGGTAAAGGATAGAGCATAGACGCCAATATCGAGAAGAGCGCCACCCGCCAATTGTGCACTCAAAAAGCGACTGCTGGGATCAGGGACTCTGAGGCTGCCGAATGATACTTGGATCATTCTTAATTTGCCGATTTTTCCATCTGCGATCAGCTTGTTTAATTTCTGATAAAGAGGCATATGATAAATGGTCATTGCTTCAATAACACTAAGCTGTTTTTCTTTTGCAAGTTGAACTACTTGATTAAGCTGTTCACTATTTACGGTAATCGCTTTTTCACAGAGTATGTGTTTGCCGTTCTCAAGGCATTTAATCATGAGTTCATAATGATTGGAATGCGGCGTAGCAATGTAGGCAATATCGATGGCCGGGTTGCTTAAGAGTTCATCATAATTTCCATAGGCGTTCGTCACGTGATGTTTATTGGCAAATTCCTGGGCGCGATCAAGTTGTCTGGACGCGACCGCAAATACAGGACGTCCGAATTTATAGAGCGTATCAGCAAATTCAGATGCAATGGTACCTGTGCCTAAAATTGCCCAATTTAAAGTGCTCATCATTTTTTCCTCCTGAGTTATTTTTTTTGCAACAATCAAAAATGATAAAGGTGGCTGGAGAAGTCTCAAGCCACCATCAATCATAGAAAATTAATCAGCATTCTTTATGGAGTGGAACGATGCCCAGCTTGTCGAAAATCAAAGCCTTTTCCGCAATGTATGCGTTGTATTCGATTCTCTCAAGCATGTCATAGGCTTTGTGAAGTGTTTTATCAGTGATTAGAATCCCATGGCTGTTAAGAAGGCAGGCTTTTGGAACGACATCGTCTCCAAGAGATTTTATGTGTTCACGAACAAGGTCAGCAAGTTCAACAGTCGTTGCCGGACGGTAATCAAGAGTAGGGATCTTACCCAATTTTTGTGTTGCTTCCGTAAGGTTCGGCAGCTCAATTCCAAGGGTTGCGAAAAAGAGTGAATCTCTAGGATGTGCGTGGATGACACAACCGATTTTCTTGTTCTGTTTATAACAAGCCATGTGCATGTTGATTTCTCTCGTCAGTTTTCCATCGCCTTCCACGATTTCTTCATCCATAGTGACGACAAGGATGTCATAAGGGGTAAGGTCGCATAGCTTTTGCTGAGACATTAATGTTGGTGTCATGATGATATGGTCATCGTTTATTCTGACGCTAACATTTCCACCTGCAGCATTTGTTTCAAAACGATCAAACATGGTTTTAACAACGGTACATAAATCTTTTCTTTCAGACTCATATAACATAAGATCCCCTCCGAAAACATTATTTGATCTTCTCCAATGTTACTTGTTCTCTTAGTAGTCGCGCTTCTTCTGGAACAAATCCGGAACTTGTCGGCTGCATTGCTTTTGAAGCGCTTACGGAAGTTGCGAAAGTTAACATATCTTCGACAGAAAAATTTTTATATAGCGCGTAAACAATTCCGCCGACAAAAGCGTCACCGCATCCGGTATCATTTACTGTTTTTACTTTTGGCGGAATAACATGATCGATCGAACCGTTGTGAAACAGCAAGGAACCTTTCTTGCCGAGTGAAACAATGATATAATCTATTTTAGATAAGTTAGACTTTTCCATCACTTCAATTGTGTCCTCAATTGAGGTGATCTTTTTTTGGGTCAGTTCACCAAATTCATATTGGTTGGGTTTAATTAAAGTCGGCGAGATTTCAATGGCTTTTTTTAGATAGTCGCCTGACGCATCGACGATCAGTCGCACGCCGGTTTCTTTTACTTTTTTTAATAGCGAACCGTAGTCATTTGGACTCATTAATCGTGATGGATTTCCGGCAAATACTACAATATCATCCGGTTCCAGCTTGCCCGTGAAGTCAGTGGTAAATTGCCCAAGTTCATCTGGCGTTATGGATGGTCCTGTTTGAGTAATCATGAAGCTGCCTGAATGGGTTTCATCCATAATGACATAGTTCTGGCGGACGGCGCGATTCGGAAGAACAAAGAATTCCGGATTGACTTTTCGTTCCATCAGCAGTGAATACAACTCTTCCTTACCGTTTTCACCAATAAAGCCTGTTGCTATATTCGGTGTATCAAGACAAGAAAGTACGACCGAAACATGGGTCCCCTTACCGCCAATGTCATTATAGCTTTCAGATACATGATTATTTTTTCCGCGTGTTAATGCATCATGGACATGGATAATGCGATCAATGGCTGGGTTAAGTGTTACTGAATAGATCACTTTTTTTCACACTCCTTTCTTTGCGTGTACTTTTGACGAATCTCCGCAACTTTTTGATCGTACTTTTTGAAAAGTAAATCATAGGCACAATACCGAACAAGAAGACCAATAAGTAAAGCAACTACCCACATCATCAAATCACCGGTAAAAAAACCAAGTAGTAACAGGATGAATCCAAGAAAAACCATGAAAATCCAAAATGCTTTTACCGATTTCCCCGCGGTCATGATTCAAAGCCTTCAGTTTGTGCTTCTTCGTGATACCGCTTCGCATTTTCTTTCTTTCGACCAAAGTAGAAGTAGACGAACAGTGCGATCCAAACAACGGCTAAGAGCATTCCCCACCATTTTCCAGCCATCGCTTCAGAAAAAGCGAATTTGAATTCACCATTTTCCATCGTGCTCCAAGTAAGCATGCTGCCGGCAGGTACTTTAACAGCGTGAGTTTCTTGGGCCAATCGTGTCATATATGGCGCAAAAAAGGTTGCTAGGTATAAGAACACCGGCGTTGTAATGATTCCGTAGACGACCATACGAAGCAGATTTCCACGGGCTAGCAATACAACTGCTACGACGATCGACAGATTAATGATTCCGCCGAATGGGAGCACTTTATTACCCGGAAGAATGACGGCAAATAATAGTTCAACTGGGATGAGCAAAATAGCGGTTACCCAAAGTTCGTTTCGTCCTGCTAAGATTGGCCAATCGAGCCCAATTAGAATTTCTCGGTTATTGAAATGCTTTCGCATAAATTCTGAAATCGCTTCTGAAATTGGCGATAGCGCTTGCATAAAAAGCTTGGAAACCATAGGGAAAAGTGTTAGCGCTGTTGCAGCCTGAACCGCGAGAATTAAGGATTTGGATACCCCATATCCGGCAACAAGTCCTAGAAGGAAGCCAACAATTGCGCCCATGACATGATTTTCTGCAAAAACGCCTAACTTTTCCTTCAGCGCATCAGCATCCATTTTCTTATTGAACAGTGGAATCTTATCCATTAATTGATTAATCGGGTAGAGCAAGCTGGCAATGATTGTCATATGGTGTGGTACAGTAACACCAGGAATTCCAGTCAATTCTTCAATTTCTTTTCCCCAAATATCACCGATTTTTAGTTCAATAATGATCTGAATGACAACGACAACAAAACCGAGATAGACATTTCCGGAGATATACGAGACCATGATTGCTGTAAAGGCTTTCCCCCAAACGTTCCACATATCAACATTCAGCGTTTTCGTCCATTTTAAGGCTAACATGACAATGTTAACGCCAATCGTGATTGGAAAGATGAGAAAGGCAAGTGGCCATGCCCATGTGATTGATGCACCGGTGGTCCAGCCACCATCAACAGCAGTGAGCGCGATTCCCGTATTCTTAGCGAATGCTTGAGCCGCGGGACTAATCGAATCGAGCATGAATCCAACGACTAAATTCATTCCGGCAAAGGCGACACCGAAAATGATGGCTGCACTAATTGCATCTTTGAATTTCATTCGCGCACAGATACCAATGATCAGCATAATAATTGGTACAAATACTGACGCACCTAAATTGAGTACATATTGAACAATATTAGTTAGAACATCCATTCTGTTCACTTCCTTTTCATAGTTGGTAGTTGGTTGTTATTTTAATGCTGCGATCAGTTTTTCAACCTCTGCGTCCATTCCCATACCTGTAAGAAAAGCAATACCATTTAAGGTTGGAATTCCATATGCTTTCTTTGGCTTTGTGATGGCAACGTAGACATCACAGTGCTTAATCAAATGATCAAGCGATTTAATATCTACAGCCTCCACTTCTGCACTTATCTTTTTCTCAGACAAAATACGTTTTACCTTTGAAGCAACTGTTTGGCTTGTTGCGACACCGGAACCACACGCGACAATAACTCGTTTCATTTTGACTACCTCCCAAATTTATCTTTCAAGTAATTTTCCATTTGTTGCGAATCATTGATCGTTCTTACATGATCAATGAAAGACTGATCATTGAAGCAGGACATAATTTCCGAGAGTAATCCGACCTGACCTTTTGGATCTTTAATGCCGAGCATAAAGACGATTTCCGCATCAACTTGTCGATCCGACATGCCCATATGAGCAAAGCGGATCGGTTTTTTTAGTCGAACGACTTGGACAAAGGGGTGATTTACATGCGTCACATCAGTATGCGGTATAGCAAACTGAATCTTGTCATTCGCTAAGCCTGTCGGATAAAGCGATTCTCTTTCTGTTAGAGCAGCGCAATAAGATGCATTGACTAATCCTTTGTCGTGCAGACTTTTAAAATTTGAATTGAAGAGATCTTTTTGGTCTTGATAGTCAGCGTTGAGGACAATGAGATCCTTTTGAAATAGATTGCTGTAATTCACTATGTTCACCCCCCTTCAAGTAGATTTAGAATATCTTTCCTTGACTTGCAAGCGATTATTGCTTCAATACGCCCCCTTTCCAAGAAGACATCATTAAGCTTTAATAGCAAAGGCACATGGGCGTTTGTTTTTTCTGGTACAAGAGCAACCATAATCTTAAATGAATGACCGTCTGGATTTGTCACCGCTCGCTTGAAAATAGTGATCTGAATATCGGCGGATTCCTTTGACACAGCAGCATGCGGCAGGTAGACTTCCGGACCAATAAGCATTTGGCGGTAATTGGAATAAAATATAGACTTACATTTGTCAATGTAATCATTTTCGATACTTTTTCTATTAATAATGGGTTTAAAGGCTATGTCGACACAGTTCTCCCAGGAAACGGGGGAATCAATTACTGAAATATTTTCTTCGGTTAAGCTTATCCGTTCACGATAAATCGGGCGTTTTTCTTCCTCTTTATCAAAAAAGGATTTAAGTGCAAGCTCAGCAAGTTCTCGTTTATCCTCAGGAATGAGATCTTTTATGGCAAAAACAATACCTTTAGCCTTTCGCTTTGGGTCTTGACTAAGTAACTTGGAAACAACTTTTCTCAATTGTTTTCGGCTGTCCGGCTCGAGAAAAGGTGGAACAATAATGGTAGTAATACGACTTTTCATTGGAACTGTTGTGAAAATAAAGTCTGGCTCCAGATTCATTTGTTCAAATTGTCGAAAAGAAAATGCACCGATAAATTCAATATCAGGAAACATGTCTTTTAAGTTTTCGAGCAATAGCTTTGAAACCGATGTGCCATTAAAGCACAAGACAACGGCCTTATAGTAGGCTGAAGAATCTTCATCTGTTTGATACATCCACCCCAGTACAATCATTGAAAGGTAGACAATTTCTTCATCCGAAAAATCATGTTCAAGGATTGTTCCAAATGATTTTCTTGATGCATGTGTAACTGCTTTAAAGACATAATAATGTTCTTTTATGAACCGTTCAGTTAGCGGATTATTTACACGAAAGCCTAAAATATTTCTGAAAATTGCCGGCTGAATATGCAGCATAATCTTAGACTTAAAATCAGTCTCTTTTACAAAATCAATGGCTAACTTTTCCTTTAATAGTGTGATGAATTGATTTACCGAACTACTTATTTCTTCGCTATCAGCAAAATCAAGTGCTGATTCAATTCGATTCGATGAAAGAATGTGTAAGGACAGATACAATAGATCAACATCTTTAAGAAAGGGAAATTCTCTGAACTGTTTTTTGATGACTGGAAATTCTAAAGTGTTTCTAATATCATATCTCTCCACTTTAAAACTCCAAGCCCTAGGGAAGTTCTGAACGCGTTGCAATAAAATCGATAGAATAATTGGTAAATTTTCAATCTGCTCATCGGTAAGGCGAATCATTATTTCTTCTTCAATAGATTCTAATTTTTGTTTGATTCGGGATACCATTTCCTTATTAATATCGAATCGATCAATGAGGCAAGATCGTCCATAAGCTGTTTTTAATAACTCATTTATGAGTTGAACCAAATGATTTCGAATTAAATATTCCGGACCATTGATTTGATAACCATCTTTTCTCAAATAGGTTACATGAAGATTCAAATTTTTTAGTTCTTCTTTTAAATACTTCATATCTGAAAATACTGTATTTTTGCTTACATAAAACAAATCAGATAGTGTCTGCAATGTGTGATGATTGTTGCGGACGATTAATTCGAGTTTGATTAAATTTTTTCTTAGATCGACTTCATATTCATTTGAATTTGACGATAAATTGCCGACCAATGATGCATATAACTCATCGACACATTTTTCAGATACTTTCACTTCCCCGTTAACTACTTCAATGGATTCATGAGGAAGCTGTTCGCTGATTAAATGAATACGTTCAAGGACTCTGTCTTTTTCTGTGGATAAGTGGTTGGCAATTTCCTCTACGCTCAGGTGTTTCTGAACAAGTATAAGATTTGTAATCTCACGGTCTAAGATGATCAATCGTTTTCACCTCCTTTGCAAATTTAATTATATGGGTACAGCATCTGCATTTCATCACAATAAAATGTTAACGCTTTCACAAACGATGTGATGTACGAACAGCCATGCAACTATATACTCTATTTGAATGATAACAAGGGGGGTGATGGAGATGAAGAGGATTTACTTGGTTAGGCACGGAGAAACATTTTTCAACTTGCTTAATATTGCTCAGGGTTGTGCGGATTCGCCACTCACTATTAAAGGTGAAGAGGAAGCACGGTCATTAGGAAAAGCCTTGAAGCAAAATAACATAACGATTAACACTGTTTATACGAGTGACCTCACCAGAGCAAAGCACACTGCCAAGCTCATTTTAAAGGGCAGCGATTTATCCATGAGCATGCTAAGTGAGATCGAAGAACTGAGAGAAGTATCCTTTGGTTCATTTGAAGGAATGAATTCCCACCTGATGTGGAATAAATCGGGAACCGCCGTAAATCTACCCCAGTTTAATTCCGATTATCCAGACTGGCAGAAGATACTTGTATTGGAGGGTTTAAAAAAACGTGACACCTTTCATGCTGCTGAAAATTATAGTGATGTAAAAAAAAGGATACATCGTCTATTAGAGATATTCACATCCGCTCCTTCTAATGACATCTTGGCTGTTAGTCATGGATTATTTATCAGCTGCCTTGTTTTTTTTCTTTCAAACGAACAGATCAAAGTAGATGTTATCCCCAATGCAAGTCTAACTAAGATTGTCTATGACGGGAAAGATTTTAACATTGACTATGTTGGGAAAAGCTTTTAGGTAGAGAACTAAGTGAACGGTTCTATCGTGTGAAAACGGTTACAATATCGGCGATGATGTTATGAATAGATACTATTTTATTAATTAATGAGAGGAAGTATTAGCTATGACCATAGCATCGAAAAGCATAGTAGAGGCAAATTTTGTTAAAGAAATGACAGAGCTGGCATCAATAATGTGGTCGCACGGCTGGGATGAACGTAATGGAGGGAACATTAGTTACATTATTGATGAGGATGAGTTAAGGCCTTATCTTGATCCGGATCATGTTGCGAAGGAGATACCGTTCAACGGATTTGGAGAAGTACCTGAAAATTTGGTTGGAAAAGTATTCTTAGTCACTGCCACAGGTAGTTTCTTTAAAAATGTTGAAAAGCGTCCAAGTGAAGAATTAGGAATTGTTCGGTTGAAAGAGAGCGGCGATTCGATTGATGTGCTTTGGGGATTTGAGGCGGGAAGAGGTCCGACAAGCGAATTTCCAACCCATTTACTTTCACATAGTGTGCGCTTAGCACAGAACCCAAATCATAAGGTGATTTTGCATAATCACGCGACGAATATTTCTGCGATGACCTTTGTTCATTCACTTAATGAAAATGAACTGACACGTACACTCTGGGGAATTATCAGTGAATGCCTGATCGTGTTTCCGGATGGTGTCAGTGTTATCCCATGGATGGTATGCGGGAATCGCAATATCGCTGAAGCAACCGCTGAGAAAATGCGGCATTCACGAATTGTACTTTGGCCTCATCATGGCATATTGGCGTCTGGAGAGACTTTTGACGATGCCTATGGTCTCATTGAAACAGTTGAAAAAGCGGCGCAAATCTATATGCTAACCTACCGAAATGTTCGCGCTCAAATAACGGACAGTCAATTAAAAGATCTTGCACAGGCGTTCAATGTAGTACCCAAAGAAGGTATTCTCCATTAAACAAATGATTGATAAATCAAAAGACTGACTACTGTATGGGAAAGAAGGATTATGATGATTAATTCTCTGGGTGAAAAAGTGACATTGAATAACGGCGTTCAAATGCCGGGGGTAGGTTTTGGAACTTGGCATGTTCGCGGGAGGGACGTGATTACGTCTGTATCAACCGCTTTAAAGGCTGGGTACAGGATGATTGACACTGCCGAACATTACAAAAATGAAGATCTTGTTGGGGAGGCAATCAGGAAATCGGAAATGAACAGGCACAAGCTCTTTATCACAACGAAGCTTAGGAATGATGATCAGGGATATGAAGAGACGCTCAAGGCTTTTGACAAGAGCTTAAAGACCTTGGGACTTGATTATCTGGATCTTTATCTCATTCATTGGCCGGTTACCGGGAAGTTTAAAGATTCATGGCGAGCGATGGAGCACCTTTATCGGCAAGGCAAAGTACGAGCGATTGGCGTGAGTAATTTTAATCCGCATCATATTGAGGAATTGTTGGAGGATGCAAAGATTCGGCCGGCAATTAATCAAATTGAGTTTCACCCGCTTCTGTCTCAAGCCCCTTTACGAGTCTATTGCGCGGAGCAGAATATTCAGGTTGAAGGGTATTCACCGCTTGGAACAGGGACTGTGCTGAAGAATCCGTCGATAATGAATATCGCTGAAGCTCATGATAAAACTGCGGCACAGGTGATTTTGCGGTGGCATGTGCAGCACGGTATCATCACTATTCCTAGATCCACCAACCCGGAACATGCGATAAGCAATGTCGACATTTTTGACTTTAAGCTGTCTGCTGATGAAATGGAGAAGATCGACGCTCTGAATGAAAACAGACGAAACAATAATGATCCGGAAGGTTTCTAATTTCCAGCACAAAACAAGCCTGAACGCATCATTCTTCGCGTTCAGGCTTGTTATTTACCCCTTATATGCGACACAAGAAATTTCGAGCTTCGATTGCTTGGGCAGGGCAGCTACTTGGAACGCGCAACGTGCCGGGAGGATTTCTCCTGTGAAATAATTTGAGTAAATGCCGTTTACAGTTGCAAAGTCATTAATGTCCGCAAGGTAGACCGTGGCGCTTACGACATTTGAAAAGTCGAGGTCTGCCTCATTCAATACGGCCTGCAGATTTAGAAAAACGCGTTCGGCTTGTAACTCAATGCCGCCGTCGACGATTTCTCCAGTTGCCGGGTCGAGCGGAATCTGTCCGGATGCGAACAGAAAGTCGCCAGCTTGGACTCCTTGAGAGTAAGGGCCGACTGCTTTTGGTGCAGCGTTTGATGCGATTTGCTTCTTCATTGAATCAAACCTCCAGATGTGTGTGATGGCTACTCGCGATTGTCGGAGCAATCAATGACGAAAGCCGCGAATCAATAGTCTTTATTAGTTTACCATAGCGCTGCACGATGCGAATAACTAATTGTGGAACAAAAAGATTTGTCACTACACAGGTGCTCATCAGCGTCTTTTTTTCAGCAACCTCTTTCTATTTAAATAGTTAAAGAAACATCCGGACGCAAAGATGAGCAAGCCTATGAGAATGGGTGCGACAATATCGTTATAAACAAAGAGATTGATCAGAATAACGAGCGGGAGTACGATTGCCAAAACCAAGAGTACCCAATTACTTCTCTTCATTAGATATCTTCCAATCATTGATCGCACATCGACGACCTTTTCTTCTATTCTAATACGAAAAAGCGTAACACACCCCGCATTTGTGATGCGCGCATCCGTATTTATCATGCGTGGTCACGCACAGTTCCGCACAAGCAATCAGGAACGCGTGCGTATGGCGTAGGCATCCAGAATAATGCGCGCCATGACCTGCAGCGGGAGCCGCGAGCGCACTTCGTAATCCGGGAAATAGGATACCTTCGACTTGTAGCCGACGAGCGTGAGTTCGGACAAGGTGTAAAGCGGACTCTCACGATTGGCGGTCAGTGTGATTGTGCTGACTCCGTTTGCCTTGCAGTTCTTCGCTGCCTGTACCAATTCTTCGGTACGTCCATTGAGTGAGATGAAGATAACGAGATCTTTCTTATCTATTCGCTTGCTGATCGTCGTGATGATGTTCGGATCGTCATGCATTTCACAATACTTGCCGGTGAGCTGAAATTTAACGGTCATCTCTTTGGCGATCAGTTCAGAAAAGCCGCGGGCGAACAGCACAATTTTTCTTGAGTAAATGATTTTCTGCAATACATCTTCAATCGTACCGCGATCAAGCATTTGTATCGTTTTGGTGACTTCCTGTTCATTCTTAAGCATGGCTTCTTTAATTTTATTATCGACTTTTTCGACAACGGAAAACTCGGGAGCAAGCCGATGCTCGTCCTTCAGACGGATCTTGAAGGACGTAAAACCTTCATAGCCAAGCTTCTTCATTGTGCGGACAATCGTCGCTGTCGACACGTTGGCATTCTCGCTTAAACGGACGATTGAAATTTTCGGCATGTCATTCAAATGCTCCTGAATATAGCGGAGCAGAAACTTTTCGCTGTCACTGAGTGTTTCGAAATACTGATTGACGCGTTCGAAAAAAGTAAAGTCCATCTTGACCTCCAATTTGAAAACCTTTACATTGATTATATCCTTTTTCGAAAACATTTTCATAAACAATCATGGCATAATGAAAAAGTAGAGAAGATGCAAGTGAAAGTGAGGGATAATCCGTGATCTATACATGCACGATGAATCCGGCAATTGATCTGTTTACTGAGTTTAACAGTTTTGAACCTCATGTGGTTAATCGAAGTGTTTTCGAAGATTACCAGGCAAACGGGAAAACGATCAATATATCATTTATGCTGAAAAAAATGGGGATTGACAGTGTAGCTACCGGATTCTTAGGTGGGTTTACAGGTACGTATATTGATGATGAACTGAATCAGACCGGTATTGCGACCGACTTCGTCATAATCGATGGTATCACACGCATTAATACGTTTATAAAAGCAGGCGCCGCGGAATATAAAGCGGTGAATCGCGGACCGGCGATCAGTTTGGCCGCGCAAGCGCAATTGATTGATAAAATCAGTAAGCTTACCGGCAAGGATATGCTGTTCGTGTCAGGCAGTCTGCCGAGAGGCGTCGATGATTCGATTTTGAAAAGAATTTCTCAATTGTCAGTGCAAAAAGGATTTCAATTGATTCTTGACGTCAGCTCGAATGCGCTGCTGAGTTGCCTTGAAGATCATCCCTACCTAATCAAGCCGAGTGATGAGGAGTTGGCGGCATGGCTGGGTGTAAAGCCTGACTCTTTTAATAGTGAAGCGCAGCTGATTGAAGCGGCAGAAAAGTTACTGAAAAAAGGGGCACAGCGAATCTTGGTTTCTCGAGGGGAGAAGGGCACGATGTATGTGGATAAGGAACATATACTGTTCACCACAGCTCCTAAGGGCGAAGTAGTCAATACTGCCTGCGCCGGCGACACGCTGCTCGGTACCTTTATTGGTTCCAGGCTCAAAAACAAAAGCCTGGAAGACGCGCTGGTTTATGCGACGGCGGCGGGATCTTCAACGGCATTTACCGCAGGACTCAGCGATTTAACTGATGTTCCGGAATTAATGAAACAAATTAAACTTACGACACATTTGAAGGGGGCAGAAGAATCATGACAAAAATTATTGCGGCAACAGGTTGTCCGACAGGAATTGCGCATACGTTCATGGCTAAGAAAGCGCTTGAAGATGCGGCAAAGGCAAAAGGTATTGAGATAAAAGTGGAAACGCATGGACAAGCGGGTATTGAAAACGGCTTGACACCAAAGGAAATTGCAGAAGCGGACGGCGTGATTATCGCCGCTGATAAGGATGTTGACGAAGATCGCTTTGCGGGTAAACGTGTGATCAAGGTTTCGGTAACGAAAGGAATTAAAGAACCGGAAAAATTAATTGATGAAATTGTAAACGGTTCCGTACCTCTGTTCAAAAACGGGCATACTCCGAGCGGAAGCGGTGCGACCGTAAGTGTTGATAAAGAATCGGTTGCACACAAACTGTATGTTTACTTGATGAACGGCGTTTCTCACATGCTTCCCGTAGTTGTTGCCGGTGGTGTGCTGCTCGCCATTTCCTTCATGTTCGGAATCAATTCGGCAGACCCGAAAAGCAATGAATATAATGTGTTCGCAGCCAATCTGAACGCGATCGGCAAAGTAGGGCTGGGATTAATGGTACCGATTCTGTCGGCATACATCGCCCAAGCGATCGGAAAACGCTCCGGTCTTGTGATTGGATTTATCACCGGTATGATCGCGTTCACAAATGGAACCGGTTTCCTTGGCGGTATTGTCAGCGGCTTTTTGTCCGGTTATCTGATTCTGCTGCTTGAAAAAGGCTTGAAGGGATTGCCGAAACAACTAGATGGTCTGAAATCAATTTTTCTTCTTCCGGTGCTGGGCGGTCTCATTGGTGGGTACGCAATGATTTTACTGTCTTCGCCAATGACAGCAATAAATGAAGGTATGATGCAATTCCTAAGCAATATGCAGAATCAAAGTCCTCTTGTGCTCGGATTGATTGTCGGTATCATGTGCGCGTTTGATATGGGCGGTCCGGTAAACAAGGCAGCCTATGTAACTGGGGTCGCACTGCTTGGTCAAGGGAATTTCTATTTCATGGCCGGCGTCTCTGCCGCATGCATCGCGCCACCGATTGCGACTGGTTTTGCAGTTCTGTTTGCCGGTAAGTATTTTCAAAAAGAAGAACGTAACGCCGGCTATGTCAACTTTCTGCTTGGCTCCACACATATTACTGAAGGCGCGATTCCATTTGCGGCGAAGAGTCCGTTTACTGTCATCCCATCATTGATGGTCGGTTCATCGATCGCTGCGATTCTAACCTATTATATGAAGGTTCAGGTACCGGCACCTCACGGCGGATTTATCGTGCTGCCGATTGTGACCCATCCGCTGCTCTGGGTTTTGGCAATTCTCGCCGGAGCGTTAGTGTCAGGTTATCTGATCGCTATCGATCAGAAACATCGCTATACTAAAAATTTGAAAGCGGAAGAAACGAATACGGTTGTCCAGGCAACTGTAGGAACCGCCCAAGCTGCTCCGACCATCGCTCAAGATACACTTTTGGACAAAGGAAACATTTATTTTGAAAAGGGTATTCAAACGAAAGATGAGTTGTTCCGATTTATTGCTGAAAAAATGCAAGATAAAGGCATTGTGAGCGATCAGGAACGATTAGTCGAAGCATTTCGGAAACGCGAAGAACAGAGTTCAACGGGTATGGAAAACGGCTTTGCCATTCCACATGCACAGTCTGAGACAATTAAAAAAGCGGCGATGCTGGCAGTGAAACTTGAAGAACCCATCACGGATTGGCAAACCTTTGACAAAAAACCGGTAACCTTTGTCATCGCCTTTTTAATCCCGCCAAAAGGCAGTGAAGCGCATCTGCACTACCTATCGGACACGGCGCAGAAATTGGTCGATCAACGTGTGGTAACCGCGCTGAATACAGCGACAGATGCAGATCAAGTATATGCCTTGCTACATTAAATAGGTTCTTTAAATGCCATCCGGATTATCGGGTGGTTTTTTTTAGTTAAGAAAGCGGAGATGTACGGGCACCAGCGAACGAGCCCCCGTAGAAATTCGTTTGTTTGAGGAGACTCCCGGATCATTCGCAAGCGACCGAAGCGACGATTCAGCACTGAAAAGACACAAAACCATCACACATGGCTGGAGATTAAGGACCGGGCTGTGCCTTGCTATGCTGGTACGATGATAAGTCATAAGATTCCGTTGGGCGATCAGGTTAGCGCCAAATCTGAAAAATAGGCGGAAAAATTCCGCTTAATTAGAAAATGAACGAAAAAATTGCTTAAATAGACGGAGAAATTCCGCTTATCGAATTGAATAACGCAAAAATGGAGGGTTTTTCTGTGTATAACCGGAAAAATTACCCTTATTTACCGGTGAAACAAGCGCCATGATGCAAATAACCGGAAATTCTCCGCTTATTTACTCTCGCCAAATTTGATTAAGTAAGACGAACGGGCACTATTCTTTTATTCAAGAACGCACAGCCGGAGTATCTGTTCAAGCATAATAACCTGTTGAATAAATCGCTAATCTAAGGTTTGTGTTTCACAGATAAAAAGTTCGAAACCAAGCACGAAAGCGCGAGGACGCCTGTGAATATCCCAGTTGATCGCGAACTTCTCAAGTGCCGCTCTAGTTACAAGATTGATTAGAGCTCCAAACAGGTGACAGCTAATGACCGGGCTGTGACTGGCTTTTTTGAAAGATTCTGCTGGCACTGGAAAGTTTCTCACATGGCTAAATAGAGCAGCAGGCTTGAGTAACTTCATAAAGTCCGAGATTCAGTCATCTTTTTTCATTCATAGCCCAGGTTTTTCACTACATAGTGAGGACTCGGGCGCTCATATATTCATATCTTAATTTTAGGCTTTGGCGTCCCATAAGGTGTAAAATCCACGTATTAATCGAACGCTCGCTTCATAACCCATTGCTTTCATTCAGACTTGTTCGTACGGACTTCACCAAATTTTTCAGCAGGTTCCTACTTATTACATGTAGGAGGTGATCAAGATGGCAACCAGCACAATCACAGCATCGGTTTTTGTAATGAATCTGAACGGCGGTCTGGATGAAAAGGGCGAGCAAATTCTGCTTACCAAGTCGTTCAGAAACATCAAGCCGGCAGCTTCACAGGATGGTTTGCTGGCAATCGCGCAGAAACTTGCGCCATTGCAGCAGCACGCGCTCTCTTCCGTCGAGCGCAATGACACGTCTGAAATTATCGGATGATTGTCTAAGGGCGGCGAGTAAAAAGAAAGGAGGGACGAGGAGATGAAGAAACTGAATCTTGTTTTCTTAAACGCTGAGGGTAAAAGTGTGACGCTATCACTTAATGATCCGATCGAGCCTGCGGATCCTGTCGCGATTAAGGACGCGATGACGACCATTATTTCGGAAAATGTTTTCCATTCATTGGGCGGGGATTTAACAGCTGTTAAGTCCGCGCGAATTTCCGAAAATAACACGACAGCAATCGAACTGGGCGAATAAACGGATGAAACGAGGCCGGAGAGAATCAGCAATTCTTCTCTTCGGCCTTGATTTTATACCGAGAAAAGGAAGGAGGTTTGTTCATGGAGGTGTGGTTATCCATGGTTAAGGACGTTGGTTTTCCGGCTGTTGTCACCTTTTTTCTCTTGCATCGCATCGAAAGCAAGCTTGACGAGCTGATTCAGTCGGTACGTTTGCTTCCGGCAGATCAGGAAACCGGCCGAACTGGAGAAGTAATTAAGAAACAAGCCTAATTGAAAACGGCACAACGTTTGCTCACGCGGCGCTGTGTCGTTTTTTTGTTGTCGTTTTTTCTCTGGAGTGGTCTGTTCTTTTGATTGTTCCATGATAGAATAAGTTCATATATAGGACAATCAGCCATAGTGGGAGTTGGCAATAATGAATCGAAGCGTAAGAGAAACATTTGCTGCACGGTTACCCAAAACAAAGCTATCGCAGAAAACGGATCAAGTAGTCGCGGTGATCGCTAATGGGAATCGCGCAACGGTCATGCTTCTGGAAAAAGTCGATCACGATTGGAAGTTGCAATTATCGACGGAAGGATTTGTCGGTACAAACGGTGTAGGGCCGACGCATGAAGGATTGCAAACCACACCTCAAGGTGCTTACCCGCTTGGATTCGCTTTCGGTACGGGAAATCCGGGTTCAGAACTTCCATTTCGCATGATCACACCGCGCTCATGGTGGGTTGAAGATGGAGCAGACCCGCAATACAATACATGGCAAGAAGGCGAAACATTTAAAGCGCCAAGTGAACACATGGCCGATTTTCCGGAATTATACCGCTACGGAATTGTCATCAATTATAATATGGAACGTGTCCCCTATGCAGGTTCCGGCTTTTTTGTGCACTGCTCTGGGAATGGGCCGACCGCGGGCTGCGTTTCGCTACCGACCCGGCAAATGAAACGACTGATGCAGCTGCTGCGTCCGGGCGCTTATATCGTCACCATGAATGATATAGGAGAACTTGGCGATTACTGAACGGGGCAATGAGCCTTGCCCTTATGCCATTTGAATGCATTGAGCCAGTTTTGTCACAATGGGCTGGCAAAAATGGCTTTAGTATGTGTTGTTTTAGTGAACGACAACTCACTATAATAGAAGAGTAAGAGATAGCGGACAGGAGCTTTTAGAAAAATGTAAGCGTTTTATTTAATGATCTATCTTACCTGAAACTACCTGCCATGTTAAAAGCAACGTGACATAAACGATTGAAGGAGGAAGGAATCATGTCCGGAGGCTCAAGTATTAAAGTAAAAGTTCAAAAGTTTGGTAATTTCCTGAGTTCTATGATCTTGCCAAATATGCCTGCTTTTATTGCATGGGGATTGATTACGGCACTTTTTATCCCAACAGGTTGGTGGCCAAATAAAGAACTTGCCACAATGGTTGATCCACTTGTAAAGTATCTGCTCCCAATTATTATTGGTTACTCAGGCGGAAAAATTGTGTTTGGTCATCGAGGCGGAGTTGTTGGAGCAATCGCCACGGCCGGAGTTATTGTCGGAACCGATATTCCGATGTTTCTTGGCGCGATGATTATGGGACCGCTTGGCGGTTACACCATTAAAAAATTCGATAAATCAATTGAGGGCAAAGTAAAAACAGGTTTTGAAATGCTTGTTGATAATTTTTCAGCAGGAATCCTCGGCGCAGTGCTTGCCGTGATTGCATTTCTAGGAATTGGTCCGGTTGTTGATGCGGTCAGCGGCGTACTGGCCGCAGGTGTGGAATGGCTTGTTAATGCCGGTCTGCTGCCTCTTGCCAGTCTCTTTATCGAACCAGGTAAAGTTCTGTTTTTGAATAACGCGATCAACCATGGTGTGCTGACGCCAATTGCAGTTGAACAGGCGCGTGAATATGGAAAATCAATGCTCTTCTTTCTTGAAGCAAACCCTGGTCCCGGCTTGGGTGTGTTGCTTGCCTATAGCTTCTTTGGCAAAGGCAATGCGAAAAAGTCGGCACCTGGTGCGGCCATCATCCACTTCTTCGGTGGGATTCATGAAATCTATTTCCCTTACATTCTAATGAAACCGCTTTTAATTGTAGCGACTATTGCCGGCGGCATGAGTGGGATCTTTACCTTAGTTACGTTGAAAGGCGGACTTGTCGGACCGGCATCTCCTGGCAGCTTTATTGCGATGCTGGCCGTGACGCCAAAATCGTTTAGTAGCTTCGCAGCGAATATTGCTGATGTATTTGTGGCAACCGCGGTGTCCTTTGCTGTTTCAAGCTTGATTCTGAAAACTGACAAAGCAGGCAATGGAAATCTAGAAGAAGCAACGAAAAAGATGGAAGGTATGAAAGGCAAGAAGAGCAGTGTATCCGGCGTGCTCACCAATGCAGAGGGCTTTGATCCTCAAGCGGTTAAGAAAATTGTTTTTGCTTGTGACGCAGGTATGGGTTCCAGCGCGATGGGAGCCTCTCTGCTGAGAAAAAAAGTAAAAGCCGCGGGATTGGATGTTTATGTGACGAACGCCGCAGTAAGCTCCATTCCAAGTGATGCGCAGATCGTGGTTACCCAATCTGAATTGACTCCAAGAGCCAGAGACAAGGCGCCTAATGCTTATCATGTGTCCGTCGATAATTTTCTGAGCAGCCCGGAATACGATCTTCTGCTTAATCAATTGAGCAAGGAAGGAAAGATTGAACCTGCAGCACCGGAAAAAACGAAACCAACAGCATTTGTCAATGGGGATATCCTTCGAAAGGAAAATGTGTTCATTAATCAAACATTTAAGACTAAGGAAGAAGCTATTCGTTTTGCAGGGCAAAAACTCGTTGACAGCGGCTACGTAAAACCGTCCTATATCGAAGGGATGATTGCACGCGATAAGATGATGTCTACGTATATGGGTAATGAAATTGCCATTCCTCATGGTACAGAAGAAGTGAAGCAAGAAGTACTGAATTCAGGTATCGTGATTGTTCAAATTCCAAACAGCGTTGATTTTGACGGAAATAAGGTACGGCTTGTATTCGGTATTGCCGGAAAGAACAACAGTCATCTCGAGATTTTATCGAAAATTGCGGTAGCGTGCTCAGATGTGATCAACGTTGGCGAGATGGTTCGAGCACAATCTGTTGACAATTTGTTGGCTGTCATTAATGACGCTGTTGCGCAAAATTCGTAAGTGCAATTTTTGGATGATACGCTCGCTATTGTGGTAGGGTTGAGTAAAAAAGGCGGATGAATCACATGTTCATGACCAACAGAGAAAAAACCATTCTTGAGCTGCTCATTAAAACAAGCGGCAGGCATTCGTCTTTGTCCATGGCGACTTATCTGCAGGTCAGTGTACGTACAGTTCACCGTGATCTGAAAAATGTAGAGAAGATACTCAAGCCGCTTGGCTTACGATTGATTCAGAACGAAGATAAGAGTTTGCAGATTCAAGGACCTGATAAAGCTGTTTTTGGACTTGTGCAGGAATTATCGAAAATAAAACCTGTGGATCTCTCAGCCAAAGAACGGAAGCTGCTGCTGTTTTTAAAATTATTGCAGGCCAATGATCCTTTGAAGACCGGACCTTTGGCGAAAGATCTTAATAGTTCATCGACGACTTTAGGCGGTTATCTTGACGACTTGTCTGATTGGATTCAGGACTTCGATGTGACTATTGATCGCAAACGAGGCGTAGGTATTCAAATGATCGGATCTGAACGATCAAAACGAACGGCGCTTGCCCATTTCTACCTGTTCTACTTTAATGAAGATCTGATTGAGGCAATCTTTCAAATTAATCACCAGGAATTAGATCCCGGGCAGCGCATCCTGCACTATTTTAAAGCGAATTACTTAATGACAATTGACCAGGCAATGGAGCAGAATATTGGGACGCTCTATGCGGAACTTGCCGACAGCGACTATGTAAGCTTTCTTATCCAGGTATGCATCGCATTGCAGCGCTATGAAGCAGGATGTCCGCTCGAGGTTGCTGAGGATCAAAAATGGCAAAGCAGCAATGAAATGGAAGCGTCACCTTTTGCTGAGAAAATCAGTTCGGTTCTATCTGAACAGTTGTCGATTAATTTGCCCGAGCAGGAGAAGGCATTCATGGTTACGCTTCTCAAGGGATCACGACTGCAGAGTGCCGAATCCATCTATTTTGATCAGGTGATTACGGGTAAAGCGATTAAGAAATTGATTCAACATGTCTCGCAGCAACTAAAGATTGATTTGACTAGTGATTTCTCATTATTTCAGGGATTGCTTGCGCATCTTGAGCCGTCACTATTCCGAATCAGGCAAGATTTGACCTCAATTAATCCATTGACCGGTCAAATCAAAGATCAATTTCCGGTGTTGTTTGATGTTACCAAACAAGCGTTGAGTCAAGTGTTTAAACAGATTCGATTTCCTGATGATGAGATTGCGTATATTGTGCTGCATTTTGGATCCGCACTGGAGCAGCGACAGCAACGACGGAGTATTCGCGCACTGGTTGTCTGTCCAACCGGAATTGGTGCATCCAAAATGCTGGCGGCGCGGCTTAGAAAAGAAATGCCGGAACTGTATTCGGTAACGGTCGCCTCAATTCATGACATGGGGCAGATGGATTTGATGCCCTTTGATCTGATCTTGTCCACCGTCCATCTGCCGAAGCAGAAAATCCCGTGCCTGTTTGTCAATCCGCTGCTCAGCCAAGAAGACGTTGAGACGATCGAAAATGTGACCCGTCATCTCTCGGAACGCACACCGGCTCCGGCTCTTCTTCCAGAAAGAAGCAGTTTCCGCAGGGAAGCGGATGTGCAGCGATCACTGACTCATCTGATGGATGATGTGGATCAGGCGCAAACGGCGATTCGAGCGATCATGAAGAACTTTTCTGTAATTCAGGTTCATGAAGCGGAAAAAATGAATACAGTGCTTATTAATTTGCTGGGTACAGCATTTGAACAATCGATCATCATCGATGTCAATTCTGTATATCGCAGACTGATTGAACGGGAACAAATGGCGGGACTTGCCATACCGGGAACGACTATGGCGCTGTTTCATTGCCGCGATGAGTCGGTGCGTGACCTTTGCTTTAAAATTGCGTATTCTGATCATCATTTTGAACTGGATTCTATGGATGGCGGCAAATGTCAAGTCAGTAACTTTTTGCTAATGATCGCGCCTGATCCGTTGAATCCGATTGCTCAAGAGGTGATCAGCACGATCAGTTCGTCACTCGTGGAGGATCGTGAAAGCACCCTGATTTTCGCCTCTGCAAATGAAGCGATGATTCGAACGAAATTGGAAGCTATTTTCTATCGATTTCTAATTCAAAAATTTAAATAAAAGGACTGAGGATAATGAATGAAGTCGTACATTTTGGTGCAGGTAACATTGGAAGGGGTTTCATTGGAGCGCTGTTTGCGGAATCCGGATACCATGTCAGCTTTGTCGATATTGCTGAACAGATCATTGACGCGTTGAACGAGAAGCAGACCTATCAGGTTAGAACCGCGACGGAGAATCAGGAAACGATCACGATTCACAATGTGGCAGGCATTAACAGCAAGACAAATCCGGAAAAAGTCGTTGAAGCGATTGGCAAGGCCGTTTATCTGACGACGGCGATCGGACCAAAGGTGCTTCCTTTTATCGCGCCGCTGATCGCTAAAGGGTTAACCGAACGCTTGAATCATACGGATGAAAAAATCTATGTGATTGCCTGTGAAAATCAGATTAACGCTACAGATCTCTTGAAAAAGGAAGTTCTGAAAGCGCTTGACGAAAAAACAATAGAGAAGCTTGACGGCAAAGTCTATTTCTTGAACTCAGCAGTGGATCGCATTGTGCCGATTCAGCACAATGAAGAATTGCTTGATGTACTCGTTGAGGATTATCGTGAATGGATCGTCGCTACCGATCAATCTCTGCCTGAAGTGAAGGGCATGCAGATCGTTCCGGATCTTGCTCCATACATTGAACGTAAGCTTTTTACCGTCAACACAGGTCATGCGACGACCGCGTATCTCGGTTATCAAGCGGGAAAAGAAAAGATCCATGAAGCGCTTCGTGATCCCGACATCTATCAGGATGTGAAAGCGACAATCGAGGAGACCGGAGCGTACCTAATCAAGCAATACGGATTTAAACCGGAGGTACATGAACAGTACATTGAAAAGATTCTGCATCGTTTTCAGAATCCGAAGCTGAACGATGACGTGACTCGAGTCGGACGTTCGCCACTGCGCAAACTCGGACCGGAAGATCGACTGGTGAAACCTGCGCGCGAAGCTGAAAAGCTCGGCTTGTCCTTCACGCATCTCGCCAAAGTGATTGCGGCGGCCCTTCGATTTGATGTAGCCGAAGATGCTGAGGCAGCGAACCTGCAGCAGCAGTTAAAGGAAAAGGGCGTGGTCGCCGTTCTGGAAGAAGTGAGCGGACTTGGGGCTGATGACCCGATTGCGAAGGAAGCCGTCCGCCAATATGAACAAAATAATCAGTTGAAATAAAAAAAGTAGTAAAAAGGGTGTCCCATAAGTCCAACTGGGCTTTGAGGCACCCCTTTTTTACAGGTTAAGAAAGTTTATCGTTTTGCCTTGCTGGTACGACGATAAGGTCACAAGATTCGGTTGGGCGATCAGGTAAGCGCCCAATCTGAGAAATAGACGGAAAAATTCCGCTTATCGCATCGAAAAACGTGAAAATGGAGGTTATTTCTGTGCATAGGCGGAATAATTACCCTTATTTACCTGTGAAACAAGCGCCATGATGCAGATAACTGGAAAATCTCCGCTTATTTTATTCCGGCCGCGTTACTTAATTAAAGATCCAAATGATTTATTAGAAAACTTGGCTTCGCCAAGCCCCTGGCGAAGGCGAAGACTTAGTTGCGACGGCCATGGACGGCCTAGTGTCCGGTGAGCCGCAGGACGCGGCGTTTTTCCGGACCGCTTACACTCGTTTCCTTTAAATGTTTTCTTATACTTTCCTACCAGTGTGAACTAGAAATGTCTGTCCAAGACAAGGTTGATGCTTCAAAACCGCATTTGGAGCAAAGGAGCTTAAGTATGTAAGGAACTTTCGCTAATTAGGCATATGTCCTGTATGCAATGCGAAAGTCATCACATCCTGTGAAAGTACGTCCTGTATGCAACGCGAAAGTCATCACATCCGGTGGAAGTAAGGACTGGGCGTTCTTTGCCTAGGCAAAAGGATGTGAATCAACGTTGCAGATGTGTGACTCTCATGGAGCGTTCCAGTTGATTGTCAGAAGACGTTCGCAGATAGAGTGATTTAGGCAGCTCCTCGGTTGCCTATGACCGTTTTGAGCCAGTGGAGGTATAAGATTTAGCTACGAGAGAAATCACTCCTGTGACGCCCATTATGTGAGAAATCAAAATTGGAAATAGGTTATTATTTTCTATAAAATACGAATAATGGATATATAAGTTTTTCTTGACATAATATGTATTAAGAGGATAATATAGAAATGTGGAAGCGCTTTAATAGGATTAAATGAAATCGTTTTCATACGTTGGTGGGAAGTTCACCAAACGGGTTATATTATCAATTAAAAAGTGAAATAGTTCACAAGGGAGAGGGTCAATCATGAAATTCACAGATGAAATTGCAATTGTTACCGGAGGAGCGCAAGGGATTGGCAAGGAAGTTGTTAAAGGAATTATTAGTGGAGGCGGTCAGGCAATAATTGTCGATATCAATGAAGCTGTCGCAAAACAAACCGTTGCCGAGTTGGGCGATCAAGTGTCTTTCTACAAAATGGACTTAAGCAACCCTGAAAATATTCGAGAAGTCATTAGTGCCATTCTAAAAAATCACAAGAAAATTGACATCCTCGTTAACTGTGCGGGTATCGTCAGTACGAAAAAATTTGAAGATTTAGGCGATGCGGAGTGGCAAAAAGTAATTCAAATTAATTTAACTGGAACTTTTACTACGATTCATGCACTTTTCCCTCATTTTAAAGAAAATCAAGGCGGAAAAATTGTTAATGTTTCGTCTGTTGCCGGCAAAATCGGCGGTGGATTGTTAGGAACCGCGGCCTACGCATCGAGTAAGGCAGGTGTCAATGGCTTAACTAAGGCGGTTGCCAAGGAAGGCGGAAAATACAACATCCATTGCAATGCGGTATGCCCTTCTTATACCAATACGACAATGACGACTGCTTTGTCGGAAGATGCTGACAAGAAGAAGAAAGTAATTTCGATGATCCCACTCGGAAGAAGAGCGGAACCGGTTGAGATCGCGCAAATGATCCTATTCTTTGCATCAAATCTAGCAAGCTTTGTTAACGGTGAAATTGGAGATGTGGATGGAGGAATCGTGCTAGACGGTTAATCCATTTTGACAGCGGGGAGGGACAGAAATGCAGATACTTGAATCAATTAAAAAGATTAAAATTCCTGGTGATACTATTGTAATTCCAATGTTTATTGGCTGTACCATTAATTCTATCGTTCCTCAGGTATTAGATATTGGAGGATTCACCACTGCAATTATTAATGGAACAGCACCGCTTGTCGGAGTATTCATGTTTTTCATTGGCGCAACGTTATCCTTTGGCAAAGCTCCTAGGGCGTTATATCGTGGTGGAGTTATCATCTCTGTGAAAATTGCTATTTCCGTATTATTGGGCCTTGCGGTCGCTTCATTTTTTGATAATAATTTTCTAGGGTTATCGTCCATTGCGATTATCGGCGCCATGTCCGTTGCCAATAATGCGCTCTACTCTGGAATCACTGCTACATTTGGCGATGAAGTTGACCGTGGCGCGGTGGCTATGACTACCATATCAGTAGGACCGACCGTCACAATGATCGCATTGAATGCAAATGGGCAAGCCTCCATTCCTTTTTGGGCAATCATAGGATCAATTCTTCCGCTATTCTTGGGAATGATTCTGGCGAACTCAAGTACTTTTTTGAAAAAACACTTATCAGCCGGAGTGACACCCATTATTATCATTTTAGGTTTTGTGCTTGGCGCCAATATGAATTTCTCACAGTTGGTTGAAGGCGGATTATCTGGTATCCTTTTAGGTCTCATTGTTGTATTCATAGGCGGGATCTTTGGAATATTCTCAGATAAACTTACCGGAGGAAGCGGGGTTGCGGGTGCTGCGATTAACAGCACAGCGGCGAGCGCAGTAGCTACTCCCGCTGCGATGGTCAATGTAGATCCTAACTTAGCGAGCATAGCTGCGATCGCGACACCGCAGATTGCAGCATCCGTGATCATCAGTGCCATATTAACACCCGTGGTCACCAATTGGGTATACAAGAGAAATAAAGCTAAGGTCAAAAGATTAGAAAAAGTTATCGTAGAGTGATGCCGGATTTATCCAATTGTTTCCGTTTTTGAAAACGATTACATCGATAGAAAAAATCCTCTTTACGATCACGAATGAAAAAGTGCATAAAAGCAAAAAAAATATTAATCGACTGATGCGCATCATTTAGTCAATCGAATAACAGGATAAAGAACGAGTAAAGGACAGCCAGCTCAAGAAAAAGACGACTCAAGAATTCAGAAAATGAATTCGAGTCGTCTTTTTTATCACGTTATTCTGTTCTTCCAAAAAATTTTTTGGGGTCATGGTCATACTAACGATTTCACATTCACCTGTTTCTTCCCATCAGGAAGATTTCGAAAGAGTGAACGGGTCGTTAACTTAATCAGCAGACAGCGCGTCAATTGGATTCAGTCGTGAAGCGCGTCTTGCCGGCAACAGTGCGGCGATAAACGAGATCACCAGAGCGATGATGATTGTTGAAATAATGTTCGCTACTGTAATCTGAACCATGTTGAATTTAACGATACCGTAGAGCAGGTGATTAAGCAGTGCACTGAATCCGTAAGCAAAGATTAGGGCGAGAACTGCCGAGAATAAGCCGATCAGGATTGATTCGGCGGTAAACAGTCGGCGAATGTCCTTCCTGCGTTGACCGAGTGCGCGCAGGATGCCGATTTCTTTCGTCCGCTCAGATACCGACATATACATAGTCACGATGATCATGAGGGCGGAAACCACAAGCGAAATGCCGGCAATCGCCGCGAGAACGATTGAGGCGATCTGGACGTATTGATTGACCGTGTCTAATATATCGCCGACGGTAATGGCTCCATAAACGTATTTATCGTTATCCTTTAACCCTTGGATCTTCTTGGCAACTTGTTTTACATAGGTTGGTTCGGTAACGTTAACGGAAATAAAGTTTGCCTTTGTCTCACCGTTCTTCTTCTCGATCAGTTCACGCATGGTGTGGTAGTTTGTTACCGCCGGAATGCTGGCCTGTCCACCGTTTGTGAACCCGACAACCTTTAGTTTGCCCGTGATCTGAATCGGCTGGTTTTTCGTATTGATCCATTGCAAAGTAAGTTTGATTGTTTTCCCCTGAAGCTGTTTGTAAGTTTTGGCACTGGTAAGGGAAATCGCCTGGTTCTTACTGATCACGATCTCGTTGTTCCCAGGTGCATGCCCCGTTTTAACCGTATCGTCGGCGAATGCCTTCGTCCACGTCTGAATCCCTGAGCTGCTCGAGTTCTTTTTGTTGTAGGATAAAGTGTACGTGCTGAGCTGATAGCCCGGTTCAACCTTGTCCACATGCTTTAAATCGCGCAGACGCTCAACCTGAGTGTCTTTAAACAGCAGTTTAGAAGGGTCATTCGCAAATTGCTGCATCGACTGCTGCAGTTCAGCGCTACCCATTTTCTTTCCGGTCGGGTTTTTCATCACAGTAATCGAATTGGGATTGATCATTGAATTAATTTGATCCTGGATGAAAGCGTTGACCCCGTTTCCTAGACCGCTAAAGAGCAGAACGGCGAACAGACCGATCGCTGTACCCAGCATGATGAGTGAATTACGCCAAAAATTAAAGGTGAGGTGTTTAAACGCATTCTTATAACTTGCTCCTGAGGAGAGCGGCTTTGCCTGAAAATCGTTATGAGCATCCGTTGGCATTTCATAGGCTGGTTTGAGTCGCGTGTCGCCATCAATTTTTCCATCGGTAAGATGGACGATCCGTGTTCCGTGATTGGCCACCTCTTGGGAATGCGTGACGGCGATAACCAGTTTCCCTTCCTCCGCAATCTGCTCCAAAAGCTTGAGAACCTCTGCGGTGTTCTTGGAGTCCAAAGCGCCTGTCGGTTCGTCCGCAATGATAATTTCAGGATCGCTTGCCAACGCACGCGCAATAGCCACACGCTGTTTCTGACCACCGGAAAGTTGACTCGGGCGTTTCTTTAAATGTTGACCTAGACCAACCTTTTTAAGTAACGTGATAGCCCGTTCTCTTCTCTGACTGCTGTTCAGCGTCGTCATATCTAAAGAAACCAAAACATTTTCAACGATGTTGAGATGACTAATGAGATTGTACGATTGGTAAATGTAACCAATCGTGCGGCGGCGGTAGTTGTCCAGTTGTTTCTCCTTGGTATGATCCAATTCTTTTCCGTCAACAGTTACTTGACCGGTGAATTTACGATCCAATCCGCCGATAATATTCATCAGGGTTGATTTACCGCCCCCGGATTCTCCTAAAATCGAAACGAATTCGCCTCGTTCCAGTTGGAGGTCAATGCCCTTCAATACGGGAAACTTCTCTTTACCTAAAAAGTATGCTTTGTGAATATCATGTAATTCGAGAAAGGCCATGTGTTTCCTCCTTTATTTTTAATACACAGTTAAATATAAAAAAACTAAAACAAAAAGTCAACATCGTTTTAGTTTTTTGACAAAATTAACATTTTTTCTTAAAATGAATAATGAAAAAACGAGCATGAAAGTGTGGATGTACAATGAAACGAAGTGAGCGAAAGGACATGATGCGCGAGCGTATTCTCGAGGCAGCCGCTAAAATGCATTTAAAAGCGGATCCGGAAGAGATAAAAATGCGTGATTTAGCGCAAATGATTGGCATTTCATCAGCAACCCTCTATAGCTATTTTTCAAGCAAGGATGAACTGTCACAGGCAGTTGTTATGCGGATCCTGACTAAGTTTCACGATACACTCATGGGTTATTTGAACGACCCGACGCTGTCATTTCCGGAGATCTTGCAACAGATGCAGCTGCTTTCTCAGCATGCGCATCGTAGTGTAAATGCGGAGATGGCGGAACTCATTTTCCAAATCTTTCAAGACAATAATGAGTTTGAGCTATTTTTTGACAGCCAGAGCGATTTTTGGCAGCAATTCGTTGCACGTGGGCGTAAGGACGGCTACATTGCCGATGATTTGAGCGATACAGCAGTTTTTATCTACATCGATATGTTCTTTCAGTACTTCCGCAATCGGCAGCATATGGAAAAATTCAATATGACCCCGCAGTCGTTGCAAAAAATTGACCATGAACTTGACATCATGTTTTACCGAGGCCTGTTTGGTAGTAAAGGTGCCTGCCCCGATCCTAACATGAAGCCTAATAAATACGTCTAATTTTTTTGAAGCAGGAAGGGCAGCAGCTTGTCTGCCTTTCTTTACAAGTTAAGAAAATATAGCGTTTTGTCTTACCGGTACGACGATAAGATCATAAGATTCGATTGGGGTGATCAGGTTAGCGCCCAATCTGAGAAATAAACGGAAAAATTCCGCTTATCGCATCGAAAAACGTGAAAATGGAGGGCTTTTCTGTGCATAAGCGGAAAAATTACCCTTATGTACCTGTAAAACAAGCGCCAGGATGCAAATAGCCGGAAAATCTCCGCTTATTTTATTCCGGCCGCGTTACTTAATTAAGGATCAAAATGATTTATTAGAAAACTTGGCTTCGCCAAGCCTCTGGCGAAGACGAAGACTTAGTTGCACTTATACTATGATCCTTAAAATTATATACTTTCTTATAGTATAAAAAAGCCCGAAATCCTTTGTAAAAAAGATTTCGGGCTCTTGTGTGATTACCCCATCAGGATTCGAACCTGAGCATCACGGAATCAGAATCCGTTGCCTTACCGCTTGGCCATGGGGTAATGAATCAGAACAAGAAATATTATAACCAGTAGAAAATAAAAATGCAAGGGTTTGTTCAAAAAAATTAATAGCGGATGAAGATGCGCTAGCAATAGGAGGAAGCGAATTAAGGAGACAAACCTATAATGGATGTAGAAATAATTGTGCGGATTGTATGGAGGAGTGATTGGGAAATTCAATGCCTGTCACATGGCGAACAGCATAACTGGTAAGTATCTGGCAAAGCGGATCCACAGATCAACAAAAATAGGCGAATTGGCCAATGCGTATTGATCGTTATTTCCTTTTAGTGGCATAATAGAGTTAAGATTTTATACCCTCCATGAGATAAAAAGGAGACATTCCCTAAAGAGAATAGAACGATTTTTCTTACATAGGCTTTGGTAATCGCCACTATCTATGTGAACGAAAGATCATGAGGAGAGATTACTATGCGTTTAGTTTTACTATCAGGCGGCTCAGGTAAAAGATTGTGGCCGTTGTCTAATGATGCACGATCCAAACAATTCCTGAGAGTGCTTGAAGATCATGATAAAAAGCTGTCATCAATGGTACAGCGCGTGTTTGGGCAACTTAATGAAGTAGGGCTCGGTCAGTCCACGGTGATCGCGACCGGTAAAGGCCAGGTTGAAATGCTTGAGAACCAGCTTGGAAAAGATGTGCCTTTAATTGTTGAACCGGAGCGTCGCGACACATTCCCGGCGATCGCGCTTGCGGCGGCTTATCTGTATACGATGACGGACAGCTCGCTGGATGATGCGGTCGCTGTTCTGCCTGTGGATCCATACGTCGACACCGCATTTTTCGAACGAATTCTCGATTTGGAGAATCTGCTCAACGAAACGAAAGCAGATTTGGCACTGATGGGTGTCAAACCGACCTATCCATCGGAAAAGTACGGCTATATGGTGCCGACTAAGGGCGAAAATAAAGACTATATCAAAGTCGACCATTTTACTGAAAAGCCGGACACAGAGTTGGCAAAGACGCTGATTAAAGACTCGGCGCTTTGGAACTGCGGGGTGTTCGCGTTCCGTCTAAAGTATGTGATTTCGATTCTTGAATCGCTTGGATTGCCGCTCAACTATGAGGAACTTTCGCAGCAGTTCAACAAGTTGCCAAAAATCAGCTTTGATTACGCGGTTGTGGAGAAGGCGAAAAACATTGTCGCGCTTCCATATGACGGATTCTGGAAAGATCTTGGTACGTGGAACACGTTGACAGAGGAAATGGCGACTAAACAAATTGGCAAAGGGATCATCAGTGATGATTCGGCAAACACGAATTTGATTAACGAACTTGATCTGCCGGTGACTGTACTCGGCGTCTCCAACGCGATTGTCGCAGTCAGCCCGGATGGTATTCTCGTATCAGATAAGGAACAAAGTCCACGCATCAAAGAAGTGATGAAGGGCTTTGATCAGCGGCCGATGTATGAAGAACGCAAATGGGGATCGTACCGCGTTTTGGATTATTCCCGCTACTCAGCCAACAACGAAGAAGTGCTGACAAAAAAGATCGTGATCAAAGCCGGTGCCAATCTCAGCTATCACTGCCACCACATGCGCAAGGAAGTGTGGACAATCGTCAAGGGCAGCGGGTGCTATGCGGAAAACGGCGTGATCCGTTCGATCAAACCCGGTGATGTAGTGATCGTGACGGCTGAAACGTTGCATGCCATTAAAGCGGATGAAGCACTCGAATTGATCGAAGTACAGATCGGCAGCCAGCTGATTGAAGAAGATATCGACCGCAAGCTGATGACCTGGAAAGAAATCGAAATGAATTGTTCGCAGGTACGCGGATAAAAAGTAAATTGCTGAAAAAAGGATGGGTAAAAGCCCATCCTTTTTTTCATACGATGAAACAGCGATCACTTAATCATTCAGATCTCTAAAGACAGTTGCCCATTGATAGGAATTTCCATATGACTACGTAGTATTAAGCTCCTCCGCAGTTGACGGAAGAAGCGCAGTAAACCTATAAGAGAAGGATTTGACCGAATATTGAAGTTCAACCTAACGAGGGAAAAGTCGAACCGAACCCGATCAAAGTCGAACCCAAGAGAGGAGAAGTCGAACCGAACCCGATCAAAGTCGAACCCAAGAGAGGAAAAGTCGAACCGAAGACCCGAAGTTGAACCGAACCATCGAAAAGTTGAACCGAACCCGATCAAAGTCAAACCCAAGAGAGGAGAAGTCGAACCGAAGACCCGAAGT
>NZ_FOOY01000008.1:0-67135 GCF_900113325.1 Sporolactobacillus nakayamae | reverse complement strand
AAGTTGAACCGAACCCGATCAAAGTCGAACCCAAGAGAGGAGAAGTCGAACTGAAGACCCGAAGTTGAACCGAACCATCGAAAAGTTGAACCGAACCGCAAAAAAATCGTAACGAATTTGCTGCGCCGTCCGTGTTTTACTGCGAAGTAGACGAAAAATGCGCAATACTAAAAATGGAGAGTGGGACTTTGATTGTTAGAAATTAATATTGCGTTAGATTTTTATAAACAAGAATATGAGGAGAGTATTAAGTGTTTTATATTGCCAAGTCATCAACAAAAGTATTCGCCTCTGCCAGTTGAGGCTTTAGAAACGGCTTTGCTTAAAACAGATAGATACCCCGTTGTAATTACAGCGAACAAAAAAGCTGTCGGCTTTTTTGTGCTCTATGCAGATGATTTTATATATAAACATACAGATAATCCCAACGCTTTACTTTTAATGGACTTCTCAGTCAATTATTCAAACCAAGGACAAGGGTTTGCTAAAAAAGGTATGGGTCAGTTAAGACAATTTATAATTGATAATTTTAGTGCATGTAATGAAGTTGTTTTAGGAGTAAATTATAGAAATTTTAGAGCGCAGAAATTGTATGAAAAAATTGGATTTATTGATACAGGCCGAAGAATCATTGGGGAAAATGGAGAAATATTAATTTTGAGTTTAAGTTTGACTACTTAACAGAGCTGCCCATAAGTTTTCAGACGGTTACTGAGTCGAGCCATCTACATTTTTTCCGATTTTTTCCTTCCGCCCTGCTTTGTGCTAGAATGCTGTGTAGGTACAATGTGCGTGTTCGCCCGAATCATCGAGGCGAACCGCCGACTATTTGGATGAAAAAGGAAGGCGGAACGATGAGTCAAGTAAATACAAAAGTCGATAAAGAATCATTTTTGGCAGACCTTTCCTCACTGATTGCGGTGCCGAGTACGAAGGATGCGAGCCAGGCGAAGGAAGGCGCCCCGTTCGGACCGGGGCCGCTGGCTGCATTGGAAAAAATGCTGGCGATCGGCAAACGCGACGGCTTCCGGACAAAGATGCTGCAAGGCTATGCCGGCTATATTGAATATGGACCGGAAAATGCCGAGGATTACATTGCCGTGCTTGGTCATGTCGATGTCGTGCCGGCGACCGGAAAATGGGCACACGATCCGTTTACCGTTCATGAAGAGAACGGGACTCTGTATGCCCGCGGTGTGATTGATGACAAGGGACCGACGATGGCTGCCTATTATGCACTCAAAGCACTGAAAGATTCAGGCGTTTCGGTTAAAAACCGGATCCGTCTCGTGATCGGGACAGATGAAGAGAGCGGCTGTGAATGCATGGTCAAGTACAATGAATTGGAACCAATGTCACTGTTCGGATTTGCTCCGGATGCTGAATTCCCGCTGATTTTTGCTGAAAAAGGCCAGATTCGCGCATGGATCAAGCTTCCGCAAGCTGCAGGAGATGCCCCGATTCATCTTACTTCTTTCTACTCAGGCGAGCGGATCAATATGGTGCCGGACCATGCCTATGCCGTACTGTCGGGTAGTGAGGCGGAGAAATGGTCCACACATGCGCAAGCCAAACTCAAAGCAAACCAAGTGTCGTTCACTGCAGAAAAGACAGAGCAAGGCGTTAAAATCACGGTTAAAGGCAAATCGGCACACGGATCCGAACCTGCCGGCGGCGTGAATGCAGCATTCTTGCTCGCCGGGGCATTAAAAGAACTGCCGATCGTCAAGGAAGAACAAGCTTTTGTCAATTTGCTTGCTGATACGCTGAATAATGACTTTGGCGGCGAACGGCTCGGGATCAAGTATCATGACGATGTGTCCGGTGAACTGACCGTGAATGCCGGAGTCATCCGCTTCGGTGAAGAGGGTGGAACGGTTTCACTTGATATTCGTTGCCCAATCAAAGCCTCATTGGATGAATTAACCAAGACGCTTACCGCCTCAGTTGAGACGCTTGGCCTATCCATCGGTGAACTCGGCACAAGCAAACCGCTGTACATGGATCCGAAGCATCCGGCGGTCCAAATCTTGAAAAAGGTTTATGAAAAACATATGGGTCTCAAAGATGTCGAGTTACTCACCAGCGGAGGCGGTACCTACGCTCAGTATCTCGACGCCGGTGTTGCTTTCGGCGCTTGCATGCCGGGTTATCCGTACACTGGCCATCAAGTGGACGAACACGTCAGAGTAGATGATTTGCTGCTTGCATCGGAAATCTATGCCGACGCGATGGCTGAACTTGGCAATCTTGAAAGGTAAATGAATGTCTAAGCGATTATTGAAATCTAATTGCATAGAATAGCAATAGTTATGGCGAGGAAAAGTGAATGCTTTTTTCCTCGCTATTTTCTTGCACTTTCAGGAAAATTAGTGGTTACATTTTGAGGAAGAACTTGATAGAATGTGAGTACGAAATGACTGCACATTATTCATGCTTCCGAATGAAGCAAAATTAGTGCGCGTTGACGCAATCAGTTGTATAACTGGAATGGAAGTTTGATTGACGATGAAAAAGGAAGAGATGACCTGGTGCACGCGACGGTGACAACGACATGACAGCTTTGATGGAGGATTGAAAAGTAATGGCAAAAGGTGTGTTTTGGCTGTTTCTTTCCGTATTCTTGAATGCATTCGGGAATGCACTGACGGTAAAGGCAGCGTTCGGTTCGGCACCGTGGACGGCGGCGAGCATCAATATTTCGAATGCTACAGGCTTGACGGTGGGCAATGTTCTGATCATTATGGGCATTATCGTTCTGATCGCAGATGACCTTCTCAGAAGGCATTGGAATGGAATCAAGGATGTGTTTAATTTTCTCTATATGCTGTCCTTCGGCTATTTAATTGATGCGTGGCTCTTTATTATGCAATCAGTGACAGTGAACGGCTGGGCATTGCGCGTCATTGTCTGCATTGCGGGAGTACTGTGTATCGCGGCTGCGCTGTCGATTTATTTTCAAGTCAATCTGGTGTTGCATCCTTTTGATGATCTGCTTAAAATTTTACGTGAGAAATACTTAAATGGAAATGTTGTGCTCGCGCAGCGTATTTCACTTGGAATTCCGCTCGCACTCGGATTATCAGTCGGGCTGTTTCGCCATCATTTGGTTGGTATCAATCTTGGCACGGCGATCAGTTTTCTTTGCATGGGATACTTTATTCTGTTTTTTGATCGCTGTATTCATCTGCATCTGAACCGGGACGCGTTGACACATTGGCGTATGCCGCACCTGTTACATCATGTGAAGCATTCGAAAGCATAATAAATTTGCTTGACAATTTTCTCCAAACGACTAATAATGAGTGTACAAAATAAAAATGCGATGAAGAGAAGAAGTAGAGTGTGCGCTTTTCAGCAGAGAGCTCCGTCCGGTGAAAAGGAGCAGAAGCAAGCACTCGAACATGGCCTCTGAGCTGCGAAGCCGAACGGCGCTGATCGCCGAAGTAAGCCGAGCCGAGTTAAGGTTCTTGTTGCAAAAACCGGAGTATACGTACGAAGTACATGTACTCGCTGAGACCGGTCATGCGAGTGGCCGGTGAATCAAGGTGGTACCGCGGAGCTAACCCCCCGTCCTTAGTCAATCGATTAAGGACGGGGGTTTTTGATTTTTCAGTGAGTGTCTGTGGAATAATGAAGCAAAAGACTGCAAACAGGAAAGGTGATTCAAAATGAGTAATGCACTGGTCTTTCAAACTGATTTCGGACTCGTCGACGGAGCGGTATGCGCGATGTACGGCGTCGCGAATTCTGTTGATTCGAAATTGAAAATATATGATCTGACCCATGACATCCCGCAATACAACATTTGGGAAGCCTCTTACCGGTTGCGGCAAACGGTCAATTATTGGCCGGAGGGAACCGTATTTGTCTCAGTTGTTGATCCGGGTGTCGGATCAACACGCCGCAGCGTGATTGCCCGGACGCGCAAAAATCAATACATCATTACACCCGACAACGGGACGCTGACGCATATTAAAAAAATTGAAGGAATTGAAAGTGTGCGTACGTTTGATGAGAAAGCAAACAAATTGCCGACTGCCGGCGAATCGTTCACTTTTTTCGGTCGAGATATTTATGCCTTTAACGGTGCCAAACTGGCAGCCGGAATCATTGATTACGAGCAATTCGGCGAATTGGTACCAGTCGAATCGGTTACTGAGTTGCCGATCATTCCCTCCTATCGAGAAGACAGTCAGGTAAATGGAACGATTGATATCCTTGATGTGCGTTTCGGCAATCTTTGGACGAATATCGGTCATCTGCTTTTTCACGAACTGGATGTGGCGCGCGGCGACCGCCTGGCTGTGAAAATAAAAAACGACACCCGGACCGTGTATGAGAATACGATGGTGTTCGGCCGGTCATTTGCTGAAGTGGCAATCGGCGAACCGCTGCTTTATATTAATTCACTTGAAAATGTCGGTGTCGCGATCAACCAGGGCTCATTCGCCAAAGCCTATTCGATCGGCACCGGCACGAACTGGCATATTTCGCTGCACAAAGTTTGAACTATCTTGTAATCGCAAAGGAGGTGATGTCCAGAACAGTGTAATGACTAGTTCTTTTAGTACAGGCAGCAGGATCAGCATCAAGGAACTTATCTATTTTTTATACTATTATTTCAAAGGGGAATGATTTTGATGAAAAAAGATTGGCTGTCTATTCGTACGATTGTTGCCGCAGGTATCGGCGCCGCTATTTTTATTATCCTTCGTTATATCTCCATACCGGTTGGTTTTGTTCCGAACACGACCGTGCAATTATCCTATATTTTTTTAGCGCTGATCGCAGTCGTTTACGGTCCGGTTGCCGGTGGACTGGTCGGCTTGATCGGTCATTCACTTGGAGACGCGCTTCAGTATGGAAGTGTCTGGTGGAGCTGGGTCGTTGTGTCGGCAATTGTCGGTATTGGTTTTGGTCTTGCCTCTCATTTTCTTAAGATTTCCGATGGTGAATTCGGCTGGAAATCGATTGCCGTTTTTAATCTTTTTCAAGTGGTGACGCAGGCCATCGGATGGTTCTTGATTGCGCCTATTCTTGATATCTCGATCTATGGCGAACCGGCCAACAAAGTATTCGTTCAGGGCTTTACAGCCGGAATCTTGGATATAGTGACGGTCGGTATTTTCGGCACACTCTTAATTTGGATTTATACGCAAACACGGACCAAGGTCGGAAGTCTGAAAAAAGAAGCATAAACCAAATTCTTGGCCGATTAATCTTTACTGTACGTTTTCGAATGATTAATCAAGCTGGAAAGAAAATTAAAGGATTGCCATGAATAAAAAGGTCATCTCGTTCAAACAATTCAGTTTTAAATACAGAAGTCAGGAAAGTCCGTCGCTGTATGATATCAATTTGGCTATTAACCAAGGCGAACGTATCTTAATTACCGGACCGTCCGGATCTGGAAAAAGCACGTTGGGACGCTGTATTAATGGCTTAATTCCGAATACCTTTAAAGGCGAAATCAAAGGGACACTCGAACGAATGGGCGGAGATGCAGGTGATCAACGTATTCCGGCTTTGTCAAAGAAAGTCGGGACCGTGCTTCAAGACACAGACGCTCAATTTATCGGGTTAACGGTTGGCGAGGATATTGCCTTTGCTTTGGAAAACGATGCGGTTCCGCAAGTTGAGATGAAGAAAACCGTCGCGCAAGCTGCAAAGCAGGTCGGCATGGAACTTTTTCTTGATCAATCGCCGCATGATTTGTCCGGAGGGCAGAAGCAAAGGGTGTCAATGGCAGGGGTACTGGTTGACCCGGTCAGCATTCTTTTGTTTGACGAACCGCTTGCCAATCTCGATCCGGCATCGGGGAAAGCGACCATGCACTTGATTGACCGGATTCAAAAAGAGACGGGTGTGACTGTGGTCATTATTGAACATAGAGTGGAAGATGTCCTTGCGATCGGTATTGATCGAATTGTGCTTGTTGCAGATGGCAAGATCGTTGCGGATGCACCGCCCGATCAGTTGCTTTGTTCCGGCGTTCTTGAAGCAAATGGTGTGCGTGAGCCGCTCTATTTGACAGCGTTAAAACGCGCCGGAATTCCGATTGTGCCGGAGCTTCACCCGGAATCGCTGGACCACATGAGGCTGGACGGTGCCGGAGCGGCCCTGCTTGCATGGACGCATGCCGCCGTTTCAGAAAAGGAGCATCCGCTTGGTCAACCCATTCTGAACGTTTCGCATGTCAATTTTCATTATGAACCTGATCGGCCGATACTTGAAGATGTCCGTTTTTCTGTACGGAAAGGCGAGCGAATCGCACTGGTGGGCAAGAATGGCGCCGGCAAATCAACGCTCACTAAGTTGATTTGCGGACTTGAGCATCCGGATTCAGGCACCATTTATATCGGCGGTGGCGACATTAGCACGCAGACGATCAAGGAACGTTCGGAACACATCGGTCTTGTTATGCAGAATCCGAATCAGATGATTTCACAGAATATGATTTTTGACGAAGTGGCGTTCGGGATGAGGCTTCGTGGTTCCGCTGAAGAAGAGATCAAGCGTCGTGTTTATGAATCTTTGAAAATCTGCGGGTTGTATCCCTACCGGAACTGGCCGGTTTCCGCACTCAGTTTCGGACAGAAAAAACGGGTCACTATTGCTTCTATTTTAGTTCTTGATCCTGATCTGCTCATTTTAGATGAACCGACGGCAGGTCAAGATTACCGGCATTATACAGAGATTATGCGCTTCTTGGAATCGCTCAGTGAAAAAGGTATGACGCTGATTATGATTACCCATGACATGCATCTGATGCTTGAATACACAGAGCGCGCACTTGTGATGGCGGACGGTCGATTGATTGCTGATCAGCCGCCTGCAGAACTGCTCTCTGACGCTGACATCGCGTCACGGGCCAATTTGAAGACAACCTCATTGTATCATTTGGCTGAACGTGTCGGTTTTTCAAGCCCACCGACATTTGTAAAGCACTTTATTCAGAGTGAGCAGGGGAGGCGGTCGTGTGATGAGAATGCACATGCTCAGCTACATTGACCGCGCGACACCGATCCATCAGATGACCGGCGCGGCGAAACTGATTTGTTTTATTCTTTGGTCTGTGATCGCCATGACCACCTTCGACACGCGGGTGCTTGTATTTATGCTGATCACAGGAGTGATTATTTTTTGGGTTGCCAAGGTGCGTTTGAGCGAGATCTCTTTCGTCCTTAGCTTCATACTGGTTTTTCTTCTGCTTAACAATCTGGGCATTTATATTTTTGCGCCGCGGCAGGGGACGACGATCTATGGAACAACCCATATTCTCGTCCATCTTCCGGGCATCTTTTCACTGACGTGTGAACAGCTTTTTTACCAGTTGAACGTTAGCTTAAAGTATTTTGCGGTCATTCCTTTTGCACTGCTCTTTATTGTAACGACGCAGCCGAGCGAATTTGCCGCATCCTTAAACCGAATCGGTGTCAGCTACCGGATCGCCTATGCCGTATCGATCACGCTCCGCTATATTCCCGATGTGCAGCGCAGTTATCATGAAATCGCTCAAGCTCAGCAGGCACGCGGTGTTGATCTGTCCGGAAAGCAGAAATTCGGGCGGCGGATCCGTCGGGCATCGGCGATTGTCATTCCGCTTATCATTTCTACGCTGGATCGGATAGAAGTCGTCAGCAATGCCATGGAACTGCGGCGATTCGGCAAAAAGAAGAAACGAACGTGGTATCATGGGCGTCCGTTTACCCGTATCGATTATTTAGCAGTCCTATTTGCCGGACTGTTGCTCATTCTGTCACTATGGTTGACGTTACAGCGCGGCAGCCGCTACTATAATCCTTTTATTTGATGCTCTAACAGGAAATCAGTGAACAACCCGGTACTTATAGTGCCGGGTTGTTCACTTGCTTCTCTTCACGGTGCGCCCGCGGCAAGCGAGAGGCGAAAGTGTCGTTTAGGTACAAGCTGGTGGGTCAAAGCACCTTGAATCAATAGGAGACCAAGCCCCATGGGATACTTTACTATTTAGACGGACGATTGGTTAATCTTCTTGCAAGAAAATTTCAATTCGCTCTTTTCCTTTACCCAAATTTCTTCTCTTCAGGTAAATCGGTCCGATCTCTCCGGTTCGGCGGAGGTGTGTGCCGCCGCAGGGGACCTGAGCGAAGCCTTCAATGCGCCAATACCTTCGCTGATTCTGTTCATCACTAAAGGCGCTGATAATCGGTAAATCCTCCGTGATCATTTGATTCACGCGCTGCGTCAGCTCCGGGAAAATCGTCGCAATGCTGCCTTCCCAATAGAAATCAATCCGTGCCTTATCTTCATTAATATTGGCACCGATCTTTTCCGGATGGTGAAAAAATTGGTATACATGCTCGAGTACCAACTCCGCAGCAAAATGAAGCCGCATCAATCGATAACGTCGGGGCCAGTCAATCACGACCGTGACGCTGTCCCCTGTATGCAACTGATGTGAATCAGACAATGTGTAGCGAATGTCTTTGCCTTCCTTTTCTGCAGAAAGAATGGGATAGCCGCCGATAGTCCCGGCGTCTGAGACTTGGCCTCCGTAAAAGCATAGGCAACCGTTTGACTGACTGTGACACTATTTTCAGCTACGGAGGTAACGACTGCATCAATTTGTGTTAAATAAGAATCCTTCCAAAAAACTTTTTCAACGGCCATATGCTCATCTCCACAAGCGTCATAAGTTTAAAATAGTATACCATTTTACAATTTAGGCGGGGACGAAATAATCAATTTCACACAATATCCAGTGGCACTTTGCGTGCCGGCTTCGAAAATGCGAGATTTAAGTTTCGCTGTTCTTCTTCAGATAATCGGATAGATGCGGCCTGTGCGTTTAACAGTACGTGTTCCGGACGTCCGGCTTTTGGAATGGCAACGATCCCGTCGGATTCCGCATAGCGGATTGACCAAGCGAGCAGAATCTGAAGCGGTGTTGCCTGGTGATCGACAGCTGCTTTCATTACATCCGGGTCTTTGAGCAGCTGGGATTTAAGTGACCCGCCTTCAGCCAGAGGACAATAGGCCATGACTGAAACCTGATGTTCGCGCATCCAAGGGAGGAGTTCACACTCAATTCCGCGTGATCCGAGATGATAGAGAACTTGATTCACGGCGCAATTCGTTCCGCCTGGAACCGACCAAAGATCCTGCATGTCGCTCGTATCGAAGTTCGAGACGCCCCAGCGCAAAATTTTACCGGCTTGTTTCAATTCTTCCATTCCTTGAACTGTTTCTTCGAGCGGAGTCGCCCCGCGCCAATGCAGCAAATAAAGATCAAGATGGTCGGTTCCGAGCCGTTTCAAGCTGCGGTCGCAGGCTGTGGCGAGCTTTTTTCGGGTCGCGTGGTTCGGATAAGCTTTACTTACAAGAAAGACGTCGTCGCGAATGCCGGCAATCGCTTCACCAATGAGCGATTCGGAACGTCCTTCCCCATACATTTCTGCGGTATCAATCAGATTCATGCCAAGACGAACCCCGAGGCGGAGCGCCTCTTGTTCCGAGGCACGTTGAAGCGGATCGTCGCCCATATGCCATGTACCTTGGCCGATCACCGGAATTTCAGCTCCATCAGGCAACTTGACTGACCGCTTTTTCACTTCTCGCATTGCGCTGTCCAGTCCATCGTCGTTCCATTCCATGAATGATCATTCTCCTTTACTTTTACGGTCTTGGCGATTCAACCATTTCATTCCTTCTCGTTCGGGATGATTACAGATGTTGTCACTATATCTGGAATTTGATTGGCGTGCGGCAGTCCATAAGTGTTATCAACTTCTCGAATCAAAAGTTGCCGCTCTGTTGCTTTGATCTCAACTTTGTTGTTCATGATTGAATGGCCCGGATCCGATTCTATGTATCTTTACACAGTCCGTGCCTATTCCTGCCTGCATTTCTTATTACCTTAATAATCCCACAATAAGTCACTCGTGACGAATAATATGGTAGAAAAAAATACCTTTTTCTTTTCGAAGCCAAATCTTCCAATTCTTATTACTTTCCATCCCCCACAGCTGTTGTAAAATTAAAGAGATCTGCAAAGATTGCGAGAAAGCGAGACAAGGAGTACTGCATTGTGATGATTTCCCAGTTTATTAAAAAGCTATACCGTTCCGATTATACAAAAGTTTTTCTACTTTGCCTCATTACTTCCGGAATTATGTTTGTTCCATCAATTATTGCGAATAAAGGATTATTTACATTGGTCGGAGATTTTAACTATCAGCAGATTCCGTTTAATATGCTGAGCAACGAGGCGATTAAAAGCGGTGATTGGTTCTGGAACTGGTCAACGGATCTCGGGAGCAACTTTATCGCTTCCTATAGCTTTTACACACTAGGCAGCCCCTTTTTTTGGCTTAGTCTGCTGTTTCCTGCGTCGCTGTTTCCCTATGTGATTGGGCCGATGTTCTTGCTGAAGTACTGCGTCGCCGGAATGACGGCGTACGGATACATTCGCCGCTATGTAACAGATAGTCGCTACGCCATGATTGGCGCACTTCTATATGCCTTCTCCGGGTTCTCGACTGTTAATCTGATGTTCAACCATTTTCATGATGTTGTCGCGTTCTTTCCATTACTTTTGGCTGGCTTCGACCGTCTTGTCATCGACCGGAGAAAGGGTTGGTTTGCCGCGGCCGTCGCTTTGAATGCGACATTAAACTTCTTTTTCTTTATTGGCGAAGTCATCTTCTTAATTCTCTATTATGTGCTTCGCTACATAGCTGAAGATTGGAAACTTTATGTACGGCGCTTGCCGCGGATCATTGGGGAAGGTCTGCTCGGTATCGGTATGGCGAGCCTGCTGTTTGTTCCGGCCATTCTGTTCACCTTGCAAAATCCGCGTCTGGATTCATTTTTGTATGGGCCGAACGCGCTTGTCTATTCCGGAAGCCGTTATTTGGAGCTCATTAAGGCAATTCTGATGCCGGCAGACATCATGCCGCATCAGTCGGCTATTTTTCCATCGGATTTCTCATCGAGCAGTGCGTATTTGCCGCTTTTTGGGCCGGTTCTTGTACTCACAATGATGATTGGCCGCAGAAATTGGATGCGGCGGATGATGATCGGTTGTATCATCATGGCGGCTGTACCACTCTTGAACAGTTTATTTTATGTTCTGAACGCCTCCTATTACGCACGCTGGTTTTACATGCCGGTGCTGATTATGGCCTTGATGTCGGCGGTTGCCCTCGAAAAGAGAACTACAATTCAATTAAAAAAAAGCTTGCTGATTTCGGTAACTGCTCTAGCTGCTGCGGCCGCTTTTCTGCTCTTTTATCCGTGGAGTGAAACGCAGCGGAGTGCGATTTTCCATTATGATCAGTTCCTTTTCTACCTGACTGCGGCAGCCGCGGGACTCGCCGCAACCTATTATCTCGTCTGGCGGTTTCGAAACGCCAAGCGTTGGTACACGGCCGTCTTTGCAACCACCGTGATCTTTTGCGGCGGATTGGGCTTGTTTAATATTTTTGCAACGCATAACATCTATGACTATCAAGATGGCAAAGCCATACATGATACAGTTGTTAAGACAGGAAAAGAACTGAAGCAGCGCCTGCCGATAACGGAAAATTACCGCATCGGCATTAGTGATGATGGATGGAACTTGGCGATGGTTGCCGGGTTGCCGACCGTCAATTCGTTCACAAGCATGGTGAATGGTTCCATTTTTGACTTTTATAAGTCGATCGGTTCGCCAAGGGGTGTGAAGACAATTGTTCCGGCAGATGCATATGGGTTGAAGCCGTTGCTGTCGGAGCGCTTCTATGTAAGTACGGTGAAGTTGAGCCGTGGTCATTTATACACACAATTTTACAACGGTACCGGGATGGTTTATGTCTATGAAAATAAGGATGTGCTGCCAATCGGTTTCACCTATGACTACTATGTCACGCAAAGCCGTTTTCAACATGTCTCGGACGCGTACAAGCATTTGGTACTGCTCCGAGCCGTGGTCATTAAAGACAGCGATGCTTCAAAAGTGAAAAACTACCTTGTGCCTCTTCCTGAAAGCGACCTGTTTACAACGGCTAATGGAGAATACCAACAGGATCTGAAGCTGCGCGCGAAGGAGGCATCAACCGCGTTCCATCGGGATCATAGAGGATTTACCGCAAACATTCAGGCAAATACAGATAAGTTTGCCTTCTTCAGCGTGCCCTATGACAAAGGATGGTCTGCCAAGGTCAATGGCATTTCTGTACCGATCATCGACGCGGACGGTATGATGATTGTACCGGTAAGGGACGGCGCTAATCATATTCGATTTGACTACCATACGCCGGGGCTCGCGTCCGGCGCGGTGATCGCTCTTCTTTCAATGGTCATATTTGCGACCTACCTGTTCTCAAATCGTCTGTTCCTTCGCAGACGCGTGCAGCCATCTCGTGAATTTATTAATGAATGAAAAAAATGCCGGGATCTAAGTCAATACACTTTATCCGGCAGCTTTTTTTAGTTTTAAACGCTTTAATGATTGAACGCGCTGTATCGACAATTATAAGATTACTTGGTAGAATAGCAGGCGCAGGTTCATTTATTCAAGGAACGGGCATTATATAGAAAGAAAGATGAGCAAAAGGATGGAGGCAGCCTAAATTGACAAATGAAGTGAAAAATGATGCACTGACGGTTAAATCATACACCAACAATGTGCTGACCGGTCTTGCTATCGGGATTGTCGCCGGATTAGTTCCGTCGGCATTGCTTAGTGAACTATGCAAGGCACTTGCGCCACATGCGCCGATTTTCGCCATTATCTTGCAAATTGTCACGATCATTATGTTTACAGTGCCGTTGTTGATTGGGACGGCGATTGCGTTTCGATTCAAATTTAATCCGATTCAAATGGTTTCGGTAGCGTCCGCGACTTATATTGGTTCCGGTGCGTTGAATTTTACGCCGAACGGTGTCCTTGTGACCGGCATGGGCGATTTGATCAACACGTTGCTGACCGCAAGTATAGCCGTTGCTGTTGTCTTGATCATCGGTGACCGGTTAAAGGCATTCGCGCCACTTTTTTTGCCGACGATTGTCTGCGTGGTTTCCGGTGGTATTGGTTTATGGATTCTGCCCTATGTCCGCAAAATCACAATGGCAGTCGGTCAGCTGGTTGACAGCTATTTTGCGCTGGCGCCGATTCTAATGGGCATTCTTGTCGCCGTCAGTTTCTCAATTATTATTGTTTCGCCTATTTCAACTGTAGCCATTGCGACAGCCATCAGCATGAGCGGCATCGCGTCCGGTGCCGGAAACCTCGGTGTTGTCGCTGCTGCTGTTGGCATGTTTCTTGGCGGCATGCGTGTGAATCCAATTGGATTGTCTTTATCCGCACTACTCGGCACGCCAAAGATCATGATTGCGGCGATTGTCCGTAAACCAATTATTCTGCTGCCCGTTATTTTAAATGCGGCTGTTCTCGGCGTTTTGGCTGTTGTGTTCAAGATTCAAGGAACGCCAATCAGCGCAGGGTTCGGATTCTCCGGACTCGTCGGCCCGATCAACGCGATCCGCTTTATGCCGGGCGGCGGAACAGCGGCCAATCTGCTGATTATTGTGCTTGTCTTTATTATTATTCCTTTTGCGCTCGGCTGGTTCTTCGAATGGCTGTGCCGCACGCAGCTGCACCTCTACACGAAGGAAGACTACATTGAAAAGCAATAATCCTATAAATAAATCAAAGAAGCACCGGTATCCTTTAGATGCCGGTGTTTTTGTTGTTCCAAGTAAAAAAAGTATAGCGTTTTGCCTTGCCGGTGCGACGATAAGGTCATAAGATTCGATTGGGCGATCAGGTAAGCGCCAATCTGATAAATAGACGGAAAAATTACCCTTATCTAGAAAAAAATGAAAAAAAGCTTAAATAGACGGAGAAATTCCGCTTATCGAATCGAAAAACGTGAAAATAGAGGATTTTTCTTTGCATAACCGGAAAAATTACCCTTATTTACCGGTGAAACAAGCGTCAGGATGCATATAACCGGAAAATCTCCGCTTATTCTATTCCGGGCGTTCTTTGCCTGGTTTTTCTGTGTGCAATTTTTAGCGCATATGTAGGGATGAACGGAATTTTGTGTACAATCTTATAAAAAGCAGAATGTAGTTGGTATTTGAACAATTTGTGAAATTGATCTTTTTTTTCAGAAAATAATGTTAATAAACACTTGATTAGTTACTGTTTATCCATATATAATTTTAGGTATAAATACAGAGCACGAAATACCTGTATTTTCTCCTAATTTAATAACCGCTGAATTTCCTTTCCTCTGGAGCGGTTAATTCCAAACTCATATGAGAGTCCACACGCCGTGTCTTTGTGAAGGTTATACCCAAAAAATGCTAAATGAGAATAGGAGCATGTTTATGGAAATTTTACAACAGTATATCATTCGTCCGGAGACAATGGCGTTACTTCCTTGTAGTTTCGTTGATGGAAGTCTAGGCACGTTGGTCATCGAAGAAAACGCTAAGTGCTGTGTGACACTAATGCCGAAAAGGATTGTTGAGGATTCATGCGGCTATTATGGTTCCACTTATCGCGGGAGAAAGAAAGTCGCCATGGATATGGGCTATAAGAGTATGCCGCCGATTTGTGTCTGCGGAGAATTGGGAATCATCTTTATCTCATCTATGACCGAACGATCTGATTATTGTGCTTGGCTGGCATTCATGCATGTTCACAATTGGGTCGATAGCGAAGAAAAAGGCTGTCTTTCCGTATTGCTATCGCAGGACAATGAGATTAAGCTTCCGATGAACTCCGGACCATTCAGCGGTCGTATGCTTCGCGCAATGCAGTACAGTAGGGAGCTTCATGAACGGATCGCGTCAAACAAAACCGTCACGGAATCGAAAGAAGAGAATAAACCGCAATCGATCATTCTGAAAGAGAACGGTACTTATTATGTTGATATCGATGGTGATGACCTTGTCACTGATGAGTGACAACTAGATAAGCTTTCAAATAGTTTCTCCCGATGATCAAGATTCACGGATCATCGGTTTTTTTCGTTGCATGTGTGTTGAAATTCAAAATGAAAACACAAAGAATAAGGCATACTAATTAACGCATTTACGCGGATTGTTTGGGACCAAAAGAAAATCATTTTCGATCTTCATCACTTTGACACATTGGTTGCGTTTCCATAAAATTCAAAACGATTACTTATCTGTTATACTGAATCTGTAATATAACAGAAGAGATAAAGGAGCATTATTATATGACAAAATCATTCCTCTTTCTTTCCGACTTTGACGGAACATTATCCGATAAAGATTTCTTCCATGTCATTATTGACCGCCATTTCGCCGATCAACGCGAAAAACTCTATGATGACTGGGATAAGAAAGTCATGACTGATATCGATTATTTAAGCCGTCTGTTCAGTTCAATAGATCGCGATCAAGCTCAAATCGATGAGGACATTGACGCCGTTCCTTTTGATCCTGACGCGAAACGTGTAATCGAACAAGTCAAAAATATGGGTGGAGAATTTGTAGTGATTAGCGCTGGTACAGATTACTACATTAAGCATATTTTCGAAAAACAGGGTATAACAGATGTGAAAATTTATTCCAATCCCGGAGTCTATGAGAACAGAGGTATTCAGTTGAAACCGGACCCGAACGGCACCTATTACTCGGAACTGTATGGGATTGATAAACAGAAGCTTGCGAAAGACTTAATGAAGGATTATGATACAGTATTTTTCGCGGGAGACAGCTTGCCTGACTTGAAAGCGGCAATGCTGGCAGACACTATTTTTGCCAAAGGGAAGCTTCAGCCACTGCTTGATCAAGAAAACAAGTCGTATGTCGCGATCACTAATTTTAAAGATGTAGCGAACTATCTTGCCGCACATGAGGAGGCCATCATCAATGGGAGCCGATAATCACCAGATTGTTGTTCCTTCATTACTCGATGTACGAAAAGGGAATTTAGCAGAAATCGGACGGCTGCTTGGTCGCCATCAATTTAAAAAGGTCGTTATTTTTTTCGGCATGGGTTTAACAGATATGCTTGGAGAAAAAGTGTTTGCTTCTATGAAAGAAGCGGGGATTGACATCCTAGAAACGAAAGAGGTCAGCGACATTGATATTGACAGTGTCGTCGATCACGCCTTTCAACTCCCTTTCCAGACGGAGGCGGTGATCGGCATCGGAGGCGGTAAGGCATTAGACGCAGCCAAGTATACGGCACTGCTGCGTAAATGGCCGTTTATCAGTGTGCCGACTTCAACATCGAACGATGGATTTTCCAGTTCCAATACCTCACTCACGATACACGGACGCCGCATTTCCGTACACGCAAAAATGCCATACGGAATCTTGATTGATATTGATGTTGTCAAAAACGCGCCGGAATGCTTTATCTATTCAGGTGTCGGCGACCTTGTCTCGAAGATCACGGCAGCCGAGGATTGGATCTTTGAAGAACAGAACGGACACACACGGGTAGATGACTGCGCTCTGATGCTTTCAAAAAAGGCAGTCAACAGTTTCGTCCGCACCGACTTCGGTACAATTCGCGATGATCTTTTCCTTAAAGAACTCGTAGATTCACTGACAATGGCGGGAATTTCAATGGAAATCGCGGGTAACAGCGCGCCGACCAGTGGCAGCGAGCATCTGATTTCTCATGCGCTTGATACGTTCTCATCGAAGCCGCAGCTGCACGGTATTCAAGTTGGCGTTGCCTCGTATTTGATGAGCAAGGTACAGAACCATCGCTATGAACGTATCACGAAGGTACTCCAGGATACCGGATTTTTCACATTTGCCAAGACGGTTGGCATGACGATGGCTGATTTCGATATGGCCATTGACCGAGCGCCGGAAATGAAACCGATGCGCTATACATTCCTCCATGTCGCTAACTATCGTGAATTGGCTCACCAGATCCTGCATGACGATCCGATTCTGAAGGATATTCTTGCTTAAGCATCAACGTTTACACAAGACGAAAAGTTGTCTTTGATACAACTTCCAAAATATCGGCTTTAAGAAAAATCAGAATTGACTTATCCCTTAAGCGGAGATGCACTTGTGTCTTTGCTTTTTTACGTAAAATTGAGAAAAAAAGTGGTTGAGGCAAGTTCAATCGGCAAGGTATAATAGATGAATTAAGAACGGAACGGGTCCGCAGCCTGATGAACTCGAATCGGCGGTCGTAATCCGGAAACGCAGCATTGATGAAATGAACAGTAGCGGAGAGGGGAACAGCATAATGAACACCATTTTATACAACGACTCGTTTCTGGCGAGGGAGCAAGGCAAAGTCGACATGGAAGATCGCGGTTATCAATTCGGAGACGGGATTTATGAGGCACTCCGAGTTTATAACGGAAAAATGTTTCTACTTGACCTCCATATGAAACGGCTCGAACGGAGCGCGCGTGAACTCCGGCTTTCACTTCCATATGATACGGACCACCTTGTGGAAAACTTGGACAAATTGATTCGCGATAATCAGATGGATTACGGTTATATTTATTTCCAAATTACACGTGGCGCGATCGCCAGAAAACATCGTTTCCCACTGGAAAAGATCGACTGCGTGCTTACCGGCAGTATCGAGGCGACGACGAAGGACGAAGACTTGTATCCGGACGGAATCAAAGTGAGTCTGCTTGATGATATTCGCTGGCTTCGCTGTGACATCAAGACGCTGAACCTGCTCGGCAATGTGCTGGCAAATCAGGAAGCGTTCGAGAAAGGCTCTGCGGATGCGATTCTGCACCGTGACGGTGTGGTGACCGAAGGCACTACCTGCAACGCATTCATGGTGAAGGACGGTATCTTGATTACCCATCCTGCCGATCATTTTATCCTGAACGGAATTACGCGAATCTTTGTGCTTCAGCTTGCTGAACGGCTCGGTATCCCGGTTGAGGAGCGAACCTACACAACGGATGAATTGCTGCACGCTGATGAGGTATTCCTTACCAGTACCGGTGAGCGTGTTGCCCCGGTTATTCAGATTGACGAGCAATTGATTGGCAACGGCGTGCCCGGACCGATTTCAAAGCGACTGCTCGACGCATTCAACGGTGAAGTTGAGCGATTTATTTCTGATACTCAAGCTTAATTTAATTATCTTGAAAAACGGGAAAAAGGCGGCCTGAGTTGTCTGAAATTCAGTGACCTTTTCATATAATTATCGTAAAATTAGAAAGTTGGCAACAAAGCAGCTGTTCGTTATCAGAATGAATGGCTGTTTTTTCACGCAAAGACATCATAGGTGGGGCAGGATGAGTATCAATGGCAAAACGTTCGTTTTATTTATTGGCTTTTATTATGTTTCTTTCGATGACGGGCTACGGCATCGTTTTTCCAGCTCTGCCTTATCTAGCTGCCCATCTTGGACTTAATTCGTTTCAGATGGGGTCGCTGATTACCGGATGGGCGTTTTCCCAGTTTGTAACTGTTCCGTTTTGGGGACGATTGATCGACCGAATCGGTCGCAAGCCGATACTTGTTTTCGGGCTGTTTGGTTTTGGCATCGCTTTTCTTCTGATGATCTTCGCCCAAAGCTACGCTCAATTGCTCTTGATCCGAATCATCGGGGCGATGGTTTCTACAGGAACCATGCCGGCGGTTTACGCGATGATTAGCGATGTGTATGACAAGAAGCAGCGCGGGCCGGTGATTGCGAAAATGGCAGCGGCCAATACGCTCGGCTTTCTTTGCGGTCCAGTCGTCGGAAGCGCGTTGTCACCTTTTGGAATCAACATGCCGTTTATCGTGGCATCGCTTCTCAGTTTTATCACGATTCCATTCGCAATCATCTTTCTCAAAGAATCAAAGCGAAAAGCGGCTCGAAAAGATAACCCGTCATTTGTGAAATCCATTGGCATCCTAATTCAGCCTGGCTGCTGGGAACTGTTTCTGATGACCTTTGGCATTGCTGTTGCTGCATCCGGCTTCTTCTCGATGCTCGGCTATTTTATGATTGAACGCTTTAGCACGAACGCGAGTCAGACAGGTCTTGCGTTCAGCACGGAATCCTTGGCCACCGTTATTCTGCAAGTATTTGTCATGAGCACAATCTACAGGAAGCTCGGTGAACTGCGTATCGCAAAACTCGGATCGCTCATTAATGCGGGTGGGTACGCATGCATCGCATTTTCGCAATCGGTGTGGATGATTTTTATTGGCTGCGCGCTGATCGGAATCGGCAACGCATTGGTTCAGCCAACGCTGGTTTCGCTCCTGTCCAAACAAGATACTGTCGGGCAGGGGATGGTGATGAGTCTGCAGCAGGCAATGGATAGTTTGGGACGAAGCATTGGACCACTACTCGCCGGCTGGTTGTTTTTCTACCAGGATTCTGCACCTTTTTGGGGGGCGACCGCCCTTGTTTTGATAACGCTTGCGGTATTCGTTTTCCGTGAAAAAAAGCGGACAGATCATCCTCATGTGAATGAGTACGCGGCAAGATAAGTGACCTATATAAAACGAAGACAAAATAGATTCAAAAAACATAGTTTCAGAGGGCTCTGAAGAAGGAGGAGACGGTATTAATGAAATTCGATACAAAGCGAAAGCAGCCGATTATCTACATTCGGGATGTACTGCCAAATGACTATCTTCACGAGCTCGTGAATGTGAGCCAGAAGATTGTCTATGATCCATGGCCATACGGAACGCCTGAGCCTGAGCCGCTTGGCGCACTCGCTGAATGTGATGTGATGCTGACAGCGGGGTATCGTGATGATCTGAAAATCCTACCTAAAGCGACAAACCTTAAATGGGTACAATCGACCAGTGTCGGCGTCGACATGATGCTGCGCCAAGAAGTTGTTAACCATGGGTTACAGATTACCAATACAAAAGGCTGCACCTCCGTTCCAATTGCCGAGCACGTGCTGGCGATGATTACAGGTCTTGCGAAAAAACTACCGCATTTTGTCCGCAAACAAATTGCTGGCGAGTGGGACGAAGCACCTGTCGATGACCTTGCGGGGAAGACGGTAGGCATTATCGGCTATGGCGAGATCGGTTATGAGATTGCTCGCCGGTGCAAAGCGTTCGGCATGACAGTAATTGGTTGCCGGCGAAATCCCAAGAAAAGGCATGGGGATCAGGAACCGGCAGATCAGATTGTTGGCATGGAACATATAGATGAAGTACTGGCTCAGTCGGATTTTACCATTCTGGCACTGCCTTCGACAAAGGAAACCGTACATACCTTTGACAAGAAAAGGCTGAGCATGATGAAAATGGGCAGCTATCTTGTCAATATCGGCCGCGGTAATCTGATCGTTGAATCGGATTTGGAGAAGTGCTTAAAAGACGGCCGGATCACCGGCGCGGCACTTGACGTGTTTGAGGCAGAGCCGCTGCCGACTGCTCATCCATTCTGGACGATGGATCGTGTGATTGTGACGCCTCATCGTGCCTACTATTCGGCGCATACGTCTCGGCGCTACATGGATCTCTTTATTGAGAATCTTCACCGTTACGTGGAGGGACGCCCCCTACTTAATTTGGTGAATAAAGAACTCGGCTATTAGACGGTATTTTTCAAAAAATAAGAAGATATATGATTTTTGACGAAGCAAAAGTGTAAACCAGACACGAAAGCGCGAGACGCCTGCGGCAAGCGAGTAACTGGGGTGTCAGCACAAGGCTGATGCTTAATGCCGCATTTGGAGTGATGGTAAAGGACCGGGCGCTTTTTGCCCAGTTTTTAATTAGCATCCTGTTGTTTGTCAAACGGCAAAATATAACGTATAATGCAAAGGCTGTCACAGATGAAGCTTAATGAACTGGGTAGAAAATAATTAGTTTATATAATGAAAAATGAGGGTTGAACCATGACTGCGCGTAATCACAAAACGATTTTCTCGGTAAATGAAAAGTTGAATGCTTTAGCAGCGACATTTGTTTTGCCACGAAATCGGATGAAAGGTCAGAGAAAAGCGTAGCTGTGCCTCAGGACTTTAGAATGGAAAGAGTCTGTTGCTCGGTGTACGACTGCCGAGTGCGGACTCTTTTTTAGTTTGGCGAGAAGGTGGTAGTTTTAATGAAGTGGCGTGACTGGGATATAAATTTAAAAGTTCGGCTTATTGGTGAAGGATTATTCAATGTTCTTTTTTGGATGTATTTTCCGTTTATGGCAATCTATTTTTCGGAACATTTCGGTCAGGAAATGGCCGGAATGCTGCTGGTTCTTTCACAAGTTCTAGGTGTTGTGATCGGACTTTTCGGCGGCTATTGCGCCGATCATTTTGGTCGGAAACGAATGATGGTTTTTTCTGCAATTGGCCAGACGGTATGTTTCGCATTTTTTGCCTTCGCAAATTCACCTTGGCTTGTCTCGCCATGGCTGACGTTTATCAGCTTTTCTTGGCTTGGCTTGTTCGGTCAACTGTACTGGCCGGCGAGCAGCGCAATGATCGCCGATGTCGTTCCTGAGCAGCATCGGGCAAGCGTGTTCGCAGTATTTTATACGTCAATTAACGTAACGGTTGTTATTGGACCGCTACTAGGCGCAATCTTCTTTTTCAATGAGCGTTTTTTATTTTTGGTGATCTGCACCGCTGTGAGTGCCGGCTTGATTTGGGCACTGCAGCACTGGATTCATGAGACAGCGCCGCAAGCAGTGCGGGAGACTCATCAAGAGGAAAAGCCCAACTGGATGAACCATTTGATTGATCAGTTGAGTGATTATCGAGTCATTTTCACGGATCACATTTTTCTGCTTTACATATTGGCCGGTGTGCTGGTCGCTCAGACATTTATGCAGCTTGATATGCTGATCGCGGTGTACACGACGAATAAGGTGCCGCTTCAGACGCTGTTATCGTTTGGCAATTGGCAGGTGGAAATCACCGGAAGAAACTTGTTCAGTGTTATGGTGTCGATGAACGGGCTTTGCGTGGCGCTTCTGACGGTTATCGTGACCAAATGGATGACGAAATTTCGTGAGGGCAATGTGTTTATGGGGTCTTCTTTTTGCTATGGAATTGCCATGATTCTGATGGGATCGACGCGGAACATCTGGCTTTTGCTTTTTGGCATTGTGCTCTTTTCTTGGGCGGAGCTGATGACCGTTGGCGTTCAAGACAGCTTCATCGCCAAGCTGGCCCCGAAACATTTGCGCGCTCAGTATTTTGCGGCGTCAGGCTTGCGCTTTTCACTTGGACGTACCATTGCTCCGATCGCCATACCGATGACCGTATGGTTCGGCTATTCGTGGACTTTTGTGATCCTCGGAACAATTGCTTTTCTCGGTATGATTAGTTACGGTGTGATGTTCTCGATGTATGATCGGAGAAAGCTGACAGTATCCGGTCAATCAAACAGTCTTTAATAAAAGGATGCGAGCTCAAAAATAGCTTCGCATCCTTTTTGCTGCTTCATTATCGCTTGTTTCGATAAAGATACATGGTGGCTGGTGAAAATATGAGAATCAGTACTGCCGAGGCAATGAGTACCCAGATGATTTCGGCAACTGCAGCGCGACCGCCCATTAAACCGCGGATGGCGGTGGTTAGCATCGATACCGGATTGGCGTTGACCGCCGCGCGCAGCCAGCCGGGCATCGTCGCCGGATCAACAAAAATATTGCTGGCAAACGTGACCGGAAATAGAAATGTCATGCTGATGCCCATCACCGCTTTCGATGTTTGTAGGATGAGCCCGATTACTGTGAAAATCCAAGAGAGGCTGAACGCAAAGATCAGCACAAGAACGATACTTGCGACAATCTCAAGAATACTTCCCGTCGGCCGGAATCCAAGAATCAGCCCCAAGACGATGACAATAATTGAAGCAATGGTGTAACGTACTGCATCTGCGATCAGTGCGCCGACCAAGGGCGACGGGCTCCAAATAGGGAGTGATCGAAAACGGTCGAATGTTCCTTTGGAGACATCATCATTCAGAGAAACACCGGTATATACCGTGGTAAAGATGACCGTCTGTACCAGAATGCCGGGTATTAAGAACTGCAAGTACTCGCTTGTTGATCCGGCGAGCGCGCCACCGAATAAATAGGTAAACATTAGCGTAAACATTACTGGGAAAAAAGTGACGTCGAGCAGCTGCTCCGGTACGTATTTTATTTTCAACAGTGCGCGCCAAGCGAAGGTGAGCGATGTCGCTATTCCGTTTGGACGCGGCGGACGTACTTGCTCAACCAGTGCGGCACGCATTTTAGCCATATTCTGCTCTTCACTCATGACTTCGCACCTTCTTTCTGCGTTTCATTTTCTGCCGGTTTACCGGTTAACGTTAGGAACACTTCATCAAGGCTCGGCTGACCGAGCGAGAACTCACTGACGTCAATTTGATTTGCGTCGAGCGCGGCGAGTGCTTTTGATGCGGCCTTTGTTCCTGTTAGCTGCGCAGAAAGTGTGGCAGAGTCTGAGGATAGACGCACCTTCGTTTTGAGCGCATCTGAGAGAAGCTGCTGCGCCTGGGCACGCGTCGATGGATCAAGAAGTCGAACGTGAAGCACGCCGGATCCGACGGAAGCTTTGAGTTCACCGCTCGTTCCTTCTGCGATAATTTTCCCATGATCGATGACAGCGATCCGGTCAGCAAGTTGATCGGCTTCATCCAGATACTGCGTGGTCAGCAGCACGGTTGTACCGGTCGTGACGAGTGCGCGCACAATATCCCAAATTTGATTGCGGCTGCGCGGATCAAGCCCAGTTGTCGGTTCGTCCAAGAAAAGCAGATCGGGCCGTACAATCATGCTGGCCGCAATATCCAGACGTCGTCTCATACCGCCTGAATATTTTTTTACTTGTCGTTTTGCGGCGTCTTGTAACCCGAATGCGTCCAGAAGTTCAGCAGCCCTTTTTTTCGCGGATCGTGAAGGGTAACCCATCAGTCGCGCGATCAGAATCAAATTTTCGATTCCGTTTAAGTCTTCATCAACCGAAGCGAACTGTCCGGTGAGACTGACACATGTACGCACGGCATCCGGTTCTTTTAACAGATCGTGGCCCATAATTTGGGCACTGCCCTCGTCAGGCTTCAGTAAGGTGGCCAGCATTTTCATCGTTGTCGTTTTTCCGGCGCCGTTTGGACCGAGAAAACCATAGACCGTGCCTTGCGGAATGGCTAAATCAATGCCGTCTACCGCGCGGTGTTTTCCAAAACGTTTGACTAAACCGGTCGCTTTAATGGCGAGCGGCTGATTGTGAGCGTCCAAATCGTTGTTCATTTTTTCCTCCGATTGTATGGGATTAATGCGTAAAAACTTCTACACCCTGTTATCACTAAGTTCATAAAAAACGTAATATGTGTCAATTGTATGAAACTTTTTGGATAAAAGCGAATATGAGCTCTTGAGGAAACAGACTATACATTCTTTTGTGATTGAAAATTATTGGGAAGTGTAAAATCAGCTAGCGATATCTGATACACGTGTGCATAATTATATGAGAAGTAAGTGTATTCACATTGTCAACCGATTGACAAATCCCACAATAGTAAGCACATATTTATTGAAACGAAATGGAGTGAGATTATGGCTTTTGATCATCACAGGATGAACGGAGAGATTGATAGAGAAGCGCGAAGAAAGGGGAGATGGCGGTTCGGCTATCACATTATGGCACCATCCGGATGGATAAACGATCCCAATGGACTTGTACAATACAAAGGGATGTACCATGTTTTTTTTCAGCATTACCCAAATGGTGTTGAATGGGGGCCGATGCATTGGGGACATGTCGCGAGTCGTGATCTCGTGAATTGGAAACATTATCCCATCGCGCTAACTCCTGGCGACGCATGTGATCGCGACGGTTGTTTCTCTGGGAGCGCTATTGAAAAAGAAGGTGAGGTGTGCTTAATCTATACCGGGCATCGCTATGCTGACGCTGCAAAAAAGAGTTCCGACCAAGTTCAATGTCTTGCTGCGAGCAGGGATGGGATCAATTTTGAAAAGTCTCCGGATAATCCAATAATTGGCACACATCCAAAAGAAGGATCTGGTGATTTTCGCGATCCAAAGGTGTGGCGGAGAGGCGATCATTTCTATTTAATTGCCGGGACATGCAAGGATCATATTGGAAAAGTAGTCCTGTATCGTTCGAGCAATCTGAAAAATTGGACCTATCTCGGTGTCCTCGCACAAAGTGACGGGAAATTGGGTTATATGTGGGAATGCCCGGATTTCTTTGCGCTTGGTGGTAAGCATATACTCATGATTTCACCACAAGGCATTGAACCCGATGGTGATCTATATCAAAATTTGCATCAAACCGGCTACTTTGTTGGGAACTTTGATTATGAGCATATGCAATTCGACTACGGAGATTTTACCGAATTGGATAACGGGCACGACTTTTACGCGGCACAGTCCTTTCAAGATAACTCCGGCAGACGAATTGTGATTGGCTGGATGGACATGTGGGACTCACCTATGCCCGAACAAGCTGAGGGATGGGCAGGCGCACTGACCTTGCCGCGCGAACTGCATCTTAGTGAGAATGGTAAAATTCGTATGACCCCGGTGCCTGAATTGACGCAGCTCCGCAAAAGAGAGCTTGTCCATGAGAGCGAACTGTTGATTTCAGAAAACCGTTCATTCCATCGACTAAACGAAGAACTTATGGAGCTTGAGATGCTATTTGATCTCAAGAAATCGGACGCTAATCAGTTTGGCATTAAGTTGCGCTGCGGAGAGACAGAGGAGACGGTGATTCAGTATGAAACCGCGAGTCGCGTCCTGACACTGGACCGATCAAAAGGTGGTGCCGGACCAGGCGGCACGCGGCGTACCAAACTCCCTGAGCATGATACTCTCAAATTCAGAATCTATTTGGATCGTTCCTCAGTGGAAATATTTGTGAATGATGGCGAGAAAGTCATGACCAGCAGAATCTATCCGAGAGAACAAAATCATGGCGTGCAGTTATTTGCTCGCGGTGGCGGCGCACAGGTGCAAAATCTGAGGTCTTGGTCGCTCAAAGACATTTGGAATGAAAAATAAAGATTAATAGATACTGTGCGTTTTATCCATCAAAATCAGCCATGTTTGTTCATTTTAGATCATGACAAGTTGTCTGTTTTCTATTATTCTGATAATAATGGATTTTTTTTGTTTTGAGGAGGCTTGATTATGGACATACACGAAACATTCGGTGCTTTTACACGAGATGGGATGAACGTGCTGCCTACAGGCAACGGGCGGCTCAATGAGTTGGTGTTCGCGGCCAAGGATATTTTTGCTGTTAAAGGGCATGTGAACAGCGCGGGCAATCCGCTTTGGAAAACAACACATTCGGCAGCAGAGGCGCATGCACCGGTTATTCATCGGCTGTTGGATCAAGGAGCAAGTTTGCGCGGCATGACGGTAACGGATGAACTAATGTACAGTCTCAAGGGAGACAATATCCATTATCCGCCGACGATTAATCCGCGTGTACCTGATGCCTTCTCAGGTGGATCGTCAAGCGGCTCAACGGTTGCCGTATCATCCGGAGCGGTCGACTTTGCAATTGGTACCGATACAGGCGGTTCAGTCCGCATACCGTCCGCATATTGCGGCTTGTTTGGCATTCGTCCGTCGCATGGTCTCGTATCCTTGGAAGGTGTTGTTCCACTTGCGCCAAGCTTTGACACAGTTGGCTGGATGGCTCGGGATGCAGATGTTCTCGAACGGGTGGGCAAATGTCTGCTTCCTGAATCAGAATCCACGGCACCCTTTCAGCGCTTCTACCTTTTAAGCGAAGCTTGGGATCAAGTTGATTCCGAGTCTGCTCAAGGAGCATTGCATGCGTTTATCAAGGAACACTTTTTGTCTGGGCAATTAGAAACCGCTTCTCTTCCAGAAGCAACGCCCGCTGAGCTTGCGGAAACCTTTCGGATCTTACAAGGTTATGAAGCTTGGCAGTCGCATGGAGAGTGGATTGAACAGTATCATCCACACTTTGCGAAAGATGTTGGCGGACGCTTTATAGCAGCTTCAAAAATGAAAAAGGACGCAGCTTATCATCACGCCTCACAATTAAAACAACAGTTTACTGAAAAAATCCGTGCGTTTCTCGGCACGGATGGTGTACTGATCATTCCAACTACATACGGACCGGCACCGAAGCGCGATGCTAGTTTTGAAGAGAGCGAAAAAGTACGTGCCCGAACGATGAAACTAACCTGTATTGCTGGCGTGTCTGGGTTGCCGCAAGTGACCATTCCACTCAATGACCATGGCCGTCCAATTGGTTTGTCCCTTGTTTCAGGTTATGCAACGGACAGAAAGCTGCTCCAATATATCAAAAACTATTTCTAACATTATTGATACTAAATAATTATAAAGCCTTATGAGTATGCAGTGAATGAATGATCTGCTGGCTCATGGGCTTTTTTAATGTCACCGATCGTTAAAATATTTAACACTATATGTATGTTTAAGTTACACAATATTATATTCATATTTTGTATGTTATGTATAATGACATGCCCATACTATTAGAATTATTATTAATTTATGATTTGTTAGATAATTAGCAAGGAATATGAGTGATGAAAATTGAAAAGGAAAATTAAACCAAAGGAGGTAAAAAAGTGCCGTTCGTTAATGTGAATCATCTTTTTAAATCATATGGTGACTCCGGAAGCTACGTTCTAAATGATGTGAGCTTTCAGATCAATGAAAACGAATTTGTTTGTGTGCTCGGTCACAGCGGTTGTGGCAAATCGACCTTGTTAAACTTGCTGGCGGGATTTATTAAACCGGATAAGGGTGAAATAAGCGTCAACGGACAGCTTGTTTCAAAACCTTCGGCACAAAGAGGCGTTGTGTTTCAAGATCATGGTCTGTTTCCGTGGTATAACATCTTAGATAATGTCGCATTTGGCCCTAAAGCGTTAAAAAATAAGGATGCCTATCGTATCGCAAAACGCTTGATTAGAATGGTAGGTCTTGAAGGCTATGAAAAAACGTATCCTTCCAGCCTATCCGGCGGCATGGCTCAGAGAGTCGGTATTGCAAGAGCGCTCGCTACGAATCCGCAGCTGCTTTTGATGGATGAGCCCCTTGGCGCACTTGATGCGATGACTCGAGAAAAGATGAGAATTGAAATACTGCGAATTTGGAAAGAGACGAAAAAAACAGTCATATTTATTACCCATAGCATTGCTGAGGCTGTCTACTTGGCAGATCGAGTCATTGTATTAAAAGAAGGCAGTATTTGTATGGATGAAAAAATTGAAATGGAGCGTCCGCGCTCCGTTCATGCATCTCAGTTCATTGACTATACAAAGAAATTCGAAAAAGTATTGTTTGAACAAAATGAACTTGTCATGGATTGATATGCTGATTATCGTGTGAATCATAAGAACTACTAGGGGTGACACAATGATTGATGAACTGACGCAAAGCCCAATCCAAGCTGTCGTCAATAAACCAATGCCGTCTGGTAAACGTGCAAGTCGAAAGAATCATTCAAAATATGTTCAGGCGCTTTCATTAATCGTATTCTTTTTGCTCTGGCAATTTTTCAGTGCTATGAATGCATATTTTATTTGGTTCAATCCTCAATTTTTTCCGTCGCCAATGATTGTTCTACATACAACATGGGGCTATCTGCTCGACGGGATGCTGATTCAAGCGATCGGAGCCAGCGTCACTCGAGTGTTGGCCGGATTTGCGCTTGGCTCGCTCTTCGGTGTTCTTCTTGGCATTGTGATGAGTCAATCAAGATTATCAAACGATTTGATTAGTCCTGTGCTCAACATGCTGGGTCCTATTCCCGTGTTCGCTTTTCTTCCAATCTTTATGATTTGGTTTGGAATTAGTGAACTGTCGAAGGTTATGTTGATTGCCTATGCGACTTTTTTACCCGTATCAACTTATACGATGGATGGTATCAAAAATGTCAATCCTACATGGATCCGAAGCGCAATGACGTTAGGAGCAACACGTTATCAAATCTTTACCCGCGTTATTTTAAGGGCAGCACTTCCCAATGTTTTTGTCGGAATGCGAATCAGTCTTGCTCTTGCTTTTGGTGCGTTAATTGTTGCTGAGATGATGGGATCAAGTGAAGGACTTGGTTTTATTATTGTGAATGCAAGAAACTGGTTTAAGTTAGATGACATGTTTATGTCGTGTATGCTGATCGGCTTGCTCTATACGCTCTTTAATTATATGTTGCTCTTTTTGGAATCTGTTCTATTTCGGTGGAGAAAGGATGGAATTCAAAGCGCGGTTGAACGTTAAAATAAAAACATGAAAAGAGGAAATCACAAACAATGAAATCATTTATGAAGCGTAAATCATTCGTCTTGGTAGCTGTATTGCTGCTCGTAATCTCTGTGTTTACGGCGGGATGCTCTTCATCGTCAACTAAATCGGAAAATTCATCAAGTAATAAATCAAATGTCATTCAAGCGTATGGCGAACTTGATCCGCAAGTTTCCGGACAACAAATCATCGCTCAAGAAAAAGGCTATTTTAAAGAAGAGGGCTTAGCGGTTAAAAACCATCTTATGGCTGGTCCGGATCAGAACGCTTCGCTTATTTCAAGCGGCAGCGCCCAAGTGATTTTCGGCTCCATTTACAATAATATTTCGGTAGCGGCGAATGGTGTCAACGCAAAATTAATTGCTCCGCTCGCTAATGCTGGGAACACACAAAGTGTTGTCGCACGCAAAGGTTTGAAAATAAAGTCTGCTAAAGATCTCGAAAATTTGAAAATTGGGGCCACAACCGGATCCGGAGTCATCATCGCGATCCAGAGTATGTGCAAGGAACTCGGTGTCGATTACAACAAAATCAAATTTGTCAATCTACAAGCCGCCGATCAGTTGACTGCTCTTGAAAAAGGTAATGTGGACGCTATAGCCGTATGGGAGCCTTGGGTAGGAAAAGCTGTTGCTGCCGGCGGAAAGATACTGTTTACGGGTAAGAAGTCATATTTGCCAGATAAACAAGGCGATGTTAATTGGCTCAACTTTTATATGACCGTGGCTGTGTCTGATACGTTTTATAAAGAGCATCCGGATCAAGCAGTGAAATTTTTGCGTGCGTTAAATAAAGCTACAGCATTTATTAATGAACATCCGGATGAAGCTGCAGAAATAGTTGCGAAAAAGATTAAAATTTCAACGAGCGATGCAAAAAGAATCATGGCAAAAAATAATTATTCGATGGCTTGGAACAAAGATTTTACAGACAGTGCGAGTGTTATGGGGAATTTTATGAAGGCAAATAAAAACATTAAAGAAGTACCGGCATTAAACAGTTATTCCTCAACCAGTTTGCTAAAAAAAGTGGGCAACAAATTAATTGAAGTAAATGAATAAACGGGAGTGACCCTCTTTGTTTGATTTAATCATAAAAAACGCAAACATTGTTACAGCGGAGCGTATGTTTTCAGGCAGTGTTGCGGTGAGCGGGGAAAAGATCGGAGCGCTGCTGCCAGCGGATACGACCGAACTTGCACATTCAGTCATTGATGCTGATCATGCCTTTCTTTTCCCAGGACTGATTGACGCACATGTGCATTTTAATGATCCTGGCTTTGAATGGCGTGAAGATTTTTCTCATGCGACGCAGGCTGCTGCGCTTGGTGGAATAACAACGGTTGTCGATATGCCGCTTCAAAATGAACCGGCATTAACGGATCAAACCATTTTTGAACGAAAACATCAGTTGTTAAAGAAAAAGGCATATATCGATTATGCATTCTGGGGCGGAATGATTAATGACAATCTTGACAAGCTCAGAGAATTAAATGAGTGCGGAGTGACATCGTTTAAATCATTCCTCGCTCCTGTATCAAACGATTATACGTCGCTTGATTATGGCAGAGTCCGAAAAGGACTAGAAATCATCAAAGAATTTAATGGACTTGCCGGTTTTCATTGTGAAGACTTTGGCATCATTTCTTATAATGAAACAACTGCTGTTAGGAAAGGGAAAACATCGCGAGAAGACTACTTACAGGCTCGACCTGTGGTTGCTGAATTAATTGCTGTACAATCAATCATCGAACTGTCACGTGAAATCGGCACACGCGTGCACATTTGCCATGTGTCACATCCGTTGGTAGCTGAAGCCATCAAGCGCGCAAAGTATGAAGGCGTTCCGATTACTGCTGAAACGTGTCCGCACTACTTGGTTTTCAATACGAAACAGTTTCTTGAAAAAGGGATGTATTTTAAATGCGCACCTCCGTTAAGAAGTAAAGAGGCAAGTGAGAGTCTTTGGGATTATGTGAAGGACGGTACGTTAGATTTAATCGCGAGTGACCATTCTCCCTGTGCGCCGAAGGAGAAGTCGGAAACTGAAGGTTCCTTTAAAGCATGGGGCGGGATTAGTGGCGTCCAGACAAGTTTGCAGGTTATGTTTCACGAAATAAAGAAAAGAGGATGGTCCCCAACCATCCTCTCAAGAATGATGTCTCGAAATCCTGCAGAAGTCTTTGGCATTAGTAAGCGAAAGGGCGAACTAACCCCAGGATATGATGCTGACTTTGTTCTTGTTGATCCCAAAATAGAGTGGGAGATCAAAGAAGATCAGTTAGCCTATTTAAATAAGCAATCCGCCTTTATTGGCTATAAAGGAGTGGGGCTGCCCATCTGTACAATTTTGCGTGGTCAAGTGATTACAGAAAACAGAACGGTGGTTGGGAAGTCTGGAGAAGGCAAGCTGCTTAGAAGAGAACGTTGATGAGCATTCATAGAAACTAAACGCGTCTTTGATCGTGTAAATAAGGCGCGTTTTTTCTGCTAATCAAATTGTTTTGATAACCCTTTTTTGACATGCAATCGACAAAACATTCGAAAAATGGTTCAATGATGAGTAACAAGGATGTGGGTTGGAGTGTTCATTTTGAAAGTGCGCGATATTTTTTTCGAACCCGTTTTCAAAGGATTTAAATGGATTGCAGGAGAAAAAGGCGGAGAAAGGGAAATTCGCAACATCAATATGATGGACGCACCGGATATTATTGATTATTTGAAGCCAAATGACTGGCTCGTTACTTCTGGATACCATTTGCAAAATCGGAGTGACTTCTTTCTTGAGCTTGTCGAAAAAATGGCAATGAAGGGCTGCGCAGCACTCGGTATTAAAACGGATCGATTCATGAATGGGATACCGAATGAAGTAATCGAACTTGCCGATCGGATTAACTTCCCCTTGATCTATATTCCAAATCGCATCCCTCTGGTTGATATCGTTAATCAAACACTGACCTCGATTCTTCACGCGCGCACGGAAGAACTGCAGCTTGCCATTGATACGCATCAGCAATTTTCTAATCACATTATGAGCGGAGAGGGCGTTGCGCGACTTTTACAGGATTTGTCGAAAATTATCGGTTGTCCTGCTGCTCTTCTGGATACGTTTTTTAAACCAATTGCGGTTTCAAGTGATGCGAGTGAAAAAGATGGAGCGGATCGTTTTCACATACTCAGGCAGGTCGGTTCATCCTTTGCACAAATGAAGGAACCTTATAATGCATTTTGCGTCACAAAATCGCACCAAGCGTTTACCTTGTTCCCTCTCTATACGTATAAAACGAAGCGTCATTTTTTAATTATAGAAGGATTCGTCCCACAAGAAGAACGAATCATGGTACTGACTATTGAGCAGGCGGCCAATGTTCTTGCCTTCGAACTCATGAAGGATGAGGCATTAAAGCAGAGCGAACGGAAAATTCGCGACGCCTACTTATCGAAGCTTGTCACAGGAGAGTTTACATCCAAGGATGGAATCATTAATCGTGCGCGCGAGTTTGGCATGTCCAATGAGCAGAAGATGATTGTCGTTGTTGGGAAGCTTGATCTTGACGACAGCCGGACGAGTTTTACAAAGTTCAGAATGAAAACGAATGAGGTCAGCGAGTTTATCGAAGGAGAAATGGAAAATTTGCCTTTTAACGGCTACTTTTTTGTGAAAGATAGTTTCTGTATTTGCTTGTTTGTCGTAGGGGAAGGATGGGTCGATGGTCCGCGGCGGCTCTTGCCTTACCTGAGCAGAGTTCAGAAACGAGTGGAACAATTTTTTTCTGAAACTATTTCTTTCGGATTTAGTAATCTTTGTGTGGATCTCTCCGACTTGTCGCGGGCGTATCAGTCAGCGGTCGATGCGTTGCAATCGGGCTTGCGTTCTGGGCGTCGCAAATTTATTCAAATCTATCATTCCAAAGGTTTTTCCGACCTGTTGCGCATGGTGCCATTGGATGATTTGAACAAGCTATATCGTGAAACGTTTCAAGGGTTGGCGTTTCCAGAGAGGGAAGAGGATAAGGAACTATTCCATACGCTCATTGTCTTTTTTGAGTCGAATTGTCAGATATCCGAGACAGCTAAGAAATTATTTATTCATCGGAACACCGTCATCTACCGAATTGATAAATGCGAACAGCTTCTCGGTACGGATTTGAAGGATCCTGAGACGGGTTTCTTGATTCGTTTCGCGTTTCGCTTAAAGTCGCTCCTTGATGAATCAAATGAAATGGATTACTCGCAATGAGTAATTGTGCAGTTTAACTGAACTTTGATGAAAAAAATAGAGATTGTGTCAATGGTCGCATTTTAAAAATTTGCTAAAATGAAGCTGTTCGATACATGTTACGTAACTTCACATAGAAAGAGGGCTCGTCAGATGGCTTTTCGAACCTCAGCGCCGTTAACGGAAGAGATCGCTGAACGAATCAATTGGTTAGGGCAGATTGGACGAACCGACAATGGCGGTGTGACACGCTTGCTTTATAGCGATTCATGGCTGAAAGCGCAAACCGCTGTAAAGCAGAAAATGGAAGAAATGGGGTTATCCGCTCGCTTTGATGATGTCGGTAATGTTTTTGGAAGAGTGGAAGGAACAGAAGAACGTGATCGTGTGATTCTTACAGGATCGCATATTGATACAGTTGTTGACGGAGGAAAATATGACGGAGCCTTTGGCGTACTTGCGGCGATGATTGCGGTCAGCAGACTGAAGCAAGAATATGGCGCGCCCAAAAAAACAATCGAAACTGTCGCGCTTTGCGAAGAAGAAGGCAGTCGATTTCACTTAGCCTTTTGGGGATCCGGATCGATCACCGGACGCTATCAATTGAGCGACGCCACTACAGTGACGGATGGACAGGGCGTGACGCTTGAGGCTGCCATGCGCCTAATGGGATTCGGTCAAGGCAAATATCCGGCGGCAAGACGCGAGGATATCGCCTGTTTTTTGGAAACGCATATCGAGCAGGGACAGATCCTGGAGCGTGAGCATTTGGCGTGGGCGCCGGTCAGTCACATTGTTGGAATGAAACGCATGATTATTCACCTTTCCGGAGAGAGCAATCATGCGGGAACGACGCCTATGACCGGTCGCCGGGATGCTCTGTACGCCGCATCGCAAATGATTTCCGATGTCATTAGTCACGCGAAAGAGCAGAACAACGGACTTGTGGCTACGGTGGGCCAGATAAGCATCCAGCCTAATGTCGGGAACGTTATTCCAGGCGGTTGCACGTTTGCACTCGATGTCCGTCATCATGAATATGATGTTCTCCATGATTTCTGCACGAAAGAGCTTGAGAAATTCCGGTTGATTGCGGAAAAAGAGTCTGTTGATCTGGATAGTAAAACATGGCTTGATGATGCACCGGTGAAGATGGATCCGGCCATGACACAGCGCCATGTGTCGCTTGCGCGGAAGGCAGGCATTCCATTTAAAACAATGGTGAGCGGTGCGGGCCATGATTCGCAGATCTTCGGCACCTACTGTCCAACGGCGATGATGTTTGTACCCAGTCACAATGGCATCAGTCATTCGCCTAAGGAATTTACGAAGCTGGAAGATTTGGAAACCGGTGTACGTATGCTGATGAAAATTTTGCGTGAAATGGCTTATTAAATCATTTACTTGCGGAAAAGAGTGGAACTATGGAAACAACGATGGAACAACGCATGCTAAAAGTACCTCCGCGTAAAATTATGACTCCGGGACCGGTTGAGGTTGATCCGCGCGTGCTGCGCGCGATGTCGATGCCGATTCTCGGGCAGTTCGATCCGGCGTTTACGCAGGTCATGAACGAAGTAATGGCTATGCTGCGCGAGGCTTTTCAAACAAAAAACCAGTGGGCTTATCCGATTGATGGAACCTCGCGGGCCGGACTTGAGGCGGTCATTGCTAGTCTCATAGAACCGGGGGATCGGATGCTTGTCCCGATCTATGGTCGTTTTGGCGATTTGTTTGTTGAAATCGGTGAGCGTTACGGCGCGGAAATTCATACGATGACCTGCCCGTGGGGAACGGTTTTTGATCCGCAGGACGTCATTGCGGAAATCAAGAAGGTTCAACCTAAAGTCGTAGCACTGGTTCACGGGGAAACGTCGACCGGACGGATGCAGCCTCTGTCTGAAATCGGCCATGCATGCCGAGAATTGAATGCGCTGCTCGTCGTCGATAGTGTGGCGACGTTCGGCGGTGCCGATGTCCGCGCTGATGAATGGTGCCTTGACGCGGTGATCGGCGGCGCGCAAAAATGTCTTTCCGTACCATCTGGAATAACGCCGATCACATACAACGAACGAGTGGAACACGTGATTTTGAGCAGGAAGAAGGTTGAGCGTGGAATTGCGACCGAGTCAGATCAACAGGCAGCTGCCGTCAGCCCGATCCGAAGCAATTATTTTGACTTGAGTCAGCTTCAGGACTATTGGAGCGAACGCAGGCTGAATCATCATACTGAGGCGACATCAATGGAATACGCGCTGCATGAGGGGCTGCGGATTGTTTTGGATGAAGGGCTGGCGAAGCGTTTTGCACGGCACAAATTAAATGAAAAAGCGTTGGCGGCAGGCATTGAAGCCATGGGACTTGACTTGTTCGGAGATCCGGATTGCAAAATGCCGACAGTCACCTGCGTGTCGGTTCCTGAAGGCGCGAATGCAGATGAGGTACGAAATGTATTGTTGACTCAATTTGGTATTGAAATTGCCGGCTCATTCGGCTCTCTTCAAGGGAAGATTTGGCGAATCGGTACAATGGGCTACGGCTGCCGCAAGGATAATGTGCTCACGGTTCTTGCCGGATTGGAAGCTTCGTTGATTCGTTGCGGTGTCTCCGTCAATCGCGGAGAAGGGCTGCAGGCGGCGATGGATGTTTATGATGAGGCAGCGGATTAAATAACAGTTCGGATTGTTTTCATTTTAAGGGAGATGAAGGCTGTGCCTTATGATTTGCTGATCAAAAATGGTGATGTTGTGCTCTCGAATGAAGTGAAACGGCTCAATGTCGGCGTTTTAAATGGAAAAATTGCGTATCTTGGCGAATCACTGAGCGAGCAGGCAAAACAGATCATTGATGCTGAAGGAAAAACAATTTTTCCTGGAATGATTGATGTTCATGTTCATTTTGATGAGCCTGGCCGAGCGAATTGGGAAGGCTTCGAAACCGGATCGGCGATGCTTGCCGCGGGCGGCTGTACCACTTTTTTTGATATGCCGCTTAATGGTGTTCCATCAACGGTTACTAAAGAGGCGTTTATTGATAAAGTGGCGATTGGTGAAGCAAAGTCACATATTGATTTTGGCCTTTGGGGCGGACTTGTCCCGGAGAATCTGGATGACTTAGCTGATCTGGCTGATGCTGGTGCAATCGGATTTAAAGCTTTTTTATCTCCTTCAGGAAATCCCTATTTTCATTCTGTTGATGATGAGTCGCTTCTTGAAGGAATGAAACGCATTGCGAAAACCGGATCGGTGCTCGCGCTTCATTCAGAAAGTGCACCGCTCGTCACGTTTCTTCAAAAGGAAAAAGAAGTTAGCGGGTTAACAGGATATGATGACTATGCGGAATCCCGACCGGTCCAAGCAGAAACTGAGGCAGTTTCGCGAGCATTAACATATGCTGAGCTGACCGGCTGCCCACTGCATTTTGTTCATATCAGTACGGTCGAGGCTGTTGCGTTGATTCAAGCCGCTAAAAAAAGAGGGCAGGATGTTACGCTGGAAACCTGCCCGCACTATTTACTTTACAGTCATGAGGATTTTCGCAGGATCGGCGTTGTGGGTAAATGCGCGCCCCCACTTCGTGCAGAAACGGAACGGAGCGGCTTAGTTGATCTTCTGATTCGGGGACAGATTGACATGCTCTCTTCAGACCATTCGCCATGCGAGTGGATAGACAAACAAACAGACAGTATATTTTCTGCATGGGGCGGGATTAGCGGTGGTCAATTTTCGCTATTAAGCGCGATTGAGATCGCTTTAGCCCACCATCTCCCGCTTACTAAAGTGGCGGATTGGACGGCGAAGCTTCCGGCAGAACGCTTCCGTCTTACGTCACGAAAGGGAGAAATCCGCGAAGGTGCCGATGCGGATCTTGTAATTGTTGCGCTGGATGTCCCTGAACAGGTGACCAAAGACAAACTCTATCAGAAAAATAAATTCAGCCTGTACGAGGGCCATGTTTTCCCTTCAAGCATACAGACGACGATTAATCGGGGGACGGTTGTCTTTTCTAAGACAGATGGCATCAATGGTGCAGCTGCCGGAAAGTGGCTTTGCCCCGAAAAGTAACCGTATAAACTCCTATAAATAATGAATGGACCGTGTATCAACTGTGCACGGTCTTTTTACAGCTTAAGAAAGTATCAGACTTTGCCTTGCCGGTACGACGATAAGGTCATAAGACTCGGTTGGGCGATTAGGTAAGCCGCCCAATCTGAGAAATAAGCGGAAAAATTCCGCTTATTTAGAAAATGAATGAAAAAATTGCTTAAATAGACGGAGAAATTCCGCTTATCGAATTGAAAAACGTGAAAATGGAGGGTTTTTCTGTGAATAAGCGGAAAAATTACCCTTATGTACCTGTGAAACAAGCGCCATGATGCACATAACCGGAAAATCTCCGCTTATTTTACTCCGCAATACTGAATTAAGGACCGGGCGCTTTTTGCCCGGTTTTTCTACTGCTTTATCGTGTGATAAAATATGACATGGTTTAAAGGGAATAGGTGAATGAGTACAAAGAAGAATTACTTTTTTATTCATTATGGCTAATGACAAACATTGGAATGCATTTTAATATAATATTTGTAATATTTTTTAACATCATTTGTGATTTAAAGAAACATTCTTTGCTCGTCTCTTTAAAAGGGATTAGGCGCGCGAAGAAGAGACGGCTGATGATGCGTTCGTCAACTTGTTTGCTAATATCAAAATATTCTGGATAACGGAGGGTATACGTATGGGTTCACATGAAATTTTTAAAGGGACGATCACGGAACCGAGTTCACGTCTGTATAACGAAGATCTGGCTCCTGCCAAGGAAAGACGCTGGACGACCTACAGCTTATTGTCGATGTGGATGTCTGATGTACACAGTATCGGTACCTATACTTTTGCTGCCGGCTTATTTTTTCTTGGATTGAGCGGTTGGGAAGTTCTGGTTGCCGAAATCATTGGCGCTTTTGTTGTCATGTACCTTGCGAATATGACCGGTGTGGCTGGAACCAAACTTGGTGTGCCTTATCCGGTTCTGTCGCGCATTTCATTCGGTGTATTCGGCGGGAACGTGCCTGCATTGATTCGCGGATTCATCGCCATCTTTTGGTATGGAATTCAGACGTACCTTTCATCCGTTGCCGTTGTCGCAATCCTTTTACTTATCTTTCCGGACATGAAATCGATGATGGGCTACACATTCCTCGGACTTTCGCTTCCTGGATGGATCGATTTTCTTTTCCTTTGGCTGCTGCAGTTCGTTGTATTTAATTATGGGATGGAATTCATACGTAAATTTGATAACTTCTGTGGTCCGGTTGTTTATCTGATGATGCTGATCTTAATCGTTTGGATCGCGATTAAGGCAGGTGGAAAAATAAATATCGGTGTCAGCCCTGTGAAAATTTCTTCAGGACAGGCAGTTATTCAATTTTTCAGTGCGATTTCACTTGTTATCGCTTATTTCTCAACAATCATTCTGAACGTCAGTGACTTTACTCGCTTTTCACCTTCAGTGAAGACGACGAAACGAGGGAATTTCTGGGGGCTGCCCGTTAACTTTACCGCCTTTTCACTGGCTTCTGTTGTTGTGACAGCCGGAACCATTACTGTATTTGGAAAAGCGATCACGGATCCGGTTCTCCTCATTCAGCGTGTGAGCAATCCGTTTTTCCTTGTTGTGGGCGCAATCGTCTTTATTATTGCCACAATGGGAGTGAATATTGTCGCTAATCTTGTATCTCCAGCCTATGACTTTGCTAATCTGGCACCGAAACATATCAATTTTCGCCGCGGAGCGATGATTACATCGATTCTCTCAATCGTTGTGATGCCGTGGCAAGTGTACAGCAATCCGGTTGCCGTCAACTATTTCCTCGGCGGACTCGGCGCTTTTCTCGGACCGATCTTCGCCATTATTATTGTCGACTATTATTTAATTAAGCGCGGTAAGATCAACGTGCAAGCATTGTATGAAGAGAAGAAGAGTGAATACTGGTATAAGAACGGGTACCATGTAAAAGCGTTCGTCGCATTCATTGTGGGAATCATTATCACGGTTCCTTTGGCACTCATTCCCGTATTTTCAGCTGTCGCCGCGTTCTCATGGCCGATCGGTGTGCTCATTACCGGGGCTGTATACGGTGTTATGATGCGCAGCGAACAAGTTGCCGCAGGTGCTGAATTTTCTGGAGCAGAGTAAGGGAAAAAATTCCTGATTTTCAGATAAATAGATAGGACAAAAAACATGAGCGAGCAGCTGCTTACTCATGTTTTTTTATTTGTGCGAAATCTATGTAAGTCTGCTTCTTGAAATTCGCAAGTCATTGGTTGCTGAGAAAAAGGAAAGCCAGGCTGAGGCATCGCGGGAAAGCCTGATTTACTGCTAAAGTAAAGCGCAACCATTTTGTATCAGAAAAGCATGGTATAATAAAGGAGGATTGAACAGAACGGGGGACGATTACAGATGGATAAAACACCACTTTTTCTAGAGCCGGCGCTTCACGATAAAATATGGGGCGGCACGCGGTTGCGCGACTTGTTCGGGTATACCATACCGAGCGAGACAACCGGCGAATGCTGGGGGATTTCGGCACATCCGAACGGTCCGGCTGTGATCAAGAACGGTCCGCTCGCAGGGCAAACACTAGCCGACGCATGGTCGGGGCACCGAGAGTTATTCGACAATTATGCCGGAGATGATTTCCCGCTGCTAACCAAAATTCTTGACGCACGCACAGATCTTTCCGTGCAAGTTCACCCGGATGACGCTTATGCGCAGGCTAAGGAACATGTGCCATTCGGCAAAACGGAATGCTGGTACATTATTGACTGTGATGCGGACTCAGAAATTGTGTACGGTCATACGGCTCAAACGCGAGAAGAATTTCGCAAGGCCGTTGCCGAGAAAAAATGGGACAGCCTGCTGCGTCGTGTAAAGGTAAAACCAGGCGACTTTTTCTATGTGCCGAGCGGGACCATACACGCGATTTGCGGCGGCTGCTTGATTCTTGAGACACAACAAAGCTCGGACACCACCTATCGCGTCTATGACTATGACAGACCGGGAGCGGACGGAAAACCACGCGAACTGCATATTCAGCAATCAATTGACGTCGCGAATTGTCCGCATGTCGATCCTGAATTAACTTATCATGTGCATCAGGAAGCAGAAGCGAAATTCACGGAACTATTACGGGAGAGCCTATTTACTGTTTCTCACTGGGAAGTACGCGGCCATACGGAACCGATTAAGAAAAACTGGCCGTTCCTGCTAGTAAGTGTGCTTGATGGTAAAGGAAAGCTTCAAATTGAAGGCTCAAGCTATGATTTGAAAAAAGGCGATCACCTTGTTGTACCGGCGGACGTTCAAACACTGCAAATCTTTGGAACCGCGGATTTGATCGTTTCGAATCCGGTATAATTAATGGGCGCCAAGCGTAAAAAACCGACTATTTTAGTGATCGGTGCGTCATGTACTCACGATTTTCCAAGTCAAGCAGCCTCAGCGGTCCCTGAGCAAGTCAAGCCCAAATTACGACGCAGAAAAAAGAAATCAATGATCAGCCTGAGCAGTCAAGGTGACGCGCGCGTTCTCTTTTTTAATGGGATTGACGATGAAAATGAGAAGAAAAATTGGACAGTTGCCGAGAAAGTCATTTCGCGTTGCAGCGCTGTTTTGCTGCTGCAGGATGCGGTTGTCGGCGTAGCGCTTCAAGCTGCCGAGATTGCTAAAAAGCATCATGTGAAGGTATTGATTGATCCTGAGCCTATGCTCGATTTAAAAGAAAAAATAAAACGAGCGTCACTGCAGCTCACGTTGAAATCAAGCGGAGATCGAAAGAAGCATGCCGTCAGTAAAAAATGGCGGAAAAGACGCAGCTGTGTCTAATAAAAACTGGAGCGAGAGATAATCTCCCACTCCAGTTTTTGCATCTATTGATTTATTTTTTCTTCAGAAAATCATAGATGGTCGCAAAATCGTAGTCACCTTTGCCTTGCTGCTGGCATAGGCCGTACATCGCTTTAACCAAATTTGACAGGGGCAGCGCAAAACCATGCGCGTAGGCTTCCTCGGAAGCGAGTTCCATATCTTTATAGATACTGTTCACTTTAAAATCGGCATTCTCGAAATCTTCCTTCATTATTTTGTTTTCTTTGAAATGAAGAATCGGCGCGGCAGTTGGACCGGCGAAAAGCGATTTGATCACGCCGGTTTTGTCCAAACCAAGACTTTCACCAAAAGCGACCGCCTCGGAGAAAGCGGCAACGGTTTGTCCAAGCATCAAGTTGTTGACAAGCTTCATTGCTGTTCCGGTGCCATTTGGCCCTTTATGATGCACTTCTTTTCCCATCACATCGAGCAGCGGCCACGCTTCTGCAAGATCCGCTTCGTCACCGCCGACAAAGAAAATCAATTCGCCTTTCTCAGCGGGTCCGGTTGAACCGGCAACCGGTGCGTCCAAAAAGCGAATGCCTTCCTGCTTTGCGGCGCCCGCTAGTTTTGCCGATTGGGTTGGGCTGATCGTGCTGCTGTCGATCCAAAGCGCGCCGGATTTCATTCCCGCAAGCAGTCCGTTGCCGCCATAGGCGACAGCGTCAACCGCCTGAGGATTTGCCAGCATCGTGACTATGATCGATGCTTGCTCACCAACCTCCTGCGGTGAGTTCGCCCATTGCGCGCCCTTGTCAATAAGTGGTTTGGCTTTCGACTGGGTACGGTTGTAAATGATCAAATCATACCCTGCATCGAGCAATCGGCCCGCCATCCGGCTGCCCATGATACCGATACCAATAAATCCAATCATCTGTGTCGCTCCTTAAGTGCGCCGAACAGTTGCGATTCGGCGCTTATTTTAGAACTAATGTCTGTATCCAATTCCTACAGTCAGAATAGCACACATTTTTACCGATACACATTAAATTGCCTTATATCAAGGGTTGCTATAAGGGGGATCGTGATATAATGAACGATACGGAATGCTTGATACGGAGGTATTATTTTGATTGAAATCATTGCTACTGCAGAATCGTACGAACAGGCGAAAGCGCTGCTTGACAACGGTGCGGACAGGCTTTATGTGGGTGGACACCCATTTGGGCTGCGGCTGCCGGAGTCACTTGATTTAGAACAAATCGGCCAAATCACCAAGCTTGCTCATCAACGTGAGAAAAAGGTGACTGTGGCATGCAACGCGCTGATGCACAACGAGCAAATTAAAAAATTAACTCCATATTTATCCAAACTAGCGGAGCTTGACGTAGATACACTCTCCATTGGTGATCCCGGCGCAATTTTTGTCCTTAAAGAGCTTGGTTTTCCTCTGCAATTTATCTATGATGGCGGAACCTTGGCTACGTCGGCGGAGCAGCTCGCATTTTGGGCTGGACAAGGGGCGTGCGGCGCAGTCGCTGCCCGAGAATTGACGTTAAAAGAATTGATCACCATGCAGAAGATGCTGAAACAGCCGATTGAGGTTCAGGTCTATGGGCCGACCTGTATTCATCAGTCCGGGCGTCCGCTCTTAACCAATTATTTTAATTATACAGGTGGGACGGCTCAGGCTGAAAAAGCCAGCGAGCTCTACTTGCGCGATCCCAAGAATGAGAATAGCCAGTATCCAATCGTTGAGGATGAGGAAGGAACGCATATTTTTTCGACTGAAGATTTGTCATTGATGGGCCAGCTGAAATTGATGGTTGAAAACGGACTTGATACTTGGAAACTCGATGGCGTACTGTGTCATGGCAATCAATTCGTGCAAATAGTTGCTCTTTTTGACGAGGCGCGGCGATCGATTGAGGCGGGGACATTTATAGCGGAGAGCTTCTGCAACCGGCTAGCCAAGATTCAACCTGAGCAACGGCCGCTCGGAACCGGATTTTATTTGAAAAGTCCTGAGGACGTTCACTAATCGCATGGGTGAAGGAGAAATTTGATGAAAAAGATTGAAAATAAGCCGGAAGTACTGGCTCCGGCAGGTAATTTGGAAAAGTTGAAAATGGCGATCCGCTATGGAGCGGATGCGGTGTACATTGGTGGACAAGCATTCGGACTGAGATCACGCGCCGGAAATTTCTCCTATGAGGAAATGACGGAAGGCGTGGCATTTGCCCACGACCGAGGAGCCAAGGTATTTGTCGCAGCCAACATGGTGACACATGAGGGCGACGCTCGGGGCGCGGACGACTTTTTCAAGACACTGAAATCAATTGGTGTGGATGCGGTCATCATTTCGGATCCCGCACTTATTGTTGTCTGTTTCAATGCCGCTCCCGGTCTCCCGATTCATCTGTCGACACAGGCATCGGCGACTAACTACAAAACACTTGAGTTCTGGAAGAGTATAGGACTTGAGCGGGTGGTACTTGCTAGAGAAGTAGGCATTGAAGAAATTCGTGAAATGAGGCGCCATACAGATATTGAAATTGAGGCTTTTGTCCATGGGGCGATGTGCATCGCTTATTCCGGGCGCTGCACACTCTCCAATCATATGGTGAATCGTGACGCGAACAGAGGCGGCTGCGCTCAATCCTGCCGCTGGAAATACGATCTGTTTGACATGGATAACGGTGAGGCAAAATCGCACCTGCGTGATGGCGAGCCGTTTTCGATGAGCGCTGTTGATCTGTCAATGCTCCATCATCTGCCGGATATGATTGATGCCGGAGTGAACAGCCTCAAAATTGAAGGACGCATGAAGTCGATTCATTATGTTTCAACAGTATCCAATGTGTATCGCAGCGCGGTTGACGCTTATTGTGACGATCCTGAGCATTTCAGCTTTGATCCCGCGTGGGACGAGGAAATCTGGAAAGTCGCTCAGCGTGATCTGTCGACCGGTTTTTATTATGGTGTGCCGACGGAGAAAGAACAACTCTTTGGCAAGCCGCGTACGATTCCGAAATACACATTCGCCGCCCAAGTACTGGATTATGATCCGGATACGCATATCGCCACACTTGAGCAGCGTAATAATTTTGGCGTCGATGAAGAGGTCGAATTTTACGGACCGGGTTTTACCCATTTCAAACAAACAGTCCGCGATTTGTGGGATGAGGACGGAGAGCCGATTGACCGTGCCCCGAATCCGATGATGACCGTGACGATGACAGTCGACGCACCTGTTGAGCCCTATTTTCTGATGAGGAAAAAATAAATAAATTGTTGAGAAACCCCTTTGTTCACAACAAGTGAGCGGAGGGGTTTAATTAGTGTTTAAATTATATTTGAACTGCCGGATACCGTTGACTGAAGCGGCATAGAGCCTGTCCCCAATCATAGGGTTGCCTCCATGCCCTTGAATTTTCCGAAAAAAAAGACTACGCTAGTGTTAGCAGTCGCATTACATGAGTGCTAATCCATATTTTCCTGTATCACTATTGAATTTCAATTTGAAGGAGTGCGATTTTCGATATGAGTGAACAGGTAGCTTATGTCAGTACGTATTTACCCCAGAAGTGTGGCATCGCCACATACACATATCATTTGAGACAGAATGTGCAGAAAGCCAAACGCGATTCTCTCGCAGATCCTGTTGTCATTATCAAAGACAAGGACACACTGTATCCGGAAGATCCGTTCTCAAGTTGGGCCATTGAGCGGGAAAACAGATCGGATTATACGCGGATCGCAGAGCAGTTGAATCGCAGCGCGGTTTTAGCGGTTTCGTTGCAGCATGAATTTGGTATTTTTGGAGGAAATGCGGGCGAATATATTCTCGATTTCGTCCGTACACTTAAGAAACCGCTCGTCACCACGTTCCATACCGTCTTCAAACACCCCGAAGAGCCGTACGCATCCATTCAACGTGAATTGGTCGCGCGCAGCGACAGGATTGTGGTGATGAATCACAAAGCCATCACCTATTTAAAAAACGCTTTCCAAATCTGTGAAGATAAAATTGCGTTCATTCCACACGGTACACCCGTTCCGGATATGAAAAAGCGCTCGGATTTCCGAGGGAAAATTGGTTGGACGAACCGAAAAGTGATTATGACCTTTGGTTTTCTAAGCCGCAACAAAGGGATCGAAGCCGTTCTGTGCGCGCTTCCTGAAGTTGTAAAAAAAGTACCGAATGCGCTCTATGTGATCATTGGTCAGACCCATCCGAATGTGAAAAAGCAGGAAGGAGAATCTTATCGTAACGAACTTAAAGCACTGATCTGTCAGCTTCATTTGGAAGATCATGTGCAGATGATCGATGAGTTCATGACAGAGCAAGATCTCGTTCGCTACATTACGGCATGTGATCTGTATATTACGCCTTATCCAGGGCTTGACCAGATTACAAGTGGTACGTTGGCATACGCGATTGGGCTTGGTCGGCCGGTGCTGACGACCCCGTACCGGTACGCTCAAGATCTGCTCAAGGGCTATGAAGAACTGTTTGTTTCCTATGAGGATAAAGCCGGCTGGGTGGAAAAAATGAATGCGTTGCTTTTCAACGATACATTACGCACCGACTATCAAACAAAAATGGCACACGTTGGATTATCGATGAGCTGGCCGCAAGTCGGCAAAAAATATAATAAATTATTTGCGGAAGCAGCAATGAAACTGCCGTCATCCGGGGTGGACACAATTGCCAGAATTCAAGATTAAGTTGACACATTTGAGGCGGATGACCGATGATACCGGACTCATTGAACATGCATTAGGCAACATTCCACGTCGCAGCGAAGGCTACTCAACGGATGACAATGCCCGCGCACTTTGGCTCGTATCGGAATGGCAACGGCTTTTGGCAGATGATCCGGCAACGACAGAGGAACCAGTCCAACTGGTTCGTTTGTCTGAGATCTATTTATCATTTCTCGAATACGCGCAGCAGCCGGACGGTCACTTCCATAATAATTTTGCCTATGATCGTTCTCTGGAAGCGGAGCAGCCGTCCGATGACTGCCTTGGCCGCGCGCTTTGGTCCTGCGCGGTTGCCAGTTTGACTCAACCTCATCCGGACAGTCGATTCGCCGCAGCGATGCTCTTCCAAAAAGCGTTTCAAGCGGCGGATACGATGAACCATTCACGCGGGATCGCCTATGTGCTTTCTTCCGCAAGTTTGCTTCTAGCCCGCAGTAATGAATTGAGCGGGATTCCAGAGTTCCAAAATTTTATTCGGCAAGAAGCACCGGAGCGTGTTCAGTCTTTTGAAGCGAAATTACTGGCTCTGTTTGAACAAAATTCAGATACCGATTGGCGATGGTTTGAGCATGCCATGACCTATGGCAACGGCGTACTGCCTTGGGCGCTTTTTCAATCGTTCCAAGTAACTGGAAACAGTGATGCCCTGCTCATCGCTAATGAATCGCTTGATTTTCTAATCGAAAAAATGACGATGGCAGACGGACTGATTCATCCAATCGGCAATCAGGGGTGGTGCACGCGGAAACAGTGCAGCAGGTGGGATCAGCAACCGTTGGAAGTGATGAAACTGGCACTCGCAGCCGAGCAAGCCGCTCGCTTACTCAGTGATCCTGAAAAATATCTTGGGATCTTGGAAAAATGTCGCGATTGGTTTTATGGGGCAAATGATCTGCACGCTTCGGTTGCGGACGCAACAGATGGAGGAGGACGTGATGGTTTGGAACAACAGGGTGTCAATCAAAATCAGGGAGCCGAGTCTACGATTGCTTATCTGATGACTGAATTAATCTGTGCGCGAACGGTGAAGGGAAAAGGCGAGCCTGTTGAAAAACATGGACTGACCTTATAAATTGATGCACGTGAGAGCGAATTGATGTGCCGAATCTATTGAAAAATAGATGACGTGCATTATTTTTTTTTGCGGTTTTTCCTCGAGAAGGACAGAGGCTGTTTTCATAGAAGTATATACTTCAGCTTTCATATAGAAGAAACGATTAACACGCGGCTCAGTCTACGATGAACTGGATTACGCGGGATCTGTTGATAGAAAAATAACAAAAACATAGTTGAATACTATGAATAATGGGTTGACTTCTATACAGATGGCTCATACGATGGATTTATAGGAAAAGATGACCAGATTCTTTGGTGGAATCGGTAGTGAAGGAGGACAAGCACATGGCAGATTTCAGCAATTCAGATTTTGTGACACGCTGTATTCATGTAGGCAACGACATTGACAAGGAAACAGGTGCGATCCGCAGGCCGATCACGATGGCGAACAGCTATCGGCTTCCGGATGACGCGTCGACACTCAATTGGAGTGATCCAAATAATATTATCTACACTCGAACGACATCGGCGAACCAATTTTATCTGCAAGAACGGCTTGCATCACTTGAAGGTGGCGAGGATTGCGTTGTGCTCGCCACTGGCGTTGCGGCTTTGGCAGGTGTGTTCTTCAGTTTTATTGACCAGGACGCGCATGTGATCTGCACGGATGTTTCCTACATCGCGGTTTACCGCCTGCTTCACGAATACTTCCCGGATAAATATGGTGTCGAAGTTTCGCTCGTGGATACCTCGAATGTGGAAGAGGTGCGAAAAGCGATTCGTCCGAATACAAAATTAATCCACTTGGAGACTCCGGGGAATCCAACAACGCGTGTCAGCGATATCGCCGAGATTGCCGAATTGGCTCATGAAGCCGGAGCACTTGTTTCTGTCGACAGCACGTTTGCCTCACCATTCATTCAGCGGCCACTTGAGCTCGGCGCCGATCTAGTGATTCACAGTCTAACCAAGTACATAAACGGACATGGCGACGCGATGGGTGGGGCAGTGATTGGAAAAACCGAACTGATTGATAAAATAAAACGAGAAGCCATGGTTAATATCGGCGGGGCAATCAGCCCATTCAACGCTTGGCTGATCACGCGCGGCATCGTGACTTTGCCCCTGCGCATGAAACAACACAGTGAAACAGCGCTAAGGGTCGCCCAATTTCTTGAAGCTTATCCTGGAGTAACATTCGTTGCCTATCCGGGACTTGAGAGCCATCCGCAACATGCAATCGCTAAGAAACAGATGCACGGCTTATATTCCGGCGTTCTCTCTTTTGGCATTGACGGCGATGTCGCGCGTCACAATGATTTTGTGAACGCATTGCAACTCATCATCTCCGCCGTTTCGATCGGACATGACGAGAGCTTAATCGTCTACACCGGTCCGGATGATGAACGAATAAATTACTATCCTGAGGAATTCCGCAAGCACGGATTCCTGCGCTTCAGCGTCGGACTTGAGAGCGCGAATGATATTATTAAAGATTTAACACAAGCGTTTGAAAAAGTAGGTTTGTGAACTAAAGCGATATGGCGGAACCCGATTCAGGGTTCTTTTTTTTTGCTTCCTATTTAAAAATGCAAAATTATTTTTTAGCCAAGTGAACCAACTAGAAATTTATTTTTATAAATTAAAACAAATAAGCTGTTAAATTATGATCTTTATGTTATTGTAATGATAACAAAATAGAATAATGATTCCAATCAACAGTTCGATGAAAGAAGATGTCTCGCGGAGCGACCTCAAGATTTATGGCGATTATATAAGCGAATTGTTTCACTTGTGGCGAAGCTTTCGTGTACAGTAAGCATACATAGGTGGACATGATCATCATGGATATTTTTTTCACCAAACTGTACGTTAATTATATTAACCGGTTGGCAATTGAGAGTTCTGACTAAAGGAGATGTTCATGTGGCTGATGCTAAGCCTGTAGAACACGTGGATTCACGTCGAATCGCAGGAAATATACTTAAAGGTTCCTTAGGCAATATGATTGAATGGTATGACTGGTATGTTTATGCCGCTTTCGCAGTGTACTTCTCAACGGATTTCTTCCCGTCAGGAGACACAACATCACAACTGCTGAATACAGCGGCAATTTTTGCGATTGGCTTTTTAATGCGGCCGATTGGCAGTCTGATCATGGGGCGCTACGCCGACCGTCATGGCCGCCGCGCTGCACTGACACTTTCCATCCTGATTATGGCTGGCGGTTCGCTCATCATTGCCGCGACACCAAACTATCAAACCATTGGTATTTTCGCACCGATTATTCTTATCCTAGCCAGACTTTTCCAAGGATTGTCGCTTGGCGGCGAATACGGCACTTCTGCGACCTATTTGTCAGAAATGGCAAACAAAGGACGTCGCGGATTCTATTCCAGTTTCCAGTATGTAACCTTGGTCGGCGGACAACTCGTAGCACTCGGCGTCCAAATCATTCTGCAATTATCACTTAATGAAGCTGAATTGAGAGCTTGGGGCTGGCGCATTCCATTCGTGATCGGAGCGCTCGGAGCACTTGCTGTTCTGTGGTTGCGACTGTCGATGGATGAATCCGACCAGTTCAAGAAAATGTCCGGAAAAACCAAGAAGAATGCGGGAACGATCAAAGCACTGATGAAATATCCGCGTGCGGTTCTGACCGTTGTAGGTTTGACACTCGGAGGAACGGTCGCTTTTTACACTTATACAACGTATTTACAGAAATTTATGATCAACTCTGTAGGACTCGACAAGGAAGTTGTCAGCATCATTAACTTTGTCGCACTGCTCATCTTCCTAGCGATGCAGCCGCTCGCCGGCATGTTGTCTGATCGAATCGGCCGCAAACCGCTGCTGTTCTTCTTCGGTATCAGCGGCAGCATCTTGACTGTGCCACTGTTCCTGCTCATGCGCGCGTCGCATAGCGTAACCGCAGCCTTCCTATTGATGCTGCTCGGCTTGATCATTGTTACAGGTTATACATCGATCAACGCGATCGTCAAAGCCGAGCTGTTCCCGACCGAAATCCGCGCGCTCGGTGTCGGTCTGCCTTATGGACTAACCGTCGCCATCTTCGGCGGTACCGCCGAATTTGTCGCCCTGTGGTTCAAGAGCATCGGCATCGAAACCATGTTCTTCTTCTACGTGGCCATCTGCGTTTTCGTCAGCTTGATCGTCTACTGGCGCATGCAAGAGTCGTCAAAAACTTCGTATATTGAGGCGGAGTTGGAGGAATAAATCTTAAGAACGAATTAACTAGATAAAAGTTTAAACCCAGCATCTGATTCGGATAAGATGCTGGGTTTTATTGTTTTTGTATTATTAGGAGAAAAGGCTACATTTTCGCTAGAACGTAGCCTATGAAAATATAAAAAACTAATAACTATCGCCATGTGGTAGTAATCAATTGATGATTGACCTCTTCATCATTAATTCCCAAGTAAAATCGTGTTTCTTTCGGAGATCTGTGTCCCAATAAATACATTGTTTTCATAATATCATGATTACTATCAATATAAAACCGCCAAGCTGCAGTTTTCCGAGTTGTATGACAACTGATATGAGTTGAGTTAAGCCCTGAATAGTTAGCAGCCCATTTTAAAAGTTTGTGAATCCATTGACGTTTAAAAGGAAAGATTAGATCTTCCTCATCTTTATCCTCAAGATAATTCTCCATCCTCTTACGACAACTTTCGTTCAAAACGATCACTCGCTCAAGACCCGTTTTCATCGTTCGAACATGAACATAGCCATTCGTAATGTTTTTCTTACGTAAAGACAGAATGTCAGAGACGCGCAAAGCAGTTGATAAAGCAAATTCAAAATATAAAGTATAAATTTCTCCTTTTCGTTTGCTCGCCAACGCTGAAAAAATTTCTCGAATTGCGTTCTGATCTTTAATAGGAATACTTGCCATAAAAGCTTTCAACCACCAGTACAGTCGGGGATAGTACACCTATTACTATACCACGTTATAAGAGATACGTTCTAGCGAAAATGTAGCCGCTACAACAAAAGTAAAGTGTTTTATCAAAATGCAAGCTGAGAGAGCGGTGTGATTTGAAAAGTGCGCAAATACAGCTCAACCATAAAATCGCGTTCTTTCCTGTTCATTGAACTAAAAAATTTATGCAAATGTTATCTTGATGGGGTCGACTATTCAGAACTTAAATTGAAAATCATTAATGAAAATCTATTTCAAACAGAATCTGAGAATCGGAGGCGAGAGCTTGCCCCAACCGTGTTGAAAAGACTGCAGGCCCTTGATTCTTTTTTAGTGAACAAAATAGTTTCCAGAGATACAGGTACCGGAAAAGTAATTGCAGTGTTTGCTATAGAGAAAACAGATCGACTTTTTCATGATTTCGTGACAGAAGTTATCGCTGATAAATTTTCCGTGTTAGACACGTATCTGACCGATCGCGACTTTGAGCATTTCTTTGAATCAAAAGGCCAGCAAAGTGAAATTGTTAGAGCTTGGAAGCCCTATACACTCTATAAACTTAAACAAGTTTTCATACGCATTCTGTATGAAGCAGGATTTCTGAAGAGTAACAGCAGCAATCGCGAATTAAATCGACCATTGATTGATCCCGAAGTAAGAAATTATCTGTTGAAAATAGATTCGTTGTCAATAGGCAGGTGTCTTGCATAATGAGGACCATCCAGCAGAGACTCGATGATATATTACCAAAGCTGATGAACCCGGATTTCATGAAAAAAAATGGACTTGCAAATGAAGATAATTACTATATTTTCCAGTACATCCCTGAATATGAAATGCTTGTCCGAGATCATATTGCCTATTTAAAACAGCGAATTAATGACGACCACAACATCTCTTTCAATGTAACAGAATTTGACCTTTATGAAATTATCCTTTCAGTTCTAGGAAAAAAAGGCTATTTGGCAAAGAATTTCGAGATGGAACAGCGGTATGGCAGTGAAAAAGTTTATAAAGCTACGTCTCACACTTTGCGTCTGACTCAGGATGACGATCAGGTCATTAAATACATTCGGGAGCATGTTCAATCTGGAAACATTATCTTCATTACGGGAGTCGGCAAAGCTTTTCCACTGATTCGATCGCATATGATTTTGAACAATCTTTTTCATGCCACAGATCATACGCCTGTTATCTTGTTCTTCCCTGGGAATTATGATGGGCAAGAATTAAATCTCTTTAACGCTTTAAAGGACGACAATTATTACCGTGCTTTTCCGCTTGTAGCAGATTGAAAAAGGGGATACGCAATATGCAGCTTCGCGAGATGTTTAAAAAGAAAATTGACCGCGAAATTCAAGGCGTGGTTAAAGTCGGACAAGATGATCATGTCCGGGTAAAACAGGAACTTGAAGAGTACGTTGTTACAAATGAATTAGCAGGGCATATCAGCCGCTTTTTTTCTACATATAAGGAAAGCATTGATCATCCAACGGACAAGATTGGTGTCTGGATTTCAGGGTTCTTTGGTTCTGGAAAGTCACACTTTCTGAAAATATTATCCTACCTCGTGGATAACCGTGAAGTTGATGGAAAGAGAGCGATTGATTTTTTTGAGGATAAACTTAAAGATCCAATCGTTCTCGAAGATATGAAGAAAGCCGCTGGCATTGATACTGATGTAATTTTGTTTGACATTGATGCCAAGAGTGAGGCGGGTGTCAAGACGGAAAAAGATTCGATTGTTAAGGTGCTGAACAAGGTTTTCAATGAGATGCAGGGTTTCTGTGGTTCGATTCCATGGATTGCTGATATTGAGAGACAGATGGACTTAGACGGTAAGTACAGTGCTTATAAAACTGAATTCCGAGAAATTTCAGGGAGAAAATGGGAAGATGCGCGTGATGATTTTTACTATGAAGAAGATTCAATTATTGCAGCGTTAAGCCGGGCTACACAGATGAGTGAGGAAACAGCACGACATTGGTTCCAACATGCGGAACAGGACTATACGATCAGCATCGACCGATTCGCGAAACGTGTCAAAGACTATATTGATCGAAAAGGGAACGATCACCACGTGGTATTTTTTGTTGATGAAGTTGGGCAGTACATTGGCGATAATTCGGCCGCAATGCTGAATTTGCAGACCGTTGTTCATGAGTTTGGTCGTCAGTGCCACGGTCAGGCATGGATTGTTGTCACGAGTCAAGAGGACATTGATTCCATTGTAAAAGTCAAAGGCAATGACTTTTCAAAAATCATGGGCCGCTTCACTAAAATGAGTCTATCCAGTGCATTCGTCGATGAAGTCATTAAGAAACGTATTCTTGAGAAAAATGTACATACTTCACTCATCCTTAACGATGTTTATCAGGAAAAAGAATCGATCTTGAAAAATCTACTTTCTTTTTCGAACAAAGGCGCTGAAATGAAAAGATTCAGCAGTAGTCAAGAATTCATCGATGATTACCCATTCGTTCCTTATCAGTTTGCTTTGCTTCAAAAGGTTTTTACTGGCGTGAGAATCCATGGCGCTTCCGGAAAGCATCTGTCCGAAGGTGAGCGTTCCTTGCTCAGCGCTTTTCAAGAGTCTGCAGTCCAATTTGCGGATCGTGAAGAAGGACTGCTCGTGCCATTTTCTGCTTTTTACGAGACAATTAAGACGTTTCTAGATTCTGTGATCACTAATGTTATTGTGCGTGCTTCAACAAATGGATCTTTAACACCTGATGATATTGATGTGCTTAAACTGCTCTTTCTAATCAAATATGTAAAAGAAGTACCTGCTAACCTTGAAAATTTAGCAACGCTGATGGTTGATGCAATTGATGCAGATAAGATCGAACTCAAGGAAAAAATCAGTGAATCACTGAAACGATTGATAAGTCAAACACTTGTCCAGAAAAATGGAGAAGAATACATTTTTCTAACCAATGATGAACAGGATGTTAATCGGGAAATCAAAAATATGCATGTGGAATCATCAGAAGTCATTCAACAAATTGGTGAGGAATTGTTTGGATCGATCTATCCAACTAAGAAATACCGCTACTCAACTCACTACAATTTTCCATTTAATTCAGTCATAAACGATCGGCCAATTGGAAATCAGACAAGTGATATCGGTCTTAAAGTGTTGACTCCGGATTATGAGACAGAAAATGATTTAAACGAACTTCAGTTAAAGTCGATGTCCATGCGCGAAGGTAATGTGATCCTTCGTATGCCGCAGGATACATCGTACTTGGATGAAATGGAAGAAATCCTTAAAATTCAAGCTTATCTTAAACTGAAAAGTGGGGTTTCCGCGTCTCAGACAATTGAAGACATCAAAACACGCAAATCGCGTGAAGTGACAGATCGATTCGGTCGGATCAGCATTGCACTTATTGAGGCTTTGAAAATTGCTGAAATTTATGCCAACGGCGAGCAGTTAAAGATTAAAGAAAAAAATCCGGTCGATCGTATCAATGATGCGTTTTTTGCTTTAATACGAAATCTTTACAACAAAATCGATTACATTACAGAATTTGTTGACAATAAAAACATGCTTATGACTTTGCTGAATGATCGGCAGGATCAAATGACCGTCTTTGAGGAAGATATCCCCAACTATCTAGCCTTAAAAGAGTCAGACGGTTATATCGAACGGATGTCCATGCGTCATCAGCAGATGACGGTCAAAACGATCATCAATCATTTCTCAGAAAAACCATATGGTTGGTTGGAACTCGATACAACAGCTGTGCTCGTTCGTCTTTTTCAAACACAAGAAATTAAGCTGATGATGAACAGTGTTTATCTTCAACCTTCCGACAGCAACCTTTTTGAGGCTGTTACTCGGAGGGATCTTACTGATCGTGTAATCGTAACTAAGCGGGAACAAATTTCACCGGCATTGTTAAAAGCGGTCAAAGATCTTTGCCAAATACTTTTTGATCGATCCTCAGTACCGACGGATGAAGACGGGCTGATGCAGACATTTCAAAAATTGTTAGATCAGGAACTGCATGACGCAGGCAAAATGCTTGATTTGTACCATGAACATCCGCATTATCCGGGAAAAGAAATTGTTGAATCCGGGCAAGACGCAATGAGGGCATTGGCAGATATTCACGATGCCGGAACCTTTTACAAAAAGGCATACAGTCTCAAAAGAGATTTAGAGGATTATGCCGATCAGGTGAATGACGTTAAGGGTTTTTTCAGCAATCAACGGAATAAATTTGATTCTGCCCTTCATCTACTGACCGTTTATGAAAAAAACCAATCCTACATCACAGATCAAGATTTTCTGAATGTAGAGCAGCAAATGGCACAGATCGTGCATCATGTTTCTCCATATGGACAAATTCATAAATTGTCTCTTCTTTGTGATGCATTCCGCGATCAGTTCATGACATTGATCGAAAAAGAAAGCCAGCCGATTGAAAAAATAATTGACCGTGATTTTCAAGAAGTTCTTGATGAACTGAATAAAGATCCGGAACTTAAGACTAAATTTGCCACAGATTTTCGCCAAAATTTTATTAGATTAAAAGAACAGCTTGAGAAAGCGGACAGTGTTATCGAAGTTATTGCCAAGCAGACTGAAAGTGACCGATTGAAAGTACGTTGTATGAACAAAATTATTCTTGAACGCGAGCAACGCACACAGGACGAAGTGAAACAGGATCCTGTTGTTGATCTGCATCCACCGGTTATTGATCACCCAGTGAAAAAGACAAAAACCATCAGTAAACATATGATTATGCAGGGGACACGAACAATTGCTTCTAGGGAAGATATAGACCGTGTCGTAGATGAACTACGAAAAAAATTAGAAAAAGAATTCGATGAAAACACGATTATTAAGTTGGTATGACTTTGGGAGAACATATGATGAATGAGCAAATCGACAAAAAAGCGATTAAGGAATTTGCAATCTATGCAAGAGAAAAATTGATTAAAGGTGTCACACAAAAAGCTTTTGAATTTGGGATTACCAAGAATAAAATAGTTAAACCAGAAATCTTTGAAGGCGGTTTTAAAATCAATGGAGTACTCTATGATAAGAATCAATTAAAGCAGCGCGTACACTTAATCAATGAAATACATATACATGGCTATAGTTATGTGATCGATAGGATTGCCTACACGTGGTTTAACCGTTTTATTGCCCTTCGATTCATGGAGGTGAATGGCTATCTGCCAACTGGTATTCGAATTTTTTCCTCTATTGAATCTGGAAAAAATGAACCAGATGTTCTGAGTAATATCGAGCTGGTAGCTGAAGAACTTGGTTTAGATTTGGGACAAGTTTACGACTTTCAAGATCGAAATCAAAACGATCGTCTTTTTAAATATATACTGATTCATCAATGCAACAAGTTAAGTGAAATCATGCCTAATATTTTCGAATCAATTGGTAATGATTCGGAACTTCTTCTGCCCGATAATCTTCTTTCTGAAAACTCTGTGATTCGAGTGATGACCGAAAATCTCAAAGAGGAAAACTGGGAGCATCAGGTTGAAATCATTGGCTGGCTCTATCAATTTTATAATTCTGAAAAAAAAGATGAAGTTTTTGCTGAATTGAAGAAGAATATAAAGATTGGTAAAGATGATATTCCGGCTGCCACGCAACTTTTTACCCCTAAATGGATTGTTCAATACATGGTGGAAAATTCACTAGGCCGTCTGTGGCTTGAATCCCATCCAAATGAGGAGTTGAAACAGAGATGGTCTTATTATATAGATGAAGTAGAGCAGCCGTTGAATGTTCATCGTCAACTGAATAGCTTTATAAACAGAAATCTGAACCCTGAATCTATTAAAGTGTTTGATCCCTGTATGGGATCAGGACATATTTTAGTGTATGCCTTTGACCTACTCTTTCAAATTTATGTTTCAGCAGGTTACTCCAAGCGAGATATTCCTCAGTTAATCCTGCAGAATAATATTTATGGACTGGAGATTGATGAGCGTGCAAAACAGCTTGCGTACTTCTCATTAGTGATGAAGGCCCGTTTCTATGATCGACAGTTATTCAGAAAACATGTCGATATTCATGTTTATGCGGTTCATGAAAGCAACAGCATTACTGATGAAGACATTGATATCTTTGCGGAAAACAAACTATTAAAAGAGCAGGCACGGAAATTAGTTGGTACATTTGCCGATGCAGAATTGTATGGTTCTATTTTGAAAGTGCCTGATTCTATCGACTTAGAGATGTTGAATGCACGTATAAAGGAAATACAAAAAAAGGACAGTTATGATTTCTTTTTAGAAGATTTTAAGTTAAATAAGCTAGCCCTCTTTAAAGCTCTTGTTAATCAAGCAACGTTGCTTGCGATGAATTTCGAGGTGGTTGTCACAAACCCACCTTATATGGGTCGAAAAGGAATGGATGACCGGCTATCGAAGTTTGTAAAAAGTAATTACCCTGATGCAAGCGCAGATCTATTCGCAGTAATGATGGAACGATGCATTCAATTTGCGCGGAAAAACGGATTTATTAGCATGATTACCCAGCAGTCCTGGATGTTTCTGTCATCTTTTGAAAAATTGAGATTGTTTCTTCTAAAAGAAGAACAAATCTATTCGATGGCGCATCTTGGAGCCAGGGCATTCGCTGAAATTGGTGGGGAAGTCGTACAAAGTACCATGTTCGTTTTGCGCAATCAAACGATTCCAAATTATAATGCCACTTATGTAAGGCTCGTAGATATTAAAGACGCAGATGGAAAGTCAAAGCAGTTTAGGAATAATAAATTAAATTTCATAAGAACTCAAGACGGATTCTCAGATATCCCCGGCTCACCAATTGCTTATTGGGCAAGTGATCAAGTGAGAAAGATTTTTAGAGAAAGCTTACCTTTATCAAACTTAAGTCAACCAAAGATGGGGATGAGGACGGGAGATAATGAGCGTTTTATACGTTTATGGTTTGAAGTAAATAAACAAAAAATTCACTTTAAAAATTATGAACCATTCAAAAATGACTATAAATGGGTTCCATACAATAAAGGTGGAGAATACAGAAAATGGTATGGTAATCATTATTTTCTAGTTAATTGGGAAAATAATGGTGCTGAGATTAAAGAGAACACAAGAATTAATTATCCGCAGTTAGGAGAAAATTTAGGATGGAAGATCTCAAATGAAAATGATTATTTCAAAGAATCTATTTCGTGGTCAAGAATCAGTTCTTCAAAGTTTGGGGTAAGGTATTATAACGAAGGTTTTATTTTTGATACTGCAGGTTGTTGTATATTTGATACTTCGTTAATTATCCTTGGCTTATTAGCTAGCAAACTGACGATTTTTTTTCTAAATATGATGAATCCAACTCTAGCTTTTCAAGTTGGGGATTTAAAAAAAATACCCATTATAAATTTTAAAAATGAATCATCCATTATATTACATTTAGTTCATCAAACTATTTTAATCTCCAAATCCGACTGGGATTCTTTCGAAACGTCCTGGGATTTTAAGCGGCATCCTTTTCTCGAATTCCGAGATGGAGCAGTGACTTTAGAAGAATCATACAGCAATTGGAAAAAGGAAGCAGACCGACGTTATATTACATTGAAAGCAAACGAAGAAGAGTTGAACCGGATTTTTATTGATCTTTATGGCCTGCAAGATGAACTAACGCCAGAAGAGTCGGATGACGAGGTCACAGTCAGACGTGCGGATCGTGAACGTGATGTGAAATCATTTCTTTCATACTGTGTAGGGATAATGTTTGGTCGTTATTCACTGGATGAAGAAGAATTGATTTTTGCCGGTGGAGACTTTGATAACGGACGCTATAAGAACTATAAGCCGGATAAGGACAATGTGATTCCGATTACTGATGATACTTATTTTGAAGACGATCTTGTTGGGCGATTGATTTCGATTTTGAAATTGACTTTTAGTGACAATACTTTGGAGCAGAATCTCGACTTCATTGCACAGTCATTAAATACGAAGTCGAGTGAAACGTCGAGACAGCGAATCCGCCGCTACTTTCTTAAAGAATTTTACAAAGATCATGTTCAGATTTATAAAAAAAGGCCGATCTACTGGCTTTTTGACAGTGGAAAGCAAAATGGATTTAAAGCGTTGATTTATTTGCATCGATATGAGCCTGGATTAGTAGCGTGTGTGCGAACAGATTACTTACATGCAATGGAGCGTAAGTATGAGGAAGAGATGAGTCGCTTGGATCTGCTGGTGGAATCGGATGCACAAGGGCGGGATCGGGTGAAAGCACGTAAGCAAAAAGAGAAACTTCAACGACAACTAAGTGAATGCCGTCAGTACGATCAAATTATGGCTCATATGGCAAATCAGCAGATTAAATTGGACTTGGATGACGGGGTTAAAGTCAATTATGCAAAGTTTCAAAGCATCGTAGTGCCACAGGGAGCGGGAAAGAACCCACTCAAAGCTGACCTACTTGCAAAAATATAAATAGATATAGATTAGGAGCTGCGGCTATGAATCTGAAAGAAGTGCGGCGCATGTTGAATGAACTATTTCAGAAACCGCTGTGTTACGGTCAAAAACGTCATCTCGTGTTCTGGTATGACGGAGCAGGGGACTTTAAAGAGGATATAAACGACCTTCAGTTTGATCAGATACGTGTTTGGAAACTGACATCGCATAATTTATTTGCGACGAAGTATGAATTGGAGAAGAAGGATCCGAATTCTTCTTTTCTCATCTATGCTCCGATGGCAAAGCCTGCCCCACATGAAGACTGGCTGCTTGACCAATTGAAAATGGGAATGGAATTTTCGACGGATAAAACGACGGTGATCATGCGTGAGCTGGGAATTGCAGATCCGATCCTTCAACCGATTGTTAAGCATTATGCAAAGTTTTTTAATAATAAGCAGAGATATACTGCTTTCCAGTCTTTTGAAATCACTGATTTTGATCAGCAATCCATTGATGTTGGCGTTTTGTCTGTGCTGTGTCGAAATACGGTTAATACTCCAGATGAGGTAGTCAAAACACTGATGCGGGAATATGTGGAAGAGAGTAACAGATCATGGGAAGCAATCGGCAAATTTGGCGATCCAGAAAGTTTCTGGATTTTGATGGAGAGAATGTATGACTATACCCGGAATGAACGATCATTACAAGATCTGTTCACATTTTTCCTGCTGACCTATCTTTCCGGTACGGCTCCTGATCTTAAATTGCCAGATTGTTGGAAGGACTATGTTTCGTTGAAACCAATGAATATCATCGTGCTGATGAATCAGTTTATGAATCAGTCGGATAACCGCGATGCTTTTCAGAAACTCTCGGAATTGGTGGCAAGCACCATTTATCTTGATGATTACCTCAAAAAATGGGATATACAAGACTATGTTGGTGCAGATGCATTCCGCGGATTTGATGGTGCTGTTATTGAGTATATTGAAGCACAGCTTGCAGCGGGAGTCGATCAATTTGATACATATCAGAATATGATCAATGCACGTCGAACGTTACATTGGTACCACGATTATCGGGACGTCTACGTGGCGATAGAGGAGGCAATTCTTTTAATGCGTTTGGACAAGGAGCATCAGCACTTCGTTCCCGAGGCTTCTTCATATGATCTAATCCAAGCGTATATAAAAGACTATTATCGTTATGATCGAGCTTATCGGAAGTTTTATACTGCTTATGACCGTTGCCAAAAGGATGATCTTTTAATTACCTTACGCGAGCAGGTTGAAAGAGTTTACGGCAATGTTTATATGAGGGAGCTAGCAACCAAATGGACCCAAGGTTTGAAGCAGTCTCAAAATGAGAAATGGCCTATTGCCGGAGTGCCACAGCAGAACCGTTTCTATCCTGATCTAATTCAGCCCTTTTTAAAGAAAAATGAACGCGTTTTTGTCATTATCTCGGATGCTTTTCGATATGAAGCAGGGCGCGAACTGATGGATCGATTAAATTTGGAGCTTAGAGGTACAGCAGAAATTGCTGCCATGCAAAGTACTCTGCCATCTTTCACTGCTTTGGGTATACCTGCAATGCTTCCACACCATTCCATCCGATATGAGATCAGCGAGAGTGGAAATCAGTCGGTGAAGGTGGATGATGTCATAATTACGGGAATTGAAAAACGAACCCTTCTTTTACAGAAGAGAGTTAAGGAGAGTTTCGCGATTCGTGAACGAGATATACGTGACCTATCCCGACAGGAAATGCGGGAACGATTACAATCCAAAAAGGTAATCTACATCTATCATAATCGAATTGATGCTAATGGAGATCATGCACCCTCTGAGTCGGAAGTATTTGCTGCAACCACTCAAGCAATTGACGAGATTACCGTACTCATCAATAAGCTTGTAAATAATTTAAGTGCATCAACCATTCTTGTTACTGCGGATCATGGGTATCTTTATCAGCGCGATCCAATCAAACAGAGCGACAAATTGCCAGTTGTTAGTGGACAAACATTGCAAATGAATCGCCGTTTTGTCATCGGTGACCAGAAACCAAATTCAGAGGGCACTTTAACATTTTCAACGGAAGGCTTACTATCAAATGATCCGCCACTTTTTGTCACTGTTCCGAATGGTGCAGAGCGATTTATGATTCAAGGTGCAGGTGCGAATTATGTTCACGGCGGTGCGATGCTTCAGGAGATCGTTGTACCAGTTGTTACATTTAGGAATAACCGGAGTAACATTTTGCGCAAGGTGAACGCGAAACTGATGAGCAGTTCTCGTAAAATCACGACAATGATTTTGTTTCTTGAATTTTTCCAAACAGAACCTGTAGAAGAAAAGGTGCATCCGCGCCGATTGATTGCTTATTTTATAGATTCTCATGGCGAAAGAATCACGAATGAGAACCATCTACTTGCTGACCGTTCTTCAGAAAAACCGGCTGATCGGGTTTATCGCGAAAAATTTGTTTTTAAAAATCGAGACTATAATCGTCAGGCTACTTATTTTCTTGTGCTTGAAGATGAAGAAGAGAACGTTGAAAAAAATTTTGAACGGATTCCTTTCACTATAGACATTGCTTTTTCCGATGGTTACGGTGTTTAAGATTTGGAAAGTTGTGATGTGGATTTGGATCAAATTAATATGCAAGCATTTAAACATTTGACAAAAAAGATAAAAAGGAGCTGATGGTCATGAAATTTGTATACTGTCGAAATAAGTCGAAAATGCATTAATTAAAATAGGACAAAAGTGATTGACAAATAAGCCCAGTAATTTAAAATAATAGATAAGCGATTTGGGGAAATCGCTGTATCACACGTATCGTATCAGATCAAGTTTTATAGAGTTTGTATGGTAAAGCATTATGCTGTGGCGTTAGGGATCGCCTCCCGTTATGGGAATTCCCTCATTAAAGTGACTAGGCCCATGGTTTAGTCATTTTTTTGTACCAACTATGACTGAATTTTAAAAATACATAAAACTAATTTCCTATGGAGCTGAAATATATGAAATATAGTATCGGTCTTGATATTGGCATTTCATCGGTTGGCTGGTCGGTAATTAATCTAGATAAAAAACGTATTGAGAAGATGGGTGCTAGATTGTATGATGCAGCTGAAAATCCCAAAAATGGCTCATCGCTTGCTGCGCCCCGGAGAGACGCTAGATCTGCCCGAAGAAGATTAAGACGCAGAAGATACCGTGTCGGCAAAGTACGGCAATTTATTCTCGAGAAGGGATTACTCACACGTGGGCAAATGGAACAACTCTATGACTGGAAGGCCGGCGATCTGGATATCTGGCTAGTCCGGGTCAATGCACTTGAACGCCTTTTAACGGATCGTGAGTTTGCCAGAGTGCTTGTGCATCTTGCCAAAAACAGAGGGTATCGTTCAAATAGGAAAAGTGAATCAAAGAAAGATGATAATGGTCAAGTATTGTCAGCGATCAAAGCAAATAAGGAATTGATGAAAGAAAAAGGTTATCAAACTGTAGCTGAAATGCTTGTAAGCGAACCGGAAAAATTTGCGGGCAGAAAACGAAATAGAGATGGTGAATATACACATGTGTTGGCTCGCGGCGAACTTGAGCAAGAAATTCAGTTGATTTTTGAAAAGCAACATGAATATGGTCAAAGATTCGCAACGCCAGACAATAAAAAAATATATATTGAAATATGGTCTGCACAACGGCCTGTTGCCACAAAGGAAGATATTCTAAAAAAAATTGGTGACTGCACTTTTGAAAAAGGCGAGAAACGCGCACCTAAAGCTTCGTATGCTTTTCAATATTTTCGTGCACTAGACAAATTAAGCCGGTTGAGAATCCTATCTTCAAGCCAACCATCTCGTGAACTGGCTGAGGAGGAACGGAATGCGATTATCCCATATTTGTTTGATAAGGAAAAGGTGACGTATTTTGAACTAAGAAAAAAGTTATCCTTAGCGGAGGATCAACGATTTAATGATTTGTTTTATGATCCCGCGGAGGATCTGAAAAAGAATGAGAATAAAGTATTCCTATCATTAAAAGAACAATATGAAATAAGGAAGATCATAAAGAATGTTGAAGGAAAAGATGCATTAGTGCAGTATCGTCCCGTTGATTTGGATGAAATTGCTTATGCATTAACCATTTTTAAAGACGATAAAGATACAGTTGATTATCTTTCCAATAACTATGTCAATGAAAAAGGAAAACGGATAAACAATCGAGCAAATCGAAAATATAATAAAGAGCTCATTGATAATCTGTTAAGTCTCTCATTTTCTAAGTTCGGTCATCTCTCTTTAAAAGCATTGAACAAATTAATTCCGCTGATGGAAAAAGGTATTCCTTATTTCAGGGCTTGTGATGAATTGGGATATCGATTGGACGAGCAGGTTGGTGAGAGTAAACAACATCTTCTTCCTGTCATTCCGGCTGATGAAATTCGTAATCCGGTAGTCATCCGTTCATTATCTCAAACCAGAAAAATAATTAACGGAATCATCAAACGCTATGGATCGCCTTTATATATGTATATTGAATTAGCGAGAGAAATGGGACGCCCTTATAAAGAACGCCGTGATTTGGATAAACAATACAATAAAAACAGAGCTGTAAATGATGACGCAAAAGCATACATTCAAGAGTTGTATCCGCATAAGAATCCTCAAGGACATGACATATTAAAATTTAAACTCTGGCAACAGCAAGATTGCAAATGTGCTTACTCTCAAGAGACGATTCATTTGAATGATCTTTTTGAATCTGGTTTTACGGAAGTAGATCATATAATTCCGTACAGCCGCAGCTTTGATGACAGTAACACGAATAAAGTCCTTGTTTTGTCTAAAATGAATCAAGAAAAGAAAAATAGAACGCCAAGTGAATGGTTCGGTGCAGACGAACATCGATGGAAAAAATTTGAAAGTTATGTCAAAACTTTGAAGGTGGCAAAAAAGAAAAAAGACTTATTGCTTAAAAGGAACATGGACGATGAGCAGGAGCAGACGTTTAAAGCGAGACACTTAAATGACACGCGCTATATTACGAGATTCATCAAAAGCTTTGTTGAAGATAATCTAGAATTTCGTGAAGTGAAAGATGCAAAGCAACATGTTTTTGCTGTTAATGGTGCGTATACTTCATTGATGCGCAAACGTTGGGGATTTAATAAAAATCGTGAAGCAAATGATTTGCATCATGCTGTTGATGCGGTCATCATTGCGGTCAGCCAACCATTCCGTTATGAGGTAAGCACATATTTCAAACATCGTGAGGTCAGTCTGAAACAATTGCTTAAGCGGACATGGGATCGTTTTCCGGAGCCGTGGGAAGAGTTTGTTAAGGAATTGAGAGCAAGAATATTGCAGGAACCGGAAAGACTAAAGCTCGCACTGGACAGTTTGGCTTTAGATAGTTATGATCAGGAATTCATCAGTGAAGTTAAGCCGATTTTTATTTCACGTATGCCGAAACGGTCTGTTAAGGGACAAATTCATGAAGAGACTTTGCGTCGGGTACGTGGGACAAGGAAAGATGGATATGCCAGAATTGTGACAAGAACCAAATTGGAGAATATCCCGTTTGATAAGAAGACTGGTGACTTTCCGATGTTCGGCAAGGAATCTGATATGAAGACCTATCAGGCAATTAAACAGCGTTATCTGGAAAGCGGCAAGGATAAAAATAAAGCATTTATTGAACCACTCTATAAGCCGGCAAAGGATATGAACAAGGCGTCAATCATACGATCAGTGAAGATTGAAGATAAGGCGAATCAGGTTGTTTCACTAAAAGACGAGGCTGTTGCTGCTAACGCTAGCATTGTCCGTACAGAAGTTTATCAGCACAAGAAAACAGGAAAATTTTATCTGGTCCCTGTTTACGTTGCCGATGTTGTGGCAGGAAGGGAGCCGAAGAAGTTTATAAAACCTTTGCAGCCATATGAGAAATGGGTAGATATTACGGATGATTATAAATTTTTATTTAATCTCTTCTCAAATGACGTAGTCTATGTAAAAATGAAAAAATCAAAAACAACAAAATCAAACTTAGGAGAAACAATAATGTGGCAGGAGGGGTACTTCTACTATAAGAAAACTGATTCAGCAACAGCACAAATCGGAATCATGGATCATATGAATAGCTATGTTGATAGAATTGGATCTCAAAATCTACAGATTTTTGAAAAATATCAAATTGATCCACTAGGTCATCTTACAAAAGTGCATGGGGAGAAAAAATATGGCATACCGGCACTTAGTCATTCGTAATCCGGCAAAACTATCAACAAAAGATGAACAATTGTTGATTCACCAGGAAGAAACGATACGAATACCGCTTGAAGATATTTGCACGATTACATTAGAAGAACCGGCGATTACGATAACAAGCGTGCTTTTAAGCAAATGTGTTGAATATCAAGTAGAACTGATTATCTGTGATCGCAAACGTATGCCGTGTGGCGCTATTCAGCCATTCAATCAACATTCCCGGCAAAAAGTTGTTCTGGAAATGCAGCTGAAGTTGCCCAAACCATTTATTAAGCGAATTTGGCAGAAAATTGTTATTAGAAAAATTGAGAATCAGGCACATTGTTTGGAACTGTTAAATAAAGGTGAAGAAGCGCAGCGATTGTTTTCGATCAGTCGCAGCGTTGAATCCGGTGATCGCAGTAATCGCGAGGCTTATGGCGCAAAAGTTTACTTCACTGCCGCATTCGGTGAAGGTTTTCAACGCCGTGAGGAGAACACACGCAATATAGCATTAAATTATGGTTATAGCATTATGCGCTCCCTCGTTGCAAGAGCCTTGGTTCGATATGGATTCAATCCGTGTTTTGGCGTTTTTCACGATAGTCAGACCAATGCATTTAATTTGGCGGATGATTTTATGGAGACGCTACGAGCTTTTGTTGATGTAACGGTTGCGATGAATGTTCATGAAAAAGATGAATGGTCATCAGATATTCGCAAAAAGCTTTTTGATGTGTTGAATATTGAAGCCATATGGAATGGAGAAAAACAGAGCATTACGAATGGGGTAGATCAGATGGTGAAAAGTTATGCAACTGCATGTCGGCAGACAGATGCATCTCTTTTACTTCTTCCTGAATTAGTTAATATCAACAGCCATACATATGAGTAAATTTATGAGAATAATAGTATTCTTTGATCTGCCGGTAACTTCAAGTCGTGAAAGAAAAGCATATAGTCGCTTTCGAAAGTTTTTATTGAAGGATGGCTATACTATGCTTCAATTCTCTGTTTACTCACGCATCTGCAACGGTGAGGATGGTGTGCAAAAACACATGAAACGTTTGAAAGAAAATCTTCCTCCCGTTAGCGGAGCTATTCGTTCAATGAAAATTACCGAAAAGCAGTTTGAAAATATGGATATTTTATTAGGTGAAGATACGCCAGAGGAAAGATTAGGATCAAATAAAACAGATTTCTTTTAAAAAGGGGTTGTTTTTCAAGCAATCTCTTTTATTTTGCACAGAAAATGATTAAAAAGAGTAAAGAAAGTTAAAAAGTGATGCATTTATGATCGCTTTTTAAAAATAAAAACCCCTTGAAATGGAGATGTATCAAGGGATTCAGGGGCATGGATCGTATCACATCAAGTTTTACAGGGGAAGTATGGCTTCAG
>NZ_FOOY01000020.1 GCF_900113325.1 Sporolactobacillus nakayamae | reverse complement strand
TTCATCTTATGAAGAGTCATTTATTATGTTGAGTCACTCTTATTTAATTTAAAAAGGTCGCTGTACGCCTGGTATTTGGGTACAGTTTATGGAAATATAACTTAACATAACATTTTGATGCTATCTTTAGAATGGGAGGTGCATCAAAATGCATGCAAAAACGACGAAAATTCTCCTAAGGTATGAGACCTATTCGGATATCTTAGAAGATTACCTGAACCTAGAGGAATTCAGAAAACTATCCCCACTGACTATTTCATCCAAAAGAATCACGATTATTTCTTTTATGAATCATCTTGGCGATAGTAACGTAAGAAATTTCCAGAACTGTAATCAAAGTAATGTTACCGGTTATTTATCTTCCCTTTCCAAATTATCTTCTTCCACTATAAGTGGACGCACGTTTATTTTGCGTCACTTCTTTAATTTTTTACACACCAGAAACCTTACCCTGTTCTCAGGCAATGAACTATTTCCAGTCATATTTACCAACAAACGTGAACGTATACTTTCATTTTATTCCATTGAGGAAATCAGACGAACCATTTCTTCCGTAGACAGAGGCACATCTTATGGAAAAAGGGACTTTGTCGTTTTGCTACTCGCTGCGGAACTTGGTATCCGTTCCAGTGACATCATCCGATTAAAAATGTCGGATATCCATTGGGAACGCAATACAATTGAGGTTGTTCAGTATAAGACTAAGACTTTCAATCAGTTACCATTGTTGGAAAATATCAAATATGCATTAATTGATTACATTAAAAATGAACGTCCCAAAACAAACTCAGATTACATTTTTATTGGCATTAAAAATGGTGGGAAACCTTTGACTAATTCTTGTATACATCATGTGGTCTCTAAGTATTTCATAAAGGCTAACATTGATATTTCGGAGCGAAAACATGGTCCACATGCTATGCGACATTCTTTGGCAAGCAACATGCTCCATAACAACACTCCGATGCATGTAATTAAGGAAGCATTAGGGCACTCGAACATCAACACCACGAGAATGTATCTTAATATTGATATTGATGCTTTAAGACAATTTGCTTTGGAGGTGCCTTGTGAAACAATATGATACCTTCAATTTTCCTAAGGCCTACCGTGACATTGCTTTGGAGTATGTAAATTATAAACAGTCCCTAGGATTCAAGTATTCGTACGTTGAACAGTCAAAAGTAAACAGGATGCTTCGTTTTATATATGCTCATTCGAAATCAGATCCTATACTGGCTTTACAACCAGAACTGGTTAAAGCATATGCAACAAAAAATGACAATGAAAGTGCCAGAACCCTTCATACAAGGCAATCTCATATAAGACAGTTTGCCTTATTCTTAAACTTGAGAGGTATATCCGCCTTTGTCTACCCGAAGGAGCTCGTTAAAGTTTCAAAAAATTTTGTCCCATATATTTTTACCCAAGATGAAATGAACCGAATCCTTCGGGAAGCTGACGCAATCAAACCAAACAAGAATAAATTTGTAAACACCCCTTATATATATCCTGCGGTAATCCGTGTGTTATATGGATGTGGTTTACGTGTGAGTGAAGCTCTTGCTCTCAAATGTGAACACGTTGATCTAGATAACGGAATTCTTGTCGTTATGAAGGGAAAAAATAATGTTTCCCGATTAGTTCCAGTATCTGGATCACTAAGACAGTATTTATCTATCTATAATTCAAAGGTTGTGAGAATGGGAAATCCACACTTTTTCCCAGCACTTCACAAGGAAAGATATTCTCCAACAACGATCAGGAATCAGTTTAGAAGGCTGGAGGAGAAAGCTGGCATATCCCAGTTAAGTACCGGAAGGTACCCGCGAGTCCACGATCTAAGACATACCTTCAGTGTCCATGCCCTAGAACAAATGATTCGTAAAGGTATGGATCCTTATTGCTCACTTCCAATCCTCAGCACCTATCTTGGTCACAAAGGTGTGGAATCGACAGAAAAATATCTGCGTTTAACTAAACAGTACTTTATTGATATCCTTCAGTTTAGCCACGAAAATGCAGAAAAGATCTTTCCGGAGGTGTAATTATGCGCAAAAAGGAATTATCTTATTATGTTACCAGCTTCTTTACTGAATATCTTAGTGGAGAGGCAGGCCTGTCAATCAATACCATTAAATCATACAGGGATGCATTCATACTTTTCTATAAGTATCTTGAAGAAGCTGGCATCTGCAAGATCAGTAAACTTAAAATGGATATGTTGAATGCAGATAATATAACTGGATTTTTGGATTGGCTGGAACAATCGAGATGTTGCAGTATTCGTTCAAGAAACCAACGCCTTGCGGCGTTAAAAGCTTTCTGTAGCTATGTCATACGCCGAAGCCCGGAGGAAAGTGCCTTGTGTCAGGGAGTCTTAAAAATACGTATAAAGAAAGCACCACAGAAATCTGTCGAATATCTAAGTGGAGCAGCCATTGAATATCTCCTCAAAATGCCTAACAGTCATTCTATGCAAGGTATTCGCGAGCTTGCAATGATTGCTTTAATGTACGAATCGGGTTGCAGAGTTCAGGAACTCATAGATTTAAGAGTTGGTGACATTGCCTTTCGAAGTCCAAACACGCTTACTCTAACAGGAAAAGGAAATAAATCAAGAGTGGTCCCTATAAGTATCAATGCCGCGAACATTCTAAAAGCTTATTTGAATTCCGCCGGTATTGATGACACGGTTCACCCAGTATTTGTTAACAGATATAATAAAACCTTGTCAAGGTCAGGAGTGTCCTATGTACTTGATAAATATGGACAAATAGCACACAAAGCAAGATCAGATTTATTTCCGTCTAAGCTACATCCGCATATATTGAGACATTCCAAAGCAATGCATCTTCTTGAAAATGGAGTGAACCTCATATATATTAGGGATTTTCTTGGACACTCATCAGTTACCACAACGGAAATTTATGCAAGATGTAGTCCTGAACTGAAGAGAAAATATATTGAGCAGGCTGGTACTCTAATTACCGAGACTGTAGAAGAATACAGTGATGGTGAAAAAGAAGCATTAATTGACTGGCTTCGGGAAAATATCTAAATAATTATGTTGAGTGGTTACGCCTTATACCTCGTGTCCGCGCGGCATGGTAACCCTCAACTTTACATAATATATCACTCTACATAAGATGAAACCACGTTGCAGGTTTTGAAAGAACCCGGACGTTCAGCGACCTCGACGTCCTATCTATGGCTCTATCGAACCGGAACCCAGGGTCCGCCCATCGTTTTGTATGATTATCAAACGACGCGAGCGAGTAAACATCCCGTTCGGTTCTTGGCTGAATTTAAAGGTTATCTCCACGTGGATGGCTACGCCGGTTATCATGCGCTTAAAAACGTCACCTTGGTCGGATGCTGGGCGCATGCGCGAAGAAAATTCAGTGAGGCCCTAAAAGCCTTGCCGGATTCAGCTAAAGATTCGGCTGTCCTCGCTAAAGAAGGGCTTGCGTACTGTAATCGATTATTTAAAATTGAACAAGACCTCAAAAAGTCTGATGCTTCCGATAAAGAACGTTACCAAACACGTCTCAAGCTGAGCGAGCCTATCGTTGAGGCTTTTTCAGCATGGCTGAAAAAGCAGGCTCCTCGAGTTCTTCCTAAAAGTGCTTTAGGTCGAGCCATTCATTATTGCCGGACACAATGGGATAAGCTCGTTGCCTTTTTACAAGATGGCCGTTTGGAGCTGGATAACAATCGAGCTGAGCGTTCGATCAAGCCTTTTGTGATGGGACGAAAAAACTGGCTATTTAGCAATACGCCAAGAGGCGCTGTAGCCAGCAGCACCATTTACAGTCTCATCGAAACAGCCAAAGAAAATGGTTTGATTCCGTTTCAATACCTCAGCTATTTATTTGAACAGTTGCCCAATCTTGAAGACCAGACCAATGAGACGCTTGATGAGCTACTCCCCTGGTCCTCAAGTCTTCCAGACTACTGCAAATTATCTTCCCAATCATAAATCATGCCCACACCTAGTCAAAGTTGTGGGCCATTTGACGCTTACAGCGGGATAAGTGTAACCGTCAAGCATCGATAACAATTACGATAAAGTTTCAAATTGATTTCAGTGTAAAGCCTGAAAATCCGGCAATAGTTAAAAGTTCCACAAGTTAATGGCTTTAAATGTAATCGCATACATGTTCCTCTAGTGGTACATTTCTATATGAGGAGGGTAGTTCATGAACAAAAGACAAGTCGACTTGCTAATCAATTTAAGTTCATCTGGAATATTCATTCCCGCAAAAGATCTTGCGGATAGTTTCCACGTATCAACCAAAACGATATACAAAGATGCTGATACGCTCCTCAATACATTAAAGAGCACATCTCTCAAGTTAGATGTGAAAAGGGGGTTGGGTTTACGAATTCAAGGAACAATCTTAGAACGTGAACGTATAATTCGGAAATTTATGGATGCTAGTGAGCGCAAAACACAGGTAGAAGAGTTTAGCCCAAGGCAACGGCGTATTGCACTGGCCAAAGAGATTATTTTAGAGGGCAAACAGCTGACGCTAAAGGAACTGTCTGAACGTTGGTGGATTAGCAAAACCTCCATTCTGAATGACGTTGATCGGATTAATAGCACAATTGAAACGTCATCTTTGCAGATCTGTTCTAACGGTTCTGAGTTGATTGCGATTGGAGAAGAAGAAAACATCCAAACTGCCGCAGCAACTTTCATTGTAGATGCTTCTGAATCGAGAAAAGCTGGGGAGGTCACATATTTTTCACTGTTCTTCCCCAAAAAGGTTGTACAAAGTGTCTTAACAATATTTGATCCAGACAAACCGTGGTATGTTGAACTACCAAGCTATTACAAATTTGCTCTTCAGGTGATTTCGCTAGTTCAAACGCAACGTGCATGTTTTGGCTTCCATTTTACTGATCAGTTAAAGTCTACTCTTACGGGCTCTGCAAAAGCAGCTGAAACGATCTTGAACCAAATCAGTCAAGCACTGCGTCTTCAATTCACTATCGCTGACAAAGAATGGCTCGCACGAAATCTCTCAGCTTACCGGATGAGTAACGACTCCGCTCCGGCAGACCAGAACTACCAACCGATCATCGATGAATTAATTGCGCGTATGGAAGATGTTCAAGGAATGCCATTTTTAAACAAAGTACGCCTTGAGAAACAACTCATGTACCACATTCCAGCAATGATTCTTCGCCTTAAGCAAGGTTTGTTGGTTAAGAATCCGCTGTTTAAAGACATTAAAACACAGTATCCTGCCTTGTTTGGAATGACTTGGTACGCAATCTCGTTTCTTGAAGAACGTTACCAGATAACACTAAGTGATGATGAAGTATCGTTTATTACTATTTACTTTCACGTTGCGATTAATCAGTCGATTCCAATTCGTCGTGTGTTGGTCATTTTCAATCAGCATGGTCAACTACGTGATTATGTTATGGGTCAGATCAAGCATCTCTTGCCGGATGGTACCCTGTTTTTGAGGACGAATCTCACAACTTTTAAGTCAATTGATTTATCAGATGTTGGTTTGATCGTTGGTGTCAATATTCCAGGGCTTGTTTCTAAAGTGCCTTTTATTAGGATCTCCCCACTATTTGATGCAAATGATCAGGAAAAGTTACTCAAAGCTTACGCATCCTACTTGATTCGGCCGCAGTCAAGTAATGAGGAACAACATTATCCTGTACTCAGTAAATTAGGGGATTCAAAGTTGATCTTCTGGAAAGACTCCGTCAAAGACCGAAAAGAAGCCTTACAGTTCCTGATTAAGGTCTTGGAGAATAATGGTGGAGTTACCCATGAGTTCGGTAAATCACTACTTCGAAGAGAACGGCTTGGACCTACCGAAATCGAAAGTGGTGTTGCCTTGCCTCATGCAGCTCCAGAAACGGTTAATCGTCTTTCGGTTGCCTTTTTGATTCTCAACAGGCCTGTCAAATGGAACAGCACAAATGTGTTTGTGGTGATCTTGATTTGTGTACCCAATAAGTCAATCACGATTTACCATGATTTGGTGTTAGATATATATCGCCTAGTTGAAAACAAGACAAGAGTCCAAATGATTGTAGGTCTTCAAGACACGGAAGACCTGTTGGACTTGATCAACAGTTAGAAAGGAGGAGTGTTATGTTTTTTGACCGTGACATTATGCTATTTCACCAAGAAGCAGAGGATTCAACGGATATTATCTCGCGTATAGCTATCAGATTAACAGAAGCGGGCATCGTTAAGCGTGACTTCGGTAAACACGTGCTTGAACGTGAAGCAACTTATCCTACGGGATTAAAGACAAAAGCACTTGGGGTAGCTATTCCACACACTGATTCTAAATATGTTAATCAATCACAAATTGCCTTTGCATCGCTGAAAAAGCCGATTAGCTTTAAAGATATGACGGATCCGGACAAAAAAGTGGAAGTTTCACTGGTATTCATGATTGCAATGAGTAAGCCTCACGACCAAATGACGCTCCTAAGCAATCTGATGGCGGTTTTCCAAAATGAAAACGCTCTAATTAAATTACTTCAAAGCGATGATGTTGCCGAAGTAAAGCAAGTCTTGAAAACAAACAATATCGAGTAGGGAGGCAATAGAAATGATAGCTTATGCGATTCATTGGTTTATCAATCTAGGTTCAACCGTATTTATTCCGATCATTATTTTTGCACTGGGGCTTTGTGTACGTTTAAAACCATCAAAAGCATTTCTTTCAGGTATTACCATTGGCGTTGGATTCATCGGATTGAACATGGTGGTGAACCTGCTTCAGACTTCATTGGGACCTGCTATTAAGCTCATGGTAACCCGGTACGACCTGTCATTAAGCATCATTGATCTTGGGTCTGGTCCCGGGGGCCCATTGGCATTTTCATCAACCATGGGTGTCTTGATTATCCCAATAGCCTTTGGGTTAAACCTGATTTTGGTTTGGCTGGGGCTGACTAAGACGCTAAACATTGACGTTTGGAACCTGTGGCAACCAACCTTTATCGGTTTGATGATATGGGGCGTCACCGCCAACTACCTGTTTGGTGTGCTTGCAATGGTCGCTGCATTCTTGATGCAATTATTGTTGGCGGACTTAACGCAACCTATGGTCAGCAAGTTTTTTGGCCTTCCGGATATTTCAGTCACACACTTAATGGCGCTATCACCGGTTCTTTTAGCTTTACCACTGAATTGGGTGTTTGATCGAATCCCTGGCTTCAACAAAATTGATGCCAGCCCGGAAAAAATTGAGAAGCGCTTTGGTGTGTTTGGCGATCCACTTGTCATTGGTTTGATTATCGGTATTGGCATTGGGATCCTTGCTGGCTATGACGTTTCTAAGACTGCTGGTCTAGGGATGGAAATGGCCGCTGTCTTGAAACTATTGCCAAAGATGATTTCAATGTTTATGGAAGCGCTGACACCAATTGCCGAAGCAACTCAAGCGTTTACTCAAACGCACTTGCATGGCAAGACCGTAAACATTGGGATGGACGCTGCATTGACGGTTGGCCATCCGGCAGTTACGTCTACGAGTTTGTTGATGATCCCGGTCGCATTGTTCCTAGCTGTTATCTTGCCAGGCAACAAAGTGTTACCTTTTGGTGACCTAACATTGTTCGTCTTCGTGTTCACCATCATGGTTTCCGCTTTCCGTGGCAACATCATCCGTTCTTTGATTGGAGGGGCAGTTTACACGATTCCGATGCTTTATCTATCCACTTGGTTGGCACCGACAGTTACTAAGGCATTTCAGTTGGCTAATTACAATATCGGCAGCAAAGGTACCGTATCCTTCGTTTCGGCTGGTTTGTGGCCAAATGCTTTGATGGTTTGGACCGGACAGCATTTAAGTGTCATTGGTATTATCGTTATCATCGGCATATTGTTAGGTCTCTTGTATTACGTGAACATCATTAAGAAGTTTAATTCTCAAGAAAAAGAGGTCGGTTAATCATGAAAAAGATGTTGATTATGTGTGGTGCAGGTCATGCGACTTCAACAGTTGTTCGGGCAAAGGTAGAAAGTTGGTTGAAAAAGGAAGGATTGGTTAGCCAAGTCTCAATTAAACAATCAGCAATTGGTGATGAAGTAACTAACATTTCTAACGGTAATTATGACATCGTTGTTAGCACCACAGTTGTTCCAAATGAAATCAAAGACAAGGTTATCAATGGTGTTGCACTGTTGACTGGCTTGGGTGCAGATAAAGTTTTTAGTGCGGTCAAAAAAGAAATCGAAGCATAAAAGTGAGGATGTGTCAGGAATTGACGGCTTATTTTAAAGATTTTGTGATTAGTACTGTGGCAGACCGTCCTTCTTATCACAATGTCACGGAACAAGTAGAGCAAGCCATTGACAAAAGTAAAATTAAGAATGGAATCTGTTTAGTACAAACAGCTCATACCACCTGTTCAGTCTATTTTGACGAGTATATGCATGATAGCAACTACTACGGGGATGATTATCTTCATGTCGACATTAACCATGTTCTAGACAAGATCGTTCCTCGGCAATCCACAGAAAATTACCCATATCTAAGCCCTGGCCCTAAGCACATTGCCTATGGGATGAAGAAAAATGACCCGGCTTACCCGGCAGTCGAGTGGACCATGTTAAACACTGATGGACACATTCGCGCAGACTTGTTGGGTAACAGTGTAACTTTAGGCATTAAGGACGGCAAGCTAATGAGGGGCTCGGTTGGATCAATCTTCTTTGTAGATTTTGATCAAACACGAAAAAGGGATCGCACCGTCAGCGTTGTGATTCAAGGGGATGAATGATATGGATCAAAACGATAAAAAAATCAATTCTTTATTCACGCTGGAAGGTGAAGAGATTGCGAAGTTGAGCCAATCCATTTCACATGATTCGCTGCAGTCTTTGGTTGAGCTCATAGAAAAGACCAAGGGCAACATTTTTCTAACTGGTTGTGGAACGTCAGCAATGGCGGCAAATAAGGCTGTTCACACACTACGTGTTGTTGGCATCAGCGCTTTCTTCATGAATCCATCCGATGCCGTACATGGCGCTTTGGGCGCAGTTAAGAAAGATGACGTTATGATCTTTATTTCAAAAGGTGGCAGTACCAAAGAGCTAACCTCTTTTGTGGAGAATGTCGCGACTAAAGGTATTTCAATTGTGACTATTACTGAAAACCCGGATTCGTTTCTTGCACAACACTCGAATCTTGTCGTAAACGTTCATGTCGATCGTGAGCTTGATGCGTTCAACCTCCTGGCAACTGTCAGCACCATGGCAGTCATCTCGATCTTTGACGTGGTGGCGTCTTTGGTCATGGAAAACACGGACTATTCACGAAAGGACTTTCTCTTGAATCATCCTTCTGGAGCAGTTGGTGAGAAACTTCGAAAGGAGACAACAACACATGAGTAATACCATCTATCCATCAATCCTTGATGCAACCCCAGACAAGATGATGAGTCTACTAGACTTGTTTAAAAAAACAAATATTAACGGATTGCACATTGACATGATGGATGGTCATTACGTGCCGGATATGGGCTTAAACGATCGTCTGCTCTCATGGCTACACGCCAACACCAACTTCTTTTTAGATGTTCATTTGATGGTAACACAGCCTGAAGCTCTGCTAGACACCGTTATTAAAGCCGGTGCGTCAAGCGTGACAGTACACTCAGATGCACATGGAGATCTATTCTATATTGCGCAGCAGCTTGATGAGGCTGGTGTTCAATTCGGTGTGGCACTCAGCCCATCGAGAGGCGTATCAAGTATTATGCCAATTCTTCCGCATTTGGATCGTGTCTTGGTGATGACGACCGCTCCAGGTCACCGTGCCTCTCACTTTCTGTTGGGGATGGCTGAAAAAGTCGAAGAACTTAATAATATTCGTCAGGAGCACGACTTGCAGTTCGAAATCGAAATAGACGGCGGCATTACGGATCAGACGTTGAGAAAATTGAAAGAAGCTAGTGCACATGTTGATGAGTATGTCTCTGGTGGTTATATTGTCAAAGCTGAAAACCCAGAACAAAATATTTTGTCTTTACTGGGGGTCTGAGAAACGTGAATAATCCAAGTCAGAATTTCAAACTCATTCTGAGTGAGATCTCGGATGTCCAATTGGACTCTATCGCACTACAGAAACTGCTCTCTGCGATCCAAGAGGTAGATGCAATATTTCTTGATGGTCGCGGGCGTTCAAGACTCGTAGCAAAGATATTTGCCAACCGGTTGTTGCATTTGGGCTTAAAACCCCATGTGATTGGTGAAATCAGCTGCCCGCCTATCCAGACGGGAGATCTTTATCTCATAATATCTGGTTCTGGCAATAGTTCCGCATTACTGGAAAACCTTAGGAAGGTCCACAAACTTGGCGGGAAAACAGCTGTTGTCACCACCAATATAAACTCGAAACTTGCTCAGGAAACAGACATCAGCGTGCTCATCCCAACGGATACGAAGTTTTCCAAGGAACGCACCTCAAAACAACCAATGGGTGCACTTTTTGAACAGACGGCATTTATCACACTTGAAACAGCTGTATTGTCGTTAACTCAAACCCTTGGCAGAGACGAAAATTTTATGGAAGCTCACCACGCCAATATTGAATAGGAATTTGCTTGTTTCAATACTTCCTCATAGGAAGATCACTATCGTTACGCCACAGCATTCTGCTAAGTGGCGTTTTTTTTCATTGCAGGCCATAGTAAAGCGGCTTCACTGTTTAAGGCAGTCAACTGGCTGTTGGATGATCTGTCCATCCAGCAGCGTCAGGCACATAAAGAAATCACGGCGTACACACTTCTCTGATTTTCAAAGATAGGAGAGACAGGATGCGCGTCTTCGATTTGGATTAAAAATGGAAAACCGAACGGAGTCAACCACACCTACTTGACACTTACCTCTATTTTAAATCTTTCATAAGGGATATCTTTCATTTTTAACTGATACTGTTTTTGAAATAATTCCTCTTCTTCATCTATATAGCCCTCAAAATATATTTCTTCTATATTTTCATGATTAAAGAAGTAGACCTGTTCTTCGACTTTACCGGTTGGATAGATACAAGCTGAATAATCAAAGTATCCGATGATCCCATTTTTATTGTATAGTGGGGCACGATTTAAAATCATTAGTTTGACATCGCCATTCTTCAGACGAACGACACTTCCGATAGGCAGCACATTCATATCGTGATTTCCCCTTTCAAATTAGTTAACCATTGGTGCGGATAACTAGTTACTCATGTTTGTAAAGCTTGAATCTGTCTCGAGAGAAGCTGCATAACATATGATCAGTAAGTACAAGCATTAGGAATGATAATAAGTACCAAATAATCCAATAGGTGAGTAAAAACAAAACTAAAGCGAGTGCAAAAACGACAAGTAAACTAACGGTAACAATTAAATCCGTCTTAAGCATAGTCTTACCTGAAGTGAGATAGTCCTGAAACATCGCTTTATCAACAAATATTTCTTTTAATTCTTTAAAGTAATAAGTTTTATAAAATTTTCTACCAATGAAAAAACTTGCAATTAATTCCAAAAGAAGCAGGAGGGTCAAAATAACCGGAGAGCCCAGGGGGAGATCCAGTGATTGGATGCTTCTCAGCACAGCAAGAACCAGTGCAAAGCTTATCCAATAGATTAGTTGATTCACTTTTTTATGATAAGCCTTGTAAACTCTGCCTGAGTTTTTATCCCAAAAAAGTGTGAATCCCGGATTGTTTTTGTCCATTTCTCTATAAAAAGGTATAAGTCGACGAGTCATTTTTTCACTTCCTGTTTTCAATTGAAAGCAGATCCTAAATTTCCGAAGAAACCGGAAACTGCTTCACCAATTTCTTTGTGGTTTTCCATTACTGAGTGTACAATACTCTTTTCCATATGGGCAGCGCCTTCACCTATTTTTATGAATTGATGAGCAATTTCATCTTTATGATCATAAACCCAATCGAAAGCCATAGAACCAGCGACACCGACAGCGAATCCAATAACTGTTCCAACTCCAGGAGCAGGAACTAATGATCCGATCGCAGCACCAACCATCCCCGCTCCAAGATGCCCACCAGTCTTGATTGCGGCATCCTTGGCATCTTCTCCTCGATACATTTGCACACTAAAATCGATTGCAGAACCCACAATTGGAATTCCATAAGTAGCACCAGTTCTAATTGCACTACTTAATAAGGTTGGTGCCTCACGGATAGTGGTGGATCCGCCAGAAATTGTGGCACCAACCAATCCACGATCTACAAAATGAGTGGTATTCTTCTGTATCCATGTGATTACAGAAGAAGCAATTTGTTTTGAAGCTTCATCGGTTAGTTTTGTTTCTATAGAATTTTGTATAAAAGCGGTCCCTGTATTAAGGATTCCGGACATAATGGAATCAAGCATTTTCTTGCTGATTAAACCCTTCTTAAAATCTTCTTTTGCTTTATTCACGTAAAGTCTTAATTTTGGTTCCAGCTTCTTTGTTGTTAGACGATCTATGAGTGAAGATGTCCCAACTGTCATCTGGAGCTTTTCTTTTTGCTGTGCATTTAAACCCAGATAAAGATGATCCTTCTTTATTCTTTGTTCTTCAAGTTGATAAGCATTGCTGTGATGATATACGTCAGCGTTAAAATGCATGGGCTGAACATTTGCACCTTGGCGAGTCGAGTGAATCAGTTCTTCGTACAGCGCTTGGATATGCGGCAGATCCTCTGTGATTTGACGGTATTCATTGGTCAAGGACTGATCGAGATCCTGAACGTCGAGCACCATCTTCGCGCGTTTTTTATCTGCGGTATCAAGCTCCTGATCGACATCGTGGTTCGAAAAGATATTGATTGGTACAAGATCAGAAATACTGCTCAGAATCTTAGCGATGTCATCTCGCTGCTCGCGTACCATTTCTTTGGAACGCGCGTAGCCCATGGACAAATCATCGTTCAAGAAGGGGATATGAATTTGCGTGTCACCGCCAAGATTTTTATCTTGGATTGTTCCGGAAATACCCTGAAAATAGGCGATTTTCTTATCAATCAGCCGTATCCATGCGTCGACGACATTCACCTGCGCGGCATAGAACCTTTTGATGGCCTCTGCGCCCTTCCCCTGAAAATCAGGGCCGAGTCCTGAGATTTGTTGGAAGGCTTGGCGCAGTGTATGGAATTGGTCTCTGAGTGTTTGGTAATGTTTGGCATGTGCTTTTGCGGCTGTGATCAGCGATTCGGCATCGTAGGTTTGTGTATCGCCGGCAGAGCCTGAGCCAACCATGTTTATTATCATTTTATCACCTTCAGAATAAGAGACATTCAATGGAGCTTTATAAGAGAACGCAAAAATATAATGTGTTTCCGGAAGGAACAGGGGGAAAGTCTATTGGTTTGTACCTAGTATACAAAATGTGACCAATTGATGAACACGGCCGAAACTCCTAAAAAAATATGGGGATTTTACTGGAAAGTGAATTATCGACACCATTCGACTTCAAATACCCTGCCGTTAGGACTAGAGATCTCAACACATAAAAAATCGACCGGCTCAGCATTGTTTCTGCTGAACGGTCGATTTTTTTTACTGCTTACTTGCGTCTTTTCAATTCATCTTTTAATGGTTCCAATTTTTTACGCAAACTCTTTTTCCAGGAACGAACGGTGTGCTCGGAGACATGGGCGGCTTCGGCAATTTGCCCAGTACTCCAATCATGAAAGACGGAAAGTTTGATGTAGAGGGCCTCGCGTGGAGTAAGGGTAGGGAGATGGTCTTGGAGAATGTGCAGCATTTGCATGTTCATTGGTTCGGTTGCTTCATCGGGGATGTCATAGGAGGAGTCGCTGCTGTCGTAGGATTCACGACTTGCGTTTTTGTAGTGTTTTCGGAGGTAGTCGGAGAGTCGGCCTTCCATGGTTCGAGCAGCGAAGGCGATGAACACATGTTCTGGATCTTTGCCCGCATCGACTTTTGTGATGTCGAATTTGTCGTTGGCTTCCGAGAATGCATAACGCGCGATTTGCAGCAAGTCTTCGCGATCTGCGTGGCAGTAGAGATAGCGGGCATACCGGTTGGCATATTGAGCGGTGGTTTTCAGGATCTTTGGTTCATACTTTCGCATCAGTCTTTCGAAGGCATAGCACTCAGGTTCGAACGGGGCAGCAAAATAGTCGGTAAATGGCATAATTGTGGGGCTCCTTTCGGGGATTCAGTTTTTTTGGCGAAGCTGAATGTGTGTTACGAGGATTAAAGAGGCGGTGAAGGGGGATGAAGCAGTTCGTAGTGTATTTTTTCTCTATGTTTTCTATATAGGGGCATGGTTTAAAAATGGTGAGGAAGATCGAAAAAAATATGTAGTGGTTACATCTGTCCGGTCATTGCCGAATGTATTGTCCTTAGGACATGAGTTCAAGCGACTAATCGAGAAGTTAAAAAAGGGGCATCTCTTTATCGCGCAATCTGATTGACACGGAGATGTCCGATAAATACATAGGAGTTGTGATTAAAAGAAAGGTGTTGCGAAAGGATTCTTCTGGGTTGGGGTATTGTTCATTGATTCACCTGTTCCTGTTTGGTCACGGAGCAGGTGAGTGGGGGGATTCAGTCTGATTGTAGATCCGATCAATTATGTATTAAATGTTTTGTAGCAAAGTGGGTGGACTAAAAAATGAGCAGTCGTCTCATAACAAGGGACGGCTGCTCTACTATTATCGATCAGTCGAACGAAATGTTCGCTTGAGACATGCGTGACGTGCGTACGTTTTGATTAAATCTTTGGTATCGAATCTGTTGAGAAGTGCGACAATGCAGGTGTGCGGTGTGACTGACTAGGTGAGAAAAATCGATGTGGACTTGTTCTATGTTTCCCTGTCCGGTAAGGTGCGCGGTTGGCGCTTCGAGGAAGCGGGCAGGATCAGCAGCTGGGATCCGCCGACCATTCATGCAAGGAATTGCTTAGTTTTTACGAGGACATGCTTTGACCATGCGAGGATGTGCTAGTGAATCAAGCGCCTTATGATTCACTGAGGGTTTCTTACGACTTTATCACGTTAATGCTTCACTCACCTCCTTGTTTTCATAATACTAAATTATTCTATAAATAGGAATATTTATTTTGAAAAATTAGATAGTTAATACCTGCCTGTTCACAAATTTGACAAAATAATGCGATAATACTAGGTCTATATAATTACTTGTATGGATGCATTTGGTCATAAGAAATCCAGACAACATAATGGTTGTTTTTTACTGTATCTTTAAGAGAAGACTTATTTATAGATGAATTCGGCCACTGGAAAGTCTTGTGGTTTGTTTCTAGTGTACAAAATGTGACCAATTGATGAACACAGCCGAAACTCCTAAAAAAGCATGGAGATTTTGCTGGAAAGTGAATGGTCGACACCATTCGACTTCAAATACCCTGCCGTTAGTACTAAGGGGCTCAACGCATAAAAAATCGACCGACTCAGCAATGTTTATGCTTCCGGTCGATTTTTTTAAACTGCTTATTTGCGTTTCTTCAATTCATCCTTTAAAGGTTCCAACTTTTTACGTAAACTCTTTTTCCAGGAGCGAACAGTGTGTTCGGAGACATGGGCGGCTTCGGCAATTTGCCCAGTGCTCCAATCATGGAAGACGGAGAGCTTGATGTAGAGGGCTTCGCGTGGAGTGAGGGTTGGGAGGTGATCTTTGAGAATACGCAGCATTTGTATGTTCAGTGGTTCGGTAGCTTCATCGGGGATGTCATAGGATGAGTCGTTGCTATCGTAGGATTCGCGGCTTGCGTTTTTGTAGTGTTTTCGGAGGTAATCGGAGAGTCGGCCTTCCATGGTTCGAGCAGCGAAGGCGATGAACACATGTTCCGGATCTTTGCCCGCGTCGACTTTTGTGATATCGAATTTGTTATTGGCTTCCGAGAATGCATAGCTCGCGATTTGCAGTAAATCTTCGCGATCTGCGTAGCAGTAGAGGTAGCGGGCATACCTGTTGGCATATTGGCTGGTGGTTTTCAGGATCTTCGGTTCATACTTTCGCATCAGTCTTTCGAAGGCATAGCACTCAGGTTCGAACGGGGCAGCAAAATAGTCGGTAAACGGCATAAATGTGGGGCTCCTTTCGGGGATTCAGTTTTTGGGTTGAAGCTGAATGTAGTGTTACGTGGAGTAAGAGGAAGTGGCGAGGGATGAAGCAGTTCGTGGTGTTTCTTGCTCTATGTTATTTAAATAGGGAGCAAGGGTGAAAAATGGTGGGGAGGATCGAAAAAAATATGGAGAAGATATTTTTGTTCGCTTAGCGGCGAAGCTGATGAGTTGGAATGCATGGATGGTGCTAACGAAATCCCCTGCACCATCGAAAAGGTGCAGGGGATTTGATAGGAATACAAAGATACCTTTTTCAACTTTTTCAACAATGATTTTGCATCAATGTGCGGTTTGCATCGAATGATCGTGACGGTGTTTGATTAAATGTTTTGTTTTCCTGTACTGGTGACTTGATGAATGAGGTAACGCGTGAAGAAAGGTTCTGTGCTGCGCGCTGAATTCAGAAACAGTAATTTGGGTCATTGAAGGCTGTCAGGAATTTTTCCAATTCTTGGTGAATCCAGTTTTCTGCGTGGTCGGAATGGTGATGCATAGCTGCGTGGTAGCTGCGGATGAATACCGGCGGCAGCATTCCGATTAACTTTGCCGACGATCCGTCTTCATTGACCATGGACAGGTGATCCGTTTTTGCCTGATAAACCTGCTCACCGTTTTTCAGCTCAAACAGATAGTGCGTACTGCTCGTGTCCAAAGCCGAAATCGCCTCTGCACATGCATGCATAAATGCTTCTTTGCCATTGTTCATCATTACGCCTCCAATAGAATAAGATTGATCATGCTTGCGGCGGAACATTACGCCTCCGACCGCGCATAAGCTTGTTCACATCTCCGCTGCCTTCTTAAGCTTCGTCTATGCCGAACCGCCTATAAATCTATTATGCAGGGAAATAAGCAAGATACAATTACTAAATATAAGAAAAATGTGAAAAGATAGTGAATGATTACTTATCTGTGAACGAAACGCTCAGAAAAAGGGTGAAATAGGAGAGGTGCTCATGGTTTAGCTAGGGGACTTGAGTTGTGAATGGGCTTGTTGTTCATTGGTACAATCGTCGACATACAGAGGGTAAAAAAATCAATGAAAATAAGAATTTTAACAGGATATTGTCTTGTATTGTAGAATAAGATACTTAATCTAATCAGCTCTAAAGGAATCAATGAATGATTCTGCCAATGCGATTAGAAGTTAGAGGAGGGTTTTGCAAATGCTAGAACATATTATCATTACGTATAGCAGTGAAAAGGCACAAACAGGTCATGTTGATCCTGATTTCACAAAGCTGGTTTACGGGGATAGTAATCAACACGGAAACATTTTGAAAAAACATCTAACGCCCGGGTCTTACCTTTTTTTCAATACGCGTATTGGGAACAGCCGGTACATCACATCATATTTCTATGTGGAAAAACTATTGGAGAAAGAGAAAGATTTTGATGAAATAAAGGGACTGCATTGCAGCGCCCAATCCGACGAAGTGATCGTTATTGGAAGCAGAAATTTTTCTAAGATTTTGACTGCACCACTTATCTTTAATCAAGCATTATTGCAGAAAATAACTTCATACGGTGCAGATGAAGGCTATTTTGCGACCAAAGCAGCTAGTGGAGACAGTGAACTTAAAGCCATTAAGGACAAAACATTGACTCCAAAAGTAATTACGGAAAAGGAAAAGAAACTGCTTTTGGATTTGTGTGAGAATAGAGGATGATTAAAATCCTCGATCAATTTCATTTCTTTATTATTTGGTAACGAGAGCTCGCACATATGAGTGACATTGACGTGTATCAAAGGCAATGAAAGTACGAAAGAAGTGATTTCTTGAAAACAATCGCTTATTACATATCGGAGTATGGATTTGGTCATGCATCAAGGAGTACTGCGGTGATCAAAAGATTGTGCGAGAAGAATGAAATTCGAATTATTGTTTGCAACGCTTTTGCTTATGATTTTTTGAATCAATCATTGAATGATCTGATTGCAGCAGAAAGAGTTACGCTTCGAAAGATAAGTAATGATATAGGCTATGTCCTGCAACCTCGTTCACTCACCCCGGATTGTGATCAATTCAAAATAAAGTATCGAAAGTTTATTAGTGAACTCCCATTTACTGTCCAAAGGGAAGAGAAATTCCTGAAGGATCATCATGTGGATCTTGTGATCGGTGATATTCCCCCAGCCCCCTTTAAAGCTGCGCGGGCAATGTCTATTCCATCGGTCGGCATATCCAATTTTACATGGTATACAGCCTATAAAGATCTTTTGCCCGTTGCTGACCTGCAGCCCGTATACGAATGCTACTCGAGCATGGATTACTTCTTTGCTCTAGCGGGAAGCAGTGAAGAAGCATGGGGAAGAAAGGGCAACAGATCATTTGGTTTTTTTTCACGCAACCCGCAGGATGAAGCAGTAGATAAAATAAGAAAGGCTCTTAATCCAACCGGCGACAAAACCATTGTCTTTTTTGGATTAGGCATGAAGATAGATGCAGGCAATCTCGCTGCATACAAACTGTGGAGCAGCCGGAACTGTGTTTTTCTTGTCTCAAGCAACACAAACATAGAAGGGGACATCATTCATAAGATTCCTGCTGATGATACGGAATCACAGAACTATATTGCTGCAAGTGACGTCGTCATCTCAAAACCTGGTTGGGGAACAGTGTCAGAAGCTGTATCATTTAACAAACCCTTGATACTGGTTACCCGCCAAAAGATGCAAGAAGACAGAAATACGATTGAGTATCTGAAGACTAACGTCGGATGTGAGTTGGTGGACTGGGAATCGTTGAAAGAGTTTGAAGTTACGGCGGACGTGTTAGAGAAGCTGAATAAACAGAAGCAAAGGGCAGGTGTGGATTCAGAGGAAGTTTTAAATGTGATTGTTGAAGAGGTATGCGGGGTTTTGTGCGAGTAGTGGTATTGGCATCTGATGTGACGGATTATTGGTGTGATTGTCATCGAATGCGCTTTGCATGCTTGGATCAAGTATTGTAATGAATATAGGATTAAAGAAAAAATCGGCGGTAAAAGTCCGATTGACTATCGGATTTCAACCAACGAGCAAGCAGCTTAAAACTATGTCCAACTTTTGGGGGTCACATCAAACTGAGGTGCTTTTCTTTTTATATAAAAAGAGCATAAGGCTGTTTACCATTATGCTAATAGTATATAACTCATTTATTTTCGGTACGAACTCCTTTGAATTTACCTGATGTCGTTTTCTGATCCATGAATTTTCCGGTGTCAGCATTTCGTTTGACATAGTTACCATTCGGTCCTTTGAATTGAGACCTGTTGTCAACAGCGCCTTTTCGATAGCCCTTGCCTGTATTACCAGCCATGATTCATCACCTCTTTTCAAAAATTATTGAAATACCAAATGGATGATCAGGGACGATGATCTATAGGTATTTTTGTTTATACGATGCAATATTGGATATCAGGATGTGTGGATAAAACGAGAGAGAAGAAGATCAAAAAAATCGACCGGCTCAGCATTGTTTATGCTTCCGGTCGATTTTTTTAACTGCTTATTTGCGTTTTTTCAATTCATCTCTCAACGGGGCCAACTTTTTACGCAAACTTTTTCCCCAGGAGGGAACGGTGTGTTCGGAGACATGGGCTGCTTCGGCGATTTGCCCAGTGCTCCAATCACGAAAGACGGAAAGCTTGATATAGAGGGGCTCACGCGGGGTAAGGGTAGGGAGATGATCTTTGAGGATGCGCAGCATTTGCATGTTCAGGGGTGCGGTAGCTTCATCGGGGATGTCATAGGCAGAGTTGCGAAAGTAGGATTTACTTTTTCTTGCTTCTTTCACTTGAATCACAGTAATACATCGATTTTTAGTATGGAACGAACCATGATGATCAGATATTAATGAAGCTCATTTTACGCATTTTTAACAAAATAGAATAAATTATTGATCACATGTGCATGATTAATTGTATAATGACCTTATGTATTGCAATAAATTCACAAAATCGGAGGTGTGGGAATGCTTCTCAAATTTACGGCAAAAAATTTCAAATCATTTAACAATGAATTTATTTTTTCAATGGAACCTGCTCCAAAACAGAAAGGATTAGACTATAGTATTCTGAACGAAAAAATTGCATCGAAAAAGATCAAAGGTCTGTGTTCCGCTGTTATTTATGGGCCAAATGCTTCCGGAAAAACAAATATAATAAGTGCTATGGAGGTTTTTAAAGCAATTATTCTGCGCGGAACTATTTCTAATACGAGCGATCACACAACACCGAATACAGCGGTCACTAATTTGGAATTAATACCTAATAGTACAAACAAGAAAAAGAGTTCTGTTGATTTTTCCATTCAGTTCACTGAAAAAGGGCTTTTGATTGATTATTTTCTTTCGCTTGATTTAGGCGACTTTCTAGAGCGTGATTACAACCGCAAAATATTAAATGAAAAGTTAATGGTTAACGAAAAAGTTATTTTCTCAAGAAATACGATTCTCAAATTTGGCGATTTATCGGTTATTAAGGATTATTTGGCTAATGAACTTGAAGAGAACATGAAGGGCGCGGTTACATTAGCTAAAAATAATCTCCATGATGAAGAATTATTTCTAATGAATGGTTTTAAAACAATGTTTAGCTCAAAAATAGTGAGTTTGATCAGCGATTGGATGAAAAACAAATTTATGGTCATCTATCGAGCAGACGCACTGAATACGACAACTAAATTTACCGATCCTAAAAAGCAAACGGTTTATATTGAAAAAACGTTGAATGATGCTGCAGGTATCTTCGGGATTAATTCAAATGCAATCGGCTATATTGTACCGGAGGATGGTACGGAGGCTAAATTATGTTCGATTTTCAACGATAGACATACTGCACTGGCTGCTGAAGCATTTGAATCTTACGGGACAATACGTTTCGTTCAGATGTTTCCCCTTGTCATGAGAGCTCTTCTTAACGGGGCAACTTTGGTTATCGATGAATTTGATGCTTCTCTTCATCCTATGGCACTTATGAATATTGTTAATCTTTTTCACAATGATGATATAAATAAGAAAAATGCTCAATTAATTTTTAACACACATAATCCTATTTTTCTTAACGCAAATCTCTTTAGGCGCGATGAAATCAAGTTTGTGGAGCGGGATGACGAGACACATTGCAGTATTCATTATTCTCTATCCGATTTTGGTACTGCGGGCCAAAATGGTGTGAGGAAAAACGATGACTATTTAAAAAACTATTTCATTAATCGATATGGTGCAATTAAAAATGTAGATTTTACGCCCATTTTTGAGCAACTCTTGCATGACGAAAATGAGGTGTAACTCATGACTGCTAGGAAACTCACTAATACTTTTTATTTTACAGTTGAAGGCGAAACAGAGAAATGGTATTTGGAATGGTTACAAAAGCAAATAAATAGCAATCCTGATGCAAAATATAAGGTATTCATCGACAGTAAAGTTGAAAAAAGCCCAGTAAAACGAGTCAAGTCAATGAGCAACATTTCAAAAATAAAAATTACTCACTTATTTGATTATGAGAGTAATAGCGCGAGTCATAAAACCCAATTTTTAAGAACTTTAGATTCGCTAAAAGAAGCATCAAAATTGAAACAGATTAAGTATCGCTCAGGTTATAGCAACCTTACCTTTGAATTATGGATGGTACTTCACAGGCAAAATTGTGGTTGATCCTTAGAACATCGAAGAAATTATCTTCGTTTGATCAACAGAGCATTCAATGAAAATTTTGAAAATCTAGGTCAATATAAACAAAAAGACAATTTCAATAAGGTACTTGAAAAAATATCATTATCTGATGTGATTTCGGCTATTAGAAGGTCAAAACTGATCATGCAATCAAATCAAGAAAATAGATTTGTGCTGAAACAATATAAGGGATATGAATACTATGAGGAAAACCCATCGTTAATGATTTGGGTAGCAATAGAAGAAATAGTCACAGATTGTGGCTTAATTTAAATTTTATGTACCTTGAAAATGATAAGTAATGGATAATCTAAAAAAACAATTGGCAATGCGCTGATGTTTCTTTTTGCGCAATATGATGTTTCAGCTTTTTGAACGCATAAAAAATCGACCGGCTCAGCAATGTTTATGCTTCCGATCGATTTTTTTAACTGCTTATTTACGTTTTTTCAATTCATCTCTCAACGGTGCCAACTTTTTACGTAAACTTTTTTTCCAGGAGCGGACTGTGTGTTCGGAGACTTGGGCGGCTTCGGCAATTTGTTGGGTGCTCCAATCATGAAAGACGGAAAGTTTGATGTAGAGGGCTTCGCGGGGAGTGAGGGTGGGGAGCTGATCTTGGAGAATGCGCAGCATTTGCCTGTTCAGTGACTCGGCTGATTCATCGGGGATGCCATAGTCCGAGCCCTCGCGATCGTATTCTTCGCGACTTTTGTTCTTGTAGTGTTTTCGGAGATAGTCGGAGAGTCGGCCCTCCATCGTTCGATTGGCAAAGGCGATGAATGTAATGAAGACGGAGACCAAGAGTTTGGTTCGCTTCATAAAAGATGCACGTTTTGCAGCAAAACGCGGTGGAACATGCTGACGGAGCGGTTGATGTCGAAGCAAAGTAGGTAAGCACATGTTTTCTCCCCTTCTAAGTTGGCAATGATGCTAGTAAATATAGACAGGGGGTGATAAAATTGAGTGATAAATATAAAAATTTATCAGAGAAGGAAGATGATCCTATGCCAACGATCGCTAAGGCAGATGATGAATTTGTTCTTGATGAAGAAACAACTAGAAAAATTATCGCATCAAAACCGATCTCCGTTTCTTCTATTCCCAAAAGTCGTTTTGTTGATGTCAGTGGTTTGAGTGGACAAGAAAGAAAAGATGAGCTGGAAAAAATTCATAAATCGTGGGCAGAAAAGAGATAACACAATGAAAATATTAAATCTTGAAGATTATATTCATTTGTTTGGAGAGAGGGACACGCATCGATCCCTTTCTTCTTTTTGCTGTCACGAGGATGATGACGTTCAGGCATATATTCGCGAACGAGCATTTGATGATGAATTAGCGCATAGAGCGAGAACTAAACTTTTCATTGATGAACGTCATCAAAAAATTGCAGGATTTTTCACCATCTTGTTTAAGAATAATATTAGATTTTCTAAAAGTATTAACGAAGAAATAATCGATCAAATTACTGGGGATAGAGAATCACATTACTTTAGAGCTATACTGCTTGCTCAGTTAGCAAAAAATGACTTTTACGAAAAGTGCCCCAAAGAAATCTTTTGCGGAAATGACATTATTGATGCAGCAAAAATCAGTGCAAAAAATATTTTCGATTCATGTGGCCTTAATCATTTTTGCCTAGAGTATAAATCTCGTAAAGAATGGCTAAGAAAATTCTATATGCGACATGGATTTTCTGATGTTCAGACAAAGGAAAATGGGTTGACATTATCCTATCTAAGAATCACAAACGAATAAATATTCCGCTGCGTATCATCGTGTTCGGCATGAGTTTTGGCTACTTTGATTAAAACTCGGTATCGTATATAGTCTTAGCAATACAAAATGACTAGTTCAGTTTTCCTCTCTCTATTCATTCTTCAGATGAATGAACCTTCCGATAAGTAACCGTTTATGTTGTGTTTTCTCCTTTCAAAGTATTTGTTTACCAATGGTTATGGAAAAATATGCTGTTCAATTGAGAAATTCAATTTCTTCTTAGTATCGTTCAATTTGCTTGTTAAAATGATACTTATAACAATGTAAGGTCAGGATTTGGGTTACCCATATCTAAAAGCCTTGGGTCTGTGGGGATCAACATGAAAATCTAATGCATTGATCTTCGTGAAAGATACATTGCATATACTGAAAGTTTCATTTGTAATTATTTGAATGCACACAAAAAAACGACCAAGCAGTTTTTTGTGCTGCCGATCGATTTTCTTAATTGCTTATTTGCGTTTTTTCAATTCATCTCTTAACGGTCCCAACTTTTTACGTAAGCTTTTTTTCCAGGAGCGGACTGTGTGTTCGGAGACAAGGGCGGCTTCGGCAATTTGTTGGGTGCTCCAATCATGAAAGACGGAAAGCTTGATGTAGAGGGCTTCGCGGGGAGTGAGGGTGGGGAGCTGATCTTGGAGGATGCGCAGCATTTGCATGTTCAGTGACTTGGCTGATTCATCAGGAATGCCATAGGCGGAGCCTTCGCGATCGTATACTTCGCGACTTTTGTTCTTGTAGTGTTTTCGGAGGTAGTCGGAGAGTCGGCCTTCCATCGTTCGAGCAGCGAAGGCGATGAAGACATGTTCCGCATTTTTGTCCGAGGCGACTTTTGTGATGTCGAATTTGTCATTGGCTTCTGAGAATGCATACTGCGCGATTTGTAGCAGATCATCATAATCGGCGGAACACAAATACTGCTTGTACATGTCTCTGTAGTGTTTAACGGTTTTTCGGATCTTCGGTTCATACTTTTTCATCAGTCTCTCGAAGGCATAGCACTCAGGTTCGAATGGGGCAGCAAAATAGTCGGTAAATGGCATAAATGTGGAGCTCCTTTTGGGGATTCAGTTTTTTGGTTGAAGCTGAATTGTGTGGCACGTGGATGAAAGAGGCGGTGACAGGGGATGATGCAGATCTTGATGTGTTTTTGCCCTATGTTTTCTATATAGGAGGCATGGTTCGGAAATGGTGGGGGAGATTGAAAAAATTTGTAGAAGGTTTTTTTGCTTGCTTGGTGGCAAATCTGTTGATTTGGGATGGATGGCAGGTAGCTAACCAAATCCCCTGCACATCAGTCTCTCGAAGGCATAGCACTCAGGTTCGAACGGGGCGGCAAAATAGTCAGTAAATGGCATAAATGTGGGACTCCTTTTGGGGATTCAGTTTTTTTGGTGCAGCTGAATGTGTGTTACGAGTATTAAAGGGCGGTGACGGGGGATAAAGCAGTTCTTGGTGTATTCTTGCTCTATGTTTTCTATATAGGAGGCATGGTTCGGAAATGGTGTGGAGGATTGAAAAAATTTGTAAATAAAATAATAGATTTTAAGATTACATCAGAATTGTTAAGGAAATAGGGGAGCGCAGAGTCAGAAGGAGTCGTAACCGTTGATTCAGAAATGAAAAGGACATCTCTTAGTCGTGCAATGGAATTGACACGGAGATGTCCTTCTTGCATCAGTATTGGATTGTTCGACTAAAAGAAAAGCAAGTCTGGATTGGAATACCGTTCGTCGACATGCCAATTCGCATGCGATCACGGCGTTAAAGGGGATTTCATTAGACTGTGATTTCCGTTCAGCTATAGCTGAGCTTAGAAGCCGTATTCTTCGTCTTTATTGTTGAACGCCTTCAAAAAGTTTTGTAACTCTTGGTGGAGCCAAATTCGTCCATGCTCTGCATGGTTGCTGATGTAATCATGGTACGTACGAATAAAAGCTGGATTTAACATGCCGATTAATTGGGCAAGGGAACCGTCCTTATTATAAATAGAAAGGTGGCTGGGCTGCGCGCGATAGACATGTTCTCCGGTTTTCAATTCAAACAAATAGTGGGTATTGCTCGTGTCACATTGACAAATGGCCTCCATGCACGCATTCAAAAAAGTTCTCTTGCCATTGTTCATCAATACGCCTCCAATAATAGTAGATTTGTCATGCTCGCACCAGACTGTGTATCTGATCAAACACTAGAGCTGATGTACTATTTCCCAATTTCCCCGGGGGTAGATTCATCATCCATATTCTTATTATGCAGGAAAATAAGCAAGATACAATCACTAAATATGAGAAAAATATGAAAATACAGTGAATAACGATTTAATTGTGAACAAAATCTTAGAAAAATGGTGGAATGGGAGAGGGGGTTGTGGTGGCATAAATTAAGAGACCGCCGATTTATTAAAGATAACTCATTAACAGAATTTGATAGTTCCTATTAGAGACCCTAGAATAAACTACGACTATAATAGGAAGAAGATTATTTCCGATTTAATGAATGCGAGTAACGGATATATGAGAAACCTACTACAATGAAGTTTTAAGGTTCATGAAGGATGTGCTTTCTTGAAAACAATCGCTTATTACCTATCGGAGTATGGGTTCGGTCATGCGACAAGAAGTATTGCAGTGATCAGAAGGCTATGCGAGAAGATCGAATTTCGGATTATTGTTTGCAATGCTTTTGCCTATGATTTTTTAAATCAATCATTGAATGATTTGATTGCATCAGACAAAGTCACACTTCGAAAGATAAGCAATGACATAGGTTATGTCTTGCAGCCTCATTCACTCACCCCGGATTGTGACCAATTCAAAATAAGCTATCAAAAATTTATTGGTAAACTCCCATTCGCTATCCAAAGAGAGGCGAAATTTCTTAGCGATCAACATGTAAATCTTGTGATCGGTGATATTCCCCCAGCCCCATTTAAAGCTGCGCTGTCACTATCTATTCCATCAATTGGGGTATCCAATTTTACTTGGTATACAGCCTATAAAGAACTTTTACCCGACACAGATCTCCAGCCTCTGTATGATTGCTATACGAGTATGGATTACTTCTTTGCTCTAGCGGGAAGCCGTGAGCGGGCATGGGGAAGAATGGGCAGCAAATCATTCGGTTTCTTTTCACGCAGCCCGCAGGTTGAAGCCGTCCATAAAATAAGGAAGAATGTGAATCCAACCGGTGACAAAATCATCGTCTTCTTTGGACTAGGCATGAAAATTGATGCAGGAAATCTCGCTGCATACAAACTGTGGAGCAGCCGGAATTGTGTTTTTCTTGTCTCAAGCAACACGAACATAGAAGGGGACAATATCTATAAAATCCCCATTGAAGACACGGAATCACAGAACTATATTGAGGCAAGCGACATCGTCATCTCAAAGCCAGGCTGGGGCACAGTGTCCGAGGCCATATCATTTAACAAACCATTAATTCTAGTTACCCGTCAAAAGATGCAAGAAGACAAAAATACGATTGAGTATCTAAAGAATAACAGCGGCTGTGAATTGGTTGAGTGGGAAGCGATGAACGAGTTTGAGATCACAGCGGAAGTGTTAGAGAGGATGAAGAAACAGAAACAAAGCGCGGGTGTGGATTCAGAGGATGTTATAAATGCCATTGTTGAGGAGATATGCGGGGTTTTGTGCGGGTAGCGGTGTTGGCAATTAATTTTGCCGGATGGTTGATGGAAACGTCATCAGAGGCAATGAATGAGATGATAATTCATAAAAAAGCTGTACTTTTAGTACAGGATGTGATTTAGAGTTGTAGATAAGATTTGTCCATAGTAAAAGGTAAAGGTGGCAGATGATTATGTATAGCCGAAAGTATCCAGAAATTGTAACTGCAACGATGCAGAGAGTGTTGGATGCGAGTAGTCATGAGGTCCTGTTAATAAGAAGAAACACTGAGATTCATTTCAGTAAAAGTCAAAAGGTAATAGGGATGGCAATTATGACCAACCCAGGTTCATACGGCTTTAATAGATTGCCAACTTGGAATGAATTCTCGAAGAATTGTAATTATGAAGGCGAACATCTCATTTCCGGTACTGGGTATGCTGACCTAACCATGCAAAAGATAATAGATGCCGTTAGGTTTGGCTATCAGGAAACTGGACATATTTTACCCGATGGTATAGTGAGGATTGTGAATATATCGGCTATAGTACAACCGAAAGGCAAATCAGCCGAGGCATATCATTTAAGAGCACAACACTTATTGAAAGCAACGCACCAGGAACTGTTACTTTCTGAAGGATTTTTAGCATCAGAGGAAAGACTACAAGCCGAAAGCAGAAATTTGGATTTTATCATTGTAGGCTTTGTTCACAATGTGTTTCAAAAAGAAGCCAAAAAGTTGATGGAATATTCTCAAAATGTTCATAATGCCGTATATGTCATAGACAGGCAAGGATGGTTTTCCCATCCCAGAAGATGGCAAACGGATAAAGATCTCATGGAGCTAGCAAAGCAACAGATGGTTAAGGTTCTGTTAAATCAAGCTAAGGTTAAATAGTCATTATTCATTAGTCCATATTCCATAAGCTCATAAACCCGAAAATATGTCCAATACAAAAAGTGAAAGAGATTAATTTCGTTGATCCGTTGGATATTATTCTGTATTCATTGCCGCCCTTTTTAGACTGATAAATAATTCTGGTGGTTCCAGGGTCAGTGTGTGCTCCCTGTTTTTCCAATTCATTTCTTCAGCAAAAGACGTAATGAGCTGGTTATAGTAGCAGATTTCCTGTTTCATAATCCATTTCAGAAACCATGGACGTGAGATTTCAGAATGGGATAGCAGTATCTTCTCCAGCTTGCAAAAACTTATAAACAGATATGCTGCTTTATATGTTTTTTGAGAAAGAGCTGCGTATTTTTCAGGCATATTTTCTATTTTCCAGTTCATTGCCTTTCACCTTCCCTTAGCTTCAATGATATGCGTCATATTTAATTCCCTATTGCTTGGCCATCTGCTGATATTGATTCTAAACATAATCTCCAATTTTTACTCATTTTAATCTGCCAAATAGATAGTAGATGCAATTCGATATCCAATCACTGAGAAAGGTGGAATAAAGAAGTAAGCCCATTCTCGTTTATTTATTAATTTTTTACAGTATCGTTACCATTTCCCCATATGTAATCAATTTCCAAACTATATAATTCAACTGTTTGTGAATGGAAGACTTGAGAAAAAGATAGGTAGACTTCCTGAATGAACAATGTTTGAAAAATGGGGAGGAAGTAAAGAACGTGAAAACTTGTAGTAAATCGATCGTTTCTATTATTCTGGCTACTTGTTTGTTGTTCGTACAATTCAGTTCAAGCATTCCTGCACACGCATTGGATCAAACAGATGTTTCATCTTCGGTAATGAAACAAATCATTAGTGAAACCGGAACACAATTAGCCTCGGGGATTGAGGAAAAGCATATTACATACAAAAATGCGGCCGGCGACAGAACGGAGCTTTTTGCTGTAAATGTTAACCTGAAAGACAAGAACACGGCATTGTACCCTGGCACTCCAAACGATGGACAGGATTACGGTATGCAATCGGTCCGTGATGAGGCAAATGCCGCAATTAAGAATGGGAAAAATGTTGTAAGCGGGGTTAATGCCAACTTTTTCAATATGGCGACTGGTGAGCCTGAAGGAAACGTTGTGAAAAATGGCATTGAAATTCATCAAGCCAGTAGAAGCGATGAAACCTTCTTCGGTGTTTTAAAAGATGGTACGCCGGTTATTGGTGACCAAACAAAGTATAACCAAATTAAAGCAAATCTGAAACAGGCCTTAGGCGCAAAAAATATTTTAGTGAAAGATGGAAAGATCGGTAATACATCAGCAATTGGCGCAGATATTGAGCCAAGAACAGCAGTAGGGATCAAGAGTGACAACACGGTGTTTTTTGTCGTTATTGATGGGCGGCAAGCTCCATATTCGAATGGAATTTCGATGCCTGACTTGGCACAATTGATGCGTGATATGGGTGCGGTTCAGGCAGTGAACCTTGATGGAGGTGGTTCGACAACTTATATTTCCAGGACGCCCGGAGAAGATGAACTAAGTTTAAAAAACCGTCCCTCTGATGGAAATGAACGTCTGGTAGCTAACTCCTGGCTCATCACATCAAATGCCCCTGCTGATCACGCGTTTGCATCAGCGGCTGTTTCTCCGGCAGATAAGACCTATTCACCAAATTCAAAGATCACGTTCACGGCAAAGGGTAAAGATGCGGCGGGTTATTCAGCACCATTACCGACAAGCGGCCTCAACTGGAGTCTTTCTGATCCTGCTTTCGGCCAGATTGACACGAATACAGGTGTATTTCAATCGAATGGCAAGCAAGGGACTGTAACGGTCAATCTTTCATATAACGGGAAGACTGTTGGCAGTACCCATGTAGAAATTGCGGTTCCGGATACCTTTTGGACAACTAATTCGAACCAGACACTACAGCCAGGAGCATCAAGTAATCTAGGATTGACCGCTACCTATCAAGGTCGATACGTACAGTTTTCTCGGGAAGATCTAGATTGGCAGATTTCTGATGGCCTTGGCAGTGTAGACAACTCCAATGTATTTCATGCCACTTCTGGAAAAACACAAGGAAATGTTGAAGTGAAATTCAAAAATACGAATCTGTCTGTCAATATTCAATTGCAGATCGGACAGGATCCTGTTGTAGTGGAGGACGCTGAAGAGCTGACTGATGATGCAGCGGTGACAAGCAACTGGTCAAGTTCAGCAGGTAAACGTGGTGAGAGCGTTTCGGTTTCGAGCAGCGGTTACCCAAACAGCCCCGTACGCTTTGGAAATCATGCAGCAAAGGTCAATTTTGACTTTACGACCGGTCAAAAAGCAAGTACACTTCTTGTCTATGCAGGTCCGACGCATGGAAGCTATGCCCCTGGTACGCCAACTTCTGTAGGTATGTGGATCTATGGCACGCCTGAAGCACAGGGGTTGCAGCTTTGGACAGGTCTTAGCGACGCTGATGGGAAAAATTTTGGTATTTATATGCCTCCTGTTGATGGGCAGTCAGGCCAAATGGGTTCAATTGACTGGCTTGGCTGGAGGTATGTGTCTTTTCCGATACCGTCTGGATACAAAGCTCCATATAAACTTCGCACAGACGGTCATGCAGTTGGAATCCTTTGTCTAAAATCCGGGTTGCCCAACGGTGATCCTATGACCAAAGGCAGCCTGTATTTTGATAATTTCCGATTTGTATACGACGGAAACACTTCAGATGACCTTAAGTCGCCGGTTATTGATTCGATCAGTGTGGATGGAAAAACATATACCAATGCTCAGGTGAACGTGACAACTGCGATCCACGAGGATACCAGCGATGCTCATGCGACTGGGATCAATTGGGACCGTAACCGTATTTGGGTAGACGGAACTGAATATACCGATGCAAAGGGACACTATTCTTACGATAAGGATGGAACCTTTACACTTTCCGGTTATCAATGGGCTGATGGCGTGCACCATGTTCATGTCTCGATTCAGGATAACTTCGGCAATGAAACTGTTAAGGACGCGTACTTCACAGTGAATACCGGAAACGGGACGAAACTGAGTCTCAATCCAAAGGGGAAAGACGCGTCTCTTGGTGGTACTTATTCGCTGGCACTGTCGGCAGACGACCTTTCCAATGTGAAAGAAGTGACTGCCACGATCAATCTGGGCAAGGGTTTTCCGGTAAAAGGCGTTTCTTTTGCCGAGAGTGCTGCCGGTAGTACCTATACTTACGATCCGACAACCGGCGATCTGAACCTGACAATCCAAAATGATGGGGCATCGAAACAAGCGGGTGATCTGGCAACGATTATGGTTTCTGTCCCGGCGACTGCCGAAGAGGGCACAAAAATTCCATATAGTGTAACCGAGGGTAAGGTAACCTTTGCTCATGCACAGGGAACTACGTTTAATGCGTCTTTCTCGACCACCCCAAGTGAAGTATCCATTGCAGCTGCTTATCAAATCCAGGTAGAGCGCATGGTTGTCGGTTCAGACGGCATCGTACAGGTACAAACCCAGGATGGTCAACCAGTCTCAGGAGCAGAGGTCAGCATGACTTTGGCAGACGGTAAGACTCAATCACTTGGCAAGACCGATACTCAAGGGAAACTAGCCAGCCCTCTGCCGACGGCGAGCGCGCAGAAATTTAAGTTAATTGCACAGAAGGGTAATGATTATAGTTTTGCAGTATCTGATCAGTCGTACAATGCACAGAAAACAGCAGAACCGTCTAATATTCTTGTTGGCGCTACTCAGAATCCGAAAACAGAAAAGTCAGTGACCTGGATGACCAATCCGCTTCAGAGTGAAGATAGGTCAATCATGCAGGTAGCTACAAGGGCGGATTATACTGATCAAGGGGATCAGGCTTTCCAAAACTTTACGGGAACTAAAAAATTAGTCACCTATTCCCTAGACAGCAGCGCAATTGAACTCAACAGTGCGAAGGCAATCGGATTAAAGCCGGGGACACTATATGTTTTTAGAGTTGGAGACGGGAAGAACTGGTCGGATATTCGCGAATTTAAAACGCTAACGGACAGCGACCAGATGACATTCAATGTATTTGGGGATACCCAAGTAACTGAGCCTAGCGGTTTAGAAGACTTTGATAAGATTCTCACACGTATTGAAAATGCTTCTGTTCAATCAGACTTCGCTATTCATGTTGGAGATTTTACTGATGACCAGACAATCTTTGGTGAAGCAGACATGACTGCAGAGATGTTTAACAAGCATCCGGCATTTGATTCGCTGGATATGATCCACGTGCTAGGTAATCATGAATATCAAGGGGATAACGGAGTTAAGTCTGCCTCAATGCTGGCCATGCCGAACTCGAATGGAACTGAGTCCAACAAAACGGGTACCTATTCGGTCGATTATGGGAACATGCACATTGCGGTGATTGGCTGGACGGACAATGTGGATACGATGAAGAAGGAAATGGACTGGCTGCGCAGTGACATGAAGGCGACGAATCAGACCTGGAAGATCATCGCCACACATCAACCGGCCTATAACAAGAATCCTGCAGATGCCCAAGCGACCATGTTCCATGACATGCTTGTTCCGGTTTGCGACGAACTCGGTATTGACCTTGTCTTCAATGGCCATGATCATTCCTATGGACGTACCTATCCACTCGTGGCCAACACAAAGGCAAGTGTGGGAACGGTCTATATTGCGACCGGACATACAGGCGACAAAACATATGACATTGAACCGAATGACCCGTCTGTATTCGAAGTTATCCAGAAAGATAAGAATGAAGTCGTTTATCTTACTGCCCATGTGAATGGCAATAAGATGGAACTGATCGCCGAACATCCGGATGGCAGTGTTGTGGATGATGTCACACTGACCGCACATCCGGCTGATAAGACACAACTTGAAGCAGCAGTAAAATCAGCAAAAGCATTGAACCTGAACGATTTTTCGATTATCGGCCAGAATGATTTTGCCTCAGCGATGAGCCATGCGCAAAAAGTTTTGGATAATGCAGATGCGATTCCTCAGGATGTCATTTCAGCGCTGGATGACTTATCGAAGGCTCAGGACGCCCTGAAGAAGTCGGCGAATAAAACAGCTCTGGAAGCTGCCATTGCAAAGGCAAATAAACTTGATTTGTCAAAATACAAAGACGTTGGCAAGGACGCATTCAAGACCAAGTTACAAGATGCCATCGCAACGTATGACAACAATGCATTGAGTGTAGATGATCAGAAGCAAGTTCAAACGACGATTGATGCATTGAATCAGGCAATCGCTGATCTGCAGCTCATTGATGAGTCTAAAGATGATGGTACTTCGGATCCTTCGAATGAGAATGACATTTCCAAGGCTGAACAAGCAGTTCAGAGTGCGGAACAAAGTCGAGCTCAGAAAGATGTTGACGCAGCAGTAAAATTAGTCAATGCCCTGCCTAACAGTTCGGATAAATCAGCTTTGACCACGCGACTTAAAGCGATTCATGTTAATTCGAATAATAGCCAGGAAAATAAGAATACAAGTGAAACGAACAAGCCGGACTCAAATGCCGGTAAGGACAGCCAAACGAACGGGAATAATAATGAGAACACCGGCACAAGTAATGGGCAGAGTGATCAAGCAGGAGAAAAAGCTGCAGGAAGCTCAGATCGTTCCAATGCGTCCACTGATTCTTCTTCCACAGCGGAAAAGCATAGTAACGCGAAGAATATCCAAAAGCAGGATAAAGGTGCCAAGGCATCATCCTTATTACCCAAAACCGGTGATGTATTTAACGTCTGGACCGTATCATTCGGAGTCATCTTGATTCTCATCGCAACAGGTATTGTGATGAGAAAAAAAGAGAACTGATCAATATCCTGTTTCAGGCAAGTGATCAACACTAGCTTATATTTCTGCCCCATAGAAAGCAGATGCATGATAACATCTGCTGATCTGAGGGGCATTTTTCTTACGGATTTTTAGTTCATTGAGTGCGTAGGTGCGAAGCAAAAAACTCCGAAGTTCATTTTTGGGAGTTAAAAGTTTCTGTTTCCTAATTTTTGTTGTGATTTTTAATATCATTCAATTTTCTCCAAAGTGTTGCTCTGCTCATTCCTAAACTTTGCGCAGTACGTTCTTTATTCCCATTAAAGTGCTGCAATCGAAGGTCAATGACATCATTCTCAATTTGCTGTAATGTTTGTGTTTGATAAGAAAAAGGAGTTCTATCATTACTTTCATCTTGCATAACGCTTTGATTTTTAGAAATTTCTTCTTCAACTTCCTGTAAAACAATGGCTTTAGGAATATCGGAGTGGAACAGAACGGTGACCCGTTCAAGTAAATTCTCAAGTTCACGAATATTTCCCGGCCATGGATAGGCGGCCAGCTTTGGAAGCATGTCATTTGGTAACTTGATTGGATCAAAATGATAATGGTTACAAATCTTAAAAAGAAGAAATTCGATTAAAGCAGGAAGATCTTCCTGTCGTTCACGCAAAGGTGGAATTCTGAGTGTAAGCACATTCAAGCGATAAAATAAATCTGCACGAAATTTGCCGCTCTTCACATCAGAGATCAGATTGCGATGAGTGGCAGCAATGATTCGAACGTCAATAGGAATGATGGCACTGCCGCCGATTCGCATGATCTCCCGTTCTTGAATTACACGTAACAATCTGGATTGCAATGCTAAAGGGATTTCACCAATTTCATCAAGAAAAATCGTCCCTGTATGGGCAAGTTCAAAAATGCCTGCTTTGCCATTGCGGTTTGCTCCTGTAAATGCACCGCCTTCATATCCGAATAACTCACTTTCAAGCAGGGTATCAGACAGTGCGCCACAATTTATGGGTACGAAAGGATTGTTTTTTCGATTGCTGTTATTGTGAATGCTTTGAGCAATCAGTTCTTTACCAGTTCCGGTTTCACCAAGCAGCAGGATAGTCGATTCTGTTTGACTAAAGTATTTAATTTTTTGTATGAGATTTTTCATTACTGATGAATGCGCAATGATTTCATTGATCCCATGCTTGGCTTCAAACCCTTGCAGTTTGAGTTTCTTTCTAATTTTTTGTTCAAGTTTTTGGATCTTCGTCACGTCTTGCATTGAAAGGACCCAGCCTACAAGTTCTTCGACAACCATAATTTTTCTCATCGATATAGATAAGATAAAGGGAGGATGTTCCAATACTTCTTCCTCAAATTCTTGTTTCTTATGGATCAGCTTCGAGAGCTCCTCTCCGACACCATTGATCTTCTCCCCGATACTTTGTTGACGGTCCAATTTTAGAAAATTTGCTGCTCGTTTATTGAGAAGAACGATTTTTTCGTCAGTGTCGATCAGAAGAATTCCATCCTGAGCTGTTTCCAATGTCATACGCAGCTGTTCCGTGTTTGTCCGTTCCTGACGGCGTGCTCGCACGAGATTCTCTGCTTGTTCAATGGCCTCAATGACGCTGGTTTGTGACGGCATGAGTTTCATTCCTGGAATCCCCATCTTTTTAGCGTAATCAACAGACATACCATCCCCAACAATATATTGAACACGATCAGAAATGGCTTGATTGATTTGGACTTTAAGATCTTGATCATAGGAAAAAACAGGATAGATGTTAATATTGATATACATTCCCAGTTCTCGGTAATCACAGATGATATTTTCAACACCAACGAGGCCAATTTTTTGATACTGATTTTTTAACGAATGAACGATGCGCAGAATATCCAGAACAGTCATTTTCACCTCAACAACAGGAATGGTGAGAAGTTTCCGCAATAAGGTAGCTTGGCCTCCGCGAGTAATGAGTACTTCGGCACCAAACGCTTCTTCTTTTTTCGCAAGAGGTACAGTTTCCTTGAATGAGAAGTCATGATGATCAGTGGGGGAGTAAAGCTTAAACTTTTTTGCCTGATCAACTGATCGAACAGTATCTGCAAATTCCTTAGACGGAGCAATGATTACGATGCGTTCCAAAATAGATCACTCCTCGCAAAGTGTTTCAAATTGAAATATGCGTTGCATGATGTTACAAAAAGAAGCGCTAAGATCAATGTACATGATAAACAGATAAAATGAAAGCGCTTTATATTTTGTTTGTTATAAACTTATTATTAATTGCAATGATAAAAATCACGAAATAATTAAAAGTGGCACAAATATTGCTTGCATAACTATGAAAGGAGGCATTCTCAATGGATGAGGAAACATTAAAAAGTGAACTAATCAAAGCGGGCCACGATCTGAAAAGGCAACAACTGACTTGGGGAACTTCTGGTAACATAAGTGCTCGCATTGATTCTTCTCACATGATTATTACTTGTTCCGGAACCAACATCAGTAATCTGCAAATGGATGAATTTACTCGAGTAGATCTTGAGACGAGTGCTTGGGAGGGTAAACGAAAACCATCCAAAGAAGTTCCTATGCATTCGGCTATTTATCACGCAAGAAAGGATGCAGCCGTTGTTCTTCATTCATCACCTTTTTACACTACATTATTTGCTGCAAGTAAAGAACCGATTGTTTCTGAGCTGTTTATCGAGGCGATGTATTACCTGGAGGATGTTGCCTATGTCGATTATCAACCTCCGGGTTCTCGAGAACTTGGAGAATCAGTAGGGATGCAGGCGGACAAAGGACACATTATAATGCTTAAAAATCATGGTGTGATCTTGTTCGAGAATTCCATTTCTGAAGCACTCATGCGGTTAGAAACTCTTGAGATGGCTTGCAGGATGATTGTCACCGCACGGGCAGCAGGTATCCAACTGGATCGAGTACCCGACTATCTAGTGAAAGAATTTCTTGAATCTGGAAGCTATAAGAAACGCAAAAAGATTAAATAGATCGTTCAAAACCATATTTAATTATTGAAGGAGTGAAACCGAATGAAAGCAGTAATGATTGATCGACCGCATCATGTTATTGTGACCGATATTGAAAACGCACCGTTAAAGTCTGATGAAGTTCGCATTCAAGTGAAGGCTGCCGGAATCTGCGGATCGGATATTCATGCGCTAAAAGGGTTGCATCCATTTCGCATACCTCCCGTTGTCATTGGGCATGAGATTTCAGGTTTGGTTGCTGAAATTGGTGACTCAGTAACGCGCGTAAAGGTCGGAGATCGCGTTGCCGTTGAACCGCAAATCGGATGCGGAAAATGTTCCCATTGTTTAAGAGGTGAAGTCAATCAATGCACGAATCGTAAAGCACCGGGAATTGATCCTTGGTATGGAACAATGGCAGAGAATTTTGTTGCGCCTGAGCATATTGTCTTTAAATTACCGGATGATATGGACTATAATCTCGCTGCATTGGCTGAACCCCTTGCTGTCGGTGTTCATGCGGTGCAGCAGGCGGCTATTAAACCTGGCGACAAAGTAGCCATTCTTGGCACAGGTCCAATTGGACTGCTTGCATTAGCTGCTGCAAAAGAAGCAGGCGCAACAACGATACTGGCAACAGATATTTTCGATTATTGTTTGGAACGTGCACAGCAAATGGGGGCAACCCACACATTGAATATTAAAGATCGGCCGAACTGGGTAGAGGAAGCGAAAAAATTAATTGGCAGTTCCTTTGATCGGGTGCTGATCGCCGTTGGTGTACCTGGTATCATTAATGATTCGCTGTCACTGATTCGCAGACACGGCCGCGTTGTCACGATTGCCATGTTTCAAAAGGAGCAATCACTCGATATTATGCAGCTACAGGGGCAAGAGAAAGAACTGGTCGGTTGTTTCTGCTACACACATGACGATGTCGCAGCAGCTGTTGCTCTTTTGGCCGCAGGCAGAATTAATGGTCATGCGGTGATCACGCATACGCTTCCTTATACCGAAGCAGCAAAGGGTTTTAGGATGGTTGAAAAGAAAGAAGATCAGCCTTTAAAGGTACTCATCACGTTTAATTAAAATTGCACAAAATGTAAACGCTTAAATGAGGAGGCGGAAATTGTGAAATTACAAGATAACCTTGAAACACGCGCGAAGTTTGAGGTACCGAACTTACGTTGGTGGATTTTTATTTTCTTCATTTTCGTCATGATCATCAATTACATTGACCGCGCCTCTCTATCCATTGCCATGCCGCTAATCAGCAAAGATTTGAATATCAATCCGATCACAACGGGCCTGATTTTAAGTTCATTTGGCTGGACTTATGCCTTGATGCAGCTCCCAGGCGGATGGCTGGTTGATCGATTAAAACCGCGCAAAATTGTATCTATGAGCCTTGTCGGCTGGGGAATTATTCAAGGATTGACGGGTTTTGTAAACAGTGTGGGATCTCTTATCGGAATGCGCATGGTTTTAGGTTTGTTTGAAGGCCCTGTACAGAATGGAGCAAATACATCATTGATTAATTGGCTGAGAAAAGATGAACATTCAAGGGGGAGCACTCTTGTTGATGGCGGGGGGCCGCTTGGAACCGCTTTTGGGGGCATCCTGGTAACCGGACTTATTGTATGGCTTGGAACCTGGAGACTCGCTTTTGCTGCTGTGGGCATTCTTACTGTGCTTATTGGCTTTATTGCGTGGTGGTTTGTTCGGGATCGGCCATCAGAGCATCCTTGGATTTCAAGAGAAGAAATTGACTATCTTAATCAGGATCAATCAACAGCGCAGGAAGAAGAAACTTCAAAAGGATCTGTCCTTCAGTACTTTAAACATCTTAGCCCTTGGATGCTTTTGTTAGCATTTTTTGGTTATGACGCAGTTCTTTTTGGTTTAATGACTTGGGCGCCTACCTATGTAAGTGAAGTGCAGCATGTATCTTTTGGTATGACCGGGGTCTGGACATTTGTCATTTTTGGTTCGGGATTTGTTGGCGAACTGTTTGCCGGGCAGCTTGCTGATCGATTAATGCGTTCTGGAATTTCGGCGAATAGTGTCATGAGGACAATGCTTGGATTTGCAGGCCTCGGTGTAGCTGGTGCTATATTATGTGTCAGCCAGGTTTCAAGTTCAACTCAGGCTATTCTGCTGATTAGTCTGGCAAACTTCTTCCTGCGTTGGGGAGGATTATACTGGAGTGTTCCTGCAAGGCTTGCTCTGAAGAAACATGTTGGACAGCTAACAGGAGCGATGAATTTTTCAGGCAATATTGCGGGAATTCTTGCTCCGATATTAGTAGGATTGATTGTTCAGGAAACCGCAAGCTTCTCAGGCGTATTTACGATGTTTGCCATTGCTGGCGGCATTATGGCACTAGGATCTGTAACAATCAACTATTCTCGTAAATTGACTTCGTAAACGATCAAAGTTGAGGAGACGGATACTATGAACGATAGTTCGATTATACTAAGCTTTTATGGGGACGATTTTACAGGTTCCACGGACGCGATGGAATCGTTGACGACTCATGGGCTGCCGACTGTACTTTTTCTCGATGTGCCTGATCCATCCTTATTAAAAGAACGTTTTTCCTATGCACGATGTATTGGAGTTGCGGGAAGCAGCAGATCAATGACGCCTGCGCAAATGGAACAAGAGCTTCCCTCGATTTTATCTAAGTTAAAGGCATTGGGCAGTGATTTTGTCCATTACAAAGTATGTTCGACATTCGATTCTTCGTCATCGATTGGGAATATAGCAACTGTCCACAAGATGGCCCAAAAAGTTTGGAATCATCCAATATGGGTTCCTGTTTTTGCAGCTGCACCAGATTTGAATCGTTATACGGTTTTTGGCAATCATTTTGCGACGTTCGATCACGAGACCTATCGGTTAGATCGGCATCCAACCATGTCACGGCATCCAATTACCCCGATGAATGAGTCGGATTTAAGATTCGTACTTAAAAATCAAGGTGTGCAGGGTTCTATGGAACTAATTAGTGTTCTGAATCTTGATCAGTCTGAGGATCAATTGTTATCTATTCTTGATCATAAGATCTCTAATCAGCCTTCTGTTGTCCTTTTTGACAGCTTAACCAACGAGCATGTGAAAAAAGTTGGCCGATTGATTGCCTATTCTAAAGAAAAAAACGATCCAAGATTCATTATAGGATCGTCCGGCGTCGGCAGCGCTATTGCGTCACTGTATCAAGGCGATAAACGATACAATGAGGTGTCAGAGACTTCTGGTGCCGATCAGCTTCTTGTGATTTCGGGGAGCTGTTCCCCGGTAACAGAGAAACAGATTCAATGGGCGCTAAGCCACGGCTTTGAAGGGCTTTCTCTTTCGTTTCAAGAAATAGTGAACGCATCTGATAATCAAACAATGAAAACAGCAATCTTAAAGCGTGCCATTGATCAAATAAATAAAGGTAAGCGTTTGATTATTTATACAGCACTCGGTCCGGATGACCCGAGTATCAAAAAAAATCAGGAACAGATACGCAAAAAGGGCCAGCCCCTTTCAGATTCAAGTAAGATTCTTGGCACGTTTCTAGGAAATCTCGCAAAAATAATCATAAAGGAAACAGGACTTAAACGACTGGTCATTGCCGGAGGGGACACATCAAGCTATGCCACACGGCAGCTTGATATCTATGCATTAGAAATGATTGCGAGCGTTGCGCCAGGTGCCCCATTATGTCGCTGCTACTCTGAAAATCCTGATTTAGACGGACTCGAACTCGCATTAAAAAGCGGTCAATTTGGCCAGGAAGATTATTTTAATCAAGTGTTGGAAAAATAATTTAAGTAAAATAGTCACAATAATCGATGATCCCATCATTTTATTGTGTAGTGGTACAAACTAAGATCATCAGTTTGACATTGCTATTCTTCAGACCAAAATGATGCTGCATTCGACATTCATTGTGCAGATTTGTTCTAGAAAATAAAAAATCGACCGGCTCAGCATGTATATGCCGTCGATCGATTTTTTTAACTGTATTTTGTGTTTTTTTTATTCATCCCGTTATGGTTTCAACTTATTACGCAGTACTGGGCAGCAAAATAATCGGGGGAATGGGGAACCGATCGTTTATATGAGGTAGATAAGCATCAAATAATGGACATCTTCTCATGAAAATTTGATCCTATTACTAATATGAAGCTATCCATACGGATGAACAATAAAAATGGAGAGAAAGGATTACTCTTTTCTCTCCACTCGTTTATAGTTAAAGTTTTTGGGCGGTATCAATTTGACGCTTACCAATGAATAGTTTACATATAATGAATACGCTCTGTATACTCTTGGAAAATCTTAGCGTTGAATGCATCGCCGCCGTCGACATTTGAACTGTGAAAGACGGGTGGCGTGATGCCGTCCTTCAAAAGGTTTTCTACGGTTTCTAGTACAATCGCATTAGCGATCAACGATCCGATTGCAGTGGAAGTGGGTGCTACTTTTTGCTCCAATCCATCAAGCTGCATGGATGAATCTTCAAAATCACCGCAGTTATCAATAACAATGTCGCAAACTTCAAAAAGCCGTTTTCCACTAGTGTGTCTTGATGTTACTTGCTTTGAGTAAATCAAATTAGTTAGTGCAATTGTTTTTACGCCCTTTTCATGTGCTGCAAGGGCCATTTCAATAGCGACAGGGTTTCTTCCGGAAACAGAATGAATTAATAGTGTATCGCCTTGAGTTGCAGGTAGTGATGAAAAAACCGTTTCACCAAATCCACTTAATCGTTCCATTTTTGAAGTCAAAGTGACTGGTTTGGTATTCAACATAAGCGATGGTGTGAGCACGGGATTGATGAGTGCCAGCCCGCCGGTTCGATAAAACAGTTCTTCCGTGATGATTCCTGCGTGGGAAGCACCAAAGGCATATATTGTTTTTCCATCCTTAATCGTTTCGGAGAAAACATGTGCTGTGGCAAGTATCTGTTCTTTCTGTGTGTTCAAGACTTTGTCTGCCATTTGCTTCACGTGTTCAAAGTATAATGTCGTTACATCACTCATGGCTGTCGCTCCCTAGTTCATGATTTCTTTAGAACAGTTTTCCAATTGTCCCGGCTATTATGGACCATAGTGAAAAGTCATTGCCGCCGAATACGATGATCCAATCTGAAACCGTATGTTGCAGGAAAGGAATCGAGAAGCCGACGAGCAGAATCATTAATACACCGGCAACTCCTGAACCAATGACTGCTCCTCGCAGTCCACCTGTACCGTTTCCGATGACTGCTGCTGTTCCGATTTCAAAAAAGCAAGTAATGGTTAATGGAACGACTGCATAAGGGAATAATCCTGTTGATCCGATAATAAATAATGTAATAGATGAAGTCACCATTGATGTAATGAATCCAATCAGAACAGCATTGGGAGCAAATGGGAAAATGATTGGGCAATCGAGTGCAGGAATAGCATTCGGAATCACCTTATCAGAAATGCCTTTAAATGCTGGGATGATTTCAGCAAGCATCATTCGTACACCAAGTAAGAGAATCGTTAACCCTGCACCAAATGTGATTCCCTGAAGCAGTGAAAAAGTGACAAGGCTCTGTGTTTTATCAAAAACAGCTTTTGAACGATCAACTCCGAGTATTAGACCGATGACGATATACACAATGAACATTACTATGGACGATGTAATCGTTATTTCTCTAAGAAATTCCAGCTGTTTTGGAAACTTTATATCTTCAGTTGATTTATTCTTATTACCCAGCCATTTTCCGAGTAAGCCGGACAAAAGCGATAAACCTATGGTTGGATGGCCAAGTGTGAAGGAATCCGAACCCGTGACCTTTTTAACAAAGGGCTTAATTAAGGCAGGCGCAAAAATCATATAAACGGCAGTAAATATTGTCGCAAAAATGATAATAGAAGCACCTTTTAATCCACTTTCAATGGCTATGGCAATGAAAATGAACGGAAACCAGAACAACATATGACCAGTTAAAAAGACATTTTTCAAAGGAGTGAATCGTGCAACGATGAGATTTATGGCGAACGCGAAAAGCATCGTCAGTCCGATTTGGGAACCGTATTGTTTGATGAGATTGTCGGAGCCCATTGGATGCAGGGCTTGTGCATCCGGAATCTTATAGAGCAAATTAAAGGCTCCGGAAAGCGGTGTAATCGAATTGACAAGTATAGTCGTTCCTTGTGTCAGGATAACAACACCAATAATGGTTTTCGCTGTTCCGCTAATAGTGTCGGACAAGCTTTTGCGCTGAATGATGAGGCCGGCTGCTGCAATAATCCCAAGAAATAATGCAGGCTGTCTGAGAATTTGATTAACAATAAAATCAATAATGACCATTAACTGCTCACTCCTTAATGAGTTCATGTAATTTTTCTAAACCGGCTTCTTTGATTTCATTCTTATCAATGAAATTAGAAACACTGATGACAGGGACTTGAACAGAGTTGATCAATTTTTCACTTAGCTCTTTTGAAGTGAAAATAACATCACATGGCGTTGACGATGCTGAACCGACATCAGCCGTTTCTACATGTGCATCAATACCTTCTTCTTTTAAGAGTTCATCAAGCTTCATTTTTAATACAAGTGATGAACCAACTCCAAAGCCGCATACTGTCAATATTTTTAATCGTTTCATTTATTTGTCCATCTCCTCGTTAACTAAACGGTCAATCTGATCAAGGTCGCTGCTTTCTTGTATGATTTGCATGATGTGTGCATCATCAAGCAGTAGGCCTAATTTCTTTAAAACTTGCAGATGTCCTTCATTTCCCTCAGCACAGAAAGAAAAGACGACATTGACCGGATCGTTATGTTCACTGCCAAAGTTGATTGGTTTCTTTAATGTCAATAAACTGATGTCGTTCTTTTTTACGTGCTTCCCGGGACGCGCATGACCCAGTGCAACATGCGGGACGATGACCATGTACGGGCCAAGGGTTTTCACGGCTTTTACCATCTCGTTGATATACTCGAAATCGATACTATGATTCTGAAGCAGAAGCAGGCCGGATTGCCGGATCGCATCTTCCCAATTATCCGCCGTTTGTTGCAACCTGATATTGCTTCTTTCTATAAACTGAGCCATTAAATCACACCTAACTGTTTCGGTTGTTTAAGAGTAAGAGTTCGTCAATCTGTGTTGCTTGTTTCAACGTGTTCATATTGTCTGGGTTATCCAATAGTTTAACGAGCTTAATAAAATGATCGGAATCGGCTTTTGTAGCACACATCACAATGATCACTTTCACAGTTACGTCTGTCCGATCACCGAAAATGATGGGTTCCTTTAAGGTCAAAAGGCTCATTCCGTCTTTATTAACTCCATCTTTATAGGACGCATGAACCATTGCGACATTTGGAATAAAGACCATATATGGTCCAAGTTCCTCAACAGCCTTGATCATGGCATCAACATATTTTTCTGTGATGTTCTGATGCCGAAGCAACGGGCTGCTGGCACGAGTAATGGCAGTGCGCCAGTCGGTGGGCTGCTGATTCAATTGAATGTAATCCTTTGGAATCAATGCTCCGAGTGTTGTGGTCGGCTGATTAATTTCAAGAAGATCATTCATCTGTTTCTGATAGACTTTGCGAAAAAGCAGTTTTCGTAAGCGAATCAAATCATCCGATTCAAGCAGTGGATTTACCACAATCACCTTTCGTTTCGAAAAATTAATGGGTACCGTAGATATAATGAAATCAATGGTTGAAAGGTCAAAAGTTTGCAGATTGGATAAGTTGATTGGCCCATCACATTTGATTTCAGGCATCATTACTTTTAATCGACTAGCGAGTAGTGATGAAGTTGCTAATCCGGATCCGCACACGATTAAGGCAGTCGGCATATACCCGGTTGCTGAATGACGTTCATAGCTGGCACCGAGATGCATGGCAATAAATGCAATTTCTTCTTCCGGGAAAGTAATATTTAAATGCTGCTCCAGCTTGATTACAATTTTACGAGTAATCTCATAAATGAAACGAAATTTGTATTTGACTTGTTCGGTCAATGCATTTTTTATCGGTAAATGATGTTTCATTCGATTCATGGCGACTTGCAGATGATAGGTCAAAGCATGAATGAACTCGGCATCTTTAGCAAAATTAATGCCAATTGCCTTACTGGCCTCTCTTGCGAAATAGAGGCTGACCCGATAGGCCTCATCATCAACTGCAAAATTATCTTCACCAATCGGCACGGAGCTAATCTTGGATAGCTTAAACTGCTTTAAGGTAAAGACAACTTCATCATCAGGGAATGGATGTGTCATATTGTTCTGAAACTGTTCTTTAACCAATTCAAATGCAAATGAATTCAAATGATTTTTCACTTCAATAAACGGATAGGCAACGTAATGATCCTTTTCAATCCGACTCATCTGATAGCAAATGATGAGCGTAAGCTCTTTTAATGCACTGTCACTGAATTGAATCTGTGTCCTTATTTCAAAAGTCTTAATGAATGCTTTCACTTTATCCACATGTTCCTGAGCGAAGATTTTAATAAAGCTTTGTCTCGTGATGTGGCTGTTTTCGGTAATCTCATTAATTAAAGTGATAAACGCATATCGAATGTCAATCTCATTACCTGTAATTGAGATGCCTTTAGAACGCTTTCGCTCAATGGTTACTCCGTGTCTTTTTAATCGGTCGTCCACAGCGGACAGATAATGGAAAATTGTCGATTTACTTGTTTCATAGATCTCCCCCAATCGGTCAAGTGTTGTCTCCTGATCCATCATAATTTGAGCTGCGAGGGCATACGTGAGATTTTCCCTAGAGAGCACCAAATGATTCATTTGCTGGAGCACTTGACTAATCACTGACTCCTGCTTCGGATGCATTTGGAGCATAGTTCCCTGGCCTTGCTTGCGAATGAGCGTCACCCCAAGTTCATGCAGAAAACGCTTAATGAAGTCCAAATCATAGCGAATGGACCGTTCACTCACATGAAATCGATCCGACAAACGCTTCACCGTTACATACCCATCCGTGTCTCGCAATTCACCAAGGATATTGACTTGCCGCTCAGTCAAAGAAATCATCACATCACTTCCTCAAAAAAAAGTATAATCTATAAAGTCTGACTATTTAATAGTTAACTGTTTCCTATCAAATGGCAAAAAAATAAATAATAAATGAAAAATTAAAATTATTCTATCTTGAAAGAGATAAAAGCATCCGGTTTATGTGTCCAATTACAGTTCTTCTGGATTCTTCATGGTTGCGGATAACTCTTTTTCGCTCTTTCACAAAGGTATATATTAGTTTAAAAATAAACTTTCACACCTTTAGAAGCTTAACCATCGATAATAAAGAGAAAAAATTCATTGGTCAAGTAAGAACAGCGCATGATGGGGATCAAACCATTCTTCTGTCCTATATAGGACAGAAGAATGGTTGAGAGGAGGGGACAATGTTGGGCAGTTGTATTTATAAGAAATATTCAGGTATGAATCTAACATATAAGGGAGAGGAACATATTATTCCGGCGGGATTGGGAGGAATCCGAAAACTCCCAAGAGGCATTGTTTCTGATGAAATCAATCATTTGTTCTCTCAACGGGAAATGATCGCATTACGTGAAACTATTCTAGCAATTAATCGAAATAATAATGGCCCAGGTAAGCGTGGTTCTCCAAATGTCAAAGATGTTAGGAGTCCCATAATTAATTTATTTAAAGTTCAATCTGAAAAACTTGATGCTAGTGATCAATTGGATACTCTCTATGCTCCGATACGTTTAGGGTTTCTATTTTATGGGCAAGTCCATATGATTCCACAAGTTCTTTTCCCCATAAGAACGGATTGGTCGTTTCAATGGCCTCGAATTGTAACGGGAACAATCAAACATAATACACAGGAAACAGTTACATCATTTGTAAATGATCTAAAAGCATTTTTAGCTCAATCTAATAAAGTTGCTCAAAAAGATTATAAAATTGTCCGCTCAGAGCTAAAAGTAAATGATAGATATCTTGTGCTCGGGTTGCAGAATCATAAGTGGTTTGTTAATACTTCTCTTTCAGAAAAATTTATTCTAAAATTTTTTGATTTGATGGAGCGGGTCCCGTTGCCTAATTCAATTCCAGTACTAATAGCAACTAACGCAATCTATCATTCTGAAAAAATATTATCTAAGGCGCTTGATGACAGTTTTGAATTTATATATGTAAAAACAGCCTTTAATACATTGGCATTTCATATGGGCGCGGATTTTGTTAGAGAAAACCAGTTTGATGCTATTAGAAAAGATATTGTATTTGGAATTAACCTAATTAATTATAAAGTTGATAAAAAGATGCCTAAGTGGTTAATTGAATGGGTAAATGATGTTGTAAAACCAAAATCACACTTTGTTGTAATACATGGACATGATAACCTTGTTGAGGCATACGTCAGTTTTTACCGTGAATCATTAAATCTTAGTATCTGTTTATCACAGAAATACAATGGAGCAGAATTCAAAAAATATTTTGTCTGCAATTACCTAGAACATGATGAATTTTACGGGGATATTATCTAATAGCTTATTATGAAAATCTCTTTACTCCCTAAAATTCAATTGCACAAACAAAGATGGCACTGAATAAGATTCCGCACATGATCAGTTTACGATCGGGCAGATGCTGCAATTCGTTTCTTAGTCACTTGGCATCAATAACATTATTCACTGATGCTGTTGGTGCATAATAACTATTTATCCGACTGCTATTTCCTATTGTATAAAGTAGTAAAAAGAATGCTGCACTTATGTTGTAAGTACGGCATTCTTAATATTATTCAATCGAATTAGGGATTCTATCATCAGACTAACTCTTTGAAATAGAATGATTTTCAATCCAAATACTGATTTCATTAATTCCAACTTTATTTTCTTGGTCGGATATTTTTACTGTAAAATCTTCTTTTTCTTGCTGTTCTGCTTCAATACTATATCCATTTTGTAACAAGAATGCTTTCAATGCTGCGTATGCTGTTCGCTTATTGGCATTATAAAAGGGATGATTTTGTGCCAAGCTCTGAAAAAGAGCTGCTGACTTTTCAAATAATGTTTTATAAGCCTCCTCCCCAAACGCGGATTGTTTTGGTCGATTAATGGCACTGTCTAAAAGGTTCGGTTCTTTAATACCAATGTCCTCACTTGAAGAATACCTTTTAATGAGGAAAGCATTTAGATAAACGATTTGCCCTTTTGTTAAATATGTTGTCACCGATTGACCAGTCCTTTGAAGACTGCATCATCTTCCTCAACAATTTTGTTCACCAAGTTAATGAAATCTTCATCCACTCCATCAGGAAGGGTCACTTTTTGCTGCTTTTTTATAGTTACAGTTCCATCCGATTGCATAACAAATTCAATGCTGTCTCCTTGTTCTGCGTTTAAATGTTTCAGAATAGCAGGAGGAAATGTTGATCCGATGCTATTACCCAATTTCACCAATTTTCTATCCACTTTAATCACTTCCATTTTTACAACCTTCTTCCTTTATTATATTATAACGTTATAACTATTATACATTTAATCTGCATCTTTTAAAATTTATATTTATGAATGAATAGGACAAATTGAGTGCAGGTTTCAATTGTACAACAATTTCGTTCTCAATAATTCCGCAAAAAAGGGAACTCATGTTTGCGTTGTGATATAATTAGTGTTGAAAGAAATAATAACGTAAATGGTGATGAAATGAGCGGAGAGTATTCTATCAATCAGACAAAAATATTTATTAGTTCACCTGTACAGGATAGCCTTAAGGAAGTGCGTCAAGGGATTGGGAAAATGGTGACTAAGATAGGGCATATCCCAGTCATGTACGAAAGTAATTTTGGCGTTGCAGGTAAAGATTCGATTCAGCAGTGTCTGAATATGGTGAAACAGTCAGATATATATATACTCTTTGTTCATAATGAAAGCGGAAACTTTATACAGCAAAGTGGGTGTACAGTAACGCATTTAGAGTTTTCTAAAGCGTTACTAGAACGAAAAGAAATATTTATTTTTGTTGAAAAAAACGTGAAAAAATGCTTCTTTAGTTATTTTTGGCCTCTCTTAAAAGAAATCTTTAATGGGGATCAAGCAAAGCCAGAAGATATATTAAGCGAACTATTAAAATTAAAAAAGAAGGAAAATTTTGCGAATATTCTTGAACATATAGATGCTAATGTTTTTGTTTTACTCTTTGACATATGCCAAAATGGTCTTTGGATGAATGATTTGGACCTTGCTTCTGATTATAGGGAGGTCATAAAGCAACATCTCAGTGAAGTTTTACAAAAGGGATTAACTTATTTGAAGATCGAAAATGAAATACTGTCAAACAGTATTAATAGTAAAATTTTTGATGATTATAAGGGTCTGGTAATGGATACTTTAGATAGTATTGAAATAAAAACATGCACGAATTGGCATCGGTTCCTCGCCTCAATTATGGGACACATGAAGGGAAAGGATGTCTTAAAGGGAAGAGGAAAATATCTTCAAGAAAAGATTGGAAGATATGAACACTGTAACGGTTGTACACTATATAAAAGAAATGGAAGTACATTGGAGTTAATAAAACCAGCGATGGGGGTTGCAAGTGAGGAACATTTTTTGTTGCAGTTGATTGAAAATGAATACTATGTTGTTTTAACGTACAATAATAATTTAACAGAACCGAACATTTTTGTTAACAGAATGAAGATGCGAATGTATATTACCTTAAAAGTTAATGAATTTGTGCTTTGCATGCACTTTCCTCTCGGACAATTATGGCCTACTGTATGTAATGAAGAGGCCAGAAATGATATAATTAGCTCTAAACATATTGTCATGCTTATGGGATTCATAAAATCCGTTTTGGGTGGGATAAAAGATGGATGAGTTTAAATTAAAAGACGGCATTGAAATCGTCGGTTTAGGGAAAGACGGAGAGCTTGAAAAGATGATAAAATTTTATAATGATGAATCGAATGAATCAGCTGCTATTGTGCTGGATACAATTAAGAAAAATGATCGTGCTTTTTATCGTAAGGGATTACTAAGACAAAATGGTGTTTCAAGAAAACTTGTTGCTGTAAAATCCCCTAAAATATAAACAGTAAGTTCATCGTTCCTATTTTCGATAGGCTGATCGGGAGTGGTGCGTTATCTTTGAATCTGAAGATGATTGATGTGCTGATACGTATCAAAAGTGGGTCACTTCATTTCCAGTTGTAGCGTCGTCTTTACATGGGGAGAGGCATGACAAACTTGTTGCTACTCAAAAAACTTTGATGCGATGCTTTTTGAAAGAAGTCATGCCTCTAGATCCTCAACTTACACTATTTCAAATCAAACGATCATTGAATCACAAAGGCACTCCTCATGATAATGCCGCCCGTGAAGCGACATTTAAGACCATCAAAACTGAATTCATTAGCGGACGTATTTTCCCTAACCAACACGTTCTTGATCTTGAATTATTCGATTATGTTAACTTGTTCAATAATATTCGTATCCATGGCTCGCTAGACTATCTAACACCGACTGAATACAAGCTGAGACACCTTTAAAAATTTGTTCGATTTAGTGTTGACATACCAATTCTTGGGTTCATTATATTGAAATCCAAGTGTATATAAAAATACCTGTAGATAAAACACTCTTTTTCAAGTGTCCTAACTACAGGTGCCATTTTAAAGTTGAAGTAATCGTTATTTATACACAGTATTATCGATCATTCGTCTCCTATTTTTAAAATAGACAGGTGTGAGATGTGCATCTAGAGCTATTTTCAATCCTAATGAATACTTGTTGCCAATAGTATCTGGTGTATGATTATCTCCGCCGATGGTCACATATTTTCCGCCAAGCTCGGCATATCTTTGAACAATGCTGGAAAGTCCGTCATAGAACGCTTGTTTTCCGATCAGTCTTAGATTTATTTCGAGACAGATATCGTGCAAGATCAATGCAGTAAGGAAATTGTCGATTAACATTGGAAAGTCATCATAACGAAGAACATTGTCACTGTATTCAAGATATCGACAGGGATAGTCAATATGAGCAAATGTATCGATAAATGGGTTCTTATTCACCGTATGCTCTGCATAAACAAGATAGCGGGCAAAAAAATCCGGCTTGGATAAAAAGTTTTTGGATTGGTCATTTAAAATATCATAGTCCTGAATGTTATGTACGGAACCAATGACAAAATCAAAAGGATGAGATTCGATAATTTGGCGGTTACGTATAATATACTTTGTACGATTATCTAGCCCCAATTCAATTCCAATCAGAAGATGATCATTTCTATAAGCTGCATACTCTTGAAAATAATTGTCTAGTGGAAATTCAATTGTCTCTCCGTTTTTATCCAATTCGTTCAGATCATAGTGATCGGTGATAATCAGATTTAAGTGATTGTTCTTTCCTTGTTTGATTGCCTCCTCAATTCCCATTTCAGCATCAAATGAGAATTTTGTATGGTTGTGCGTATCAAACGGCATGTTATCGTCTCCTGAATAATAATAAGATCGTTCTTCGATCGTGTTTAGAAGTAATTATTGTATTAATTTGTCAGAGGCAGAATGTCAGATCTTCGCAGATAAAGCGTTGCTCCTTGACCGGGTTCTGTATGTGATTCTTGTTGATGCAGCACTTCAAAAGTCAATGGAACATTTTGAACATCAATCGCGTAACGAATGGTATTCCCCGTGATCTTCTTATTTTCGATAACACCTTTGACCGTGTAACATTCTGTGTCTGGAACAGGGTGGGTCATGAATGCTTCCGGACGAATTGCATAAAAGTTTGCTTTTCCAATTTGATTCGTGTCTGAAACGATTTGAGTTAATTGCTGATCAGACACTACATTATAATGACCAATGAAACTAGCGACAAATTTCGTCTTTGGTCGCAAGTACAGATTTTCAGGCGTGTCCGATTGTTCGAATTTGCCATTATTCATCACAAAAATATGATCAGAGATGGCGATGGCTTCTTCTTGATCATGAGTAACGAATAAAACGGTTATTTTTAATTTTTGTTGTAATTCACGAATTTGATTTCTTAATCTTCTCCGAATCTGAGCATCCAGTGCACTTAGTGGTTCGTCAAGAAGCAATATCTTTGGTTGGGTAACAATTGCTCGAGCGAGAGCGACACGTTGCTGTTGACCGCCTGAAAGTTCGTTTGGATAACGGTTTTCTTTGCCGGTCAAGCTGACGAGATCTAGATAGTACATCACTTTTTTCTTTATCTCATTTGCCTTCAGTTTTTTAACCTTTAAACCAAAAGCGATATTTTCATAAACTGTCATATTGGGAAACAGCGCATAGGACTGAAACACCATACCGATGTTCCGTTGTTGTACACTTTCGTTGGTAATGTCCTTACCGTCAACAAGTATTTTTCCACTGTCCGTTTTAATCAGACCGCATATCGAACGCAGCAGCGTGGACTTGCCGCAGCCGCTTGGACCAAGTAAACTAATAAATTTTCCCTTCTCAACATTGATCGATAAATTTTTGAGTATCTGTGTGTTTTGATAGGATTGAGTAAGGTTCTGGATTTCTAAGTAATTCATGGTCAACCACCTCTACAAGAAAATAGTTCCGGAAAAAATTGGTCTTGTTTTCTTTGTCGTTATACTTGCTTTTTCTTTTTACCATTTGTAAACAGAATGATTAGTAAGCTTAATAGTGACAGAACAAAGAGATACGCGATGACGACTGCACTCGAAATGTGACCGCTGACTTGCATAACTCGGAACAAATAAATTTGTATTGTTTCATAATTACCGCCGACAACAAGGTTAGTCAATGTAAATTCGCCAAAAAGAATTGAAAATGATAAAAGTGAAGAAACAAGAATACCTTTTTTAATATTCGGAATGATGATGCTGAAAAATATTTTAAGTTGATTTGACCCGAGCAGCTCAGCTGCCTCGATCATAGGGATCATGTTTACGCTTTGAAGGCTGTTACGAATCCCCTGATACATATAAGGCATGACAACAATAAAATAGGCACCGCCAACAAGAATAAGTTTCGGAATCTCAAGGCTTGAGTATGTTTGCAGCAACCCAGAAGCAAGAATGATGCCTGGCATTGCATAGGGGAGCAATACAATACTCTGAAACAGCTTTTCCAACCGTGGAAAGTGCATGCTAACAATGACAACAGTTGGAATCATTACAATTAATACGACTGCCATTGATACAAGGATCAATAGTAGTGTACGAATTAATGCGTTGATGAAGGTTGGGTCTTCGAACATACTTGCATACCATTTTAATGTCAGCCCCGATGGAAGGATCGTTGTGGACCATGAGGTTGCCAATGAGTAAATTAATGTTACAAAGAGCGGAATGATGAGATAGAGTGCTAACAAAATAACAATTAGATAAAACGGCCATTTCCTGCCTTCGCTCATCCGATATCCCTCCGCAGCTTCTTCAAAATGATTTGATTAATAAAGAGTGCAATAATCATGGTCAGCGCAAGAATCAAAGCCATTGCACTGCCCAAGTTCGGCATTACGTTGATATCACCTGAGGTGAGGGCGCCTATTCGGGTTGACATCAGATTAAAGCTTCCGCCTGTGAGTGCATAAGCCGTTGCATAAGCGCCCATAGCATTTGCAAATAAAATGGTCAGTGTACCAAAGAAGCTTGGAAGTAGATAGGGAATCACAATTTTCAGCCAATATCTGCGGTTGCTGGCACCGAGTAAATATGCAGCTTCTTTCCAACGCTGATCAATCCCGTTAAATACCGGATAGAAGAGCATAATTGCGAGCGGAAGCTGAAAATAAACATACACCAGGATTAGCCCCATCCATGTATACAAATTGAATTGAATGTGTACATACTTGAGCATAAGTGTGATAAATCCGCTGTTGCCGAGCAAAATAATAAAAGCAAAGGCAAGCGGAACACCTGCAAAGTTAGATGTTGCATTTAAAATAAGCAATAATCGGTTTTGAGTTTGATGAGCCAATTTAGTGATGGCATAAGTGACAAAAAGCCCCAAGAATGAACCGATAATACTTGAAAATAAAGAAAGATTGATGCTGTTTGTGATTGCTATATAATAGAATTTCTGGGTGAAAATCAAATGAAAGTTATAAAACGAAAATGAACTGGTATTATCTTGAAAAAAACTGCTGATCGCCATCATAATAAAGGGGATCAGCAGGACTGCTGCAAAAATGATGATAAATGGAAGCAGTACTAAAAAGTTCTTAAACCGTGTATATCTCATTTAATTCACTCCTGTTTTTAAACCAGGGATAGTTAGCTCCTGCATCTTTTCCGATTTTTCAATTTGCATCAAATGACATGCGAGCGGCGCAATCATCAATTGTGATATGAAATGATCACTGTGCTCCTCCATTGCTACTTTATCTGAAATGAGATAGAGGGGTACCTGACGTTCTTCGTTAGAAGTACCGCCGTGAAATCCTAGTGAATTCATACCATGATCTGCAGTAACTATGACTTGGTAGCCTGCATCGATCCATTTCGGGATACAAAGCGAAAGGATGTTATCAATTTCAGCAACCTTATTACAATACTCAAAAGTATCTGGTTTATATTTATGCCCTGCGTCATCGACATTCATCGAATGAATATAGAGAAAATCCGGTTCATACGTATCAAACAAATAGTTGGCATCCATTAGCAGGTGGGAGTCAGGATAATCATCCTGCATATAAAAGATACCGTGCTGAATCGGATGATCCGGATGATGCTGAATCCGATCCTGAAAAATTCTGAATGGAGCATGCTCGTACAATTCACTAACCCAGTAATAAGAAGCGGTGGCATTAACCAAGTGATTTTTTGATGTCAGATGGAACAAACTCTCTTCTTTTGATTCCTGTACGGAAAGATTAGAGACAATTTGACTTTCCACAGGGACAACACCAGTAAGCAGCAGTTCGTACATCGGTCTTGATAGACTTGGCAGCTGAGTGTGGACTTGATAAAAAGCTGATTTTTTTTGCTCCACGAGATGTTCCATGAAGCCCATATGCGCACGAGCCTTATCGAGCCTTAGCCCGTCAATCATCATAAAGACCAATTTATTTTGCATTTGCCATTACCTCTTGTTGCCAGAGCTGAGGAAGCGCAGCAGCTGTCTTGTCCCAATCTTTGTAGTCGGTAATATGTGTTGTGGTTTTATATTCGGAAGCAGGCAGCAGTTTATTCTTTACCTCTGCCGGGAGTTTCACATCCGAACGAATGGGGCGTGCATAACCTTTAGCAAGATTAATCTGACCTTTATCAGAAAGAATATAGTCCCGTGCAAGCATTGCAGAATATGGATGAGGTGCATTTTTGTTAATCACGGATACATAGCAGCTTGATGCCGAAGCTTCTTTTGGAATCGTGACTTCAAAACGGCTGCGATCGACTTGATCACGATAGCCAAGAGCATTGAAATCCCATAGTACTGCAACATCAATTTCGCCTTTTTCAAGGGATGAAACGTCAATTTTATTGCTTGAAAGCCGCCCTTGCTGAGCAATCTTCTTGAAGTAAGCAAGTCCGGGTTTTATGTTGCTGGCACTGCCGCCATTGGCAAGGGAGGCCGCAAGAACACCAAACTGTGATTCAGTTGCCTTTGTCGGATCGAAGACATCGACCTTATATTTGCCACTCATCAGGTCTGCCCAAGATTTTGGTGCATTCTTAACATTTTTCTTGTCTGTCAGGAAGGCGATCGTTCCATAGTACTCGCCGACCCATTTTCCGTCTTTGTCTTTCGCCCAAGAGGGGATGCTGTTCCAATAGTGTGTTTTGTATGGCAGAACAAGATTTTCTTTTACTGCGACGGGTCCAAAGCTGACGCCGACGTCTCCGATATCTGCTGTACCATTTTTGCCGTCTGACTTGAATTTAGCAATTTCTTCAGCACTGGACATATCTGTATCGGTGTGGTTGATACCATAATTCGTTTTGATATCTTTCCAAGTCTCTACCCAGTTGGCCCAAGAATCCGGCATGCCGACACTAACTACCTTTCCTTCCTTTTTAGCTTTTGCAACCAATTCCTTGTGACTTAAATTTGTGTCAACTGATTTGCTAGATGACTGACTGCATGCTGATAGTGAAAACACCAGTGACAAGATTAATACGGTAATTATCCCCAAAGAACTAAATCGCTTCATGCCTAACCATCTCCCAATAAAGTTAATTAAAGTCGGCAAACAATAGTATGTAAATCCTTCTTTAAATAAATAAAGAACGATTCTATTGTCTATCAGCATTGTAAAGCTAATGTGGTTGTTTTGTGTTATTTTGATTAATTATGAATTATGTTGTGTTTTCTTAATGTTATTACTAGATTATTACCGTTTCTTCTAATAGTCAATAAATGTTGTTAAATAACCTTACATTGAAATTAATAATTTAGAGGGAAATTGAATTGGAATTAGAAAAAATATTTATTTTTTTGTAAGATACAGTTTTAAAATTGAATTTATATGATTTGTTTGTGAATTTTTGTATCATCAAATTGATTTTTGGAAAAAACAAAAACCAGAAGTCCATTCTGGTTTTTTTATTCCGTATGCTTTGGATAAAGTAATTGTACGTTATTTTCTTTAAGCGCTTGTTGCATCCCGGTGGGACATGCGGCATTAGTTACAAGTGTCGAAATATGTTTCAAATCACTAATATGTGCAAAGGTTGTGGTTCCAACTTTACTATGGTCTGCTAAAACGATTGATTTCTCTGATCGCTGCATGAGCAGGCGGGACATACTTGCCTCATTTAAATCGTAGTCGGTAATCCCATCTGTTGCTGAAATCCCGCCGACAGAAATAAAGGCTTTATTTGCCTTCAATTGAAGCAGTTCAACTTCAGCAAGCGGTCCATGTGTGGATTGTTGCCTTACATCTACTTTTCCCCCAATAAAGATTAACTCACCGTTAAATTGTTTCATCGCTTTCAACATCACTGGTGTTGAATGAGTAATTAGGGTTATATTTTTCTTATTACCAATGTGGTCGAGAATGTTCAATGCGGTGGTTCCATTCCCAATCATAATGACGTCACCATCCGAAATAAGCGAAGCCGCAAGCTTCCCAATAGCCTCTTTTGCCTTTGTATTCATGGATATCTTCTGTTCAAAGGCAGGTTCTACTGATAACGGGCGATTCAATATGGCGCCGCCATACACTTTTTTTAATTGACCTTCCTGCTCGAGCTTGTCGAGATCGCGCCGTATCGTTTCAGATGAGACATTCAATAACTTTGCAATGTTCGGAACATAAATCTTTCCATCTTTTTCAAGGTACTTCAAAATACTTTTTTTTCGGGCCTCGTATGCGAGTGATATAATGATCACTTCCTTACCTTGATTTTTAAATAACCTGTGCTATATTCAATCTATAATGTTGATTGTTGTGCTTTCTAGTGTATTTCAAATGAATTTTAATGTTAATAATTATAAGTTGTCAATTGATATTACAAATATCAAAGATAATAGTTACAAATTTAGATCAAAAAGATAGTTAATTAGTTATTACAAATTTGAATACGTCCAATGAGATGGAAACAGGTGAGAATCCTGTGCGGTCCCGCCACTGTAATGGAGAAGTCCTAAGCCAGGTCTTTCTGATTGGATAACACTCACGCGGATGGGGAGGACGGAATATGCGAAGATACGTTGCACTTTTATTATTTTGTATGGTTTTTTTACTTTTTCCGATGCAGTCCTTTGCATCAATGGACGTCAACAGTGATCTGGACAATTTGGCAAAGCATATCCAGGATTCTGAACTGAACTCAGACTGGGATGTTATTGCATTAGCGAAGATTGGTAAATTGACGGACAGCGAACGTTCTGCCTACTTAGAAAGTGTGAAGGATCGAGTAAGTGCTAAAGCGCTGTCGGGAACGGATCTGGATAAAACCGCGATGGTGGTTCAAGCCCTTGGCGAAGATCCGACGAACTTTCAAAATCATGATCTAATCCAATCAATTTATACTGATTCCTCCATTAAATCGCTGATGGATTTTACCTATGCGCTGATGGTGCTAGGTAGCGATGACTATACCATTCCTAGCGACGCGCTATGGACTCCTGATCAATTCATTGATAAACTCCTCCCGCTTCAAACGATTTCCGGAGGCTGGGGCTGGGCAGGGGATCCTAATGGCGACCCCGATGTGGACACCACTTGCATGGTTTTAACAGCCTTATCCCGTTACCCGGATCAAGCTAAGCCTTCTATTGACAAAGCGATTAACTATTTGAGAAGCGCTGAGCAGGCGGACGGTGGATTTATCAACTATTCTCCGAATTCAAACTCTGCTGCACAAGTGATTATTGCCCTTTCTTCATTGGGGATTGATCCGACATCAGGTGATTTTGATAAAAATGGGCATAATCCCGTCAATAGTTTGGATCAATATAAGTCAAACGGCGGATACAAATGGGCGGCGTTCAGCGAGAGTGACGACCCATTCTCTAATGAACAAGTGCTTCAAGCGCTTGCCGCATATTCTTTATTTGCTAACGGAGATCAGCTCTTTAATTTTAGAGAAGCAACCATGATCCCGAGTAGCGATACTTCTGCAGGCGAATTGAATCTGGATGCAGAAAAAATTCCAGCGAAAGAAAACACATCAAGCCAGGAGTCACAAAAAAGCGATGCTGTTGTTCAAGACTCTTCGACGAGTACGAAGTCCGTAACTGCTCAAACTGAATCACCAACTGAGCCGATATCATCAGCACGGCCTTCCGTGGATAAAAAGGAAACGGTCCAGCCGGCAAGCGACCAATTAAAAGGGGGAAGCACAGCTAAGGAAAAGGCAAACTTGGTGTCTCAATTGACTGCGAAGAATGAATCGAAGGCCGACGCTGAACGCTCAAAAGCGAATGCTCCTAATCGAGTCTCACAAAGTAAATCGAAGACCGATACTGAAAAATTAGAAACGAATCAACCCAAACAGCATCAAACAAAAACAGAGCCAAAAAAATCACTAGAGCAGGTCACAACAACCAAGCAAACGCATGAGTTGAACCCTTTTCATCTCTATTTTGGCTCAGGTTTCATTTTGCTGGGTATGATCGGTCTCTACGTCTATTATCGATTAGGCGGTGTTCGTCGTGAAATTTAATAAAATCATCGTACTGATCGTCTCGATTGGTTTGATCATATTTGGCACTGCATTCATTGCTGGTGGTTTTCAAACCCAAACCGTAACGGTTACTCATGTAAAAAAAGCTGATGGCGCGGCGCAAGCAGATCAAACTGCACAGAAGCCAGCTCAACCTACGAACGATACGAAACATAAGAATTCGAGAGAAAAGAATTCCAAAAGCGGTACAGACAGCACTTCATCAGTGAATGCTGCAATCGATTCAATTAACGCCGCGCAGTCTGTTTCCAAAGATGGATCTGATCTTGAAGGTGATTCAAATGCTGGATCGGAGTCAAAAGCAGCGATAGCGGCAACAGAGTCTACCGCGGGATCTGAGCAGAAAAATACTAACGCTTCTGATTCGCGTTCCCTTGATGCATCGAGTACGCCGAGTCATTCGGAAAACGACCAGCAGAAAATGGTCACGGTAGCAGTCAATGGCTATGATCACCGTAGTCATTCCGGTCAAGTTGTTTTTAAAGATGGGATGACGGCATTTGATGCCTTAAAGCAGCTGATGGACGATAACCATATCGAACTCGATTATTCAGGCTTTGGTCCCACTGCGTATGTTAAGAGTATCGATGGTCAACGTGCCGGTGATCAATCGGCTCAGAGTGGATGGACTTATGAGGTGAATGGCAAAGAACCGAATGTGTCGGCAGGTATTTTTAAACTGCATGCCGGTGATCTTGTGAAATGGATTTACAGGGAGTGAAGAGATCATGTTGTTAACAAGAAAAATCGCATTGATTTCTCTGCTCGCTGCCCTAAGTATTGTCGGCAGAATTTATATGACGGCCATTCCCAATGTACAACCGTCAACAGTCATTATTATTATTACCGGCCTAGTTTTTGGCGCTCGCTTTGGTCTTACTTTAGCTCTTCTTACGGCAATTGGCTCTGATTTGGTCTTGGGCATTGGTTTCTTCACGGTTATGCAGATTCTTGCCTGGGGTGTGATTGGTTTAGCATCAGGGTTTTTATCCCACGTCCACAAAAAAGTTCCGATGCTGATCATGGCTGTGTATGCCGGATTTTGCGGCTATTTATTTGGCTTTTTGGTCTCACTGAACGTCTTAATCGGCGGCGTGCCTAGTTTCATTGCCTATTGGCTGATGGGGCTGCCTTTTGATACGTATCATGCAGTCGGCAACTTTTTGTTCTATCTGGTTTTGTCCCCGGTCTTAATTCGACTGCTGGAAGCGGAAAAGAAAAAATTGAAGATCTAATCTAGATTTTCAACAAAAAAGTCATTCTGGTGAACGATGTTCACGCAGAATGACTTTTTATTTGTTCGTTCACGTTACGTGAACTTTAATGTTGTACCGTATCTCTAGAGAAAACAGCAGGGTTTTCTTTTTTTCGGAGCCGCTCGCTGATTTCCGCATAGGAACCGAGATGGGGTCCTTCAAAATGATTTTTTGCATAGGCGAAAAAGTAAATGGTCAGAAGGATAAGCACGGAAATAAAGATTTTTCCTGTTGCATAGTGCAGTGTGTAGGTGTTTGTGATGGCCACATCACTTGGGGATATGGTCATTAAGACGATGAGAAAAACAATCCAGATACAGGCAATCACGCTCACTGGGTTGCTCCAACTTTTTAGGTTCCACGGTCCGTCGTCTTTCGTGGTCCAAGCGCCTTTGATTTTTGCCCGGAGTTTAAGAAAGATGGGAATAAAATAGGAACCGTAGAGACCAATTACACTTAATGAAGTAATTACAGCGTAAACATTATTGAAGATTGCAGAGATGAAAGCGATGCAGGCAACGAGCCAGATTGCATTGTTCGGTGTATAGAACTTTTTAGAAACATGAGCCCAGATGTGAGAAAACGGCAATCCTTTATCACGGCTGAATGCAAAAATCATACGTGACGAGGAAGTGATTGAGGAAAGACCGCAGAACCACATTGCAATCGTGATCATCCAAAGCATCGCTTGACCGAACCAACCGCCGACAGCTTGCTGAATCGCGACGATAAACGCATTATTGCCGGCCTGAGCAACAGCAGACGGGTCTTTAATGGACATCGTAACAATGGCAAGGAGAATAAAGCCAAAAATTCCAGAAATGGCTACGGAGAGATAAACGCCCCAGGGTGCTCTGACTTTCGGATCAATCGTTTCCTCACTGGTATGGGCCGATGCATCGTAGCCGGTGAGCGTCCATTGTGCTTGCAGAAGTCCAACGAGGAATGCAAACCAATAAGGGGTGCTTCCGCTAGTTACCGTTGAAAAACCAGCATTGAACAGATAGCCGACATTGTGGTGCGGACCAAATGCGGTGAGTACACCAATGATGATAAACACGCCGATAATATGATAAATGGCTGAAAATGAATTTAATTTGGAAACAACGTTGATCCCGATGTGGTTAAACGTTGCATGCATCGCTAAGATTACAGCATAAGTGATCAGCGTCTGAACATGGGTCGGATTACCGAAAAGCAGCGCTGAAGCAAAACCTGCACAGCCGAAATCAATGCCTGCGACAATCGTTACCTGACCAATAATGTTCAGCCATCCGGTGAACCAGCCCCATCTCGGGCCACCAAGGATGGAAGCCCAATGATAAATCGCTCCTGAAGTTGGAATGGATGAGGTCAGTTCCGCCATCGCTGCAGCAATGAACAGAACGAAAAGGGTGACCAGCGGCCAACCGACACCCATGATCGCGGGTCCGCCTTGATTGAATCCATAGCCATATAGTGTGACCGCACCGGTTAGAATAGAAATGATCGAAAAGGAGACGGCGAAGTTTGAAAAACCGCCCATATCACGCAATAATTCTTGTTTATAGCCGAATGATTTCAGGTCTTCTGATGGAGCGTTCTTTGATCGAGCGCTGACGATGGATCGGTTCGCTTTAAGTATAATGGCGAACATGACAATGAGCAGGAGTAGGTTAACCACAATTCCAAGTAACAACATAAAAATGATCTCCTTTATTATGAAATGAATCATGACACTGCAGTACAAAGAAACACCGAAAAAATACGAAAAATTCCGAATTTTAAATGTGGAATTATTTCTTAGATGAAATCCTTCACTGATTAAGTCGGAGAAGAAAAGCTGAGATGAGCATCGATAGTCGTTTTCTTGTCGCATCACCTTACATTGATTTCAAAAAAATCATTAATATTTGTTCCAATAGCAGATAAAAGAGTTAAAATGAACATTAAAAGTGAGAAATCCTAACATGTATTAAATCATAGCACATCTTAATCTTTCTGCAACCTATTTATTCAGAAACCGGGAGAAGGATGATCAAGCATTGGAACGAGCTGTTTTGAGTGTTGGTATCGATATTGGGACATCCACGACACAATTAATTATTTCTAGATTAACCATCCAAAATAAAGCATCTCTCTTTTCGGTACCCGATATCGTCATCTCGAAGAAAGAGATTATTTATCAAAGTGACATCATCTTTACTCCGCTTTTGCGCGGTTACCAAATTGATTACAACGGCATTGCACAATTTGTCCGCAAACAGTATATGAAGGCGGGGATCAGTAAGCAATCCATTGGAGTAGGCGCGGTCATTATCACGGGTGAGACTGCCAGAAAAGAAAATGCGGATCGCGTGATAGAGACGCTCAGTCAAGACGCCGGCGATTTTGTGGTGGCGACCGCCGGACCGGACTTGGAAGGGATTCTAGCGGCTAAAGGATCAGGAGCGGGAAACTATTCATTTGATCGAAAAGTCCCGATCATCAACTTGGATATTGGCGGCGGAACCACCAATCTTGCTGCTCTGGACGGTGATCAGGTTCTTGACACCGCCTGCTTTGATATTGGCGGACGATTAATTAAAGTTGATCCCGAGACACTGCAAATCAGCTATCTTGCACCGAAAATTCAGCAGCTTGTTCATCAATTAAATCTCGATCTTAGTGAAGGGACTGTTCTGAAATCAGCAGAAGGGCTCAATCCAATTATTGATGTCCTTGTCCAAGTATTGGAAAACAGTATAGGGATAGGTGAGAAAAGCGACTTTTTCGATCTATTCATTACAAACCATCATTTCACTCAACTTGATGCCGGTCAGATTCGATCTGTTTCATTCTCTGGCGGTGTGGCGGAGTGTATGCGACACGCTGATGACGCGCAGCCATTTGCGTATGGAGATATCGGTTTACTGCTGGGATCTCGGTTGCGCCATTCAAAAATAGAACAATACAAAGATGTGCTACCTGCGCAGGAAACGATTCGAGCGACTGTAATCGGAGCAGGTGCCTATTCAATCACGGTTAGCGGAAGTACGATTTCCTACACAAAAGATGCGCTTCCCGTTCGAAATTTGCCGATTATAAAATTAACGATCGAGAAGCAGGATCCCAACGCTCCTGAGTTTACTGATCAATTAAAAAATCGGATGGATATCTTTCATACCGATGGAGAACGCTCGAATGTTGCCATTTATATCACTGGATTAAAAAGTCCGACCTTCCATCAGCTGCAGCACTGTGCGAGACAAATTGTATCCGGTGCTCATGAATTACTCGCGCATCATCTGCCATTGATTGTCATTACGGAAGATGATATTGCCAAGGCGTTGGGGCATCAATTAGCCCACGATCTGCCGCCAGGGTATCCATATATTTGTATTGATAAAATCAAGGCTAACCATGGCGACTATGTGGATATTGGTGCACCGGTTCCCGGTACGACCGTTTTGCCAGTCAGTGTCAAAACGCTTTTATTCAATTAACTAGGAGGGACCGTTTCATGAGTTTGAAGACAATGTTGGCGGGGCAGCTGTATACGTTCGATTCGATTAAAGAGGTTTTAGCAAAAGCAAATGAAGTTAAATCCGGTGATCAGCTGGCCGGTGTCGCTGCTCAGAGCGCACAAGAACGTGTTGCAGCGAAAATCGTTCTTGCCCAGCTCACACTCAATGATCTATATAATAACCCAGTTGTCCCCTATGATGAAGACGAAGTTACACGGACAATTATTGATGGTGTGAATACGCGAATCTTTCAATCAATTAAGAATTGGACGGTTGAAGAGCTGCGCGAGTGGCTGCTCTCTTACGCCGCAACGGATATCAAAATCAAACGTCTGTCAAGAGGGTTGACTGCTGAGATGGTTGCAGCTGTCTGTAAGCTGATGACGAATATGGATTTAATTTATGCTGCGAAAAAGATAGATATTGAAAAAACTGCAAATACAACGATCGGTCGCGCCGGAACTTTTTCTTCACGGCTCCAACCCAACCATCCGACTGACGACATCAATGGAATTATGGCTTCGGTGATGGAGGGACTGAGTATGGGATCCGGCGACGCAGTGATCGGTCTTAATCCCGTCAATGACTCGGTAGAAAGTGTACGGAACATTTTAAATAAATTTGAAGAATTTCGAAGCAAATGGGAGATTCCGACGCAGACCTCTGTGCTCGCCCATATTACCACGCAAATGGAAGCGGTCAGACAAGGAGCTCCAGCCGGTTTGATCTTTCAATCAATCGCAGGGTCTGAAAAAGCCAATACTGCATTCGGTATTAATCATAGCCTGATCGCAGAGGCGAGACAGCTCGCAAACGAACAGGGACAAGCATGGGGACCGAATGTCATGTATTTTGAAACCGGTCAAGGCTCCGAATTGTCTTCTGAAGCAAATTTTGGAGCCGATCAAGTGACGATGGAGGCCAGATGTTACGGATTTGCCCGGGAATTTGATCCTTTTCTTGTCAATACGGTTGTGGGCTTTATTGGTCCGGAGTACTTGTATGACGCAAAACAAGTCATTCGTGCCGGTCTGGAGGATCATTTTATGGGTAAGCTGACAGGTCTTTCCATGGGTTGCGATGTTTGCTACACGAACCATATGAAAGCGGATCAAAACGATGCCGAAAATCTTACCGTTCTCCTTGCTTCGGCCGGATGCAATTATATCATGGGGGTCCCGCATGCCGATGATGTGATGCTGAATTATCAATCAACAGGATTCCAGGAGACGGCAACGATTCGTGAATTATTCAATCTGCATCCGATTCGAGAATTTGAAACATGGATGGAAAAAATCGGCATTTTAGAAAACGGACAATTAACAGATCGCGCCGGCGATGCGTCTATTTTTCTTGAATGACTCTAAGTGATGACTTTGAATGAATGTGAGGAGATGAGCTTATGGAAAAGGATAGTAATCAGTCGAGGGGGATATTCAGCGATATCTCAGAAATCAATTTGCGAGAACAGCTTTTAGTACCGGATCCGCATTATTTGGAGGGGTACATGAAAATGAAGGCATTCACGCCGGCAAGACTTGGTCTCTGGCGCTGTGGTCCCAGATATAAAACGCAATCGATCTTAAGATTCAGAGCAGATCATGCGGCCGCCCAAGATTCTGTTTTTTCCTATGTGAGTCCTGATTTAATAAAAGAAATGCGTTTTATTGCCATCCAAACCAAATGCTGTTCGAAGGATGAATATCTGACACGCCCGGATTTGGGACGTCGATTTTCAAAGGAATATGAAGAAAAAATTAAGCGGCATATTACCAATCGTCCTAAAATTCAGCTGGTCATTGGTGATGGGCTCAGCTCCGCCGCAATTGAGGCAAATATTAAGGAAATCATTCCGTCGATCAAACAAGGTTTGAATTATTACGGCTTGGACTGTGCACAGCACATCTTTGTGAAATACTGCCGGGTCGGCGTGATGGATCAGGTTGGCGAACTCACCAATGCGGATGTCGTATGTATGCTGATTGGCGAACGACCTGGCTTGGCCACTGCGCAGTCCATGAGTGCGTATATTGCTTACAAGCCGACCATGGGGATGCCGGAGATGAGACGTACGGTGGTTTCAAACATCCATGCTCAAGGCATTCCCCCCGTCGAGGCCGGCGCATACATTAGTGAGCTCCTCTACAAAATGTTGAACTATAAAAAATCCGGTCTCGATTTAAAAGCAGCAGAAAATCGCAATTGAAACGAGATTGAGAAAGGATGGGCCGAGATCAAACTCTACACGAATACCGGCGATAAAGGGATGACGCAATTGGTTGGCGGCAGCAGGGGTTCAAAAGCTGACCGGCAAGTGGATGCCTATGGGACGATGGATGAACTGAATGCGTGGCTCGGCTATTCAATCACTTGCTGCAATGATCTTGATTCATTTTTTGTTCCTGAGCTGCAAGAAATTCAGCAATGTCTCTTTGATGCCGGTCATGATCTGTCCACTGCTCTAAATCATCCTGATTATATTTTTACTGAGGAACATGTGCAGTTGCTGGAGCGGAAAATTGATTTATACAGTGCCCGTTCGCCGGAAATCAGGCAATTTATTCTTCCTGGCGGCAGTAAAATGGCTGCTGTTTTGCATCTTGCACGAACGGTTACCCGCCGGCTGGAACGGCAGATTGTTGCCTTGCAAAAAGAATCGTCAATCAATCCTGCTGTGCTCATTTATGTCAATCGACTATCCGACTATCTTTTTGCAGCTGCCAGGTATGCTAATGTGATTAATAAAGTTGAAGATATAAAAAAGGACGATAAGGAGGCTGTGAATTGGAAACTAAGCTTTGAATTCCGGACTGGAGTTTAAAGCTTTTTTTATGTGCGCCCGGCATGGACGACAGCTAGGCGGTGAAAGTCCGCTACAGGCTTGGCAGTAGGAACTGTTAGCCAAAGGCAAGGGTGTCCATCGTGAGGTGGAATCTGAAGGAAGCCGGAGGCAAACTTCTGGGCTGATGAACAAGAACTGCATACTAAGGCTGAATAGAGACGGATAAGCCTGCGTAACAAGGTGAAGTCCAATACTGCCCGAATCTCAAACAGTATATGCAGCAGCCACATGGAAGGAAAGCGGTCGTTCTTACCCGGGGAGGTCTTACAAGGGTTCCCGACAAGAGGGAAGGCATTTCCCACAGGAACAATCATGCCAGTGATGGTG
>NZ_FOOY01000019.1:35548-73728 GCF_900113325.1 Sporolactobacillus nakayamae | reverse complement strand
CGTTTAACCATGCCAGGTATTTGTTCAGGAGCTGTTTGTAAAGCTTCAATTCGCCTTTTATAGCCGGAACAACGCTTATCAATCGTCGAATCGATATCGTTAATTTTTGCCTTTTCTTTGCTTGAACTAAGGAGTGAAAAATCAATGGGCAGGAACGTTGATCCGTCTGACCATCCCAATGTCAGCATACGAAATCCTTTGTAGTGTCTTCTCTTGGCATGGTCAAAACAATGAGCCAAAAGTTCGACGCGCTTACTGCGGTCGCGATAAAAAAGATGAATCATCCAGAATGAGTACTTTAGTGTGGCAGGCGCTCGTCAAACGGCTAACTTTCATAATCGTGAATATGCTTAATTCAGTCAGGAAGCGGCGCCAGGCAAACTTCGGGTAGTTTAAAAAACGATAAACAGCATCCTTGCCCGGTAAGTCATCTGCTTAATTACTCTCCAGTAAACGATACCAATTTCTTTGGGTAAAGATCAGTCGAAAAATAAGCTGAAAAAGATAACCACTGGAAAAGCCGAAAGCTATTTGAATTCCTGCCTGACGTAAATGTTTTAGAATCTTCAACTCGTCAAATTTTGCTTTTATTTCTGATGACAGTTGATTATTTTGACCTTTTTTCACTATCATATGGAGGGCACCCCTTCTGTTTGGTGGTGTATTTCGTCAAAATCACGATACCAAAAATTGAGGTGTCTTTCTATTTTGTCAAGGAGTGTAATGAATAGGCTACAAAGCACGTTATATCAAGGGCTATTTCGGATTTTTACTCTGCGAAAGTTGAGTTAATATATTTAGACTTATTTGTTTTAAAATAGACTAACGCCGCTTTCCATATTACTAAATTAGATTTATTTCTGATCACACTTGCTGCTTCGTTTCTAACTATTAAATAGACACAGTAGTGAGTTGTAAATGCAATACCACCAACAAGGAAGTATAGAAAAACCATTGGTATTACAATGTACCAATTTAGGTGAATTGTAGACTCTTGTACGAAAAAGTTCAAACTAATATAGCTAAAGTAAACGAATAAACATACATATAGCAATTTTTTCATTTTTTCACTAATGTTCATCATTTTCACAAAAATATCTTTGTCATTATCTGAATATTTGACTGTTTGGAATATCCTATTCTTTCTTAAACTCACTTTACACTCTTCTCTCCTTTATAATGAAAAAATTTCTAATAAATCTGATCACATGTTCTTCATAGCCGTTTTTCAATGAAAAATCCCGTATCACCGCAATATAAGGTGAGAGTTTAACATGGTTTAAATTATTTTTAATGACCACCTCGACGAAATGTGCTATATCCTCAGATTCCATTTTTTTCAGGTATTGCTTTAGACTCTCTTTAGAAAGTAAGTCATCTTGAACCATATTAACTAAGGTTGAAATAAACTTTTCCCGATTGCGAGGGATCACTTCCGTTCGAATTGTTGAATAGCATCTCTTTAAAAAGTTCAATTTCATAGGAACTCGAAACAAACCTGTTATGGCAAAAGCATCCGCTAATCCACCTACAAGTGCTGCACTTAAGCCACTTGAAAGTAAACCACCTGTGAAACTTTGATGAAACGGATAAACAACCGCATAGCCTATCCCTGCTCCAACTATCAAGCCATTCGCAAGTTTTTTCTTTGACTTTTCCACCATTCTCACTCCTACTACTGACAACTTTATTTCATGGTAATTCACTAAAATGACTAACTGCTTTTGGAAGCTAAATGTCCTAAAGCGATCAGTTGAATATTATTGCTTATACAAATATTTTCTTCGCGGTTTTTCCAATTATATTAGTACTCACGCCATCCATAGTACCGCCTATTACTCCACCAAGAAGCGGTACTGCCTTTCCTAAATTAACAATTCCCTTTTCACCAAACTTAGTGATCAATCGAAATCCTACTGCCTTATTTATCGCTTTAATGATCTCAATCGGAACCTTTTTTATTGCTTGTTTTCCTAGCTGCGTGGCAGTCTTTATACCCACATTTTTTAGTACATCTGAAACAGAATTACCAGTAAGTGCGAGAAAAACAAAAGTTTTCACTTGATCGTCCTTAATATCATAGTTTCTCATAATAGCGATTGCCGCTACCATTCTGATTTGGACATAAGTTACAGAGGCTACATCAGCAGGAATTGCCACGGGCAAAGTAATTAGTCCTCCCAATCCCGTTAAGAAACCGGCCGTAGCTGATTTTGTATTTTGCCAGTGTATTAGTTTATTTATAGCTTTATCAACCGATCCGTATTTCGACAAGTAATTCTGTGCAAAATCATAACCTGTATCCGTTCCAGGCAAACCACTAATTGATTTTTCATATGCCCAATCCAACAGTTTTCCAACTTACTCTCAGTCAGAGTATTCTCCATGGTATGACCCACCTTTTATAATTTTTACTAGGAATCCTTTGGAATTTAATGATTATTCACTTTTACAGGGTCAATTTCACCATGTTATTTCATTCCGGCTAATCTCTCAAATACCCGCCGCCTTGTGATACGTTTCTATCAAATAATGTGTTTCCGTCGCCATCGCGCCAGTATCCGTGAACTGGTGTCCCATCTTGGCGTACATAGTCATGGACATCATGCGGATGGACAAATGTTTTTCCTAGCTCTAATGGTTCCATGTGCATCGTATGTACCAGTTTTAGTGGGTCATTTTGCTGCATGATATCTTGGTAGCTGTGCGTGTGTTCGTTTCCCGCTGTAAAATGAGGGCTTGGATCAAAGCCATGATTTACAGAGTCGTTTCCGAAAAGATGGGCTGAGGAATGGATTGCTTCACTCCCAGTTGGATGTTGGCCTTCGTTTGAATCCGCCGTGTTTCCATCAAATAAACTCATTATTCTTCATCCCCTTTGGTTCACTTTTAAAAATCAGCATTTGCAACTGAGCATCTAATTTTTCTAGATCTCCTTGCGCTGCTAGCAAAACCTGTTCCTGTTTTGCCAATTCCTCTGCTTCTCGTGCATTCTCTTGCTGCGTGTTTTCAATAATTTGCCGACGAACAGTCGCTTTTTGATCAAAGATTTCTTGTGTATTGGTAACGGTATTTTGAATGAGTTGGTCCACTTGATCGCAAATAGATTCATAGAATCCGTTGATGGATTCGGGGATAATACGTTCCCACTCTTTCTTGATCTCGGGCTTTAATTTTCCTAGTTTATTCTTCTTCATGATATCTCTTATAATCGGAATACCACCCATTGCCAATAATGGAACAAACAACGACATTGACAAAATAGCCAATCCGGTGGCAATGCCTCCGACAATTAATCCGGAGGTGATCGTTGTATCCATTCCTGAATCAACATTCACGTTCACTTTTTCACTGGATGAGAGTTTTCGCCCACCTACTGCTCCAAGTTCAATGGTGCTGTTAAAGTATTCATTTAATCCTTTTTCAATGGATTGCTTGAGTTTGTTCAAAAGTTCAAGAATATACGGGGAATATTCTTCAAGCCAGCCTTTAATAAAGCGCTCGGAGAGCTGTGGCAGGATTTTTTCTGTTAGTTGACTCACATCTGGGCTGTCAAAATTATTGATTGCCTGAATTCCTTCATCTAAAAGACGCTCTTTCAAGTTGCTGATTGACTTTTCAATTAGGTGATGTATTTCCGTTTCTCTTAATTGAACATAATCATGAACCGACTGAAGGGTCTCATCCTTCTTTTGTTCCCATGAATTTAGATTTTCCAGTACAGCAGTTAATTCCTTTGTTGATTGCTTTCCTGTCACAAGACACGTCCTAATTTCGTTGTTTATCTGCCTGAGAATGTGAATGGCACGATAGACATAGGCCGACTGTTTTTCTTGTGCTCGCGTTCCGCTCTCAGTCAATTCTGTGATTCTTTTCTCGATCGGAAGAATTCCAGAGAAGGATATGAGTTCATCATTTTGTTCGATCCGTCCCTGCAGAGCACTTAGGGATGATAGTAGATACAGTGATGGCCGTGGTAAACCAAGGGAGTGTGTAATTCGCCGTTTAAAATCTTCAGCTAGCTCATCAAGATCTGTTTCTTCCTCATCCAAACGGTCGATAAAATTAGCGATAAAAACAATCTTATTTAAATCTTGGCTCAAAAGTTTTTCCTTGATAAATTCCTCTTCCGTTCTTTTTAGAAAAGCACCAGAATCAAGGACAAATATAACAGCGTCTGAACGCGGAATAAAATCATAGGCAACTTCTGCCCTCTGCTGATTGAGATCGTTCACTCCGGGTGTATCGACAATGACAATATTCTGATCAAACGGGACTTTAGATAGCGACAAATCAATATACTTCACTTGATCGGTTGACTGAGCATGTTCTGCTGTAAAATGCTGCATCACATCTTTATCAAGATCAAATTTCTTTGTCTCACCCTTTTGGTCATGCACAATGAGCTCATCCTTGTCCCCTTTAAAGATCCGATGAATAACGGCAGTCGTTGGTAATATATCCGTTGGAAGTAAATCTTGCCCGAGCAGACTGTTAATAAATGTTGATTTCCCATGTTTAAATTCACCAACCACGACGATCGTGTATTGGTTCGTCTTCATATCCAAACTGAGTGTCGCCAGCTTTTCACGAATCGTTCCACTCAATTTACATGTTATTGCCTGTTTTTTTAATTCATTAATAACGGTTGACAGAGACTGTTCCTGTGTAATCATTTTGTGCTCCCTCCAGCTGTTTCGATAACGGATTTATTTCCATGCATGCTCTTAATTCTTCCTGTTGTTCTTTCAATTTATTGATTTCTTTAGTTGCTCGTCTTTGGCTTATTTCAGCATTCCTAAACATTTTCAAAAACAGCTCTTGCATTTTTTTGAGCTCTTTTTCCATATTCAAGGTAATCTTATCTGATAATTGTTTTTGCATGCTCTTAAAATTTTTCTCTAAGTGCTCCACTTTTTTTGGAATTGATTTTTCAAATTGATCCTTTATGCGGTCCTGCAGAAGTTCTCGATCATCAACGCTTTTTGCCTTTCTTACAATGAATCCAATAAATTTAACAACTGATTTTCCGGCACTTGCTAGCATAGAAAACGTCTGTGAACCTTTCTGAGGTGCAAAATCCATAACGCTTCTATAGACAGCGTCTGCCAGAGAATCAAACATATCCGTTAGTTTAATTTCATGATTTGCTTCGACCTGTACATTAAACGAACTTGCTAGTGAGCGATAGTTTTGCGAAAGCTCGCTACTCATATGTGCGGCGCATTTCTGAATCACATCATTTGCCCACAATTCTTTCCATTTTAATAGATCCTCGGCTAGTATCCCTTCTAATGGAGACACCCTATCTTCAATTGCTCGTGCCATTTCTTTGTAAGTGCCAGTTTGTTTCTTAAATTCATTTTGAGCAGCGTGTAAGATTGCTTCAAGCCGTTGTTGATAAGCTTTTTTTATTTCAGCCAATTCCTTCTTGCTATTGGATTTTATCGATTTCATCAATCGTTCTCTTTCGGCACGAGCGTGATCCAATTTAAGCTTAAGTTCTTTCTGCTTTTGATCTGCGTCAGCAACGTGTTGGTGAAAACTTAGCATTTCTAATGGAATATCTTGATTCATCATGCGGTCAATCCAATGATTCAATTGGAGATCTGCTCGAAAGATTTTGATGTACCCTCTCTCCTCCTCCAAAAATTGGCCAAGTGCTTGTTCGAGTGCCGGTATACCCGTTTCCTCGAGATTTCTTACAACAGCAGAGTTTTTCATTTTCCATTGAGCACTTTTTATGACTTCTCCATTCTGCTCTCTTCGGAAATTCAACGCATATTTGGCAGAGATAAAAAATAGTTTAGGATGGGCGATCTTGGAAGGCAGATGACTCAATATTTCCTGGCGAACTCTTTCCACATCAGCTTCTGAGTCCAACTGGTCTTTAAAGTTGATTACAAAGAACAATTTGCCAAGGTCTTGAGTAAGTACTCGATTTTCGAGAAAACTGTGTTCTGACTGCGAAAGTTGACGGCGTGCATTCAGCATAAAGATCACTGCATCTGATTGAGGAATAATCGTATTGGTCAGCTGGCTCCTATTTTCATCAAGATCATTAAACCCTGGAGTATCATAGATACAGATGCCGTTGCTTAAAAAAGAAAGCGGATAACCGATTGTGACTTGATCTATTTGATTGAGAGTCTCAATTTGTTTTTGATAGGCAACAAAGGCCTCATGATCATCACTTTTTGGTTCCTTTGGCGCAATCAAATTTTTGAACGTTTCTTCTGGAATAACATGCTCTTGACCATTGGCCGAAACAATAATACTTTGTTGTTCTTTATAGATGATTTTATTTAACAATGCCGTTGTCGGGGTAACTTTTGATGGAAGCAGGCGTTTGCCAAACAAACTATTTAAAAAGGTGGACTTCCCCTTTGAAAATTCCCCAATGACTGTAAGGACAAATTTTCCGTTCTCAACATCACCTAACAAGTCATTGATCTGCTGAATCGTTTCTTCATCTTTTTTTGTAATAAGGATTTTAATTACTTTTTCTGCTTTTGCGAAGAATTGTCTCTTCCTTTCAGCATAGTGGTCTAATGAAAAGCCCATAGATCCATATCTCCCCTGTCATTTAAATAGGTAAAAAAGTATGATGATTCCAATACAACTAAAAAACAAAACGCGCATTTTTATTACATTAACTCTTATTTGGTTCAATAAAGACAAAGGTACTGTTTGAATGGTGTTAAGCGGAGAACTCTCCCAAGCATCAATCATAGAAAGTTCTGAAGTTGAATAGTCAATTGAAATATGTCGATCTGTCAGTAAAGGTTCATCTATCAATGCTTCAAATATTTTTTGGTGCATCGCAAGTTTTTCATTCATTTTGAATGGTTCAAAACAATGGATTAGCTCTTCCAAATTTTCCTTTTCTATTTCTCCAAGTTTTTCGTTGGCTAATATACTATTATTCAGTGACACAATGGCACTGCTAATCATAGAGAGCTGGTTGATCATTTGAAAAAATGAAAGGCTTATTTTTTGAATATAATCCTGTTTGTTTCTTTTCAGCAATTGATTAAATGTAATTATTTTATTGTGAAGTACTTGTCTATTGTTATAATTGATGAACTGGATCGTAGTGCAAAGCTGCTCAACAAAAGCTTCCTGCTCGCCGTTTTCTTTTTCTAGGCATTTTCTATACTCTTTTACCTGTACGTTATACATTCTTATTTCATTTTCCAATTGATCAAGCTGAGTGTTCTTAAAAAGAGGATATGTTTGATAGACTCCTGAGCTTCTGAAGTTATCTATATCAGTTAGAAGTCGTTGGTACGTTTGGAGTAATTTCTCTTTTTTTGAATTTATGCTTTGTGTCTTATTTGAGAGCTGTTTTTTTAATTCTTCTATTTTTATTGATACAACAGGGGATTGTCCAGTACCAATGGTATCTAACCAAAGTCGCGCATGATCTTCATCCGATACAAGAGATAAAAAAGTTTTATTCGTCGCAATATACGCTGTTAATTCTTGAATTTTCACCTGATGATACTCAATAAAATGTTGTAGTTCATTTCTCTTATCAAGGATCGCGTTCCATGACTGCGACAATTCTTCAATAGATAAATACATTTGTTCAATATGTAGATTTTTTATCAGCATCTTTACCCTTGCTAAAATACAGCATTGTAAATAAACAAAATAACGCCACTTACTTCTCTCTTTCAGATTTACTGCCTCTATTTCTAGTTTATTGACTATGTTAGAAACACTTTGGAAATGGCCATTTTCCAGAAGCTGATTATCCTTTTTTATCTTTCCCTTGAGTATGTACGCTGCTGAAATACCAATCACATCAACTAGTTGGTATTGATCTATAAAAGAATTTCGCTCATCAGCAATCCACTCTTCTAATTCTTGTTCCTCTTCTTCTTCATCGTAATTATCAATTTGATTGATGACCATGACTGTTGGAAGATGATTATGCATCAATTTTTCTAAGTATTGATGCGCAACTTGCGTCTGTATCGTACGACAATCAGCAACCCACATAACTACATCCACACGATTGAAAAAGCGTTCCGTATTCTTGGTATGATAAGCATACTGAGAATTGAGACCTGGTGAGTCAATAATGGTTATCTCTTTAAGAAAATCCAATGGCCAATACATTTCAACCCAGTCAATTTCTTTATCAATTGACTCGTTACTTAAATCAGCAAATTGATTATTTTCATATGTTACAATGCGTCCATCCAAAAAATAAATAACCATTTTCTTTTGAGCACCATACTTGAACATCGTAACAATGGACGTTTTTGGCAATATATCACTTGCGACTAGCTGTTCCCCAAAAATCGAATTCACAAATGTGGACTTTCCTGACTTCGCCTCACCCATAATCATTACATTAAGCGGTCGTTCTGTTTGCCCATTTTGCCAATCAGCCAATTCCTGTCCCACTTCTTGCATTTCAGGAATTACATTTAAATTATCGTTCAGACTCTGTATATATTGAGTCCAATCTTTTACCTCTGAGGTCTGCATTCTGCCACCCATCTTTCAGAACAAAACCTGTTCACAATGATTGCGTTCAATAGGCAATGAGACCTATTACATTATAATTATCGGTTGCTATGTAAGAAATTGTAAGCAAATTTTCAACATTTGTTCTAAAAGTGAGATTAATGCATTTCAGTGAGAAAACCATTTTAATATGGGCTCAATTTTCAAGCGATTTGAGCTCTTCTTCAATCATGGGTACCCCCCATACATCTTCATCAATGGCTCAACAATCAACTCTCTTACCTTTGCTTCACTCGTGATCTCGTCCAACGGCAAAAAATAGTTGGTAATCGTTATGTCCGTATAATCCGTTTGGTACAGTTTTGGATATCGATCACCCAATGAATGCGAATCCTTTTCCCAACCGGCGGATATAATGCCGTTGCATTTAACCAATGGCTTTCCATCTTTCCGCTCCGCCACTACACATGACAGGGTCGGATAGGTAATTTGATGATCTTCGTCGAGGCCATCAAAGAGGATGTTGAATGCCACTCCTTTTTTATCATTATCTTTTGTGTAGACGCGCTGCATGAAGTAGGGCAGCCAGAATTCCGGAGACTCATAACTGGACGAACGGTCCCAAGTCACACCATGATCGCCAACTGCCGTCCAGCCTTTTTTGACTAATTCACCTTCGATGACTGAGATGAGTTTTCCCACTTCTGTGTAGATTTTGACCATCTCGCCGTAGACATGTTTCATTTCTTCTCCAATGCTCATTGCGTGTCCCTCCAGAAATAGTGTTTCGGCTGAATCAGTTTGGCTGGTGGATGGAAGCCTTGAAATGATGTAAGTCCTTTGCGCTGCAGTAAATCGCGTAGATCTTCAAGCAGGAAGCGTTGTCCGTCATCGAGAATTTGAGTTTCAAGTGTCTCTTTAGCGACATCGAAAGCAGCTTGCCAGTTAATCCAGTAAAGTGAATGCGTATTAGGATCATGCTTGAGCAACTTATTAAGTGAGTCGTCGGTTATTTTTCTCGGCAGCGCATCATGCGCGGTAACAAAGAGTAGAAATCGATGCTCCGCCTGTGTTAAAAGCTGCGTCTGTTCCTGGTTGAGGTCGAGCGCGTTGTTCTTTAAGTCAATGTATTATTGCTCGGCCAATTGGTCTCCATCATAGGTTTGCAGTTCCTGCTTCATTTGCGTTCGGTTGGCATCATGCCGTCCACTGTAATATTTTGCTTCTATAATAATAGCGATTGGCGGCTTGGTCTTGCGCGTGATTAGGATCAGCACATCCGGCTCACGGTTGAAGCGCGTGGTTTTCGGCCAGAAGACATAGTCCGCCATCAGACAATCTGTAAAAATGTTGCTGATGTGTTGCCCGGACCGGGTGTTGATTGCTTTACTGAGAAATGGAATGAGCGCTCGATTGACTGGTAGGTAACGAAAGGTGGAGAAAACGTCCGAAGTCAGTAGGTCTTCCTTGGCTTCTAATGCGGGCAGTTTTCCATAAAGCTCGGCAATGGTCATTGGATCACTACTTTCGTAGGAGATGGTTTCTCCTAACATTCTCCATATAGTGACTTTATTCCTGCTTATTTTACAAAAAATAGGATTTTATCCTGCAAAATACCTGTATTTAAAGAACATGGATGGTGACCCGTATGAAGATATTTAGGGACAATAAACATATGGAGGTGAAGGGTAAAATGGCTACAGAAACACTTAAAAATAATGAATACAATAGAACCTTTCACATAAAGGAAAAAGATTTCAATGATTTATTGGATAGTGATCCCATTGCTGTTACCCCTTCCCCGTTGATTGATCACCTGATTGCGCAGACAGAAGAAGAACGTTTATTAGATGCAAGAAAGTTTATGGAGAAAAGAAAACATGCCCGATAAAATAGAGACAAAGGTCTATAAGTTATCGACACTAGTTGAATCAAGTTCAGAGGAGGAGGTAAATCAATTACTCTCCTCTTTTTCGTGTGAGAAAAATCCTCATGTACAGAATTACTTGCATCACAAAGCAATTTGAATGAACAAAGATGTGTTACGAAGACTTATTTAGTGATTAATAGCGAAAGTTATTGCTAAGCAAACGTACATAAGAACCGTATCTATTGAATATGATGCTGACAATGATTTTCTGGATGATTACGATACATTGGACATAAAAGATTATGAGAAAAAATATGAAAAAGCCAAATTATACTGTTTTCATAAAATACAATTGAATAAAAAGCCGGACAGTAATCAATTTTTAGCTGCTCTGAGAATTAATTGATTAATTCCCCTTGAGATAACGTTTACATCATTATTCTATACTACAAAAATCAGCCTAAATTCGATCCATCAGCCCGAAGTGATAATTATTGTATGCAGATGGTGACCGGTATGAAGATATATCTTTACGTTGTTGTGCTTGCAGCCTTATTAACGATCATTTAATCCCTTCACCCATAACCCCTTGCACATTTCTGAGCTTATCACTCCTAATGTCATAACCCTTAATTGTTCTACGTAAATTAGTACATAATCGTCTTTTTACTTGCCATCCGCTCGTTTTCAATGCGCTTCTTTCAGCTGATACGATTTATTCAGAAGGACAAGCAACATACGTGCGGGTACCAATCTCCCTCCTAATCGCAACAAACGGTGAGAAAACAAAGTATTGGAGATGAGCATCATTCAGGACTTTTATACACAAATCACGAATCATTATGATTCGTTGTCAAGTACCGAGCAGATTGTCATTGATTTTGTAATGAAATATGGGGATATTGAACATCTGAAATTAAAGGATATTGAGGATGAACTCTTTGTCTCATCGACTACAATTATTCGAGCATCCAAGAAGCTTGGGTATCAATCGTTTACGCAACTAAAGTATGCCTTAATTCAAACGAAAAATAGTGAGTTATCTGCTGATCCGCCTCCGGGGGTTAGCGGTTACAAAGAAATCATCGAACGCGTCACCCACGATTTTTCCAAAACGATTCAGCTTTTATCCGAACAAAAAGTTACTGCTTTTGCTGAAGAAGTGCGGCAGGCAAGGCGTATTTTCTGTATCGGCAGTGGTTCAAGTGTCGGTGTGATTTCCGATTTTAACCGCAGGCTGAAGCTGCTTGATTTGTGGTCCAATGATTATTATGAGTTCTATGCAATCGAGCGCATTCCGGACATTGCTACTTCTGAGGATGTTATCGTCGTGTTTTCCTTGGGCGGAAAAAGTCAAGCGATCAACCAAATTCTGTTGAAAGCAAAAACAAGTGGAACACGAATCATTTCGATTACCAGTATGTCCGTTAATCCGCTGAGTAAAATTAGTGATGTGAATCTATTTACCTATCTATCACCCAGTCCCCGTAAAAAGATACGCTCTCGTCTCATGCTAAGTGTTGCTGCTGATGTCGTCTTTGAGCATCTGCTCTTGTCATTACGTCACTAAGTAGTTTTTTACCCAAAAAGTACATTTATTCTCTTCAAGTAGCAACAAATGAAAACGCATTCATTCGGGTTTTTTAGTGGTACGATGCAGACATAAGAAAAAGAAAAGAGGTTGATGATTGTGACTGCAACAAAAGTAAGTGAACGGAATAAGCTGCTTCGCGACTTTGAGCGATTCGGACGCTCGTTTCTACTACCGGTTTCCGTTCTTCCCGCTGCTGGTATCATTAAAGGGATTGGATCCGCTTTTACAAATTCAAGTACCGTCGAAATGTATCCTTTTCTCGGCAATCATATCTTTCAGTTTCTTATGCAGCTTCTTGTAACGCTTGGGAATGTGGCTTTTGACAATTTACCAATTATCTTCGCAGTTGGTGTTGCGGTCGGGCTCGCCAAGAATGAAAAAGGTTCGGCAGCGTTATCCGGGCTGATTGGTTTTCTCGTTCTGCATTATACGCTGCATTTTATGCTGGTTGCGACGGGTACGCTGGTTGATACAGCGGGCATGGATCCGACCAAAGCAGCTCTGGCACTCGCTGATAAAATGCAAACAACTGTCCTTGGCATTCAGACGATGGATTTAAATGTTTTCGGAGGAATCATCACAGGTTTTATTGTTTATAAAGTTCATAAACACTCGATCAAAATCCAACTTCCTGCAGTCAGGTGTTAAAACAAAGGTTTCCTGATTTATCAATTTTTAAAAGCGGCGGCACTCGGATTGAGGTCACCGAACAGGGTGTGTCAAAGGGTAATGCTGTCCGTTATCTTAAAACACTGACCCCTTTGGAAGTGATCGCTGTCGGAGATTCTGGGAATGATTGTTCTATGTTCCAAGCCTCTGATTTTGCGTTCTGCATGGATCACGCAACGACTGAAGTCAAGCGTACCGCAGATGTGATCATCAAGAACTTTGCAAATATAACAGATCATCATTCTTCAATGCTATCATTAAAGAGGTGACACGATGTTCAAATTCTTGGGAAAGAACAAACAAATGGCTCCTGTGACCGTGTATGCGCCAATTACAGGAAATCTCATTGAACTTGCTCAAGTGAATGATCCTGTTTTTTCCGGAAAAATGATGGGTGACGGTTTTGCGATCATCCCCGCCGATTCAGCGCTGTACAGTCCTGTACACGGCATTGTTTCCATGATTGCCGTAACGAAGCATGCAATTGGTATTCAAACAGACCGTGGTCTTGATTTGCTGATTCATATGGGTATTGATACCGTTGAGTTAGCAGGCAGTCCGCTTGGCTTCGGGTAAAGTCATGGGCGGACTATTTTTTGTTTTTTTGACGACACGATAATCAGCATAAGCACCGCAAATTGAATATTAGGGAACATGCGTCATAAGTCGTCATTGGCCTCACCGCCCTCATACAAAAGAGAGGCGCAGCAACCGCCGACGAGCTTTTATTAACCTATTCATTTTTCATGGTATCAATAACTGAAAACTATTTCTTAATTGTCGCTTATAATCAAATCCAATCCAATATATCTGTTACTTTTAGACATAATAAAAGCACCCTGATTACAGGATGCTCATCTATTCAGTATCAGAAATATCTTCCAGCTTAAGCACCATATTCTGAAGGTATTTTCCTGAGCTAAGCCGAATAAAATTGTAGTTTTCATAAAAACCAACAGAATTCTTTAGTGCCTGAACTGACATAAAAACGCATCCGGAAATAGTAGATATAGTATAACATGTATCAATTGCCGACATTAGCATTGTATAACCAATGTCTTGATCTCTATATTTATCATCGACTCCAATATAATGAAGTCGTACAGCCGGATAAAATTTTTCGCTTTTAGGTAAATCCCAGTGTTCTTTTTTTAATTTATCCTTTCCAATCTTCGGAACGGTATCATTGAAAAGTGTATAATAACCTACAAACTGCTTATCACTATTAAAAAACAGTTTTGTTACCGTCATGTGTGATTGTTGTAATTCATAGGCATCATTTTTCAGAAAATCTTCAATATCGGTACTGATATTATGTTCATCAATTTTGTAGGTACATCTAAAAGCCTGAATTATTGATAGGAAATCTTCACTTAGTTCTTTTTCAATTAGGTCAACGATCTCAGCCATCTTTACCCTCTAGATTTATTGATTCCTTTTTTCATGGCTCTGTACGATTTTAATCCAGCCCGTACACGTTTAGCTTCCGGAGAGTTAGATCTTTTTCTTGAAGTTGCCCATTCATCAAATTTTCTTGCTTCTTCATCATTCTCAAAAACAACCGACATAGGACGACGAGATTTTACTACTGGCATTTTTTTCTCCCCTCCCTTATCACACATACCTAACACCACCCATTATAGTGGTAACAGTATATGCAACTCTTTAAATTAATTATACGTCATGACCTATATTCAGTAAATAATTATATTTTAATAAACTCATCATCACTGTTGGTAGTGCTTGTTGTTCTGATTGTTTATGCTTAGACTGTAATGAGGATTATTGATTCTGGATTGACATCAGATAACCTTGATAAGCGGATTTTTTGTTTCCCTACATCATCTTTGTTGATAGGAGAAAACTTATTGCTCTCTTGTTATTATTAAAGAATGGGAACTTTAGATATAAAAAAGGTCTAAAAGTAGTATTTCCGACAAATATATCTGTTTACGCATAACCAACTTTATTACTATTTAAAACGAAGACTTTGGCCTTTAGTTTTAATTGAAATATTTATAAGCCCAACTTGACGAATCTCTTCGTTGGAAGTCATATGATACCACCATCACCAGTTTAAAACGCAACTCATCATCAACTAATACCAGGAAGGAAGGTCCTCCGATGCGGGTTTGCCTGTATTTACTCGTTCTGTGTCTTCTGTCGTCCATTCTGCCCTTTCCCCTTACGAGCTTTTGTTCTTCTACTAATGGGCTTCTTCTTTTGCATCTTCATCGTCACTCATACTGAAAATAAACGGCTTGCTTTTTGGCAAGCCGTTCTGATGCTGACCTTGCTGCTTCTTTTCCTGATATTGGGATGGATTTTACATGTTTCTCTTGGAGTCTGAGTAACCGGTAGTTCATCAGAAAAGGATTAATCTTGATTCTGCCCCGCCCCCATACAAGGACTCACCCGTTTATGTGTAACATGCTTGGTTTGCCGCAGCATTTCTGATGCACCCCCCTCTTGTCCAACCCCGCCTATTTTCTTTATAATTGAGTTGTGAGCTAAAACGTTTTGGAACATAAGGTTAAAAAACGAGCGGCTTAACAGAGTTCATCCCATAAATTCTTTTATTTGGAGGACAAGCTCATGAACATTCAATTGAAAATCTCGATAAAAGGCAGTAAGCCGCCTGTCTGGGCCAAGATCCAAGCAGACAGTATGATTACCGTTTCGGATCTGCACGACTATATCAACGAACTATTTTGTTTTGACTATAATGATGCGTATATTAAACTACCAAAACGATCGGGTTACTCACTCCGCTCTGCGACAACGGATGTGTTATTTGGAGTCTTTGATGAGGAGTACGGGCAACTGACCGAGCTTGGGCCGGATGTTCTGAATGACACGCGTCATTTGGTTTCTGATTTTCTCATTGAACCCGGTGACAAAGGCCACTGCGTCACTTCAGATAAACAGTTGGAAATCAAACTTGAACCGCTTAAAGATGAATACGAGCAGCCTGTACCGCGCTGCGTCGGATGCAGCCGGGCGATGGTTCCCTATTTGAACAGCTTATTAATGGATGAAGATGGGACATTTTTTGATGATCCTTTAAGTAATCAAGCAGAGGCTGTTGAAGATCTCACTGAATGCTTGAGCATCTATCAGCTCGATGACGACGAAGAAGACTTAGCTCAATTTACTGTTGATCCTTCAAATGACGAGAATTGGTTCGATCTCTTGCGTGCTTCGGAACAGTTCGCGGATCTTGAGCCATGGCGATGGCTGAATTCGGATCAAGTGCTTATGCTGGACCTTCCCAATTTTCCACAACGGGTGTACTGCTGCGTTCTTGGACAAATGGGAGATGAATTCGGTCTGGTTGCCTATGTCGGTGACGAAGGATTGGCGTTGATTCATCGTCTTTTCACGAATTCGGCTGCTGCAGTTAACACGCCGATAACGGCTCAAGTGTTCAATCTCTCACTATGCAGACGCGGAACTTTTCCTGAGGAAGATCGATCATTACTCTACATGTTGGATCATGGTCTAGAAAATAGGGACCATTGGCCGATGCTGCGCGTTCAAAACCCCGGCTATATGAGCTGGATACCTCAGGGGGAAGAGATCTTTCTGTTCACCGATATTATTAATAAGATTTCAGCGCTCGTGCATGATTATCAAGATCGAATTGAGCAATTCCCTTTTTATCAAGACCACGAATGGTTTCTTAGAAAATATGTTCTCGATGAGCAAGGATTCGAAAAATCGGTTGATGGTACCATCGAGCCGATTGCGAGCAAACAGGTCCAATTGCGGCATGCCGAACCCATGATCAACGCCATTGATCTTCAGCGGATAAAGAAAACGATGCGCCAGAACAAATCATGGGTAGAACTTGGCGGCGGGTTCGCATCGTTTACTGTTGCACAAGAAAATGACAACAGACCGATCTACCCTTGGCTCGAGCTCGCTGTCGATCACATTAATGGACAAATTCTGCTCCATAACTTAGCATTGCCGGATCAATTTAATGAACAAGCTGTTTATGTACGCACAAATCAGGATTTTCTTTTGAAAATGATTCAAGAAACGGCGCAGCGTCCGAGTGGCATTCTTGTAGCTGATGATCATCTCTATCATGCGTTATTTTTATTATGTAAAAAGCTCGGAATCATTTGCAGCCTGTCCAATGACTTGCCCAAGTTGGACCAAGCAATGGAATCCTTAGCTGAATTTCTGGAAAGCCAGCATTGATTGTTCATTTTCCCTATGTGGCTTGATGCATTCTGCTTGTTTGGCCTGATAGGCGCTTATAATCGTCTCAGTTCGACTATTTCATTTAATTGCGCAACATGACAGGTAATAACCGATACAATCAGGTGATTATATGACAGAAGGACAAAAAGTGATCGGCGGCTTTTTTTCATTGGAACTGCCGATGCGAACCGAATACCACAGCCAGGCACTGCGCCTGAATAGCGCGCGTTATACTCTTGAGTATTTGCTCCGCGCCAGAAACTACAAGAAAATTTATCTGCCCGCTTATATTTGCGACAGCGTGCTTCAGCCAGTTAAACGGTTGGCTATTGACTATAGCTTTTATCGTATTAATGAGCACTTCGCACCAATTTTTGAACGCGTTCCGGAGGATGATGCCTGTTTCCTCTATGTCAATTACTTCGGCATGAACAGCGACAATGTTCGGAACATCTGCCACAATCTGAGGCACGTTATCATCGATAATACGCAGGCGTTTTTTGATCGACCTCAGTCGGGCGTCGATACCCTGTATTCGCCGCGCAAATTTTTCGGTGTGCCTGACGGCGGTTATTTGTATACCGATGCCGAGGAGCGGCTTGAACTGGAACGGGATCCGTCCTACTACCGTTGCGACGCGCTGCTGAAGCAAATTGATCTTGACAACACTTCCGCCGAGCCGTTGTTTGAACAAAACGAGGCCTATCTGGATACATGTGGGATGCACGTGATGTCCGGTGTGACTCAGCGGCTGTTGATGAGTATTGATTATGAGCAGGTGCGCGCGATCAGAAACGAGAACTTCCGGTTTCTTCACCAACATATCGGCACATACAATCAGCTGCGCGCGGACTTCGGTAGTGTGAACGGACCGATGTGCTACCCCTTCCTCATTGAGCATGGGGAACACTTAAAGGATCTTTTGCTGGAGCATCATATCTATGCCAATGATTATTGGCAAGAAGTGCCGTCGCGCGCCCCTCTTTCAAGTTTTGACTATCGGCTCGCCGAAAATTTGGTCGCGCTGCCGATTGATCAACGTTACAATGAGGCGGACATGCGTTATATTGCGCAAACGGTTCGAAGCTTTCTTGGATAATTTGGAAGTATGCACAAATTAACAATAGATCTCCATTTTCACTTCATTGCCATTCGATTAAGATACATGGCTTTATTTTGATGGTCACATCATTCTGAAGCGTTTATAACATAATAAAATCGCCGATGCGCAACCATCGACGGCAATGTGGCAACAAACTGCTGCAATGGCACTAACGCACCATAGCTAAAATAATCAGCACAAGCACTGCAAATTGATTTATCAGTGAAAAGGCAACGCACGCCGTCATTAATCGCGGCTTCCGATTAGAAAAAAGCGGGCAAAGAGCGCCCGGTCCTTACTTCCGCAGGATGTGATGACTTTCGCTAATTGCGGTTTTGAATCATCAAGCTTGTCTTGAACAAACAGTTCTAGTTCACACTGGTAGGAAAGTATAAGAAAACATTTAAAGGAAACGAGTGTAAGCGGTCCGAAAAAACGCCGCGTCCTGCGGCTCACCGGACACTAGGCCGTCCATGGCCGTCGCAACTAAGTCTTCGCCTTTGCCAGAGGCTTGGCGAAGCCAAGTTTTCTAATGAATCATTTTGATCCTTGATTAAGTAACGTGGCCTGAACAAAATAAGCGGAGATTTTCCGGCTATTTTCATCATGATGCTTGTTTTACAGGTAAATAAGGGTAATTTTTCCGCTTATGCACGGAAAAAACCTCTATTTTCACGTTATTCGATGCGATAAGCGGAATTTTTCCGCTTATTTCTTAGATTGGGCGGCTTACCTAATCGTCCATCCGAATCTTATGACCATATCGTCGTACCGGCAAGGCACGCGTTTTTTTCACCATGGCATCTGTTGAACGATGCAAAACAAGCAATCGAGTAGTTACCGTTTTCTTACCCTCACCACATACGCATCATTTCCTCAACTTTATCTTTGTCCGCCTTCCCGTTTTTCATAAAAACGTTTGGAAAACCAGCGCCGTAACCTCGAATGTTCGCTTCGCCGAAGATTCCGGCAACTCGATTGCATGTGCTCGCCAGGCTGGAGCGATCATACTTCCGGCAAAAATCATTGAGCTCCTCTCCATACATCCACTCTTCTTTTGCATGCTGATCAAAGTTGATGACCGAGCACTTGACCTGCTCTACGTCCATTTTCCGACGTGCTGAGAGCATGATCCGATCGATGAAGTCATCGTCAGGTAAGGAATAGCCGGCGAAAATAATATGCTGCGCATGTTCGATGGCCACTTTCATGTCATTCTGGATTTCTTGAATAAATGAGGGCTGAATTGCTTTAAAATGCGTCTGCATCGCAATTGCTGTGTGATGTGACTCAGTAATCGTGCCGCAATAGGTGCATTGAACCGCATCAAAAATACCTGCGTCAATGGCTTTTTTCTCTTCGAGTGAACGCGGACTCCTCGGGGAAAGCGAAGGAATAATCTGCGGTGGGAACAGGCACGGCGAATCAACGCACCATTCATTCCCCAAATAAAAGGTGAGTTTCCCGCACTTTGGGCATTGCCGAAATCCGTGGCAGCCATGTGGAAAGTAAAATTTGCCGATTCGAATTCGTCTTCCGGTTTGGTACTCACTGTCATTCATTTGCTGCACCGCGGTTTCATTCATCGGAAACCAAGCCGATGGCGATCGGCCATCAACTTTTCTGACGGCAATAAAATGTACGAGATCATTAAACAGCTTCATTGGCTGCGGTGGATCACCAATCTTCGGGCAATCCGCTGCACTGTTCATTTCCTTATGCGCATTGAAAATCAACCAAAGTAAAATCGGATCCCAGTTCATTGAAATCATGGCATAACTGAATAGATAAAAGTTTCGATCATCAAATGAAATCTGTTTCGCCGCTTTTTGGACACCTTCCTCACGCATTCGACCGGCAAGGATCGTGGCAAATTCATAATAGTGATGATAAAGCGCCTTTGTGTCCGAATCATGCAGGAGCTCCACATAGCCGATAGCATGAATTAATTGTGTCAGCATTGTCAGTGTGCGCCGGGCTGCAATCAGTCGATCAAGCGTAATGAACCGTTGCTCAACTTCGATTCCTTTATGCGCTTGAATGTGAAGATCAAGCAAATTATATAAATCGTCCAGACTGAATCGATGATTTCGATTCCTCGGGCAGCGTTCAATGACCAGCTTTACAGCATTCCAATCATAGAGCATTTGCAGGTGCTGCGCGCGATCTTTCGGAATATCCAGCACGCGTATAGCTTCATCCTCGTGACCATGAAATTCCGAATCAATCAGTTCAAGCAGCGCCTTAAGTTCGCTGCGCACCTGTTCATCTGCTTCAGGAATGACCTGATCAATAGCTTCTCCTAGATTCTTATCTGCCTCAGTCAACGTCTGAAACATTTTCCCAAGCTCATTTGTCGTTTTCATATGAAGCGGCTCAGTGGTTCCCGCACCCCAGAAAATTACGGTTTCCGGCCAATATGGATTATAGTTTTCATAATGAATCATTTGCTTTTTCACCCTGACTGATCATGCCATTTATATCGTCATTTTACCCAAAAACGGACTGATCAGCCCTATGAATAATTTACTGGTAAAACGAAAATAATACAGCGGTTTGGAAATGGCTGATTTATCGGAAAAGAGATGGTGGTTGTGTATACCGCTGGCTGGCAATCTAAAATAAATGGCAACATATGAAAAAACTGGGGGTTTACAGACGCAGCGCTCATCTATAAACGTTTATATTTATTTTTTTCTCATTATCTTCATTTGAAAATCCAAAGACCCTATCGGTACCATTTATATCAATCAGCAAGGCTAATTTAGAAAAAAAAAGTTCCCTACAGTAAGTAGAGAACAAGGTGTGAGTCTTACATTAACAGAAGAGGATTGAGATTATTCATACTATAACACTATGTTTAATTATATTTCAAGTGTTTTTTTATGTCTGGCATATCCGAGTAGCGGTTCATTAGATCATTCCTTTGTATTGCCTGGTCGATTATTCAGCGCCAATTCGTACAATCCGGTGCTTGACAGTCCAGCAAGCCCCCCTGCCCACAACCTCAGCACCAATTCCAGATCCGTAAACGGATAAGCCGCGAGACCGATCAGTACGCCAACACCAAGAGCAATGGCAGGAACGGTATTTTTGGGTATTGATACCGTCCGTTTAACTAGTTCTGTAACCGCGGTGATCATAGGCAATAAAAGGGTTGCAAGCATAAGTACTTCTGTCATGATCATTCCTCCGATCTATTAAAATAACTGGCAGATGCCAACATGTCTTACTTAAAGATATTCAGGATTAAAAAAGCACAGACCAATTTTCCGAGCTGGCGATTCCCGAGCAGTGAAAGGTGCGCCCCTCCTTTGGCAAATGAGAAAAACCGGGCAAAAAGCGCCCGGTCCTTATTTCCGCAGGACGCGGTGACTTCCGCGTTGCATACAGGACGTACTTCCGCAGGATGCGGTGACTTCCGCGTTGTGCACACGACGTGCACGCCTTTAGCGGGAAGTTCCTTACAACTAGCGGAAAGTTCCCTTACAATTAGCGAAAGTTCCTTTTACGATGCGGTTTTGATTACACCCCGGTTGCCCGCTTGCCGCGGGCAGTCCGGGAGCCTCCTCTAGCAGGTTAGCGATTTATTTAGCAGGTTAGCCGGTTATTCAACAGGTTAGCGATTTATTTAGCAGGTTAGCTGATTATTCAACAGGTTAGCGAGTTATTTAGCAGGTTAGCCGGTTATTCAACAGGTTAGCTGATTATTTAGCAGGTTAGCGATTTATTCAACAGGTTAGCTGATTATTTAGCAGGTTAGCGATTTATTCAACAGGTTAGCCGGTTATTTAGCAGGTTAGCCGGTTATTCAACAGGTTAGCGATTTATTTAGCAGGTTAGCTGATTATTTAGCAGGTTAGCGAGTTATTTAGGGGAATGTAATTTAATTTGTGTAAATGAATTATTTCGGCCACAATTTTCATATGTTCGGTCTAACCTTTTAATGAGCATTTTGTTTCGCATTAGGTGTCTACTCCGCCACCACAGCCCACTTTTATTTCTTCACGCACAACTCTGGCATGTTCGTTCTCATATATCCTCCTCAAACTGGGCTTTTTACTCATTCCGCATCTGTCCACCGGCTCATACACTGCATTATCAGGTGATGAGGAGGTGTGCATTTTGAATAATCAACCTTTTTACGGCGGATCCCAGGGATGCAAAGGCGGATACGGTGGTCAAGGTTATTGTGGTTGTGGCAACGGCTTTGCTTTAATCGTTGTTCTGTTTATTTTACTTATCATCATTGGCGCAACGTTTGTCCATTAAATTAAGAATCACATGCAGCAATCTCCATGTTGTTCCTTTGTGAGGGCACCTTGCACCTGGTGCCCTTTTCACGCACTCAAAATAGCGGTTCCTGAAAGCATGCAATCTGCGTTGCCGCCGGGTTGAGCCACAATAATAGGCAATTTAATCATTCCGCATTAATTCCTACACTCATATACTACATAATCACGCGATGAGGAGGTGTTCGCTTATGGGTTCTCCTGATGTTGGCGGATATAGTGGTGGCCACGATAGTGGCTTTGCATTGATCGTTGTTCTTTTCATTCTGTTGATTATTGTTGGCACCGCATTCTGCTATTAAAAACGGTCTGCCTCACTGCCACCTATTCTGTACATCCTCAAGTAAAGGACACCCAGCACCCGGGTGTCCTTTTAATTCTGACTAAATCCTGTTCACCTGCCACCGGGTTGAGCCACAATACTTCTGTACGTTTTGCCCCGGTCTCTGCCTTAGCCATTCTCAATCAGCCGCTCTGAACGTGACGCTGCTGTTTTTTCGATCACCAATAGTCCCGAGTATGCCTTTAAGCCACTTCATTTTGCTCATCATCATGTCCATGCATTTCATTTGTCCATTTCCATCGTAAAATAAGCAGCAAATAAGACATGAAAGCTTGCTTTCACGCCTATTATCGCTTGTATTTTGTTGCGTGATCATTCAAAGACAAATGAAACGTGCCGGTACTGGAAACAGTAGTACTTAAGAGAGAACAGTTTAATCAGGGCAAATACGCACCAAAAATAAGGAGCTCATTTATGCAGACAACAAAACTTACTTATACTATTATTGATGTGATCTTGAAGATGCCGGGATTGAAAGTCCATCGTGAGGATTTCTTCACGCGTGCTTTCCCAAAGGAGGATACCCAGCAGCTGATTGAGATTGGGCCAGTGGCTTATTTCGGACAGGCGGAACTTGAGAAGCGAGCGGCGCAACTGATTCAGAGTGCGACCTTGAAGAGCTCCGCGATGTCATTCGCGGCAGGGATTCCCGGCGGTCTTGCCATCGCGGCGACCATTCCTGCTGATACGACGCAGTTCTATGCGGTCGCGCTGCGTCTTGCTCAAGAGCTTGGTTATCTTTATGGACGCGAGGATCTATGGGGCGATCAGGATCCCTCGACGAAAAAAGGCCGTGAAACCTTGATTCTTTATCTTGGCGCGATGCTCGGTGTCAGTGGAACGGGCGCGATGTTGCGCGTTCTGTCGTCCAAGCTGTCCGCGCAGGCACTTGAACGTATTCCGCAAAAAGCACTTGAGCAGACCATTTACTATCCGCTGATTAAGAAGGTTTCCACATTTTTTGGTGCAAAAATTACGAAGGGAACCTTCGCCCGCGGTGTATCAAAGGTTGTACCGATTTTAGGCGGCGCAGTGTCCGGCGGAATCACCTACGCGACAATGAAACCGATGGCGCGCCGACTCCAGAAAGAGCTCGCGTCCGGATTGACCGACGATCCCGATGTAATTGAACGTGATTTGAAAGAACTCAAACAAATCGGCAGTGCACCTTCTTCGCAGATCCATAAATAATTCGTCGTGCCAGACAGGTGACTTGGTCACCTGTTTTTTCAGCATTGGAATATGCTTCCATATTTAGATTTACAGTGTTGTCGGAATAAACTAAACTAGGAATAGTCTTACAGTTTTTAAGATAAAATTTTATTCTGACAGCGGGAGATGGTCCATCATATCTGATCAATGGCAAGATTATTTGGCTAAAAATCAAGAACGTTTTCTTAAGGAATTTATCGAATTGCTGCGGATTCCGAGTATTTCTGCTGATCCGGCGTATGCGAAGGATGTGCGTGCTGCGGCGTCGTGGGTCGGTAAGCGGTTGGAAAATGCGGGGATTGAGCATGTGCAAACGCTGGAAACCGGTGGTCATCCGGTCGTTTATGGTGACTGGCTTCATGCGGAAGGACAGCCGACGGTCCTGATTTACGGACATTTTGATGTGCAGCCGGCGGAACCGCTTGAGTTGTGGGATTCTGATCCGTTCGATCCGGTGATCAAGGATGGAAAAGTGTTCGCGCGTGCGGCTACGGATATGAAGGGCAATCTGCTTTTGCCCATTGTTGCCTGCGAAGCTTTACTCAATACGGACGGTACGCTACCGGTAAACATTAAATTTCTGTTCGAGGGTGAAGAGGAAATCGGAAGCCGGTCATTCAGCGGTTTCCTTGAGAAACATAAGGAGCTGCTCGCATGCGATCTCGTGATTAGTGCCGACAGCGGCGTAGGTACGGAGGAAAATCCTACGGTTGGCACCGGTGTGCGCGGGGTCTTTTCGATGCAAATCAATGTGAAGACGGCGGATATGGACATGCATTCCGGATTCGGCGGCGGGATCGCGCCGAACGCGATCCATGAGCTGGTCCGCATCCTTGATTCGATGCGTGACGAGGACGGACGTATTCTGGTTGACGGCTTCTATGATCAGGTTCATACGCTGTCCGATGATGAAAAAGCTCAAGTCGCACAATTTGATGCTTTCCCGGAAGGTATCCGCGAGAGTGTCGGTTTCAAGGAATTCTTTGGTGAACCTGAGTTTACGCCAATGGAACGCGGAGTTGCGCGCCCTACCTTGGAAGTCAACGGAATTTGGGGCGGCTATCAAGGCGCAGGTGGCAAAACGGTCATTCCGTGCGAAGCTCATGCTAAACTTACCGCGCGTCTTGTTCCGGACCAGGATCCGAAAAGGATTCAAGAATTGATGGAAGCGCATATTAAGGCGCACACATTCCGCTCGGTGGACGTAACGATTGAGGATGAGCATGGAACGCCTCCGTACCGCGTGCCTGGTGATTACCCGGCACTTAAGGTGCTTGAAAACGTGATGGAAGAGATGACCGGGCATCCGGTAAAGCGTCAATGGGCAGGCGGTTCGGTTCCGGTCACCAGCCTGTTCAAAGATATGCTTGGCGCAGAAACGTTGTCGCTCGGCGGGTCGCAGGATGACGAACGTCCGCATGCGCCAAATGAGTTTTACCGTTTGAGCAGTTTCACACACATTCAAAAAGCATATTGCTTGTTCCTGCAGGAGCTAAGCAAGAGCTAACAGATAAACAGCTGCCGCTGGGTGATCTACTTCCCGGCGGTTTTTCGTCATTTCTGTTAAATTTTTCACATATTAATGTAAGCGCATTAAAAATCTGATAGAGTAGGTGTGTAGAGCGTCTGAAATGAAAACTCTATTGTTCATAAACTGATAAATCGAGGGATCTGTATGTATCAGGTTAAGGAATTTGATCAGCAAGGGTTACATTTTTTCCGACTTTCGGACAATGCTTCTTACGTAGATATCTGCCCTGAGCGCGGTGGTATCGTGACGGGTTTTCATGCCGATGGTGAAGACATTTTGTTCATGAATGAGGAGACGCTTTTTGACACGAGCAAGAACGTGCGCGGCGGCATTCCCGTCCTGTTTCCAATCGCCGGTCAGCTTACCGATAAGACGTACGAATGGAACGGTGCCGTCTATCACATGGACAACCATGGTCTCGCGCGCACCCGTCCTTGGCAGGTGATCCGCAGTGCTGCTGACGATGATCAAGCGGCAGTAAAAATTTCCTTCCACAGCACTGAAGAGACGCGCGAATCCTATCCATTTGACTTTGAGGTTGTGCTTACTTACACGCTGGCAGACGGTCAATTGACGATCGGTCAAACCATCAGCAACCTCTCCAACGATGCAATGCCGGTCTATCCGGGCTACCACCCCTATTTTAATATTAAGAACCAAAAGCTCCATATTAAAAGTAAAGCCGCAACCTACCTTGATTACAATGATCATCAAATCAAACCGTTCGACGGCGGAATCGATATGCATGGTTTGAAAGAATCCGTTGTCCTGCTTAACAGCGGCGATCCGCAGCTTGAATTTGATTTTGACTCGTCAAAGAAGGTCGTCATCAAGCAAGATGCTCGTTACAAGTACACTGTGCTCTGGGTTGAGGGGAATCAGCCATTCGTCTGCGTTGAGCCATGGACTGCGCTCACCAATACATTCAATGAAGATAAATCCAAAGCACTCATGGTCAAACAAGGCGAACCACTTGAATTGGCAATTGACATTTATCTTGAAGAACGTTGATGAACGCATGCGTGCAGAAAACGGCCGTCCCCTTTTTGAGACGACCGTTTTATTTTTGATCGCGCATTAACTGATGCGGCGATTTTGCTCTCTTATTTGTCCAATCTCGGCTTCCAATTCCAGTCTGCGCTGCTTCAACGCATAGAGTTCATTGGTTATTTCCTCGGTGAGTTCGACATTGCGATTGCGCAATTGCTGATACAAGCCCAGGATTCTGCGGTTCACATAGCCTAATTGCACGCGCAGATCGCTTGCTCGCGTGCGTTCGCGTTCTGCCGATTCCTTCAGAAGGGCGGCAAGATTACTTTTAATTTCTTTTTGCCATTCATGGTCTTTAATTCTCGTGGCGAAGAGATACAGGTCCAGATAGTCATCAATTTTCATGTTATTCAGATGATTCATCATGTGTAGCATCCTCCTTATATCATACCTTCATCATTCTTCGTTCGTCCCGGCATCTTTATGGCTAGGCAACCAATAGTGCTGCAGCAAGCCTGCTACAATTCATGAGGAAAAAAGGTATTTTGTCCATTTTATTAAAGGATTACAAAATTGTTACACTTTATAATAATTTGAAAAATAAATAGGCATTTACTTCAAGTATTAGGGTCACCTATCCCTAACATAAGGATTCAATTAATTTTTCTTATTTTATCGTGAAGATCTGAATCTGTCAAAAAGATTAATTCAGGCATGGTGAAAAGGTCACGCATTTCTCAGCTCCTCCTTCGCCTGATGGTAAAGGAGAAGGATGGTTTGCGCATACGGCAGAAGTACCGCCCCTTGATTAGATAGGGAAAAATGTCGTCTGGAACGAATGAATAACGTCGCATTCAATTCTCTTTCAAGCATTTGAATTCGTGTGGTGACTGTTGGTTGGGTGAGAAATAATTTGCGTGATGCGTGGCGAAACCCTTTATTGTTCACGACGGCAAGGAATGTTTCGAGTTGATCAATAGTCATAGTCTATCACTTTCCTCTCAAATTCTCGAATCATTTATCTTCGGAATACGGTGCCGGTTCGAATGAGCCGACATCCTTGACCGCATGAAATGGTTGGAGAAATCCGCGATAAATCATTGATAGTTCAGATATTTATCAGCTAAAACAAAAGGATTCTCTGAGCTCTATTTGGGAGAATCCTAATATTCGCATTTATTAATAACGACCGTTCACTGGTCGGCTGAGGATTTAAACTGCTTTCTTGATAATTCTTTCTGGTTTATATATAACTGAATCTCAGTCTCTTCTTTAGCACTTAAATTCAGAAACTGAATGCCATAATTAGTTGTAGAATAACCATGTTTTGTTTCTTTTCTGACGACCATTCCTTTAACATGGATCATCGTTCCATCCACTCTCGCAAAGGATAAAGAAACATCCACCTCTTTCTTAACAGGAAAATCAATGCTGCACTTAATTTTCATGCCGCCAAGACTAATATCAAGCATATCGACCATAAACGATTTATTATTCAAGCGCTGTAATGTTTGCTCACCAAAATCAAGCACTTTCACCGAACATTTTTCATTTTTTAGCACAATACGATGATGTCTGCGTCTTTCTCCTGATTGTTCTTCCGAATTATTTTTTTTGTAAACTTTTTGCCTGAGATTTGTTATGAGTTTGCGATCATTGTTTATAATTTTATTATAGTGAAGAATGAATGCTGACAAAATTGCCAATAAAAATATACCCTCAATACCTGCTCCAAGAATGATTACTAGATTATCCGACATATAAAGCACCTCACATAGATTTAGAAATCGGCTGTGGCTTTCCGATCGCAAAGCCTTGCGCAAACGGTACGCCGAGCATCTGCGCGCAAGCAATATCGCATTCGGTTTCTAATCCTTCAAAAATTAATTTCACATTAAACCTTGTGCAGTAGTGGACAAGAAATTCAACATAAGCCTGTTTCCTTTTCGATTGGGTCAAGCCAACTGAAAAATAGCGATCCAATTTAATATAGTCTGCATCAATTTCGATTGTCCGATTGATAGTGTCGACACCTTTGCCAAAGTCATCAACCGCAATCAAAATACCCATTTTCTTCAGGAAATTTATGGCTGTTAACAGTGCGGTGAAATCAACAATACTCTCGGTTTCGACAATCTCCAATACAATCTGATGAGCTGGGAAGGCGCAGTGGTCGATCATTCGAAGAATAAAAAGAACGAAGTCCCGATGCAGAATTGTCGATGGGTAGACGTTAACAAATAGCTTCTTGCCTTTATTAGCAGGCCCATCAAGAGCGAAGGTGCAAAGCGCTTTTCTTATTGAATGGATATCGAATTCGAAAAGCTTGTTTTTCCTGATTGCGCGCCGAAACGCTTTTTCAGGATTGGGGAAAACACGCGAGCGAAACAGCGCTTCATAACCTTCAACCTCGGCAGTTTGTAAATCGACAACCGGTTGATAATAATGAAAAAAATTTTCTTTTCCGTGAACACAAATAGACCACATGATTTCTTCGCCTCTTTTAATCAAAAACGGCGCACCGAAACAAATGTGGAAGATAAATACGATTTACTTCCTTTCGGTAACCCGGCGACCTTAGCTTGCGCTTTAGGCCCGTAGCTTTGCGACCCTATCTTTCAATAGGTGTGCCATTTCGATTGAAATAATTTATCATACCGCAATTATTACGCAATAGGGATAATGATTCAAGGACATTTGTACCACATTTACCCTTATATAAAATTTTTTGATCAGCAAGCAATATGTAAACGATTTCATTTTATAAATCTAGGTAGATCGCCTTATGGACTCATGCAGGATAGAGCGTCCATCACGCATAAGACGAATTTGAGAAAGGCCAGCAGTCGATTGGCACTCGGACCATTCGTCCAAAATTCCCCATTGAAACCATTGATCTTTAAGATTCTCTCACTATTTTTTTCAAAATAAAAACACGGTTGCCCGCGTTGTGGTCACTGATTATTTGTTTTCATTGTTTTCATTGCGTTGAGTATGTCATCCGATAGATTTCCGCTCACAGCGCGGCTGTTCTCTTTGCGAATGGCTTCGTAAATCTCGCCGCGATTGACATCAACTTTCCGAGGTGCCGTGATTCCAAGTTTGATCTGGTCACCTGCAATTCCGACTATCTTTACCTCGATATCATCACCGATTCGTATTGACTCACCAAGTTTTCGGGTCAAAATTAGCATCGGTCACACCCTCTTTTCCGTGAGTGGAGCAGTGAGCGGCGTTCTGAGCGAGTAGTCGGATTGCTCAGGGATATACTGCTTACCGGTCTTGTTTCTAACATTAATGATGATCGGCGCTTTAAGGTTAACCGTTGATTCAGAGAATGGGTCGCGCACACTGACAATGACCCAAACCGCGACATCCTTCTGTGATTGGATTGCAAGCTGCTGAACAAGATGATCCGGCAAATCAACACTGAAGTGATCAAAATATAAAAATGGTGAAGTGACAATAAACGCGACATCTGCGTCATCGATGGATTGAAGAATGGAAAACGCTTCACCAAAAGGTTGAATAATAAACTGTTTATCATTTGCGAAGCCGGGAATGCCATTCGTGAATGATAAGATATCGGCTTCTTTAATTTCCTGCTTGCCAAAGTATTTAGTTTGAATAATCATGAGACATCGTTATCCTTTCTCATCGATGAAAATGCCGGCTGCCTGAATGTCGAGTGATGGATACTGAGCCATCGAAATGTTTACTTGACCCGGTTGATAGGTATACTCAGGCGCATGCGTCGTCGCTTGTATTGCCGGCGCATGCGTCTGCCAATTCACGTCAAGACGCGCAGGCGTTACATCATAGCTGACTGCTTGGAATGCCGGAGTGCTGCCGGTATCATACTTCGTACCAATAACACTCATTGAGACGTTGGCAGCTGCTTGCTCGGCGAACAGATTTTTCCCCTTGTTCCGCTCAATATGCAGAAGCGCGTCTCCTTCTTCCGCGTGACGAGCGATGCCATCCAGAACTGCCTGCTTCCCCGCATCCGCAGCTTCAGCAATTCGAACTCTGGCGGACTTGAGATCAAGGTTATGCCAGCCGGCCGATTGATCGATCTTCACTTGAGCCGATTGGCGATCAATTGTCAGTTCCGCTTTTGGCTGCTGTATGGATTGTTCGGACTTCGGCTGGCGAATCGTCTGAGAGGCGTTTTGCGTAGTTACCGATATCCTGCCGAACACCTGATGCATTTCTACATGCGGGAGGATCTTCGCCATGTTATCACCCTAATTAATCAGATCTTCTTGTTTTTAACGTAAAAAGTCAACGAGCGATGTTTGAATGATCTTCGCACCAACCGAAAGCGAAGCATTGTAGACATTCTGCTGCTGATTGAGTTTAACTAATGTCTCTGCATAATCCGCATCTTCGTTGTTTGCCATCACATTCGTTGCAACGGTTTTTTGCTCGGCCAAACGATCCTTAGTCAAATCAATTCGATTTGTTTTCGCACCCAAATCTGCTTGGGCTGTACTAACTCCATCCAAATGTGTGTCAAGCTTTCCAAGATATTCGCTAATATCCGAGCCCGTTGCCGTGCCGCCGTTCAGCATACCGCTTAATTCCTTTAAGTCACTGAACATTGAGGCGGTAAACACCTGATTCGGATTGACATTAATCGCCATTTGGATTCCGTCGTTAACAGCTACTGAAAAGTTAGGATTGCTTAAAGCATCAGCATTAATTGTTACGGTTCCATCCGACGCTTGAGTTAACAACGGATTCGCCGAATCGCTGCCGCTGAAAATGTATTGACCGCCGACCTGTGTATTTCCCAATGTGACCAATTGCTGAGTCAGCTGATCCACTTCCACGCCAATCGCCTTTCTTTGATCGGCCGTATATGTATCCGTGCTCGCCTCATTGGTCAGTTCACGGACTCGGTTCAGAACGTCGTTAACCTGGTCCAGAGCGTCGTCGGAGCTGTCCAGCCATTTATAAGCGTTCGTTACATTCTTTTGATATTGTTCCACATGACTGACATCTGTGCGGTAAGAAATGCCCATCGTCGCGACAACTGGATCTTGAGACGGACGCGTAATTTTCTTACCGGATGCCAGCTGACTCTGGTAGTCCGCAAGCTGACTGTAGCCATTTGAAATATGCCGTAAAACGCTATTGGTCATCATTCCTTGTGTGACGCGCATCGTTTATCAGCCCCCCATCTTATTAATCAAAGTGTCCAGCATTGTATCAAGTGTCGTGACAACCTTGGCCGCCGCAGCGTACGAATGCTGGAATTGGATTAGATTGGTTAATTCTTCATCGAGTGAAACACCGCTGACCGATGAACGTCTGTTTTCCGCCGCATCAAGCATGGTTTGCGAGTTGCTGGTAAATTGATTGGCAGATTGAGCGTTTACGCCTATTTGTCCGATTAAATTCTGCAAGTAGGTTTTTAGCGTCATTGCCTCACCATCTGAGTCATTGGGATTATTAGGATCATCTTTATCAATAACAAATTTGTTAGTAGCAATCACGTCGGCCATCGCTGTGGCACCGCTGTTGTCGCCGCTTGGCATCGATTTATTAGCCGCGGTGACATCACTTCCCACTAAATTACTGTTCACATGAATGTTTGCCGCGGTAACTGTTCCATCAGCTGCTCCAAGAAAGAAATCACCTTTTGCGGTATCATACCCCGCCGTATTTTCGTATGCCGCATTGAATTTGTCCGCCAATGCGCTTGCCATGTTGTCCAGACTCTTTAAGACACTCGGGTAATCAATGGTATAAGCATCAATCAAGCCTTGTAGTTTTCCGGAAAAATTTGTAAGCTCGCCTGTATCGACGCTCGTTGTATCATCAGACTTAACCATTGAAACAGTGACTGTTGGTGACGAGCTGTCCGATGTGTCAATCGTCGACTTTAAATGGTTGTTTGTCATCGCCTTACCGTCCACTAAAGTCGCGCTAGGCGAATAAGAAGCCCCATTGGCATCGACCAACTCAATCGTATATTTTCCTTCCGCGAGCGGCGACGGATTGCCGTCGCTTTCCACTTTTGTCACCTTAATGTTGACTAATTGCGCCAGTTTATCGGTCAACGCATCGCGTTCATCATACAAATCATTCGAAAGAAAACCGTTTGCCTCTTGCTTGTTAATCTCTTTGTTGAGCGCGTTGATTTGATCGGCATAATTATTGACCAGATTCGTATTCTCCGTAATCTGCTGATTCAGGTTATTTTGAACCTTGCCTAAAGATACGGCAATATAGTTAAACGTATCGGCAACCGCCGATCCCTTTTGCAGAACGACGGTGCCTGTGCCGGCAGTTCCCGAATTCCCCGCCAAATCCTGAAGTGATTGCCAGAATCCATCGAGCTCGGAAGAAATTCCGGTGTCCGTGGGTTCATTCACAATATCTTCCATTTGGCTGTATGCGTCGCTGAGCGAGCTCCAATAGCCATTTTGATTTGAATTATCACGCACCTGGAGATCGACAAATTGATCACGGATGCGAACGACCGCTTCGTCGTTCACACCGGTTCCGACCTGTCCCGCACCTCTGGCGGCGTTGATACCCACGCCGGGATACGGAAGCCAAGTGGTCAAATTAACCCGCTGACGTGAATAGTCCTCGGTATTTGCGTTTGATATATTATGTCCTGTTGTCTGAATCGCTGATTGCGTCACTTGCAGTGCCCGCTGCATCATACTCAAGCTTGAAAAAATCGGGATCACCGGTAGCACCTCCGCCTTATGTTATGTCCGAGAGTCAATACGTCCGCTAAAGACGGATGAAGGAGCTTGTCCGTCTCTTGGATTTTGATAATTATTTAATGTATGTGTCTTTGGTCGTAGTAAGCCCATGTTCAGCTTTACCCACAGCAATGAGTCGCGAAGAAGCTCCTGGTTCAACGTATTTACCTGTTTCAGCGCGTACACGCTATTCGCCAAATCAAGGTATATTCTCTGCCAATCGCCGCGCTCTTTCTCTTCGACAACCGCTTGTTCCCATTCCGCAAAGGTCGCGCCCGCACCGTCATCGCCAAGGTCCGCTTCAACTATAGCCGAGCGTTCTTTTTCAAGAGCGCGTAATTTCTCTACGAGTGGGCTCTCTTTTTTCGTGATCTCGCTTAATGCCGGAGCATTCCCGCCCTTAACCGCCTCTGTCTTCTCAACAGCAAGTGCGTAAAGTGCATCGTGGCATTCGATCATCGTTGTCATTATTGTTTTCATGCGCTCCACAGACAAGCTTCCTCACTCCTCACGGCCGCATCCGTATTATTTGTTCCAAAATCCGTACATCTTTTCCGCAATCTTGGCAGACGGAACATGATAAGTTCCGTTTTCCACTTGCGCCTTGATCTGTTCGATTTTTTCCTGCCTGGCTTCTTCCAGCTTCTGTGTCCCTTGCAACCGTTTCGCCGCAGTTGAAATTTCAACTTTATCATTTGTCTTCAGCGGACCGGAAGTACTCGAATTCTGTTCGTCCGACTTCGCTGTCTGATAATTATTAGTATAGGGTTGTACAGGCTGATAACGATTAATTTTCAATGAATTCACCTCATCTCAGAGGAATTTTACCGTATAATTTGTCAAATGAATGTATGTGTTTTCTTTTTATCCAGTACATAGTTTATATCGGTCGTCAAGAGAAATCCTTTAGTTTTCAGAACATTTCAGGTGTGGTACGTTTTACCTTTTAAATTTGGTGCCTTCTTCGATTCAATGTGGGCGCGTTCCATATCACGCTCAAGATCCTTAAGACAATGATCGCAAAGACTGCCTGTTTGAATCAATCGTCCGCATGATTTGCATGGATAACCCAGATTCTGGAAAAGTGTGGTTTGGAGTCGGCCCTCACGGATCCATTGATAAATCCAATCTATAGCGACACCTGTCGCTTCATGAACCTGAGGGACTGTAGACATTCTGTTTTCTTGCTTGCGAATAAAACGATATACGGTCTCAAACATCTCATCTTGTTTTTTTAAACAGTTAGGACAGTACGGAGAAGTTACTCGGACATAAAGTTTTCCGCATTCCTTACAATTTTCGAGTTCAGCCAATCGAATTCCTCCTTACGTCACGTACCTGCCGTTTATCGGCCTGCAAATGCTCATAATTCAAACAACGCACCTGAATGTATTATCGGCTAAGCGTCGGTAAATTTTAGCGACATTGTCACAAATTGAGTAGAAGAGAATTCCGGCATGGTGGTAAACTAACAAAGCATCAGTCATTTTACTCAGTTTAGCATCTGCTATGCTTTCGCGCTATGAGGCGGATGGCCGAATACAAAAGCGCGACTCACATGACACGAAATCGGGTACCTGGTTCTCCGCGCCACACCTGACTTTAATTAAGCGAGTTGATGAACCGCGCAGTGAAAGGAGATGCCCTGATGCGCACATTCAAGAAAAATTGGCTGGGCTGGTTTCTTGCATTAGATGTCCTGCTCGCCATGCTGCTCTTTGTGCTCTACTCACCTGAAAACCGTTCCATCGGAAAAAAATGGATTACCGACGTGACGTATGAGGCGGAACAAGTTAAAGATGAAGCTTTCGAGGAACCAAAGAAAAAAAGTTCTGTTCAAATCGATGCGCCGCAAATTCGTCAAAAACCCGAATTACCGCGCGGCTGCGAAGTTACATCGCTCGCGATGCTTCTTCAAAAAGCGGGCGTACATGTTGGCAAAATGGAGTTAGCCCGCACGATCAACCGAGTGCCGTATTATCAAAATGGGTATTTTGGAAATCCAGATGAAGGCTTTGTTGGGAATATGGAAGAGTTTGACAAACGCGGATATGGCGTTTATCATGAACCGCTCGCCTCGCTTGGCCGCCACTATCTCCCGAGTCGGATTATTGACCTCAGCGGCAAGTCGTTCGATTCGGCCGTACTTGCTCAGCTGCAGAATGGAATTCCGGTTGTTGTGATCACAAACGCAACCTTCAAGCCTTTGGCAAAAAATTATTTTCATGATTGGCGCACGAGGAGCGGGATCGTAAAAGTCACAAATCAGGAACACTCGGTTCTCGTAACCGGTTATGATCAAAACCATATTTTCTTCAATGATCCTCTTGGCAAAAAGAACGCAACCGCAGATCGCGCCACTTTTATTCAGGCATGGGAACAAATGGGAAAACAGGCGGTCAGCTATCGAAAGTCATCCGTTTTTTAACCATAGTGAAACAGGCTTCGTCACCGAAAAGGATGGCAAAGCCTGTTTCTTTTATTTCTTTATCCGTGAATGAGTGTCAGCGAGTCAATCTCGATGGGATTCGCTTGAGCTAAAGCTTCCGCTGCCAGCCGTATAGTCGCTCCTGTTGTATAAATGTCATCGATCAGCAGCACTTTTCCCCCCTCAATAAGCGACGCATAGTCCGCATTGATTCGAAATGGCGTGACGCGCTCCATTAAGCGTTCCCGACGATTTTTCTTACTTTGCTTCGGTTCATGCTTGTCACGAACAAGTGCGTTCGTGACAGGAGCCCCCATTTTCTCAGCCAGCACTTCGGCTTGATTAAAACCGCGTTCTGCCAACCGCGCGGCGCTGAGCGGTATCGGCACGATAATAAATGATGCATCCATTTTGTCCAATAAACGAAAGGCAGTGCGCGTGCCATGCTCCTTCTTAATCCGTTGGAAAGTTTTCCTCAGGTCACACGCAAACCCATCCGCCAAAATCGAATCACCGCGAAACTTAAATTGGTTAATTATTTCCTTGATGAATTCATTATAGCTGAACACGGAATAATTCTTGACATACAGCCCGTTTCGACCGCTCTTCCTCCACCAAACACAATCTCGGCATATTCGATCACGCACCGTTTCCTGATCAAGCAGAGACAGATCTCGTCCACAATAGAGGCAGTTATTGCGTCGATTAATTCGTTTCAAGCCATCACGGCACGCGGGGCAAAATCCTGCTTCAGTTTCCGGAGAGAGGAGCGTACGAAAAGTCAGCGGTTCACGACGCTCGGCATTGCAGAACAAGCACAGTGCCAATCAAAGCGCCCCTTCCTTGTTCATTTGCTTGATTTGTCCAAGTGCTCGAACCATCGCCAGTGTCTTGCCATTGTGAAAAAAGACAAGGTCACCAGCGGGGTATTCCGCAGATCGACCGACACGTCCCGATATCTGAACGAGCGCGCATTCGTCAAAAACAGGATCATCTGCTCCGACAACACATACCTCAACACCAGGAACTGTGACGCCGCGCTCAAGGATCGTTGTGGTCACAAGAATATTAATTTTTCCATTACGAAAATCGGCGACCTTCGTGTGGCGATGCGGATCTTCAGCATGAACGCCAACAGTTCGGTCAAATGCTTCTCTTTGTAAAATTTCTGTCAGATCCCGCGATAACGTGACCGATGGAACAAACACGAACACTTGCCGTTTTTGTTCCATTTTTTCCGTCAGCCATACGCGAAGCGGTACGGGCAATTGTCCTTTTTGAATCGCTCGCAGCCAGCCACCGATCCAATGAAAACGGGGCACAGGCAGTGGGTGTCCATGATAGCGTCTAGAAAGCTTAACACCGCTCAGACTCCCGGACAAATAAGCGCTTCTTAAGGCTGCCGGCGGTGTAGCGGATAGATAGGCGAACGGCGCGCCGGGTTTGGCGGCTTTCCGGACTGCAAATTCCAGCATCGGATCAAAGTGGAAAGGGAACGCATCAACTTCATCAATAAATACACAATCAAAGCATTTTGAATAGCGAATGAGCTGATGCGCAGTTGACAGAACAAGAGGAGCGTCAGCTCGCACATCGTCGCTTCCCGCATAGAGGCCGCTTATCGGAACGCTTGGGAACGCCGCGCGCATACGCGGCAATAATTCGCGAACGACATCCGTGCGTGGTGTCGCAAGAACTACGTGCTTTCCTTTCTTCAGCTGATGTTCGATCGCTTGGTACATAATCTCGGTCTTTCCCGCTCCGGTAACTGCCCAGATCAGGAATGACTCCCGTGCCGTCAGCGCCTGATCCAGCGCTGCCGCTGCCGCGTTCTGATCGTCCGACAAACGGCCGTCCCATGTGCAAAGCTGTACATCATTGTGAGTGGAACAGGTCCATGATTCAGGCTCAGGTCCAATCCATGTCACGAGATTGGTGCATGAGCGCACGATTCCCATTGTGAGGCAATGGCGGCAGTAGACACATTTTTTTCGGCAATGGCTGCATGCGCAGGTTGCGAATGCCTCTTGATCGCGATTACCGCAGCGCGCGCATAGCCATTTCTTTCGGCCGGACAACAGATCGAAAATGTTATCATTCAGTGACTCGATCCCAGGGCGGACAGCGACGTACCCATTCTTAACATGCTCCTTAACGACTTTATCAGGAAAGGGCAACTCCTCAGCACGGAACTCTCTTCCAAACAAAAAGCGCTGCATGTCGAGATGATAGCTGGGAAAATAGTCATTTTTGCGGGAAATCAGAAGCATTGGCAAACCTTCTTTCGGAGAATGAGTGGGGATAGCGCTATTGACATAAGTGACAGTGTGTTCAAAGGAATATGCGATGGGGCAAAATGATGGTGTCATGCGTAGTGGATAGAAATGGTATAGATAGTATTTCGACAATAATCGATTATATCCTTCATTCATTGAGAAAAAATTTTGCTATCTTCCATGGTCCAGAAAATTCAGGCAAAAAGTGCCTGATGCTTTTTGATTGAAGAAAAACTTAAACTTGGTGAACAGTAAAGACGGAGTGCGCAGCAAATTCGTTACAAATTTGGGTGACTTCGTTACGATTTTGAGCTCTTTCGTTACGATTTTCCTTCGGTTCGTTACGAGTTTGGGGAATTCGGTTCAACTTTGATCATGTTCGGTTCGACTTTCCGATGCTTCGGTTCAACTTTCCGATGGTTAGGTTCAACTTCGAGTCTTCGGTTCGACTTTTC